>JBPOFA010000017.1:0-28188 GCA_051251595.1 Marinosulfonomonas sp.
TCCATATTCTGCCTTCACTTGTAATCTGGGTCGCAAGGGCAACTTTGCCCGTATCCACAGGGTCAAGCTGCAACGCGATCATCAAGTCCCCTCCAGAGGGCACATCAACCGCGACGTCCAAGTCGACATTGCCAAATTTCAAAGCGTTCTCGACAGAGCCATTGACCGTCAGGTTCCAAAGATCGGTGTTCGTGGATGCAGCTTGCAGGTCCGTCAGGGCCAACACTTTGGCTGTGCCTTGCAGGTTGAAGGTTCCGGTAATCTGACCAAGTTCCTTGGCGGATTTCAGATATTCAGGCGCGACAAGGTTCGACATGGGGAAATCCAGCGTGGCCCCCAAATCGATCTGCTCTAACTTTAGCGTGTCATCAATGGTGCCATCCAGAATAAGGAACGGCGCGTCAGCCGCCCCGAGGCGCAGCTCTGCCTTGCCCAATCTCAGCAACCCGTCCGGCGTGCGGGAAATATCGGACACGGTAATCGGTGGCGGTCCTTCACCATAGGTATTGATATCAAACCCGTTGGTTTCGATAATCATAGAGCGCTGGATGGTTTCGCCCGGGACCATATCGATCGTCATATCGACACCGGTCAGTTTTAAATCCTGCCGTATCTTGGCCCGAGGCGGCATCGTATCCTTATTGTAAAGCTGCACATTGGTGCGCATCACGGTATCGTCCTTGCGCCGCAAATCCCCCAAGCTGCCGTCCAGCTTGACGCTTTGCCCGCCAGAAAACGCAATCAAGGCGTCCACATCAGACAGCGTTGTGATGCCGTTTGTCCGCGCCAAAGTGGCCTTGGCTTGCGCCGTACCAAAGGCGGATTTTTTCAGCTTTAGCATATGCTGGATTTGCCCAAGATCCGTCACATCAACAACCAGCGCGCTGGTGAAATCGGTGCTTGTTGGGTCGCCGCTTGGCGTTCCATCCAGCTTGATGCTGAAATCGCTAAAGGCAATGGATGCGCTGAAGGGCTGACGTTCTGGAAAACTGCCGTCAATCGTCAGCTCTTGTCCATTGACGTTGCCCTGCCCCTTCAAGATCACGGGCGCAGCGGCCCCTTGGTCCTGGCTCACCACAAAAGAAGCCAGAACAAAATCGATGTCCCACCCGTTCTTCGCGTCCTGAAAACTCAATTCAGAGTTCGTGAACTCGACACGGTGGTCCGAGAAGAAATCCAAAAGCTTTTCGCCCTCATCAAACCCCACGTTTTGAGAGCCTGTATCCTCTGCCGGGTTGGCATCGGGTTTTGCGTCTGTCTTTCCAAGGAATGCCCAGGATGTGGTCCCATCCTTGGCAACGGAAAGGCGAAGCTTGGTGCCGTCGACTTTCAGATTGGCCAGTTTGACCTTCTTGTTCAGCAGGTCACTCAGTGCGACGTCAAAGCTAAGCTTTCCAATTTCTGCGAGACCTTCCTCTGCCCCGGGTGCGCCGGGCAACACCAATTGATCCGCTGTGATCCCAAGAGTTGTGCCAAGCCCAATGCTGACCCCACCCTGGATCTCGACCGTTTGACCCAATTGCTGGCTTAGAAACCGTGCCGTCATGTCGCCACGCGGCTTGGACAATAGCGAAGACGACAAGACCAACCACGCCGCGATTAGCGCGACACCGACTAGAGCCAATAGAAATACGGCAAACTTTTTAATCAAATTCAAGGGCGTGGTATCCTGTCCAACGGGTCGCGCAGATCAGTTCTGCCGGCTTTAAGAATTGCTGTTTGATACAGCAATTCACCCATGGCTGTAAAACGAAATGCACCCCAGCCCTGTGGCATGGTGAAGCCTGCGCGGCCCGATGTGATCAGCGTTTAGGGCATTGCCGTTTCGCCGCGGCAGACAAAAAAATTCGCTATTATTTTTTCGTACTTGCGTTGGCTTTGGAACGGCTGCCCTACCGACCGGCCCCTTGAGCACCATAAGTTTCACGCACGGATCAGCGCCAATTGTGGTATGCTCACACCTACGAGGCACTCCTACTTGCCAACATTTTAAACAGGCTCGCCAAGACTCACCGATCAAACGGGACGAAAAACGATGCACATATTTTCCAACAGATGCTCAAAACTATTGTGTTCAATCATGCTGGTGTCGTTGACGGGTGTATTCGTCTTGTGCGTTGCGGTCGGACCTTCTCTGGCCCAAGAAGAGCCGGCGCCACCGGCCCAAGAGCAGATTGACGAGGAAACAGACGGGGTCTTTACAGCCCCTGTCATTGTTGAAGGCGAAACGCTTTTTAATGTGCGCGGTTCAAGCGCCCTACCCGCCAAAGAACGTGCCGAAAAAATAGTGCAGCGCATGCTTGTGGTCGCCGAGTTGCCCAAGACCGCAACGATCACCTACAGCATCGAAGACAATGAATTCGGGCGCGCCATTCTTGCAAATGGTCGGACCATCACAATCGCGACACATGCCGATGCAGAGATGGACGCATTCGACATTGATTTGGTCGCGGCCTTGCATTTAGAGGCCATCCAGTCGGCGATCGAAAAGTACCGCTCGGATCGTTCGGACTCTGCACGCGTCGAAAGTGCTTTGGTTGCGGTCGCCTGGACAGTTGTCTTTCTGATCGTGACATTTCTGTTTTCCCGATGGCGTGAAAAAGCAGCAATGGCATTTTCGCGCGCCACAGAGAGGTATTTCTCGCGGTTCGAAAAGGCCACCGGATCCGTCATTCGCGGCCGCGCCATCGGAAAGATCACCGGCTTTTTTGTGCAGATCGCCTTGTGGATCGGTTATCTGTTTTTGCTTTACTACTACCTGTCCTTTGTCCTGCTTTCCTTTGCTGAAACGCGGCCCATTGCACAAATCTTGCTGACCTATGTATCGGAACCCCTAATCAACGTGATCATAGGGTTCTTTTCTTACCTTCCAAACCTGATCACGCTTGCCATTATCGCTTTCGTCGCCCGGCTGTTCATCCGGGGCGCGCGGGTCTTGATGGAGAATATTGAAGCAGGGACGATCAAGCTTGAGAATTTTGAGCCCCATTGGATCACCCCCACTTTCAACATTGCCAGGGTCGCCATTATTGCCGTCGCCGTGGTGTTTGCCTACCCCCACCTGCCCGGTGCGGATTCAAAAGCGTTTCAGGGTCTGACGATCCTTGCGGGGATAATGGTCTCTCTTGGCTCGAACACCGTCGTGAGCAATATGATGGCGGGTCTTTTTGTGCTTTACCGGCGCAGCACCAATATCGGGGACCGGATCAAGGTCGGTGAGCAAGTCGGTGATGTTGTTGAAATAAGACTGATGGAAACGCTGATAAAATCCATCAAAAATGAGATGATCAGCATTCCAAATGCGCAACTTCTGAACTCAGAGGTCGTCAACTATTCCCGAAAGATCGACGGCAACGGATTGATGCTGCACACGACCGTCGGGATTGGCTATGAAGAGCCTCAAGAAAAAATCGAAGCCATGCTGATAGAGGCGGCAAATCGCACCAGAGACCTGCGAAAATCTCCGAAACCTTTCGTTCTTGTCACGGCATTGGCAGATTACGCGGTCAATTATCAGATCAACGGCTTTACGACGAGAGGCGCGAGCTTGCCGCGCATTCTCTCTGATCTGCATCGAAATATCATCACGGTTTTCAACGAAAACGAAGTGCAGATCATGACACCATCTTACATGG
This sequence comes from Marinosulfonomonas sp., assembly GCA_051251595.1. Classification (GTDB taxonomy): domain Bacteria; phylum Pseudomonadota; class Alphaproteobacteria; order Rhodobacterales; family Rhodobacteraceae; genus NORP110. Next base: position 3,636 of record JBPOFA010000017.1, read on the forward strand.
CCGACCCTGAAGAGGCCAAAATCGCGAGTGAGGCATGGGATGGAACATTGGCCCACGCACGCTAAGCGGTTTGCCGGATTGGACGAACGCCATCGTCAAACGTCACGTGCCTGCGGCGAAAACTGGTGCCTTCGACGCAGTCCGGTTTGCTGATACGGTCCATCCTAAAATGACGAAAATCGTCGCGTGCAGGATCCCACGCGACCAAATACCAAAGGGGGGGCAATATCAGCATCGCTTGCGGCTCTACGGTTCGGTGTGTCGTGGCTCCGTCGGCAGCCTGATAGCGAAACCGCAGGTGGTGGCGTTTTAGAAACGCTGTCTCAAAGCTTGGCAACAACCCCGGATCCATCCCGCCCACATCCGATATGTCCACCGCCGGTGCAAGACTTCCAACATAGAGACAGTCAAGAAACCGGCGCAGATCACGGATCTTGTCAAACGGCAGGGCCTTTTCGATTTTCGCAAGACCAGCGTCGGCGAGATCCGAAAACGGCAAATTTCCCGCTGCGCGCATGGATGCGACGCTGATCAATAGCGCAAAAACCTCATCCACAGAAAGCCGCGCCGTCGTCTGGACCGATTGCGGATCAAGTTGCAGTCCGCCGCCGCGCCCGGGCTCTGAATGAATGACAAAACCGTCGTCACGCAACGCGCATATATCCCGCAACACCGTGCGACGCGAGACGCCGGTTTCTTGGGCAAGCTCGGCGATTGTCGAAGTTCCGCTGCGGCGCAAACGGCGCACGATGGCTTCATGTCTAAGGCGCGTGGTCATTTTCCAAAGCAATCATTTAAAGGTGCCATTTTTTGGCACCATATAAGTCTAAGCCTCCCTCTCACATGTCTACAAGACAAAACGTACACGCAAATTTTGGGGTTTGCGCAATGCCGAAGGAAAGCCAACGGCCATTGCCAACCTCATCTGAAAGGAACCACCATGACTATTATCCCCGACTTTCCAAAGCCAACCCTTTTGCCCGTCAATGGAATCGAACTCGAAGTTTTTGAAGCGGGTCAGCACAATGCGGGAAACCCGATCGTGCTGTGCCACGGCTGGCCCGAACATGCCTATTCATGGCGTTACCAGGTTCCAGCCCTGGTCGAGGCGGGTTATCACGTCATTGTTCCGAACCAACGTGGGTACGGAAACTCTTCCAGACCAAGCGCCGTATCAGAATATGACATCGCAGATTTGACCGGCGATCTTGTCGGCCTTTTGGACCATTATGACTATGCCGACGCCAGTTTTGTTGGTCATGATTGGGGCGCGATGGTCGTTTGGTGGCTAAGCGTGCTGCATCCTGACCGGGTCAGCAAGGTGATAAACCTAAGCGTGCCCTACCAGGAACGTTGGGAAAAACCTTGGATTGAAATGATGGAACAGGTCCTTGGACCAGACTTTTACTTTGTTCACTTCAACCGACAGCCCGGCGTTGCAGATGCTGTATTGAATGAAAATACAGGCCAATTCTTGCGGAACCTCTATCGTAAAAACCAGCCCGTATCAGCGCCAGAACCGGGCATGCTGATGATCAACCTTGCCAAGGCCGATGCCCCGACAGGAGACCCTGTTATGAGCGAACGAGACCTGGCTGTTTTTGTGTCCGCATTTGAAAGATCCGGGTTTTCCAGCAGCATCAACTGGTACAGAAACCTTGATCGAAACTGGCAGCTCTTGGCCGACGTGAATCCAATCGTTCAACAGCCAACGCTTATGATCTATGGCGACCGCGACCCCGTCGCAAAGTCTGATACCCTGTCAGATTTTGTGCCCAATCTGGATGTCGTGAATTTAGATTGCGGCCATTGGATACAGCAAGAAATGCCCGATGAAACGAACACAACAATCCTGAACTGGCTGCTTCAGCAGTCCCCTTCGCAATCGGAATAGGATTGCCCCCGCCGCGCGCGTTCAGGCGGGCGCGGCAGCACCATAATCGCCCATCAAATACCGACGATTGCAGACAAAAGCTGCGTCGAGTTCTTAACTGAATATTTTTTCAACAGCCGCGCGCGTACATCTTCGATCGTGCGATGCGAGACCCCCAGCTCCAGCGCGATCTGCTTGCTTGTCTGTCCCTTGCTCAGCCCCACAATGACTTGCCGTTCACGGTTCGTAAGAGATGACGGTGCGACCGTGCCGGGCATTTCTGCAAAAGACAAAACCGCACGCGCCAGCGGATCGTCGGGGCGCAAGGTGGTGGCGCGCACGCGGCACCAGAACACCTGCCCGTCGCGGTGCGTCATCATCCGTTCATCGGAATAGGTCTTTCCCGCACGCAAATGGTCCAACCCCACATCGCGCACATTCTCAAAATCCTGCTGCGAGGTATAAAGCATCCGAAAGGACTGCCCGATCAGCTCTGCTTTGGTATATCCAAAAAGCGCGGCAAAGGCAGGATTGCAGGCCCTGATGACCCGGCGTTCCGTCAGAACAAGGCCAACAGGTGCATGTTCCAGTAACGTTGTTTCTAAAAGATCTGTGTCCATCATGCTCAAACCGTAATGCTACGGTATTGTGCACCGTGGACCACGGTTTACAATGGTGCCGAAGACGAAAAAGGGAAAATTCAGTGCCACAGGTTGAAGCAGATAGCGTGATCGAACAAAAGCTCGGCGAAGCGGTTGAACGCCGCCGCGATTCATTGATCAAATTAACCCAAGATCTCATCCGGATCCCGACGCTCAACCCGCCCGGCGAGAAATACGAAGAGATTTGTGATTTTCTGGCCGCGCGCCTTGAATCCTCAGGTTTCGAGGTTGAAAAAATCCGCGCCCTGGCCTCTCCCGGTGACAGCGACGCCTACCCGCGCTGGAATGTCGTGGCCCGTCGTGCCGGAAAACCAACGGCGGAATGCGCCTGCGTCCATTTCAATTCTCATACGGACATCGTCGAAGTGGGCAACGGCTGGACCAAAGACCCGTTTGGCGGGGAAGTCGAAGACGGACGCGTTTACGGGCGTGGCGCTTGCGACATGAAGGGGGGGCTGGCGGCCTCTATCATTGCGGCCGAAGCGTTCCTAGAGGTGTGTCCAGATTTTGCAGGCGCTGTGGAAATTTCAGGCACTGCGGATGAAGAAACCGGGGGCTATGGCGGCGTCGCCTATCTGGCCGAAAACGGTTATTTCTCGCCAGATCGGGTCAGCCATGTGATCATCCCGGAACCGCTCAACAAAGATCGTATCTGTTTGGGGCACCGCGGCGTTTGGTGGGCAGAGATTGAGACCAAAGGCCGGATCGCACATGGCTCTATGCCGTTTCTGGGCGACAGCGCAATTTCGCATATGGGGTCCGTCTTGGAAGAGATTGAGCACCGGCTGCTGCCCTTGTTGCGCACAAGAGAGACGAAGATGCCCGTGGTACCCGAAGGGGCCCGGCAGCCGACGCTTAACATCAATTCGATCCATGGGGGCGAGCCAGAGCAGGAAGAAGGCTTTGACGGTCTTCCGGCCCCCTGTGTCGCGGATCGGTGCCGTATCATAATTGACCGCCGTTTTCTAATCGAAGAAGACTTGGCAAGCGTCAAAACCGAAGTGCACCAGATGCTTGACGGCATAAAAGCGACGCGACCGGATTTTGAATACGAAATTCAGGACCTGTTTGAAGTCAACCCAAGCATGACCGACCAAGAGGCCCCCGTTGTGCAGTCCGTCAGCCGTGCTATTTCAAAGGTATTGGGCGCGCCGCCGCAATATGTGGTTTCGCCCGGGACATATGACCAAAAACATATCGACCGGATCGGCAAACTGAAGAATTGCATCGCCTATGGTCCCGGTATTCTGGATCTGGCCCATCAACCGGATGAATGGGTCGGCATTCAGGACATGGTTGATAGCGCAAAGGTCATGGCGCTGACGCTGCAGGAAATTCTCGTCACCAATAGCTAAATTGCGCACCCCATCCGCGCCGTCAATCAGAACGGCAAGAGCGAAATGAAGCCACAAATGTCAGAGGCGACCACGACGGTCGCCTCTATTGCAATCGGTATTTAGCGGGCACCGCCGAGCCCGAAAAACCGACGTGACTTCACGCCGCAATCGGGTCTGCGCTGCGCAACGCGGCGCCGTCGGCAGAGAAAATATGCACATGCTCGGGTTGGATTTTCAGGCCAAGCCGCTCTCCCGGTTTGACCGTAATATTGCCATGCTTGCGCACCATCATCGGGCCAAGCCCTTCGACATTGACATAGATATTCGTGTCAGACCCCAAATGCTCCACCACGTCAGCTACACCGATCATCGCAGCACCTTCTGCGTCGATCACATCGATATGTTCTGGACGGATCCCCAGCTCCACGGCTTGCGCGGTATCCGGGAGATGTGGCAATGTGATCGTCGCCCCATCCGCAGAGGTCACAGCCCCCTGCCCGCCGATGACAGGAATGATATTCATCGTTGGAGAGCCGATAAACTGGGCCACGAACTTGTTGGCCGGTGTTTCATATAGCTCTAGCGGGCTGCCCACTTGTTGAATGTCGCCGCCATTCAAAACAACAATCCGGTCCGCCAGTGTCAGCGCTTCGACCTGATCATGGGTTACGTAAATCATTGTGGCCCCCAGCTTCTGGTGCAAACGCGCGATTTCCAAACGCATTTCAACACGCAAAGCCGCATCGAGATTTGACAGAGGTTCGTCAAACAGAAACGCGCGCGGATCGCGGATAATGGCCCGCCCCATGGCCACGCGTTGGCGTTGCCCGCCGGACAGCGCTTTGGGCAGGCGATCGGTCAACGCGGTCAGGCCCAATGTCTCTGCCGCTTGTTTGACGCGGCTTTTGCGATCATCCACCGGGTCTTTGCGGATTTCCATCGAAAACCCCATATTCCGGGCGACATCCATATGCGGGTAAAGCGCGTAGGATTGGAAAACCATTGCAATATCCCGATCGCGCGGTCGCACGTCGTTCATCCGTTGGCCATCAATCAGGAAATCGCCGCCGGTGATGGGTTCCAGCCCTGCGATCATCCGCAACAGCGTGGACTTGCCACAGCCAGACGGACCGACGAGCACCAGAAACTCGCCATCCTTGATATCAAGGTTAATGTCCCGCAGGACCTCTACAGCGTCATAGCGTTTCACGACATCTTTAAGTTCTATACGTGCCATTTCGGAACCTATCCTTTGACCGCGCCGGACGTCAGTCCTTGCACGAGGTAGCGTTGAATAAATATGAAGAAGAGACAGGACGGGATCAGGGCCAGCACACCTGCCGCCATCATTTGCCCCCAGTCGACAGAGAACTTGGACACAAAGGTCAAAAGCCCAACCGGGAATGTCATCGATTCATTTTTAGAGATGAGCATCAGGGCAAACAAAAGTTCCGACCAAGCTGCGGTAAAGACAAACCCCAATGTGGCCCCCAACCCCGGCAGCGTCAGCGGCAAGATGACCTTGCGCAGCGCCTGGAACCGCGAACAGCCATCCATCATTGCGGCCTCTTCCAGATCCTTTGGGATGCCGTCAAAAAAGGACTGCATCAGAAAGGTTGCGAAAGGGATGTTGAACGCCGTATAGACCACGATCAGGGACGTTAAGGAATTGAGCAAGCCAAGAGAAGAGACCAGCTTGTAAATCGGTGCGATGATCATCAGCAGTGGGAACATCTGAGTGATCAACATCACGGCGATGATCAGGGCTTTGCCCTTAAACACAAAACGTGAAAACGCATAACCTGCCCCGGCAGCGATCAAGGTTGTCACCGCCGCTGTCCCTAGCGAAACATAAAGAGAGTTCCCAAAATACTTTAGGAAATCCGTCTTGAACAAGACTGACCGAAAGTTGTCAAAAGTCATCGCAGAGGGCCACAAATGGGTCCCCTCTTTGTAGATCAACCGATCCGGGGTCAGCGCGATTTTCAAAAGCCAGTATAACGGGAACAGAGCGAACAGCAGATAGGCCGCAAGGGCTGTGTATTTTCCAAACGTCCGCAAAGGGCGTGCTAAAACCAGTGCCATGATCCTACCTCAGATCTTTACCAGCTTCTTGCGAAGCCAGAGCAGGATGATCGCGTAGATCATCAAAATTCCAAGAAGCGCCACAGCAATGGCCGAAGCATATCCGAAATCGAGTTTTCGGAAGGCCGTCGTAAAGATGTAAGAGCTTACGATTTGGGTGGAATTGGCCGGACCGCCGCCCGTCATGACGTATATCAGGTCGGCAAAATTGGCGATCCAGATGGTCCGCAACATCACGGTGATGGCGATCATCGGGGCCAGAAACGGCAGGGTTATCTTGGAAAACTTCTGCCAAGAGGACGCGCCATCGATTTCCGCCGCCTCGTAAAGCTCTGCTGGAATGGATTGCAACGCGGCCAGCAGGGTGATCGCAAAAAACGGCAAACCAAACCAGATATTGGCCACGATTGGCCCCCACATCGCAAGGTCAGGATCCCCCATTATATTGTAGGGTTCAGACAACATCCCAAGCGCGGCCATCCAATGCGGCAAGGGGCCGATGACCGGGTTAAACAACCAGGCCCAGGTCAACGCCGACAGGAAGGTTGGAACAGCCCAAGGCAGGAACACCAAGGCCTGAAACAGCTTTTTCCCGTAAAACTTGGTATTCAGTAGCATCGCCAGACCAAGCCCCAGAAAGAACTGGAAACTGATCGACCAAAACGTCCACCAAAATGTGTTCTCAAGGGCCAACCAAAACTTTCGATCCGTCCAAAGCTTTAGATAATTCTCGAAACCAATCCATCCGGTATTGAAGGGGCGAAGCAGTTCAATCGATTGAAACGAATAAGAAATCCCGACAACAAGCGGGATCAGCATAACAGTGCCAATCAAAAAGATCGCAGGCGACAGATAGTAGAAAGGCTCTACCAAATATTGCCAATATAGGGATCGTCTTGCCCGGGTTTCCCCGAGCAAGACATTATTTTCAGCGCGTGACGTCACTGGTTGGCTTTCCAATTGGCATAGTCGTCATTCAGGGCTTCGGCCCACTGATCTGCCATCTCTTGAGCGGTAATCTCACCCAAAAGGGCTTGCTGGCTTGTCTCAAGGAACAGCGTGCTGGTCATGTAGCCCCAATTTTCAAGGTAAGTCGGCATCGTGGTTGGTGTGTATTGCTCACCATTGAGCTCTTGGAACCAACCGGAAAACTGCTCTGTCTTGAAATATGGGTCCTGATCCGCGCCTTTGTGGATCGGAATAACCCCGACCCGCTTGGACCAGGTTGCGTTTGCTTCTGGGGCAGACAGGGCTGCGACCAGATCAAAGGCTTCGTCTTCATGCTCTGTCGAGTTGAAGATCGACCAACCCGCAAAACCGATTGTTGGAAAGGCTTTTCCGGAAGGGCCGACAGGCATTGGGATCACTGCGAAATCTTCGGCAGGCATCCGTTCTGCAATGGCGATCAACGCGTCAGGGTCTTGGTCGAGGAACGCACATGTTCCGGAATAAAAGCCCGCTACGATTTCGTTAAAGCCCCAGTTTACGCTGTCCTTGGGGGCATAGCCCTTTTGGTACAGGTCAATCATGAACTGAAGACCTTTGACAGAGTCAGGCTCGTTGACGCGGCTCTGACCGTCTTCGGTAAAGAACTCGTTCGTGCCGTTCATTGTTGCACCGAACATGATCCAACCATTCGTGCCACCAGGACCACCGCGCAAGCAATAGCCAGACTTTCCGTCAAGTTCAGACACTGCGGCCGCGGCTTCCATGAATTCGTCCATCGTGCCTGGCGGGTTTTCAATGCCAGCCTCGGCCAATAGCTTTTTGTTGTAGAACATGGCGCGCAGATAGAAACCGTATGGGATCATATAAAGATCGCCGGCCTGGCTGCCCATTGCGATGGTCTTGTCCGTCAGGGTCGCCCCGTCTTTCCAGTTTGCGACATGATCTGTCAGGCTCGCCAATTGACCGGATCCGGCATAAAGCGCCTGCCACGTGTCAGGCATTTCAACCACATCGGGGGTGTCCCCGCCTGCAACCATGGTTGCCAGTTTTTCAAAGGCCTGGCCCCAAGGCAGGCTGATGATTTCCACAGTGACACCGGGGTTGGCGGCCTCAAATTGGTCTACAACACCTTGCAGAACTTCGGTGCGTTCCGGGCTGGTGATCACTTCGACCAGCTTCAGGTTTGTGTCGGCAAAGGCGCTGCTTGCCATCAGCATAGCGGCGGTACTTAGACCGGTTAGCATTTTTTTCATCGTCTTCTCCATCTGTGTTGGGGTTATATCTCTGCGCTTATTGTGCCTGTCAGGCTGCGCTTTTTCTCAGGGCGATTTCGAAATCCGCCCAAAGGTCTTCTGCGTCTTCCAGTCCCAGGTTCAGGCGAACCAGGTTCGGGGAAACGCCAAATTTCTGCATTGAATTCTTTTCGCCCGCCTGTGCCAGCCCGACCCGTGCGGGCAGGATCAGGCTTTCAAAGCCGCCCCAGCTGACGCCCAGGCGAAAATGCTGCAACATGTCGGCGAATTTGGGAATGTCGACGCTGTCGTCAAACTCAATCGACAGCAAACCGGACCGCCCTGTCAGACCGGGAACAGAGTTCGCCCCGGGACTGTTCACCCGGCGCACTTGCGGCACATTGGCAAAGCGATCGACGAAAAGATTGGCCGTCGATTGGTGCTGCATCATCCGGACATTCAACGTGCGCAATCCACGCGTCAGCAGGAACGCCTCAAACGGCGCCAATTTGGCCCCGAAAAGCGGCAAGGTCAGATCCCGGATCCGCCCGATGTTTTCGGCGTTAGAGACAACAACCCCCGCAACCGTATCGGAATGCCCAGAGATATATTTCGACGCCGAGTGAATAACGATGTCGATGCCAAGATCCAGCGGGTTTTGAAACACCGGGCTGGCCCAGGAATTATCAATCAGGGTCAAAGTACCATGCGCTTTGGCCTGCTTTGCCACCAGTGGCAGGTTCAGCGGCGCGAACACGATCGAACTTGGGCTTTCCAAATAAGCCAAATCCACGCCATCCAAAAGATCGGCATTGTTTTCAAAATCTTGCGCGGAATGATAGCTGACATCAACACCAAAGGGGCGCAGGATTTGCTCCATGAATTTGTATGTGTCCGGGTAAACATGCTCGACACAAGCGATGCTGTGTCCGGGTTTGACAAACGCCATCAAGCTGGACGTTATCGCGGCAATCCCAGAGGCGAATGCAACCGCCTCTTCGCCATTCTCGGCCTTTGCCATAAAACCTTCAAAAGCCGCAACCGTCGGGTTTTGCACCCGCGTATAGATCGGTTGCAGTGTACGACCCGCCATGCGGTCTTCGAAGGCCTGATAGTTTTCAAATGAAAACAAAGATGTTTGCACGATCGGCGGGGCGATTGCGCCGTTTTCGTCATCCAGAACAGCAGCCATCAACGTGGCCAAGCTTTGATTTTCAGACATCCTGTTCCTCTATGATCTTGAAGACTTCGTCCTCGACCAAATCCATAATTTGACCCATCAAGGCCACGGCCTTTGCCTCGTCCTGTTGTGCGATGGCTTGGGCAAGTCCGGGGTGCAACGGAATTGAGCTTGCCCCCAAATGGGCCTGCCCAAAGGGCACTTCGTAAATGGCGTCAAAGCCTTCTTGAATTTGCCGGACCAGCTGTTCAAACAACGGGTTTCCCGACGCGACACGAATGGATTGGTGAAACCGGCGATCCGCCGCCCGCCAATCTTCGCCGGCCTCATAGACGGCCATCATCTCGGCAACACGGGCAAGGATCACGCGTCGCTGTTGATCCGTTGCGTTTTGCACCGCAAGACGAACGGCCTCAACTTCAAGGGGCCGCCGGACAGCATGCGTCCGCAGCAGGCTTTCGGCCTCTAGCTTTAACGTCACTGGAATATGAAGGGATTTCGTGAACACTTCTGCCGCCAGACGTGTCCCAGCCTTTTTGTTGCGCGTCACAATGCCCATGCTTTGCCAAGCAATCAGCGCCTCGCGCACTTTCGCCCGCCCGACATTCAATTTTTGTGCAATTTCCATTTCCGTCGGAAGCCGGTCGCCAATGCCCAGACCGGCGCGTTCAATCATCCTGGACAAAGCCTCTAGAACATCCCGGCTGCCGCCCGCCGCCTCAAGATGCGACAACGCATCCGTGGCAGGATCAGTTCCTGAGTGAACAAGCTTTGAATCTGTTTCGGCCACGCCCAGCTTTCCGAATGAAAATCATTGCGGCAAGAGTCACACTTATTGTCCGACAAAGTCAATATAATGTCATACATTATTTTTTTGATTATTTATCAGATTATTACGGATCGTTATTAAACTGAATTGACATGAATCAGTGGGGCGAACATGGCACACGCACCGGAATATTAACTATTCCGAACGGGTCACCCGTGCGCGTGCAGCCTTGCGTCGCTCTGTTCTAAAGCTGTGCTTTCAAAGACCCTGATCAATGGGCCTTGTGTTAGTAGGTCGCGACCTCGATAGCCCCCAACCAAAGACCCAATTTGTCTGCGAGCGACATGGTCCCGTCGCCAATCAACGCCAGAATTGCGACACCAAGCCCGACAATAGCTGCCGTGAGGACAACCCAATCGACGGTGATGGCACCGGTTTCGTCTTGAAAGAAGGTCTTAAACTTGGTGATCACAGCTGCAACTCCCATGTCCCATTGGCGGATTTTAAAGAAAATTTGCTTAGAAACTGGGCAGTCATGGGATAAGCATGCAGTCCAACAAGGGCCAAAATATGTCCCGCTTTTTGGGACCCGTCGGTGTTAGCACCTATCCAAGAATGCCCAAGGCACAAAAAATCGTCACAGACTATTGGGAATGTCCCAACATTACCGCTATCCCTATTCCATCGAACAACCGACCAAAGGAACGGCGAAATGAAATACGAAAAGACCCAAGACGCCCTGGACAAGCTGACGCCCGAGCAATTTCGCGTGACACAGGAAAGCGGCACCGAGCCTGCGGGAACCGGAATTCTGACCAGCAACAAGGAACCGGGAATATATGTCGACATCGTATCGGGCGAGCCTCTGTTTGCCTCGTCTGACAAGTACGAATCTGGGTGCGGCTGGCCCAGCTTTACCAAGCCAATCGTATCAGAGCATGTGACCGAACATCACGATGGCGGATTTGGCATGGTACGAACAGAGGTACGATCCAAGCATGGTGACAGCCATTTAGGTCATGTTTTTACAGACGGGCCACGTGATAAGGGCGGTCTGCGCTACTGCATCAACTCTGCCAGCCTGCGGTTCATCCATCGCGACGCGATGCAGGAAGAAGGCTATGGCGAGTTCTTGGATCAGGTGGAAGATATCTGAATACAGAACCTGCAATTTCTTTGGGATGTTGTTTAACGGGGGGTGCAGGATTTGATCCGTCCCCCGGGATAGCAAAGCGCGTTAAAGCGGTTTTCCTTTTCCGTCCGTTGACGTCCCAGCGCCCAAGTTGGGCCATTTTGAATGTTCTTAACTATGCAATGGTGCGAGCAATCCGGCACAATAAAGGCAAAAAACTTTTCCCAAACCCGTCACCCGTCGCGTCATGTTCTTCTGCCTCGGCGCTTACATCAACGAACGACGCTAGAGAAAATGCGGCAAATTTGGTTCTATTTAATAAATGAAACCAATGCCTTGTCAGCGGCAAATGCTGCTGGCAGAGGAGGTGTAAGCAGAACTAATCTCTTAAACTACCAATTCATAGGTTATTAATTCTTAAAACTCTAAGCATATCACATTTCATACCCCACAACTCATGACGGCGCGGACGGGAAGCGGATCTTCGCTGCGGTAGCACCAGCGATCGAAATGCGGGACAAAGTTAGCATTCGCCACGTTAGCGCCAAAGACCGCTTTTCTGGCGCTCACTGCCAAATTGCCTCCCCCCCCAGCCGAAATAGTACTCTTGTAGGCACAAGAAATACATTTCTGGCCGATTTTTTGACGCATGAAAGCGATGGATAGAACCGACCCCAATCATACATTCTAAAAATCGTCAAATTCTGGGACGTTGCCTAACCTTACAAGGAAACTTGGTGATCCAACTTCGCCGCTATTTGGGTCCTCGCTGATCATGTAGGCATCAACGCCTGCACAACCGTCGGATAGCGCTTCCCTTTCGGCCCTGTTTTGTGCCTCAGAGGGTGTGGAATAAGTGAACTGCTTGCCTACTTTTAAAACGGCGACCCCATCACGCCCAGGTGCATTTTCTACATATGTTTGGCAGATGTAGTGAACTTTAGTTTGGCCTTTGTCAGCGTCGGTCATGGCAATATCCTTAAAGAAATGGACGCTCTGCCAAAGCATGATAGCAGCACGGCGGGATAGGGTGTTGCTTACACCGCTAGCAGTCAATTAGCGCAGATGTGATTTCGTTTTACCAGTCTTGGTCGGTGTATTTGCTTCCCTCTCAAGGCGTGCATTGCGGAGACGGTCAATTTTGACTTGCCGCTTTACCGCGTCTTCATCAACCAATTTCCGGACAACACGCGTTGTCTTATCCATCGGCGTTTCCGGTTTTTGATTATAGTCTTTGAACAACGATGTTTTTGTCAATTTAGCCAATGATCAATCTCCTTTTGGTTTCATGTGCACGTTCTTGATTAGCGCGGATCAAACCAACGCTAGTCGTTTGCCTTTGCCGGGCGCGCCGGGCGCAAGACGCGACGGCTGGTCACGCAGTAGCATCGTATCGATGTCAGGTGCGGCCATGGCACGCATCAACGCGCTATAGTTGATTTGAAATCTCATTTCTGATCCTGCGCTCAGCGCCGAATGGTTGGTTCCGATGACAAGGTGATCGCTTGTTGCACCAATAAATGTATTTCCAGCAGGCATTGAAAGCCCAAGAATATCTGTGTCCTGTTTCCCGATGGCAAGGATTAGCCGCGTACGGTTTCCACTATTTGGCGCAAGGCGAAGTATTTCTAAGGCTGGATTGGCAAAGCTGACAGGAGGTATTGGCTTTGTATCTGTCTCAATAACTTCGGCAACAAGTGTAAAGGCATCGGTGTACATTCCTGCTATCTGATTTCCGGAAACCGGATCAACACCAAGAAGTATTGCTTCCCCCAGCCTGAGATCGTTGATGCGACCCACAGAATGTTCTCCGAACGCCCACGGCAAGTTTGCAGAGTTGCCGCCAGATACAGTTTGAAGGAACTGGCCACACTTCCCCTCGGTATCGTCCGCAAGTACGGATAGCGCCACCATTTCGGCGAAATCTGGGGCAATTCCGCTCAGACAGGCAAAGTTTGCCCCTATGCCTGTTAGCACGACGCCGGGCATCTCCACCACTTGTTGCGCAATTTCGCCAAGGTCTTTTGGCATAATCCCTTCGCGCTGATCACCCATTTCGACCATCAAGATTATACCTTGAACCGTGTCGTTCCGGATCGCAGCAGCAGCTAAGGCTTTAATAACAACCATCTGTGTGTTGTAGCTTGCCTCACAGTATTGAACGATTTCCTCGGCCTGGCTCAACATTGGCGTACGGATCAATGTGATCGGGCACGTGATACCCGCTTTGCGTAACCTCCGCACATTGCTAAGGCGCGCCTCCGCAAGACCCACAGCACCGCCGTCCAGCATGGCTTGGGCGATGGCCGGATGTCCGCAAACTGCTTTGGTCACCCCAGTGGCGCGGATGCCACGAGCATTTAGCCGTCGAACGACTGTCCGTGTATTGTGGTGAATCTTATTCAGATCCACCTCGATGTAAGGACCGTTCATATCGCGGCCATGGACGATCCCTGCTGCAACTCGGGACGGGCTGCTACAACCATCGCTAGCAAATGTGCTTCCGGGCAGCTGAGCGCGTCTGTGACCGGTAAACCAAGCTTTTGTGACTGTGCCGCGATTGTGTCTGAAATCTCGATTTCAGACATCCCCTCGTGATTGAGCGTGACGCCAATGACCTTTGTGTCCGCAAACGCCTCAATCAGCGCAATCTCGCTCGAAACGGTCGGCATTGGCATATTGGAAAAATCGCAGCGATGCATGCGTTTTGGCGCGTGCTGAAGGATGACAGCATCCGGTTGGCTGCCCCGCAGGATGAACGCAGATGTGCAAAACGCCGGATGGCTAAGCGCGCCTTGACCTTCGATCAAAATGACATCTGGATGTTCCGCCTCAGAAGCCGCAACAATCGCGCCCTCAAGCTCTCCACAGCAGAACTGTGGCGGTACGGCATCCATTGCGACACCGTATTTTGCGCCTTGCATCAAGCCCGTCTGCCCCGTGCCAACAAGCACTGTCTTGATACCTTTGGCGTTCAGGGCGCGCGCCAAAACGGTCGCCGTTGTCCGCTTCCCGATAGCGCAGTCGGTCCCAAGAACGGCAATACGCAGCGCTTGGACACCCGCGACACTGCCGTCGAATAGCCGCATATCTTTACTGAGTTTCGGCTTGCGGATGTCGCGGATGGTCACATTGCGTACGACAGCAGCGGCAGAAATTTCGGGGTCGTCGCTCAGGTATTCATGCAACCCGCTAACGATATTCATGCCAAGCCTTATCGCTTCCAGCACAACGCTACGATCCGCGGGTGAAAGCCGCCCGTTTGAAGGGGCCATCCCGTAGATGAGCGTATCGGGGGTGACGCTTTCATAAGCAACAGCTGCATCCAAATTACCAAAGATCGGTATATGGTTCATTGCATTGTCAAGAACGAGACCGCTGTCCTGTCCGCCGTGGGTACTGTCGATGACGGAATGGATGCGATAGACTTGTGAATGACGTACAAGGCCGTTTGCAGTTTTGCCATCGATTTTTGCGAAGTTGCCCTCACAATAAACAATTGCCGATGGCGGCCTTGCAACTTGCCTGTTTGCAGTTTCATTTTGAGTCACGAGAGGTGCTTGCGCCCCACTGACAGGACGCCGAATAGTCTCGACCTTTTTCAGTTCAATTTCCATAGTCGTCCCTTTTTTTAGCAGCCGCCGCCGATGAAAAGCATAAGCCATCACCGGCACATACCGAAGGCGGCGCCCGCCCAATCCAAAGGATGAACAAACGCAACACGCGATGAGGTTGTGCACGATAAAATCGGCAACCTTCCCAAACATCAGACCCCAATTGTAGGATATGACAGCTGAATTTTTGATTGGAGGTCGTAGTCCGCACTGGCAGGCGATGCGCCGGTGCCCCAGAAAACCACAACTTTGTATCTGCTATGTAGTCTTATGGTGTTGGGATTGCAACGTTGGTGACACGCTCTACAGCTTTAAAACCGCCACTGGCCCACAAAACGTAGAGATTGAACCACCTTAACCCCGTGCGTTGCTAAGATCTTGGTTGGCCTTGTCGGCCTTTGACGCGCGTTCTAAAAGTCGACATTCGTTGAAACGCAGAAAATCGGTAAGGTGGGCTCTGAACCGGACCTTCGCGATATAGGCACCAAGGCCAGCTATGGGGCGTTAATGTCGAACGGCCCTAACGATGGTAAGCCGCCCTTCGCTGCGGCATACATGAAGGACTGCCAGTGTGATTGGCCGCCTCACGGGAAGGCATGGCGACCAATGGATCGTTATTTGCGCAAGGCAAAGATGAGCAGGACAGCCGAGACGACCACCAATCCTGCGACCATGAGTTCAAACCCATGCGGGTGCAAGTGCACGCCACCATGGGCCAAGACGGGCGTGGCGACGAGCGCGGACGCAGCTGTAAGTGCAAGTGTTTTCATGTTTCGATTTCCTTTTTACGTGTCAGGAGAAAGTCGCGGATGTCCAAGATGGATTTTTCCTCCATCGAGACATAGATCAGCGACATATTGGTGCGTTCAGAGACCATCTCACCGGGAAAGGGCAGATAGCTGAGTTCGCGTGATCCGAATGACGGCGAGGCTGTGCCCACCTGCCATTCGGTCCTTAATTCGACATCGATGAGCTTCAGCGCTTTTGGCCCTGTAGATGAGGCGCGTTCAAAAGGCACGCCCGCCAGCTTGAGATAGCTCGCCTTATCCTTGGCTTGCAGATAGCCGTCGATGAATTGCACGGCCAAAACTTGCAGATCGGCGGCCTCGTCCTGGTCGTGCATATGTGAATGCATGTGGTCTGGATGGGCGTGATTGTGACCTGACCCATGAGGGGCGTGGTCGCGATGATGGTCGTGGCCATGGTGATGGTCGAGCGAATGATCGTGAGGCATTATGGGCCCACCTTATGCGGGCCAGCATTGGACCAGCGTTTGCCAGAAAACTCGCCATGCGGCAGGGCAACGGGTTTATCGATATGACGCTTGTGCGCACCAAGTTTGTTGTTGGCGACCAAGGCGCCCAACACATCCACGATAACGCGTGTGCCCATCAAAGCGGTGATGTCAGAGGTGTCGTAAGGTGGCGAAACCTCAACCAGCTCCATGCCGCAGATGCCCTCGGCCGCGATCCCAGAGGCCAAAGCAAGCGCTTCACGCGGCAAGAACCCACCGGGTTCAGGCCAGCCTGTGCCGGGGACAAACCCACAATCGATGCTGTCGATATCAAACGACAGATAGACCATGTCCACGTCTTTCCACGCCATTTCCAAAGCCATCTCGATGGTCTTGTCGATGCCCATCTTTTCCATGTCACCCATGGTGATGATGTTGGTGTTGCGTTCGCGGGCGACTTTGACCGCCTCGCGCGGGACTTGCCAGCCACCAATACCGATCTGCACAAGATTGGTCGCAGGCACATTGGGCAGGTTGGTGGAATGGAACCACGGTGTTGTGTGCATCCGCTCGTCGAGGTCTTTTTCCTGGATGTCAGCATGGCGATCAAAATGCACGATGCCTATTTTCTTGGACGTACATTCGGCAATGCCGCGCACACATGGGAAGCCGATGGAATGGTCACCGCCAATCATGATCGGCAATGACCCAGAAGAAAACACATGGCTGACACCACGGCTGATTTGATCGAATGACTTTTCGATATTGGCAGGGATGGTGAACACATCGCCAGCATCACACAGGGTCATTTGTTCGCGCAGATCGACACCCAGTTCGTAGTTATACGGCGTGTAAAGCGCAGAGATTTTGCGCAGGCCTTGCGGCCCAAAACGCGTGCCAGGGCGGTACGTGGTGCCGCCGTCAAAAGGAATGCCCATTACCGTGGCGTCGTAGTTGGCCACCTCCAAAACGTCCTCGGCATAGGGTGCCTTGAGGAAAGTGTTGATCCCTGCAAAATGCGGCAACTCACCACGTGCAAAGGTCGGGATGGATTTATCCTCAATCGCATCGGCGCCGGTTAACCCCATGCGCAAGGCCCAGCGGCGTTCCTCATCGGCGCGGCCTTCGGGGATATCGGCCTCTTGTTGCATCGATTTCCAGCCTTGCAGCTTGGACAAATCGGGGTGATGCGCGCGGTTTTCGCGCGCTTTTTGGACTTTTGCTAGGTCCAATGGGTGGTGGGACCGTGTCCGTTTTGGATCTGAAAACACAACCGTCTCCTAATCGTCGTTTGCCCCGATCATGGGGCGGCTTCTAGGCCTTGGTGACTGACCCTGCGCGGGGCCCAGCGGCGCGCAGGGCGAAAAAACTCAAGCGCTGGCCAAGGTCGGATAGCGCTCAAGAATACTTTGAAAGGGCATGCCGCCATCGCGGGCATCGAAGTCATAGGTGACGGTCGCGCCATAAGCGCCGGGGTCATGGGGGTCCCAACGTGGCTTATCAAAGACCAACACGCGGTCGCCCAGCTTGAAGGCTTCCTCCAGATCATGACTGACCATAAACACCGTCATGTTGGTCTCGCGGCGCAGCTCCATCAGAAAATCATGCATCTGAATGCGCGTTCCCGGATCAAGTGCGCCAAACGGCTCATCAAGCAACAGCACACGCGGCTTGGCGGCCATGGCCTGACCAATCGCAAGACGTTGCTGCATGCCCCCGGACAAGGACGCAGGATATTGATCAGCCACATGATTGAGGCCAATACGCAAGAGCATCTCATCTGCGGCCTCCACCGCATTACGTCTTGCGGCACCACGCAGATATCCGAACCGCGTGGCAAAACCTGTGCCCGCGATCAGGTTTTCGCGCACCGTCAAATGGGGGAACACAGAATAGCGTTGAAACACAACGCCGCGTTCCAGATTCGGCTCCACCGCAGGCGCGCCGCCGTCAATCCGAATTTCGCCACGGGTCGGGCGTTCTTGCGCCAAGAGCAGCCGCAAGAACGTGGACTTGCCACAGCCAGAGGCGCCAACGATAGAAATGAACTCCCCCTCATCGATCTCGACATTCACCCGTTCAATGATCGAACGATCGCAGTAGGCCTGCCAAATATCAGTTACAGATACAAAACTCATAGCCCTGCCTCCATCCATGGAAAGGCCTTGCGCGATAGCGTTTTGAGCGCCCAATCAATGAGAAAAGCCAAGACGGTGATCCAGATCACGTAAGTGAGAATGACATCCATCGCGAGGTAACGGCGGACCAAAAAGATACGGTAGCCAAGGCCAACATCAGAGGCCACGGCCTCTGCCGCGATCAAGAACAACCAAGCAGAGCCAAGGGACAATCGCACATTTGAAATCAAGCGCGGCAGTATTTGCGGCAGAGCAACGCGCAACGCGATCACCAGCGAGGAGGCCCCGATGGTTTGCGCTTTGATAAGTTGTTCGGTGGGAATGTCCAACACGCGTTGAGACAGATCCCGGGTCATAAAAGGGGTGATCCCGATGATGATCAGCACCACTTTGGACAGCTCACCCAGACCGAAAACAATGAATAAGATCGGCAATAGCGCCAGCGGCGGCACCATGGACAAGACCGAGACAAAGCCTGAAAGTGTCGCACGCGCGATTGGCAACAGCCCGATGGCCATGCCCACGACCAATGAGATCGCGGCCGAAATGCCAACACCCAAAAGTAGCCGCATCAAAGAGGCCGAGGTGTCTTTCCACAGCAGGATTTCTTTGGAGCGTTTGTCAGGCTCTGTGAACAGCCGCACGGCCGTTTCCCAAATGGTAGAAGGTGCGGGCAGCAGCTTGTCTGACGGATTGGCGGTGAGGCGGATGTCAGACCCGATGGCATAGGCGATCATGACGATAGCAAAAGGGGCTGCGGCCAAAAACACCGCATTGGGCCTGGATGGAATTCGATTGATCAGTCTCATATTGCTCCTCCGTTCGAGCGAGCGCGTGAATTGACTTTGCGAAAAGAGAAAGGGCGCGCGAACCGTCCCGCGCGCCTTGCGTTGTTTTACAACGTGCCGTCGGCGGCCATTTGCATGTATGTCGCATCAAAGCGGAACTTGATGTTGCCCGCGTCGCCTGAGGTCACGCCGCCGGGATACTCGATGCCAACGAAATCCGCACTTGGTGCGCCTTCGCCCAAGATGCCCTTGTCGAACAAAAACTCAGCCACGGTGGTCATGGTTGTGGGCAAATCTGCTGATGAGGCTTGCGCCACGGCTGCAGCCGGATCAAAGAACATCTCTGTTGCGGCCAGCTGCGCTTTGTAGCCTGCAAGATCTGTGCCAGAGGCTTCGGCCATCGCGGTCAGAACCTCTTCATCGCCTGCCGCCATGAGCCCCATGACCTCATACCAAGCACCAGCAACGGCTTTGCCAAAGGCGGGGTTATCGGCCAGAGTTTCGGTATTCACGACCATCAGGTCCAAGATTTCACCGGGAATTTCAGAGCTGTCAAACAGCACATTGGCGTCTGGGTTCGATCCGAGAATTTCAGACACCAGCGGGTTCCATGTCACAACCGCCTCGACATCGTTTGTGGCATAGGCCGCAATCATATCGGCGTCAGAGGTGTTGATCACGCCAGCCAGATCGGATTCTTCCAGTCCCACAGTATCAAGCCCGCGTGCCAGCAGGTAATGGGACACAGACAGTTCGACCAAGTTCACAGGCTTTCCGGCGAGATCGACCAAACCGCCTTCGCCTTTCAAAATCACCGCGTCATTGCCGTCGGAATAATCGCCGATGATTAAAGCTGTGGTATCAACCCCGCCGCCTGATGGAATGGACAGCGTGTCCATATTGGTGGCGGAAACACCGTCAAAAGCACCGGCTGTGTATTGGTTGATGGATTCAACATAGTCGTTGATTTGCTCGATATCGACGGTGATGCCGTATTTGTCGGCCCATTTGTCCATGATGCCGCTGTCTTCCAAATAGCCCCAAGGCATCCAGCCGACATAGATGGACCACGCCAATTTGAAATCTGTTTTTTCTTCGGCTGCCACTGGCAGTGCAAATGCCGATGCAAGTCCGGCTGAGAGCGCCGCGGCGGATAGAATGTTCTTGAATGTCATGACTTTCCCCGTTGTGCGTCCCGCCTGTTTTTGAACACGGCTTTCCCACGCTGGCGGAACAAGAGATGAAGCGCGGACCAAGCCTGCGCAGTAACCTCCCGGGATTTTGCCCCGCCGTGTGCCTTTGCGGAGTTTGCCGCCCAGGTGGCGCTTCTCGGACCAGACCTTTGGCCTTTCGACCAAGCGGAACCCTAAGCACCCTGCCCCCCAACTACAGAACGCATGCCTCTGCATTTCAACGGGCCTGTGCAAAACAGCCCCAATTTAGGGGAGTTTGCCACAGAAATGAGCGCTTTTACCGATGAGACGCTTAAAAATGAGCCAAACCTGAACGATCGGAAGGCTGTCAAACACGACACGCTCATTAATTTCCAATCACAGATGCCATTGCAAAGGGCAGCTTTGGAGAACTCCAATTGGTATTTCTATCTCTGCGGCGAGGAAAATCAGTCCATCTCAAACTTGTGCAGCAAAGGCAACTCTGGGTGCTGTCAGACCACATCGTCGATGTTGTCGCTCATGATGCGAACGTCTGCGGCGAAAATCTTGCTAATCCGCCTTGGCGCAACATTCACATCGCCCAATACCTCCACAGGGTAACCCAATTGTTCGGACAGTACCTCTGCAACAATACCTTGCCGAAAGCTGGAGAAAAAAGGTACTGTAAGTACCATCCAACCGACAGCAATTAGAACCACCACCAGAGATATAGCCGCGAACGCAATGCGATAAATCCAGCGCGCCAATTCCAAAATCCCCCTTTGATATACAATAGAAAGTATTTTTGTGTCTCGCTCTACCGGTCACCGCGACATTGGTGCCATCCGACAGAACACTCAGATGACCGCCTTGAACCCCAACAGCGGCCAGATTGATATCTCGTCCTTCGCCGCTGTAGCATAAGCCACCCTCCCCTCGGCCATCTAGATTTAAGAACAGCGGTTGGTCGCGGGCTCACCAGCACTACCTCAGAAAACAATTCTGACTCGCAACCCCGCCACCCAGACACTCTCCAGATCCAGCGCGTAGGCAGGATTCACAAGGTATTGAAGATTGGGGGTAATTTGCAGGTTGGGCGTCGGTTGAAACCGGTAGAAGACTTCGGTGGTGAACTGATCGCGATCCGTTTTTGTTTTGGAGTTTTCTGGCGCCTTGCCCCAGTTCAGCCCGACCCCGAGCTGGTCCCGGCCGTCAAACAGACTGTAGCCGGTTCCGATGCTGACACTGCGATCCAAAAGCGCTCCACCACCATCTGCATAGCCGGCGCGAAAGAAGGGCACCCACCGCTCGGCCAAGGTTCGGCTGGCCGATACGGCTGCCCCCCAACCGCCCTCGACCCCAGCAGCGACGCGGTCGTCAATCTGCCAGACGCTGAGATGCACGTTGTCACTGAAGCGTGTATCCCACGTGTCGTACCAGCCGAATTCGAGGTGCTTGAAGGTTTCTCCCGTCGCAAAGAGGTTGGAGATGCTGCCGGCCGGATCATTGGGCAGGGCGTTGGCATCGGCAAGTCCGGCCACGACGTAGTAGTGATCGGCGATGCGCCACCGCGCCGCCAGGCCAAGGCCCTGGTTGGGTGCTGGAATTGTCGGATTGGTTGAAAAGGCGAGATTGCTGAATCCGGTCCATGGGCTGACGAGGCCGTACACGTCGAGGAAGTCGGTAACGTCAACGATGCCGGCGACGACTGCGAACCGGTCATTGTCGAAAGATTGCTGCCAGAACAGGTTTGTCAGGATTAGGCCGGCATCGCTGAAACCGACAGAGGTGAGTCCGGCATAGCCAAGCGTTGGCCCGAGATCTTGAGGCGGGATAAGATCTCCCAGACGATTTCGGCTTTCGAGTTTGAAATGCAATGC
Organism: Marinosulfonomonas sp.; assembly: GCA_051251595.1. Classification (GTDB taxonomy): domain Bacteria; phylum Pseudomonadota; class Alphaproteobacteria; order Rhodobacterales; family Rhodobacteraceae; genus NORP110. The sequence goes on from JBPOFA010000017.1 coordinate 25,662, forward strand.
GCCTTGGTCGGGCGATCCCCGACCTATCAAAATCCATGTTCCGTAGAGGCGCAGGACAGCGCTGGCAGCGTCCGTTTCGGGGGAGCCAGTGCTGGCTGTCTGACCCATAAAACTGATGTCGCCACCGAAGGTCAGGCCGGCAGATTGGCTCAGGGATTGCTTAAGGTCAGCCCAGCCGCCAGATCTCGCGGCAACCTGCTTTGATGCACGTTGCTCGCGATCCGAAGACAATTGCCCGGAAGCGCTGGACGGCCCGCCAAAGCCCGGAGGGGGGTTAGCGCCTGAATGTGTTTGCGATCTGGCCGGAAACGCACAAAGCGACAGCATCAATAGCGTGATCGGCAGGCACTGTACGCTTGGAAAACGGACTTGCATGAATACGTACACTCCCCATGGACAATATCAGGAAATGAGGGAAAGCGGCCCTGCGGCCGCTCTCCCCTGTTCAAACGAGCGACGATCAGTCGAGCGCGTTCTTGTGGACGAACCCATCTTTCATGATGAAGTCGAGGTTGTTCTCATAGTCCTCGACGATCGTGATGTCCTCGAGCGGGTTTTGGTCGTAGATCAGGATATCCGCCATTGCACCGGCCTCAATCACGCCGAGTTTGCCGTAGGGGTTTCGCTTGCCGGACAGCGCCACGGTTTCACCGCCATTGCCGGTCGCCTGCACCATAAGCTCGGCCGAGGTGAACCACTTGGTGCGGATCGTCAGGTCCTTCAGCTGTTCCGCACGGTCCTCAAGGCTATCCAGAAGGTCGGTACCCCAGGCCTGTTTGACACCATACTGCTTGGTCCATTCCATCACCTTGCCGGTGTTGTCGACGGCTTGCTGGGCTTTCATCTGCCGCACATCGCCCTTTGGATATTGCTGGGCAATGTTCTCGGCCACCAGAACCTGGACGGACATGTGGGCACCGAGATCTGCCATCATCTTGATGGCCTCCTCGTCGGCGAGGCTGTTGTGATCGAGGGAGCGCACGCCGGCCTTGAGCGCACGCTTGATCGGGCCCGCACTGTGGACGTGGACCATCACGTAGGTGCCGTAATCCTCGGCGGCCTTGACCGCTGCCTCGATCTCTTCGGGCAGGTATTCATGCACATAGAGCGGGTCCGAGAAGGAAATCACCCCACCGCTCACCGCCATCTTGATCTGGGTCGCGCCCTTGTAGAGGTTGTCGCGCGTGGCAGCCAAGACCTGCTGTTCGCCATTCGCGATGATCCCGAGCCCGATCTGCTCCAACGGGTCGCGCGGGCCGCCCCATTCCTTGGGCAGGAAGTTGGGATTGCGGAAATCGACATGGCCCGAGTACTGGCCGAGCACGGCCTGACTGGGATAGATCCGCGGTCCGGTGACAAAGCCTTCGTCAATGGCTTTCTTCAGACCGGCCGCAGCCCCGCCCGCATCGCGCACCGTCGTTACTCCGCGCTTCACGCGCTCCTCCGATTCCCAGGCCGCGATCGAGGCGACGTAGTTCAGGGGGGAATTGATCAGCCCGGCAGGATCGATCGGCATCATCGAATGCCAGTGTACGTCGATCAGGCCGGGGGACAGAAATCCGCCCTTGCCGTCGATCACCGTGCCATAGGCCGAGGTGTCCCCGCCGCTGTCGACAATGCTGTCGATCATGTTGCCCTTGATCACAACGTCCTTGCCGGTGATCAGGGTCTCGTCGGTTCCGTTGAAGATGCTCACATTGGTGATCAGGGTGGAGGCATCAGGGTCGAGTTTCGTATTTGGGTCTGACGGAACCCAGTCGGCCCCGAAGGCAGCGGTTCCCCATGCCAGTGTGGCCGCCAGTGCCGTCGCTGCGAGGCTGCGCGCGATTCATGCGCATGTGTTTCCATTTATTTCTCTCTCCCGTGTGCAAGATTTAGTGACACAGGTACCCTCGCAAGACGATATAACCGTTTCTGGCCATTTCGCGCCATTCCAAATGAAATGGCCAACACCATCGGTTAACAGATGACGGCGTGCATAATCGTGGCGTTCTCGAAACGACCTTGCCCTACAGTGCTTCCTTCCATTCCCGCGAAAGGACCGCACCGTCAATCCGTGGGAACAAACAGCTAGTTCGGAGCGGCCGTGATAGGATAACCAGGCGGGACTTTCCAGAAACTAGGACCGACCTGCACAAGCGGGCGATCCGGGTCCCCCGACTTTAGCCCGTATCTGATGGTCAGGACCAAATCAGAACTGACTGAAGGGTTGGTCCGAAAATAGTCATGGCCAAATCCAGATGATTTTTCATCGAAACTAACAACCGCAACCTGACCATTTTGCCTTTCGAGCGTTTTTATTTCTTGCTCGTTCGCTGCTAAACGCGCTGTCGCTTGGAAGCAAAGCGCTGTCGAGGCCTGGTTGGCAAACCGTCCAACCTCGCAAGGCGCCACCGGATAAAACAACGCCCACGCAGTACATAAACTGGCGCGGGCGCTGGGTAGCTTAAACATCTCTCAGATACCGCGCTGCACACTTTTTATCAAGGATGCAGAGCATGCATATTCACGTCACCATTCCGGGCGG
>JBPOFA010000018.1:0-25716 GCA_051251595.1 Marinosulfonomonas sp.
CCATATAGGCTACGATGAACCAGAAATCCTCCGTTACGAAAACCTCAAAGCTGTCCCACAAGCGTTGACGTTAGACATGGAAACGATAACGTCGCTCGACGTCAAATTGTTGTAATCTGCCCCTGTCGCAAACCAGTATCCAAAGATGAAACTGGTATACGCTAAATAGATTGCGATGACGGGTTTTAGGCTAGTCTGATTCAAGAGGCGCTTTTCAGCTTGGCCATGACGTCGTCACATTGCGCAGCACTTCCGACCATCTGTTCGCCTTCAGGAAGGTTTGTTCCCGAGGTCAGATCAGCGGCAGCCCTGTTGAGGATCTGATCGACTTGTTCTGCAGTCAGCAACCCTTCTTCCTGCGCTGCTTGGACGGTCGAACAAACCCCGGCTGAGAGGCCCGTTGCGACACCTACTCCCATCATCGCACCGCCACCCAAGCTCAAGCCGCCAACAGCTCCGACTGCGACGCCGATTATCGCACCAATAATTCCAGAGCCAAATTTTCCCATGATCATTTTCCTTTTTGTAGATCAAACTGTGCTGTCATGTAGAGCTTATGCGGTGACTAAGCCATCCCACAATAACCGCATTTATTGCGGGCATTGTTGCTGCGATCCAAGGCCATGCAACTTCTGGAAACACATCTGTAAAGAGATTCCAGGGCCAGCCCAAGGGGACAAGGAAGATGCCTGAGAGAGGGTCACGCTCGGAACCAAAAAGCCCAAAGGTTCCGACAAGAAACAGGGCCAGCGCAAAAACATAAAGGCCAATGAAAATCCAGAAGAAAGCTTTGAACGTCTTTTGTATCATCTTGTCACAGTCCCGGGCAGGTTCTGGCCTGCATCATTGAACATCATATCATTGAACATCATATTGAAAAAGGGCCGAGTTTTTGCCGTCATCAGTGATGACAAACAGCTGTTTTCCATCCGCGCTCAGGGCTACGCCTTCAGGATTGGACACAGGTTGCAAGTCGCCGCCAGACATCCAGCTCAGGGGATATCGATGCACTGAACCATCCTGCAAATTGCGGAAAAAGACGGCTTGATCTGTGTCGCTCAGTATCCACTGTCCGTCACGGGGCGGATCCATTGCGATCCCCGAGATGTCCAGACTTCGGTCTTTCTTTCGGGGGCTGATCAGCCCTGCATCCCGTCCCAGCATTTCGACGGACAGGATTGTGGAAAGATCCGCGGAAATCGCGATCATCATGCGGGGCTCGCGCTCTTTCACGACATAGACAATGCCTGTTTCAGGCGCGACTGTGATGCCTTCGAGCCCGTTCTTCCTCCAATCGGCCCCGACATCCGAAGGCAACTCTGAAAATCCGTCCATCGCGGATAGCGGGTGACGCGTGATTTTCGACAGATCATTGAGATCTATAGATGTGATTTCCGTTTTGTTTTCCGATACGGCCAAAAGCCGCGCGCGGGCCGTGTCTTCGATCAGTCCTTCAAGATCACGACCGCCTTTGCCAAGTGGGATGGCTGAAATGACAGCGCCCTTCGCGTCCAGCCCAAGGATAAACGGGTGATCGTCGCTGACCGTCCAAAACGACACAGTGCTTCCTATGGAAAGGCCGGAGGGTTCCTTCAGGCCGTCTTTCTTTTCGTATACGGGCAGGCGTTCTTGAAATGTCAGAGCAGGTGCATCCTGCGCGACAACCCCGGTCGCCCCCCAAAGCAGCACACAGGAGCAAAATATGACGGAGCGCAAAATCATATGAAAGTCCCAACACCAAGGACATGTTTTGGGGGAACGCCCCTATTCAAGATGCCAGTCCACAATACCAAACGCTTCATCCGACTGCATGGCAGACAGATGCGCCACAAGATTTCCGCGTCCGTCGCGTGCTTTGGCGGCCAAAGTAATCTCGGCCATCGACTTGAATTTTGGTTTTGTCACAGTGACACAAACAAAACCCTTCTCAGAGAGGCTTTTCTTGAGACCGTCGAGCGCCTGAGCGTAATTGAGGTCCTCGTTGAATTTGACCTCCAGAACCATATCTTGGCGCCCGCCGAAAACCCAAAGCACGATCCACCCGGCAACTACGGCCAACGCCGCCATGATCGGCAGATCAAGTCCGATCGTCAGACCGATCAATGACACAAGTATCAATTGCGCCGTATTCGAAATGGACATCGTCTCCATCCGGAAGCGGAATAGGCCTCCGACACCAAAGACGACAAACCCGATGAGATACCCGTGGTGAACGACTAGGAATCCCACGAGCATGCCAATCAGCCCGTATAGAAACAGCGCGCGCGGCACGCGCCAATTGCGCCTGCCTTGAACATGCTCCCGGTTTTGGGGATGAAACGCCAAAAGTGTTGTGAAAACGAGCGTTTCGACCACGCCCAGGCTAAACTGCATCATCTCTTTCGCGTTAAAGATCTGTGACCAGCCCTTGCCATCAATCCTGACCTCAGTGGGCAGGGTCAAAACCCCTTCAATGGGCTGTGATTGCGCAAATGCCGGGAGGGCAAAACAGACCACAAGGAAGAGACTGAGCAATGCCACAGCAAGACGTAATTGGCCGGTAACACGATTGCCATCCGGTGCGACGCTGACATTTGGTGTCCAATACCATCTTTGAAACGTCATTTCCTACTCACCTATTTTGCCGGCGACAGATCGACCTTTGGAAGATCGGCAAGATCAATCCGGGTCAAAACGCCCTGTGATGTCGTCAGGCGCGCCGGAAGGCTGTCTGCATCTGTCTCGCGTGTGTAATTTGAGCCCGCAAAGTGCGAAACATGCAATGACCCTTCCGGGGAAATGTCGATGATCGTGAAACCACGTGGACTGCGGTCGGCTTCACCGATCAATCGGCGTGGGCTGGCACCAATGCAAGACTGTGACACATAGGCAATCCCGTTGGATGCACCGGGAAAGTAGGCGTGGTGATGCCCGCTCAGGTGCATATAGATGCCGGTTTGAGACAGCAGGGATTTCGCCAGAGGGTCGGATACGATCTCTGTTTCTCGGCCCTGAGCAAAAGGCCAGAACGGAATATGACTGAACACGATGCGCGTTTTAGGCCCGTCGCTCATGACCCGCGCGAGCCATTGATCCTGACCAAAATCCAGCGTGCCCAATGTAGTGATATCAAGAGACGCAAATCGAACGCCCCCAAGATCAAAAGCATAGTGGAACGGGTAATTCTGGGCGTCTACAAATTGCACCGCAGGTCGGCGTGCGCGCCATTCTTCTGCAAAGATTTCCCGCTCCCTCTCAAATCCACCATACGCTGATGCATCGTGATTTCCGGGTGTGACAGCAAGCGGAATTCCTGCCTTGCTCAGGGGATCCGTGACCGCTTTGTGAAAACCGTCCCACATGGCGCGGATTTCTGTCGCATTCAGGTGTGGTCGGCGTTGACCCGCGACCATATCCCCGGTAGCAAGAACCAGGTCGGGCTCCAAGGCGATGATGGCGTCAATGGCGCGCGTTATACCGGGTCCGTATTCAGTGGATCCATATGATCCGTTCAAATCAGAAATGACCGCGACCCTGTAGGACTTGGCGTTGGCGAAGCCTGCGACGACGATCCAGAAGCAGACTGACACAAGGACAAAAAGATTACGTGCCATCGCACGTCACATTGTCGACCGTTACCTGTCCTGTTTCAAAGAACCTCTTGGGATTGAGGTCAAAGGCGAGGTTTCCGTTCTCGCAACTTTGACGCAGGATATCCGATGCCAATTTTGTATTCCTTACAATTTGAGAAACCTGACCTTCGTTCAGCCCAAGGCTGCTTGCGGTCCACTGCCAGATTGGACCTTGCGCCTGAAGGTCGCGATCCAGCGCCATGAGTTTGACATAGATTTCTGCGTCGAAGTGGCGAAGCTTTTCCAGCATCTGCGTGCTCTTTGCAAAATTTGCATACTGGACGCGTCCACCTGCGTCATTGTCGTTAAGATTGGTTCGCCGTAAAAGCAGAGCTCCCTCAGAAATATCGCCATCTTTGGGCGCATGATGTTTCGCCCTTTTGTGCTGTAGCTCTCCGGCGTCGAGCCAGTAATAGTAAGGTGTAAAGTCAATGTTTCCGACCCGGTCCTGCTGGCTAAAGATAAAGTCCAACAACACAATCTCTGATAGTTCACGCATCCAGAACGCCATTTGTTGTGGCGAAACGTCCTTGCCAAGGTCCTTGTTGATCTGGCTGTCCTGGCGTCCCTTTTTGAGCCCAGCGTCGATGGCTTGGTCTAATGGCGATGCATCGCGCAAAGCAAGAAACGCAGGCGTTTCCTGAAAGTCACGGTTCTGGCCTTTGCCCCAGCCAGATTTACGTGTGCCATTGATCTCTGAACCATAGCGATGTCCGGGACTGTTCAGCAGCACGCCATAGATTTGTTTGCGATCAACGGTAAACATATCGTCTGTGGGCTTATAGCTCTCGGGGTTTTGCTCGGCCTCAACCACATAGCGCCATCCTTCATGATTCATGCGTGCGCCATGATTGTGCCCCGAAAGGGCCAAACCGGGCCGCGCCACCTCGCTGGCATGGGTTTTGGCATCTGTGGAGCGCCAGACGGCGACGGGCACTTTCACCGTTGTGCCAAAGTAGCGGGAGAAGTGATAATACAGCAGGGGGGACGCCGAGAATGTCCCGCTGGTTCCGGATTGGTTCATCGTAAGCTTGAACTTCGCCAGTGTGTCACCAGCATGCGCGCCTGCCGATTTGCCTTCCTTACAGGCATTGCGCTCAAACTCGGATCTGTTGCCTGCATACGGTCCGCTGCTCACGTCATAGACCATCATGCCGGGGCTTGTGCTCCAGGTTTTAGGGCAAAGAGCCACAGCGCCGGCATGCAAGTCGATGTCGCAATAAGCCGCTTCGTCTTTCAGGTCATCCGTTGAATAATCACCGCCGGGGATAGACGTTATGCGCACACATCGTTCGGTGAGCCCGTTTGGGCTGGAGTAAGAGGTTTCTGTCCCCTTCACAGCATCGGATGCCATTGCATGCCCCGCAAAGGCGGCGGCAAAGGCCATTGTAGCGCACAACTTATGGATCATATCATGTCCTGAACTTCGTTACTTTGGGCAGATCGCGGCGCGTTCTGCATCCGTAATGGTCAGGTTCGGATCCATTTTGAACTTTGCAAATTTGGCATCGATCCACTTGTCACACCCACCCGAACACGGCGCACCGTTGCGCGCTTCATCCCAATACTCTTTAGCGCGGCTTTCAGACCAGCCACAAAACTGCACGAGAGACATGGCAGATAGTGCACCAGAGGCGTGAACGCCCCACATACAATGGATCAGAACCGGCCCTTCAGAAGGGTTTTTGATGGTCTCATGCACGGCCTTTAACACGTTTGACGGGCGCGAGGACCGCGCGGATTCATAGTCCAATGTGCCCGAGGCGCAGTTCGTCACGCCGTATGAGGTGTTCTTGCCAAAGTCCGCATAGAACGCTTTTGAAAATCCCGCGTCACACAGTGCCCCCCGCTGCGATTGTGACAAACCAGTGCGTTGCTTGTCACCCCCCGAAAACCCGGATCGGTAGAGAACACCGCTCAGAACAGGGCGAAAAAAAGCGGTCCCTTCGGGGGCACCCGCACTGTTTCGTGCCGTCATGTCTGCGGCGGATGGGCCGCCATTCCGGGATGTTACGGATTCAGCGGCCGCGCTGCTTGCCGCCAAAGCCGATGCAATAATCAGTGCTGTAAAACGTTTAATGTTTCTTCCCCCCAGTTGTCTCATGAACAAATTGGCGCAGAGGCGCATTTAAATCAACCCGCTTTCAAGCCAGCGTCAGAGATTGCTCGACAACCAGAGCAGCCCAATCAGGACCGGCTGATGTATGAGGTAAATCGCGAGGCTGTGACGACCGAACCATGCGAGCATCCATACGACTTGTCTTGGTGTCTGCGTAGCTTGCTTTGGTACGCGCCATAACCCGTAGCGCCCCATAAGCCGCGCGATACATATGCCGGCCAGAAAGGGCGCAACCCATGGCAGCAGCGGCAGGAAATCCAGCGAGGGGCGCCAGTGTGTGGACAGTCCAATCCACGTCAATACCGGATGGTTCAACGCGTCTGTACGAAACACATCTGGAAAAAAGTAAGCGCAAACTGCTGCCATGATGACCGTTGGGATCGGTAGTTTCAGGAACACCAAACCGACCATGCTCGAAACCGCGATGACATGTAGAATACCGAAAAAGATGAACCGCTCTGGCACAGCCACATAGGTCGCAAGCGTGATCGCAAGGGCTGCCGTACCGACGATCGCCACCCGTCGACCGAAGGCGATCCAGCGGATACCGGACCCATGCGCGAGGCTCAGGCTCACACCGGCCAGCAACAAGAATGACCCCGCAATGAAACGCGCAAACAGGGCCCAGCCCCCGCTCAGCGTCGTGCCTTGGTCAAGATACCCGAACATCTCAAGATCACGGGCAAAGTGAAACACGATCATACCCAGCAAAGCGCAAGACCGAAGCACATCCAGAAGGATAACGCGGCGTTGGTTCCCTGAGACCGTACCACCATCAGTCTGGATACTGGAGGACACCATCAGAACAACCGCCTCTTCGATCCGCCGCCGCGTGACGGTTTTGTCTGTTCAAACTATCTTCGCGAGTAGCCATAGCGAAGTCGCGCTCTGGCGGAAATTTCCAATTGGTTGAGTACAGCAGGGCTTTGGCCAGCTTGCAAGCCAAGGCTTGATCAGGCTTTGGAATGCCAATATTGTTTAAGCGAGCCCTAACTTTATTGCTTGCGGCACCTCAACAACAAAGGATTTTCCATGCATTTCGATCTTGCCCATGCCATCGTTTCCGCGGCTGCGATCCTTTTGACCATCTTTGTCATGCGCAAAACTGGTCTTGCTGACGCCACCAAAGAAAAGACGTTCGATTGGAAAATATTCTTGGGCGTACTCGTTGTCATGTTCATCATCAACGTGATCTGGCCTTACTGACCCCGGTATCAGAAGAACGCTGACAGCCGTGCAGATCGTCCCGCGCAACGGTCACCTGCAAGTACCTTGATCCCTTAGCGCACTTGGCGCTGAAAAAAGGATGTCGCCAAAGGCAGCAGGCGTCCCTCGGAACCAAGTTGCTTAAGCACAGAAACATACGTCTTGCATTGTGCTTGCCCTTTTCGGTCTGTTACCAAATTGTTGCCCGCGTCACAAACCGGTGTGTTTGACGACTCTTCTACGAAAAACGGAGAAGTTCACATGAAAAAATACGCAATCCTGCTCTTGTTCCCGCTTCTGGCCGCCTGTGTAGAAGACACCGGGCCGTTGGAAGCTGACATATCCGAAGCAAACATCAATGCCGATTGCCCGGTCGATGTAACCGAAGCAGATCGGGCCAACTACCCGGCTTGTAACTAACGCCATACCTCACCTACAGCGAGCGCCCGCCGTTCGCTGTAGCCTTGCGGCCCGATGATCAAGAACGACGATCAAGCCCCGTTTTCTGCCAACTGCTTTGGCAGTCCTGCTTGACGCGCTGCCCCCGATCTTTTGCAGTTCTCAATCCGGGCCACGCAGTCTGCTTGACGCAACCGCGTCGGTCTTGGCGCTCCGACGCTTAAGAACCGCCCGAGCCCCGGTTCAGGTCATGAGCGTCTGTTCTCTTGCATGTCGAAGGTACAACCAACACGATCCTTGATATGTCACAAAGGCTTTGAGATCGTTGATTGTATCAAAGTCGCCCATGCCGAATTGCAGCGTCATCGCCTAGGCCGAATGGCATGGATCACCGGAACCGTTGAAGAGTTGTTACCTCCTGAGGTGATCGAATGATATTCTTGCGCACGTTGCTATTGTCATGCGGAATAAGGCTCTGAGCCATGGAGATCAGGTGATGGAAAACGCTTGGGAAATCATTTTGGAAGGTCGCGGAATCGTAGCCTCGGGTGGTCGGCTTTATAGCAAAGGCTCAAACCACGTACCGACGAGACTGAGGCAGGCGTTCATCGCCCGCGTCGATCGTAAGATTGGTGTAACCCTCACATCGCAGGCCGCACGTCATGCGGACCCGGCAGACGTGGTGGTCGAGCATGTAGTCACCGTCAAGCGGATCGCGATCGAGATCATCGCTCCAGAAGCCCATGCCCCGCGCATTGGTGGCCCCGCAAAGACGAAGCTTGGCCCGGCTCGCGACCTGGCACACGCTGAACAGATCGCCCAGGCGATGCTGACGAAAGCCTATGTGACACGCACCGAACACGACCGCCTGAATACCGTCTCGCAGTCGTTCCAATGGGATGCCCCGGCTGGTGACGGCATGGCCCGGTATCGGGCTGCGGGCATCGAACTCACCGCAATTTGAACAAAGGGATTAAGAGTGTCCCAGTCTAACAGCTTAGAGCACACTCAATACGACCTTTCAAAATACGATATCAGCATGAAACCGGAAGATGTCCTCATTGCTGTTCAACGCAGCGCAGGTTTGGTTGATCCGGGGTTGCGCCAGTTTCAGAACCGATCCTCGATCAGGTTCATCACATTGATCCAGAATTCTTGCTGAGCACTGTCATCCGCATCCATGCGCCGACGCGCCTCCTCTGTCGCCTGCGTCCCAAAAAGACGCGCCAAGTCTCCCGCTGCGCGTATCTGTTGCACGGGGCATCTATTGGGTCGGACATCCCAGATATCCCCTACTCCACTATCTTCGCGTTTAATGACACCGCACCTCTCCGGCGGGCGCCACCCAAGCCGCACGAGACCCAGAATATCGCCCAGCAACTCTGGGGCATCCCCGAAATACGAATGCCCCAGCGAATCCGCTTCGATCAAGGACGCATCAATGGTGTCGAGGCCTTCAATCCGCATAAGATCCCCATTGGCGTCTCCGGCACGTCGTCCTCCGTTGACTTTGTGGGACACCTTCAGTGCGATATCGCGTTTGGACGCATAAAGCGTCACTCCGTCTGAGTTGTCTTCCAGATTGCCAAACTGCGCACTCAATGCGTTACGGTCGACATCTGGTGCTGCCAGCACGAGTTGGCCAATTCGCCGGTCAGGATGTTCGCGAAAGAACGCTTCCAGCGCAGATATCAAATACCGATTTCCCATCGAGTGTGCCACGATGTGCAGCTTGCCTTCGCCTTGGGTCGCGATGTCGAGAAATTCAACCATCGAGGGTCGCGACGCCAGGACACCATTCGCATCACTGAAATATCCGTACAACGTGCCAATGGACGGCCAGCTATAATACATCGCCTGACCCGGGAACTCGAGGTCATAGTATAACTGGGCCGCCCGCAAAGCGCCGTCGTGAAAGTTGACATTGTACCCGTGTACGAACAGGAGCTTGTCTTCAGGGCCGCAACAGCCCTCGGCAAAGGCCGCGTTGGTCATGACATGCAAGCTTTCCAAAACCACGTGCTTGGCAGGATCAAGATGTTCGGTAAAAAACCAACCCGACGGACGTTCAATCATGCCAGCTTGATGAGACGGTGGAATCGTGACGTTCAATACGCCGACGCTCAGTTCGTCGCGGTCACTTCCAAACATTTGAGCAGGGTCCGTTGAGCCCGTTAGGGCCCTGTTGGTCCCGAACCACACCTTCACCGCACTTGGGGCGTCCGTGCCAGGCGGCGGCAGGAGGTCATTCATACGTGATATCTTGGGCCTGTTTGCTTCTTCTATTTTCAGCCGCAATTCTTCCAGCTTGGGCATAAGTTCAGGCCTGAGTATCTCAGCCTGTGCCTGCAAGCCTTCCAATCTGTCCAGAAGCGCCGGGTTTTCATCTCCCAAGCGGGCCATCGCCGCATCCAAAGCAGCCAACGCAGACTGAAACGCAGCTTCACCATTCCCGAGCCGGGAATGGGATCGCGCGGCAAGATCGTGCGCGCGCGTCGTCGCGGGATCTGCAAGACCGAACACGGCATTCTGCGTGCCAAAGGTGCGGATAACAGGGCCAAGGAATTCAAGCGACCGGGTCGGGTCACCAAGATCAAGAGAGATCTCGGCAAAGTACAGGTTTAGGGCGGGATCGTCTGCATTTCCGACAATTCGCGTTGCCAACGCAAGGGCCTGGCTTGGGTCACTTGCCTTGAGGCTTTCAAACTCTGCAAACGCTGCCAACTTTGCGAGATCCGGTTCAGTCTGAGCCCATGCGTTTTGTGTTGATCCAATTGCAAGGGACGTCCACACAATTCCTGCGGTACAGATACGAAAGACTCTTCTCCAAACGTTGGACGGTTTTGGCATAGGGATTCTCATCTGCTCCTTGTGTGATTAAGGCAATCAAGCCAACAATGCTTGGACGCGTCAAGCGCGGTTCGCGTTTCCGGCTGTGATTGAAAAGCCTGTACATCGCATTGATGAGTTGGGTGCGCTGACGCAGCTAAAGATCTCGGCTTAGAAACAGTGCCGCCTGCGCCTATTGTTCTTTGGTTTTCACCGCCACGAAGCTCTTTGACGGACGCAGCGCAGCCTCGACAATCGCTTCAGCGTCCACAGCATCGTTCTTGTGTCTCTTCGCGAAGGGCTTCACATAGTTTGGTGGAATAAGGCGAACGATATGACCGAGCCCTTCTGCCTCACGCCCCCAATGATGGGCGGTCGAACAAGCCTCCATGGCGACGATGCTGTCCGGAATTTTGGAAAGGAATTTCTTGAACTGAGGGCGGCTGAGTTTCTCGCGAAACTGAACGTTCCCTGCCGAGTCCGCTCCGTGCACTTGAAAACCCGTTTGACCAAGTCGAGGCCGATGATGTGAAAATCGTCCATCTTGGCCTCCGTTGATTTCTGACCGATCTTGGCCAGATCGGTTTAGTTGTAAACCGACAGGCGGGGCATCCAATCCATCAGTTACGCGTATTCAAATGCCGTTCAACGCACCTCCATTCCCCGAAACCGACCCTGATACAGTTTGAAACCTGTTCACACATCCTCGTAAAAAGAAGATCGCTACTGTTGGGGGTCTTAAGGGAAATGTGAGACTTGTTGGTTCAAATCAGTTGACCCGCCAAACACTCAACAAACCGCGATAGAAGCCGACCTTAAGATTCAGCTCAATAAAACTGGGGAGAAACCATGAAAAAACTGTCAGTAATTCTCATTGCGACCACAGCACTTTTTGGCAGGGTTAATTCTGCACAAGCTGCGGATCAGTCAGAGATGATGAGTACGTGCAATACCTATGCTGCGCGGCACCTGAGTGTATCGACCAGCGACATCGCGTCTTTGACTTATCATGGGCAGCGTTCCGACGGCACACACGCGGTCAACGGGAACACAACGTCCGGCCAGACCTTTCAATGCTCTTTCAATTCATCGGGCACCCATGTCGTCAACTGGTATCACTCTGGGGCGGCACAATCCGCCGCCAAAGCCGACGAATCTCAGATGATGAGTTCATGCAATACTTATGCTGCGCGCCACCTTGGGGTATCGACCAGTGACATTGACGTTGTGTCCTATGAAGGTCAGCGCACCGACGGCACGCATGCGGTAAATGGCAGTACGACATCAGGCCAGACGTTTCAGTGCTCTTTTAACGCGGCTGGTACGCGTGTCGTTCACTGGTATCATTCTGCTCCAACGAACTGTCCAGTGGATGTGTCTGAAGCCGACCGGTATCTCTATCCTGCCTGCGGTTAATACCACGTAGCGATAAGTTTGATCGGGTTCGTGCTGCTTTTCATTCGGGTAAATACGACACCGAGCCAATGCGAGTGCGCAGGTTCGGTGACTATGACCAGCCTTGTCCTAAAGAGAGAAAAAGCGCCGCAATCGCGGCGCTTTTGGTGTCTACTTTTTGAAATCGCATCTGGATCGATGCGACGCATACGCAGGCTGCTCAGCAGTCCCCAGCAGGCAGCATTGTGATAGCAGAATAGCGGCCGTCCGAGGTGATGATTTCGGCGCAAGCACCCGTATCGCGATTGAACCAGTAGGAGGTCAGGCCGTCGCTCCGGATCCGCTCATAGCCAAGATTTTGAATACCCATTTCAGCCTGACCCGCGCGCGCGCCTTCAAATGCGGACAAATTAGATGAACTGCCAACGGCTGGTTGACCGCTGGATGCACTTCCTGTGTCTTCTACACAGGCCGCCAGCGGTGCAATCATCACGGTGAGTGCTGCGACTTTCAGTTTCATGGGCTGTCCCTTTTCGTGGTTTTCTGTAATTTAATGAGCACTTTTTATATCCAACCGAAATTTGGTTTCCAAGCGGTTAATCGACACCAAGGTATGTTTCGCACGTCCGACAGTGCGGTTGGGTGCGAAACGGCCTTTTTGCAGTGGCAAGACCCAGTAATCGCAGTTTAGAGTGGTGGACAAAGCGCTGGTGGTGAACCCGATAGAAGCTGCTTCGATCCGGACCATCTTCGCGGAGTATCTCGCGTTCGGGTCGGTACGCCAATTGTCCGCACGGCTTGATGCGTTGGGCATCGTAAGCAAACGCCGGACTGACAGACATGGAAGAGTCAGGGGCGGCACATCCTTCTCTCGCGGTGCGCTCTACAATATCCTGCGCAACCCCATCTACGTCGGCAAGACCCGTCACAAGGATGAGCTCCATGATGGTTTACATGAGGCCATCATAGACGATGCGATCTGGCAGAAGGTGCAGGAACTGCTTGCAAGCCATGGTGGCAAGAAGAGCGCAACGTCCCGACGGTCGGCTCGGCGCCTGCTGGAAGGGCTGCTCTTTGATACCGTGGGCCGTCCAATGCGCACGACCTACGCCATCAAGTCGGCGCACAAGGGTGGAACAACCCAATCGCGGCGGTATTGGTATTACACGTCAACGCCATTCAGCTCAGACAACCAAGGCAGTATCGAACGATTGCCCGCAGGAGAAGTCGAGCGGCTGGTTCTGAGTGGGCTCAAGACCCGCCTGGACGATCAGTCATGGCTGACCCGGCAGATCAGATCGGCAGTCGACTTGGATCCGTCGTCGATCACAAAGACCCTCCGGGCAGCGGATTCTCTGAGAAACCAGATTGCCGATGAGGGTGAACACCCAGATGCAAATCATGTCATAGGCTTGGTTGATCGCGTTGATTTATCAAAGGGGCAGTTTTGTGTTCGGTTGGATCTGGGTGCGTTACTGCCAATTGAAAACGCTGAGCTGCCAATCCATGCCGCCTTCGAGGTCCCGTTCCAAAAGCGTCAGACCGGACGGGCGAGGCCGATCATCATTGCGCCGGCCGATACGCCTCAGCCGGATCAGGACCTCATCAACCTTGTCGCTGATGCGAGACTGTGGTCGGCCGAACTTCTTGACGGCGAATCTGACACTATCCGTCAGATCGAAGACCGAGAAGGGCTCCGAAGTGGATCGGTCAGTCGCATCCTGCCACTTGCCTGGCTGGCACCGGATATCTCAACGGCCATTCTCGAAGGCCGTCAGCCAAAACATCTCACAGCAAAGAAGTTACGTAGCCTGCCGGAACTATCGCTGGACTGGCATGAACAGCGGAAGATTCTGGGCTTTCCGCATCAATAGCGCATCTAGGCCTGCCCCAAGACCTCACCCGTAAATGCTCCACTGAGACTTCTGCCGATATCGCGCAGAAATGGCCCGGATCAGAGACCAAATGCGAGGTCTCTACCGCCGTCGCCCCTCGTAACCCACGGAAAAATAAACACTACGCGGGAGGGACGCATATACCAAGGTTTTGTGGAGACTGAGTGGTGGGCGACCCTGGAATCGAACCAGGCATGAGTCTCCTCGGCGGAGTTACAGTCCGCTGCCGCACCTTGCAGCCCGTCGCCCACAACTGACGTCAAATCATTCCGTCAGTGCGTGTGGGTGGATAGCGTCGCCCTAATCGCGCGTCAACAGGAAAATTCCTTGCACAGCGCTGGTTTGCTTGTCATTGTCCAGCCTTCAAAAATCAGGACAAATTAGAATGAAAAAGCCGAAGTGGGTTGTCGAAAAAGAACAGTCACGGCGCAAGGCCGCTGCTGAAACGATTTGGCTTTTTGGATTGCATGCGGTTCGTGATGCTTTGTCGAATCCAAACCGTACCAAGTTGCGCCTGATGGTGACCAAAAACGCCTCTGATCGGTTGGCCGAGGACATCGCTGCCAGCGGGATGGAGCCGGAAATAGTTGATCCGCGCAAATTTTCTGCGCCGATTGATCCGTCCTCTGTGCATCAGGGGGCCGCGCTTGAGGTGAAGCCTTTGCATTGGGGCTCTATCGAAGAGTGCTGTTTGGCGGCGGATGGGCAATTGCCGATGGTCGTTGTTCTGGATCGCGTGACGGATCCGCATAATGTCGGCGCGGTTTTGCGCTCGGCAGAAGTCTTTGGTGCGCGCGCGGTTATCGCGACGGCGCGTCACGCCGCCCCAGAGACGGGGGCGCTGGCCAAGACCGCCTCTGGCGCGTTAGAGCGTCAACCCTATTTGCGGGTCAAGAACCTTGCCGATTCCATGGAGACACTGCGCCGTATGGGGTATGTTTTGTTTGGACTTGATGGCGAGGCGACTGAAACTTTGGAAGATGCCGTTGAAGCCGCTGGAACTCGGCCGATCGGGTTGGTTCTGGGGGCAGAGGGCCCCGGTCTGCGTGAAAAGACCAAAGAAACCTGCGATAAACTGGTCAAGATCAGCGCTGCGGGCGGATTTGGGTCGCTTAATGTTTCAAACGCCGCGGCTGTTGCGCTTTATGCCGCGGGCCGACGTGGCTGAGTTCAACATGCGATCACGGTTGCGGGAGGTGGGTTCCGCCACACCAGATTGAGTGCCACTTTATCCGGACACCGGAAAAAAGAGGTATGATCCATGTTGACCCGTCGAATGTTTTTAACGTCTGCCACGGCTTTGCCGGTGGCGACCTTGGTTGGCCAAGCCGCCCTTGCAGCCTCGCCCGAGGTTCTTCAAACCAATGGCGTGGCTATAAACGGCTATGACCCCGTGGCCTATTTTACAGATGGCCAACCTGTGGAGGGGACGAAAAGCCATGCGTTGAAATGGATGGGCGTAGTTTGGTTGTTTTCGTCGCAGGTTAACATGGCAACATTTGAGGCTGATCCTCACGAATATGCACCGCAATATGGCGGGTATTGCGCATATGCCATGTCCAAGAACGCGGTGGCGACGACCGTGCCAGAGGCGTGGACCATTCATAAAGGCAAGCTCTACCTGAACTTTTCGACTGGCGTTCGTGATATCTGGCGCAAAGATGTAGACAAGAACATTGCCCTGGCAGACGGGTATTGGCCTGGCGCATTGCAGAACTAGCCTCGCATGTGATCGCGGAACTTCACGTTCTGCTTACCGGCCCTTTTTTTCCATGTGATGCAAACTTACGTCTAATGCACAGGCGCTGGTTTGGAACGCTGGCGCTTTACTTCACTGTCCCTCGTTCCGTACCTTGCGCCCGGAAATTTTCCGGGCGCTTTTTTCTGCGCACAAACCTTGTTAAGGGGGCAGATGGACAATTCAGACGCAGCGATCCGCGAGATTTTCAAAAGCACAAAGGTCATTGCCTGTGTCGGCGCCTCTCAGAACGCGGCACGGCCCAGCAACTATGTTTCGCAATACCTTGTGTCGCTTGGCTATCGGGTGATCCCGATCAACCCGGGTTTGGCGGGCACAGAGCTTTGGGGAGAGAAAGTCTACCCGGACTTGGCCAGCATTCCGCCCGAACTTGCTGTTGATTTCATCGATATTTTCCGCAGATCAGAGGCCGTGCCCGATATCGTCAACGCAGCCGTTAAACATTTGCCGTCTGTGCAAACGATTTGGATGCAATTGGGTGTCCAAAATGCTGAGGCCGCGCAGAACGCGAAGACGGCGGGTCTTGGCGTCGTGCAAAACCGGTGCCCCAAGATTGAATACCCCAGGCTGTTTGGTCACCAAAGCCTGGCAGAGATAACCGCAGGTCGCGCCAATTTGGCGTGACCCGGTTCAGTTTTTGCGAGATGCTTTTTCCGCGATACCCGATGTGCCAGCGCGCCGATCAAGTTCTGCAAGGACGTCGTCCAATGACACATCGCAGGCCGTCAGCATCACCAGCAAATGGTACAGCGTGTCAGCCGCTTCGGATGTCAGCGCTGCCTTGTCGCCTTTGATGGCTTCGACGATCGCCTCTATCGCTTCTTCCCCGAATTTTTGCGCAGCCTTTTCGGGGCCCGCGTCCAACAGCTTGGCTGTCCAAGATGTGCTGGGATCGGCCCCTTTGCGAGACGCAATCAATTTGGCCAGGTCATCTAAACTGTTCATGTCAGCCTCATAGGGATGCCCGCAGCGGCCATGTGGTCCTTGGCCTCGCGGATTGTATAATCGCCAAAGTGAAAGATCGAAGCGGCCAACACCGCCGATGCACCTCCTTCGGTGACACCTTCGACCAAGTGGTCCAGCGTTCCGACGCCGCCAGAGGCGATGACGGGCACGCTGACGGCATCCGAAATGGCACGTGTCAGGGGCAGGTTGAACCCGGCCCGCGTTCCGTCACGATCCATGCTGGTCAACAGGATCTCTCCTGCGCCTTTGGTAACGACGGTTTTCGCGAATTCTACCGCGTCAATGCCGGTGGCGCGCCGCCCGCCATGGGTGAAAATCTCCCATTTTCCGGGGCTTACCGTTTTGGCGTCAATGGCGACGACGATGCATTGGCTGCCGAACCGGTCGGCGGCATCGGCCACGACATTCGGGTTGGCAACGGCGGCAGAGTTAAAGCTGACCTTGTCAGCGCCTGCCAACAACAGGTTGCGGACATCTTCGCTGGTGCGCACGCCGCCACCGATGGTCAAGGGCATAAAACATTGTTCTGCGGTGCGTGTGGCAAGATCATACATCGTGCCCCGGTTTTCCTCGGTGGCCATGATATCCAGAAAGCACAGCTCATCCGCGCCGGCAGCGTCATAGGCGCGGGCGGATTCAACGGGATCACCTGCGTCGATCAGGTCGACGAAGTTGACCCCTTTGACCACACGGCCATTCGCGACATCCAGACAGGGAATAATTCTTGTCTTTAGCATAGCATCATTCCTTGAGCAGTTTGTGCGCTTGGGCCAGATCAATGGCGTGATCATAAAGCGCCCGGCCCGAAATCGCACCATTCAAAGGGGCCCCACAGTTTTTGAGGGCGCGGAGGTCATCCAGCGAAGAAACGCCGCCAGAGGCGATAACAGGGATTGAAATTGCATTGGCCAGCGCAGCGGTCGCAGCGACATTTGGCCCCTGCATCGCGCCATCGCGGTTGATGTCAGTATAGATGATTGCAGCGACGCCGTTGTCTTCGAAGGTCTTGGCAAGGTCGGTCACGTTGATGTCGGTCTCTTCGGCCCAGCCCCGGGTCGCGACCATGCCGTTGCGGGCGTCCAGCCCGACGGCGACCTGACCGGGAAATGCGGCTGCGGCCTCTCTGACGAGGGTAGGGTTTTCGACCGCGACCGTGCCCAGGATCACACGGGCCAACCCTTTGGACAGCCAGGCCTCGATCGTTGCCATGTCACGAATGCCGCCGCCCAGTTGGGCCGGTATGTTCGTTTCGGCTAGAATGGCCTCTACCGCTGCGCCATTGACGGGTTCGCCCGCAAACGCGCCGTTCAGGTCAACCAGATGCAGCCACTCGCAGCCTGCCTGTTCAAAGGCGACGGCCTGTGCGGCAGGATTGTCGTTAAACACCGTCGCCTGATCCATTTCGCCCTTGTAAAGGCGAACGCAGGCCCCGTCTTTTAGGTCAATCGCAGGATAAAGGATCATTGCAGTTTTTCCGTTTTGGTGCCGCTGGTGCTGTGATGCTCCGTGGCGTTTGTTTTGTGTTTGTTTGAAGACTGCGCGCGGCTAGGGCGCCCAGTTCAAAAAGTTTGAAATCAGTCGCAGCCCGGCGCTTTGGCTTTTTTCCGGGTGGAACTGTGTGCCAATCATATTGTCCCGCCCGACAATCGCGGTGATGTCGCCGCCATAGTCACAATGGGCCAAGCGTTCGGCAGCGTGCGCGACGCGGTAATGGTATGAGTGCACGAAATAGGCGTGGTCACCATTGCTGACCCCATCAAGTACGGGATGCGGATTGTCGATCAGCAGCTCGTTCCAGCCCATATGCGGCACCTTAAGGGCTGCATCGGCGGGTTCGATTTTGACGACATCCCCGGCGATCCAGTCAAAACCCGGCGTTGTTTCAAATTCCAACCCTCGGGTGGCCATCAATTGCATGCCGACACAAATGCCCATGAATGGACGCCCCTTGTCCAGGACAGCGTCTGCAATCGCATCAAACAGACCTGTGTGGTCGGCCAGCTGCTTTTTGCAGGCGGGATAAGCGCCATCACCGGGCAGGACGACGCGGTCCGCCCGCGCGACGTCTTTTGGGTCAGAGGATACGATCACAGACCCTGCATTTGTTTCAGCTGCCATGCGTTGGAACGCTTTTTCGGCAGAGTGCAAATTGCCTGAATCGTAATCAACGAGAACCGTAAGCATTGTTTTATCCAATTATTCTCAGCCGGACTTGCACAAATCGAACAAATCGGCGTTTTCGGGCAGAGCAGATGAAAGACGGATATGTCTTACAAGGCACCCTTGGTGGATGGGATCTCTGTTGCGGTGCGCGGGTCGGTTTCGACCGCCAGCCGCAAGGCACGCGCGACGGCCTTAAAGGCGGCCTCTGCGATATGGTGGCTGTTCAGCCCGTGCAGTTGATCCACATGCAAGGTAATCCCGCCATGGGTCGAAAACGCCTGAAAGAATTCGCGCACCAGCTCTGTGTCAAAGCTGCCGATCTTTGCGGTTGGCATATCCAATGTCCAGACAAGGTAAGGCCGGCCGGACAAATCCAGCGCCGCGCGGATTTGCGCGTCATCCATGGGCAGGTGACATTCGCCGTAGCGACGGATGCCCTTTTTGTCGCCGATCGCCTGCGCCAGGGCCTGACCCAGTGCAATGCCGGTGTCTTCGACCGTGTGGTGATCATCAATATGCGTGTCGCCCTTGGCGCGAATGGTCATGTCAATCAAAGAGTGACGGGACAATTGATCCAGCATGTGGTCAAAAAAACCAACCCCGGTCTGGTTGTCATACTTTCCCGTCCCGTCGAGATTGATCTCGACAGTGATCTGAGTTTCGGCTGTATTTCGTTCAATTTTGGCGCTGCGCATATCTGGCCTCTGTTGCCATGTATCGCCGGGGCTTATAGGGCTAGAACAATATATTTCCAAGGGGTTTGGCACAGTTGCCAAACTTGGCTGGCCAAAGGGTCACGCCTGCACCTGATGCCACACCAACCGGAGCCGCAATGTTTCAGGTCCTCACAGCCCCAAAAGACCCGGACCAATCGCAAAGCCGAGCGTTCCTGATCAAGATCGTTTTACTGTCCATGGCGGTAAAGATCCTGCTCGCCGTGTTTGTGCCCATGGGCGTTGACGAAGCCTATGCAACGGCCGTCGCCCGCGAATTTTCGTGGAGCTTTTTTGACCATCCCCCAATCGGGTTTTGGTCGCCGGTCGTGGCTGCAAATCTGATCGGGGTAGAGCATCCGTTGGTCTATCGGTTGCCGGTCTTGATCTATGGCGTCTTCAGCACGTTCCTAATGTATGCCCTTGGCAAAGAGCTGGGCGGCGAACGTGCCGGGCTTTGGGCCTTGGTGCTTTATGTATTGTCCCCGGCGTTTCTGATCGCGGGGGGTGTTTTCGTCTTGCCCGATGGCCCGCTAGAGCTGGGCAGCCTCATTTCCATGTTGTTTCTGATTAGGATCGTCAAAACTCCGGGCCCGGCCCCGACGCGATTTTGGGTGTTCGCGGGGATGGGATTGGCCTTTGCGTTGGCCTCAAAATATCAGGCGGCGCTGATCCCGATCGCGGCGCTGATCTTTGCCATTGCGACGCCTGTGGGGCGGCAGTGGTTTCGCCAGCCTGGTCCTTATGTTGCATCCTTGATCGGGCTGTTGGGGCTGTTGCCCACACTGATCTGGAACATGCAGCATGACTGGGCGTCGTTTACGTTTCACAGCGGGCGGACGGGCGATGGTCTGCAGCTGGGGAACTTTGTGCTGATGGTTCTAGGGCAGGGGCTGTATTTATTGCCCCCGGTTCTGGTGCTGGCCGCCATCGGATTGTGGAGAGGGTTTGATCGCGCAAGACCAGAGCTAAGCTTTCTGGCCTTGGCGGCAGCTGCCCCTGTGGTGGCGTTCAATTGCATTTATCTGTTCAGCGCCAAGAGTTTCCCACATTGGACGTTTCCGGGATGGCAGTTCGCGTTGCCTTTGGCCGGTGTGTGGCTGGCGTCACAAAGCCCAGCAATCTGGGCGCGATCCTTGCGGTGGCTGACCTGGGCCGCGGGCCTCAGCTGGGCTGTGCTGTTGATCGCAGTCTTGCATGCGAACACAGGGGTTCTGACGCGCTGGTATTCTGCGGTGCCACCGGCATGGGATCGCACCGAAACGGCGTTTGACTATAGCGGCTTGCGCAAAGCCTTGCAGCAAGAAGGACTGTTAAAGGACCTGGATCTGATCATTGTGCCGGGATGGATCAATGCGGGCTTGTTGTCGACCGGATTGGGGGGCGATTTTCCCGTGCGTGTGCTGGGCGACAACCCCCATCATTTTGCGTTCATGAGCGGTGAACACAAAAGCGGTAACGCGTTGATGATGACGATCAAGGTGCTTAAGGGGCAAGACAAAATACAAAGCGGATTGCTGGCAACGGCCAAGGCTATTGATCCAAAGGCCAAGCGCCTGCCGCCGGTCATTTTGAACCGCGGTGGCCAGCCCTATTTGGCGGTAACATTGATCAGATTGACGGTGCCCGAGGGCGCATAGCCGTTATGGCTTCAGTTCGGTGTGAGCGGCATTGGCGGCGGTAAGGCTGCCCAGACAAAACTGTCCGGAAACTCGGCGCTTGCGGTTCCGGTTTCTCCGGCGCATTTGAAGGAGCCGGTCAGGCTTTGCTGGCTGTCATCCGGCAAGCTAAGCCAGTATTCACATCCCAAGACGACTTCGCCCGGGCTGACGGTGCTGTATTCTGTGAAGTGGAGTTTTCCGTCATTGGTGATAGAGCCGCGAACGGAATGAACCGCCTCTAGGTTGGTCCATTCCAACTGACCTTCAAAGTCACCAGAGCTAGAGTTGAACTCCTTGAACTCCAAAATATAGGGCCAGGTGTTGGATGTATTCGAGGCCATCCCGAAGATGTTCAGCCCCTTGATTGTCACGGCCGTTGGCAGGGTTGCCACAAAGGCAGGCAGTGCGGTGGCGGTGTCCTCGCCGGATGCGCCATCGCTGGCCGTGCCCGCATCTGCCAACCCGATTGGAACGATTTCAATTGTGTTTTCTTCAAGCGCACGCAAGGCCTGCAGACGGTAGGTCGTTTCCTGCGCGACAGAGATCGCCCGCGCAGCGCTTGGCGTTGCAAGCCCGTATTTATTGATCATGTCAATCCCATTGCCCGACAACAATCCACGGGCAATTTCAATGTCGAAGTCTTCGACCTTTTGGGTGATCTGATCTGTCGGAAATTCACGCCCGGCATAGGCCTGAATGTCAGGGCGCAGAATCGCATGCAGCATGTCGATTTGCGCCTGATAGGCGGAACTGATCTGATTTGTTCTGGCTGAAATCAAGGATTGGGCGTCGATGGCCCGCAGTGTCTGGAATCTCGATTGGGGGAGGGCACTGAAGATATGAGGCTTTAGTTCCGTCCATGTCATCTTGGACTGGCCAAGGTCAGGTTCAGACAAGGAAAACTTGTTTCCAAACAATATCACGTTGTCAAAAACGCTGGCTTCAGGTGGCGTGACGGCCAGCACGGCTTCCTTGAGGGCTTCTAGGTCCTCGGATGTGGGGGCAGGCCCCACGGGAAGTGCAACAAACGACCGGAAAAGATCCAGCGCGTCCTGACTGTCTGGCCCCCACTCTCCGTCGACCTGGCCTTCGAAAAAGCCCATTTGTGTAAGCAGGCCTTGGATTTCGATCGTGTCGTCGGATTTGGTTTCCAGCGAGCCGTCGGCTTCGGCCTTTAGGTCATCGAATTGGCTGTCCGTCAGATTGCCTGTTGGCGTCAGCCCGCGTGCTGTTTGATATTCAGAGATAGCATTGCGTGTGCGCGCCCCGGACAGCCCGTCGGCCTTGCCCGCGTCAAACCCAAGGGAATTGAGGTAGAGTTGGATTTCGACCGTGCGCTGGCTGGGCTTTGGGGCTTTGTAGGTGGAGCGCTTCTTTTTCTTGCCCAAGTCCTGAAAAGAGTCGCTAAGGGATTCAAAGAAGCCCTTTCTGGTTTCAGCAACAGCAGACGTGCCCGCCAAAGTTGCGGCCATCAGGACTGTAACTGACAAGATGACGGCGCGACGCATAGACCTACCTTTGCTGCCCAGATTCAACACGAAATATGCCCTTTGCAGGGCTGGGTTGGTGTTTTCTAAGTTTGAATTCGGAAAATATTGCGGCGAAAAACCCGCACAATTGGGGTAATGCTGCGCAAATAAAGGCAAAAAAGCCCCGACTTGCGTCGAGGCTTTTTAATGTGTTTTCGGCTTTAAACAGTCCTAGTGGGCGTGCTGGTGATCCCAGTCTGACTGCTTTGGAAGCGTTTCAAACGTATGCTCTGGTGGAGGCGAAGGAAGCGTCCATTCCAGCGTATCTGCATATTCGTTCCAATAGTTGTTTTCCGTTATGCGTTTGCCGTAGCGGAGCGTGTAAAACACAACGCCGATGAAGAAGACGAAAGACGCGAAGGAAATGAACGCACCGATACTTGAGACATAGTTCCAATAGGCAAATGCCTCTGGGTAGTCGATGTAACGACGTGGCATGCCCTGGCGACCCAGGAAGTGCTGCGGGAAGAATGTCAGGTTCGACCCGATGAACATCGCCCAAAAATGCAGCTTACCGGCCCATTCAGGGTACTGACGACCAGACATCTTGCCCATCCAGTAGTAGATACCTGCAAAGATACAGAACACGGCGCCAAGGCTCATCACATAGTGGAAGTGGGCCACAACGTAATAGGTGTCATGATAGGCGCGGTCGATGCCAGCCTGTGACAACACGATGCCTGTAACCCCACCAACGGTGAACAGGAACAAAAAGCCAAAGGCCCAAAGCATTGGGGTTTTAAACTCAATCGAGCCGCCCCAAAGCGTCGCGATCCAGCTAAAGATCTTGATGCCTGTCGGCACCGCGATCACCATCGTGGCCAACATAAAGTAGGATTGCTGGTTGAGGCTCATCCCGACTGTGTACATGTGGTGGGCCCACACAACAAAGCCAAGTGCACCAATTCCGATCAGCGCCCACACCATTGGCAGATACCCAAAGACGGGTTTCTTAGCGAATGTCGCGATAACGTGGCTGATCAGCCCAAATCCAGGAAGGATAACGATGTAAACTTCTGGGTGTCCAAAGAACCACAGGATGTGCTGATAAAGGATCGGGTCACCGCCGCCGGCAGGATCAAAGAATGTCGTGCCAAAGTTGCGGTCGGTCAAAAGCATTGTGATCGCGCCTGCAAGAACGGGCAGGGACAAAAGGATCAGCCATGATGTCACGAAAATCGACCAAGCAAACAAAGGTACTTTGAACAATGTCATGCCAGGGGCGCGCATGTTCAGGAAGGTTGTGATCATGTTGATCGCACCAAGGATCGAAGAAGCACCGGACAGGTGAACCGCGAAAATCGCGAAATCCATTGCCAGACCGCCTTCATGCACGGACAGAGGCGGGTACAGAACCCAGCCCACGCCGGCCCCTAATTGGTCATCCCCGCCCGGCGAAAACACCGATGCGATTGCCATGGTCGTTCCGGCGACATACATCCAGTAGCTTAGGTTGTTCATCCGCGGGAACGCCATATCCGGCGCACCAATCTGCAAAGGCATAAAGTAGTTGCCGAACCCGCCGAAAAGCGCCGGGATAACAACAAAGAACATCATCAAGATGCCGTGCGCCGTAATCAGAACGTTCCACAAGTGGCCATTCGGCGTACAGTTTTCGGTGGTCGAAGACAAAAGGCTCATGCCTTCCATACACACGTGCTGTACGCCCGGCTCCATAAGCTCCAGTCGCATAAACACTGTAAATGCAACGGATATGAAACCTACAAGTGCTGCGGTAAACAGGTAAAGAATACCAATGTCTTTGTGGTTCGTAGACATAAACCAGCGCGTGAAAAAGCTGCGCTCGTCTTCGTGATCATGTGGGTGCGCGGCGATATCTGCCATCTTTTGTTTTCTCCTGACGCGTCTGGCGCCTGCGGGGGCCCCCCCGACCAGACTTTCCCGCCCCGTTTAGCTGACTAATCCGGGCGGCTCAACTATCCGATATGCCGCATCCCACTATGAAATGCATTTTCTTCGGATTTAGTGGTCTTTTTATTGCTGAACGCTGGCCAGATAGGCCACGACATCCTGCGGTTTCTTCAATTTGAAGGTCATTTTTGCCTTCGCGCTGGAATCACCTAAAGTTTCTCTGAGAAACGCTTTGGGGTCTTGGACATAGGCGTTCAGGGTCTCTTCGGTCCAGATGAGCCCTGCGTCGCGCGCTTCCAGCAGCGCTTTGCTGTATTTGTAATCTGCCTGTTCGCCTGCTGGTCGACCAACAACACCATAAAGATTAGGCCCGGTTTTGCCGCCCTTCACGATGACATCGTCACCATTTGCGATCATGTGGCAAGATTTGCATTTTTTGAAGTCTTTCTCGCCCTTTGCGGCGTCGCCTTCAGCATAAGAGGCCCCGGCAGCAAGAATCAAAGCGGTCGCAATTACAGAAATCTTTTTCATTTCAGGTCCAATCTTTGGTCTGTCTTGTGATGCGGTAAACTTAATTCAAATCGTGCAGGAAGCGAGGCCCGAATTGTCGCACCGTTCAAAGGGGGGGGCAGGAGTGATGCGTATGACGCTGGTGCTTATTGTTAAGTGAAGATTTTGGAAAAATTTCTTTCCAGGGCCAGATCCACATCGTTCATGGTCACAGGCAGCCCCAAATCCACCAAACTGGTCACCCCATGGTCCGAAATTCCACAAGGCACAATGCCAGCATAATTGTCCAAATCCGGTTCAACATTGATAGAGATGCCGTGAAAGCTGACCCATTTTCTAAGCCTTACGCCAATTGCGGCGATTTTGGCTTCATGCACAGATCCATCCAGGTTTCGGGGTTTTTCCGGTCTTTCAACCCAGACACCCACGCGCCCCTCGCGGCGTTCACCGGTGACATTGAAATCGGCGAGCGTCGTGATGACCCAGTTCTCAAGCTGGCTCACAAAAAGACGCACATCCTTGCCGCGCTCGCCAACATTCAGCACGACATAGGCAATGCGTTGCCCGGGGCCGTGATACGTGTACTGACCGCCGCGCCGGGTCTCAAAGACGGGTAAAAAGTCGGGGTCTGTCAAATCCTCGCGCTTGGCGCTTGTTCCGGCGGTGTAAAGGGCAGGGTGCTCTACAAGCCAGACGAGCTCTTCCGCGCGGCCTTCAGCAACGGCCGCGGCACGCTCTTCCATGAATGCGACAGCGTCTTCGTACTCTGTCAGCCCGTTTGTGTGCAGCCATTCAACCATAATCGTATCAATATCCATGCTTGATGGTTTGCCCTAACCCATCCGGGCAGTCTGGGCAATATCGCCGCGATTGTACGGCCGCAGGTTGGACCGTTGCCCCAGGCCACAGCATATCGAGGCGTCAAAACAACCCGTTATAGGGATTGGATTTTTCCAAGCGCAAAAGCGACTTTTCTGCTTCACAAGGCAGGCGGGCTTCGCTATGAAGCGCGTCACCAAGTCAAGACAGTGCGGTCGTGGCGGAATTGGTAGACGCGCAGCGTTGAGGTCGCTGTGGGGTAACACCCGT
>JBPOFA010000019.1:0-22412 GCA_051251595.1 Marinosulfonomonas sp.
TCCCAACACGAAAACCGTTCGCGGCTGGTTCGCAAAGCGGACGTTGCTGTAAGTCACGGCGATTGTCAGCTATGCGGACCAAGCGGCCCGATGCAGATGCGGCAAAGGATGGCTGACGCAGCTTTTTCAAAGCTTGCAGACTACATATCCACCAAGATGCGCATGTCGCACATCTACCAGCCGGTCATGATCCGAGAGCTCTTAATAAGAGGTGGCGAAGCCAGTGTTGATGAGATCGCGACGGCTCTGCTGGTCTACGATCCGTCCCAGGTTGAGTACTACGGGCTTCGAACCAAAAACATGGTTGGGAAGGTGCTGACCACTAATGGAATTACAAAGGCCAAGAAGAACGGGCGCTCAATCTCTGGGTATCAGCTTTGGGGCGGCGATGACCTTAGCTCCGAGGAACGGGCTGCTTTGATCGAAGCCTGCGACGGCGCGATCTCAGCTTTTCTGGAGAAAAGGGGAGATCGGGTCTGGTCACATCGGAAAACAGCGTCCGGATATTTGTCGGGCACGCTGAGATATGACGTACTGAAACGTGCAAAATTCCGCTGTGAGCTTTGCGGCGTGTCTGCTGAAGAGAAGGCCCTTGAGGTCGATCACATCGTCCCACGAAACCACGGTGGGTCGGATGACGAAGTGAACCTTCAGGCCCTTTGCTATTCCTGCAATGCAATGAAGCGCGACCGTGATGATACGGATTTTCGTGGCGTGAGCAGCCTATACGAGCACCGAGAGAGCGGATGCATTTTCTGCGAACTTTCAGTTGATCGCATAGTTTTTGAAAACGAATTGGCGCTTGTCGTTCGTGACGGGTTTCCGGTGACGGGAGGGCACTCCTTGATCATCCCTAAACGCCATGTGGCTGACTACTTCGAGCTGTTCCAGCCTGAGCTCAACGCAATCCAGGCACTCATGCGCGAAACTCGATCGAAGCTACTTGATGAGGACTCGGGCATCGGTGGTTTCAACACTGGCATAAACTCCGGGGTGGCAGCGGGGCAGACGGTGTTTCACTGCCATGTCCACTTAATACCACGCAGAAGCGGAGATGTGGAAAACCCGCGCGGAGGTGTTCGAGGCGTTGTTCCGAGCAAACAGTCCTACTAGCATTTGAACGGCTCTAGCGGCTCAGGGCCACCCATTTTGGAATGAAACTAGGTGAAACCCAGATTTCGTGTTAGTCTTCAAACGATTAAGAAAACAGGTGTTGAGTGCGGCATGTAACCAAAGACTGGTGATTGCGGACAGGACGGAGCATGAGTGTACAGCTAGAACTCTTTCCTTCGAAGCTTCGGCTAACTCGGATCGACCCCGAGCAAAATATGCGACGGTTTTACTGTATGGCTTTGCAGCCTGATCTTTTTGGTGGCTGCACTTTGATCCGCGAATGGGGGCGTATTGGTCGGGGCGGCCAAGTTCTTAGGCAAGAGTTCGAAAACGAAGGTCACGCCGTGGATGCTTTGATCACAATGCAGGGGCGGAAAGCTAGACGCGGATACCAGTTGTAGGTTTCGCCCAAGTTGATTGATCAGCTGTGGCCTAAGCGCAGCACAAATGGCCACTCACTGCGAGGCAAATAGTTGCTCCTATTGCATATTGCCGATTATACAGCTTTCGAAGCCAACAAGTCGGGCGGTTTAGAGACCACCTCGGCATCTTCAATCTCAACACGCAAAAAACCGTCCACCGGAGGAATATCAACCTCGTCATCGGCAGCCACAACAAAACGAGGATCACGCAGCCATTTATGGATGAGGTTCGCATTCACCAAATAACGCCGTGCTACCTGCGCGACCGAAGCACCCTCAACCCGCGTTTGACCGCAAATCTCGCGCTTCTCGTCATTCGACCAAAACCGCTTCTTTCCCGTACTTATAGACTGCCCCTAAGTGTCCACTATCGATGGTGGACACTTAGATCAGCAAAAACCAAACCGTCAGTGCAGGTTCACCAAACGCTTACTAACAACGGTCGAGTATACAGCGATCAGTGGACGCTCGGAATTTGGCAAACGAACAGGGGCGACAGTTAGCCTTTCACAAGGACTAGGTGTTAAAGCACAGAACTCAAGGCTTCACGAATTCCTCCTGCGGAATGCCACGCCCGAATTTCTTGATGAGGGACCAATACGATCCGACATCCTCCGGCACTTCTCCCTCAAGGATGCGCTCCGATCCTGCTAGCTGCGACGTATAGCGCTCACTCAACCCTCGGCCTTCAATCAATAAGGTCTCAATCATATCAACAGCCGGCAGCATCACCCCAGCAAACCTAGGAGTCTCGAGTGCAATACGTAGGCCCGCTGGGTCAATATCTGGAAACACAAAGACCGGTTTGTTCAACGCAAACAAAAACCTCCGCGCGGCGTCAATTTTAAAGCCGCCAGGTTGACCGCGATACACAACTAGAGCATCGCGAAGATTAGCCGGAACCTCGAAAGAGAGTTTATGGATGTGCTCGAAGGCTTCCCAGTTCTCCACCAAAACAACACATACGTGCTCCGAGAAATCCCGGGCGACGCTGATCGGCACGTCTAGGTTTACCCCATCAGGCAGGACGATGTTCTTGTCCCCCATACGAACCGGTACGCCGCTAAAAGTCTTCACAGCGACACGTCCTCCTCGGACCGAAATCGAGGCGGCTTTTTCGTTCACGCCTAGCGAAAGAGCTTCTGCGCGGCTTTTGCCTTTCCAGTCGTCTGCTTTAGTTCCCGGTGCAATCTGGAAATCTCGCTCCAATGCCCGTTCCAACTCTTCCCTTGCTTGCATCCCCAGAAGAATGCGGGAACCACTGTGCGTAAGGAGAATGTTGTTTTCTTCCAAATACGACAGCAGCTCTTTCGATGCACGGATAGATCCTGGTTCAGCCAGGGCCCGCAATCCTGCTTTGATCAAGCTCTGCGACAAAGGCGGATATCCTCTAAGCGTTGGTTCGCCATGTGAGCGGATACATTTGCGTCCACATCATAGCTAATCTCATACGGTAAGTCTTCGTCCTCCGTCGTTAGCCAGCTCACCACGTGCTCCAAGAAAACCTTTTCTCCAATTTCCTCTCTCTGCGCACACCAGCTCGAAACGGACACCCAACCACCCGCGTGATCGACATGGTTCAAAAGATATGTGAGCGCCAATTCCTCAACGGCATCCTCTTCCACCGTTTCCGCTTCCTGATCTGGTACAATCCGCTGCCCAGCTTCTCTTTCTGGAGCTGGTCTTTCTTCAATTGGTTTGAGATCCGCGCATAAATGCGCGAGCGTCCGTTGACCGCGATCAGAGTAAATATCCAGCCATTCCTTGACTCCGATGGACGGCTTGCGCATTAGGAAATCGCAAAGTCGTGTTTCCTGTTCAATGCGTTCTAGGTCCACTTCCCCACCTTCTGACAAGTACTTAGCAAAGGCTCTGATTTTTCTGGCGTGCTGTTCGATTTTGCGAAACGAAAACATGTAGCTGTTAAAGACTGAGGAAATCTCAAGCAGACTTTGTGTCCAATTACCCATCCTCCCTGAGATGGAACTCTGGTACACGTGCCCAGCCCGCGAGATATCCTTGCGATTGAACCGATCGTGCATATCGGTGCGGTTGAGACGGTTCAGGGCCTTGCGCAACCGGTCTGCGCGTTCGAGATAATGCGCGTTGTGGCGCATTTTCTCATCGTTAGAAGACACGTCTGAGAACTTACTTGCCATCACTTGGTGGAACTGAAGAATATCTGCATCCACCAGTTCGCGTACGTCGTAGAGGCTTTGGACAAGTTCCTCGGTGTTGCGGTCTAAATCCTCATGTCGGCCTTCCACTGCAGCCGCCTCAAGCTCCGTTAGAAGTTTTTCAAGACGATCGATTTCCTCTCCGATATTGCCCTTAATCGCAAATCGCTTCTGTCTTTGAGTCAAGTCATCCAGAACGTCGCGAAGAGAGCGTGTCAGGCCATATTTGCCTTCTTCGCGAGGTGTTAACACCCGTTCTTTGTGAAGAGCGTCAACAGCATTACCATTCTCTTCGGTTCTTAGAACCTCTCCTGCATGGTAGACATCTTCAATGACCTCCCCATGACGGGAGAGGAGGCTGAGAAACCTCTGAATGTCGCTTGTAATACTCACAACAAGCTTTCCTGCTGGATAAATTCGTCTACGCTCTCCTGCGCCTCCGGCGTGTTCGCGATCAGAAAGTCCACTAGATCATGAAAGGCGTCGACCATCCCCGTCGCCTCGTAGTAGCTACGGTCGCCCTCATAGTCTTTTTCTTTCATGTAGCCGCGCTGTTCGAGATTTTTCAAAACCGCCTTCAGCATATCCGCGGCGTCCTTTTTGCCTGTGCTTCTGCTGAGTTTTGGATAGAGTGTTTTCAGATCGGAAAAGAGCTTGGAACTGGCTTCAATCCTAGAAGCATATTGGCCTGGGTATATTCGGTCGCCAGGACGTAGGACACTGTCGGTCTGTCCAACTGCAAGACAGAGCGCCAGGAAATCTATCATGGGCCGCATGTCTCCCATTATTTTCCGGTGCATGGAGGACAAACTCGCGCCTGTTGCCTCACTGGGTTTAAGTGGGACTAGAAAGTACCCTGACTTGTTGTGTGTGGCCACGACGCGCCAGCCGATTTGGCCCACATAGGTGTTGATGCGTTCTCGTTTGTCTGCGTCCGATAGGTGGTCAAACAACTCAGGCTCAGTAACATGGCAGATGACACGGCCGTCAATCAAGGCATTTACAGCTTCAGCAAACATGGATTATCCCTCACCGCCAACAGAAACGGGCTGCGAAGGAAAGGTCCGCATTTCTTTCTGGCTTTCCTTGGACCACGACAGAGTATGGGAGGGCTTTGCGGCTCCGCGGACTTCCATCAAGCGCGGACCAAGGGTCTTGTCTTTTACAATCCTCAAGCGTTGCGCAAACCGCTCCCTGACACCCAAATCGGCGTTTGGCGTAGCCGAAATGAGATTGATCCCATTACCGTTCAACATCTCCAGAAGGTTGCGCACATTTCTGCTGTCTATGTTTCCCAACTCATCGAGCGCCCAGACCATCTGGACTGGTTTTTTCCCGCGCACGATATTGATAAAGCCAACTAAGATCGTTGTAAGGATGAGATACGACACGCCATTGGAGGAAATGTCTGCAAGGTCGGTCGAGGCGTGGAAGTCCCGCTTTATCCCGTTTTCAACTACATGCCCTCTCAATCGGATTTGCTGGCGCAAGTCCGCGGTAATGCCTTCGTTGCCGCTCCAATACTCCAGGAGGTCGCTCAGCGCCTCGGTAAACACATTAGGTGGCAAGTCTTCACCGGACCGCGTCCAGTCCTCATGTAGCTCGGAGATCCGTTCAAGAGCGGGTAGAAACTCCAGCTCTTTGATACCGGATTCGATCTTAATTTGAATTTCCTCAACGACGTCTGTCGCGATGTTCTGGCTCAGGCTGCGCTGCAACAAGCGGTTCTCTTCCGTGATCCGTTCGTCCGTACGCTTGAGCATCTGATACTTATTCTTGAACTCTTCAGCATGGAAATGCGCGTCATTGCGCAAAGTGTCCCGATGCTGCTCATGCAGCTCGTTGAACCAGTCTTCAAAGGCTGGCAACCATTCAGGCCCCTCAGCTAGGGACTGAAAAGCCTGTCTGCGCAGCTGGATGTGCTGCTCCGGCGGGCTGCCCGGCTCGGCCATGAAGACCCGCGCCACGTCTTTCACCCCATTTCGGATTTCCTGGGTCAGCGTGTTGCGCTCCCGCTCGGCTTCGTTCAAGGCGCTTAAAAGCGCATCCACCGTGCGCGTCGTGCGTACAGGTTCAAGCCTTTCTTCGGCATTTTGCTGCAGGCGAATTTCCAGCTTTGAATTATTCTCCCGCAAGGCAGAAAGGCCCTTCTCGGTCTGATCGATCTCGCGCTTCAGTCCCACGCGTTTGCGCGCCCAACCCGCGATCAGCTGATCCAACGCCTGGCTCCGCCGTCCGACAGTTACCTTGTGATTTTCCGCCTCTGCTCGGCAAGCATCCACACGGGACCAGTCATCGGCGACGAAACTGCGCCAGGCTACAACAGTTTTTTCCATCGCCCGCACGCGGGCAACTGCTTCGCGATGCGCCTTTGCACTTTTTTCAAGATCCTGCAGGGTTTGTGGGTCCACGCCATTCTCGCGGAGGGCTTTTGCGCGTTCCTCATCGAGCTCTTTAAGAGCCGACTCGCGTGAATCGCGGATCCGCGCCTCTCGTTCGGACAGCGCCTGTGTGGTACGCATGATCTCTTCTTCCAGCGCCTCCAATTCCTCACGGTGCCGCTGGTCATATCCGGCAAGATCTTTTGCGCGCTCCGCCTCCAGGTCCGTCTTTTCGCGCTCTGCCCGGGCCTGTGCCTCCTGAGCTTCCTGCAACCGCGTGATGGCCGCCTCGCGAGCAGTTTCCGAGGCAGTCTTATGCGCTGCATGACAGATTGTCAGATGTCCTTTGACGTCCTTTAACTTGCGTGCCAAAATGCTAGTGTTCACCTCAAGTTCACTAGCTTTGCGCTGGATCTCTCTCAAACGCATAGAGGCTTCATCGCGCTTCCTTTTGGAGGTCGCAATGTTCCGATCCACCTCTCCAATTTCCGCCTTGCAGCGGTCGATGTTGAGTTCAATCACGCTCAGATCCGCCTGCTGAAGCGGGTCTACATCTTCCAGATCAAGGTCGAGACCAAAAACACTTTCTTCTGCCCCAAGATCCTTTGGGCCGAGATCTGTCCGACTGAGCAGATCTTCTCTCAGCACACGCCCGAGGGTATCGCCCCAATCTGGTCGGTGGCGACGCAGGAACGCGAGCAGCGTTCCATCAGAGGGGGTTTTAGAGGCTTCCAGCTCGTCGCGCGTTTTTTCCAGACGCAATTTGGATTGAGAGAGGCGTTCGATCTTGCCTTCAACTTTTGCGACTTCTGACTTGGCCGCAGTTTCTTGGGCTTGCAAAGGCGCTTTTTGTTCAATGGCTGCGTTATAGGCCGCTTGATGCGTATCAACTTCCTTTTGTGCCTCATCGACACGCTCTAGGACGGCACCGTCGACAGCCGGGTTCTTAGCGGCTTCATCTGCCGCCCCGACAGCCGCCGCCGCTGCTTTGAGTTTGTCCGATGCCGCCTTTATTTGCGGCGCATAATCTTCTTCCGCAAGCCTGCGGCTCTCCCGCCTTCGCGTTTCAATCGCCTCGCGTTTGGCCCGGCGCCCGTCCTCGGACTTTTTGCGGTCATGTGCGATCTCTCTGAGGGCGTTATCCGCCGTCTCTCGTCGCGCCTCTTTGAGCGTATCATAGCGGCTGGTGAGTTCTGACAATTCGCTTTTGAGCGCGGTCAGGCGTTCCGAGACTTGCCGAGCCGCGTCTTCCAACTCAGACAGGCGCGCAAATTCCGCCGCCTTGGCCTCGATGCCTTCCTCCATAAATCGAGCATGTTTTTCTGTCAGGCGCTTTACTTCGGCTGACACCGTGTTGAGTTTGACCTCTGCCTCCGACAACGCCCTTCGGGCAGCTTCCCTTTCGGCCGTATGGGCGTCTTCCGCCTCCTGGAATGCCATCTTTTGCCGAGACAGCGTTTTAGACAGGGTCTCGTGCTGCTCTTCAAGATCGTTAAGCAGCCCACGCATTTCCGACAGGGTTTCTTTGCGGCGCCTGTGGGCCTCTTCCAGAAATGTATTCTTGGCGACAAGGCTCATAACATCGCCTTCTTTTGCCATGACGTCACGATACGACCGAAAGCGTTTTGGCCAGCTGGCGAGGCTTTCTCGTTTCCCACCCAGTTTGATCCGCCGCTCGCCTCGCAAGACCTGTTCGGCCACCATGTCTTCTAGTGCGCGCAGGCTGCCGTCTTTTTTGAGCATGGAGAAGATGACATTCTCAACATTTCTGAGTGGCGTGCGGGGCGGCGCCAACGCGTAATCCGCCTGTAGTTGCGCCACATCGTTCCGACGTGGGTTTTCGATAGGCAAGCCTTGAATGATTGTCTGATATTCGACCTGAGTCGTGATCTGTCGCGATGCGATCTGATAGCCTTGGTCACGCAAATGTTTGGCGAGATCACTGAATTCGACGAACTTGCCATCGTTTGTAACGAACATGTTTTCGTAGAGCTCAGAGCGTACAAACCGGTAGACCAGCTTTTCCTCAGTGGTTGCGAGATGCATGATCACCGCACGTTTGGAGCCAGCGCGGTTGCGATATTCAAATGCGATATACGAGGTCGTTCGAGGCAGATAATGCCCGAAGAAGGTTTTGTCCTGTGCCTTGCGAGAAAGCTTCTGTGGGGAAAGGCCAAAACCCAAGGGAAGCGCTTGAATGACGGACGTCTTGCCTGCCGCATTTGTACCCGTGATCAACACGTTGCCGTCCAGCGGCACTTCACCAATCACACCCTTGAAGATATTCGTGTCCACAAAAAGCATGCGGGTGAACCCCGGAGGCTCAGCTTCGAGCCTATCGTATTGTGGCGCCGAAGAGACGTTCACTCTGAAAACCCTCCTTTAAGGCCGCGTATTTCGACTGGGTAAATTGTAAAACGAGCGACAACATAAAAACACTTAGTATCTGATTTATATTGATTTATCTATCCCTTCTTCAGTTGCCGCGTCGGCAAATGAGGTCTTGTTTAAGCCATGTCAGCATGTCGCAACTGCCTACTAGCGAAGCAGGTCACCACACAAATGATCCTCCATTATGAAAGTAATATGTGGCTTTAATCTGAAACGGACTTTTGTTTTTCGGCCAAGTTCTTTTGCTAAAGGGCCAATTTTTTCACGACTTGGGCGATAAAGGAGCCGAAGCGGTGTCGCCGAAATACTGAAAGAAATATCAATGCTCGCGTGACTGGCGTAGGCCTATAAACTCGCTAGGCCCGCCCGATCAAGAACGCGACAGTTCTGCGGCGCTGTGGCAGGATTTCCCGGAAGCGGCCGTTCGCAAAGGTCAAAAGAGAAGACATTGACAACAAACCTATGTAGAATCCAACTTTCAACAAGCCTCTATTTTTTCTTGAGATTCTAAATGTTCAGATTCGTAAACCTTCTTTTTCTTTTGACCTTGATGCTCAACACCACTGCAGAGGCTCAACAAGCTGGTCCACGAGAGTGGATACCTGGGGTAGAGCGAATACCCATCTACCGGCAGACTGATGCATCCAATGAGAGCCTGTATTTGGGCAGCGAATGGGCGAACGGGCTGATGTTTGACGCTCAGGGAAGACTGGTTGCCCGAAAGACCCAAACCTGCCTGGCCGTAGTCTACGCGATGCTCGAACATGGACGCGGAAATGCCGAGTATCGAGTTGGCCAAGCGGGAGCATGGACCGACCAGGAAGGTGCGTGGGACCAATTTGGAGTACTGCGCGAGAAAGATCTGCCTCCAGACTTCAACACTGTTAGCACCGAGATTCGTGATGACCGCCCGATCATTCTGCAAGGCTACAGCCGATCGCTTGGTTCGGACCACTTCATGCTAGGGGTTGGATTGACAGCGGCTCGGGAGATTATAGCGTACGATCCACTCTCGGGTGCTGAAGTGCTGATCCCGTCAGATCAAATGGAAGCAGAGATCACTCAGTCGAACGGAAGTGTACTCAAATTTGAAATCAAGACACTAAGGACACTCAACTACAGCCTCGCGACTGATGCGGAAGCTGAAGCCGAAGAACTCGCAGGAGACCTCAGTGCAAAAGCGGACCCCAACTCAGCATTTCGGGATGCAGCAAACCTTTACAGTGCTGCAATTAGTCTTCCAGAGGCACAGCGTGCCGAGGCGCTTGTCGAAGTGCGCGAACTGCTTGAGCTCATCGCGGATGAGTATCCAGACTCTTTGCCGGGCGCTCGAATCCTGAGTGGCGCACCATTGGGCGTTATTGAGCGAGAAGTTGTCTTCGCAGATGAAAGCCGTTCAAGAGCTGCTATCGAACAAATCGTCGCCCTGACACTTGGCAAATTTAACAGTGCAGCAAATGCTTTCCCAGCGGCCGACATCAGGATTGTGGCAGAAGCTGCAGGTGTGGAGTTACTCGCCTATATGTTCAATTCAGGTATCGACGAAGACATTCTTTGGCAGTTTCTCTCAAATACTGATAATAGCCTAATACCTTCGTCGGAGCGCGCCGCCGACTTTGTGTCAGCTCTCTTTGATGACGACACGATGTCTGAAATGCAAAGGATCGCGACTGAAAATACATCAGTCAAAATGTCGGAGGGTGTCCTTCAGGCGGTCTCTCAAGCAGTCTTTGTTGAGTTTGCAGCGAGGGGTTTCGGTCATTTTTACGGCGAGAAGATGGCGGAGTATTTTCGCCTGGTGGGCGACGGCACCTTGACGATCGCTGATGCCGTTCTGACCGGTTCAAAGGCCAGTGTGGTAGGTTTGACCCTATACAACAGCAAATTGTGGCTCAACAACGCCCGAGAGTTTGCCACGCTTGGAGCCGATCTGAAAAGGCTGCAAGAGGCCGGAGTCGACTTCCCGTCAGCGATCACTGAAGCGGAACTTTGGAGGTTGACGTATATCAGATCCCTCGATGCGGGCCGCCCGATGGGGCCCAAATGGGCGGACGAGGGCGACCGGGAACTGACGCTGGAAGAGATAGAGCTAATCAACCGAGTTCTGAGCGATATGCAGGAGACCAAAAGCGCTCTAGAGCGCGCTCAAAACAGGCTGAAGTGGGTAGATGACTGGGCAATTTCCTGGAGCGATTTTTTGCAACGCGCTAAGGAGACCTTTTCTACTGAAACACCACTCGACGGTGTAGGTGGCTCAGAATCTTTTCCATCTGGCATTGATGCGCAGGAAGCAGCTCCAGATGGGTTTTTGCCATTGGATTTGGACGCCTTGCCCAAGCTTGCACAAAGTAATCTCGAGCCCGGATTGTATTCTATCGATCCCGCTCTGTGTTCAGTTGAAGGCACGGTTGGTGATGCCTGGGGGGGTCTCTTTCAACGTGTGTCTGCTTCCTCAGTATCGCGGGGTTACGAGCGCGACTGCGATCTGATTTCCGTAAGCCGCGCGGGTGACACGATCTCAGTTTCGGCAGGATGCAGAGTTGAAGGCAGCAAGGAAGACGAATCCTGGACGTGGCGCAAGACTTCGAATGCCTCGTTCGAGGAGATCGAAGGTCGCCATTCAGGAAAGAGCTATGCAAGATGTGGGTCCGCCAACAAGCCAAGTGCCGAGGCTGCTGCCCCGCCTTCAGCGATGACTGGAAAATGGGGTCCGTCCATTGTTCCTGACCGGTCCATCCAATTGGGTTACCGACCGTGTGGCGACAGGGCAGACGTGAGGACATGTTTGGAGGAGAAAGGCCTCTCCAAGGACGCAATCGATTTCAGCCTTGCAACGCCTTTGCCGGGAGAAATATTTGCCACCAGCTTCAGAGAACTTGGAGCAGTGGATCTCGTTGTAGCATCTACTCCCTACGCGCCCTACGAAGCATGGTTTCTCGTCGACGGCGGGCCAAGAATTTTTGAACCCGAAATAACCCGCGGCCTTTCCAGTGTATTTGTCGACGCCGCAAGCCAATCAATGTTGCGTCGGTTTCCTGCCGCTCAGAACTTCTACAGCCCGATCGCAGCCCATAGACTGTTGGCCGATGGAACCCAGCGCTTCGTCCTCATTGAGACTGTCACCAATCAATGTCGCGCCTGCGACATCCTTGGCAGTGCAATTACCTTCCTAGAAGTCGGGCCCTCAACCGGAGGGCAAATTCGTCGCCTGCCAATCGGATTGTCGCTTGATGGCCCCAACAATAATGCTGAAATCTCGGCAGGCCAGTTGATAGGTCGGCCCGCACGTTTGCAAGCAATACTGAATAGTCTCGGCTACGATGCCGGGCCGATGGATGGCTATCCCGGACCGCAGACCCGGACTGCGCTCATGGAGTTCCAGGTTGAACAATGTCTGCCACCCACAGGTCAGCCCGATCCAACCACGGCAAAAGCGCTGATTGAAGCAAACGGCTTTGAAGCGCCATGCGCAAACAGTTACATTCCTGCAGGCATCAGCGCCAACACGCCTCTCCTTGCTGGAATGTATGTCGATGATCTGGCGCTCTGTATGTTGGAAGAAATTCCGTTTGAAACAGTCCATCTTCGTCAAAGAATTATTCGCGGTGGCTGGATTACTTGGGGCCAAGAGGGTAGCTGCGAGATGGCCCGCACCGATATCCGGGATGGAATTACACTCTTCCGCGGCACTTGCACAGAAGGGAGTTCCACCGAGCAAATCCAATGGCGGTTTGACGTCCTTTCGAATGACAGTTTCGTTGACCTAGACATGCTGACGTCCGGGTCGCCCGTGACACCAATGACCTTTTCTCGGTGCCCCGCCGATAGTCCGCTCCGACAAGCATGGTCGTCTTGGTTTGGTCAGGACCAGTTGGTGGCGCAAGGACAAATGGGCCAGTCCAAAAACGAGGCGTTTTTCGAACCCGAGCGTGGTACCGAACTTAGGACAGAAATTCTGGATGCCGTTCGACCCATCGCCGAAGAAGCATATGGTGCTCCAGTTCAGTTCGTTGTGGGCACGCTTCGTGTGGGAAATGACATTGCATATATGGGGGGGACGGTGCAGCGACTAGGAGGCGAAGCAATCGACATCGCCGGGACCCCGGCTTTTCAACGGGGCCAGATTGACTTTATTTCTGGCGATCCAAACCTCATTGATGCACTGCTGCAACGCGACGGTTCTGGTTGGAAAGTCATCCGTCATGTTCTGGGTCCATCTGAAGCGTGGTGGCTGGACGACTGCGCGACTTGGCGCGTGTTGTTCCCTGAGACTTGTTCAGCCGCAGGCTTGCCCGAAGCAGCGACCGAAACAGGCACCTTGCCAGTCACGCAACGCCCCGTGAATTCACCAGGCGCGCGGAACGGACAACCCATGAGCGTCGCTTCGTCAGAATTCGAGGTATTGAGGTCCTTAATCAAGTTTGACGGTGAAAAGCTAAGAATTGATGCCGAGTTCGATAACTGCGTCATAACAACCTACTATTTCAGCGGTTTTGGAACTCTGTTTGATCACTTGGGTGGAGGCTTCGGATACGATGCTGAAGTTGCAATAATCGACGCGAAATCCATTGACCTGGAAAAATCCATCGCCACGCCAAGCCGATATGTTGAAAGGGTTGCTTTGACGTCGGTGCGCGGCAGCGGCATTGACTATCTGCCGATTAATCAGATCGCAATGGCCGGAAAGACGACACGACTGGATAGACGAGAAGATTTCGTTCAACATTTCAAAGACAACTACCTTCCACGCTCCAGAAGGCTACCACTAAACATTGAGTGGAGAAGCGAACGGCAACTTGACGTACTTCTGATTGCAGATGATTTCGTGCCAGACCGTCAAGAGATAAATGAAGCATTCTTCAACGTGATCCGTGCCTGCCAAGTGGAACAAACTGCCAATACAGGCCCAAATGCGACGGCCCCAGAACCAGCTAAATCTGCATTAGCTGGCGGTGCGCAGGTAGAAGCAGTTGACGATGCCGTCGCAGATAAGCTGGTCATAAAGTTCTCCGACAATTCACCGGCCACAATGAACGGGCAACCTATGAGCGTTGCTGTCCAGACCTACCGGGATCCACAGGCTCTTGCCATCTTGACAAAGAACGGGTTGATTAATGCCTCGGCCCTGCCGAACCCGCCCAGATTGGCATCGCAAGACTCGGCGCCAACTGGGGTTGACAGGAATGTTTTGGATCGTCCTGCCGCACTCGCAATGCTTCGTTCTGAAGTATTTGGC
This sequence comes from Marinosulfonomonas sp., assembly GCA_051251595.1. Lineage (GTDB taxonomy): Bacteria > Pseudomonadota > Alphaproteobacteria > Rhodobacterales > Rhodobacteraceae > NORP110. Next base: position 13,721 of record JBPOFA010000019.1, read on the forward strand.
GGGTTGTACGTTGAAAAAGTTGGCTCGAGAACAATGCGTGTCCGCGAGCAAGACCTTTCAGCTTTCACGGAAGCACTCATTACTGCAATTTTCTCCGATGATCCCCGGGTCCGCGAAGCGCAATTAGACGGGCTAACTCCGATCCGCGAGTTCGGTCGCTCAGCAGATTTCGATAGCAATTTTGTCGAACAATTGCGGTTTGGCCTCGACTATGGTCAAAGGTTCATCGGTCTGTGGCAGTCGGGCACAGCGTCACTCCCGAACCAGGTTTGGAGGATCATGGATGTGGGCGTTCCTACCTACCAACCGCATCCGAAGCTGGACCCGAACGGAACGCTCATTGCCCAGATTGGTGTGGCCGACGTTTCGGGCATCTTCGTGACTGGCGTGACGGCCGAGGCGCAGTTCACGTTGAAGCCGTTGGACGACGTGCGCCCTGCGCTGGCAGAGGCGGCGCGCCTGAAATTACGGCCAATGAGTATGATCGAATACCCATCCGGTGGGAGTAGGAAAACCTCGGGATTCGATCTCACGTCGGAAAACGCTACTAAGACAGCGTATTTTCGACTCTACGATGATGGATGGAGACTGTGGAATGTCCGCTGAGGAGACCCAAGATCCTGGATATCACTTCAAGCTTCTCAAGGATTGGGATAATGATCCGCTTTGATGATGACTTCTGAGGGTTCTGCCTTCGTTTGGATAATTCGATTTAGTCCGCTAACAAGAGCACGCTGGACGTAAATTGAGCTACCCGAGACCGCTTCCTGCAATTTCTTTGGAGTTTTCTTGAATGAAAATAACGATTCTTCTCTGCTTGATTGGGTTCAGCGCAGCTTCGAAGGTTTCCGCCCAGGAAAGTGCTTTTCGAGTAGGTGCCGTTATTGCAAATGATGCAGCACTGGTATTGCAGAATGGCGCTGACGAGACTCTGATTCCAGGCATCTTGTTGGATCTCAACCGACTTAGGCAAGCGGCCGAAACTGATAATACTGGGATGGCTGCGCGCGCGTATTTTGAGACGATTGATCGTGTGGACGTGGACGCGTTGCGTAAACTTCTTACCAGCAAGGTGGACACTTCCAACATCAGAGCAAATGGGGCATTGGGCAACCATTGTGTCGAAGAGTTCCGGCGACGCGTCAGTCGCCTTCCAGGGTTCGAATTTGAGGAATGGAGCCGGGGGAAAATCCCCGAAACCGAACGGGCGTCCCGGGGCATTCATTTTGTTCTCTTCGGAAAAACACCCCTTGTCCGAATAGTCAGCAAATCTGCCGCGTTGCCAACCTTGCCAGAAGGGGTGTCGCTCAGAGAAGAGATGTTTGTGCCGAAAGGCGCGGGCTTTCAAATCTGGCTTGGTTTCAGGTCTGAAGACATAATGGCGAGTGGTGGACTGATTCAGGAAGACGACAAGATTATTGGGATTGTCTCCGACGTCGCAGATCCCGATTTTGGTTTGGGAACTCTTGAAATCCAAGACTATTCGTATTGCCTTCTACCGCCAACTCCGTAATTGGCATTTCAAGAAACGCCTCTTTGAGAACGACCGGATGCATGTTCCAAAATTCTCTGAGACAACAGATTAATGTTGAAGCGCGGGGCTTACGGAGGTGCGGCGACGTCATGGGTCAAAAGATGATAATTGAATGCTGCGTGAATACGAAGCTACGCTATCAGTTCTTCCAGGCTACTATCTTACAGTTGTTGGACCCAGTCCCTGAAATCGTCATGTTCGAGTTCGATCGCGTCAGGTTTCCCTTCACAGTAACGAAACCAAATTTGATTATGGTCGCGGCAGTCCGCGTTCCTTGAAATTGGATAACCGCTGAGCCGGTATTTCCCTGCTTGTTGCGTGCAGGACCACGGAGCGTGTTGTTGCCTTGATAGGCCATGTTCATGCTGCCGGTATTCCGGATGACACGACTTCCGAACCCGGGGCAGTCGCTCCGAAACCCCCAGCTCCCAGCCAAAGCCGAAGCTGATGTCGATGCCATCGTGCGCACTTTGCAGATCGTTCCTTCCTGCACCTTGAGCGCTGCAACAGCCTTCTCAGTCGCGAGATCGTCCTCAGAGAGATCAACACCAGACTCTTTGATAAAGCTGGAAAAAGCTGCCCTGGTTTTTCGTCCAGACACCCCGTCTGGTGTACCTGCTGCGCAACCCACCCGATTGAGTTCGGTCTGAATATCGAGAACGATCTCTTTTTCCGTTCGAACCGGTTCAGACAATTCTGTTTTTACAGCTGCACTGTCTGGCGTTGGAAGTGGGGCAACCTGGCTCGTGCCAGGAGAAACGGCTGAATTGGCCTCCCCACTGGCGTTCGCCGTCTCAGTGTCCGAAGAAGCGGTGCTTTCCGTCTCTTCCTTCGATGACTTTATCGCTGCGTCGATCGCTGCAATATCAACGCCATCAATGGTATCCTGCAGTAGAATACCCACAGCCAGGTCTGAGGATGGATGTTCCTTCACAATAAGATCAAGAAGACGTCGTACCCCGAGGTAGTCGTTCAGGCGATCTTCCTCGGGCTTTGCTTGTGCGGCCGCGTAAAGAGCCTTCACTCCGGAAAATATCCCCTCTGCAGGACCCTGGGCATACGACGGCGCGGGTGCCGCAGCGAGAAGAGCGTAAAGGATTGTGAGCCCTACCAGACGTCGTAGAGGTATTATAAACATTAAGGGTTCCAATCTATTACTTTATGAAAAGAAACGACTTTGCGGCGCGTTTTGCAAGTCTGAACACGTTTGAGACCGGATGCTCAATGTGTGAAACATCCTAACCAGAAATGCGAAGACGGCGGCTATAGACTTCAACTATCTCAATTTGTTCTGAAAATTCGGCATTTCTCAGGTACAGCTATATAGCTCGGAGGCTGGCCATTTCCGACAAATCCGTCAAACGCTTGGCAATCGATAGGGACCAGGCAGGTGTCCTGAAATGCACTTGTCCGGCAGTCACGCAACCGTTTCGATACGAGCCAGGCAGATGACAGGAAGACGCCATCGGCGGCGTACATCCTCTGGCCAGTGGTCGCATACCGAACTTGGAAAGTTGGATAGATGAATCCCTGCGGGCTTTCATGGAAGCCAGCAAAACGAGCAGATGAGTTGGACGGGATCTGAGCAAACGCACAACTGCCGCTCTTGAGTATGCGATCGTTGCGGAGGAATTGCTGGGCGTTCGTTACCTTGTCGAGGCTCTTTGTCAGTCCACTCTTCTCAAAGCACACCAGACGCCAACCACTACCCTGAGCAACCGCCGGAAGCGCGACGACCGCAACCAATGTAACGATGGCTGCAAAAAATACTGGGCGAAAAAATGTGTTCATTCGAATAAACCTCCGTGCCTACTTGAAGCATATCTTTGCTGCGATCGCGACTGCCTATGGGATGCGCCTCCTATTTCCTGTTCAATGCGGACTGGTGTCTGGGTGTTTGATGAACTTGGGTGATCGCGCTATGTGGATGCCTAAGAGCAACCTAATGTTCCGTCGCGCCATCGTTTTCCAGTGGGCACAAGTGTATGCCAATCGACTTCATCCTCGGCCCAATTGTTCACGCAGCGAACATGCTCGATAGTGACATTCTGGTAGTATCTAATCATCGATCCCACCTTAGATGTCTCTTCAAATATTGTGAATATTTCACGAAGAGTGCGTGGATTCCCATCGGCGTATTCCACCATCATCGTGCAATCCCCGGGGTCGTTGGTGAGGCAGAGCTCGTTTGATCTGTCGAAGGGTCCAGCGGCAGCACCAGTGGTGAAAGAGAAAATGGCGATGGCGAAGAGATAGAATATACGCATGTCTTCCCTTTGACTGTACACTAATGGGACTACACCTGCAGTCCAGTTAAGCAGCTACCAGCACCGAAATGGCATGCCAGTTGCTGTTAAGAGTGCCTGGTCTCGTCTTCGGGTCAAGTGCTTTTCTCGGCTGTCCGTATTGCCGTCATGAGCGTCATGAACGACGCTTCGGTCGAAACGAACGACAGCTTTTCTGGCTGCGGTGCAGCGGATGGTTCTGGTCAACGCGGTTGCTGCATCTGCAAACATCGGCACCGTTGCATATCTGCTTTGGGCTCCAAAGAGACATTCGCCGCAATCTGCGCCAAGGTCGGCAACGCGGGACTTTCCCGACCTTCCGTTATCCCGCTCGAACCGGTGCGAACAGTCCATTGAAGCCACTCGTGATTGCCGCAGAGAATGTCCGTTCCGAATCCAAAGCGGACATGCCTTGTTCCGTCGACTTCGCCTATGCGGCGACATTGGTTGAAGATCACGCGGTCAACGGGAAATTGTTGTGGCGACAGATGGTGCCAGAAGCCGTGCCCGACGTTTTGGCACGGCTACTATCGTTGGCCAACCTATTCAATCAGCTCGAAATCGTTCATCTTCCAGGTCTGGTCGAAGAAGGGTTCAAGCGGTCCGTAGAGACGGACGATGGCTGTCCATCCCTTGGCGGGGTCCGTTTCGACCCAATTTTTTTCATGGCCTTCGGGCGCTTTTGGCCCGAAATAGAGATCGACGGTCCCGTCGTCGTTTGCCACCAGGTCGCTGTAGCTGCTGAGTGCCGGGAATTCCTGCCCGGTCTGCATCATCGACCGGTTCGCGCTGTCATAGACAACCACGGACCAGAAATCCTTTGCCGGAACATCAGCCGGAACGGTCAGCTTGTAGGTCTTTGCTCCGTCCAGCGGCACGCCCTCGCCATCGGTATGGGTGCAAAGATATTGGGACCCGATGCCAACTTTCTTGGAGGCCATTGCCGGTGTCACTCCGGTTGCGTAGGCCGCGAAAAACGCCTGAGCATCATAGTCTAGATAGCTGTTCGGGTCGAAGGTATAGATGCCGCCCACAAACGGGTTCCACCATTTGCGATCTTCGTAGATGTACTTGTCGTCGCCGACATAGTTCCACATGTTGTTGCGCAAGACAGCCGCACCCACCTTGGCGGCCTGTTCCAGAATGGTCTTGTCACGATCGGACGGATTGAACGGTTTGCCGAATTCCATGCCGATTGAGGCCAGCAGGAATTTCTGAGCACCCTCCAGTGCGTCGGGATGCTCCTCTTCTACAAGGTGCCCAAGTTCTTCGAGCAGCCCGTAGTTCTCGGAGTGGACAGTGTATATCACCTCGCCCGAGCCATTGATCAACTCGGTCGGATCGGGGTTATCGGCCTGCGACAGCGGATAGATTTCGAGCTTTTCATAGTTGGCATTGGCTGCGTCGGTGGACCCGTCGACAAGGAAGGCCCGCAGCGCCATCCAGACCCCGTAGGTTTTGGATTGGAACACAAAATAGCCATCGGGCACGTCGCCCTCGTATCCCGGCGGAAGGATCAGAAACTTGCCGCCTTCGCCCTTGTCGGGTCCGGCATTGCCAACATCGCCGACATAGCGCATCCACATGTCGTTGAAAAACCCGAGCATACCCGGTGGCGCATTGACCACGGTTGGCCCGTCGTTCTTCAGGTCGAGGAACGTCATGGCATAGACGGTGGTGTTGTTTGCTGTCAGGAACTCGGATTTTGCGTCCATCAGGTCTTTGAACACGATGACCTGATTGGGCTTTCCGGCGCCGAAGTCGGCATAACCCTTGCGCATGGCGTAGAGCGAGGCGCCAAAGGTATTCTGTTGGATCACCTCGACGGCCCGATACGCAAGACGCATGTCGATCAAGCGCTGAGAGCTTTCCGGCGTCGCAAAGCCCTTGGAAAACTCGAAGGTGCCCAATAGGGACTCGATGGTTTCGTTTTCGATGAAACGGCCGTCCTCTTCGGCGGCCACCGAAAGTGGCGAAAGCGTCATCGCAACTGATAGTGCGCTCGCAGCGAGCATCGTCCGCATTGTCATATTTCCCATCTTAGTACCCCGCTCTATTAGTTTTGTTTCTCAAGGTCAGGCAGCTTCCAGCCGCTCTCCATCCACCCCTCGGACGGGCCATAGAGGCGGAACAGCAGAAAGAAATCCTCGCCCGTTGGAATCCAGTTGCTTTCCATGCCTTCGGGGGCTTCGGGCGCGAAATAGACATCGGCGGAGCCGTCAGAATTGACCTGCATATCCGGCAGGTTGGGCGTGGCCAGCCCGACGCGTTCGGCACTGGAGACAAAGCCCTTGGTCTGCATGCTGTAGACGATCACTGACCAGAAATCCTCGGCCGGGGTGTCGGCGGGCACAGTTAGCTTGTAGGTGTCGGTGCCGTTCAACATTTGCCCGTCGCGGTCGCGCAGCCCGGTCAGATAGAAGGTGCTGCCGCCCAGTTTCTTGGGCAGGTAGGTGATCCATGAATAAGACCCGCCGGCGCGGTCGTCGATCAGCACCATGTCATCTGTGACATAGGGAAACCCAAGTTGCGGCTGGCCCTCGGCAAAGGCCCAGACGCCCCACTGCTTGTCGTCCCACAGAGGAATAACGGATTTGGTGATGAAGTGTTCCTGCATCGTGTCATAGGCGCATTGAAGCCCTTCGAGCATGGCGGTTTTCATTTCCGCGTCCGGCTCAAACGGCTGCCCGCGCACCATGCCGAGCGAGGCCAGCATGCCCATCATCACCTTGTCCTGCTCCAGCACCGGTTCACGCTGGATCACGGTGTTCAGGTCGGTGAAGTAGGTTTCGTCATAGACCGGCAGCGTGTTGACCGGATTTGTCTTGACGTCGACGAACGCGGTCGGGGGCGGGTTATCTGCCTGTGACAAGGGATAGACCTGCAATGTCTGGGCATAGGCCGCTTGATCAGCGTGAGTGCCGCCGTTCTTGGCTACCGGACGGAAAGCAAAATGTACGCCATAGGTGTTGGAATGCAGGACGATGTAGTCCCCGGTCGGGACAGCGCCGTCAAAACCGGGCGGAAGGACGAGGTATTTACCTCCCGCACCCTGGTCGGTTCCCGTCGTACCGACATCGGCCAAAGGAACCTGCCAGGCATTCGTAATCGTGCCAAAGAATGCGGCCTTGTCCCCAGCAGGAGGAACATCGATAACCATCGGGCCGTCTTTGACCGACAGCCCGGTGAAGGTGTAGGGCGTCACATCGTTGGCAGTCAGAAACCCGTGCCGCGAATCCATCGGGGCGCTCATGTAGGCGACAACGCCCGGCGCGGCGCCGGCATCGCGCTGAATGGCCAGTTCGATGTCATAGACGCCAACCGCCGGCATGCCCCAGATCGCCGCCTCGCACGCGCGGCGCACCACGATGTCGCGCTGTGTGTCGGTCATCTCGGCACCGGCAGCACCTGCCATCAGCGCGATCGGCAATGCCGCAACAAGAGAGTTGAGTTTCATTGCATAAGCCCTCGGTATGAAATTTCAGTCAAAATGAGCATGCAGAAATCAACTTTTCGCGCCACCCATTTTGCGCCATCATTGGCGAATGTGACGGTAGTCGTCGGAGGAGATATGCGTCTGAGGGAAGGCAACATACCCGGAATGGTGCAGGCGGGTACACTCGCTGGCATGCCGGAATTCTTTGCCTCCGAGCTTGGCCGAACCAAGTTGAAAGGCGTGTTTGAAGCCGCCCATCTGCCCATGGGGATCGAGGTCAACCCAGAGCACTACATCCATTGGGACCAGTTGATGGGATTTCTAGACGCTGGCGGAAGGGCATTGGGTGTCGAGAGTATCGGGCTAAAACTTTCTCCGCATCTTACTGTCGAGGCCTGGGGAACGTGGGGCCGATATGTGACGTCAGCGCCGACACTCAGTCAGGCGATGCACCGAATGCAATCCGCGATCCTCCTTCATGGCCGAAACGAGCGCATGACCATCGGCCGCGAAGGTGAGTTTGTTGTTTGTCGGGTCCACAATTCTGTGGCGGGTGCGAAGCTTTATCAGAATGTTTCCTACTGTACGGCCGGCCTTCTGCAGAACTGTGTCGCTCTCTACCTCGGAAAGGATTGGCGAGGTGGTGCGATCGACCTCGACGTTCCCTCGCTCCGCGCGACAAGCCGGATAGAGCAACATTTGAAATCAACGGTCAGGCTTGGGCAGTCTGGAACAGCATGCCGGGTGCCAGTCGAGCTCTGGAACGCGCCTCGCCGCTCCCCGCAACCGGACAAGCACAGGTCGCTCTTCTGCGACATTCTGCGTAATCGGCACACGGGCCCACCTCGCACATTGCCGGACGCCATTGAGGAAACCATACGGGTGCAACTCCTTGATGAGGTGGTCAGTCTAGACCGAGTGGCCCGATCACTGAACATGTCGCGCCGCCATGTCCAGCGCGTGCTTTCCAACGAGGGCCAGAGTTTCAGGGACATCGCTAGGCGTACCAAAGTTACTCGTGGCAAAGAGTTGTTACGCGAAACCGATGCCAGCATCACCGATATCTCCGTCGCTTTGGGATATGCGTCGGTCGCCCATTTTGGTCGCGCTTTTGCGGCGGTGACTGATCAGACGCCAAGCGCTTATCGAGAAGTTGCAAACAGGACCCTGAGCTTGACATCCTAATGGCACGAGGCATCCAGCACTCGAAAATCGGCTGCCAATTTCAGAAAGGCCGTTGCCTTGCAGCCGCGGCAAATGTCCGCTGGTCCCACTCAGCAGACGTTCGCTCGATCCGCAGCGAATGTTAGCTCCCCGCCCATAGCAACGAATGCCGCGGGTATCACCAAGGCACAGATTGGGCTCAAAGCTGCCGTTCGCCGCAATCAGTTCGAATGACTGCTACAAGCTCGGGTGAACCTTGCTCATGCACCTTTT
>JBPOFA010000002.1:0-504531 GCA_051251595.1 Marinosulfonomonas sp.
ATCATATTCCCAGAATCGTGTAGGGGTATCAGACAACAAGTTCCGACCATCCAAGGATGACAGGAAGGCAACACAGTTGACAACAATCGCTATCATCACTGACCCGGCAACCCGCTAAGCAGAACATCTGCGGATTGACGGGCACGCCCCAATTGTTTGACGGCAAGAACACGGCCTAGGCGTGCCCTATTTCAGTGGGCGCTGCAGTTTGGCGGCGTTCTTTTTAACGATTTTTTTTTGAAGGCGAGGTTTCGCGTGGTTCTACCGATCAACTCACATCGCAGTCCTGAAAAGCTGCTGGCCGAGGCGAATAGGCTCGTTCTTGCGGGGAACACGTCAGCGGCTTTCGCAAAGCTAAATGGTCTGCTTGCCCAAGCGCCTGGGCATGTTGCCGGCAATCTTGCCCTGGCCGATTTGATGAAATCAGAGGGGCACCAGGATCAATCGCTTGCAGCGTTGCGCCGGGCTGCGGAACATGCCCCCAAGAATGCCGCTGTTTGGACGCGGTATGTCTATGAACTTAGGGCCTTGGGCAAGAAAACACGCGCGAAGATGGCCGCCAAGGTGGCCCGAGTTACACCAGCGCAGCGCAAAGAGCTGCGTGACATTGCTGAAGGGCGATCTGCCACTATCGACGATATCGCGCAACATATTCGTCAGGGGAACGTGGCGTTGGCATGGAAGGTGGGCAATGAAAGGCTGAAACATTTTCCCACGGATCATCGGCTTTTGAACCTTATGGGCGTGGCCGCGCTGGCGGATGAAGACCCGGTACGGGCAGAGCCGATTCTGCGGCGCGCGCTCAAGATCGATCCTGCGTTTGCCTCGGCGCGCAGCAATCTTGGTCTGTCGCTTTTGCGTCAGGGCCACGCCGAGGCCGCGATCAGATTGCTCGAGCCTTTTGGCGCCGCTCCGAAAGCATTGCCCGCGATAAACGTCAATCTCGCCAGCGCCTATCTTAAGGTCGGGCGATGGCAAGAGGCCGATGAATTGACCACGCGGCTGATGACGCAGTTACCGGGCGATGTTGAAGTCCTTGGGATCAGGTGCAAGGCCCTGATTGCATTGGGGCAGCCGGGGGCCGCTACCCGCCTGTTAGAGCCGTTGGTGCCAGTCAAAGGGTTCATGTTGCATGACGTGATGGCAGAGGCCCTGGGAGAGGCGCAAGGGCAGGAGGCCGGGCTCGATTACCTGGACGGTTTGCCGGACCAGCCCCGAGAAACCGAGATCAGGATCGTATCGCTGCTTGCGGAATGGGGCCAGCTGGACAAGGCCGCCGCCCGTGCCCGGCGGAGTGCCGGCACGGGGCGCAACGATCCGACGCTGTTTCGCCTCATCGGTCTTTTTTCGAAATGGAAGGCTGATGATCCACTGATCCCCGCCATGCGGGACGGTCTGAACGCCAAGGATATCGCCCCTTTGAAACGCGGAAGTTTTGGCCTTGCTTTGGCCAAAGCCATGATGGATGTCGGTCAACATGACAGCGCGATGGATGCGTTGCATTCGGGAAACGAAATTCTGCGATCCCTTTATGATTACAATGTCGCGTCAGATGAGGCGCTTATGCAGAGATTGGCGGATCTTTGGACCGCCGAAACGATCAACACCGCGAGCACCGGGCAGGAGCAGATCGCGCCGATTTTCATCGTTGGACTGCCACGAAGCGGATCGACCCTGCTCGAAACCATGCTGTCGCGCCATCCCGACGTCGAATCCTTGGGCGAAAGCCCCTTGGCCTTTGAACGCGCGAGCAAATTTAGGCTGACCACGGACCCCGCGCAGATTGCAGATCTGGCGGCTGATTTGTTGCCGGCGCTGACTCCGGAAGAAGGAAAGGGGGTAAGGACTGATAAGTTGCTTGCCAATTTCATGAATGTCGGGGGTCTTGCCGCATGTTTTCCAAAGGCAAGGTTCGTCGAATTGCGGCGCGATTATCGCGCGACATGTCTTTCGATATACCAGGCAGACCTTGGGTTGGTGGCACATCCCTATTCAACCGATCTGGCAGAGCTCGGGCGTTACACGATTGCCTATGACCGGTTGATGAGCCATTGGGCTGAGGTCCTGGGTCGTCGTTTTGTGCGGGTCGAATATGCCCCGCTGGTGACATCGGCTGAAACGGAATTTGCGCGGGTTCTTTCGGATTTGGATATGGAATGGCACGAGGATTGCCTTCAGCCGGAAAATTCCGATCGCCGCATCAATACTTTGAGCGTCGGACAGGCAAGGCGGCCGATTTTCACCAGCTCTCTTGACCGTTGGAAACAGTTTGAGACCGGGCTGGCGCCCTTGATCGACCGGTTGGAAGCTGCGGGCTTGGTTTAACCTGTGCGACCGCCGCTGCGTTAAGCGCCGATGCGCAGATCAAACGGTGAAAAGCGGTTAGGTCTGCGCTTGGGGCTTGGGGCGCATCGCGACGACCAGCAAGATGCCGGTCGCAACAAATGACGCGCCCAGGTAGTGATACCAATGCAGGCCTTCGCCCAAAAAGATCCAGGCAAAGATCGCAACAAAAACCATTTGGGAATAGGCCAGCGTCCCGGCACGGGTTGCGCCAAGGATTTCTACGCTCCAGTTATAGCAGGTATAGTTAAGTCCTCCGCCAATGACAGCGCAGTAGAGCAGGGCGATCCATCCCCGGGTTGAGAGGTTCTCATGTTGGCCTGTCGCAAATTCCCAACCGGCCAGTGGGAACAAGATGAGCGTTCCGCCAGCCACAAGCATGGCGAGCATGGGAAGTGGCGGCAGCGGGAATTTCGCCCGTTTCAACAGCACGGTATATCCAGCCATGGTCAGGCTTGCCCCGAAGGCGATCATTTCGCCAAGCCCGAATTGTAGGTTTTTCAACAACCCCCAACTGCCATGAACCGAAATCACAACGATTCCGATGAACGCAGTGGCAGAGCCGAGCGCTTGCCAACCATTCATCGCTTCCCCCAGCACGAGCCGTGCCAGGATCATTGTGACCATTGGCGCCAGGGCGAACACGATGCTGACATTTACAGGGGCTGTTAGATCGATTGCGGTGTAAAGTGCAGCTTGGGTCAGCCCCAGCCCAAGCGCCCCGATAAACAAAATTTCACGCCATCGCTGCCGAAACAAGACCCGCATTTCCGGATGATATTTTGAGACGAGCGGCATCATGATCAGAAACAGGATAAAGCTTCGCATGAATGCCATTGTGAAAGGCGGGACTTCATCTTCTACGGCTTTTGCGACAACAAATACGCTGGCCGTAAGGATCCACGTCGTCAATCCAGCGCCATAGCCAAGCGCCTCAGAACGTGTGCCGCCAGAACCATCTTTGCCCAGGTTACGGGCTGTTCCCATTTCATGTAAGGCCAAACACCAATCCCCCAATTCCTTCGCAATAAATCGCGCGGCCCCGGTTTCCGTCAAGCCTCAACTTCGACGGTCGCGCAAAAGAGCCTTGGTGCGAACTATGGATGGTAGACGTAAGGTTGCGAAAAGGGGCCTATGGCGTCTTCAGCCCATCCAACATTGGTTGCAGCCAGGGTTTATACTTTTCCCATTCCTGCGAACTGCCGGTGTACATTTTGGAGCGAACCTGAATGCTGGAGGCTGTTCTGACGGCTCTTTTGTTCTTGTGGAAATCCAGCGCAGCATCCTGCCACTCAAGTTCCAGATATTCGAAAAGACGGCGCGTTTCGGCTTCTTGGTTTTCGGTCAGTTTTTGGTAATCGAGGTCATAGATGCGACCAGGGTAGTTTTCGTGCCAAAATTCCATCAAGTCTTTATATTGGCGGTAATAGTTTGTGATTTCCTGCATGCCGCATGAAAATTCCATAAGTGTTGATTGAAAACTCTGTCGAAAAATCGACCAACAAACCGCTTCAGGTTGACGAACGGTGTGGATGATCTTGGCCTCTGGCAGAGCGTTCAGAAGGAAACCAATCCAGTGGAAATTAAAGGGTGTTTTGTCGGTGACGCGTTTTGCGCCAGGATACTTGGCTAGTTTGTTTGCGTAATGAGTTCGGATTTCCTGAAACGTTTGCTCTGGTGATTTGTTCGCTTTCCAAGCGAAGTTGGTCACGGCTTCAAACAACGTCGCAATCTCTCCGGCGCCAGCGACATCTGAATGACTCGACACGATCTGTTCCGTCAGAGTCGTGCCGGATCTTGGCATGCCGAGGATAAATATTGGGGCTGCCGTCAGGGCAGGTGATGTTTGGGGATGCAGGGTGCGGCCGTCGAAAAACTTTTTGGTTTTGCGGACCCGTTCTATTTCTATTGTCTTATTGTATCCAGAAACGTCCCTTTGAAGCGTATTTGCCTTGACGAAATGCTCTACAGCGCTTTGACAGTTGCCCAGATCGCATTCAGCTTTTGCGACGGAATATTGGAAGAACATTCGGCTTTTCTTGTCCAAAGCTGTGTCTTCGGCATATTCACGGATCTGTTTCAGAAACGGGCTGTCTTCTGGTATTTTCACGATTCTCGAGTAGCTAATGACGGTTTCGGCATCATTGGGTTTGATTAATAGGGCTTTTTCAAAGTCGGATATGGCCCCGTCAAAATCGCCCATTTCACTTTTTGTGAGACCGCGGTTACGCAGCATTTCAGTGTTCTGTGGATCAACTTTCAGTGCACGGCTATAGCATTCGATTGCATCATCGGGCCTATCATTATTACGAAAATGAGTTGCGAGATCGGCTTGTGAAGCATGATCCGTGGGATCAATCTCACAGATCTGGTTAACATGCTTTAGCGCCCCGTCCAAATCACCTTTATTAAGTAATACGATAACATAATTTTTGTGAGCTTGAATATAATTGGGCTTATAGTTCAGGGCGCGTTCGAAACATTCGATCGCCTCGTCAAAGGCGGCAGTCAGTCCCAAGGCATTGCCCAAATTATTGTGCGCCTCCGGAAAGTTTGGCTTCAACTTGATTGCGGCCCGAAAACACTCTTTGGCTTTTTCGATTTCGCCACTGCTTTGATATGCGTTGCCCAGATTGCTGTGGGCTTCAGCATAGGTGGGTTCGACACGGATTGCTTTTGCGAAAGCAGAGATCGCTTCGTTGAAGTGTTCCATGTCGGCATGGGCGCTGCCTTGAATATTGTAAATGACGCCAGACCTGGGAAATTTTTTTGCCAAAACGGAACTTTGGGCGAAAAGTTCCGAAAAGCGCTTTTGGCTCAGCAGTCCGATCAACGCATTGACTTGCGCTTGTGTCGGTTTGATTTGACCTTTTTTGACATCAGGCATCGCCAGCGCTGCCAGCCCATCTTTTGCCCGAGTGTTGTTGGGAAACTTTTCCAAAATTTCGCGATAAAGGGCTGCGGCCTGTGGCCTTTCGCCGTTTTTGATGTGTCGTTTCGCTTTGTCCAGCGATTTGGAAACGGACAATTTCATTTGGATCTTTCCAGTTGTTTGCAGAAGTTTTGCCACAGCCGATCCGCCAAGTGAAGTGGTGCGCGGAACTTATACGGGATTGCCGCGGACAGCCGGTTGCCCAGGATTTCTGAAAGTGTTTTAGGGGGCGCAGACCTCCTATTTTTGTGTCCATTCCCGATTGCCACCGAAATAGCGCGAAAAGAGGTGGTATTGTCGCTTGACGGGGCTGGGCCTTGGCCCTAGAACGCCCTTCACGTTCGGGCTTGTCCGTACGGGTAGTGAGCGGTTGTAGCTCAGTTGGTTAGAGTACCGGCCTGTCACGCCGGGGGTCGCGGGTTCGAGTCCCGTCAACCGCGCCATTTCCTGAGATTTTGTTTATCTTCGATGTTGCTTGGACCGTAGGGACGGGATCATGTTTGTCGATGACAAAGCCTTGGAAACAAGATTCTTGGCCAAAACGCATTTTCATCGCCAAAAGGGTCTTAAATTTAGCAAAACCGACCGATAGGCGGCGACTAAGCCTATCCGGACTTGTGCGAAGGCCCACCCCCCAATCGGGTCTTTGTGCCAAGAGATGTGTTGTTCGGTCTTCGATGTTTTTCCGCGCTATGGTCCCACGGTCTGGATTCAACGAATGGCGGCTCTGAGCCCTCTTTGACAGATGCTGCAGGGTGCACGAACGTCAGATTTTTTAATGGACATTGTTATTGTCAATATGACATGTATAGTGTCAATATGAAAAAAGAACACCTTCATCGACTTATTTGGATGTCACGCCCCTTGATGCAGGCCGCAGAATCCTGCGTCGAAATTGGTTTGGTGGGAACCAGCCTGACAGTCCGGATGCGCGCCGTCCTCGAAATGCTGCACAGATACGGAGAGCAGACAGTCCCGGAGATTGCGGCAAGGCTCGAAATCAAACGGCAATACGTCCAGATCATGTGCAACGAAACGATGACCTCCGGATTTGTCGAGCACCGCGCAAACCCGCGCCATAAACGCTCGCCGATCCTTGCGTTGACCGATCAAGGCCGCACCCTGATCGAAGAGATTCTTTCGAAGGAAATGAAGCTCATGGAAGAGATTGGTGCGAACTTGAGCAGTGAAGACATTGCTACGGCGCTTGAGGTCGTGCTCGTAGTGGCGGACAGATTGAAAGACAGAGTGGGAGAAAGAGAATGATTTTCGGCTATGTCTTAGCATTTGCAGCCTTTGTCCTCGTACTCTGGCTCGGCAACGGCGTAAGGCGCATCAGTTCTGTCAGTGTCGGAGAAACGATACCGGACCGTAGCGGATCAGCCCTTCTGCTCATTGATCTACAGTCAGTATTCTGGGAACGCGGTCCCTATTCGGACGCCGCAAAAACATCTGCTGCAGCAGTGATCCTGGAGGAAGCAGAGGCTGCGAAGGCCCAAAACCATCCTGTCATTGCCGTCCGCCAGGAGTGGTCAATCCCTTCGACGAAGGCAGTGGCGAAACTCACGATGAAAGGCCAGGCGATCCAAGGCAGTGACGGAACCGAACTTGAAAAGCGATTTTCGCAGCTTCCTGACCATATAATTGTCAAGCGGGTCCAGGACGCATTTGAGACCGGTGAACTGGATACTCTTTTGAAAAATCTCAACGTCGGTCAGCTTCGTCTGGTTGGTTTGGATTTCAATTATTGTGTGCTGAAGACTGCACTGGCTGCTCGGAACCGTGGCTATGATGTCACCGTCGTGAAGGCCGGAACTCTTTCAGCGGCACCAACGGAAAGAGTTGAAAAACAAATGTTAGCGGCGGGTTTGGCCGTTTGTTGACCGGACATTGATCCTTCAAGCGCCCACGGGGCGCGGCGTTCTTTGTAAGGGGGAATCTGGAACCGCATTCCCCACCAATCATTCGCTGAGCGCGTCCAGAATGCGGGCCCAGCTGCGTGTTCCCTTTTGAAAGCTTTCAACGTCGTATTTCTCATTCGGGCTGTGCAATTGGTCGTCATCCTTGCCAAAGCCGATCAACATGGCATCCATGTCCAGAATCTCTTTGAAATACCCTGCCACGGGAATCGATCCGCCGCAGCCGGCATAGGCGGCTGAATTGGGCCACTCGTCTGACAAAGCCAGGCGTGCTTTTTCGAATGCGGGATTATCTGTCGACATCACGGACGCGGGCGATGCGCCGTGCGGGGCGAAGTCTGCTGTGCAGTCGGCCGGAAGGTTTGATTCGACATAGGCGCGAAACGCTTCGCGGATTTTAAGGGGGTCTTGTTGCCCCACCAACCGGAAGCTGATCTTAGCAGATGCGCTAGCGGGCAGGACGGTTTTGAAGCCGTCGCCGGTATATCCGCCCCAAATCCCGTTGACCTCGCAGGTTGGACGGGACCAGACCATTTCAAGGGGCGTGCGATCTTGTTCTCCTGCGGGAACGGCCAGGTCCACGTCGCCCAGAAACTGGGACGCATCGAAATTGAGCGCATCCCACTGGGCACGGACCTCTGGCGAGAGTTCGGGGACATCGTCGTAAAACCCGGGCAGGGTGATGCGACCTTTGTCATCGTGAAGCCCTGCAATGATGCCCGACAAGACCCGGATCGGATTGATGGCTGCCCCGCCGAACATACCCGAATGCAGGTCTTTGTTCGCGGCGTTGATCGTGATCTCTTCGCCCAGCAAACCTCGCAGCATTGTGATGATTGTTGGGGTCGAGTCGCCAAACAGCCCGGTGTCACAGATCAGCGCGATGTCAGCGGTCAGTTCTTGGCTGTTTTCTTTGAGGTAGGGCACCAGCGAGGGCGACCCGGATTCCTCTTCGCCCTCAAAGAAAAACGTGATGCGGCAGGGCAATGATCCGTTGACGGCAATCCAGGCACGGCAGGCCTCTATAAAGGTCATCAGTTGCCCTTTGTCATCCGCCGAGCCTCGTCCACGGATGACGGCCCCTTTTGCCGTGTCCTCGATCGCGGGGTCAAATGGGTCTCGGTCCCAAAGTTCAATTGGATCAACGGGTTGCACGTCATAGTGGCCGTAAAACAGGACATGGGGGCCGGTGTCGCCAATATGCCCCACCACCATTGGATGCCCCGGAGTTGGGCGTTTTGATGCCTCTGCCCCAAGGGATTTCAGATCGTCGACCAGCCAGTCAGCCGCGCGATCGCAGTCGGATTTATAGGCTGGATCGGTTGACACGGACGGGATGCGCAGCAACTCAAAAAGGCGTTCCGTTGCATCCGGCAGGTCGGCGTCTATTTTTGCCAGTACTGCGTCTAGTGTCATGTCTTTATCTCCAGTCAATCGAGGTTTATCGACACCGTAGCAACGCGATTGGTGCTGTCCAGTGAATTGACACGCCCGGTTGTCATTTGGCATTTGATCCATGTCATTTGGTTTCATCGCGTCAAAATGTATCGATTTTTGAATACGAGTCGCATTTGTCGCGATTGGGATATAAACATGGCCAGAATACCGGCGATCATCCGTGGAGGGATGTGTTGAATTACAACGACAAAATTGATCAGGCGTTGGACAGGCTTCATGAAGAAGGCCGTTACCGCACATTCATCAACATTGAACGCGAGCAGGGTGCATACCCGCATGCGACATGGCGCAAAGAGGATGGTTCCAAGCAGCCCGTGACCGTATGGTGCGGCAATGACTATCTTGGAATGGGGCAGCATCCCGTTGTTTTGCAGGCCATGCATGAGGCAATTGACGCGACCGGTGCCGGATCAGGCGGGACGCGCAACATTTCTGGCACGACGGTTTATCACCGCCGTTTGGAAGAAGAGCTTGCTGATTTACATCAAAAGCCTGCGGCCTTGCTGTTTACCTCTGCCTACATCGCGAATGACGCGACTCTGTCGACATTGCCCAAGATTTTTCCCGGTCTGATCATCTATTCAGATTCGCTTAATCATGCGTCGATGATCGAAGGGATTCGTCGCAATGGCGGTGCAAAACGGATTTTCCGTCACAACGATCTGGACCATCTGCGCGAACTCTTGGCTGCAGATGATCCGACCGCGCCCAAGCTGATTGCATTTGAATCCATCTACTCGATGGATGGGGATTTCGCGCCAATCAAAGAGATTTGTGATCTGGCCGAGGAATTCAACGCTCTGACCTATCTGGACGAAGTGCATGCCGTTGGAATGTACGGGGCACGTGGTGCGGGTGTTGCCGAACGCGACGGTCTTATGGATCGCATTGACATCATCAACGGAACGCTTGCCAAAGCCTATGGTGTCATGGGCGGCTATATTGCCGGGTCTGAAACCATGTGTGATGCAATCCGTTCTTATGCGCCGGGTTTCATTTTCACGACCTCCTTGCCACCGGCAGTGGCGGCGGGGGCTGCGGCCTCTGTGCGGCATCTGAAAACGGATCAGGCATTGCGGGATTTGCACCAGCAACAGGCGAAAATTCTTAAACTGCGCCTGAAGGGGCTGGGCCTGCCGATCATTGATCATGACAGCCACATTGTGCCTGTTCATGTCGGGGATCCGGTTCACTGCAAGATGTTGTCTGATATGTTGCTGGATGATTACGGAATCTACGTGCAGCCGATCAATTTCCCAACCGTTCCCAGAGGAACGGAAAGGCTGCGCTTTACGCCGTCACCGGTGCATGGCCCCAAGGAAATCGACAAACTTGTGGGCGCTTTGGATCAGCTTTGGTCAAATTGTGCATTAAATCGCTCAGAGCTCTCCGCATAACCTCACTTTTGGTGCAATCTTGGTTGCACTGTGGTAACCATTTTTACATTACGCTGATGATGAAACGAATCGTCAGTGCGTGGGGACGCAGTTTAATAATGGGGCTAGGCGGATGATCGGGCGGCGAACCGCTCCACCAGTGGAAGAAGAGTCAAAGCCGAAAAGCTTTGACGATTTTGACCTGCGCCTTGGCGACGTCATGCGCGGCGAACGCGCCACCATGGGCAAATCGCTTTTGGATGTGCAGCGAGAGCTGAAGATCAAAGCCACCTATATTGCAGCCATTGAAAACGCCGATCCAACGGCCTTTGAAACCCAGGGGTTCATTGCCGGCTATGTACGCTCTTACGCGCGGTATTTGGGGCTGGACCCGGAATGGGCCTATGGTCGTTTCTGCGCCGAAGGTAATTTCGTAACGGCCCATGGCATGTCGCCAGAGGCGTCTTCGGTTCAGGTGAACCCAAGTGAGACCTCTAAACCGCCAATTCGCGATCCGTTCACAGACCCGAACGCGGTCTATATCCCACGCGGTGCCAGCCTTTTGTCAAAGATAGAACCGGGTGCGGTTGGGTCGTCCCTGGTGCTGTTTCTATTGATCACTGTGATCGGCTATGGCGGATGGTCGGTGTTTCAGGAAATTCAAAAGGTACAGTTCGTACCGGTGGACCAAACGCCAGGCGTGACGTCTGCTGTTGATGTGCTGGAACCGACGGGTTCCGTGGTCGCTGCAATTGAAGATTCGGCCGGGTTTGAAACTCCAACCGCGGATGCGCTGGATCGGATTTACCGGCCAGAGGCGCTGGATGTGCCCGTTTTGGTCGCGCGCGACGGGCCGATCGCGACATTGGATCCGTCCAAGGTCGGTGTGCTTGCACAACAGGCCCCTGACAAAGAACCTCAGACACAGATCGCCACATTCCAGGAACAGCCCTCTTTGGCGCCAATTGATCCGCCGGTTCAGGTTGTCGCCGCTGATGTGCCAGAGGTTGTGCTCTTCGCGGTTCGCCCGTCCTGGGTGCGGGTGCGGTCTGCTGATGGTACTGTTTTGTTTGAAAAAATTCTGGACGCGGGTGAGGAATACGTCTTGCCCAAAACCGAAGAACCGCCATTGTTGCGGGCTGGGAATGCCGGTTCGGTCTATTTTGCCGTGAACGGGCAGACCTACGGTCCCGCTGGTGATGGGCCCTCTGTCGTAAAGGGGGTTGCGCTTGGTCCTGCCGAACTGAAAGATGAGTTTACGGTTGCTGATCTGTCCAAAGATTCGGATCTGGCCCGGATCGTAAATGTTGCAAATGCGCAGGGACTTGAAGGTTCGGAATAAATCAGCTGGTTTGCGTCCCTTTCATTAGACATCACATTCAACAAAGGTGAACAGTCACATGTCACTTAATCCCGTCCGCCCTTGGCGTAACATCTATCGCCGCAAATCCCGCCAGATTCATGTCGGATCCGTGCCGGTTGGTGGTGATGCGCCAATTGCCGTGCAAACGATGACCAACACAGACAGTTCTGACGTTGCTGCAACGCTTGCGCAGGTCCACGCCGCGGCAGAGGCGGGGGCGGATATTGTTCGCATCTCGACGCCTGATGAAAGCTCTACCAAGGCGCTGAAGGAAATCGTGGCCGAAAGCCCGGTGCCGATCGTGGCGGATATCCATTTTCACTATCAACGCGCCATAGAAGCGGCAGCGGCCGGTGCGGCCTGTTTGCGGATCAATCCGGGCAATATCGGGTCGCCGGAACGTGTGCGTGAGGTGATCAGCGCGGCCAAGGACAATGGTTGTTCGATTCGCATCGGTGTGAATGCTGGCAGCCTGGAACGGCACTTGCTGGAAAAATACGCTGAACCCTGCCCAGAGGCGATGGTCGAAAGTGGCCTGAACCACATTCGTATTTTGCAGGACAACGATTTTCACGAATTCAAAATCAGCGTCAAAGCCTCTGACGTGTTTCTGGCCGCAGCCGCCTATCAGGGCATTGCCGAAGCCACCGACGCGCCCATCCATCTTGGCATCACAGAGGCCGGGGGGCTGATGTCGGGCACGATCAAGTCGGCAATTGGTCTGGGCAATCTTTTGTGGATGGGGATTGGTGACACGATCCGCGTCAGCCTGTCTGCAGATCCGGTCGAAGAGGTCAAAGTAGGGTATGACATCCTCAAATCACTTGGCCTGCGCCATCGCGGTGTAAACATTATTTCCTGCCCGTCTTGTGCTCGGCAAGGGTTTGACGTGATCAAAACGGTCGAAATCCTAGAGGATCGTTTGTCTCACATCAAAACCCCGATGAGCCTGTCGATCATTGGCTGTGTTGTGAACGGCCCGGGCGAAGCGTTGATGACAGATATCGGGTTTACGGGGGGCGGTGCCGGATCTGGCATGGTCTATCTGGCAGGCAAGCAAAGCCACAAGCTGTCAAATGATAAGCTTGTCGATCATATCGTCGAAAAGGTCGAAGAACGTGCCGCGCAGATCGAGGCGAATGAACTGGCCGCTGAATAACGGCCAGTTCCCCAAGGTCGTCAGCCCCGAAGTTCGTCTATGATTTCAACCATTCCGTCCAACGGCACATAGCCGCGCAGCATCTGGTCGCCCATGATGAAACTTGGTGTGCCGCTGATTTGCATGCGTTGCGCCAAAGCGTGGTTTGCGGCGATGACGTTGTTGACGTCCTCTGCATCCATGCCCTCAAGAATTGTGTCCGCGTCCAGATCAAGATCAGCCGCGACACGTCTCAAAGACGCCTCTGAAATATCGCCACGCTGGACCATCAGCGCATCGTGGACCTGTTCATAGGCCTCTGCTCCCAGATTGTTCAGCGTTGAAATGGCAAAGCGTGCGGCCAACACGGACTGATCGCCCAGAATCGGGAATTCTTTTACGATGTAGCGGATGTTACCGTCGCTGTTGATCAGCTCTGTCACTTCGGGATGGGCCTTTTTGCAATAGCCACATTTGTAGTCGAGAAACTCAACCACGGTGATATCGCCGTCAGGGTTGCCGCCGACATAGGAATAATCATCCGAAAACAAAGCATCCGCGTTCACCTGAACCAGCATTTCATCCTGATTCATCTGGGCTTCGGATTTACGTTGCTCGAGCACGGCAATCGCTTCCATCAACACTTCGGGGTTGTCCAGCAGGTAAGAGCGCACCTCGTCGCGGAAAACCTGACGTTCGCTGTCCGACATGGCAGACAGATCAAACGCAGATGCGGGCATCGCCAGCATGACTGTGGCAAGGGCAGTGTAGGCAAGACGTTTCATTTGGCACTCCTAACGTATTTCGCAACGGCAATAGCACATTTCCGATGCTTAGCCATCCGCCATTGACCTTGGCGAATGCCACAGGCACCAACGGCGCCAAGAATAAGGAGTCTGACATGAAAACATCAAGGCGTGGCAAGGTTGATCCCTTTATTGTGATGGACGTGATGGAGGCCGCGCGCAAAGCCGAAGCGGCCGGGCGCCACATCATCCATATGGAAGTGGGCCAGCCGGGAACGCCCGTGCCAAAGGGCGCGCGCGAGGCTTTGACCCATGCGATGGACGAAAGTTCCTTGGGCTACACCGTGGCGCTTGGGATGCCCCAGTTGCGGCAGCGGATCGCCGAGCACTACAAAGACTGGTACGGTTTGGATCTGGACCCAGAGCGGGTTGTGATTACCTCCGGGTCTTCGGGGGCTTTCATTCTCGCCTTTACGGCCCTTTTTGATGCGGGCGACCGTGTTGGTCTTGGAGAGCCAGGCTATCCGTCTTATCGCCAGATTTTGAGTGCGCTGGATCTAAACCCAATCGGGCTTAGCACAAGTGCACAAAACCGGTTTCAACCCGTGCCCGATGAATTGTCTGACGATCTAAGCGGGCTGATTCTGGCCTCTCCGGCCAACCCGTCGGGCACAATGCTGTCGCGGGACGCGTTGCAGGATTTGGTGACGGCGTGTCAGGCCAAGGGTATCTCTGTGATTTCCGACGAAATTTACCATGGCATTCAATATGATAGCCGGGCGATCAGCGCCCTGGAACTAAGCGATGACGTCTATGTGGTGAATTCCTTTTCCAAGTATTTTTCTATGACGGGGTGGCGTGTTGGCTGGATGGTGGTCCCGAAGGATCATGTTCGCACCATTGAACGGCTGGCGCAAAACCTGTTCATTTGCCCGCCTCATGCCAGCCAGGTTGCGGCTTTGGCCGCGATGGAGTGCACCGAAGATTTGCAGGGGTATCTTGACATCTACACCGAAAACCGACGGTTGATGATTGAAGGTTTGGCCGAGGCTGGGTTCACCAGTCTCGCACCGCCAGATGGTGCATTTTATATCTATGCGGACGTGTCCGACCTTACCGATGACAGCTTGGGTTTTTGTGCTGAAGTTCTGGAAAAGGCCGGGGTTTCAATCACGCCGGGGCTGGATTTTGACCCCAAGCGCGGTGCCCGAACGGTTCGGTTTTCCTACGCAAGGTCGACAGAAGATATTCGTGAAGGTCTGAAACGGTTGAAAGCGTTCATGGCAAACCGATAAGCGTTTCGTCCGGCCCCAGATACGTGTAGTATCCAAAAGAAAACGGACCTTTACATGAGCAGATTGTCCCTGATTTTCGCCTTGGCGTTTTATGTGATGTGCGGCGCGGTCAACGCATCCGATCTGGCCGCTCTGGCGCGGGTGGTGCCGGGGCAGGCAGAATTGCGTGATGTCGGTGACAGTGTAGAGCTGCATTTGGGCATCACGCAGGCCGTGCCCTATCGCATTTTCACGCTAACGGATCCGATGCGCGTCGTTGTTGATTTCAACGAGCTTGACTGGGCCGGCGTGGATGCGCGTGCGTTTGATCAGTCTGACGTGGTGACATCCGTCGGGATGGGGGGCTTTCGTCCAGGGTGGTCTCGTTTGGTGCTTGAACTCAATCGACCACTGCAACTTGAAGCGGCCGCGATGACGGCCCGTGATGATCTAAGCGCAGAGATCCTGTTGCGGTTGGTGCCGACAGAGCAATCAGATTTTGAGGCCAGTGCAGGTGCGCCAGAGGGGGCCTTGTTTGCGCCTGAAACCGGTGTTGCGCTGGCGCAGCCGATGCGTCGGCAAACCGGTGATCGGCCTTTGGTTGTTGTGCTCGATCCGGGGCATGGCGGGATTGACCCCGGGGCTGAAGTTGAAGGCACCAAAGAGGCCGATTTGATGCTGACCTTTGCCCGTGAACTAAAGGAAGGTTTGCTGCGTGTTGGCTTTTTTGACGTTGTTCTGACACGGGATGCGGATGTTTTTGTTCCGCTTGAAACGCGGCTATCCATCGCCCGCGCAGCAAAGGCGGATGTGTTCATTTCCTTGCATGCGGATGTTGTGATCGAAGGGCGGGCCTCTGGCGCAACGATTTACACCCTTTCCCCGGATGCCGCCGATTTAGCGTCGCAGAAACTGTCAGAGCGGCACGAACGCGATGACATTTTGGCGGGCGTCGATTTGTCGGATCAGGATGATGTGATTGCGGATGTGTTGATGGATATGGCCCGGGTCGAAACGATGCATCGTACGGATCAACTTGCCGATGCTCTGGTCCAAGGGTTGATCGACACGGTTGGCATGCACAAACGCCCCAAATTGCAGGCCGGATTTTCGGTGTTGAAGGCAGCCGATATTCCATCTGTGCTGTTAGAGCTGGGCTTTTTATCCTCGCCACGGGATCGCGAACGTTTGCTAGACCCAGAGTGGCGCGCCAAGGCCGTGACAGGTATTCGAATCGCCCTGCAGGCTTGGGCGGTAGAGGATGCAGCGGACGCATTATTGTTGCGGCAATAGAAGGACTTGGGCCGTGTGTCGAACAATTGATCGAAAACGGCGTAAATTGGCCGGAACGCGGCGGTGATCGTTTTGACCCCATGCGTGCTTGTCTATAAACACGGAACAGGAAATTGGCGGGGGCCGAAATGATCCGGTTCATTTTATCTATTTTTGGTGGCCTCTTTACGATGGTTACGATCGGCGCCCTTATGGGGGCGCTGACGATCGGTGCTGTGTTTTGGATCTATGGCCGTGATCTGCCAAACCACGAACAACTGGCGCAATATACACCGCCCACGATCAGCCGGATCTATTCCGGGCAAGGGCGCATCGTGGATGAATTCGCCAAGGAACGGCGGCTGTTTACCCCGGCAAATGAAATCCCAGCCCTGGTGAAGCACGCGTTTATTTCGGCAGAAGACAAGAATTTCTACCACCACAAAGGCTATGACCTGCGCGGCATGGTTGCAGCGGCGGTCACCGCCGCACGTGGGGGGCGCCTGCGCGGGGCGTCTACGATTACACAGCAGGTCATGAAGAACTTTCTTTTGTCTTCGGACCGCTCTGCTGAACGGAAGATCAAGGAACTTATTCTGGCGACCCGGCTGGAAGACACGTTGAGCAAAGAACAAATTCTAGAGCTGTATCTGAACGAGATTTTCCTGGGTCAAAACAGCTATGGTGTTGCCGCCGCCGCCCAGACCTATCTGAACAAGACCTTGGACGAATTGACAGCTGACGAAGCGGCGTTTCTTGCCTCGCTTCCACAAGCGCCGGGAAAATATCATCCGGTCCGTGCGAAACAGCGCGTTACAGAGCGGCGGAATTACGTCCTGCGCGAGATGATGCAAAACGGCTATATTGATCAAGAGACCTATGAGTATTCCATGGCCCAGCCGCTAAAATCGGTGCAGAATGGCGATTACGAACCATTCCGGGCGCAGCTTCCGCCACGGGATTATTTCACCGATGAAATCCGACGCCAGCTGAGCCGGAACTTTGGCGAGGAAGAATTCTTTGGTGGCGGGCTTGCCATTCGTTCGACCATGGACCCAGAGCTGCAACTTGAGGCGGCCAAAGCCTTGCGGACGCGTTTGGAACAATATGACCGCGATCAGGGGGTTTGGCGCGGCACCGGGGAAAAGCTGGAAGCAGACCAGCTGATTGATGAGGCGACATGGCGTGCCGCTTTGGCCGATGTCCGGGTCACACGTGATGTAGAAGGCTGGCACCCGGCCGTTGTGCTGGAGGTGGGGTCTTCGGATGCTCGCATCGGTATCGAGGGCATTGATGAGGACGCGGATGGTCACTGGATCCCGGCCAAGGACGTCACCTGGGCCCGCAAGCTGAACAGCGACGGCACCAAGGGGCGTAAGGCCCAAGTGGCCGGAGACCTGCTTGAGGTTGGTGACGTTGTGGAAGTGCGCGCCATGACCAAGGATTCTGACGGGTCGTTCATCCGCTGGACCTTGCGCCAGGTGCCAGAAGTGCAGGGCGCGTTTATGGCGATGGATGTGAACACGGGGCGTGTTCTGGCCATGCAGGGCGGGTTTTCTTATCAGGATTCCGTGTTTAACCGGGCCACACAGGCCACGCGGCAACCTGGGTCCAGCTTTAAGCCTTTTGTCTATGCGGCCGCTTTGGACAGCGGGTTTACACCTGCGACGATCATTGTGGATGCGCCGATTGAAATTGACACGCCGCAGGGCGTGTGGCGTCCGCAAAACGCGTCGAGAGAGTATTACGGCCCAACCCCGCTGCGCACCGGTATCGAACGATCCCGGAACCTGATGACCATCCGACTGGCGCAAGAGGTCGGGATGGACGTTGTGGCGAATTACGCAGAGCGGTTTGGCGTTTATGACAATATGGGGCGTTTCCTGGCCAATGCATTGGGGTCCGAAGAAACGACCCTGTTCAAGATGATTTCGGCCTATGCCATGTTTGCCAATGGTGGTGAGCGAGTTGAACCAACCTTGGTTGACCGGGTTCAGGACAGATGGGGCAAGACGATTTATCGCCACGATCAGCGCGATTGCGTAGATTGCGAGGTCGAGGATTTGCGTCGGGGCCAGTTCCCGAACATCGTTTCCAATCGTGAACGGATCATGAATGCGGTGACAGCCTATCAGTTGACCTCGATGATGCAGGGCGTTGTGCAGCGCGGAACCGCGGCGGGCCGCGTCAACTTGCCGGTTCCTGTGGCGGGTAAGACCGGAACGACAAATGATGCCAAGGATGTTTGGTTCGTTGGCTTCACGTCGAATATTGTGGCCGGGTGCTATATCGGGTTTGACCGGCCAAGAGGCCTTGGGCGCGGTGCATCGGGGGGCGGTTTTTGTGGCCCGGTGTTCAATGAATTCATGCAAAAGGCGACGGCCAAATACGGGGGCGGACCGTTTGAAGTTCCACCCGGTGGCCATTTCATCAAGATTGATCGCTTTACCGGCGCGCGTTTGCCCGATGACGCAAGCGGCGAAAACGTGGTTGCGGAGTATTTCCGGGACGGCGAACAGCCGGTCTTTGGTTTGATGTATGATGGCGGGTTTGCCATGGGGTCTGACTTGCCGCTATTTGCACCTGAAGAGGGTGGTTTTGACGGAACAACAGTCAGAACGGCAACGGGCGAAACCGTTGTCGTTCCTAAAAAGGCTGATTTTGGGTCTTTGTCGTCGGGCGGGCTGTACTAGTCAGCTTGCCGCCTGACGTCGTGGTTGGTATCACGCAGAACGGATAATTTCGGGGCAGGATAAAACACGTGCGCGCAGAAGCAGCAAATACAGTCGAAGCCATCAAAAAATCTTTGGCACTTCTGAAACAACGGCTTGATTGGGAAACGGCCCCTCACAGGCTGGAAGAATTCGATGCAATGATCGAAGACCCCGATCTGTGGAACGATCAGGAACGGGCGCAAAAACTGATGCGTGACCGGCAGGTTTTGATGGATGCGTTGCAAACAGCAACAGGCATCGAAACCGAATTGAACGACAATATCGAACTGATCGAACTTGGCGAAATGGAAGACGATCAGGATGTTGTGGCAGAGGCCGAGGCCGCGCTGACCAAGCTTGCAGAAACCGCCGCCAAGAAAGAGCTGGAAGCCTTGCTGAACGGCGAGGCCGACGCCAATGACACATTCCTTGAGATCAACTCTGGGGCCGGGGGAACGGAAAGCTGTGACTGGGCCAACATGTTGGCGCGGATGTATGTCAGATGGGCCGAGCAGCACGGGTACAAGGTTGAACTTATGTCCGAAACCGCCGGGGAAGAGGCGGGGATCAAATCCGCAGCCTATAAGATTTCCGGCCACAATGCCTATGGCTGGCTGAAATCGGAAAGCGGCGTGCATCGGTTGGTTCGGATCTCTCCATTCGATTCGAATGCGCGGCGGCACACGTCTTTTTCATCGGTTTGGGTTTACCCTGTGGTGGATGAGAATATTGATATCGAAGTGAATCCATCTGATATTCGGGTGGATACCTACCGGTCTTCCGGCGCTGGTGGGCAGCACGTGAACACGACCGATTCCGCGGTGCGCATCACGCACTTGCCAACCGGAATTGTTGTCACATCTTCCGAAAAGTCGCAGCATCAAAACCGCGCAAATGCTATGGCCGCGCTGAAATCCCGGCTTTACACGATGGAGCTTGATCGGCGCAACGCATCTATCCAGGAAGCGCATGAGGCCAAGGGTGATGCAGGCTGGGGCAATCAGATCCGGTCATATGTGTTGCAGCCCTATCAAATGGTGAAGGACCTGCGGACCAACTTTGAAACCTCGGACACGCAGGGTGTGCTGAACGGGGATCTGGATGGGTTGATGGCGGCGACATTGGCGCTAGATGCCTCTGGGAAGTCCCGATCCGAGGCGCAGAGCGACGACTAAAGCTGTTATCCTTCTGGCTTGGACTATGATCCAAGTCAAAGCGGGGGGACGGTCCGGCATTTAGCCTCTGTTATGGAGGGATCAAATGACGGATGTGCACACACCACCGGCTTCGCCGCTGCCTGAGATCAACGAAATTACCATGAACGACCTTTGGTTCGCAATGAAAGCGGGCTGGACCGATTTCAAGGCGGCACCGTTCTACGGTGTGTTCTTTAGTGCGGTCTATGTCTTGGGGGGCTTTTTTCTGATCTTCTTGGGGGCAGGGACCGTCACTTGGACCTTGGCCATGTCGCTTGGCTTTCCATTGGTCGCGCCCTTTGCGGCTGTTGGTTTGTATGAGGTCAGCAGGCGGCTGGAAGCCGGTGAAGCGTTGGAATTCGGCGAAATACTGGCGGTGGTCGTTGGTGAAAAGGACCGCCAGATTCCCTGGATGGGCGCGATCATCGTCATTTACTTTTTGTTTTGGACCTTCCTGGCGCATATGATCTTTGCGCTTTTCCTTGGGCCTTCGGCGTTGCTGCATGTTGGAACGTCGATTGGGGATTATACCTCGGGCGTGGCGCTGATCATGATTGTGACGGAATTGATCGTCGGGGGGATCCTGGCCTTTGTTTTGTTTTCTTTAACCGTGGTCAGCCTGCCGCTGCTGCTGGAAAAGGAAATTGATTTCGTATCTGCGATGTTGCTGAGCTTGCGGGCCGTTCGCCAAAACCTGCCGGTTATGCTGGCATGGGCGGCGCTGATCGCGGGGCTGACATTGGCGGCCATGGTGCCCATGTTTTTAGGGCTGATGGTTGTGCTGCCCTTGCTGGGGCACGCCACATGGCATTTGTACCGACGGGTGTTGACCCATAGCCGTTGATGCAAAAAAAGGGCGCCAGTATTCAACTGACGCCCCAATTCAATAAATTTTTTGTAGGGCCTAGCCTTTGGCTTCGGCCGATTTCGCAGCGCGATCTTCGACTTTTAGCGGCTCTTCCTGGCGCTGGACGGTGCCTTCGAAATGCGCGCCAGATTCGATGGCGATGGTTTTGTGGATGATGTCACCTTCGACCCGAGCGGTCGATGTCAGGCGCACCTTCAAGCCGCGCACACGACCAACAACGCGGCCGTTGACGACGACATCGTCTGCGACGCATTCGCCCTCTACGGTGGCGCCTTCGCCGATTGTCAGTAGGTGGGCGCGAATGTCGCCTTTTACCTTGCCTTCAATCTGGATGTCGCCGGTGGTCTTGATGTTCCCGGTGATCAGCAAATCTGCCGACAAAGCCGATGCCGGTGGTTTGGCTTTCGGTGTGGAGGGTTTGAATTCCGGTGCGCTGGATTTTGGCGCAGACTGTTCCGGAGCAGGTGATGTGCCTGCCTCGTCTTCGCTGCCTTTGGGTCCAGGTTCGTTGATTCTGCTTTTAGAGAACATCTTTTGCTGCCTTGATATAAGTCATAGGATTGACTGCGTTTCCACCGGCACGGATTTCATAGTGAAGATGGGTCCCGGTAGAGTTGCCAGAGTTCCCCATATCACCGATCCGCTCCCCACGCGAGACTTTTTGACCAACACTCACGCGGATTTTTGATTGGTGCGCATAACGTGTCTCTAGTCCGAAGGCGTGTTCAATGATCACAACGCGACCATATCCGTTCTTCCAGCCCGCGAATGTCACAGTCCCGTCGGCGGTCGCATAGATTGGTGTTCCGTAAGAGGACGCGAAATCGGTGCCCGAATGCATGCGCCCCCATCTTGGGCCAAATCCGCTGGTGTATCTGAAACTTGCTTTGACCGGCAGCGCGAAAGGCACTTTGTCGACCGCGATCCTGTACATGTTCATCTGGTCCAGTTTTTCCAGAATCGTGTTGGCCCGTGCGCTTTCTGGGTCAGGCTCTGCGCCTTTTGTTGAAAAGGTGATCGGGACAAGCGGGCCACCTTGCCCGGAATAGCCGCGTTTAACGGTGTCGAGAATTTTGTCGGTGTCCATGCCGGCGGCCTTGAACATCTTGTCCAAAGGTTTGACCGACAGGCTGACCGCATCTTCAAGTTGGCTGAAGATCTGGTCGTTTTTTTCAAGCAATAGTTTTTGCTGCAGCTCCAGCTCGTTTGCGTGTTGGTCTGCGGCTTCGGCCATTTCCTGCATTTCGTCGCGCTGCAGGGCGGTATCGGAGAGCGCTGAGGTTAGGAAATCCACCGTGGATTCGATATCGCCGCTGGTTCTTGCGCCATGCAGGGCTTCTTCCTGAGTTTCGCTTAGGTTGGCCGTTAGGGTTGCGACATTGTTGCGCGCTTCGTCCCGTTCGCGGATGGTCCGGCGCAGGGTCGATTGGATGACCTCGATGCCTTTTTCCATTTCCTTGCGGCGGTCTTCAGAGTCGAGCAAGGCCAGCTGCATGTTCGAAATTTGCGACAATGCAGTGTTAAAGCGCTCCTGAGCGGTCGTTGCCTCTGCGATGCGGCTGTCGCGTTCCTGGGACAGGTCGTTCAGGCGCATTTCGTAAAGGTTTTGTTCGCGTTTGGCCTGTTCGCGAATGCTGCCGGATCCGATGCTGTCCATCAGCAAAAAGGCAGTGGCAAATATTGTCCAGGCGACGAATGCAACAGAGCCTGTCCATGCGATCAATTGGTTGGTCGATGTCAGGCGGATGAACCGTGTATCCGTATCTGACCGAAGGAATATGCGCTTTTCAGGGAAGCGTTTTTCCAACACCGCATGAACTTTCATGAATAGTCGTTTTGGCAATTCTTGTCCCCTATTGTCTCACCCAGGTCCCGTGCAGCTTGCGTAGCCCAATACCCAAGTGACTCGTAAGGGAATACAAATTGCAGCGGCTGGCTGCAAGAATTTTGCATGTGTCATTTGGTTTCGGTTGGAAATATTTGATAATGGGCGATAAATCGCCGACGAATTCACGCTATTCGGGGGCGTCCTCGTGTTCCGTCAAAGGCCAGTAGAAATCTGGAGGGATACCTGCCTCGGCCCGTTTTTCTTCGTTGAAGGGCGGTTTCAGCGTGCTGTGAAAGTATTTTCTGACCAGCGCGTGAAAGGCCGTTTTCGGGTCAATATCATGGCGACCGCAGAGGAAATGAAACCATTTGGACCCATAGGCCACGTGGCCGACCTCTTCGGAATAGATCGTTTCAAGCGCTGCGATCACATCGGTTTCCTTGGCGTTTTTGAACAAGGTGATCATGCCCGGGGTAACGTCCAGTCCGCGCGCCTCTAGCACCATTGGGACGACGGCAAGACGCCCCATGAAATCATCCACGGTGTCTTCTGCGGCGCGCCACATCCCGGCATGGGCGGGCATTGCACCGTAGTAGCTGCCTGCGGCCTCTAGGCAATCGGCCATGAGGTTGAAATGTTTGGATTCTTCATCGGCGGCTTTGACCCAATCGTCAAAATACCCGTCGGGCATTGGGATGTGGCTGAACCGGGCAATGATATCCCAGTGCAGGTCAACCGCGTTCAGTTCGATATGCGCAACCGCGTGCAAAATCGCCAGACGGCCCGCCGCAGTGCCGGGCCGGCGGCGTGGTACGTCGCGCGGGTCCAGCAATTCGGGCGCCTCTGGGCGTGCCGGGCGCAGGGGCGGTTTGGCTGTGCCCACGGGGATTGGTGTGCCTGCCTTGCGGGCTGCGAACCATTCTTTGGCATAGCCGCGGGACAGGGCCGTCTTTTCGCGGGCGTTGGCGGTGGTCAAGACACCGACCGCCATGTCTGACAAGGTGATGGTCACAGGGCTTGTGCCGCGGCCAGAACCTCGGCGACGTGGTCTTTGACGCGGACCTTGTTCCAGATTTTTGCAATCTTGCCGTCACTGTCGATCAGGAAGGTTGTGCGTTCAATGCCCATATATTTTTTGCCGTAATTGTTCTTTTCGACCCAGACGCCATAGGCTTCGCACACAGCGCCGTCGACATCACTGACCAGCGGCACGGAGAGGTTGTATTTGTTGCAGAACTTGTCGTGGCTTTCGACGGAATCCTTGGACACGCCGATCACGATTGTGTTGCATTTTTCGAATTCGTCTTTTGAAGCTGTGAAATCGATGGCTTCCAGAGTACATCCCTTGGTGTCGTCTTTGGGGTAAAAGTAAAGTACAACAGCCTGCGGCTTTAACGCAGAGAGAGTAATGTCCTGGCCGCCGTCACGGGGCAAAGTGAAATCGGGGGCTGGTTGATTGAGGTCTATCATTTTAATGCCTTTGCTGTAGGAATTCGGGTTTTGTTTTTAGGGCCTAAAGGGCAAAGATGAAATCGAAGATTGGGCGCAAACCGAAAATGGACTCAAATAACACAAAGATATGAACGACCAGCCGCCTCC
Source organism: Marinosulfonomonas sp. (assembly GCA_051251595.1). Taxonomy (GTDB): domain Bacteria; phylum Pseudomonadota; class Alphaproteobacteria; order Rhodobacterales; family Rhodobacteraceae; genus NORP110. The sequence goes on from JBPOFA010000002.1 coordinate 24,027, forward strand.
ACATCATCCAACGCGTCGCGAGAAACGCGTCAAACGCAAGAAACGCAAACATGTTCGGCGGCATCATTCCGGGTTCGGGATTTGGCGGCTGCTGAGCACGTTTTTGTTGATGGTGTTGTTGGTGATGGCGGGGTTGTCGGTCACCGGTCGGTCGTTGATCATGCCCGGTTGGGTCACCAAGATCATTTCAGCGCGCGTCAATGATGCGATCGAGGTTGGGCACGTCACGATTGGGCAGACGCTGATACAGGTGAACAACCGTGGCATCCCCGGGTTGCAGTTTCTGGACCTTGGGGTTTTTGACGGGCGCGGTGCAGAGGTTGTGCGCCTGAACAATGTGGGGGCCCATTTGTCCCCGGCGGCTGTGTTGGAAGGTCGTCTGACCGTACGGGATGTTCAATTGAACGGCGCGCAGATGACCTTGCGCAGGTTGCCCGATGGTCAATTCGATTTGTCCTTTGCGGGCGCTGTTGCTGTGGGGACGCTGCCGGGAATTCTTGACATCATCGATAAATCCCTTGGGGTTGCGCCCCTTGATCAGACACAGGAATTCACCGCGCAGGACCTGACCATTCATGTGGAAGACATGCGCAGCGGGCGGTTTTGGCAGGTCACCGATGGCAGGATGCAATTGATGCGCATGCCGGACGGCCTGGACATTACGGTGGCCTTTGACGTGTTCAACGGAACAGAGGATCTGGCCGAAGTCGTTCTAGGGGCGAAGACCAACAAAGACACATCTGCGGCCTTCGTCGGGGGCAGCTTTGAAAACGCGCTGACGACAGATATCGCTTTGCAGTCACCGATCCTTAGCTTTCTGAGCGTGCTTAACGCGCCAATAAACGGGGCGCTTCGGGCTGAGTTTCAGGACAATGGTGACTTGTCCAGTTTCGCCGGATCGCTTGAAATCGACAAAGGCGCGTTGCAGCCCACAGCGGACACAAAGCCAATCGGCTTTGAGGATGGCAAGGCCTATTTCAAATACGATCCCTTGGATCAGATGTTAAGCTTTTCAGAGGTCTCGGTCACAACCGAGGCAGGCAGTGCGGTGTCATCCGGTCACGCATATTTGCGCGACTTCAAGGACGGTTGGCCGCAAACGATGTTGGCACAGTATCAACTGTCCGATCTCAAGATCGAAAAAGGCAGTGTATTTGATACTCCGGTTACATATTCCAAAGGGGCCATGGACATCCGTATGCAACTTGCGCCGTTTTCGGTGGATTTTGGTCAGGTCGTCTTGATGGATGGTGCAGAAAAGGTAGAGGCCTCTGGCCGTGCGACGGTCGTTGATGGCTCTTGGGACATTTCTGGCGATGTGGGCATCAATGAGATGGGGTATGACCGTGTGCTGTCTTTGTGGCCTACGGCGGTTGCCCCGAACACGCGAAAATGGCTGGGGGCAAATTTGAACGGGGGGCGGTTCAAAGACATGCATGCAGCCTTTCGCAAAAAACCGAATGAGCCGCTGCGTCGTCATATCGGTTTTCAATTCGAGGATGCAGATGTCCGGTTCCTAAAGACGATGCCCCATATCACCGACGGCGCAGGCTATGCGACGATCGCGGAAAATACGTTCACACTGGCCGTGGAACAGGGGGGCGTGGTTGCGCCCGAAGGCGGCACGCTCGATCTGACCGGATCGACCATGACGATCCAAGACGTCACCGAAAAGCCGGCCACCGCGCGGTTTGATCTGGATGGTGTCGGGACCGCGACAAGTCTGATTTCCTTGCTGAACCAGCCCCCATTTAAAATCCTGAAAAGCGGCGGTCTGCCGGTTGATTTTGTCTCTGCCGGGTTAGAGCTGGACGGGGTTCTTTCATTGCCGCTGCAAAAGAAGGTCACGATGGAGGATCTGAGCTATGATTTCAGCGGCACATTGGAAGATGTTTCGTCTGATGTTCTGGTGCCAGATCGCCGGCTGGCGGCCGATACCCTTGCGATCACTGCGGATACAGAACGGGTCGAAGTCACCGGCCCCGCGACACTGGGAACGGCCCGGGCGGATGCAACATGGCGCCAGGATATGGGGCCGGAATTCGCCGGACAGCACAAGGTCTTTGGCACGGTTGAACTGTCTCAGGGGTTCCTCGATGAATTCAAGATTGATTTCCCGCCAAACACCGTGCGCGGGGCAAATGACGCCGCGTTTGAGCTGCAATTCGTCAGCGACACGGCACCGCAATTCACGGTGACATCTGATTTGCTGGGGGCGGCGCTTTCCATTCCGGAAATCGGATGGGCTAAGCCTGCGAATACAAAGGCAAGCCTTACTGTGTCGGGCAGCCTTGGTTCGCCGCCGAAAGTTGAAGCCGTAGACCTGGTTGCCCCGGGACTAAGCGCGAGCGGCGGAACGGTGCAGTTGAACGCGGACAGCTCTTTTAACACGGCGCGTTTTTCCCGGGTGAAGGCCGGTGATTGGCTGGATGCGCCTGTGGTTTTGACGGCGCGCGGCGGCGCACGTGCGCCTGCGATTTCTGTGCAGGGCGGAACGTTGGATATTCGGAAGACATCTTTTGGCGGCGGTGGCGGACAGAGGAGCCGCTCTGGCGGAGGCCCGATGACGTTATCGCTGGACAGAGTCATCGTTTCCGAAGGTATCGCACTGACCGGATTTGAGGCGGCTTTGCAAAACACCGGCGGATTGTCCGGGGACTTTACGGCGCGTCTGAACGGCGGGACACGGCTGAACGGTGATCTCGCCCCGTCTGCGAATGGTGTGGCGGTTCGGGTCCGCAGTAGCAATGCGGGTGGCATTGCCAACAATGCCGGGATTTTGACCAATGTTGTGGGTGGGTCTTTGGACATGACGCTGCGCCCGCAAAAACAAAGTGGCGTTTATGATGGCCAGCTTAAGGTTCGAAATACGCGTGTTGTGCGCACAAACACGATGGCAGAGCTGTTGAATGCGATGTCGATTGTCGGTCTGCTCGATGAAATGAACGGGCAGGGCATCGCTTTCAGTGAAATTGACGCGGGGTTTACCCTGACGCCGAACACGGTGCGTCTAAACCAGTCTAGCGCGGTTGGGCCTTCTTTGGGTGTGTCGCTGGACGGCCTATTTGATTTGCGCACCTCGCAGATGCAGTTGCAGGGTGTGATTTCGCCTGTGTATTTCCTCAACGGAATCGGACAGATATTTTCCCCGCGCAGCGGTGAAGGATTGTTCGGATTTAACTATACGGTGTCCGGAACCTCGGAAAACCCCAAGGTGGATGTGAACCCGCTGTCCATTCTAACGCCCGGGATGTTCCGTGACATATTCCGGCGCCCGCCGCCAAAGGTAACCCGATGAAACTATCAGATTTTGATTTCCCGCTGCCAGATCACCTGATCGCGACGCGCCCGGCTACGCCGCGCAGTGCGTCGCGTATGTTGGTGTCTGACGGGGCCACGCTTATTGATTCCGTGGCGCGGGACCTGCCGCAGTTTTTGCGCCCGGGCGATCGATTGGTGCTGAACGACACGCGGGTCATCCCGGCGCGTTTATCCGGGCTGCGTCACCGGGGCGGGGCGGCTGGCGAGGGAACCGCCAGGATCGATGTGACCTTGTTACACCCCGACGAGGCCGGTCAGTGGGAGGCGTTGATCCGCCCGCTCAAAAAGGTACAGATCGGTGAGGATGTTGTGTTTGGGCCAGATTTCTGGGCCAGATTGATTGCGAAAGAAGACGGGGTTGCCCGGTTCCAATTCAATGTTGAAGGGGATGCGTTTGACGCAGGCCTTGCACAATACGGGGCGATGCCCCTGCCGCCATACATTGCGGCCAAGAGACCTGCGGATGAGCAGGACAAAGAAGATTATCAAACGATCTGGGCCAAGAATTCTGGTGCTGTCGCCGCCCCAACCGCATCGTTGCATTTTGACGAGGATTTGATGCAGCGGGTTCAAGAGATGGGGGTTCATGTCAGCCATGTGACCTTGCATGTCGGGGCGGGGACATTCTTGCCCGTTAAGGTCGACGATATCCGAGATCATAAAATGCATTCTGAATGGGGCACCGTTTCTGCCCAGGCCGCAGCCGAAATCGAAGCGACGAAGCGCGATGGCGGGCGGGTTATCCCCGTGGGGACAACGGCGCTGAGATTGATCGAAACCGCGGCGCGGGACACGGGCCACATTCAGGCCTGGCAGGGGGATACGGATATTTTCATCTCTCCGGGGTTCCGGTTCAACGTGGCAGACGGGTTGATGACCAATTTCCATCTGCCGAAATCCACGTTGATGATGCTGGTTTCCGCCCTGATGGGGGTTGAGCACATAAAGCAGATTTATGCCCATGCCATTGCCGAAGACTATAGGTTCTTTTCTTATGGGGACGCGTCGTTATTGATCCCCGCAGGCGAAACCCGACCTGAATAGGTCGCTGCTGAGCAATCCCGCGTTGCGTAGGTTCGATTAGGGTCGCGCAACTGACCGCAGGAGGCGATGATGCTGGACGTTCTGAAAACATCTTGGGCCCTGCTTTTGGGGATGCTCTTGCTGATGGTCGGTAACGGTCTGCAAGGCACGTTGCTGGGGGTTCGCGGCGACATAGAGGGCTTTAGCACGCTGCAAATGTCCGTCGTGATGTCGGCTTATTTTGCAGGTTTTTTTGGCGGGTCCCGTCTGACACCAGAATTGATCCGCCGGGTTGGGCATGTTCGGGTTTTTGCCGCATTGGGATCATTCATTTCTGCGGCGTTGATCCTGTTTCCCGTCATCACAGAGCCCTATGCCTGGGTCGCCTTGCGCGTCATCATCGGGTTCTGTTTCTCTGGCGTTTATGTCACGGCGGAAAGCTGGCTGAACAACGCGGCCACGAATGAAAACCGGGGCAAGACGTTGTCCCTTTACATGATCGTGCAGATGGCTGGAATCGTGTCGGCCCAGGGCTTTTTGTTTTTTGGCGATCCGTCAGGGTTTATCTTGTTCATCATCCCGTCGGTTTTGGTTTCGATTTCCTTTGCACCGATCCTGTTGTCGGTGAACCCAACCCCGGCCTTTGAGGCGGCCAAGCCAATGGGGCTGCGAGAGCTGTACAAGGTTTCCCCCTTGGGCTGCGTCGGGATCTTTCTTTTGGGGGGCGTGTTTGCGGCACAGTTCGGGATGGCGTCTGTCTATGCGACCAAGACGGGCATGACGATTGAACAGATCTCTGTCTTTATCGCGATGCTGTATGTTGGCGCATTGTTCCTGCAATATCCGATTGGGTGGATCTCTGACCGGATCGACCGGCGTTTGTTGTCCTGTGCCGTGGCCGCGCTTGGCGGTGTCGCCGCGTTGATCGGTGTCACATTTGGAGAGTCCTACACAGTGCTGCTGGGGGTCGCCTTTATTGTTGGCGGCATGTCCAGCCCGCTTTATTCGCTGCTGCTGGCCTACACGAATGATTTTCTAGAGCCAGAGGACATGCCCGGTGCGTCAGGTGGATTGATTTTCATCAACGGAATGGGCGCAATTGCCGGCCCGTTGATCACCGGGTGGATGATGGGGCTGGTGGGGCCGGGCGGGTTCTGGCTGTTCATCGCGATTTTGATGATCGCGCTTGCGGGTTATGCGGCGTTCCGGATGACGCAACGCCCGTCCTTGCCGGTAGAGGATTCGGGGGCCTATGTGGGGGTCTTGCAATCGGTGTCCCCGGTCGCGCTTGAAGCGGCGCAGGAATGGGCGATCGAGGCGTCAGAAGATGACAATCCGCAAGCGACTGGGACATAGAAGCCTCAGGTTTGGGCAATACATATTCGCCGTTCCGAATGCTCTTGCGGTTTTGTGACATGATTGTAACGATTCTTTTGCAAGTGTCAGGAATTGCAATAAGGATTGGGTAGGATGGCGACCCCAGAAGACGTGCTGGCCTTTTGGCTGGATGAGTTGGAACCAAAAGATTGGTACAACGGTAGCCCGGAACTGGATCAAAAGATCAAAGACCGGTTTGAAGAAACATGGGAACAGGTACATGCTGGCGCGCTTGGGCTTTGGTTGACCTACCCGACCGGCACCCTTGCTTATATTCTGCTGACCGATCAATTCTCGCGCAATATGTTCCGCGGAGAGGCAAAGGCATTTTCCACGGATAAATATGCCCTGGCTGCGGCCAAGGCTGCGATCTCTCGCGGGTGGGACATGCGCATTGATGAACCTGCGCGGATGTTTTTCTATATGCCGCTGGAGCATTCTGAAAACCTGTGTGACCAGGACCGCAGCGTGCGGCTGATGCTGACCCGGCTTGAAGACACCCGCGACGAGATGTTGTTGCATGCCAAATGCCATCGCGACATCATTCGACGCTTTGGGCGCTTTCCATTCCGCAACGAAGCCTTGGGGCGCGACACCACTGACGCCGAGGCCGAGTTCATGGAAGGCGGGGCTTACGGCGCCGTGGTTCAGGCGCTTCGGGCCAAAGAAGCCGCTTAGATTTCCCGATCAGCTATGCGCTGACCGACGAGCGGGTCTTCCCTTTCGTCAACAAAAAACCTGTGTCTGTCGTTGATGCAGATTTCCAGATGGTTTAACGTTGAACAAATTTTTGTTCAGGAGGAATGCCAATGGCTTCGAAGTCCTATGATATGATCGTGATTGGTGCGGGGCCTGGCGGCTATGTCGCCGCCATTCGCGGTGCACAGCTTGGGTTGAACGTCGCAATCGTTGAACGTGAACATCTGGGGGGCATCTGTTTGAACTGGGGCTGTATCCCGACCAAAGCGTTGCTGCGGTCCTCTGAGGTGTTCCATTTGATGGAGCGGGCTAAAGAGTTTGGGCTGAAGGCCGATAAGGTCGACTATGACCTGCCTGCGGTGGTGAAGCGGTCGCGCGGTGTTGCAGCACAGCTGTCCGGCGGCATTGGCCATCTGATGAAAAAGAACAAGATCACCGTGTTCATGGGGCAGGCGACGATCCCGGCCAAGGGCAAGGTTACGGTCAAAACTGACAAAGCGACAGAAGAGCTGACGGCGAAGAATATCGTTGTGGCCACGGGCGCGCGGGCGCGGGAATTGCCAGGGCTAGAGGCCGATGGCGATCTGGTGTGGACGTATAAACACGCGCTTGATCCGGTGCGGATGCCCAAGAAATTGCTGGTCATCGGCTCTGGTGCGATCGGCATCGAATTTGCCAGCTTTTACAACACGCTAGGTGCGGACACGACTGTGGTTGAGGTCATGGACCGGGTGCTGCCCGTAGAAGATGCAGAGATTTCGGCCTTTGCGAAAAAGCAGTTCGTGAAGCAAGGCATGAAGATCATGGAAAAAGCCATGGTCAAGAAGCTGGATCGCGGCAACGGCAAAGTCACAGCCCATATCGAAGTGGGGGGAAAGGTCGAACAGCAAGAGTTTGACACGGTTATTTCTGCCGTTGGAATTGTCGGCAATGTCGAAAACCTTGGGTTTGAAGCGCTCGGCGTGAAACTGGACCGGACCCATGTGGTTGTGGATGAATATTGCCGCACTGGCGTCGAAGGCATTTATGCGATTGGCGATATTGCCGGCGCACCTTGGCTTGCCCACAAGGCCAGCCACGAGGGTGTGATGGTCGCTGAAATGATCGCAGGCGGTCACCCACACGCCGTGCGTCCTGAAAGCATTGCGGGCTGCACCTATTGTTCGCCGCAGGTTGCGTCTGTCGGATATACCGAAGCCAAGGCTAAAGAGTTGGGCTATGAGGTCAAGGTCGGCCGTTTCCCCTTTATTGGCAACGGCAAAGCCATTGCGCTTGGCGAACCGGAAGGCATGGTCAAAACCGTGTTTGACGCCAAAACGGGCGAGTTGCTGGGCGCGCATATGGTTGGCGCAGAAGTCACCGAATTGATCCAGGGCTATGTCGTTGGACGCCAGTTGGAAACCACGGAAGAAGACCTGATGAACACGGTCTTCCCGCATCCAACCTTGTCGGAAATGATGCATGAATCCGTGCTGGACGCTTATGGACGTGCCTTGCATTTCTAGCGCCAGGCAGAGTTTTTGAACGATAAAACCCCTCTATTCCGGTAGAGGGGTTTTGTTTTTGGCAATCGACGCTTGACGCCTCATTCGATTGGGCGTTTGTGTTGGTTTTCTTCGGGACAGCCGAAACCACATCACAACTGAAGTCGGACGGGCGCAGATGACACACGCCGAGGGTGCAAACACAGCCTTTGCCAAAGTTTTTGTTCTTTGGTTTGCCGGACTGGGCGCGGCGGCGCAGTTTGGCAAGGTTTCTGTCACCTATGGGATGCTTGGGCAGGTCTATGGCGATAGCCCGGTTTTGGGCTTTGCTTTGTCTTTGGTTGGTGTGGTTGGCATTGTTCTGGGCGTCACGGCTGGTGTTTTGGTGTCATCTGTTGGGTTTCGCCGCGCGTTGATCTGGGCGCTGTTGCTGGGCACGGCTGCATCTGCCTATCAGGCGACGTTGCCCAGCTTTCCGATGTTTCTGCTGAGCCGCGTTGTCGAAGGTGCGTCCCATTTGGCGATTGTCGTCGCCGCGCCGACGCTGATTGCACAGCTGAGCGCGCCGCGGCATCGCGGCTTTACCCTGTCACTGTGGAGCACGTTTTTCGGCGTCGCCTTTGCGCTGTTGGTCTGGGGCGGTTTGCCGCTTGCGCGGGCCTATGGGGTGCCTGCGCTGTTCCTGGCCCATGCGGGGTACATGGCTTTCATGGCGGGGTTGGTCGCCGTGACTTTGCAGTCCGGGCTGGTGCCGCGATCAACAGAGCCATTTGGATTTAACGCTATTTTACAAGACCATATCAGGATTTACCGCTCTCCTTATCTCAGCGCGGCGGGGCTGGGATGGGTGTGCTATGCGGGGTGCTTTGTGGCGGTGCTGACCCTGATGCCGTCCTTTTTGCCCGAAGCAGCGCGGGATTTTGTGGTTGGAGCCATGCCTTTGGCGGGGATCGCTGCGTCGATGACGCTTGGCGTTTTTCTGTTGCGCAAACTGCCCGCGATCAAGGTTGTCATTGCAGGGTTTGGGGTGTCGATCCTGATGGCGCTGTTGCTGTGGTCTTTGCCGGATATGGCCTGGACCTATCTGCTGTTTGCTGCCGGGTTGGGCTTGGTTCAGGGCAGCAGCTTTGCGCTGGTGCCGCAGTTGAACACGACCCCCGAAAGCCAGGCGCTGGCCAATGGGGCGATGGCGCAGATGGGAAATGTCGGGACGACCTTTGGCACACCGGTTCTGGCAGCGCTGATCGCGCTTTTCGGTTTGCACGGGTTTTTGATTTTCACATTGATCCTGTTTCTGGCAGGCCTATCTATTCATTTGCTGCTCGCCCGGAGACGTCGACAGGTTGCGGAAAGCGTGTTCCTGTAATGTTCTCATTTTCCTGTTGGCTCCCGGCGTTACATCAACTATCTGTTAACCACAGATCCCGGGGGCACTATGGCTGAGCTGAAAAATATCGAGGTGCGCGGCGCGCGCGAGCACAACCTTAAAAACATCGACGTTGATATTCCGCGCGATCAGCTGGTGGTGATCACCGGGCTGTCCGGGTCGGGAAAATCGAGCCTGGCCTTTGACACGATCTATGCCGAAGGGCAGCGCCGTTATGTCGAATCGCTGTCGGCCTATGCCCGTCAGTTCCTTGATATGATGGAAAAACCCGATGTGGATCACATCAGCGGTTTGTCCCCTGCGATTTCGATCGAACAGAAAACCACATCGAAAAACCCGCGATCCACTGTCGGCACCGTGACAGAGATTTACGATTACCTGCGTTTGTTATTTGCCCGTGTTGGCACCCCGTATTCCCCGGCCACAGGAAAACCGATTGAGGCGCAGCAGGTTCAGGACATGGTGGACCGTGTCATGGCGATGGAGGACGGGACCCGTGCCTATTTGCTGGCGCCGATCGTGCGCGACCGGAAAGGTGAGTATCGCAAGGAATTCTTAGAACTTCGTAAACAGGGGTTTCAGCGCGTCAAAGTGGATGGCGCGTTCTATGAATTGGAAGATGCCCCGACGCTGGACAAGAAGTTTCGCCATGACATTGATGTGGTTGTTGACCGGATCGTCGTACGTGAAGGGCTGGAAACGCGGCTGGCGGATAGTTTTCGCACGGCTTTGGATTTGGCCGATGGCATCGCTATTCTGGAAACGGCTGTGCAAGATGCAGAACCGGAACGGTTTACCTTCAGCGAGAAATTTGCCTGTCCTGTCAGTGGGTTCACTATATCGGAAATCGAACCGCGTCTGTTTTCCTTCAACGCGCCTTTTGGGGCGTGCCCGCAATGTGACGGCTTGGGGGTAGAGCTGTTTTTTGATGAACGTTTGGTCGTGCCGGATCAGTCGTTGAAAATCTACGACGGCGCGTTGGCCCCGTGGCGCAAGGGGAAATCCCCTTATTTTCTGCAAACGATTGAATCGCTGGCCAACCATTACGGGTTCAAAAAATCCACGCCCTGGAAGGATCTGCCTGCGGAGATTCAGCAGATGTTTCTTTATGGTTCCGGCAATGAGGAAATCGAGTTCCGCTATGACGAAGGCGGGCGTGTTTATCAGGTTTCACGCAGCTTTGAAGGCGTTATCCCGAATATGGAACGCCGCTATCGCGAGACGGACAGCAACTGGATTCGCGAAGAATTTGAGCGTTACCAGAACAACCGACCTTGCGGCACATGCCATGGCTACCGGCTGCGCGAAGAAGCGCTGGCGGTGAAAATTGCCGGGCTGCATGCCGGGCAGGTGGTGCAGATGTCGATCAAAGAGGCCTTTGACTGGTGCGACTCCGTCCCGGAACATCTGACGGCGCAAAAGAACGAAATCGCCCGCGCCATTCTGAAGGAAATTCGCGAGCGGTTGGGCTTTTTGAACAATGTCGGGCTGGAATATCTGACGCTGAGCCGGAACTCTGGTACGTTGTCCGGGGGCGAAAGCCAGCGTATTCGGCTGGCCAGCCAGATCGGGTCGGGGCTGACCGGGGTTCTATATGTGCTGGATGAGCCCTCTATCGGGTTGCATCAGCGGGATAATGACCGGCTTTTGGGCACGCTCAAAAACCTGCGCGATCAGGGAAATACGGTCATCGTTGTGGAACATGACGAAGAAGCGATCCGCGAGGCGGATTACGTTTTCGATATTGGTCCGGGGGCCGGTGTTCATGGCGGGCAGGTGGTTTCCAAGGGGTTGCCAAGCGAGGTGGCCGGGGATCCGGCATCGCTGACCGGGCAATATCTAAGCGGGGCGCGGTCTATTGCTGTGCCGTCAAAGCGCCGTAAGAGAAATGGGAAAAAGCTAAAGGTTGTAAAGGCTTCCGGGAATAACCTGAAGAATGTAACGGCCGAATTCCCCTTGGGGAAATTCGTTTGCGTAACTGGCGTCTCCGGCGGCGGGAAATCGACCCTGACGATTGAGACCTTGTTCAAGACGGCCTCTATGCGGTTGAACGGCGCGCGGCAGACGCCTGCGCCTTGTGAATCGATCAAGGGGTTGGAACATCTGGACAAGGTGATCGACATTGATCAGCGCCCGATTGGCCGCACGCCGCGGTCCAACCCGGCGACCTATACCGGGGCGTTTACGCCGATCCGCGACTGGTTTGCCGGTTTGCCAGAAGCCAAGACGCGCGGCTACAAGCCGGGGCGGTTTTCGTTCAATGTCAAAGGCGGGCGGTGTGAGGCCTGTCATGGCGATGGATTGATCAAGATTGAAATGCATTTTCTGCCGGATGTTTATGTGACCTGCGAGACCTGCAATGGTGCGCGTTACAACCGAGAGACGTTGGAAATCCGGTTTAAAGGCAAGAGCATAGCAGATGTTCTTGATATGACCGTCGAGGACGCGCAAGAGTTTTTCAAGGCCGTGCCCAGCATCCGTGAAAAGATGGATGCGCTGATGCGGGTGGGCCTTGGCTATATCAAAGTTGGGCAGCAGGCGACGACCTTGTCAGGTGGTGAGGCGCAGCGTGTGAAGCTGTCCAAAGAGCTGGCGCGGCGGTCAACCGGGCGCACCCTATATATTCTGGATGAACCCACCACGGGGTTGCATTTCGAGGATGTGCGCAAATTGCTGGAGGTGCTGCATGAGCTGGTCGAGCAGGGCAACACTGTTGTCGTGATTGAGCATAATCTGGATGTGATCAAGACCGCTGACTGGCTGATTGATATCGGGCCGGAAGGTGGTGACAAGGGCGGCCAGATCGTGGCGACGGGCACGCCAGAACAGGTGGCCGAGGTTGGCGAAAGCCACACGGGCTATTACCTGAAAGACATGCTGAAGGCCGGTGTCGCCGCTGCTGAATAACGGGCGACACTGTTTTGAAAACGAAGGGTTTTATGCGTTGAGCTGCACCCAGACCGGCACGTGGTCAGAAGGGCGTTCATAGCCGCGGATCTGTGAATCGATCTGGCAGTCTTCCAACAGGTCCGCGCATTGTGGGGTCAGCAGGAAATGGTCGATGCGGATGCCGTCATTGCGTTGCCATGCGCCGGCCTGATAATCCCAGAAGCTATAGCTTTCCGGGGCATGTGACCTGGCGCGAAACGCTTCGGTAAATCCTAGGTTCAGCACGCGGCGAAAGGCGGCGCGGGCGCTTGGCAGGGCAAGGGCGTCTTCGTGCCAGGCCTGTGGTCTGGCGGCGTCTTCGTCCTGAGGGATGATGTTGTAATCCCCGGCCATGAGGGCGGGTTCTTCGGCGGCCAGCAACTCTTTGGCGCGGGCCAAGAGCCGTTCCATCCAGGCCAGTTTGTAGTCGTATTTCGGCCCCGGCGTCGGGTTGCCATTGGGCAGGTACAGCCCGCAGACCCGGATTGGGGTGTCGCCCATCACTGTGGCCTCTATCCAGCGGGCCTGTTCGTCTTCGTCGTCGCCGGGCAGGCCTCTGCTGACGTCCTCAAGCGGGAATTTTGACAGGATGGCGACGCCGTTGAAGGATTTTTGTCCATGGGTTTCAACGTTATAGCCCCGATCCTCGAACAATTCACGGGGGAAGTTTTCGTCGATTGATTTGATTTCCTGCAACAGCACAACGTCTGGCTGCGCCGCGTCCAGCCATGCGGGCAGGGCCTCTGTCCGGGCTTTGATGCCATTGATGTTGAATGTCGCGATTTTCATGGTGGCCCCCGATGTTTAACGCCTTGATAAACCAGCACCGCAAAAGCGCAATGGGTCGGGGTGCGAAATCATGGGATTTCGAATTTGGCGCGGCGGGGTGAGTCGCGGGGTTAACGGCCCGCAAAACATGGTGTTTGCGCTGTCTGCGGGGCGTCTGCACTGCGTCGGCAAAGTGTATGGCAGTTTGTCGGGCAATTGCCCGGTTAACGGTGCGGGCGATGCGTTAGGATGTGTGGCGAGTGATGGCCTGAATTTCTCATGCTGCTGTTCGCTAGGCGCACAAGTTTTGCGCAACTTGCGTGTATAGCGGGCATTGCCTGCGCGGCTTGGCGGTGCCTGCGCTGTGATGGGGCGATGCAATGGGCAATCCGGGGGCATTGGGATTATGCCCGGCCTGTGTCTAAAGGTCTGAACATATTGGTTGTTGAACCGGATGCGGCGAAAGCGCTGGAGATCAGCGAGGCGTTGCAGGCGCATGGCTGGTCAGATGTCACGGTTATCGCCTCTAACGCAGAGCTGGTGCCGATGCTGTCCCAACAGGATCCGGATCTGATCCTGATTGATCTGGCCAACCCGGATCGAGACACGCTGGAACATCTGAGCCTGATGTCGGACGCGAAATCGCGCCCCGTGGCGATGTTTGTGGATCATACGGATGAGGCGATGACGCAGGCGGCGATTGCGGCTGGGGTCAGCGCCTATGTGGTGAACGGGCTGCACAAGGACCGGATCAAACCGGTGCTGGAAACCGCCATTGCCCGGTTTCGCGTTATTCAAAAAATGCAGACGGAACTGGACGCGGCCAAACGGGCGTTGATTGACCGCAAGATGATCGAGCGGGCCAAGGGGCTGCTGATGCGGGCGCGCGGGATCACAGAGGACGAGGCCTATACATTGCTGCGCAAGACGGCCATGGGGCAGGGCCGTAAGGTGTCTGATGTGGCCGCAGCACTGGTCACAGCGGCGGAGCTGTTGCAATGAATGCGGCCCACGTGACATGCGGCTATCTGCCATTGGTGGACAGCGCGCCGCTGATTATTGCCAAAGAGCTGGGCCTTGCCGCGCAGGAAGGGCTGGGGCTGGAGCTGGCGCAACAGCCGTCCTGGTCGGCGCTGCGCGACCGGCTGATCTTTGGTCAGATCGAATTTGCGCATATGTTGTCGCCGATGCCGATTGCCATGTCCCTGGGGATCGGCGGGGTTTCGGCGCGAATTGATGCGTTGATGGTTTTGTCGGTCAACGGATCGGTGATCGGGGTGTCACAGGCATTGGCAGAACGGATGAGCGCGGCGGGCTGGGCCAACAGGCTTGGCGACCCGGCGGCGGTCTCTGCGGCGGTGTTTGGGGCGGCGGAGGCGCCGTTGCGCATTGGCGTGCCGTTTCCGTTTTCAATGCACCGCTTGTTGACGGAATATTGGCTGATGCGTGATCCGGCTTTTCGCAGTGAAAAGATTTCGCTGATCACCATACCGCCCCCGCAAATGGCCCAAGCGGTGCGGGACGGGCGGATTGACATGTTTTGTGTCGGAGAGCCCTGGGGATCGGTTGCCGTACAGCAAAGCGATGCGACGTTGGTTTTGCCCAGTTCAGCCATTTGGCAGTTTTCGCCGGAAAAGGTGCTGGGCGCGCGGCAGGAGTGGGTTGCGGATAACGCGGTGACCAGTTTGGCGATGATCCGCGCGATTTATCGCGCCACACAATGGCTGGCCCAGCCCCAGAACATTCCTCTGGCGGTCGAGATCCTGGCCCGCAGCCAGCATCTTGATTTACCAGATCACGCGATAGAGCCCGCATTGACGGGGCGGATCATCCCAGAGTTGGGGCGGGATCCGATAGAGGTTCCCGGGTTTGTTGGGTTTCATGAGGGGGCTGCGAATTTCCCCTGGCGCAGTCAGGCGCAGTGGATTGCACGGCAATTGGGCGCAGGCGCGTCCGATGCAGAGCAGGCCGAAACATGTTTTCGCAGCGACCTTTACCGTGACGCGCTGACGGCGATTGGCGCGGATTTGCCGAAATCCTCTGCCAAATCGGAAGGTGCGATGGCGCATCCGACAGAGATCGCCTCGGCCAAGGGCGCGATGGTTCTGGGCCCGGATACTTTTTTTGATGGCGCGGTCTTTGACTTTTCCCGCTCGGGAGTGACTAAAAATTAGGCAATGCTGCGGCGCGGCACCAAATTCGGGCTGTTCCGCCCGGTGTCGATTGCAATGCCAGCCGCCATAGGGGCATTTGAAGTCAGGGCAACGATGCCCGTCTCGGCCAACGATGCTGCTGGCCAGTAAAGTTTTAAGAGCAAAGCCGCTCGATTGTGTATGCACCCTCCCTGCATGCTTCAATCGTGCGGCTTTTTTCGTTTCGACAGGGGTATAAAAATGAACAGTTTCAAATGGTTGTTGGCGTCTACGGCGCTGATCGCGACACCGGCAATGGCAGAGATGCTGGATCTGGAAAAAGACGAGCTCACCTTGGGCTTTATCAAGTTGACCGACATGGCCCCGCTGGCCGTGGCCTATGAGCAGGGGTATTTTGAGGATGAAGGCCTGTATGTGACGCTTGAGGCGCAGGCGAACTGGAAGGTGCTGCTGGATGGTGTGATTGATGGCCAGCTGGACGGCGCGCATATGTTGGCCGGACAGCCGATTGCTGCGACCATCGGTTACGGGACGCAGGCCCATATCATCACGCCGTTTTCGATGGATCTGAACGGCAACGCGATCACTGTGTCCAATGAGATTTGGGAACAGATGAAGCCGAACGTGCCTTTGATGGAGGACGGGCGTCCTCAGCATCCGATCAGCGCGGCGGCTTTGGCCCCGGTGGTTGAGGATTACAAGGATCAGGGTGTGCCGTTCAACATGGGCATGGTGTTTCCGGTATCCACCCACAATTACGAGCTGCGCTATTGGCTGGCGGCGGGCGGATTGGTGCCCGGTTATTATTCGCCAGATGATGTCAGCGGCCAGATAGAAGCGGATGTGTTTTTGTCTGTGACACCACCCCCGCAAATGCCTGCGACCATGGAGGCGGGGACGATTTTTGGCTATTGCGTGGGCGAGCCTTGGAACCAGCAAGCGGTGTTCAAGGGGATCGGTGTGCCGGTGATCACGGATTATGAGCTGTGGAAGAACAACCCTGAAAAGGTGTTCGGGATTACGGCTGAATTTGCCGAGGAAAACCCAAACACGACGCTGGCCCTGACAAAGGCCTTGATCCGCGCGGCAATTTGGCTGGATGAAAACGACAACGCAAACCGGGCCGAAGCGGTCGAGATTTTGGCGCGGTCTGAATATGTGGGGGCGGATGCCGAAGTCATTGCGAATTCTATGACCGGCACGTTCGAATATGAAAAAGGTGATATTCGCGAAGTTCCTGACTTTAATACGTTTTTCCGTCACAATGCGACCTATCCGTTTTATTCCGATGCGATCTGGTATCTGACGCAGATGCGCCGTTGGGGCCAAATCGCAGAGCCGAAATCGGATGAATGGTTCATCGACACGGCCAAAGAGGTTTACCGCCCCGATCTGTATCTGGCAGCGGCCCGTATGCTGGTGGAAGAGGACATGGCCAATGAGGCAGATTTCCCGTGGGACAGCGACGGGTTCAAGCCTGCGACCCCGGCAAAAGATATCATTGACGGGATCGCCTATGACGGTCGTATGCCGAACGCATATCTTGACAGCCTGCCGATTGGTTTGAAGGGCGATCAGGTGATCGTCGGGTCCGAAATCCAGGGCTAATCCAACTGGGATGCGCGGCACTGGCTGTGGCGCATCCCGCTTTTCCCCATCTTATTCCTGACCCGCATGAGGCCGAAAATCATGACCGCAATCGACAGCGAAACACTTAGCTCAGAAGCAAGCCGCGCCCGGCTGTTCACGCGCATCAACAAGGCAGATGCCTGGTTTCAGGTGTTCGGATTGGCCTGGATCACCCCCATTCTAAAGGCCGCAGCGGGGGACAATCCGCGCGGGCAGATGTCAGAGATCTGGCGTTTGCTGGGGGTGCCATTGCTGGCCATCGCGATTTTTCTGGGGGCCTGGGCGGCCTTGGCACCGACGGTGCAGACCTCGTTAGGGGCGATCCCCGGTCCGGTGCAGGTGTGGGAGCAAGCTGTCAATCTGAACGCCGATGCGGTGCGCGAACGGGAAAAGGCTGTGGCCTTTTACGAACGCCAAGAGGCGCGCAATGCCAAGCTGATTGCCGACGGGCGCAGCGATGATGTGAAGCAGCGCGTTTATACCGGAAAGCCGACCTATTACGCGCAGATCTGGACCTCTATCAAAACGGTGTTTTTCGGGTTCCTTGTGGCCTCTGTCATTGCGATTCCATTGGGAATATTGGCCGGATTGTCAGCGACGGCGAATGCGGCGATCAACCCGTTGATCCAGATCTTCAAGCCGGTCAGCCCTTTGGCTTGGCTGCCGATCGTGACGATGATCGTTTCAGCGCTTTATGCGACCAATGACGGCATGTTTTCCAAGTCGTTTCTGGTCTCTGCGATCACGGTGACGCTGTGTTCCTTGTGGCCGACGCTGATCAACACCGCCCTTGGGGTGTCATCGATTGACCGGGATTTGGTCAGCGTGTCCAAAGTGCTGAAAATGTCGACCTATGCCAAGATCACCAAGCTGGTGCTGCCCTCTGCTTTGCCGTTGATTTTCACCGGGTTGCGCCTGTCCCTGGGGGTTGGGTGGATGGTTCTGATTGCCGCAGAGATGCTGGCCCAGAACCCCGGTCTTGGCAAATTCGTCTGGGATGAGTTTCAGAACGGGTCATCACAATCGCTGGCAAAGATCATGGTGGCGGTGTTCACCATCGGGATCATCGGCTTTTTGCTGGATCGTGTGATGTACGCCCTGCAATCCATGTTCACCTTTTCAGAAAACCGGTAGGTCCTTATGAGCATTCTGAGTTTTCAAAACGTGTCCAAGGGCTTTGGCACCGGGTTGCAGCGCAAAGAGGTGCTGAAGGAGATCAATCTGGAGGTGGCCGAAGGAGAGTTCGTCGCGATCCTTGGTTTTTCGGGCACGGGGAAATCCACGCTGATGAACCTGATTGCCGGGTTGGAGATGCCCGACGCGGGGCGCGTCAGTTTCAAGGGCGCGCCGATCAAGGGCCCCGGGCCAGAGCGTGGTTTGGTGTTCCAAAGCTATTCGCTGATGCCGTGGCTGACGGTTGGCGGGAATATCGGGCTGGCGGTGGATGCGGTTTTTCCAAAATTGTCCAAAGCAGAGCGCAACGCCAAGATTGACCATTACGTGGATATGGTTGGGTTGTCCCATGCCAAGTCGCGGCGCCCGGCAGAGCTGTCGGGGGGGATGCGTCAGCGTGTGTCCGTCGCTCGCGCCCTGGCGATGAGCCCGGAAATGCTGTTGCTGGATGAGCCGCTCAGCGCGCTGGATGCGTTGACACGCGCCAATCTGGCCGATGAAATTCTGGACATCTGGGAGCAGGACAAAAAGACCTGCATTCTGATCACCAATGATGTGGATGAGGCGATCTTGCTGGCGGATCGGATCGTGCCGTTGAACCCGGATGGCACGCTTGGCGCGCCTTTTGCGGTAGAGATCCCGCGCCCTCGGGATCGTTCTGCGATGAATGATGACACGGTGTTCAAGGCGTTGCGGGCGCAGGTGACGACCTATCTGATGGATGTGGGCATTGCCGCAAAGGTAGAAGAAACCCGGCTCTTGCCAAAGGTCACGCCGATTCACAGTCTGCCGGCCGCTGTTGCGGATGCGCAGGAAAGCGGGATCGAAGAGCGGTTTTTGACCTTTTCGCGACTACACAAGATTTACCCGACGCCCAAGGGGCCGCTTACGGTGGTCGAGGATTTTGATCTGAAGATCAACAAGGGGGAATTCATCAGTCTGATCGGCCATTCGGGCTGTGGTAAATCCACGGTTTTGACCATGGCAGCGGGGCTGAACCCGATTTCCAAGGGGGCGATCCGGCTGGATGGCTGGAATGTCGAAGGGGCTGATCCGGAACGGGCGGTGGTGTTTCAGTCGCCCAATCTGTTCCCCTGGCTGACGGCCAAGGAAAATGTCGCGATTGGGGTGGACAAGGTTTACCCCCGCGCGTCTCAGGCAGAGCGTCAGGATGTGGTGGAATATTACCTGGAACGCGTCGGGCTTGGCGACAGTATGGACCAGCAGGCCGCGTCTATGTCCAACGGCATGAAGCAGCGGGTGGGCATTGCGCGGGCCTTTGCGCTGAGCCCTAAATTGCTGCTGCTGGATGAGCCGTTTGGGATGCTTGACAGCTTGACCCGGTGGGAGCTGCAAGAGGTTCTGATGGAAGTTTGGTCGCGCACAAAAGTCACGGCGATTTGCGTGACCCATGATGTGGATGAGGCGATTTTGTTGGCGGACCGGGTGGTGATGATGACCAACGGTCCTCAGGCGACGATTGGTAAGATCACGGATGTCAAACTGCCGCGTCCGCGCACGCGCAAGGCGTTGCTAGAACATCCCGATTATTACAGTTACCGGCAGGATGTTCTTGATTTCCTTGAGGAATATGAACATGGCGCCAAGCCGAAACCCAAGCCACAAACACTTGCAGCGGAGTAGGGCATGACACAGAAATTAATTGTCATCGGGGCGGGCATGGCCACGGGCCGCGCGCTGGAACATTTGTTGGACGCAGACCCTGCGGCCTATGACGTGACCCTGTTTAATGCAGAGCCTCGGGGGAACTATAATCGCATCATGCTGTCTCCGGTGCTGGCCGGTGACAAGACCTATGAAGAGATCGTGACCCATGATGATGGCTGGTACGCAGAGCAGGGCATCACGTGCCGCTTTGGAGAGCGGATCACGGCGATTGATCGGGCGGCCAAGACGGTGACAGCGCAAAACGGGGAGGTTTTGCCTTATGACAAGCTGTTGTTCGGGACCGGGTCGAACCCGTTCATCATTCCGTTGCCGGGTCACGATCTGGAGGGCGTGATTGCCTATCGCGATCTGGAAGATACCCAAAGGATGATGGGGCTCGGCGCGGACAGCAAGGTGGTTGTGATTGGCGGCGGACTGTTGGGGCTAGAGGCCGCGGCAGGCATGTCGGCGCGCGGTGTAGATGTCACGGTTGTGCATATCATGGGCCATCTGATGGAACGTCAGCTGGACGAGGCGGCGGGCTATTTGTTGCGTCAGGCCTTGATTGAAAAGGGCATCACGGTGCGCTGCGCGGCCAATTCCAAAGAAATTCTGGGCAAGGACGGCCATGTGCGGGCCTTGTTGCTGGAGGATGGGACAGAGCTGCCTTGTGATCTGTTGGTCATGGCCGTAGGCATTCGCCCCAATGTCGCCCTGGCCCAAGAGGCCGGGGTCGCTGTGGGCCGGGGCATTCATGTGGATGATCAGATGGTGACCTCTGACCCTGATGTTCTGGCAGTTGGGGAATGCGTGGAACATGATGGCGCGATATTCGGGCTGGTGGCCCCGCTTTACGATCAGGCGAAAGTGGCGGCCCAGACGCTGTTGCAGAAAAACGCGCAATTCGTTCAAAAAGAGCTTTCGACCAAATTGAAGGTCACGGGCTGTGATTTGTTCAGCGCTGGGGATTTTGCCGAAGGAGAGGACCGCGAGGATATCGTGTTTCGCGACCCGGCGCGCGGTGTGTATCGCCGCTTGGTGATCCAGGCGGGCAAGATCATCGGGGCGGTGATGTATGGCGATACCGCTGACAGCAACTGGTTCTTTGGGTTGATCCGCGACAAGACGGATATTTCCGAAATGCGCGATACTTTGATCTTTGGTCCGGCCTATCAGGGGGGCGGTGCGGTGGACCCGCTCTTGGCCGTTGCAGCCTTACCGCGTGACGCGGAAATTTGCGGCTGCAACGGCATTTGCAAGGGTCAGATCGAAGACGCAATCGCGGATGGGGCCACGGATTTGGGGGCGGTACGCGCGGTGACCAAGGCCTCTGGGTCGTGTGGGACCTGCACCGGGTTGGTGGAACAGGTGCTGGCCGTGTCTCTGGGCGATGATTTCGTTTTGCCCACGGCGCAGCCCGTTTGTGCCTGCACGGATCTTAGCCACGAAGATGTGCGGCGGATGATCAAGCTGCAAGAGCTGAAATCCATGCCCGCCGTATGGCAGGCCTGTGGGTGGAAGACCTCTTGTGGCTGTCATGTCTGTCGCCCGGCGCTGAACTTTTACCTGCTTGCCGACTGGCCGTTGGAATATCAGGACGATCCGCAATCGCGGTTCATCAATGAGCGTAAACACGCAAATATTCAGAAAGACGGAACGTTCAGCGTGGTGCCTCGGATGTGGGGCGGAATCACGACCCCGGATGAGCTGCGCGCCATTGCCGATGCGGCTGACAAATTCATGGTGCCCACGGTGAAGGTGACCGGCGGTCAGCGGATCGATCTGTTGGGTGTTAAGGGCGAAGATTTGCCCGCGATCTGGTCGGATTTGAACAAGGCGGGCATGGTGTCCGGGCATGCTTATTCGAAAGGGTTGCGGACGGTCAAAACCTGTGTCGGCACCGATCACTGCCGCTTTGGCACGCAGGACAGCACCGGGCTTGGGATTAAGCTGGAAAAGACCTTATGGGGGTCCTGGACGCCGCATAAACTGAAACTTGGCGTGTCGGGCTGTCCGCGCAACTGCGCCGAGGCGACCTGTAAGGACATTGGGATTGTCTGCGTCGACAGCGGCTATCAGATCAGCATAGGCGGCGCGGCGGGTATGGATGTCAAACAGACAGAGCTGTTGATCCAGGTGGACACGGAACAAGAGGCGATCGATGTGATCAAGGCGGTGACGCAAAGCTATCGCGAGAATGCCAAATATCTGGATCGGATCTACAAATGGATGGCCAAGGTCGGGCTGGACTGGATCACTGAACAGATCACCGATCTGGACACGCGTCAGGGGCTGGTCGACCGGTTTGAGCTGTCGCAATCGGTTTACCGGCGTGACCCATGGGCGGATCATGTCGAGAAATCAGAACCTTACAAGCCCTTGGCGAAGCTGACACTGGAGGCCGCAGAATGAGTGATTGGATCGATATTTCCGCGCTGGATGCGATCCCGCAGCGGGGCGCTCGGCTGGTCAAGACAGAGCTGGGCTGCGTGGCCGTGTTTCGCACCGCTTTGGACGAGGTTTTTGCGCTGGACAATGCTTGTCCCCACAGGAATGGCCCCTTGGCAGAGGGGATTGTGCATGGCGCTTCGGTGACATGCCCCTTGCACAATTGGGTGATTTCCCTGGAAACCGGGCAGGCGCAGGGGGCGGATGAGGGGCAGGTGGCCACGTATCCGGCGCGGGTGGAAAACGGGCGTGTCTTGCTGGACGGGACCTTTTTGCGGCAAAGGGCCGTGGCATGACAGTGACGAAAACGACTTGCCCCTATTGTGGGGTTGGTTGTGGGGTGCTGGCCGGGGCCGATGGCTCTATCTCGGGGGATCCTGATCATCCGGCGAATTTCGGGCGGCTGTGTTCCAAGGGCACGGCCTTGGGCGACACTGTTGATCTGGAGGGGCGTCTTTTGGCCCCGAAAATCGGCGGGCAGGATGCCAGCTGGGACACGGCGCTGGATTTGGTGGCCAAGAGCTTTGCGGAGGCTATTGAGGAACATGGCCCCGACAGCGTGGCGTTTTACGTGTCCGGCCAATTGCTGACAGAGGATTACTACGTCGCGAATAAGCTGATGAAAGGGTTCATCGGATCGGCGAATATTGACACGAATTCAAGGCTTTGCATGGCGTCGTCCGTGGCAGGGCACAAACGTGCCTTTGGCAGTGATACGGTTCCGGGACAGTATGAGGATCTGGAACAGGCGGATTTGATCGTGCTGGTGGGCTCCAATCTGGCCTGGTGTCACCCGGTTCTGCATCAAAGGATTGTGGCGGCCAAAGCGGCGCGGCCCTGGATGAAAGTGGTCAATATTGATCCCCGCAAAACCGCCACTTCTGATCTTGCGGATCTGCATCTGCGGGTGCGTCCTGACGGGGATGTGGCGCTGTTCAATGGGTTGCTGGCGCATCTTGAACAGGCGGATCTGCTGGATGAAGGCTATATGGCGGCGCATGTCTCTGGTGGGGGGGCAGCATTGGAGGTTGCGCGTGCGACAGAGGCGGAAGGTTCCGGCCTAAGCGCGGCCGAGCTGGCGCAGTTTTATGGGATGTGGGCGGGCACGAAAAAGGTCGTTACTGTTTATTCCCAAGGGGTTAACCAATCTGCAAGCGGCACGGACAAGGTCAATTCAATTGTGAATTGCCATCTGGCGACGGGACGGATTGGGAGGCCGGGCTGCGGCCCGTTTTCTGTAACAGGACAGCCCAATGCCATGGGCGGACGAGAAGTTGGCGGCCTGGCCAATATGCTGGCCAACCATCTGGACATTGAAAATGCGGATCATCGGGGGGCTGTGCAAAGCTATTGGTCCAGCCCGACCATCTGCCAAAGCGCCGGATTGAAAGCGGTTGATCTGTTTCAGGCCTGTGCGGAGGGCAAAATCAAAGCCTTGTGGGTCATGTCCACCAATCCAGCCGTTAGCATGCCGGATTCGGATGGAATTGCCCAAGCGATTGCGAACGTGCCTTTCGTGGCTGTGTCAGACATCATGGCGCGCACGGATACCGGGGATTTGGCGGATGTTTTGCTGCCCGCCACGGGCTGGGGTGAAAAGGACGGAACGGTCACAAACTCTGAACGTCGGGTTTCGCGGCAACGCGCGTTTATGCCAGCACCGGGGCAGACCCGGCCCGACTGGCAGATCATCTGTGACGTGGCGGCGCGTATGGGATGGGGGGCTGCGTTTGCCTATAGCAGCCCGGCAGAAATTTTTGCCGAATATGTGGGATTGTCCGCCGCCACCCGTGATTTCGGCCGTGATCTCGACCTTAGCATCTTTGCAGATGCGGATTACGCGGGGTTGTTGCCGACGCAATGGCCCGAGAATGGCAAACGGTTTTTCGCAAATGGCGCGTTCTTCCACGGGGATGGGCGGGCACGTATGGTGCCGACGCCTGCGCCGGATTTGGCGCTGCAGGACGGGATGACGCTGAACACCGGGCGCAACCGGGATCAGTGGCACACGATGACCCGCACCGGCAAAGCGCCGCGACTGAACGCGCATCTGGCCGAACCCTATGCAGAGCTGCACCCAAGGGATGCAGAGAAGATTGGTGTCAAAACCGGCGATCTGGTCGAGGTGAGATCCGATCATGGGCGGGCCATTTTGCGGGTGATGCGCCATGACAGGGCCGCCCTTGGCCAGGTGTTTGTTCCGATGCACTGGACCCGTCAGCACAGCCGCAACGGCACGGTCAACAGCTTGACCGGGCCTGCGGTTGATCCGATTTCCGGGCAACCGGCGCTGAAATCCGGGGCGGTGACGGTCAAACGCTTTGACGGGGCCTGGTAT
Source organism: Marinosulfonomonas sp. (assembly GCA_051251595.1). Classification (GTDB taxonomy): domain Bacteria; phylum Pseudomonadota; class Alphaproteobacteria; order Rhodobacterales; family Rhodobacteraceae; genus NORP110. The sequence goes on from JBPOFA010000002.1 coordinate 48,423, forward strand.
GGGTTTGCTGCGGGCCATGGGCAGATGGCGCCAGAGGCCGAGTATGCAGCCGTGATGCGCAGCGCCACCGGCTGGCGTGGCGAGTTCGGTGGGCGCGTCAGGCCCGAAAACTGGGAAGAATATGCGCGTAACTTATTGGCATGTCCCCAAGATCATGCTTCTGTGGTGCAGGACACGCATTCTGGATTGGTGCGTATTGCATTTCACAAGGGGGCCGTTTTGACCGGATTGTTCTTTGCCAGCCCAAGCCCTGTTCGATTGGGCCGCGACCATGTGGTCGCTTTGATTGGGACTGAAAGCGCTGCACTGCAGGCTTTGGCCGGGAGGGGCGGCGCGGATCAGGTTGATCCGGGGCAAACCATTTGCGCCTGTATGAATGTGGGCCTCAACACCGTGCGGGACGCGATTTCCGCCGGGGCCGCGACGGTCGATGCGATTGGGCGTGCCACATGTGCGGGCACCAATTGCGGGTCTTGCAAGCCTGAACTTTCGGCGTTGTTGGCAGAAAACCCGTTGTCGCTGGCCGCAGAATGAGCCTGTCTTCCTATGTGCGGATCGTGGCCCGGGGCAAGGGCCGCGCGCGAAGCTTTACGCTGGACGAAGCCCATGGGGCGATGACCTTGATGCTGTCTGGCAGGGCAGAGCCAGAGGCGATTGGCGCGATCCTTATGGTGTTGCGCTTGCGCGGGGAAACCGATGCGGAAATCGCCGGGTTCACGCAGGCTTTGCGCGATGGGGTTGGCCGCAAACTGCCCGAGGCGGATTTGGACTGGCCCTGTTACGCCGCTGGGCGCACGCGGGGCGCGCCGTTGTTTTTGCTGGCGGCGCGTCTGGTTGCGAATGCCGGGCTGCGCGTGTCTATGCACGGCTGGAATTCTCATCAAACAGGGCTGGCGGATTTTCGATCGGCGTTGCAGGTGCTTAATCTGGAGGGCGATGGATTGCGCTATGACGGGCTAGAGGATCTAAGCCCAGAGGCGTTTGCCCTGCTGCGGTTGCGTGATGTGTTTGGGCTGCGGTCCTGTGTGAATACGGTGTTGCGGATGTGGAACCCTTCTGGTGCGGCGGCATCGGTTCAGGGGGTGTTTCATCCGTCTTATCGCGGGTTGCAATCGCGGGCGGCCGGATTGCTGGGGGATGGGTCTTTGACCGTCATTAAGGGCGGTGGTGGTGAGTTTGAGCGCAATCCAAGCAAGGATATTGCAGTGTTCGGGCTACGCGATGCTGTGGATCTGGATGAGGTTGCCCCGGCAATGGTTGCGGCACCGCGAAAACTAAGTGAGCCAGAGCAACCTGTTGATATTGCAGGTCTTTGGGGCGGTCAGGTGGAGGATGCTTTTGCGCAAGCGACCGTGACCGGAACGGCGGCATTGGCGCTGTGGACTGTTGGTCGTGCAGCCAGCCTGTCTGAGGGGCAAGAGATGGCAGAACGGCTTTGGCGGGATCGCCATGGTGGAAAGGTTGCAGCGTGATGAAGGCCTTTCCCATGTTCTTGAAAATGCAGGATCGCCGGGTCGTTATCGTCGGCGGAGGTGAACAAGCGGCGCAGAAATGCCGCCTTATGCTCAAGACAGAAGCCGCCGTGACGCTTTGCGCGCCAGAGCTGGACCCGGAACTGACCGATTTACACGGGTCCGGGCGGATCCAGTGGTTGCCCGAGCCGATCACAGTGGCGCATTTCGCAGATGTGGCTTTGGTCTTTGTGGCAACCGGGTGTCCCGGGGCGGATGCGGCCTTGCACATGTTGGCCAAAGCGGCCGGGGCGGTGGTGAATGTCGTTGATCAGCCTGATCTGTGCGATGCGCTGACCCCGTCGATTGTGGATCGCAGCCCGCTTGTCGTGGCCATTGGGACAGAGGGCGCGGCCCCGGTGCTTGCCCGGCAAACCAGAACCCGGATCGAAGAGGCCTTGGAACCGCGGCTTGGCGATCTGGCGGCCCTTGCGGGCAGGTTGCGCGGCCTTGCAGCGCAGCGGTTACAACCGCGAGACCGCCGGGATTTGTGGCGCTGGGTGTTTTCCGGGCCGGTGCGGCGCATTCATGCGCGCGGCGGAGAAAGAGACGCGGCGCGGATGATCAAGGATGCCATCCTAAGCGGAGAGTTCGGGGCCGAGACCGGAGGCTCTGTTGCGATTGTCGGCGCGGGGCCGGGGGAAAAGGACCTGATGACCCTACGCGCTGTGAGCCGGCTGCAAGAAGCGGACATCATCTTTTTTGACCCAGAGATGGGGGGCGAGGTTCTGGATCTGGCGCGGCGAGATGCAGAAAGACTGTGCGTGCCGCATGTGGATGAGGGCGCGGACTGGTCCAATGCGCATTATGACGCGTTGCTGTTGGCCGCCGCCCAGCAGGGGAAACGCGTCGTTCGGTTGCTTTCAAAGGCGACCGGCTATGACACGACTTCGCTGACAGAGGCTGGCATTGACCACGAAATTGTTCCCGGCATTTCCGACCCGGTTTCGGATGATGTGAAACCCTGACACGCGCCATAAGCTGTGCGCGCGGGGGATTGTAACGGTTTCGTGTGGTGGGCATTTTTTTTGGTCACACATCTTGAATGTAAATAGTGTTTACATAAATCAATAACGCAGGCGACAAGACCTGCGCATTTGACAAGGGAACAGATTATGAAAGCCTCAAAAATCACCACCGCAGCATATTTGGCCGGGGCGACGACTTTGGCTGTGACATTGCCAGCCTTTGCGGCCGCGCCGACGTATGAACCACAAACGTTTGAGCCGGCGGCCCAATCGCAGGGCATGTTTGCTGATCTTCTGATGGAAGAAGAGATTTCAATACTTGATCAGCCCTTCGACGACGAGCAGTCGTGATCAAATCTTGGCGGTGACGCGTTTGCGCGATCGCCGCCAATTTTCGGAAAAATGTTCGATTTGTGATTGACCTGTGCTGTTGAGAGGCTAAATCAGAGTTATATTGTACGATCCTGAATATTTTTCAGAGGGTTGATTATGATGCAACCGGTCGAATTTGAGCAGCAATTTTACGTCGCGTCTGATGGCATAAAGCTTTCGGCTTATTCCGCAGGGGACGCGCATTCCCCCGAAATTTTGTTTCTTCACGGCTTTGCGCAGGCCTCTTTATGTTGGTCTGGGCAGTTCAATGACCCTGACCTTGCGCAGGGCTTTCATCTGACGGCTGTGGACCTGCGCGGACATGGGGCGTCGGACAAACCGGATGATCCGCAATCCTATCAGTCCGACCGGCAATTTGCCGATGACCTGGCCCGAGCGATTGACGTGTTGGGGCTTAACAAGCCGGTGATTGTCGCCTGGTCTTATGCGGCGCGGATCCTGTGCGACTATATCAATTCTCATGGCACAGACCGCATTGCCGGGATCAATTTTGTCTCTGCGCGTGTCAGCAATGATCCGGGATATAATGGCCCAGTTTTGGCCGCGCTGGACGGGATGTTCAGCCGCGATCTGGGGGCCAATATTGCCGCGACGCGGGATTTCGTGCGCGGTTGTTTTGACAAAGCGCCGCCCCGCGCCTTGTCTGAATCCTTGCTGGCCTGCGCGATGGTGGTGCCGCCAGAGGTGCGCGCCGCGCATTTGTCGCGCCCTGCTGTGGACAATGGGGTTCTGGATGCATTGCATGTTCCCGTGTTGGTCACCCATGGCGAAAAGGACCGGGTTGTTTTGCCGACACAGGCCAATGAGATCGCCAGCCGCGTGGCAACGGCGCGCCTGTCGCTTTATCCCGATGCAGGCCATGCGCCCTTTGCCGAGGACACCCCTCGTTTCAATGCTGAACTTGCCGCGTTCGTGCAGAATTGTCAGGCTGTGCCGGCAGACTAGCGTGCGGCGATGGCGGTGCCTGCCGCATGGGCAGAGGACCAGGCCCATTGAAAATTGTAGCCGCCCAGCCAGCCTGTGACATCCACGACCTCGCCGATGAAATAGAGGCCGGGGGTGGTTTTGCTTTCCATGGTTTTCGAATTCAGCCCATCTGTGTCGACGCCGCCCAGGGTGACTTCGGCGGTGCGATAGCCCTCTGTGCCGATTGGCGTGATCACCCAGTTTTGCAGCGCTTCGGCATAGTCGAGAAGCTTGCGGTCTGACTGATCGGCGATGTTGCCGCGCAGATCGAGGCGGCTGGACAGCGCGGTGGCAAGCCGCGCGGGAAAGAAATCAGCCAGCACAGTCGACATATTGCGACGGCCGTTTTCAGCGCGTTTCTGGATCAGCAGGGCGTGCAGATCGGTGTCGGGCAGCAGATTGATCGAAATCGGCATGGATTCGCGCCAATAGCTGGAAATTTGCAGGATGGCCGGGCCGGACAGGCCGCGATGTGTGAACAGCATGGCCTCTTTAAAACTGGTGCCGTTGCAGGTTACGGCCACGGGCAGGGCGACACCGGCGAGCGATTTTAACAGCTCTAGATCTGCATCGGCGAAGGTCAGCGGCACCAGACCCGCGCGGGTTGGGGTGATCGCATGGCCGAACTGCTTGGCAATTTGATAGCCAAATCCGGTGGCTCCCATTTTGGGAATGGATTTCCCGCCCGAGGCAATGACCAGATTGCGACAGGCCACCTTTCGCTGGTCCGACAGGGTCAAATCAAAGCCTTGCGTTGATTTTCGGATCTCTGTGACGCTGGTTTCCAGCCACAGCTGGCTTGGCTTGGCCTCTTTCAGCAACATCTGGATGATGTCCTTGGCGGTGTCGTCGCAGAATTGCTGGCCCAGGGTCTTTTCGTGATAGGCAATGCCGTGGCGCTGCACCAGTTCAATGAAATCCCACTGGGTGTAGCGGGCCATTGCGGATTTGGCGAAGTGGCGGTTGGCAGAGATGAAATTGTCCGGTGCCGCGAAAATATTGGTGAAATTACAGCGACCGCCGCCGGAAATGCGGATTTTTTCGCCCGGCTTTTTGGCGTGGTCGATCAAGAGCGTGCGCCCCGCCGCCTTGGCGAAGGCCGCGCAGTGCAGGCCAGCGGCACCGGCGCCGATGATGACGGTTTCAAACTGCTCTGTCATTTACAGATTGGGGGTAGGCCGTTTGCGGATCACATCGAAAACGATGTGCCGCAGCCGCAGGAACTGGTCGCGTTCGGGTTTTCGATCACGAAACGCGCACCGATCAATTCTTCGGTGAAATCAATGACCGCATTGGACAAAAACGGCAGAGAGACCGAATCCACCACGACTTTTTGACCTGATCCTTCCAGCACCAGATCGTCCTCGGCGGCGTCATCCAGCTTGATTTCGTATTGAAACCCGGAACATCCGCCGCCTTCCACAGCGACACGCAACGCCTGTGGGGCGCCTGTTTCGGCGTTAATCTCTGCCAAACGGGCAAAAGCGCGGTCTGTGACCTTTGGGGGCAGGGTGAGTTCCATGTCTGTCAACTTATGTCGTTTCGCTGCGGTTACAAACAGAATATATGGAACGCGGGACGACACGACAAGATCAGGCAGGTTAAATGCGGAAATCATATGCATCTGACCCGGGCGCAAGCCGGGGACGGCAATTTGGCGAGGTGATCAGCACGTTTCGCTCGCCCTATCAACGGGACCGGGATCGGGTGATCCATTCCAGCGCGTTTCGACGGCTGAAGCACAAGACCCAGGTCTTTGTGGAACATGAGGGCGATTATTACCGCACGCGTCTGACCCATTCGATTGAGGTGGCGCAGGTGGCGCGCACGATTTCCAACGCTTTGGGTTTGAACGAAGATTTGGCCGAGGCGGTGGCTTTGGCCCATGACCTGGGGCATCCGCCCTTTGGCCACACGGGCGAGGACGCGCTAGAGTTGCTGATGAAGCCCTATGGCGGGTTTGATCACAATGCGCAGGCCATTCGGATCGTGACACGGTTGGAACGGCATTACGCGGATTTTGACGGGTTGAACCTGACCTGGGAAACGCTGGAAGGGCTGGCCAAGCATAACGGGCCGGTGACCGGTGAGTTGCCCTATGCTTTGAAAGATTTCAACGACATCTATGATCTGGACTTGGACACCTATGCCAGCGCAGAGGCGCAGGTGGCCGCTTTTGCCGATGATGTGGCCTATAACCACCATGATCTGCATGACGGTTTGCGCGCGGGTCTGTTTACCGAGGAAGATCTGATGGAGCTTCCGGTGACGGGCCCTGCCTTTGCCGAGGTGGATCGGCTTTATCCAGTGCTCGACACCATGCGGCGGCGGCATGAGGCTTTGCGCCGGGTCTTTGGGGTGATGGTCGAGGATGTGATCGCCATTGCCGAAACGCGCCTGCAAGCGGCCAACCCGCAAAGCGCGGATGATATCCGGGCCCTTGGCAAGCCGATGATCCGCTTTTCCAAAAAGCTATTTATGGAACTGAAAGCGATCAAGTCCTTTTTGTTTGAGCGCATGTATCGCGCGCCGACGGTCATGGTGGAACGCAAGCGCGTGACTAAAGTGATCGAGGATCTGTTTCCAGCGTTTATGGCCAACCCCGATCTGCTGCCCGATGAGTGGAGCGATGAAATCAAGACGATCCGCGACGACACGGAACTGGCACGGGTGGTGCTGGATTACGTGGCGGGGATGACGGACAGGTTTGCCTTGCAGGAACATGAACGGATGTTTGGCAAGTAAGGCGACGGCTTTGGTTGACTTTGACCACAGGGCGTTGACCTTGGTGGATGGCGTGGTACACCCGCGCCAACTGATTTTGGGATCGAAACGATGAATATTTTTGCGGAAATCCGGGCTTTGGTGATTGAAAGCCTGACATCCATGGTAACGGACGGCGTTCTGCCCGAGGGCTTGAACTTTGCCAATGTCGCGGTAGAGCCGCCGCGCGATGCCAGTCATGGTGACATGGCGGCGAATGCGGCGATGGTTCTGGCCAAGCCCGCCGGGATGAAGCCGCGTGACATCGCCGATGCGCTGGCGGCTCGGCTGCTGGACGATCCCCGGATTGACGTGGCAGAGGTCGCGGGACCGGGTTTCTTGAACCTGCGTCTGTCCGCAGATGTTTGGGGCAGCGTTGTCGAGGCTGCGTTGGCGCAAGGCGCCTCTTATGGACAGTCCAAGCTGGGCGCGGACAAAAAGGTTCTTGTTGAATTCGTATCCACAAACCCGACGGGTCCCATTCATGTGGGCCACACACGCGGGGCGGTGTTTGGCGATGCGCTGGCCAGTTTGCTGGATTTCGCAGGTTATGACGTCACGCGGGAATATTACATCAATGATGGTGGTGCGCAGGTCGATGTCTTGGCGCGGTCTGCTTTTGAGCGGTATCGCGAGGCTTGTGGTCTGAGCCCGGAAATCGCCGAGGGGCTGTATCCTGGCGACTATCTGGTTCCGGTCGGAGAGGCGTTGAAGGCCAAATATGGCGACAGCCTGCTGGACAAGGATGAATCCGAGTGGCTGGCGGATGTGCGGGTTTTTGCGACCGATGCGATGATGGATATGATCCGCGATGATCTGGCGATGCTTGGCGTTGTGATGGATTCCTTCTTTAGCGAAAAATCGCTTTATGGCACCGGGCAGATCGAAGCGGCCATAGACGAGCTGGACGAGCAGGGTCTGATCTATGAGGGCATTCTGGAGCCTCCGAAAGGTAAGAAACCCGAAGATTGGGAGCCACGGGAACAAACCTTGTTCCGCTCCACCGCCCATGGCGATGATCTGGACCGGCCGGTCAAGAAATCAGACGGGGCCTGGACCTATTTCGCGCCGGATATCGCCTATCACTATGATAAAATTAACCGTGGCTATGATGAGCTGATCAACGTGTTTGGCGCGGATCATGGTGGCTATGTCAAGCGGATCAAGGCCGTGGTGTCGGCGCTTTCTGGTGGCAAGGTGCCGTTGGATGTGAAGCTGATCCAGCTGGTGCGGCTGTTCAAGAATGGCGAACCGTTCAAAATGTCCAAACGGGCCGGGAATTTCATTACGCTTCGGGATCTGGTTGAACAGGTTGGGCCGGATGTCACCCGGTTTGTGATGCTAACGCGCAAAAACGACGCGCCACTGGATTTCGATTTTGACAAGGTGACGGAACAGTCCAAGGACAATGCTGTCTTTTACGTTCAATACGCCCATGCGCGGGTCTGTTCGGTTCTGCGCAAAGCAGAAGACATGGGCATCACCCTGACGGATGAGCCGAATTTGCAGGATGAGGCAGAATTCGCCTTGGTGCGCAAAATCGCCGAATGGCCGCGTCTTGTAGAGATCGCTGCGCGCGGAAACGAACCGCATCGGATCGCTTTTTATCTTTATGAACTTGCGTCGGATTTTCATGCACTTTGGAACAAAGGCAATGACAACCCGTCTTTGCGCTTCCTGCAAGAGGCAGATTTAGATGTTTCTGCCACAAAAATTGCACTTCCAAGGGCCGTAGCCGTTGTTATTTCTGCAGGTCTTGGTATCCTAGGGGTAACTCCGGTGGACGAAATGCGCTGATAACAAGTGCTGCGTTCAATATCCGGAGGAGTGCAGGCAAGATAATTTCGCTGAGGCAATGTATCTCTGGCGGAGCAGCGAGGCAAAATGGCGGATATCGAATACGGTGAATCCCTAGGCGAGGTTTATCCTTCGGACGGGTTCGGCCTGGTCAATATTTTAAATTGGCTGGGCGCTTTAATTTCAGTTGCATTGATCGCAGGCTTGGCATGGTGGGGCTATCAGTTGATGGTTCGCGACGTGTCTGGTGTTCCGGTCGTGCGGGCCCTGGAAGGACCCATGCGCATCGCGCCGGATGATCCGGGCGGGCAAAGCGCGGACCACCAAGGTCTTGCGGTCAACAACATTGCAGCCGAAGGTTCCGCCGCTGATCCGGCGGATCGTCTGACTTTGGCGCCCAAGCCAACAGCGCTGCAAGAAGAAGATCAAACGGTGAAAGATCTGGCCTCTGTCGTGGATGCGGAAACCGCAAGCACGATGGCCGATCAGGACGCGATCGTCGAACTTGAAGCCGGCGCAACCAGCGCAGCAGAAGCAGGTGAACCAACGCCTGAGGATACCGCCTCTTTGATCGAGGCGGCGTTGCAAATGGCCGAAACCGCCGAGGTCGCGCCTGCGGCAGAGACATCTGCGGAGGACGTCGCATCAACGCAAACGGCAAGTGTGGCGATTGACGATCTGGTGCCCGCCAGCGTTGCGGGCGTGTCCCGTTCCCTGATCCCGACAGCGCGGCCTGCGTCGATGACGGTTCAGACGGCAACTGCCCCGGTCGATCCGGGAACCGGCGTTCTGCCTGTAAAGGTCAAGGATCCTGCATCCATTCCTGCGGGCACGCGTTTGGCCCAGCTTGGCGCTTTTGAATCCGCAGAGATCGCGGAACAGGAATGGACAAAGCTGGCCGGACAGTTCGGCGACTTTATGGAAGACAAATCGCAGGTTGTGCAAAAGGCGCAATCTGGCGGCAAGACCTTTTACCGGCTGCGGGCCTATGGGTTCAGCGACCTTTCTGATGCGCGTCGTTTTTGTTCGGCCTTGTTGGCGGGACAGGCAAACTGCATCCCTGTTGTTACCCGGTAAATGGGGCAGGGTGCCTATATTCTTGGCTGTGAAGGCCAATCTCTGAACGCGGCCGAGGCCGCGTTCTTTCGTCAGGCGCAGCCTTGGGGCTTTATTCTATTTGCCCGCAATGTGGATAACCCGGCGCAATTGCGCCAGCTGACCGATGATTTGCGTCAGGCGGTTGGCCGCGACGCCCCCGTGCTGATTGATCAGGAAGGCGGGCGTGTTCAACGGATGCGCGCGCCGCATTGGCGGGAATGGTTGCCGCCGCTCGATCAGGTTGATCTGGCGGGGGAACACGCGGCGCGGTCCATGTGGCTGCGCGCCCGGCTGATCGCGGAAGAGCTGATGGCCGTTGGCATCGATGTGAACTGCGCCCCAAGCGGCGATATTGCCGGGGCAGACACCCATCCTTTTCTTCAAAACCGCTGCTACGGGTGTGACGCGGACAGCGTGACACAGGTTGCGCGGGCGGTTGCGGATGGACTGATGGCGGGCGGTGTGCTGCCGGTGCCAAAGCATATCCCCGGCCATGGCCGCGCAGTGTTGGACAGCCATCTGAGCGTGCCGCATGTGGATGTGGATCAGGCAACGCTAGAGGCGCAGGATTTCGCGCCGTTTCGGGCGTTGAATGATCTGTCCCTGGGCATGACCGCGCATATCATTTTCGGCGCGATTGATGACCAGCCCGCAACGATTTCTTCGCCTGTGGTCAAGCTGATCCGTGATGAGATCGGGTTTCAGGGATTGCTGATGACCGATGACATTTCGATGGAGGCGCTGGACGGCGACGTTGCCACGCGTTCTACCGCGGCGATTGCGGCGGGCTGTGATGTTGTTTTGCATTGCAACGGTAAACTCGACGAAATGGAACAGGTCGCTGCGGCGGCGGGCGGGATGCAGGATCTGGCGCAAAGACGGGCGGATGCGGCCCTTGCGGCACGCCCAAGCGTGCAGCCCATTGACATTAAGGCGGCAGAGACCGAACTTCAGGTGCTTTTAAAGGACCAAGCCTTTGTCTGAGACCACATTCCAGGAGGATCCCGATCCCATTGAGGCGCGTCTGGCGGCAGAGGCGCTGATCGTTGATGTGGACGGGTTTGAAGGCCCGCTGGATTTGTTGCTGGTGATGTCGCGCACGCAAAAGGTTGATCTGCGCAAGATCAGCGTTTTGGACCTGGCTGTTCAGTATCTCACCTTTATCGACAAAGCGACGGAATTGCGGATCGAACTGGCCGCTGACTATCTGGTGATGGCCGCCTGGCTTGCCTTTTTAAAGTCGCGCCTGTTGCTGCCGCCGGACCCAGAGGATGAAGGCCCCTCGGGCGAAGAACTTGCCGCGCATCTGGCGTTTCAGTTGGAACGTCTGGCGGCGATGCGGGATATGGCGGCGCGGCTGATGGGGCGTGACCAGTTGGGGCGGGATTTTTTCAGTCGCGGTATTCCAGAGGATGTGACGCGGGTAAGGCGCGTGACCTATACGGCGACCTTGCTGGACCTGATGCAGGCCTATGCGCGGATCAGAACCAAGGACGAATTCCGGCCCTATACAATGGACCGCGATCGGATTTTGACGCTTGAACAAGCGCTGGAACGGATGCGGGGCCTGATCGGTTTTGCCGGCGAATGGACAGAGCTGGGCAGCTATTTGCCCGAAGACTGGCGGGCTGATCCGGTGATGCGCCGTTCGGCGACGGCGGCGACCTTTGCGGCTTCGCTAGAGCTGACAAAGGCCGGGGCGATTGAACTGCGGCAGGGCGATACATTCGCCCCGATCCAAATACGAAAGAAACAGAATGGCTGATGAACAGGAACAAAGCCTTTTTGAGGCGCCCCCGGTCGCAGAACAGGAACGCATGGTAGAGGCGATTTTGTTCGCCACAGCGGAACCGATCACGGTGGCTGAACTGAACGCCCGGATGCCCCATGGGGCCGACGCGGCAGAGGCGCTGCAACATCTTCGCAAGCGCTATGAGGGGCGTGGCGTTCAGGTTGTCAAAGTGGGCGAGGCCTGGGCCATGCGCACGGCCCCGGATCTTGGGTTTTTGATGCAAAAAGAAACCTTTGAAACGCGCAAACTGTCGCGGGCTGCCATCGAAACCTTGGCGATTATTTCCTACCACCAACCCGTCACGCGCGCCGAAATCGAAGAAATTCGCGGCGTCAGCGTCAGCCGGGGGACGGTGGACCAGTTGCTGGAACTGGAATGGATACGCTTTGGACGCCGCCGGATGACGCCGGGACGTCCTGTGACGTTCATTGTGACCCAGAGTTTTCTGGATCACTTTGGGTTGGAAAGTGCGCGGGATCTGCCCGGGCTTAAAGAACTACGTGCTGCCGGACTGCTGGAAAACCGACCGCCGCCAGGAAATCTGGTTGCGGGCGAGGGGGATGAAGAGGACGCCGAGGCCGATGAGGACCAGAGCGACATGTTTGAGGACGATGAGTCCGAAGGAGATCATCCATGAATGTAAACCAACTGATCAATATGATAATCCGTATGGTGACGCGTCGATTGATGCGCGGCGGTATCAATGCAGGGATTGATTATGCGGCCCGTCGGGGCCAACCCGCTGCAGAGATGTCACCAGAACAGCGTCAACAAGCGCGTCAGGGCAAACAAGCGGCACGCCGGGCAAGGCAAGCGGCCAAGCTGTCACGGCGTGTGACGCGGCTTTAGGTTTCAGGTGAATTGGCGTTTAGCGCCAAGTCCGACGGGACGATTTAAAAGCGGACATTCGTATGTTGTGCCGCGGATGACCGTTTTGAGCCCTTAGTGACCGATGCTTCACCGCAGAAATTCGTCTGCATCGGCGGTTTCCGGACCTTTTCTGGGGGCAGCACCAACGGCGGCTCAGCTGAAAATGTGAGTTTTCGCTGTTGCACCGACGATAGATGTTTGCGTTCGAACGTGATGCAAACCCAGTTCAAGAGAATTCGCAATTATTGGATCAGGTAGCGGTAGCTTTGACCACGATTACCAGGCGACATTTACGTGTCGAAAATTGCGTGGCACGCCCTAATTTGCATTGTGTCAACTGTATTTTGATGGGCCTGAATTTGCTCAATGGTTCCGCTGGGGCTGGCAAAAATACGTACTTGGCACATCCAAGACTTGCCCCATTCGCCCCATTTTTCCGAATGGTGCTCAGGTCTAGCGCTGACACCGTTGTATGATACCCACACTATGGGACCGGAGCTTGTGGGCATAATTGATCGCCATTCTTCGTATCCAGGTAAACGGTAATTTCTTGTGTCTTCTAGCCAATAATAGACTGTTCGGCCATCGCTCAAATCTTGTGAACTTGCCGGCTGGCCAAAGTTCGCAAAAAAAACGTCAACAGGCGTTCCAGAATACTTCGACATCGATCCCAGTTCGGGATCGATCACCTCGTATGAAGCGCAGGACCCCATTAGCATTATGACGCAAGCAAATAGTAACTTTTTCATCAGAAACCCTCCTTACGAACGGGATTCTAGAATGATTGGCTCTGACGGTCTTTGAGATGGATCATGGCGGTGCCTCAATATGATATGGTGCATTGTAGGTGTCGATCTACTTGCCACTTGAAGAGAGTGTTTTCCGCCGAAGGAAACTTGAAAGGAAATCAGATGTCTCGTTCTCAACATTTCCGTTCGCTATTTTTATTACCGTTTCTGACTTCGTTTTTCGCACTTGTTGGTGAATCAGTCGTAGCGGACACCGGCCCGGAACTATTATTCAATCAAGGGGATTGGGAGGTCGTACTTTATTATGAGGGCAACGTTCCCAATGTGTGTGCAGCACAGGTTGTGCAGAACGACCTGATATTCAAAATTGCAGCATTCAAGACCGGAAGTGTAGTTGTTATGTTTCAATCCGCCAATTGGCAGTTTTCTGAGGGTGAGATTGCCGCAGTTTTAACAACAAAAGGTAAGCCAAACAAAGTCTCCGGCAACATTGATTATGTCCTACAAAATGCAATCAAATCAGATCATGTAATTGGCACGTCGATCGATAGAAAAGATGGACTGGGAGCACTGGCGACATTTTTTAAATTTGGTGAAGAGTTAATAACACTAAAAGTTATGCCAGATAAAAAATTAGCCCAGTTTCGAGCAAGAGGTGCAACCGAGGCATTAACCCAACTGAAACGCTGCTTCAGATTTCTATGATCTTTGACTGACTAATTGGGCAAGACAGTATTGCGCCCGAAGCGGCCGTTGGCCGGACAGTTTTCAAATGTCGGCTTTGGACCGTTCGTTCCATTTAGACATCATTGGCCCAACGGCAGGAAAGTCCGCTTTGCGGACCTTTGTTTCTCCCCAACTGAATGTCCGGATCCCCACAATTTTCGGAAGTTGGGCCACTGCCACTAGGACTTGAAATGCTTGGAGAGCTTCAAACCCTGACCCTGATAATTCGATTTAATATCAGCGCCATACAGGGTGGTTGGAATGGTCGTCATATGTTCATAGACCAACCGTCCGACGATTTGGCCATGTTCCAAGACAAAGGGCGCTTCGTGGCAGCGGACCTCTAGCACGCCGCGCGATCCGGCGCCGCCGGCGGCGTCATGGCCAAAGCCGGGATCAAAGAAGCCAGCGTAATGCACGCGGAACTCGCCAACCATCGCCAGATAGGGGGCCATTTCAGCGGCGCAATCGGGCGGGATGGTGATCGCCTCTCGGCTGACGAGGATATAAAAGGCACCGGGATCAAGGATGATCCAACCGTCATTTGTATGGATCGGTTCCCAGAAATCTGCGGGATCATAGTGGTCAATTTTCGTCAGGTCGATCACGCCCGCATGGGGCTTGGCGCGATAGCCGACCAGATCGCCCTTGTCGGGGCGCAGGTCGACAGAAAACCCCAAACCCTCTGAAATCACGGCCTTGCCTGACACGATTGGTGTCTTGGCGTGAACCGCCTTCAACTCGTCATCAGAGATGATTGTTTGCCCCTGACGAAAGATGATCTGATTCACCTTCAGGCCGGGCTGTACCAGCACCGAAAACGATCTTGGGCAGATTTCAACATAAAGCGGGCCGTCATAGCCATCGGGAACGCGGTCAAATTCAACCCCGTGATCGGTGATGATCCGCGTCAGCAGATCCAGACGTCCAATCGAGGATTTGGCGCTGGCCGCGGCGGTCATGCCTTTGGGCAGTTTCAGCCGTTCCAACAGGGGAACCACGTAGACGGCGCCTTTTTCCAGAACGGCACCGTCCTGAAGGTCAAAACTGTGCATTTTGAATTCTTCAAGCCGTTCGGATACTTTGCGGTTCTCGCCGGTTAGAAAGGACGCCCGGATCCGGTAGGCCACTGTGCCCAGGCGCAAATCAAGCGAGGCTGGTTGAATCTGGTCTTGTTCAATCGGCGTACTGGCCGCAATCGCGCCGGTGGCGATCAGGTGCTCAATCTCGTGATCTGGTAAGACGCCTGACTTGGCCACTTCATTCCCCTTTTAAACAAAAACGCCCGTCACCATGTTTGGCGAGGGCGTGTTTGATTTGGTCGGGCTAGCAGGACTCGAACCTGCGACCTTCCGTCCCCCAGACGGACGCGCTACCAGGCTGCGCCATAGCCCGACGCGACGTTCTAAATACTGAGTTTCAGGCCCAAGGCAAGCCGGAAGTGTCATGTTTTGTGACATTCATTCAGTCGCGTTTGAACTGACGCGGCTGTCCATGCGGTCTTTGAGGCCTGTCAGGCGATTGTAAAGCTCTGCAAAGACTTCTGGGGAGGGTCTTTGATCGGGCGTCGCAGAGGCCGCATTGCGCAAAGAGGCCGCAACATCGGTGATGGCGGGCGCAACGGCGTCGTCATCTTCTGGATCATCTGGCACATCAACCGCGATCGGGGCAGGCGTTGCCTGTTCTGGTTCGGCCAGCGCCGGTTCCGGGTCTTCTTGCGGCTCTGGGCTGTCGTCGAGCGCGGATTCGATCGCTGCAAGGACCGGGTCCTGCGGCTCGGGGTCTGTGTCTTCGAGCGGCGGGAAAAAGGACGGGGTGGCTTCCTGGTCTTCCGGCGCCATTTCGGGCTGTTCTTCAACGGCAGGCGCTTCTGGCGGGAAGAGATCCTCTGCCAGGTCAATGGGCGCTTCGTCTTGAGGCGGGATTGGTGGCGGGGCCACTTTGCCGCCGATGGCGACGACATTGTCCACGGGCTCTTGTTCCACGTCGACTTCCATCGGCGCTTCGATCACCAGCTCTGGGTCTTGGGGGGCAACGGGTGTTGCTTCGCCGTCAATCGCGGCGCTGATGTCGATTGGTGCGGACAGGCCGGCAACGTGGCGCACGCCTTCTTCGCGCAATAGCTTTTGAACGCCACGAATTGTCATTCCGTCGTCATGCAGCAGTCTTTTGATCCCGCCCAAAAGCTCCATATCAGAGGGGCGGTAATAGCGGCGGCCCCCGGCACGTTTGACGGGTTTGACCTGACTGAACCGACTTTCCCAAAAGCGCAGCACGTGGGTTGGCGTGCCAAGCCACTCGGCCACCTCGGAGATGGTACGGAATGCGTCAGGCGATTTTTTCATACGCGAAAGGCCCTTTAGCCTTTGTTCCCAGCTGCGACACGATCCTTCATCAGATGCGAAGGACGGAAGGTCAGCACGCGGCGCGGAGAGATTGGAACCTCTTGGCCCGTCTTTGGATTACGACCAACCCGTGCAGCCTTGCTGCGCACGCTAAACGTCCCAAAGGATGAGATTTTTACAGTTTCCCCACGCACCAATGCGTCGGACATTTCATTCAGAACGGTTTCGACAAGTTGCGCCGATTCATTGCGTGATAAACCCACCTCGCGGAAGACCGCTTCAGACAAGTCCATTCTAGTCAGAGTCTTATCGCTCATATCATCCCCTCGTGTTGTTAACCAAAAGCATAGGGCGTTCGGAATTTCCGAGTCAATATCAAGAGCTTGCCAAGTGCTGTTAATATGTTGATTTGGGCGGTTACCAGCGCAAAACCACGGATCCCCAGGCCAATCCGCCGCCGATTGCCTCTAACAACAGGACTTCGCCGGGTTTGAATTTGCCGTTTTGCTTGCCCCAGGACAGGGCAAGGGGAATCGATGCAGCAGAGGTATTGCCCTGATCCTGCAAGGTAACGATGACCTGTTCCATCGAAAGGCCAAGCTTTTTCGCCGTACCCGCGATGATGCGGATATTGGCCTGATGGGGCACGATCCAGTCCAGATCGTCTTGTTTCAAACCCGCCCGTTCCAGGGATGTCGTCGCGGTTTCAGCCAGCTTTACAACGGCATGTTTGAACAGCTCACGCCCTTGCATTTTCAAAACGCCCGCAGTGCCTGTGGTCGAAACACCGCCATCCACGTAGAGCAGGTCGCGATAGCTGCCATCAGAATTCAGATCGACGGCCAGAATGCCCTGATCCGTGGCTTCGCCAGCGCCTTGTGCGGCTTCCAAAAGCACCGCGCCCGCGCCGTCGCCGAACAGAACGCAAGTCGCGCGGTCTGTGAAATCCAGTATGCGGGAAAATGTTTCTGCACCGATGACAAGGATGCGTTTGGCCTGACCGGAAGCGATCAGCGCATTCGCGTTGGCCATGGCATAGACGAACCCGGCGCAGACGGCTTGCACGTCAAAGGCAAATCCGTGCTTCATGCCAAGTTCGTTTTGCACCATCGTCGCGGCAGAGGGGAAGGTCAGGTCAGCGGTTGAGGTGGCCACGATAATCGTATCGATGTCCGAAACGGCCAATCCGGCGTCTTCCAATGCAGCGCGGGCCGCCTTGGTCGCCATATTTGACGTGGTTTCGCCTTCGGCTGCAAAATGTCTGCGTTCGATCCCGGTTCGCGCGCGAATCCATTCGTCACTGGTGTCGAGTGTTTCTGCGAAAAAGTCATTTGGAACAACGCGTTCAGGCAGATAGTGCCCAACACCCCGAACAATTGCGCGTATCGCCATTAGCCTGCATCACTTTTGTTGTTATCATTGCCTGCTGCGTCATCTTGGCGTGCTGGTTCAACAGATGCAACCCGTGCCGCGACGCGTGCGGCCAGGCGTTCGTTGAAACCGGATTTGGAAAGCGTGTTGGCCAGGTTGATCGCTGCCGAAACGCCCCGCGCATCGGCAGAACCGTGTGACTTTACCACGGTGCCATTCAGCCCCAGAAACACGCCGCCATTGACCCGACGAGGGTCGATTTTCTTGGTCAGTCTTTTCAGCGAAGATAGCGCCAAAACGGCGGCGATGCGCGACAAGGGGGTTGCGCGAAACGCTTCTTCCAGCAACTCGCGGATCAGACTGGCGGTGCCTTCGCCTGTTTTCAGAGCAATATTCCCTGTAAAACCGTCGGTTACGATGACATCCACCCGTTTGGACGGGATGTCTCCGCCTTCGACGAAACCGACATATTCAAAGCCGCTGTCATCGGCGGCTTCGGTGATCAGATCATTGGCGGTTTTCAGTTCCGGGCGACCTTTTGATTCTTCGGTGCCGACATTCAGCAGCCCGACGCGCGGTTTTGGCAGGCCCAAACCGTTGCGGGCGTAGGACGCACCCATGGTAGCATATTGCAACAAATCTTGTTCGTCGGCGCGGATATCTGCGCCGACATCCAGCATGATATTAAAGCCGCCGGGGTTGCGAGAGGGCCAAAGACAGGCAATCGCAGGGCGGTTCACCCCCGGCAACCTGCGCAGGCGAATCATAGAGATCGCCATCAAAGCGCCGGTGTTGCCGCACGACACGGCAGCGGTTGCTTCGCGGTCTCGCACCGATTCCACGGTGGCCCACATGGATGTGTTTTTGCCGTTGCGCATCACAAGGGACGGTTTGGCATCCATTGTGACGACTTCATCTGCGTGCCGGATCTCTACCCGTTTCTTCAGTTTGCGTTTCGCAACCAAAGGTTTCAGCGTGGCTTTGTCGCCATGCAGAATGAAATGGATATTGGGATCTTTTGCAGCAGACAGCGCAATACCGGCGACAACTGCCGCCGGTCCACGATCGCCGCCCATGGCGTCGACCGAAATAATGGTGCGCTTGGCACCCGTGGCCTTAGGATTTTGAGATTCCGTCATGCCAGCGAACGCCGAAAGACGGGCTTACGCCGCGTCGTCGTCTTCGAGGTCGATCTCGACAGATTGCGCAACAACTTCGCGTTCAGCGTAATGTCCGCATTCGGTGCACACGTGGTGTGGACGCTTCAGCTCGCCGCAATTTGGGCATTCGGAAGGGTTTCCGGCAACCAGCGCATCGTGCGCGCGTCGCATGTTCCGCTTTGAGCGGGTAATTTTATTCTGTGGGACAGCCATGTCATGCCTCAGTTAATGTAGGGGTCATGCCCCGGTGTATTCAGGTCTTCACGGGGTCTTACGCCGATCCAGCGCCCATGTCCAACCTAACTTGATAAACGAGGCCGGGAACATACTGTTTGTGGATTATTGCGCAAGAGTTTTTTGTTATGGGTCAGTTGCCTTTGTCTTCCAGGCGGTCGCGCAGGCCTTTTAGCCCTGCAAAAGGGCGCGTATCTTCATCTTTCATTGGGGTTACGCCCGGTTCGGCGAAAACGGTGGTTTCCACTTCGACACCCTCGGCCTTGGGGTAAAGGGGCAAGGCAAGGGCCAGCGACTCAACCATAATTTCCCCCAAATCGATTTCCGGGCCCAGAATCTCTATGGAATCATCTTCGGGCATTTGCGTCTCTCCACCCGTTTCAAACTCTTCCATCTCGGTGACGAAACGGCGAATGACGTCTTCGTCTAACCGGGTTGTGACAGGGACAAGGGTCAGGACGCAGGGTTGATCTACGGTCGCGCCCAGCTGGCCGGTCAAGCGCCATCCGGATTTCGACTCTGGTGCGATCTCTCCCTTAAAACGCAATTTGCGCAGGCCAAGCAGTCCCAAGCTCTCTTTGATGGCCGCCAGAGTTGTTGCATCTGGGGTCACGTCAAACTGTGTTGGGCGTTTGCTGGGCAGGTCGGCAACCCGTCGGGGCTGTGACCATATTGATGTGTCTGAAGATGTGCTCATGTCTATGTCTTCTTGATCCGTTTGCGATCCTTCTGTAAGCCGGATAAAAGGCACAGAGGCACAAGGCAAGGGGGACCGATGCAAAAGAAGGCTGGCATTGTCAGGGTCGCCCTGTTCGTCGTTTTAACAGCGGGTTTATCCGCATGTGTAACGCAATATCGCAACCATGGATACATCCCCCCCGAAGAGGATGTGAAATCCGTTGCGGTTGGACGCGACAGCAAAGACACCGTTCTGACCGCCTTTGGCCCGCCTGCCGTCAAGGGGCAGGGCAATGACAACAGCTGGTATTACGTTCAAAGCCAATTCGAACATTACGCCTATCGCGAACCGGTAGAGACTCAGCGCGAGGTGATGGCGGTGTCCTTTTCCAGTTCGGACAAGGTCAGCAACATCGAACGGTTTGGCCTGGAAGACGGGCAAGTTGTGGTTCTGTCGCGCCGCGTGACGCCAGTGACGGGACGCGACAACACGTTTTTGCGTCAGTTGCTTGGAAATGTCGGGTCTGCGCCTTTGGCTGATCTGACGGGCGGCCCATAATCAAAAGGCCAATCGTCTGAAAAACGGCTGGCCCGAAATGTTGTGTCGAACGCTGATTGTGTCGAACGCTTATTACGACCCAGGTTCTGCTTGTTTAAAGTCCAAGGCCGCGCCGTTGATGCAATAGCGCAGCCCGGTTGGCTGCGGGCCATCGGGAAAGACATGGCCCAAATGTGCCTCGCATCGGTTGCAATGCACCTCTGTGCGGCGCATGAACCAGCGGCTGTCGTCGGATTCGCCAACCATTTCGGTGTCGATTGGTTTGTAAAAGGATGGCCAGCCTGTGCCGCTGTCAAACTTTGTTTCTTGCCCAAACAGGTCTGCCCCGCAGCAAACGCAGGCAAAAGTCCCGGGCGCTTTGGGGAAATTGTCATGGGTTCCGGCGCGTTCCGTGCCGTGTTCACGGGTGACCTTAAAGGCGATGTCAGACAGTTGCGCGCGCCATTCAGCGTCAGACTTTTTGATTTTTTCCATTTTTGCCCTTTCAAACTCCTGTAACATCAAAGGGGTAGATGGCGTTGCATATGTTCGAATGCAACTTTGGCGCGGTCACGCAAGGTAACAAGGGCAAGAGACAATGTTTCAAAGAGGGCGATACCGCGTTCGGTTTGCATCTTGTGCGGCTGACATTCAGGCCGCGCAGCGACTGCGGCACCTTTGTTTTCGCGGCGAAGATCAGGCCGCGTCGCTGGATCAGGACGATTTTGATCGCATATGCCGACACGTGTTGATCGAGGATACGCGGCTTGATCGGCTGGTTTGTTGCTATCGGGTTTTGCCGATCCGGGATGGCAAGGACATAGAGCGCAGCTATTCCGCCAAGTTCTACGAATTATCCGCTTTGCAGGATTTCGACGGTCAGATTTTGGAAATGGGGCGGTTTTGCATCCACCCAGAGGTGCTTGACCCGGATATTTTGCGTCTGGCCTGGGCCGCTTTGACGCGGATCGTTGATCAGGACGGCGTGAAAATGATGATCGGCTGTGCGTCTTTCCACGGGACCGAGGCGCATGAGTATCTGGATTCCTTTGCGATGCTCCAGGAACGACATCTGGCGCCGCTTCGTTGGTTGCCTCGGGTCAAAGCCCCGAATGTCTTCCGTTTTGGCCAAAGACGCACAGCAATCCCGGATCGCAAACGCGGGCTTTCGAAAATGCCGCCTTTGCTGCGCAGCTATTTGGGCATGGGGGGCTGGGTGTCGGATCACGCGGTGGTCGATCGGGACCTGAACACGTTGCATGTTTTCACCGGGCTTGAAATCAAAAGCATCCCCCCGGCGCGGGCGCGTTTGCTGCGGGCCGTGGCGGGGACTGGGGTTTCTGCGGCCTAAGGCCTTTGTTTCGCCGCTCAATGCGCGCGGGCCATTGACGCGGGCTGGCGCTGCGGTTAGCCCCTCGGCCATGGCACGTGCACCTCTTTTACAGCTTTCGAACATCTCGCTGACTTTCGGCGGTGATCCGGTCTTTTCAGACCTTGATATTGTCATGCAACCCCGCGATCGCGTGGCGTTGGTGGGGCGCAATGGATCGGGCAAGTCGACCTTGATGAAGGTCATGGCCGGGTTGGTAGAGCCGGACACGGGCAGCCGCGTCTTAGCGCCGGGAACCACGGTCAGTTACATGGAGCAGGAACCCGAAATGGTCGGGTTCGCGACGCTTGGGGATTTCGCCTCCAGTGCTCTGCAACCTGGAGAGCAGTATCGGGTGGACATGGCAGCTGAGGGGTTGAAATTCGATCCCGATACGGCTGTCGAGACAGCCTCGGGCGGCGAACGGCGGCGCGCGGCCCTGGCCAAGCTGTTGGCCGAAGCACCAGAACTTTTGCTGCTGGACGAGCCTACCAACCATTTGGACATCGAGGCGATTGCCTGGCTGGAAAATGAGCTGTCACAAACCCGCAGTGCCTTTCTGGTCATCAGCCACGACCGGGCCTTTTTGCGTGCTTTGACGCGGGCCACGCTGTGGCTGGATCGCGGCGTTGCACGGCGGCAGGATTTCGGGTTTGAGCGCTTTGAAGAATGGCGCGACAAGATTTGGGAAGAAGAAGACGACGCCCGTCATAAGCTGGATCGCAAGATCAAGGCAGAGGCCAGATGGGCGGTTGAGGGCATTTCGGCGCGGCGCAAACGCAATCAGGGCCGTGTGCGTGCGTTGGCGGACTTGCGGCGCGAACGCTCGGACATGATCCGTCGTCAGGGTACAGCGGGTATGGCCTTTGAGGCTGGTGGCAAGTCCGGCAAACGCGTGGTTGAGGCCAAGAACCTGTCCAAAACCTTTGACGGTGAAACGATCCTAAGCGATTTTTCACTGCGCATTGCTCGCGGGGATCGGATTGCCTTTGTTGGCCCCAATGGGGTCGGAAAAACAACGCTGATCAACATGTTGATCGGCAATATAGAACCAGATTCGGGCACTGTAACTTTGGGCACCAATCTGGACGTTGCGGAATTTGACCAGAAACGCGCCGGGCTCGACCCGGATCTAAGTCTTTGGGACAATCTGGTTTCCGCGCCGGGCATGGGCGTTTCGGGCAAGGCGGATCAGGTCATGGTGCGTGGAGAGCCGCGTCACGTGGTTGGCTATCTTAAGGAATTTCTGTTCACGGACGCTCAGGCCCGCGCCCCGGTGCGCAGCCTGTCGGGCGGTGAAAAGGCCCGGTTGCTGCTGGCCCGTCTGATGGCGCGCGAAAGCAATGTTCTGGTGCTGGACGAACCGACCAACGATCTGGATATCGAAACGCTGGACCTGCTGCAGGACATTCTGGGCGACTACACTGGCACGGTTCTGGTTGTCAGCCACGACCGAGACTTCATTGATCGCGTGGCTACGATGACGGTTGCGATGGAAGGGGACGGGCAGGCCACTGTCTATGCTGGTGGCTGGACCGATTATCAAGCGCAGCGCGGCGAACGCACCGTTCCGGCAGCCCCTGACAAGGCCAAGAAGCCTATTGAAACCGCAGAAAAATCGGAAAAAGCCGCGCCCGCCAAAGCAGAAGGGCTTTCTTTTGCGGAACGTCACCGCCTGCAGGAACTGCCGCAAGTCATTGAACGGCTAGAGGCGGAAATCGCCAAGCTGAATGAATTCATGTCTGACCCGAATCTGTTCACAGAAGCCCCGGCGAAGTTCCAAAAGGCGACTGACGCCCTGACAGAACGCCACACGGCCCTGTCAGATGCCGAGGAAGAATGGTTGGCGCTGGAAGAACGCGCCGCGCAGGGCTAGGCCCCCTTAACTGGGCAGGTGAATGCGAAAGTTTTCGCGGAGTTTCCTGTCCAGCGCCGGATCAAACGCGGCCTGCGATCGTTCTGCCAAGATCTGCTCTTTGCGCGCCGTCGCTTTACGCAACAAATCCGGGCGGTCCAGTTCTTCCCATTCCTTGGGCGATGTTCGATCCCCCAGTTGCGGATAGACATATTCGCTTTGCATCAGGGTCAATGTCTGGTCTGACCCCAGATAATGCCCCGGCCCATTCAGGCAGACATCCCGCATCACGTCCAGGCTTAGGCTGTCTTCGGTCACCTCGATGCCGCGCACACAGCGTTGTGCCTGTCCCAGCATGTCGTCGCCCAGGATCAGGCTTTCATGGCAGAACCCCAGCAAAGACGCGTGCATCCCTGCACATTCATAAACCAGGTTAAGCCCCGCCAGACCCGCCATGACGGCAGAGGTGGCCTGTTCCCACCCGGCTTGCATGTCGGGCAGTTTGGAATCGGCAATACCCGCCGCCGCGCCGCCGGGGAGGTTGTAAAACTGGTGCATCTGGGCACAGGCCGAGGACAGCAAGGCCTGCTCTCCGGACCCGCCAGACATGGCGCCGGTGCGCAGGTCTGACACGAAGGGCCATGTGCCGAATATGATTGGATGCCCCGGTTGGATTACGTCGACATAGACCAGCCCGGCCAGACACTCTGCCACAGCCTGCATCACGGCCCCGGCCAGAGAGGCAGGCGCCGTCGCCCCGGCTTGCCCCGCAGACAGCAACAGCATGGGCATACCGGCCCGCACGCATTGTTCCATCGACTGGCAGGATTCGGTTGCGAATTTCATTGGTGGGACCACAAAGCAGTTCGAGGCCGACACAAAGGGCCGTGCCCGCCAGGCCTCTTCGCCGCCCGCGACCATGTGCAAAAACGCCATCAAGCCGGGGACAAAGCCCGGCTCACTGATAGAGGTGCCAATATGTTTGGTCGTGCCGGAACAACAGGCGTATAAGGTGTTGAGATCCATTTCAAAATTGTCAGCGATGTCGCGGGCGACAATCGGGCGCTGAAGAAAGTGGATATTGTCCAGCTGGTCCACAATGCGGGCCGCATCCTGCAGGTCTTGCGCTGTGGACAGACGATAGCTGCGATCCGCGACGTCGACCATGTGAACCGCTGCACCGGCCGTGCCATAGTAGACGCGGGTGCCAGAGACGGACATGTCATTCTTGGGGTCCCGCCCGAACAAGGTCAGGTCGCGGTTGGTGCGGGCCAGCACGTCCTCGACCAGGGCGCGGGGGAAGCGCAGACGCCCGTCCTCGCCCAGTATTGCGCCAGAGGCGACCATCAGATCGATCCCCGATTGCGGGGCATCGGCCAGCCCGATCTGTTCCAGCGCGTCGAGTGCTGCGCCGTGGATGCGCAGGACATCCGCTTGGCGAAGCGGGGCGTAGCGCCCGCCGCTGAGCCCCGGACGAACAGGGCGGATTTCTGTGGGCAGGGCGGCGGCGCGTTTGGCGTGGCGGGCGGTTCTGCCACCAGCGCGGCGGGGTGGGCGTGTTGTTGTGGTCATGGCGTGGCTCTTATGTTGGGGATTTGAAAGGGTTCAAATACCGCCTTCAGGCCGCCCCCGTGCCGCACGTCCTCTGTCCGCCCCAATGGTGCGGTCAACCAACGCGATGAGCCAATCAAAACGATCCATGGCCGGACCTCCCTGCAGATGAGTTTTGCGGGGAGGATTGACCAAGTCTTGCCTGTTTGCGCCATCGCGTCGTTTTTGAACGTCCTAGCCCAGCAGCTTGTCGATCTCGTCGCCACTGATCGTGCCTGCCCCCAATGGCGCAAAGTCGCCTTGCCCGAACATGGCCGTTGCGGCGTCATGAATGGCGCGGTGCGTCACCCGGGCCAGCGCAGAGCCCAGTGAAATGCGCGCCACGCCAATCTCGGCAAAGGCGGCGCGGCTGTACCGTGTGTACGGACCAGCGGCCAAGGCATTGACGGGTTTAGTGGTCGCGGCGCAGATGTCTTTCAGATCGTCGAAGCTTTTGGGAATGGGCACATAGATGCAATCGGCCCCGGCCTGATCAAAGGCAATGACCCGGCGCAATGCTTCGGCCTGATCATATTGGCCGTTCATGACGCCATCGGCGCGGGCGACCAGCACGAAATCCCGCGGCAGGGCGCGGGCCGCAGCGGCGGCTGCGCGGATGCGTTCCACGGCCAGATCAAAGCCATAAGGTGTCGCGTCGGGCAGGTCGGTGTCTTCGATGGATATGCCCGCAAGGCCGACTTCGCCAGACAGGCGCACGGTTTCGGCCACAACATCCGGATCGGTGCCAAACCCATTTTCAAAATCCCCCGACACGGGCAGGCCTGTCGCGCCAACCAGGTCTTGAGCGTGGGACAGCGCCTCATCCCGTGTGACATGTCCCATATCCGGGCGGCCAAGGGTAAAGGCATGGGCGGCCGAGGATGTCCCGATGGCCTGTGCCCCAAGGGCGGCCAACATCTTTGCGCTGCCCAGATCCCAGGCATTGGCCAGAATGAACGGGTTTCCCGGTTGGTGCAGCGCCCGGAACTTTGCGCCAATGTCCTGTGTCATCAATTGTCCCTGTCCAATCGATTGGGGTTATGGGGGCCATGCACAAGCCAGACCACAGCCTGTCAGTTTGATCAATAGAGATTGGCGGGCTGCAAAGTATGACCCGCAAAACAGGAAAAACGCGGCGCAGAACTGTGACCTAGTCTATGCCGATGCCTATGTCGAATGAGACGGGCTGTGCCCCGGCATTAAGCACCTCAACCACGTGATCCCCAGATTGCCACAGTTGGCCCTGATACGGCGTGTCCGATGATATGAGGTCCAGCAAAAGCGATCCGTCAGGGTTGACGATCTTGTAGTCAAGCGCGCCGCCGCGGGATCCCACATCGACGTTCAGAAACTGCCCCTCACCGGCACCCAGGATGTATCGCACAGATGTGTTGGGTTGCAGTGTTCCATTCAGGGCTATGCCGCTTGTTCCCGCGGCAAAAGAGACACGTTGCTCTCCAGAAACACTTGCAGCCTGCGCACCGTCCATTGCGCCGCCACCGTCGTCGGCACTGGCTGTGGCACTGCCAGCAAGGCGTAGATCTGCCACGACCGGCCCGGACCAGACGATACATTCATATTCGTTTCCGTCTCCATCACGCAGGCGCACCATGATCGCGGCTTCGCTGAACTCCTGGTCCAGGACCTCTCCCCCCACATTCCCATAACGCGAGATCAATTCATCTATGCAGGCATTTGCTTCGTCAGAGATGTCGGCAAATGCAGGCAGGGGCAAGAACAGAAGCGGAAGTAACAGTTTCTTGGTCATGTCAGTATTCCTTGTCTGATTACAGATCTGATCACGAACGGCACGGTTCATCATTGCATCAACGGGTGACTTCAGGGTCGCCGGAGTGACGTTCTGCGGAACAATTTAGCACGATCATCGGCTTCGACCACCTGCCGCGCGTTTTTTGTTTCCGGCTCACGGCCGCTGCGCGCCTGGCGATGGTCAAGACTTGAAAAAGCAAGACACCGAACTGTCGCGTCGCCCGATTGGCGAGGTGAGGCTCGACTTTGCAGTGGGGCGACACCACATAACACCTATAATTGCAGGATTGGAGCTTTTTGATGAGTTTTCTTTCGAAACTACATTTGGTCGTGCTCGTGCTGCTATTGGCACCGGTTTCGGCTGTCGCGGAGGATGTCATGGTGGAAAATTTTGAGTTCCAGCCCGAAACGCGTTGGAATTTCTTTACCGATGGAGTCATGGGGGGCGTGTCCAGAGGACAGGTGACATTTGCCAAAGAAAACGGCGAAACTCATGCCCGTATGACCGGACAGGTCAGTACGGAAAATAATGGCGGTTTTATCCAGATCCGAATGGATTTGCCGGATGCTGCCCCAAAGGATGCCACAGGGGTGCGTTTGGTCGCGCGGGGCAATGACCAGAAGTATTTTGTCCATATCCGAACAAGCGGGACGTTGCTGCCCTGGCAATATTACCAGGCCGGTTTCGACGTTACCGGCGATTGGGGGGAGGTCTTTCTGCCCTTCAAGGAGTTTGAGCCTTCAGGCCGATTGCTACGTGCCACGCCGCGCGCCACGAGCATCAAATCCATCGGGATCGTTGCCTTCGGCCGCGATCATCAGGCCGAGATTGACGTAAAGGAAGTTGGGTTCTACTGACAAAAACTGTTTTGCTTGTAATGGCGCGACGGCGCGGGCGACACCTTAGGTCTTTGGCGAGGGTGCCTTGTCCCCCATCAAATACCGTGGCCCGGTGCCTTTTTCACGGGCACTGTCATCCGGGTTGTAGAGCTTGCATTTCTGCAGGGACAGACAGCCGCAACCGATGCAGCCATCCAGCTTGTCGCGCAGGGCGGTTAGCCCGTCGATGCGGGCATTGATGGTTCCGCGAAACATGCGGCTGATGCGGGTCCAGTCGGCCTTGGTCGGGGTGCGGTCATCGGGCAGGGCGCGGAACAGTTCGCGGATCTCGGCCAGGGTAAACCCCAGCTGTTGGGAAATCATCACAAAGCTGAGCCTGCGAATATCGGCCCTGTCATACCGTCGTTGGCCGCCGGAATTGCGCAGCGGGGCGACAAGGCCCTTTTCCTCGTAAAACCGAATGGCAGAAACGGCGAGCCCGGTGCGATCGGCCAATTGCCCGATCGATAAGCCTTGTGACGGGGCCATGTGAATTCTCCTTGACCTAAACCTTACTTGAGGAATTAGAAACGATTCGAAGATAACATCAAGAAGGAAAATGACGATGACAACGGCAAGATTAGAGCATGTGAATTTCACGGTTCCCGATCCAAAGAAAACCGCCGACTGGCTGTGTGAGCTGTTTGGTTGGAAAATCAGGTGGGAAGGCGGTTCGATCCACAACGGATTCACCGTGCATGTGGGTGGCGAGGACAGCTATTTCGCGATCTACACCGGGCCGAACCATGATCCCAAGGCGGGCGCTGACACCAGCTACAACCAAATCGGCGGGCTGAACCATGTGGGGATCGTTGTCGATGATCTGGATGAAATCGAAGCCAAGGTCAAAAAGCTTGGGTTTGAAGCGCATTCCCATGCGGATTACGAACCGGGGCGACGCTTTTACTTTCATGACGATGATGGCATCGAATATGAAATCATCAATTATGACTGATCTGTCTGGGACAGGATCAGGCGAAAACAGGTCGCGTTCAACCGCGGCCTGTTTGTTTTTTGCCAGCGGCGCGCGGCAAAACACTTGGCAGGGTCCCAAGGGGCGTGTATGCACGACCCCATGAAGAGAACCGCAATCATTATCTGCTGCATTACCTGCTGACATACGTCACGCGGGCCGTTCTTCTTTTCTCTTTCAGTTGAAGTTGGTAAAGCCCGCGGGGACACCCGAAAGGCGCCTTATGACCGAGATCAAACTCTATAACACCAGAACCCGTTCGAAAGAGCGGTTTGAGCCGCTGGATCCGCAAAATGTCCGCATGTATGTTTGTGGGCCGACGGTCTATGACCGCGCCCATCTTGGCAATGCGCGCCCGGTGGTGGTGTTTGACGTGCTCAACCGGTTGCTGCGCCATGTTTATGGGGACGATCAGGTCACCTATGTGCGCAACTTTACCGATGTGGATGACCGCATCAACAAAACGGCCCAGGACCGCAAGGCGGCAGGTGCGCCCGGAACGCTGGAAGAGCTGATCGCAGAACGCTCTGACGAAACCATTCGCTGGTATCACGAGGATATGGACGCGCTTGGGGCGTTGCGCCCCAATCAAGAACCCCGCGCGACCGGGTATATCGATCAAATGGTTGAGATGATTGCGGATCTGATCGCCAAGGGGAATGCGTACGAGGCAGAGGGCCATGTTCTGTTCGGCGTTGAAAGCTATGGCGCGTATGGCAAGCTGTCGGGCCGCAGCATCGATGATATGATCGCCGGTGCCCGGGTAGAGGTGGCGCCCTACAAACGCAATCCGATGGATTTTGTGCTGTGGAAGCCGTCAAGCGACGATCTGCCCGGATGGGACAGCCCCTGGGGGCGCGGGCGTCCGGGGTGGCATATCGAATGTTCTGCCATGTCCTATGAGCTGTTGGGCGAAAGTTTCGACATCCATGGGGGCGGCAATGATCTGATGTTCCCGCATCATGAAAACGAAATCGCGCAATCCTGCTGCGCCCATCCGGACGGCGGGTTTGCCCGGTTCTGGATGCATAATGAGATGTTGCAGGTTGAAGGAAAGAAGATGTCCAAGTCCTTGGGCAATTTCTTTACCGTGCGGGATTTGCTGGATCAGGGCATCCCGGGCGAAGTGATCCGTTTTGTGTTCCTGTCAACGCATTATCGCAAGCCGATGGATTGGCGGCTCGACTACGCGAACAAGGCTCAGATGCGGTTGGAGATATGGGCTTCTGAGGTTCAGGTTGCACAGCATATAAGAACAGAATTCGAGGGCGACAAAGACGGGTTCACGCGGGCCAACGTGCCTGAAAATGTACTTGCCGCACTTTCGGATGATCTAAACTCATCCCTGGCCATTACCCATTTGATCGCGATTGGTAAGACGCTTGAGGGCGCAAGCCGCGGTGAATTGACCGATGACGACGTGGAACGGTCACAGCGCGAATTGATTGCTGGTTGTTATCTGATTGGGATAGACCTTTTTGTGTTTGAAGATCGGGACAAGTTTGACCTGAGCGACTATGTTGAGAAGCTGTCCCAGCTTCGCGCGGTCGCAATGGAAACCAAGGATTTCAGCGCCCTTGACGCGTTCAAAGCGGCTTTGATCGCGGCGAATGTTGAGGTGCGAATGTCAAAAAATGAGGTCGAGCTCTGTGCAGGGGCTGGTTTCGATCCTTCCAAACTGGACGCCCTGAAATGACGCGTCCCAGTCTCACATCGGGCGGCGTCCGGACCGAAGGGTGGCGCAAAGCGCCCGCCCTGTGGGGCGGGGCGGGCGCTGCCCGGTGCTGCGCCCCGGCCCTTAACAAACATAAACTGGAGTCCCTCACATGAGCGGCAATGACGAAATCGAATACATCGAAATCTCTGGCCCAAAGCCAGAGCAGTCTGCCCAGGTCGAGGCTTTGCTGGTCGCCCGTCGCGCAGCACGGGCGGAACAGGATTTTGAAACCGCCGACCGGATTCGCGCCATTCTGGATGGGGCAGGGGTCGTGGTGATCGACTCTCCGGACGTGACGGCCTGGAAGCCGGGGCCCAATTTTGATCCTTCCAAATTGCAGGACCCATCATGACCAAAGAACGTCTTTACCTGTTCGACACGACCTTGCGCGATGGTCAGCAGACCCAGGGGGTTCAGTTCTCGGCCGAGGAAAAACACCAGATCGCCGGGATGCTGGACGATCTGGGGCTGGATTACATCGAAGGGGGCTGGCCCGGCTCGAACCCGACGGATACCGCGTTTTTTGGGGCTCCGCCCAAAACCCGCGCGACTTTCACGGCCTTTGGAATGACCAAACGTTCTGGCCGGTCCGCAGAGAATGACGATGTGCTGGCCGCCGTGATGAATGCGGGCACCCCCGCCGTGTGTCTGGTGGGCAAGTCCCATGAATTTCATGTCACCACGGCACTGAATGTCCCGCTGGCCGAGAATGTCGAAAACATCGCGGCCTCTTTCAAACATATCACCGATGCGGGGCGCGAGGCGCTGTTTGACGCCGAGCATTTCTTTGACGGGTACAAATCGAACCCGGCCTACACTCTAGAATGCCTGCATGCGGCCTATGGTGCCGGGACCCGTTGGATCGTTTTATGCGACACCAATGGCGGGACATTGCCCGATGAGATCAATCGCATCGTGAAAGAGGTGATTGCCGCAGGTATTCCGGGCAGCCATTTGGCGATCCACACCCATGATGATACGGGCAACGCCGTTGCTGGTTCTCTGGCGGCCGTGGATGCCGGGGTGCGGCAGGTGCAGGGCACGTTGAACGGGTTGGGCGAACGTTGTGGCAACGCAAACCTGACAACGCTGATCCCGACACTGTTGTTAAAGGAACCCTATGCCAGCCAGTTCGAAATCGGTGTGTCCCAAGAGGATCTGACCGGTCTGACGCGGGTGTCACGCAAGCTTGACGATATTCTGAACCGCGTGCCTTTGCGCAGCGCCCCTTTTGTCGGGGCTTCGGCCTTTGCGCATAAGGCGGGTTTGCATGCGAGTGCGATTTTGAAAGACCCGACCACCTATGAGCATATAGAACCGGCGCGCGTCGGAAATTCGCGCATCATCCCGATGTCCAATCAGGCCGGGCAGTCCAATCTGCGCACGCGTCTGGAAACCATGGGCTTGACGGTGGCCAAGGGCGATCCGGCACTTGGGCGCATCCTTGAGGTGATCAAGGAACGCGAGGCAGAGGGCTATTCCTATGACACGGCCCAGGCGAGTTTTGAGCTGTTGGCGCGGCGAGAGCTGGGTCAGTTGCCGGAATTCTTTGAGGTGAAGCGCTATAAGGTGACCGTTGAGCGGCGCAAGAACAAGCGGAACAAGATGGTCAGCCTGTCCGAAGCGGTGGTTGTGGTTAAGATCGGCGAGGAAAAGACGCTGAGCGTGTCGGACTCGGTCGATGAAAGCGGCACGGATCGCGGGCCGGTGAACGCGCTGTCACGCGCCTTGGCCAAGGATCTGGGGCGTTATCAGACGATGATTGACGACATGCATCTGGTCGATTTCAAGGTGCGCATCACTCAGGGCGGCACAGAGGCTGTGACCCGTGTTGTGATCGACAGCGAAGACAGCAAAGGGCTGCGCTGGTCCACGGTTGGGGTATCCCCCAACATCGTCGATGCGTCCTTTGAGGCGTTGCTGGATGCGATCAATTGGAAGCTTGTGCATGACGGTGCGCAGGTCTGATGGGCCCGAGATGAGTGTGAATGCCTGCGCTGCGCTGCTGAAAAAGGCAGATCCCGACCGGTTTTTATCCGTCATGGCGGCCGCTCCGGCGGCGCGCGCTGTGCTGTTCCCGATCTATGCCTTTAACGTCGAGGTGGCCCGCGCCCCTTGGGTGACAGAGGAATCCATGATCGCAGAAATGCGGCTGCAATGGTGGCGCGATGCGCTGGAAGAGATAAGCAAAGGCGGCAATGTGCGTCGGCACGAGGTTGTTACGCCGCTGGCGGATGTCATTTCTGCCGAAGATGCAGAGCTGCTGGACAAGCTGGTCATGGCCCGTCGGTGGGATATTTACAAAGATCCGTTTGAGGATGAGGCGCATTTTCGCGAGTATCTGACAGCCACGTCCGGCGGGCTGTTACAGGTCGCAGGGCGTGCTTTGGGGGCAAAGGGGCATGACCCGGCGCTTGGGCAGCTTGGCTATGCGTTCGGTCTGGCGAATTGGTTTGTCGCTGTGCCGGAACTTGAGGCACGTGGCCGCATTCCCTTTGTGGATGGCCGGGAACAGGCGGTTGTGGATCTGGCGCAAGAGGGTTTGCAGATTTTAAAAGAGGCCCGCAAACGTGTTCCGGCCCAGGCCCGCGCAGCCACACGTTCGGGATGGCTGGCAGACAGAACCCTACGTTCTGCTGCCGCCAACCCTGCCATCGTTAAGGATGGCAGGCTGCATATCTCTGATTTTGTGAAAAAGGCGTCTTTGCTTAGCCGCGTTTTGACTGGGTCACCTTGACGCGCGCGGGCGTGCGAAACGCGATCGTGGTCAGGGCAGTTAATACAAGTGTCACTGTCAAAAGGCTCAGTATCATATCGACGCAAGTCCTATTCAATTTCTAAGGATATTCATTGCAGCCCTAAACGTGAAAGCCAACCTATTTATTAAAAAATCTGGCAAATTCGAAGGATCGTGAAACAGTTTCCGGCGCAGGTCTTTGTTGTGCACAAAGCCTGCTCAATTAACTATTTGCGCGTCCGCATCATCAGCCAGATCAGCGACCCGCCTGCCAGAACAAGGAACGGTGCCATCGCCAGGTTGACGGCGTTCCATCCCTCGATCGCTGTGCCGCCAGAACAATTCATCAAACCGCCTGATGCAAGCGATGCCAGGGTGACACAGCCAAAGACGATCATGTCGTTCATGCCCTGCACACGCCCGCGTTCTTCGGGGTCATGCGCAGAGGCCAGCATTGTCGTGGCCCCGATAAAGCCAAAGTTCCAGCCCAGCCCCAGCAGGATCAAGGCGGCGTAGAAATTCGTGATGTCCACGCCCGACAATCCGGCAGCGCCTGCGCCTGCCAGAATGACCAGACCGATGGATATGATTTTCTCGACGCCGAAGCGGGTGATCAACTGGCCGGTGAAAAAGGACGGAACGAACATGGCCAGAACGTGGAACATCACCACGTCCGCCGCATTGCTTTTGGTATAGCCGCAGCCCACGACGGCCAGCGGTGTCGAGGTCATGACAAGGTTCATCAATGCATAAGACACCATGGCACAGATGATCGCCACGGCGATGCGCGGGGTCATCAACAGTTGCAGACGGCTGCGGCCCTTGGGGGCATCCTCTGCCGCGGCTGTGGGGCGGGGAATGTCCAGCAATAGGAACAACAGTGATCCCAGGATGTTGATCGCTATAACGGCGATATAGGTGCCCAGAAATGGGGTGACCATGGAATCAGCAGAGACTTTGACCAATTGCGGCCCCACAATCGCAGAGGCCAGCCCCCCCGCCATGACATAGGAAATCGCTTTGGGGCGAAACGTTTCGCTTGCTGTGTCGCTGGCTGCAAAACGAAAGAACCCTTGGGCGGACATGTAGCCGCCGGTGAACAGGGACCCCAGCAGGAACAGCTCAAAACTGGCCTGCATCAGCCCGTAGGCGCTA
The DNA here is from genome assembly GCA_051251595.1 of Marinosulfonomonas sp. Classification (GTDB taxonomy): domain Bacteria; phylum Pseudomonadota; class Alphaproteobacteria; order Rhodobacterales; family Rhodobacteraceae; genus NORP110. The sequence continues at coordinate 82,427 of JBPOFA010000002.1, forward strand.
ATGATCGCGCCGATGCTGCCGCAAAGCGTGCCAACGAAAAAGCCGGTGCGTCGGCCAAACCGCTGCATGATGGCCGACATGGGTGTTGCCGCAAGCATTGATCCAAGCACGACAAACGTGATCGGCATGGTGGCCAGACAGATATTGCTGGCCAGCGATTGCCCGGCCAAGCCCCCAATAATGAAAATCATCGGCATTTGCGCACCCAGAAAGGCCTGGGCCAGCACCAGAATGATCACATTCCGTTTCGCGCGAGAATCGTCGTGGACAAGGGTCGCATCAGTCATGGGGACAGGCGTACTCTTCGAATTTAGGGAAGAAAACCCTCAATCGACCCAATCAATCACATGCGCGAAAGAGCCGCAGACGCGCCCCTGTCGCAGGCCCATTGGGGCCAGCTGGGTGCCTTCGGCATCGGTGGCGTCGAACAATGCGGGGCCATCTGCTTTGATGGTCGTGGCATAGTGAAATTCATGGGCGGGCAACGGGGATTTAAACGGCCCCCCCAAAGGGGTCAGGCTGCGATAGCCCAAATGCAAGGCGCGGTGTTCGAAAGAGGTTTCCAGCGGCAACAGGCCCAGCATTTCGTGCGCCACGCCGTCGCTGTCTGTCAGGGCCTCGCCCAACATCATATAGCCCCCGCATTCGCCATAGATCACAGCGGTTTGCGCCGCGCGGGTCATTCCAGCGCGAAAATTGGCCGCTGCGGCAAGCTTTGCAGCGTAAAGCTCTGGGTAGCCGCCGGGTAGAAAGATGAAATCAGCAGGGGCCGGGGCCTCATCCGCCAGCGGCGAGAAAAACGAAAGCGTTGCCCCGGCTGCGCGCCAGTCCGCCAGCATATGCGGGTAGGAAAAGGCGAATGCTGCGTCCCGCGCGATGGCGATGGTTTGCGCGGGTGGTTTGCCGAGCGGCAATTGCGGTGCGGGCGGCAGATCAGTGGCACAGGCCTGCAACGCGTGCAGATCGACCGCTTCCAGCACCTTATCTGCAGCATGGTCGAGAAAGGTTTCAAGGTCCGACCGCTCGCTGGCCTGCACCAGCCCCAAATGGCGCGAAGGATGGGTCAGGCCAGAGTCTCGGGGCAGGGCGCCCAAAACGGGCAGGCCAGTTTGTTCAAGGGCGCGTCGCAGCATCTTTTCGTGACGCGGCGATCCGACCTTGTTCAGGATGACGCCAACAACGCGGACGCTGGCGTCATGCCGGGCAAAGCCCTGCACGATCGGCGCAATCGACTGCGCCATGCGTGCGGCATCCACCACCAGAACCACGGGCAGCCCAAGGCTGCGGGCCAGATCTGCGGTGGCCCCCTTGCCGTCGGGCGGCGCGCCGTCAAACAGGCCCATGGCCCCTTCGATGATCAACAGCCCGTCACCAGAGGCGCGCTTGGCGATGTGCTGATCCGTCATCGCCCAGGCATCAAGGTTCAGGGCCGGATGACCGCTGGCCGCTTCGTGAAAGCGGGGATCGATGTAATCCGGGCCGCTTTTGGCCCCGCGCACGGGAACGCCGCTGCGTTGCAAGGCGCGCAATATTCCAAGTGTAATCGTTGTCTTGCCGCTGCCAGAGGCCGGGGCCGCAATGATCAATCCGGTGGTCATTTTATTTCGGCAGGCTTGTCGCGTCCAAGAGGGTCAAGATTGCGCGGCGCATCGCCCCGGGACATGCCCTGCCAATCCAGAACCTGACGCATCAGGACGGAACGCCCAATGCAGATGATAGCAGGCGGCTCTATCCCGCTTTTTTCAATATCGGCAACGGCTGTGCCCAAGGTGGTTTCCAGCACGTTTTGCTTGTCCGTCGTGGCGTCTGTGACCAGGGCTACGGGTTCGTCGGGGTCGCGGCCTGCCTCTATCAGGGCAGAGGTGATCCGCGCGATGTGGCGCATCCCCATATAGATGACGATGACCTGACTGCCTTTGGAAATCGCCTGCCAATCCAGAGAGCCGGGCGTTTGCCCCGACTGGTCATGGCCGGTCACAAAGGTCACGGATTGGTTTACGTCGCGATGCGTTACCGGAATGCCCGCATAGGCCAGCCCGCCGATTCCGGCCGAAATTCCCGGAATGATCCGGATCGGCACGTCATGTTGCACCAGGGTCTGGGCCTCTTCGCCGCCACGGCCAAACACGAAAGGATCGCCGCCCTTCAGGCGCAACACGCGTTTGCCCGCTTTGGCCAGGTCCACCAGCCGCAGCGAAATGTCGATTTGCTTGGCCGAAGGCTTGCCGCCGCGCTTGCCGGCGTAAATGATCTCTGCCCCCGGCTTGGCCCAGTCCAAGATCTCATTGCCCACCAGCGCATCATAGATAATCGCATCCGCCTGTCGCAGGGCGTTCAACGCGTGCAATGTCAGCAGGCCCGGATCACCGGGCCCGGCACCACACAGCCACACCCATCCGGGCAAAAGCTCTGGCCAATGTGCGGCAGGAAGATCAGGTGAATCGGTCATAGGTAACTTATGGCGTTTTGTGTCAGGGACGAAAAGCAAAACCGCGACGTCATAAGGGCAATTGGCGTCAGGGTCATCGCTGACTATAGTGCGCAGAATGAAAGATAAACCCGGAACAGAGCTGCGGCGTGGTTGGACGACTGGCGCATGCGCCACGGCGGCCAGTAAGGCGGCTTTGGTGCAGTTTTTCGGGGGGGCATTCCCGACAGAGGTGACGATAACACTGCCAAAGGGCGAAACCCCTGTGTTTCAGGTCGCGCATACGGATCACGGTGATGGCTGGGCAGAGGTGGGAATCACCAAGGATGCTGGTGATGACCCTGATGTCACCCATGGCGCGTTGATCATTGCCCGGGTAAGCCCGTCATCCGGGGGAATCGTGTTTGAAGCAGGTGAGGGCGTGGGCGTTGTGACGAAACCGGGGCTACCGATCCCACCGGGGCAGGCGGCCATCAACCCGGTTCCAAGACAAATGATGACCCAGGTTGTCGAGGACGTGGCCTCCGAATTCGGACGCATGGCGAATATCACCATCACCATATCCATTCCCGGCGGCGCAGAGATCGCGCAAAAGACCTGGAACCCGCGTCTTGGGATCAAGGGCGGCCTGTCGATTCTGGGCACCACCGGAATCGTGCGCCCATTTTCCTGTTCCGCCTGGATCGCGTCTATCCATCGCGGAGTTGACGTCGCGCGGGCGGATGGCTTGGCCCATGTTGCAGGCTGCACTGGGGCAATGTCAGAAAAGGCGGTTCAGGCGCTTTATGGCCTTCCAGATCATGCGATGCTGGACATGGGCGATTTCTACGGTGGCCTGATCAAATATATCGCGAAACACCCGGTTCAAAGGTTGACGATCGGCGGCGGGATCGGAAAGCTCACGAAACTGGCGCAAGGGGCGGTTGATTTGCATTCCGGGCGCAGTCAGGTGGATTTTGAGGATCTTGCAAAACGGTTTGGACATATGGACGTGAAGCAGGCCAATACCGCCCTTGAAGCGCTCAGCATCATCGGGCCGGATATGGCGCAAGGCATTGCCGATGCCGCTTTGGCGCAGTTGAATGCGCGGGTCGGGCCGGGGACGGATGCCGGTGTGACTTGCGATGTCGTTCTGGTGGATCGCGCGGGCGACATTCTGGCGCGGGCAGGCTGATGCTGTTGCTGCTGGCCGGAACGCGCGGCGCGCGCGAAATTGCGCAAGGGCTGGCGGATGCTGGCATCGCTGCGATCGCCTCTTTGGCGGGGGCAACGCGGGACCCGGCAGAGATGGCGCTTCCGGTCATTTCTGGTGGGTTTGGTGGCGAAGCGCCCTTTCGCGACTTTCTGAAGGCCAAAGGTATAACCGCCATCATCGACGCCACCCATCCTTTTGCGCATAGGATCAGTGCGCGCACCGCTGCCGTGGCCAAAGACCTTGGGCTTCCTTATATCCAGTTGATGCGTGCGCCTTGGGTGGCGCAAGACGGGGACCAATGGACAGAGATCGCGTCTGAAAAAGACGCCGCCGCTTTGATCCCCAAAGGCGCTGTCGTGTTTCTGGCGACGGGGCGGCAAACGCTCGGCCAGTTTTCAAACCTGACGGAACGCCGGTTGATCTGTCGTCAGATCGATCCGCCCGACGGGCCGTTTCCCTTTGCAAATGGTGAATTTCTGATCGGGCGCCCGCCGTTTTCGGTCGCGGACGAAGTCGCGCTGTTCAGAAAACTGGGCGTGGATTGGCTTGTGGTCAAAAATGCAGGCGGGCAGGCCAGCCGGTCCAAACTGGACGCCGCGCGCGCCTTGAAAATTCCCGTGGCCATGATCCGCCGGCCGCCGCCCTTGGATGTTGGAACCGTCACCACGCCAGAACAAGCCTTGGATTGGGCGCGGGCGCTGGAATGATCGGGCGCATCATTCTGGGCGATGCTTGCGTGGCAGAGGGGGCCGCCTATCTTGCCGCCCGCGAGCCCCGCTTTGCCACAGCGCTCGACCAAACCGGGCCCTTGCCACTGCGCCTGAGGGCAGACGGATTCGCCGCTTTGCTGAGCGCGATTGTCAGCCAGCAGGTCAGCGTGGCCTCGGCCAGTGCAATCTGGGCGCGGTTGGAAGAGGCTGGTTTGACCGAAGAACAGTCGGTGCTTGGGGCTTCTGAGGAAGAACTGCGCGGCTGCGGGCTTAGCCGCCCGAAGGTGCGGTATGCTCTGGCGCTTGCCCAATCCGGGCTTGGCTATGACCAATTGCGCGACATGCCCACGCAAGAGGTGATCAAAACGCTGACCGCAGTTCCGGGCATCGGGCAATGGACAGCAGATATTTACGCGATGTTTTCCCTGGGGCGGGCGGATGTCTTTGCCGCTGGCGATTTGGCCTTGCAAGAATCCGCACGCGTGTTGTTCGATTTGCCCGATCGGCCCAGTGCCAAAGACATGGCGATCATGGCGCAAGACTGGGCCCCGTGGCGAAGTGTTGCAGCGCGGCTGTTGTGGGCCTACTACCGGATTATCAAACAACGTGAGGGACTGAGATGAGCGAAGGATTGCAAACTGGCCGCCGTGGCGTGCCCATGGGGCAGGCAAAACAGGTTGTGGTGTTCCTGCACGGATATGGCGCCGATGGTAAGGATTTGCTGGATATCAGCGAAACCTTGGCAGAGCATTTGCCCGGAACCGCCTATTATGCGCCCGACGCCCCGGAAAAATGTTCCGGCAATCCCTTTGGCTATCAGTGGTTTCCGATCCCGTGGATGGATGGCTCTCCTGAAGAATCCGTTGCGGCCTCTATCGAAACGTCCACCGGAGATCTGAACGCGTTTCTGGATCAGGTTCTGGCCGATGAGGGGCTGACGGCGGATCGTTTGATTCTGTTTGGGTTTTCCCAAGGCACAATGATGAGCCTGCATGTCGCGCCTCGTCGCGCAGAAGCGGTCGCAGGTGTCGTCGGATTTTCCGGCCGATTGTTGGCGCCAGAGCATTTGCAGGATGAAATCAAGTCCCGGCCGCCGGTTTTACTGTTGCATGGCGATCAGGATGAGGTCGTTCCGCCACAAAGCCTGCCAGCCGCCGCCGAGGCCCTGCAAACCGCTGGTCTCGATGTCTATGCCCATATCATGAAGGGCACGGCGCATGGCATCGCGCCGGATGGGCTAAGCGTTGCTTTGGCCTTTATGCGCGACAAGCTGGGGCTGGAGTGATGTCGACGCTTTGACACAGGCCACAGCAACACCATTGGATCCTATGATCGAAATTCGGCCTGCGACACAGGACGATACGGATGCCATCCTGAAGCTGTGGCATCAAGGGTGGCATGACGCCCATGCGGTCCTCGTGCCTGCATCGATCTTGCGGTTCAGAACGCCTGAATATTTCACGCTCTGGTTTGAACAGGCGGAAAACCCGTTTTGGGTTGCTGCGCATGATCAGGTTTTGGGCTTTGTGACAACGCAGGGGGCCGAACTGGAAAAGCTTTATGTTGCACCGCAGGCGCGCGGGTCTGGGGTTGCTACGGCGTTGTTGCGCCACGGTGAACAGATGATTTCGCAGACGGGTGTGGCAGAGGCCAAGTTGTTCTGCACCGCGGGAAACACGCGCGCCGAGCGTTTCTACCAACGCCATGGATGGGCGATTGAACGAAGTTTTGTTGATGCGCTTTGGACGCCAGAGGCCACTGGCGATACGGTTGCTGTTCAGACGCATTGTTTTCGAAAGCAACTGGGACCCGACCAAGCGCGGGCTAGTTCAGGGCCTTAAACCGCATTTTTGCCGGGCCAAGATTTGGCGCGGGCAGGGCACGCCCGCCAATCCTTCCGAAATAATTTCGTGAATTGTGATCCGGCCTGTCACGCGACTGTAACGATACCGCGGCAACATGCCGTTGAGCCACGCTAAATATCGGGGCTTGTCACTTCGCGACTGCCATATATAGTCGCGATTAAGGAAAGACTGAAATATAGCAGCAAAGGTTGTAACGACCAATGGATGGCGACTTCAGAACGGAATTTGTGCGAGAGCCCGGCGGGCTTAAGCATCATCCAGCCTTGGTTTTAAATGCAGATTACCGGCCTCTTTCGTATCTGCCGCTTTCACTGTGGTCCTGGCAGGACGCGGTAAAGGCCGCGTTCCTGGATCGGGTCGATATTGTTGCTGAATACGACACTTTTGTGCACAGCCCGTCGACCAAGATCAAAATCCCTTCGGTTGTGGTTCTCAAGGATTACGTGAAGCCGCAAAGACGTGTGGCGTTCACACGGTTCAACCTGTTCTTGCGGGATGAGTTTTGTTGCCAATATTGTGGAGCCAAAGGGGATTTGACCTTTGACCACGTCATTCCCCGCGCCCGCGGCGGTGTGACCAGCTGGGAAAACGTCGTGGCCGCCTGTTCCCCCTGCAATCTGCGCAAAGGGTCGCGCAGTTTGAGTGATGCGGGGCTGAGCCTGCGCAAACCTCCGCGTCAGCCGGGTTCAGAAGAACTGCGCAACATGGGGCGGCGCTTTCCGCCTGGGCATCTGCACGATACCTGGCTGGATTTCCTCTATTGGGATGCAGAGCTGGAAGCGTAAAGGTTCGTGAACACAGGCTGTTGGACCTCTCTGGGCGGATCAACAACCATCACGCGCCGCGCGGCCATTGGCGCTTTTCGGAATGCCGCTAGATGCGGCCCGCCACAGCTTCCAGGCACGACACAAGCCTGTCCTGATCAAAGGGTTTTGCCAAAAACCTGTCCAGCCCGTTGTGCCAGGCTTCTGTTATTGCGGGGTTGTCGTCATCGCCACTGGTCAGAACAAAGCCGATCCGGCAATGTCGGCGGTCATTGCGCAATCTTTGCAACAGCTCAAAGCCGTTTAAACCGGGCATGTGAAGATCGGCAATGATCATATCGGCGGGCTGGCGATCCAGGCTTTCAATCGCCTCTGTCCCGGTGGCGGCGGTTCGCACCGTCGTCACCCCCAGCTGTTCCAACAGCTGTTCCAGAATTTGCCGGCTGACGGCCATATCATCGGCAATCAGGATTTGTAGATCTTTGCGCAGCGCCATCGCATCCCCCAAGACGGATCCGGCAAGGGCAGGGTGCCTTACCGACGTTAACCAGAGCGCTTAGCTAAACCGGGTTTGGTTAACGTGCGGTTTACGTTAGCCCGGATCGGCCAGGTGACTTGCGCAGCCGATCAAAGCGGCAAAGTCGTCTTCGATGACAGAAACAGAGAAATTCGTCATGAACCCGGCAAAACGCCCTTTGTCGCGGAAGGCTTCTACAAATCCGAACTCGATCAGATGCGGCGCCATTGCCCGCACCACGCCGCCGATCAGAAAGACGCCGCCAAAGGGCAGCTGGATCAGCGACAGATTCCCGGCAACCGTGCCCAGAATCTTGACGAACATCCGTGCTGCCTGTTCCGCGCGGGGATCGCTGCCATCGTTGACCCCGGCCATGATCTCTGCGGCGGTTAGTTCTTTTTCGTCACCGGCCTCATGGCCCAGCCAACGATAGGCGTGCTGCAGGCCGCGCCCGGACAGGATGTCCTCGACAGACGGAAACCCGTGCACGGATTCGATATATTTACAAAACCTCAGTTCATCTTCGGTGCGTATGGGCAAATTCGCATGACCACATTCCGAAGGCGGGACAATCCGCCCAGCGCCGGTTTGAATGGCCGTTGCCGCATTCACGCCGGTTCCGACGCCCAGCACCAACATCGTGGCGTCCTTGGCCGGGGCGGTATCACATTGGATGATCGGCAGGATGTTTTCATCCTCGATAAACCCAAGCGCGTGTCCCTGCGCCTGAAGGTCATTCAGGATCGCAACGTTTTCGGCCTTGGTGGCCCGGATCAACGTGTCCTTGTCGATGTGCCAATCCAGATTGGTCAGCTCTCCAACGCCGTCACGGACTGGCCCGGCCACCGCCACGCAGGCGGACATACAATCAACATCGCCTTCGTCGCTGACATAGGCCCGCAACACGGTTTCCAGACCTGCATAGCTGGCATTGGAATATTTGCGCACAGTATCGGGCACCAGTTTAGACCCCTTCGCCAGGGCAACCCGAGTGTTTGTGCCGCCGACATCTGCCACCAGTGAATAAACGTTACTTGGATGTTTTCCCATCAGCCTAGCCCTGTGATTTTTCGCCTTTGGCCGAATGATGATCTGCCCGGGCGTGTTTGTTCTCTTTCGAAGGTCATCTTTATCATACCGACGCGGTTTTCGCAGCCCATAGTGCTGCGCTTGGCGGCGAAGATGTCCTTCAACCTTGACCCTGTGGCTTACGGTCCGGTGGCCTGATGTCAAGATGGCAGGGCTCCCAAAAATGAGCACGGCGCCCTGAAACGGCCATTCACTTTGGGTAAACGGGTTTTTGGTTGGGAAAATCGACGAAACCGCTCAGATTTCTGCTGCTGGGGCTTCCCATTCTGTGCCGCCCGTGAAATAGGGAGGCGTCAAACGAACACCTCCAAGGAGACTGATATGGAGATTCGCGAGGCTCTCACATTTGATGACGTTCTGCTGGTTCCAGCTGCGTCTAGCGTTCTGCCCGCCGGCGCAGACACCACGACCTATGTCACCCGCTCTATTGCGATGAATATACCCTTGCTCAGTTCAGCGATGGACACGGTGACAGAGGCCCGCATGGCGATCGCCATGGCGCAGGCCGGTGGCATCGGGGTTATTCACCGCAACCTGTCGGTAGAAGAACAATCCAGAGAAGTGCGCCGGGTGAAGCGGTTTGAAAGCGGGATCGTTTATAACCCGATCACCTTGACGCCGGATCAGACCCTTGCAGATGCAAAGGCACTGCAGGAACGCTACAATGTCAGCGGCTTTCCGGTTGTGAACAGTGACGGGCATGTTGTTGGAATCGTTACAAATCGCGACATGCGCTTTGCCGATGAGGACAAGACACCTGTCAAATTCATGATGTCCTCAGAGGATCTGGCGATCCTGACAGAGCCGGCCGATCTGGGAGAGGCCAAAAGCCTGATGCAGGCCCGGCGGATCGAAAAGCTGCTGGTGACAGATGGCAATGGCAAGCTGACCGGTTTGCTGACGCTGAAAGATATCGAACAAGCGGTTCTGAACCCCACGGCGTGCAAAGATCAGCTGGGGCGTTTGCGGGTCGCTGCGGCCTCTACTGTGGGCGATGCCGGGTTCGAGCGGACCGAAGCGCTTGTAGATGCGGGCGTTGATCTGGTTGTGATCGATACGGCCCATGGGCACTCTGAGGGTGTTGCCAAAGCCGTTGAACGCGCCAAGAAATTATCCAATGAAGTCCAGATCATAGCGGGCAATGTTGCCACGGGCGAGGCGACGCGCTCTTTGATCGGCTCTGGCGCTGATGCGGTGAAAGTCGGCATTGGTCCGGGATCCATCTGTACCACGCGGATTGTCGCCGGGGTCGGTGTGCCGCAACTAACGGCAATCGGAGACTGTGCTGAGGCCGCAGGGGATACACCTGTTATCGCGGATGGCGGCATCAAGTTTTCCGGTGACTTCGCAAAGGCCATCGCCGCCGGTGCATCTTGCGCCATGGTTGGCAGCATGATTGCGGGCACCGACGAAAGCCCGGGCGAAGTGATCCTGTATCAGGGACGTTCGTTCAAATCTTACCGCGGCATGGGCAGTTTGGGTGCGATGGCGCGTGGATCAGCCGACCGGTATTTCCAGCAAGACGCTGCAGGGGACAAGCTGGTTCCCGAAGGCATCGAAGGTCAGGTCGCCTATAAGGGCTCTGCCGGGGCAGTAGTGCACCAGTTGGTGGGCGGTCTGCGGGCGGCTATGGGCTATACCGGGAATGCAACGATTGCCGAGATGCGCAAGAACTGCAAGTTCGTTAAGATCACGGGCGCTGGTTTGAAAGAAAGCCATGTTCATGACGTGCAGATCACCCGCGAAAGCCCGAACTATCGCGGCGCATAACATCATATAATTCAACGCGATACGTCGCATAATTAAACTGGATCCGACCCATGACTCCATCAGCACGATATGCCGCTGCAATTGATATCCTGGATCGGATCCTGACGGGCGAAGCCAGCGAAAAAGTCCTGACCACCTGGGCACGTTCCAACCGTTACGCGGGCTCTGGTGACCGGGCTGCCATTCGTGATCTGGTGTTTGAGGCCGTGCGCTGCCGTGCCTCTTATGGTCATCTGGGCGGGGCCAATACGGGCCGTGGTATCATGATCGGGCTGGCGCGTGTGCAAGGATTGGACGTTAATTCATTGTTTTCCGGCGATAAATACGCGCCCCATGCCTTGTCGCCTGAAGAGCAAGAGACGCATAATCTTGCAGATGCGCCACGTTCTGTGCGGCTGGATTGCCCCGAATGGCTTTTGCCGCTTTTTGATGCCTCTCTCAAAGATCAGGCGGATGCGGTGCTTGAACTGTCGCGCACCCGCGCCCCTGTTTTCTTGCGCGTGAACACGGCGAAAACGGATCGCGACCGCGCCATTCACGCTTTGGCCGATGATGGTGTCATCGCGATTGAACATCCTTTGTCGGAAACGGCGTTGGAAGTTCGTGAAAACCCGCGCCGCGTCGCTGTGGGGGAAACGTTTCAATCCGGAATGGTCGAACTGCAAGACGCGGCCTCTCAGGCGGTCGTTGATGCGTTGCCTTTGGATGGCACCAGCCATGTTCTCGATTTCTGTGCGGGGGGCGGCGGCAAAAGCCTTGCCATTGCGGCAAAGGGCGCTGGCCGGGTTGTGGCCCATGACGCGCTGCCTGCGCGGATGAAAGACATCCCGGATCGCGCCAAACGCGCCGGTGCTAAGATGAAAATCTTGACGCTGTCCGAAATTGGGGATGACAAGTTTGACCTCGTCCTGTGCGATGTGCCGTGTTCTGGCAGCGGCTCTTGGCGGCGTTCACCGGACGGCAAGTGGGACCTGACCCAGGCCCGCCTGGAAGAGCTTGTTTCCGTTCAGATGAATATTCTTGAAGAAGCCTCTGAATTCGTGGATAAAAATGGCGTTTTGGCCTATGTCACCTGTTCCATGTTTGATGTCGAAAATGCGCGGCAGGTTGAAGCGTTTATTCAAGCCCATCCAGAGTGGTCGGTGCAGACCTCACGCCAGTTCACGCCGCTTGATGGTGGTGACGGCTTCCATATCTCTCTATTGACGCGCGTTTGATCGATTTGCTACACAACTAATGGTTGTGTTTCGATCAATATTAATCGCCGGTTAATCTAATTCCCTTCGAAGTACGACCGAACCGAATCGTGAAGGGAGATTGAAGTGTCGCACATGGCGTTGTCTCGCCACCCGCTGACAGAGTTTTCAGTGCAATTGGCGCCAAAGGTCAATTTGCTGATTGCTATCGCTGTGGCGATCCTGGGTGTCGCATTTTATGTCCCCAACACGCAGGTCGGCCTGTTTCTATTTTGTGTGGGCGCGACGTTTTTGATCCTTTCCGCAATGGTGTTTCATTTGTCGGCGCGGGATCGGCGGGCGCAGTTGCAGTTGCAAAAGACCGTGGCAAGCTTTGTTGATCGGGATGCATCCCCCAGTTTCACCACCAACCGCGAGGGCGTGATTGGCTATCGCAACCGCGCTGCGCGCGAAAGGTTTGGGGCGGATGGAAAGACGCTTTTGGCGTCTCTGAACGATGTCTTTGCCGCGCCAAGTGCGACGCTTTACCGATTGCAAACCAAGGCGATGATGGACGGGTTTGCGCGCGAAGACGTGGTCATGCGGCGCGGTCATTTGCGCCTTTCCGTCCATCAGCTTGGGTATGAAGGGTTCCTGTGGCGTCTGGAAGACATCGCAGAACGCAGCAATCCCGGGCGCAGCGCCGAAGGCATCAGCCTGCCGATGATGACCATCAGCAAGGCGGGCACGGTTTTGTTCATGAATGATGCGCTGCGTCGTTTGATGGGCGGGCGCGTGTCGGCATTGGACAGGATTTTCAACGATCTCCCCTTGCGCAGCGGTGGCATCCATGAGGTTGCCAGCCACATGGGCCCGGTCAATGTAAGGGTCTGCATCGTGCACGGCCCTGGCGGGCGGAGAGAAGTATTTTTGCTGCCGGATGACGAAGAAACGGTCAATAGCGTGCGCAATTGGGATTTGTTCGATGAATTGCCTGTGCCGCTGTTAAAGGTTGCGCCGACGGGAGAGATCCAGCTGTGCAACCGATTGGCCCGCGAATTGCTGGCCATAGAGGACGCGCCTGATTTTTGTTTCAGCGATCTCGTCGAAGGGTTGGGCCGATCCGTCGCCGACTGGCTGGCGGATGCCGCGGAAACCACGGGAGAGCTGCGATCAGAGTTCGTTCGCGCGTCGCGTCAGAAGCAGGACGTCTATTTACGGGTCACGCTGACCCGCGTTCAGGAAGAAGGGCAAACGGTCCTTGTGGTCGTGCTCAACGACGCGACAAAACTGAAAACGCTCGAAGCGCAATTTGTCCAAAGCCAGAAAATGCAGGCCATCGGCCAACTTGCGGGCGGCGTTGCGCATGATTTCAACAACTTGCTAACCGCAATCAGCGGCCATTGCGATCTGTTGTTGTTGCGTCATGATGAAAACGACCCGGATTTTGGAGATCTGGTTCAGGTGAAGCAAAATGCCAACCGGGCGGCCAGCCTTGTGGGCCAATTGCTTGCCTTTTCCCGCAAACAAACGTTGAAGCCAGAAGTGATCGAAATCCGCGATACGCTTGATGATTTGGCGCATCTTTTGGGGCGTTTGGTCGGAGAGCGGGTGTCACTGTCGCTGTCCCACGATCCTGATATTCTGCCAATCCGGGCGGACAAACGGCAGTTGGAACAGGTGATAATGAACCTTGTCGTCAATGCGCGTGATGCCATGTCCAACGGCGGGGAGGTGCAGATAAAATCGCGCGTCGAACACCTATCGCAGGCCTTTGAACGGGATCGCGCTGTCGTTCCGCCGGGAAGCTATGTTGTGATTTCTGTTTCTGATCAGGGCACTGGCATCTCACCGGATCAATTGCCAAAGATATTCGAACCTTTCTTTACGACGAAACGAACCGGCGAAGGCACGGGTTTGGGATTGTCGATGGCTTATGGAATCGTAAAACAGACAGGGGGGTATATTTTCGTTGATAGTGTTGTTGGTACCGGCACAACCTTTACTCTGTATTTTCCGGCCCATACGCGCGTCGATCATTCCGCCCAACCTGTCGTGGAAGAATTACCCAAACCCACCCATGCAGCGGCGGGCGGTGTGGTGCTGTTGGTCGAGGACGAAGCCCCAGTTCGGGCTTTCGCCTCACGCGCCCTAAAACTGCGCGGCTACACGGTGCTAGAGGCCGAGAACGCCGAAGAGGCCCTAAAGACGCTAGAGGACCCGGGATTGGACATTGACGTGTTTGTAACGGATGTGGTCATGCCGGGGATGGATGGGCCGAGCTGGGTCGCCAAGGCGCTGCAAGACCGGCCAGATGTGAAGGTTGTCTTTGTGTCTGGATATGCGGAAGACAGTTTTCCAGAACAACAGGCGCGAATCCCAAACTCTGTGTTCTTGCCGAAACCGTTTTCCCTGTCTGACCTGACATCAACGGTTCAGAACCAAATTCACTAATGTCTTGAAACGGTATAAATGTTTGACCGTAGTGCATTAGCGTGAATTACGTACATTATTTTGTACGCCATTGCCAACTTAAACACATTGTTAACCACTATCTGAAAACCTGGGATGTGAACAATTTACTTGAAATGTTCCCTTTTTGGTCTCATAAGTCGCAATAAGAACAAGAGGCGAACATCAGGCAGCATTGCCGCCCCGTGACGGGTGTGGAATAAGGAACCAGAAAATGGCTATGGCAGAAGTTTTGGACATGACAAATAAAAAAGACGGCGAAAAGCAAAAAGCCTTGGATTCTGCATTGGCGCAGATTGAACGGCAGTTTGGAAAAGGCTCTATCATGAAGATGGGGGCTGATAACCCGGCCCAAGAAATAGAGGCAATTTCAACCGGATCTCTTGGGCTGGATATTGCTTTGGGTATTGGCGGATTGCCAAAAGGCCGGGTGGTAGAGATTTACGGTCCAGAAAGCTCTGGTAAGACGACGCTAACATTGCATTGCATTGCCGAAGCACAAAAAAGCGGCGGCGTATGTGCATTCGTGGATGCGGAACACGCGTTGGATCCGCTTTACGCCCGGAAGCTTGGTGTTGATCTGGATGAATTGCTGATTTCCCAACCTGACACAGGGGAACAAGCGCTAGAGATTGTGGACACGTTGGTACGATCTGGTGCCGTTAGTGTTGTCGTTGTCGATTCCGTTGCTGCGCTGACGCCGAAATCGGAACTCGAAGGCGATATGGGGGATTCCAGCGTCGGTGTTCACGCCCGCCTGATGAGCCAGGCAATGCGGAAATTGACCAGCAGCATCGCGCGTTCCAACTGCATGGTGATCTTTATCAACCAAATCCGCATGAAAATCGGCGTTATGTTCGGAAGTCCTGAAACAACGACCGGGGGCAATGCGCTTAAGTTTTACTCTTCCGTGCGTCTTGATATTCGCCGCATCGGCGCGCTGAAAGATCGGGATGAGGTTGTGGGCAACGCTACGCGCGTGAAGATCGTTAAGAACAAAGTCGCACCACCGTTCAAACAGGTGGAATTCGACATCATGTATGGCGAAGGGATTTCCAAATTTGGCGAACTTTTGGATCTGGGCGTGAAGGCGGGAATCGTCGAAAAATCAGGGTCTTGGTTCAGCTATGGTGACGAACGTATTGGTCAGGGGCGTGAAAATGCCAAGCAGTTCTTGGGGGACAATCCACTGACTGCGCTGGAAATCGAAGATAAAATTCGCGCGTCGCACGGGTTGGATTTTGACTATGAAGGCCAGGTTGCCGCTGCAAATGCCAAGATGGGTGACACTGATGACGCCGTGTTGGACGGCTAAACCCTTCAAAGATTATGGATATTGAGACAAAAGGCCCGGTGATGTTCACCGGGCCTTTTGTTGCGGTGGACAGCCCAAGCCCTTGCGGATAAACGGTATTGAACTTTTGTCCGCCGCTTGAAAGACCAAATATCATGGCCAGCCTGAACGAAATCCGGTCCACTTATCTGAACTACTTTGAACGCAACGACCATAAAGTGGTCGAAAGCTCTCCTCTTGTTCCACGCAATGACCCGACTTTGATGTTTGTCAATTCGGGTATGGTGCAGTTCAAGAACCTGTTTACCGGGGTAGAGCAGCGCGATTATACGCGCGCGACGACCGCGCAAAAATGTGTGCGCGCGGGCGGCAAACACAATGATTTGGACAATGTGGGCTATACGGCCCGGCACCTGACATTTTTTGAAATGCTCGGCAATTTTTCATTCGGTGACTATTTCAAGAATGAAGCGATCCCTTTTGCTTGGGAGTTGTTGACCAAGGATTTTGAGATCAACAAAGACAAGCTGTTGGTTACGGTCTATCACACGGATGACGAGGCCGCTGAGATTTGGAAAAAGGTGGCCGGTCTTTCGGATGACCGGATCATCCGAATTCCAACGGATGACAATTTTTGGATGATGGGCCCAACCGGCCCCTGTGGCCCAAGCTCTGAGATTTTTTACGATCACGGCGACCATGTTTGGGGTGGCCCGCCCGGCTCTGCTGAAGAGGATGGCGATCGGTTTATCGAGATCTGGAACCTCGTCTTTATGCAGCACGAACAGTTTGAGGATGGTCATCGCGAAGATCTGCCCAAACAGTCGATTGACACTGGGATGGGGCTTGAACGGATTGCATCGCTGCTGCAGGGCAGTCACGATGTCTATGAAACGGATTTGATGCGTGCGCTGATCGAGGCAAGCGCGCATGTGACCAACCAAGATCCCAAAGGTCCGGGGAACGCGCATTTGCGTGTGATTGCGGACCATATCCGGTCAACATCGTTCCTGATCGCAGATGGCGTGATGCCGTCAAATGAGGGGCGCGGATATGTCTTGCGCCGGATTATGCGACGCGCCATGCGGCATGCGCATTTGTTGGGGGCGAAGGATCCGGTGATGCATCTTTTGGTGCCCGAACTTGTGCGCCAGATGGGCCAGGCCTATCCGGAACTTGGTCGTGGACAGGCGCTGATCGAAGAGACACTGCAGATCGAAGAAACGAGGTTCATCCAGACGTTGGATCGCGGCTTGCGTTTGTTGGATGACGAAGTTGCAAAACTGCCCGAGGGGGCAGAATTGCCCGGTGAAACGGCGTTTAAGCTTTATGACACATACGGTTTTCCGCTGGATTTGACGCAGGATGCCTTGCGTGAAAAAGAGGTGTCCTTGGACGTTGCCGGATTTGACACAGCAATGGAGGCGCAAAAGGCTTTGGCCCGGGCGGCTTGGGCTGGATCGGGTGAAACCGCGGACGCTACGATTTGGTTTGATTTGGCGCAGGAATTCGGCACGACCGAATTCTTGGGCTATTCGACCGAAACGGCAGAGGGACAGATACTGGCTTTGGTCAAAGATGGTGCGGCGATTGGCGCAGCCAAGGCGGGTGATGTGGTTCAGATCGTGGTCAATCAGACACCGTTTTACGCGGAATCTGGGGGGCAGATTGGCGACACAGGTTTGGTCACAACGGAATCGGGCAAGGCACGGATCACGGACACCAAAAAGGTTGCGGATGTCTTTATCCATTTTGCAGAGGTGACAGACGGTCAGTTTGAAAAGGGGCAGGGCGCCCAGTTGGTCGTGGATCACACGCGCCGTTCGGCGATCCGTGCAAACCATTCGGCAACCCACTTGCTGCATGAGGCGCTGCGGGTGACCTTGGGCGACCATGTGGCACAGCGTGGCTCTTTGAATGCAGATGACCGTTTGCGGTTTGACTTTTCACACAGCAAAGCCCTGACGGAACAGGAACTTGCAACGGTTGAGGCCGATGTAAATGCGTTCATTCGCCAGAACACTGCGGTGGAAACACGGATCATGACGCCAGACGACGCCCGCGCCATTGGGGCGCAAGCGTTGTTTGGGGAAAAATACGGCGATGAGGTGCGTGTCGTGTCCATGGGGCATGCAGACACTGGCAAGGGAAGCGACGGTCAGACCTATTCGCTGGAATTGTGTGGCGGGACTCATGTGCGCCAAACCGGTGATATTGGCCTGTGTGTTGTCCTGGGCGACAGCGCGTCTTCGTCCGGTGTGCGCCGGATTGAAGCGCTGACAGGGGCGGCTGCGTTGGACTATTTGTCAGGGGCGGCCAACAGCCTGGCCACTGTTGCAGGCACGCTCAAGGCGCGCCCGAGTGAAGTGTTGGACCGGGTCAAGTCCCTGATGGATGAACGCAAGGCCTTGCAGAATGAAGTGGTTCAGCTGCGCCGGGAATTGGCGATGTCGGGGGGCGGTCAACAGAGCGACGCGGCAGAAGCCCTTGATGTGAATGGCGTTTCCTTTGTGGCGCAGGTCTTGAAAGGCGTGTCTGGAAAAGACCTGCCGTCTTTGATCGACGAACATAAATCGCGCATCGGCTCTGGTGCGGTTCTGCTGATTGCGGATAGCGATGGCAAGGCCGCCGTTGCCGCGGGTGTCACGGATGATCTGAAGGGCAGCCTGTCTGCCGTTGATTTGGTCCGTGCTGCGGTTGCTGAACTGGGCGGCAAGGGGGGCGGTGGTCGCCCTGATTTGGCGCAGGGTGGCGGCAAGGATGCTGAGAACGCTGAAGCGGCGATTGCTGCCGCGAAATCTGTATTGGGAGGTTAAAGATGGGCGCACTTTGGATTGCACATGTGAATGTGACGGATGAAGAAACTTACATGAAATACGCGGTGATCGCCAAAGATGCGATCGAAGAGCATGGCGGAGTGTTCATCGCACGTGGTTCGCGTTATGTGCAGCTGGAAGGCAATGACAGGGCACGCAATGTGGTGGCCCGGTTCCCGACGGTTGAGGACGGCGTCGCGTGTTATAATTCCCCGCGCTATCAGGAAGCGCTGGAATTTGCGAAGACCTCTTCGGAACGGGATTTGATGGTTATAGAAACCACAGATTAGGGATCAAAACAGTTCAAAAAAAAGAGCCGGGTGTTTTTAAACATCCGGCTCTTTTTTGGTGTGGTGTTGGCGATCAGCCTGCGCGTGCTGCGCGTTTACGCTCATGCGGGTCAAGATGGCGTTTGCGCATCCGGATCGAATTTGGCGTGACTTCGACCAGCTCATCATCATCGATATAGGCGATGGCTTGTTCCAGGGACATGGTCACTGGCGTGGTCAGGCGAACGGCCTCATCCGTGCCAGAGGCGCGCACGTTGGTCAGTTTCTTACCCTTAAGCGGGTTCACTTCCAGATCGTTTTCACGGCTGTGTTCGCCGATGATCATGCCTTGATAAACCTGTTCCTGCGCACCGATAAACATGTGGCCACGCTCTTCGAGGTTCCAAAGGGCGAAGGGCACCGATTGGCCTGATTCGATGGAAATCAGAACGCCCGCACGACGGCCCGGAATTGGACCTTTATGCGGGGCCCATTCTTGGAATACGCGGTTCAGAACACCGGTTCCGCGCGTGTCTGTCAGGAACTCACCGTGGTATCCGATTAGTCCACGGGACGGCACATGGGCGATGATCCGTGTTTTTCCCACACCGGACGGTTTCATTTCAACCAAAGCACCTTTGCGTGCACCCGTGATCTTTTCGATCACTGCGCCGGAATAATCGTCATCAACGTCAATCGTGACCTCTTCAATAGGCTCAAGTCGTTGTCCGTCTTCTTCACGGAACAGAACCTGTGGGCGTGAGATCGACAGTTCGAACCCTTCGCGGCGCATATTTTCGATCAAAACGCCCATTTGCAATTCGCCACGACCGGCAACCTCAAAGGATTCGCCGCCCGGAGAATCTGTGACGTGGATGGCCACGTTGGATTCTGCCTCTTTCATCAGACGTTCGCGGATGACGCGGGACTGAACCTTTTTGCCTTCGCGACCGGCCAGGGGGCTGTCATTGATCATGAAGGTCACCGAAATGGTCGGTGGATCGATTGGTTGGGCGTAAAGCGGTTCTTCGACCGCCAGCGCGCAGATCGTATCAGACACGGTCGCCTTGGACATTCCAGCCAGAGTTACGATGTCGCCTGCGACGGCTTCGTCGATTGGGGCCAGGGAAAGACCACGGAAGGCCTGAATTTTTGTGACGCGAAACTGTTCGATTTTTTGCCCGATGCGTGACAAGGCCTGAACCGTCGCGCCTGTTTGGATCTTACCGCTTTCAACGCGGCCCGTCAGCGTGCGTCCGATGAAAGCGTCGGCACCAAGTGTCGTGGCCAGCATGCGGAAGGGCTCTTCCTGGTGGGCCTGCTGTTTTGGTTTTGGAACATGATTGACGATCAGGTCAAACAAAGCTGACAAGTCTTTGCGTGGACCGTCCAGTTCTGAATCAGCCCAGCCAGCACGTCCAGACGCAAACATATGCGGGAAGTCCAGTTGGTCGTCATTCGCATCAAGATTGGCAAACAGGTCGAACACTTCGTCCAGGGCGCGGTCTGGTTCTGCGTCTGGTTTGTCGACTTTGTTCAAGACAACGATTGGACGCAGCCCAAGCGCCAAGGCCTTGGAGGTTACGA
The DNA here is from genome assembly GCA_051251595.1 of Marinosulfonomonas sp. Taxonomy (GTDB): domain Bacteria; phylum Pseudomonadota; class Alphaproteobacteria; order Rhodobacterales; family Rhodobacteraceae; genus NORP110. The sequence goes on from JBPOFA010000002.1 coordinate 102,378, forward strand.
ATTTCGTTTGTGGCATCGGGCCTTCGGCGGCATCGACAAGCAAGACAACGCCGTCCACCATCGACAGGATACGTTCGACTTCGCCGCCGAAATCGGCGTGGCCGGGCGTGTCCACGATATTGATCCGTGTGCCTTTCCATTCGACGCTTGTTGCCTTGGCAAGAATTGTGATTCCGCGCTCTCTTTCGAGGTCACCGGAATCCATTGCCCGTTCGGCAACAGCCTGATTTTTTCGAAACGCCCCGGATTGTTTCAGCAGTTCGTCAACAAGTGTCGTTTTGCCGTGGTCAACGTGGGCAATGATGGCGATGTTACGCAGGTCCATGATCTAGCCTTTTATGGGTTCTCGCGCGCCCTATACTGCATGTGCAGAAAATACCAGAGCAAAGCCGAAAACGATGTAAAAAAGGCGCGAAATTGCATCGCGCCTTTGGTATTCTGCCTGAGGGTTTGGAGTTTACTGCGGAAGACGCTGGTAAACGGAACCTTCGATTGTGGCCCCCGCAATCACACCAGCGCGGCCAAAAACGACCCCGACAACAGGGGAAAGCGCGGTTTTTGTGCTTGCTGCAACCTGTTCGCCATCGTTCAGGACTGTCATTTTAAGGTCTGCACCTGCTGCAAGACCAGATGACTGTCTAAACCCAGCAAGCGCTTCTTCGGTCATGAAGAAGAGGACATAGGAAAACTGCTGAGCGCCGATCTGTGCGCCAAAGCTGCCTTCGATGACAGAGTAATAGTCGACGCTGACGTCTTGGATGCGCAATGCACCTTGTCCATAGGACCCGCCAAAGCCAAACCCGGCCTCTGTGATCAGTGGCATGACCAGCATGCCCACAGATTTGTCGGCCAGATCACGTGCGCCTGGTGTTGTGTCGTAAAGATTGACCAATGCCGCATCAACGCGCATATCAATCCCTTGGTTAACTTCCTGAGTAGACTGCTTGGCGCAGGCTGTCAGTGCCAATGCCGTGCCAAGTGTTCCTGCAATTACAAACCGCCGGTTTAGGTTATTCATTTTTTGCCCTTATATGCTTTTGCCTGAAAGTGACCTTTTTGGTCGATTGCACTAAGTATAGTATGGGCCAAACCGGATGTCATCACAGATAGTGGCCTGACCCAAAAAATCAGCGGTTGATTGCGCGCGCTGCATCTAGGGCGAAATAGGTCAGGATGCCATCGCATCCGGCGCGTTTGAAGGCCATCAGGCTTTCCAGCATAGATGCCGTCGGATTGATCCAGCCGTTATCCGCGGCACCGCGCAGCATCGCGTATTCGCCAGAGACTTGATAGGCAAATGTCGGGGCGTGGAATTCATCTTTGACACGGCGGCAGATGTCCAGATAGGGCATTCCGGGTTTGACCATGACCATATCGGCCCCTTCGGCCAAGTCTCTTCCGACCTGGCGGATCGCTTCATCTGTATTGGCCGGGTCAATTTGATAGGTGTTTTTGTCGCCTTTCAGCGCCCCGCTGGCCCCAACCGCGTCGCGGAACGGCCCGTAAAAGGCCGAAGCATATTTGGCAGCGTAGGACATGATCGTTGTTTGGTGGTAACCGCCGTCTTCCAGAGCGGTCCGGATCGCCCCTATGCGCCCATCCATCATGTCAGAGGGGCCGATTATGTCAGCGCCCGCCTCGGCCTGGGCGACGGCCATTTTGACCAAAGCCGCGACGGTTTCATCATTCAGGATTTCCCCATCCACGACAAAGCCATCATGGCCGTTGATATTATAAGGATCCAGCGCGACATCCGTCATGATGGCGAGGTCTGGGACCTTGGATTTCAGCAGGCGAATGGCGCGGTTGACCAGATTGTCCGGGCTCCACGCATCGGCGCAATCCTCTGTTTTGAGGTCTTGTTCGATGTACGGGAACAGGCAAATTGCGGGAATGCCCAAATCCACCGCCGTCTGCGCTGCAATGACCAGCCGGTCCAGCGTTAACCTTTCGACACCGGGCATGGATGCAATTGGCGTTGCATCGTCCTTGCCCTCTCTAATAAACACGGGCCAGATCAAATCTTTGGTCGTTAGTGTATTTTCCCGTTGCAGTTCGCGCAAAGCGGGTGTCTTACGCATGCGGCGGAACCGGCTGGCGGGATAGGGTGCTGTGTGTTTTGGCATGACTTGGTGTCCTTCGTGTCACTGTGACCCGCTTGCCATGGTTTTGAGCTTACCTCAAGGGTGGGCATCAGATCGACCAGGGGTTAAAGTCTGTCGGAATTGGATGAGGAATTCCCAAATTGGATTGGTACGAAGCTGTTTTTGAAGTGATCGACATGCGATCATTTTCAAATCTTTGGTATTGGATCGGCTTGGCGGTGATCTGGTCAACAGCCAGTCATTGGGTGTTGGGCGTGCCATTTGACATGGTTTTGCGTGCCCGCCGGCATGGTGGCCAGGCGACGATTGATCTGGAAGATATGGTGCGCATCAACTGCAACCGATTGCTGTTTATCGGGCGGGTGTCTGGGCTGTGGATGCTGGCTTTTGGCAGCGCCATTATTTCGGCGCTTGCGGTGCTGGGGTTCTGGTATGGTGTGGAATTTGCCCAGGCGCTGTTTCTCTTCGTGTTCCCGTTGTCGATCATTGGATTGTTGTCCATGTCGACCGCTCGGCTGATTGCGGATGAAGCGGCGGTTGGGGATTTGCTTTATAAACGGCTTGGGCGACACAGGCTCTACACTCAGATCATTGGCATGCTGTCTGTATTCGTGACGGCGATGTGGGGCATGTTTCAAAACCTCGCTGTTGGACCGCTTGGCGGGTAATTCCTTGACCGGTGGCGGGACCAAGAAAATTTATGTCTGAGACAAAGAACATACTGGTTGGGGGCGCGCCCGAGGGGTTTGACGCACAGCTGCTGCTGCGAGAGATGGAAAGCTCTGGCAAGCCGGTTGTGCATGTGGCGCGGGACGACAAAAGGCTGGTGGCATTACAGGCCGCGTTGACCTTCTTTGCGCCAAACATTCCTGTGGTCACCTTTCCGGCGTGGGATTGTCTGCCCTATGATCGCGTGTCGCCCAATGCGGATGTCACGGCGACCAGAATGGCGACCTTGGCGGCGCTGATCCATGGGATGCCCAGTAGATTCATTCTGTTGACGACGCTGAACAGCGCGACACAGAAAATTCCCGCCCGGTCATTGCTGGGGGAAATGTCTTTTACGGCGACGGTCAACAAACGGATCGATGAAGGCGCTTTGCGCAGTTTTCTGGCACGCATGGGCTTTTCCAAAGCTCCAACGGTGATGGAGCCGGGGGATTATGCCGTGCGGGGCGGCATCATAGACATCTACCCGCCGGGGCATTCCGGGCCGGTCCGGCTTGATCTGTTTGGCGACGTTCTGGATGGGGCGCGACGGTTTGATCCGGCCACGCAGCGCACCGCAGAAAAGCTGTCGGTCGTCGAATTGGCGCCCGTGTCAGAGGTCATTCTGGATGAGGCCTCTATCACCCGGTTCCGGCAGAATTACCGGATAGAATTTGGGGCCGCCGGGACGGATGACCCTTTGTATGAGGCTGTCAGTGCCGGACGAAAGCATCAGGGCTTTGAACATTGGCTGCCGTTCTTTCACGACCGGTTGGAAACCCTGTTTGACTATGTGCCAGAGGCGACGATTTGCCTGGATGATCAGGTGACACCGGCCCGCCTGTCGCGTTGGGAGAGCATCGAAGACCAATACGAAACCCGCCGTCATGCTCTGGAACAAAAGAACCGGATGGGTTCGGTCTACAAGCCCGCACCGCCGGGATTGTTGTATCTGGATGATGCAGGCTGGACGGACAGTCTGGCCGGACGCCGCGTGCTGCAATACAGCCCGTTTGCACAGGCCAGCGGGCCGGGTGTGATTGATGCGGGTGGTCGGATCGGGCGGAATTTTTCCCCCGAACGGCAGCTGGAAAGTGTCAGCCTTTTTGGGGCCTTGGAACAACATATCGAAGCCAAGCGTCGAGACGGGCAGGTGGTTGTCGCCAGCTATTCGGACGGGTCGCGTGAACGCATGCAAGGCTTGATGGAAGATCAGGGCCTGGCGGGCGCACAGCTGATTTCAGATTTTCGCGATGTCCCCGACGGAAAAGGCGGTGTCTTTTTGTCGGTCTGGGCACTGGAACACGGGTTTGAGGCCCCGGGCGTAACTGTCATTTCGGAACAGGATGTTCTGGGCGACCGTTTGATCCGCGCACCCCGCAAAAAGCGGCGGGCGGATAACTTTCTGACCGAAACCCAAAGCCTTTCACCGGGCGATCTGGTGGTTCATGTGGATCATGGGATCGGTCGTTATCAGGGGCTGGAAGTTGTGTCAGCCCTTGGGGCGGCGCATGAATGTATCTTGCTGGAATATGCAGGCGGGGATCGTCTGTTCATTCCGGTCGAGAATATCGAACTGCTTAGCCGCTATGGCCACGAAGAGGGCCTGCTGGATCGGTTGGGGGGCGGGGCCTGGCAGTCCAAGAAGGCCAAGCTCAAGAAAAACATTCTGGAAATGGCGGATAAGCTGATCCATTTGGCCGCGGAACGCTTATTGCGCTCTGCCCAGATCATGCAACCTCCGCCAGACATTTGGGAAGCGTTTTCAGCGCGGTTTCCGTATCAGGAAACCGACGACCAAATGCGCGCGATCGAAGACGTCATGGATGACCTGTCAGCCGGACGCCCCATGGACCGTCTGGTCTGCGGCGACGTCGGCTTTGGCAAGACAGAGGTGGCGATCCGCGCGGCTTTTGTGGCGGCGATGGCGGGCACGCAGGTGGCTGTGATTGCCCCGACAACCTTGTTGGCACGCCAGCACGCAAAAAGCTTTGAGGAACGGTTCCGCGGGTTTCCGGTCAATGTCCGCCAATTGTCCCGTTTCGTCGGGGCCAAGGAAGCCGCACAGACGCGTGAAGGTCTGGCCAACGGCACCGTCGATATCGTCATCGGCACCCACGCCGTGCTGGCCAAGACGATTAGGTTCAAAGACCTTGGCCTGCTGATCATTGACGAAGAACAGCATTTCGGCGTGAACCACAAAGAACGTCTGAAACAGATGCGCTCTGACGTGCATGTGTTGACGCTGACGGCCACGCCGATTCCACGGACGCTGCAACTGTCGCTGACGGGTGTGCGCGATTTGTCGATCATCGGCACGCCGCCGGTCGACCGTTTGTCGATCCGCACCTATGTCAGCGAGTTCGACGCGGTCATGGTCCGCGAGGCTTTGTTGCGCGAACATTATCGCGGCGGGCAATCCTTTTTCGTGGTGCCGCGCATTTCAGACCTGCCCGAGATAGAGGAATTCCTGCGCGAACAGGTCCCAGAGGTGAGCTATATCACCGCCAATGGTCAAATGGCTGCAGGAGAGCTGGATGACCGGATGAACGCGTTTTACGACGGCAAATACGATGTGCTGCTGGCCACGACGATCATCGAATCTGGTCTGGACATCCCGACGGCCAACACATTGATCGTGCATCGGGCGGATATGTTTGGCTTGGCGCAGCTTTATCAGATCCGGGGCAGGGTGGGCCGCTCCAAAACTCGGGCCTATGCCTATCTGACGACGAAACCGCGCAAGAAACTGACCGATGCGGCAGAAAAGCGTCTGCGTGTGCTTGGGTCTTTGGACATGTTAGGCGCCGGGTTTACCTTGGCCAGCCAGGATCTGGACATTCGCGGCGCGGGCAATCTGCTGGGCGAAGAACAATCTGGTGAGGTGCGCGAAGTTGGTTATGAGCTTTACCAATCCATGCTGGAAGAAGCGATCAGCAAGCTGAAATCAGGCGAGCTGGAAGGGTTGAGCGACGCGGATGAACAATGGGCCCCGACCATCAACCTTGGCGTTCCGGTTCTGATCCCGGAAACCTATGTTCCCGATCTGGATGTGCGTTTGGGCCTTTACCGCCGTCTGTCTGGTCTGCATTCGCAGGTGGAACTGGAAGGCTTCGCGGCAGAGCTTATCGACCGTTTCGGCAAGTTGCCCAGAGAAGTGAATACGCTGTTGCTGGTGGTGCGCATCAAGGGTGAATGTAAAAAGGCTGGGATTGCGAAACTGGATGCCGGACCCAAGGGCGCGACGATCCAGTTCCATAACGATAAATTCAACAATCCCGCAGGCTTGGTCGATTTTATTCAGGCACAACGCGGCATGGCCAAGGTGCGCGACAATAAGATCGTCGTGCGCCGGGATTGGGCCAAGGACAAAGACAAGATCAAGGGCACCTTTGTGATTGCCCGTGATCTTGCCAAACACGCAAGGGCTTAGGCCTCTTGCGGGGTGTCCTCTGTCGTGCGCCGCATCAGCAGAAAGGCCAGGCCGGAACAAATCAATGTGCCGACCAAAAGCGGCAGGGGTGTTCCATCAAAGGCCAAACCGATCGGTGCCGCAATCGCAACAGAGGCGACGGTCGAAATCGCTGTGACCAGCGATGACGCCATGCCGGCGATATGGCCAAGCGGTTGCAGCGCCAGGGCGTTCAGGTTGCCAAAAGTCAGCCCGGCCATGAAAAAGATCGTAAAGGTCCAGGCAAACCAGATCAGGAACAGATCCTCGATCGGCGCAAGGCCCAGGATCAGCACCAGCACGAAACTCAGGGACAACAGCGTTTGTGCGCCATAGGCCCACATGGCCAGTTTGCGCATGCCGACGGTCATGACCAGCCCGGCATTCACAAGCGTTCCGGTCAAGGCCAGCAGTGCCGTAATCGCGAACCAACCCGGAAAGGCGTCTGCCTTGTCATAGGTGACATCATAGACCTGCTGAATGGATGAAATCGCCGCAAACATCTGGGCAAAGCCCAATGTCAAAACCACGATATAGATCAGCACCAAGCGGTTAGAGAGAACCTCTTTCGCGGCGATTTTCAACGATGAAAAATCCAAGGGCCGACGCTGGTCAACAGCAAGGGTTTCAGGTTGGCGCAGGTTCAGCCAAACGCCGACAAGCAGTGCAATCACAATGAAAGCCGCAAAGATAGAGCGCCAGCCAGAGGACTCAATAATCAGCGCGCCAATCGCGGGTGCGACCGCTGGCACCAGCATAAAGATCGTCATCACAAATGACATGATCTGGGCCATGCGCCGCCCGGAATGCAAATCACGCATCATTGCCATGGGCACCGTGCGCGGAGAGGCTGCGCCAATGCCTTGCAACACCCTGGCGGCCAGCATCATTTCCAAAGACTGGGACACATAGGCCATAGCCGCGCCAAGAATGTAAACGCCAAGGCCAAGTGTAATGATGGTCTTGCGCCCGTAAGCATCGGACAGTGGCCCGGTAAACACCGTGCCCAGCCCCATGCCAAGCACGAAAAAGGTCAGGACAAGCTGGGCCTTGTTTGGCGCTTCTGGTGAAAGCTCTGCCGCGATTTCTGGAAAAGCCGGCAACATCGCATCAATAGAGAAGGCCAAAACGGCAAAAATTGCGGCCATCAATGCGATAAATTCCGGCAAGGATGGCTGGCGGGTCGGTTTCATAATGTTTGATCTTTCAATTGCTCTGAGAGGTCTTTTATGACCTGTTGCCAAAGCTCTACGGATTGGGCGCCGGAAATGGCATGTTGATTTGCAACGATAAAGGTCGGAACGCCGTTCACGCCTTTGGCCCGGGCATTTGCGTCGCGGGCGCGGATGTTGTCCGCATCGGCATCGGATTCAAGCAGCCGACGGGTCATTTCCCGATCCATTTCGATCTGTTCCGCAATATCCAAAAGCACGTCGGTTTGACCAATATCGCGCCCCTGCTGGAAATAGGCCTTGAACAGCGACGAAACGGCCGCAGTTTGTCGCCCCTCCAGACCGGCCCAATGGATCAGCCGATGCGCGTTCAACGTATTCGGTGTCCGCTTTATCGCGCTGAGGTTCAGCGGCAGCCCCAGGGCCTCGGCCCGCTCAATCATCGGCTCATGCACTTTCAGGATCGCGTCAGTATCGCCAAATTTCATTTCTATATATGTGCGGCGATCGATGCCTTCGGCGGGCATGTCAGGGTTCAGCTGAAAGGGATGCCATTCGATTTCGAACGGATGATTGGCGTTGGCCTCTAACGCGCGATCCAGTGCGGTTTTTCCCAGATAGCACCATGGACAGACTGGATCGGAAAGAATGTCTAGTTTTATCAAAGGGGCCTCCTGCGTCAGTTACCACAGCGTCCGGCTTTGGGGAAACGCTGTAGATCTTATAGATTCGAATACGGATGTTCTCGCGACATGAAAGAAATGTCGTGGTCGGTCGGCGCTCTTGGTCGTCGTCTTTGTGCCGAAACGGGCAACAAGACGCGGGCCAAGATTAGCTATGTGACTTTGTTATCAGCAAACAGGCGGGCTGCAAGAGCAATTGCGGCCAGCGCCCCAAGCAATTGCATCACGATGAACAGTGGCATGTTCTGCGGAGCGATCCCGGCAAATGTGTCGGTCCAGCTGCGGGCGATGGTTACAGCCGGATTGGCAAAGCTGGTGGACGAGGTGAACCAGTAAGCGCCGGTGATATAGATCCCCACCAGCGCGGCCACGCTGTCAGGGCGGTGACGGATGCCGCCGAAGATCACGAAAAGCAGGCCAAAGGTTGCGACGCATTCAGACCACCATTGGCCAGTGCCTGAGCGGATCGTTTCAGAGACCTGAAAAACCGGCAAATCAAACATCAGATGGGTGGCCCAGACGCCGAGCACTCCGCCCACGATCTGCGCGACAACGAAAGCGACCGCTTCTTGCGGCTGGTTTTCCCCGCGCAGCGTAAAGGCCAATGTCACCACGGGGTTGAAATGCGCCCCCGAGATTGGCCCCAAAATGGTGATCAGCACATAAAGGATACATCCGGTCGCAATCGCATTGGCCAACAGGGCAACGCCAATGTTGTCGGGCGACAGGGTTTCGGCCATGATGCCAGAGCCCACGACGCCGATCAGCAAAAAGGCTGTTCCCAAAAATTCCGCCAGCACGCGGTTCGTCATGGAATTTTCCCTATGTCATCCAGCTCTTTGCGCAGGGTTGCTGCATCCATATCGGTCAGGGGCAGGGCAAGCAATGCTGCGGCGCGACGGGACAGGGTGTCATAGGCGCTCTGAAACGCTGTTGGCCAGTCTGGGCGTTGCGCCGCCGCAGGATCTGGCACACCCCAGTGGGTCTGGACCGGAACGCCAAACCACACAGGGCAGGTTTCTGCCGCGGCGTTGTCGGAGACGGTGATCACGATATCCAATTCTGGCGCGCCGGGCTTTGCGAATTCGTCCCAGCTTTTTGATCTGGCGCCAGAGATGTCGTGCCCCAAATCCCCCAGCAACCGCAAGGATTGTTCATGGACCTGACCTGCCGGGGCAGAGCCCGCAGAATAGGCGCGAATGTCGGATCGACCTGACGTGTTCAGGATCGTTTCCAACAAGATCGAGCGGGCAGAGTTGCCCGTGCATAAGACAAGAATATTCATTCCGGCGCTCTATCGGACGGGTGTAACAGTTTTACGACGTCTCAAGGATTTACTCTTCCCACCACCACACATCCGGCTGAAACCCGATCCAGTCGCCATACATGGGCAGTCTTTCAGGAAAATGCAGGCGTCTATCGTGGGCTTGACGTGAATAGTCGGCAAACCAGATCGGGATCACATAGCGGCCCGTCGTCAGCACCCGGTCCAATGCCTTCACCGCAGATCTGAATTCGGTCTGATCGGCAGAGTTCAGCATCTTATCAATCATCGCCTCGGCCGCGGGGCTGTTCATGCCCATCCAATTGCGCGTGCCGGGGTTATCGATCCCGTCGGCGCCCCAGTACAGGTTTTGCTCACTTCCGGGGGACAAGGACAAGCCGCGCAGGTAATAGGCCATGTCAAAGTCATAGACATTGGTGCGTTCATTATATTGGGCGCCGTCCACAACAGTGATTTTTGGCGTAATGCCAATGCGTTCAAGGCCCGATGTGTATAGGTCGATGATAGTCTGTGTCTCTGTTGATCCCTGGTTGAGCAGGATTTCAAACGTAAAGTCCTGCCCGTTTGCGTTCTTCATCTGGCCGTCTTGAACGGTCCAGCCGGCCTGTTCCATCAAGTCCAAGGCTTTTGCAATATTGGCACGGTTGCGTTCGCTGCCGTTGCTGACGGGCAATTCATAGCCTTCCAGCGCGCCGGGCAACAACTCATCCGCAAAGGGTTCCAGAAAGGCGCGGACCTGGCCGGTTGCCGGGCCGCTGTCCATGCCCAGAACTGAGTTGGAGAAATAGCTTGTGATGCGGGGCTGTTCGCCGCCGGTTATCGCTTCGTTGATATATTCAAAGTTGAACGCGTGGATCATGGCATCGCGCACGCGCCAATCTTTAAAGGCATCCCGGCGTGTGTTCATCACAAAGCCGATGATCCCGGATGGACGTTTATGCGGGATGATGGATTTCACGACCTCGCCGGACTTCACACGGGGGAAGTCATATTGGCTATCCCATTTGGCGGCGTTGTTTTCGCGATAGGCATTTGCATTCCCGGCTTTAAAGGCCTCAAACACGATGTCGCCATCGCCGTAAAAGTCATAACGGATTTCGTCAAAATTGGCCTGACCGCGCATAAAGGGCAGGTCCTTGCCCCAATAATCCGGGTTCCGCTTAAGCGAGATGTAGCGACCCGGTTCAAAGCTGTCGATCATGTAAGGGGAGGACCCGATCGGCACGACGTTAAAGCCGCTTTCCTGAAAGTCCCGGCCATCCCATTGCGCCTTTTTCAGGATCGGCCGCATGCCCATCAACAGGGCCAATTCCTTGTTGTCGCTGTTAAATGTGAACTTCACCGAACGTGGTCCGGTCTGTTCCATCTTTTCAACTTGCGTCCAGCTTCCGTTGTAGCGGGGGTGGCCTTGGGTGCCCAATGTTTCGTAGGACCACATCACATCTTCGATGGTCACGGGGCTGCCATCGGAAAATTTTGCCTCTGGCCGAAGGGTGAATTCAACCCATTCGCGATTCGGTCCGGTGTCTATCGATTCGGCCAAAAGACCGTAAAGTGTGAAAGGTTCGTCGTAAGACCGGCCCATAAGTGTTTCAAAAACATGCGCCCTCACGGCCCATGGGGCGCGGCCCTTGAGGATGTGTGGATTGAGCGAATCGAAACTTCCCGGCTGGGCAAAAACGATTTTTCCACCTTTGGGCGCATCGGGGTTCGCATATGGAAGCGACACAAAATCGGGTGGGAGATCTGGCTCCCCATACATAGCTATTGCGTGCTGCGGCTCTGCCGAGGCCGTTCCGACGGAAAAAAGCAGCGCGATTGAGGCCAATAAATTATGAGTTTTTAGGAAAAAGTCCGGTTTCATCTCGGCAACAATCCTTCTTTGCGCTTGATTTGTTCACCCAAAGCCTACCGATGTCTTTTAACCTTTTCAAACTTTTAGCTTGGCCAAGGGCAATCCGTCGCGTATAAAAGCCTTACTGCTCGATAGGTTTCTTGCCTGTATGAAACCTGCCTCAATAACTTAACGCCCGCCTTGTGCGGGCGTTTTTTTTATTGGGTTGGTATTTTTCGCAAAGCTCTGATAGCCGAAACGCAAATGCCGTGTCGCATTTGACGTGGCTGCCTTACACGCTGATTGGATCGGAGACGCAATGACTTTATCAGGCAAAACCGCAATTGTTACTGGATCGAACTCTGGCATTGGGCTTGGGGTCGCGCAAGAACTGGCGGCGGCCGGGGCGAACATCGTTCTGAATTCATTTACCGATACAGATGAAGACCATGCGCTCGCCCGCGACCTTGCCCAAACCCATGGGGTAGAGGCGCAGTATATCCGGGCCGACATGTCGGACGCTGCCGATTGCCGCAGTTTGGTGGAACGTGCGGGGCGCTGCGATATTCTGGTAAACAATGCCGGCATTCAGCATGTCGCCCCAATTGACGAATTCCCGGTCGATAAATGGAACGCGATCATCGCGATCAACCTTAGCTCTGCGTTTCACACGACGGCTGCGGCCCTGCCAAAGATGCGTCAGGCAGGTTGGGGCAGGGTGGTCAATATTGCGTCCGCCCATGGCCTGACGGCCTCTCCCTATAAATCAGCTTACATCGCCGCCAAACACGGTGTCGTCGGGTTGACCAAGACAACGGCACTGGAAACGGCTGAAGAACAGATCACCTGCAATGCGATCTGTCCGGGCTATGTGCTGACCCCTTTGATCGAGTCGCAAATCCCCGATCAAATGAAAACCCACGGCATGGATCGTGAAACGGTGATCAAACAGGTGATGCTGGAACGCCAGCCATCGCGTGAATTTGCCACGACGCAGCAAATTGGCGGCACGACCGTGTTTTTGTGTTCTCCTGCGGCGGATCAGATCACTGGTACGACGATCAGCGTCGATGGTGGCTGGACCGCGCTTTAATGCGCTGACAGCAAAAGGCTGAGCGACAGAACCCACATCACGGCCCCTATCCCCACATCCAACAGGCGCCACGCTTTGGTGGATTGCATGATGGGGGCCAACAGGCGTGCGCCGTAGCCCAGGGAAAAGAAGAACACAAAAGAAGCCGTGACGGCGCCAATCGCGAACGCGGTTTTCGTTGCCGTGCTGTTGAATTGGGTGGAAACCGCACCGATCAGGCCAAGCGTATCCAGATAGACATGTGGGTTAAGCCAGGTGAAGGCTGCGGCCGTTGCGAGCGTGGGCCACAGCCCCAAGGAACGCCCCTCTAACACCATGTCGTAATCCCCGCGATAAGCGGCCAAAAAGCGCATCAGTCCGTAGACCGCCAAAAAGGCCGCGCCGCCAAAGGCCATGAGTTTGGGGAAGATCGGGAAATAGGACACAAGCGCGCCAAAGCCGACAATGCCCGCCAAGATCAACACCGCGTCTGACAGGGCGCAAAGAAGGCACAGCCAAAAGACATGGGCCTTTATCAGCCCCTGACGCAGGACAAACGCATTTTGCGCGCCAATCGCCAAGATAAGTGAAAACCCTGTCAGAAACCCAGTTGTCGCAGCCGCGATCATTCAGGATCAGCCGTCAAACGGCAATTCAGGCGTGTTGGCGTCTTTTTCCGGTGGATAGACAAGCCCGGCTGAGATCACCAGTTTGGCTGCATCCTCGACCGTCATATCAAGCTCTATGACGTCGGATTGTGGAACGAACAGCAAGAAACCCGATGTCGGGTTGGGGGTGGTCGGCAAAAAGACTGAAATCATCTGTTCGTCTTTTGGGATGCGCGTGTTGACCTCGCCCTTTGTGGTGGTCGAGATAAAGGCAACAGCCCAAATCCCTTTGCGCGGATATTCCACCAAACAGGCCCGTTCAAACGAGGTGTCTGTTTGCGCAAAGACAGTTTCGGCGATCTGCTTTAGCCCGTTGTAAAGCGATCGGACGACGGGCATCCGGTCGACCATAGATTCGGCCCAGGCCAAAAAGGAACGCCCGATAAACCCTTTGGCCAACCAGCCGACAATCACCGTAAAGATCAAAAAGATGACAACGCCGACGCCGCGCAGGTTGATCCCGATATATTGATCCGGACGATAATGCGATGGCACAAAGGGTAAAACCCAGCTGTCGATCCAACCGATCACGGTCAGGATCAGATAGATGGTCAGACTGATGGGGGCCACAACGACAAGGCCGGTCAGAAAGTTGGCCCGAAGACGCGGAAACAGCCGCCGCTTTTTGCGCGTTTCCTCGTGCTCTTCTTCGAATGGGTTTGTCATTGGTGTAAGACTTTCTATCGCTCTGCAAGAAATAGGGAGTTAAAGCCGTTGCGACAACATATTGTGGTAATCTTTGGGGATCTTATTCCTGCATTGCCGTGAATTTGCCCGCAATTTCAGCACCTAGTCGTGCGTTGTTAAGCACCAAAGCGATATTGGCCGTCAAGGATTGACCGTCGGTGAGTTCGTAAATTCTTTGCAACAAGAACGGCGTGACATTCTTTGCACTGATTCCGGCCGCGTCCGCTTCGGACAGGGCCGTTTCGATGGCGTGGGTCAGGTCTTGGGATGGAATTTCAGCGTCTGATGGAATCGGGTTTGCGACCAACTGCCCGCCGCTCAGGCCCAAAGCTTCTCGCGTCAGCTGGGCCTTGGCGATTGAGCCTGCGTCATCCATGCGGATCGGACCGGGCAGGCCGGATGACCGGGACCAAAATGCAGGAAAGTCGTCCTGTCCGTAGCAGATGACCGGCACGCCAAGCGTTTCCAGCACCTCTAGCGTTTTGGGAAGATCCAAAATCGCCTTGGCCCCGGCGGCAATGACCGTCACCGGGGTCTTGGAAAATTCGTGCAGGTCGGCAGAGATGTCAAAGCTTTGATCCGCCCCGCGATGCACGCCGCCAATGCCGCCTGTGGCAAAGACTTTGATCCCTGCCATATGGGCGATGATCATCGTGGCGGCCACGGTTGTCGCCCCGGTCGTACCTTTGGCCACGCAGGCTGCAAGATCCGCGCGGGACAGCTTTTCTACGTTTTGGGCCTGCCCAAGCGCGTCCAGCTGATCCGGGTCCAGCCCGACACAGATCTGGCCATCGATCACGGCAATGGTTGCGGGCACCGCGCCTGCTGCGCGGATTTCATCCTCTACCCGGCGGGCGGTCTGGATGTTTTCCGGATAGGGCATGCCGTGGGTGATGATGGTCGATTCCAGCGCAACAATCGGCGCGTTCGCGTCCCGTGCGGCGGCGACCTCTGCTGAAAAAACGGGGGTGATCATGAATGGGTGTCTCCTGAAACGTAATTCGCTGCTGCTTGTAAGGCAGAGCGTAGGGCATCGGTGCCAGAGGCACCGGAATGTTCTGCGGCGATATGGGCCGCCATGAATGTATCCCCCGCGCCTGTCACGCGCGTCACCAAAACCTCTGGCGGGGCTGCGCTGATCAGGCCATCTGGCCCGCAGGCAGCGGCGGTTTTGCCGCCATCGGTCACCAAGACCCGGTGCGCGCCACGTTTGCGCAGCGCCTCTGCCCCTTCAATGGCAGAGCCAAAGGCGCGGTTGCACAGCAAACCGGCCTCTTCCAGATTGAGGTAGAGCGTCGCTGTTGGATGCGACAGCAAAGGCAAGAGACGTTCCGCTTTGCCCGGGCTGGCCGGGGCCACGCGCAGATCGGCTGCGCGAAATAGCGGGCTTTGGGAAATTTCGGTCAGCAAGGCTTCGGTCAAATTGCCATCCAGCGCGATTGGGCCTGCATATGGCGTCTTTTCTGATCCCAATGTGCCGTCCTGAAGCGGGCGCAGGATTTTGTCATCTGCGGCCTCTAGCGAATGGGCATCGGCAATGGCAGCGATCAGGCCGTTGGCCCCTTCGACCGCCATATAGCGATCTGTCGGCAAATCCTGAGAGCGGTACACATGGTCCGTCTGGATGCCCATGCGGTTCGCGGCGGATAGCAGTTCAGCGCCTTCTTCGTCTTGACCGATGGCCGTCAGAATGGCGGGGGTCATGTCAAAGCGGCGCAGCGTCATGGCGATGTTCATTGCAACCCCGCCGGGCAGTCGCGTGATCCGGCCCGGCACGTCAGAGCCGACCTTCATATGGCTGGATGAACGGCCGATAACATCCCACAGGACAGAGCCGATACATAATATGTCAGGAGCATGTGTCATACTGACGTTGTGACCACTGCGGCAATGCTTGGCAAGTGGGTATCCTGCGGGGCAGGGCGCGACAAAAAAGGGCGACCCAGTTCAGGGCCGCCCGTCTTGAAAAGCTATGTCTTACGCGGATTAGAGCGTTGGCAATGGTGGCAGTTCCTGACCAAGCCATTTGATTGACAGATCGTTCAGAACGCCGCCCAGTTTTTTGTGCAATACGAAGACGTTAACCCACTGAAGCATGTTCATTTCACCAGATTTCACACCGATGAAGGCCGGGGACTGGCGCACGACGAATTTGGTTTCCAGCGCGAGTTCAGGGTTTTCGGACGCCATTTTCGCCGCAACGGTGTTGCCGGTGACAAGCACATCAACCTGACCTGCAAGATAGGCCGAAAGCGTCGCTGCGTTGTCGCCAAAACGAATAAGTTCTGCGTCCTCTGGCAGCATTTTAGACAGTTCCAGATCCTCGATCGTGCCGCCTGTTACGCCTGCCTTAAGGCCGCTTAGGTCTGCAGGGGATGTGACGGCGACATCAGGCGCTGCGAATGCGCCGGAAAAGAACGGTGCGTAAGCGGCGGAAAACCAGATTGATTTTGCGCGCTCAGGGTTGGCGCCCATAGAAGATACAACAAGGTCAACTGTGCCAGATGTCAGGAACGGGATGCGCTGTTTCGAGGTGATTGGCTTTAGCTCTAGTTCTACGCCCAGATCCTCTGCGATCAATTTGGCAACATCGACATCATAGCCTTCATGCTCAAAGCTTTCGCCAACGGATCCGAAAGGTGGAAAGTTTTCTGGCACGCCAATAACGATTGTGCCTTTGTCGAGGATGTCGCTCAGTTGATCGGCAGCGGCCTGCATCGGCAAAAGAGCGGCGGCACCAAGGGCACCAGCGACGAGTGTTGAACGAAGTTTACCAAACATGGGTTTTCCTTTGTTGTTGGATAAGACGGGATGGGTTTAGCGGGTTTTTCCCATGGCCTGTTTGCGTTCCATCGATTTGGACCATTGAGAAAGCGGAAAGCAGAGCGCGAAATAGATCAGCGCGACGATTGGAAAGACGATGAAGGGTTCAGCGCCGGAGACCTGACTGTTGGCGATTTTCTTGCCCCACCGCATCAGGTCGGTGAAGTCGATGATATAAGCCATCGACGTGCCTTTGATGACCTGCACCATAAAGCCGACGGTTGGCGGGGTCGCGATGCGCAAGGCTTGTGGGGCGATGATATCCACCAGGGTCTGGCGAAAGGTCATCCCGAGGGCCAGGCTGCCTTCCCATTGACCGTTTGGCACGCTTTCGAGGGCGCCGCGCCAGACTTCGGACATGTAAGCGCTGGTGAACAATGTCAGCGAGACGCTGGCAGCCACCCAGGGGGACACGTTGATCTGAAAGAACGACGGCACACCAAGGCCGATCAAGAACAGCAGCATCAGCAGCGGAATGGATTGAAACAGCCAGATATAAGAGGTCGCAAAGATCCGTGCGGTTTTGTTGGGCAGGATCTTTAGCACTGTCATCACAAGGCCGATCAGTCCGCCACCGACAAAGGCGATCAGCGACAGGTAGATCGTGTACTGGGTCGCATCCAGAAGGATAAACAGCATTTTGCCGTAAAAATCGCCGAAAATAGATTGTAGGAATGCAGTCATCGGCTTTTCCCCCACCACGGAAACGCGGTTTTAAACAGGATCGCGAAGCCCCCTTTGAATGCGTAAACCATCAGCATGTAGAGAATGGTCAGGACGATGAAGACCTCAAAGTCGCGAAAGGTCCGGTCGGCCACGAAACGTCCCGCCCAGGTCAGATCCTTGACGCCAATTTCAGACACAAGACCTGTGGTCAGGAACAGAAACACGAACTGACTGGTCATGGACGGATAAACCTTGGCGACGGCCTGGGGCATGATCACATCAAAGATCGTTTGCCATCGGGTCATCCCAAGGGCCGCTGCGCCTTCTGTCTGGCCATCGGGCACGGACTGAATGCCGGCGCGGATGACCTCTCCGAAATAGGCAGAAAAGTTCAATGCGATGGCCAGCACGGCCGACGCCTCTAGCGACCAGGTATATCCAAGCAACAGGGGCAGGCCGAACACCACAAAGAACAATTGTACGATGAAGGGCGTGTTGCGGATGAATTCGACATAAGACACCGCAGGAATACGCAGCCACAGCGGCATGTCCCGCCCTTGGGCCAGCGCCAGCAGAACCCCAAATGCAATTCCAAAGAAGGATCCAACGACTGTCAGCCAGAAACTGTTCCACATCCCATAAAGAAGCGTTTCCAGATATTCTGGCGACCTCCAGATTTCATAGAACCGAAAATCAAACATGTGCGGCCCTCAAAGGATCTGGTTGAGGAACGTTTTCGTGCGTTCGTTTTGCGGGGAATCAAAGAAGGCGTCGGGGGTGTTTTCTTCGACGATCTGCCCGGCATCCATGAAAATCACCCGGTCCGCGACTTCGCGGGCAAAGCCCATTTCGTGGGTCACGCAGAGCATCGTCATCCCGGTGTCGGCCAGCCCGACCATTGTATCGAGCACCTCGCCCACCATTTCAGGGTCAAGGGCTGATGTCGGCTCATCAAACAGCATCAAGCTTGGCTCCATGCACAGGGCACGTGCGATCGCGACGCGTTGTTGCTGTCCGCCTGAAAGCTGTCCGGGAAACTTGTCGGCCTGTTCGGGGATGCGGACCCGGGCCAGAAACTTCATCCCGATTTCACGCGCCTCATCTTTGCTGCGTTTCAAGACGCGGCGTTGTGGCAGGATGCAGTTGTCCAGGACGGTCAAATGCGGAAACAGATTGAAGTTTTGGAAAACCATGCCCGCATCCTGACGCAGTTTTTCGACGTTTCTCATATCAGGGGTCAGTTCGATGTCCCCGACGGTAATCGACCCTTTTTGATGGGTTTCCAAATGGTTGATGCAGCGGATCAGGGTTGATTTCCCTGACCCGGACGGGCCGCAGATGACGATGCGCTCTCCGGCTTTTACGGTCAGGTTGATATCCTTGAGGACATGAAAATCCCCGTACCACTTGTTCACGCCGGTCAGTTTGACGGCGACCTGAGTGCTTGCCGCTTGGGGCTTTGTCAGTTCTGTATCGTTCATTCGGACCGCGCTTTTCGTTTTTGGATGGGCGCAGTGATCGCAGCTTGGATCTGTTTTGGAAATGGATTTCCAAAACCTATCTGCGGCTGGACGTAAAACGGCTATATGATGTGCGGATCGCAAGGTGGTCGGCTAAATTTTGATCAAACTGGAAAGGAATTTCCATAAATACCTTGACTTTGGAAAGGGGCAGTGCTGCGCATAGGCCATGTCTCATTTTCGCCAACGCATCACACAAAACTACTCTGATCTAACCCGCCGGGAATGCCAGGTTGCCGATATGTTGATCGCCAGCCCAGAATTGACGCTGCTCAATTCTGCTTCGGATCTTGCCCGAATGGCCGGGGTTTCCAATTCCACGGTAACCCGTTTTGCCAAGAACCTGGGGTTCGACAGTTTTGATGCCATGCGCCGCGCCATGCGTCAGGAGTTTTCACAAGGATCCCCCTTGAGGATGATGAGCCAAACTCCGGGGCCAAACAGTTCAGACCTCATTGCAGATTTCGCCCGCCAAGAAGCGACCGTCCTGGATGGTGCATTCGCCAATCTGGATCACGACCTGTTAGAGGCGGCAAGTGACGCGCTGGTCAAAGCGCCAAACCTGGGGTTTCTGGGGATGCGCAACAGCCATTTCTTTGCGTCCTATGCGTTTTGGCAATTCGTTCAGTTTCGCCCCAACACACGGTTGATCGCCGGGGCAGGGGAAACCAGTGCCGAGCATTTGGCCGGGTTTCAAAAGGGCGATCTGGTAATGATTGTCGGCGTTCGCCGGATCGTAGGAAAGCTGCGGGCCTGTATCGATATCCTGGCCGATGCCGGGGTCGATATACTGTTGATCACGGACGAAAGCTCTCTTGATCTATCGCCGCGGACCCGATGGACCATCGTTTGCCCGGTTGAGAACGGCTATGTCTTTGACAGCTACTCCGGCATTCTTGGGGTCTTGCGCTTGCTGGCCTACGCCGCGTTGCAAAAAACTGGGCCCGAGGGGCTTGCCTATATGGCCACGATAGAAAGTCATCATGGCCGCCTGAACGAACTATAAGCCATCGGGCGTCGGAAAAATCCCGAAAGGGCGGTGCTTGCACCGTTCTCAATACGGTTTTTGCTGTGATTGGGGCCTTTTTCCTGGGGTTGCCGCGATAAGGCTTGCAATCATCCGCCATCTGCACTAACTGCGCCCAATCTAAATCCGCAGGCGGGATTTGGGCCTTTTGGGGAGAAATCCCAAACGGTCCGCCGGTTGGGCAAATGCCCTTATCACCCCGCCCAAGGCTTGAAACCGGAAAAGGAAGAAAAACATGGCTTTGCCTGAATTTACTTTGCGTCAACTGTTGGAAGCGGGCGTACACTTTGGTCACCAGACACCTCGTTGGAACCCACGTATGGGTGAATACATCTATGGTGCACGTAACGGCATTCACATTCTTGACCTGACACAGACTGTTCCAATGTTGGACGCTGCGTTGAACGTCATCCGTGAAACTGTTGCAAAAGGCGGCAGCATTCTTTTCGTCGGCACCAAGCGTCAGGCTCAACGCCCGATCGCTGAAGCTGCTGAGAAAAGCGCACAGTATTACATGAACCACCGCTGGTTGGGCGGAACGCTGACAAACTGGCAGACTGTTTCACAGTCTATCAAGCGTCTGAAAGATTACGATGAGCTTTTGGAATCCGGCGCAGAAGGCCTGACCAAGAAAGAACGTCTTGGCATGGAACGCCAGCAGGCGAAACTGCAGGCGTCTCTTGGTGGGATCCGCGAAATGGGCGGTCGTCCAGACCTGATCTTCGTGATCGACGTGAACAAAGAAGACCTGGCCATCGCCGAAGCGCAAAAGCTTGGCATTCCAGTGGTTGCTGTTGTTGACTCTAACTGTTCACCAGATGGCGTTGATTACGTCATTCCGGGCAACGACGACGCGGCCCGCGCGATTTCGCTTTATTGCGATCTGGCAGCACGTGCAGCGCTTGACGGTATGTCTGCGCAACTTGGCGCGGCTGGCGTTGACATCGGTGCGATGGTTGAAGCCCCCGAAGAAGAAACTGTTGCAGAAGACGTGGTAGAAGCTACAGCAGAACCAGAAGCCGCGGCAGAAGAAGCCAAAGCCTGATTCATCTGAACAACGATTGGGGGCAGGGCGTATGTGCCCCCGATTAACCTTTTATACTTATTAGGAGAACCGAAATGGCGATTACAGCCGCATTGGTGAAAGAACTGCGCGTTTCCACTGGCGCAGGTATGATGGACGCGAAAAAAGCCCTGACCGAAACCGATGGCGATATGGAAGCTGCGGTTGACTGGTTGCGGACCAAAGGTTTGGCGACAGCTGCCAAGAAATCCGGCCGCGTGGCGTCCGAAGGTCTTGTTGCCGTTGCAGTCAACGGTGGCAAAGGTGTTGCTGTCGAAGTGAACTCTGAAACTGACTTTGTTGGTAAGAACGCTGATTTCCAATCTATGGTTGGGTCAATCGCGACGGCTGCACTGGGCGTCGACGATGTCGAAGCGTTGAAGACAGCAGAGATTGACGGAAAATCCGTTGCTGACACGTTGACAGACGCCATCGCACGTATTGGCGAGAACATGACATTGCGTCGTATGGCCAGCGTCGAAGGTGACGTTGTTGTGTCATATACACACAATGCTGTTGCTGGTGATCTTGGCGCGATTGGTGTTCTGGTTGCCCTTAAGGGTGCGGATAACGGTATTGGCCGTCAGATAGCTATGCACATCGCTGCGGCGAACCCTCAGTCCTTGGGTGAAGCTGATCTGGACCCAGCCGTTGTTGCACGGGAAAAATCAGTTCTGACGGAACAGGCCCGTGAATCTGGCAAGCCAGAGCAGGTCATCGAAAAGATGATCGTTGGCCGGATGAAGAAATTCTTGTCCGAAGTCACGTTGCTGGGTCAATCTTTCGTTGTGAACCCAGACCTGACAGTTGGCGAAGCCGCCAAAGAAGCCGGCGTTGAAGTCGTTGGCTTTGTGCGGATGGAAGTCGGCGAAGGTATTGAAAAGAAAGAAGAAGACTTCGCAGCAGAAGTTGCAAAAGTCGTCAAGGGCTAAGCCCTGATAAACAACGGTGCAGCTGTTATCACGCAGCTGCACCGATCTCGGCCGTATGGTCGCAGGGTGCTGACGGAACGAGTGTCAGACCACATATTTCAGTAAAATTGAACTTAACCCCGTGTCAGACGCGTTCTGCCAGATGGTTAATTATGCCTTGAATAGCAAGGACATAGCTTTGTGGGCCAAATCCACAGATTTGCCCGACGGCGACTTTGGAAATGTAGGATTTGTGCCGAAATTCCTCGCGTGCATGAATATTGGACAAATGCACTTCGACCAAAGGAACCTCTGCGGAAGCAATCGCATCCATCAATGCAATCGATGTATGCGTGAAGGCACCGGCATTCATGATCAAACCGTCCTTGGTGCCGCGCGCTTCATGGATCGCGTCAATCAGAACGCCTTCGTGGTTGGACTGCATGCAGGTGGCCTTGGCGCCAAGCTCTGCCGCGGTGCTGACGCACAGCTCATCAACTTCCTGAAGCGTTGTGCGACCGTAGACCTCTGGTTGCCGCAATCCCAAAAGGTTCAGGTTAGGGCCGTTCAACACAAGCAATGAAAACATTTTTATAATCCCAAAATTTCCGTGCACCGTTTTAGCGAAATTGTCAGCGCATTGTCGAGCAAAGAACTTCAGCGCGATGTTTCATCTCAACCAGGCTTGGCCAAGAGGCTGCGCGGCGGGCCAGGTTTTGCAGATTAGAATGACGGGGCGGGAATAAATGTCTTGTAAAGTGTTCGGCAGAAAGCATGAGGTGGTCACGGTTGATATCTACATTTGCTTTGAGGTTTAAAGGGCTGATGTAAAAAGGATAAAAGTGCATTCTCTGCAATTTTGAACTCAAACGAATATTAACATAATACTGATTATCGGAATAATAGATGTGACCACAAAGCCAAGTCCACCCTGTATCAAGATACGGTTTCCTGTACCTGTGTGCGCTAGTCTTGCTGAATACGAGCCACCAGCTCTGCCACGATCGCCTCAGGGCTTTGATCAATGTCGACGCGCAGCGCGCTTTCATCGGGCTCGGGCCGTTCCAGGGTTGCGAATTGGCTGTCCAAAAGCGACGGCGGCATGAAATGATCTTTTCGCTGCGCCATACGCTCGGCGATCAATTGCTTGGTGCCATCCAGAAAAAGAAAGGTCACCGGCCCGCCGGCATTGTCGCGGATGATGTCCCGGTAGCTGCGTTTCAGCGCGGAACATCCAATAACCACCGGCACGTCTTGTGCGGCAAGCGCTTGCCCAACCACCGCCAGCCACGGCGCGCGGTCGTCGTCATTCAGGGGGGTGCCTGCGCTCATCTTGGCGACGTTTTCTGCGGGGTGCAGATCATCGCCATCCACAAAGACCGCGCCGATTTGATCGGCGACCCCTGCCCCAATCGACGACTTGCCGCAACCTGACACCCCCATGACGACAAAGCGCTGCATCATAGGGACGCCGTGATGCCGCCATCCACGTAGACCGTGGTGCCATTGACGAATGACGAGGCCTCAGACGTCAGGAAGATACAGGCGCCGACCAGTTCCTCGACCTTGCCCCACCGAGATGCGGGGGTGCGCTTGGCCAGCCATTCGGAAAACTCTGGGTCCTGGACCAAGGCTGCGTTCAAGGGCGTGTCAAAATATCCCGGCGCCAGAGCATTACATTGCAGGCCATGTTGCGCCCAATCCGTGGCCATGCCTTTGGTCAGGTTCGCCACAGCGCCTTTTGTGGCGGTGTAAGGCGCGATGCCCGGCCGTGCGAGGGCCGTTTGCACGCTTGCGATATTGACGATTTTGCCTTGGCCGCGCTTGATCATATGGCGCGCGCAGGCCTGCCCCACATGGAACACTGTGGCGATATTGGTTTGCAGCAAACGCTCAAACGCGTCTGCGGGAAAATCTTCAAGCGTGGTGCGATGTTGCATGCCGGCATTGTTCACCAGGATATCAATTGGACCTGTTTTTTCTTCGAACCCGTCCACTGCTGTGCGCACGGCCTCATGATCTGTGGCGTCAAAGGCCAGCACATCGACAGTTGCGCCTTCGCCCCGCAAGGTTTCTGCGGCCGAGGCCAGTTTTTCTGTGTCGCGCCCGTTGAGCACAATGGCGGCACCGGCATTCGCCAAACCACGGGCCAGCGCAAAGCCGATCCCCTGGGATGACCCGGTGATAAGGGCCCGTTTTCCGGTTAGATCAAACAGTTGAGTGCTCATTTTTTTATGTCCAATTTTTCAAGGTTGTTCCGTCTATGTTATCTATAACAATACGTGTCAACAACCGCGCTGAACCCAAATTATCGGTTAGACTAATCATCGGTGTTCGTGATAGAATATAGGTCAAAATTCCGTTGTAAACATGGGCAAATTCGCGCTCGGCAATGTGACGTTGCATTGCGCAGGCGATCGCCTTTTGACGAAAGTGAACTGAAATGAAATCGATTGTCATCCACGGCCCCAAAGACCTTCGCATTGAGGACAAAGAGGTCAGCGCCCCTGCCCCCGGAGACGTGCAAATCGCAATGGCGGCTGGTGGGATTTGCGGGTCTGACCTGCATTACTACAACCACGGTGGCTTTGGCGCGATCAAGCTGCGCGAACCGATGGTTCTGGGCCATGAGGTGGCCGGGCATATCACCGCGCTTGGGGATGGGGTTGATCATCTGAGCATCGGGCAGCTGGTTGCGATTTCGCCCTCTCGCCCGTGTAATGCGTGTAAATACTGCCTTGAGGGGCAACAAAACCAGTGCCTGAACATGCGGTTTTATGGCTCTGCGATGCCGTTCCCCCATATCCAGGGTGCGTTTCGGCAGGTGCTGAATGCGGATGCCAGCCAATGCGCCGTGGCCGATGGTCTGACTGCGGGCGAAGCCGCAATGGCAGAGCCTTTGGCCGTGTGTTTGCACGCCACCCGACGGGCTGGAAATCTGGTGGGAAAATCGGTTCTGGTCACGGGCTGTGGTCCGATTGGAATCCTGTCCATTCTTTGCGCGCGGCGCGCCGGGGCGGACCGGATCGTGGCCACGGATCTTTCTGACTTTACCTTGAATATGGCGCGCGCCGTCGGCGCGGATGAGACCATCAATATGGCAGAAACACCGGATGGGCTGGGCAAGTTTACCGCCGATAAGGGCACGTTTGACGTCATGTATGAATGCACCGGCGCGGTTCCTGCGGTGACAGCGGGGATTCACGCAATGCGCCCGGGCGGCACGATTATGCAGCTGGGGCTAAGCGGGGATATGTCCCTGCCCGTCATGGCCATCACCGCCAAGGAATTGTCGCTTAAAGGGTCTTTCCGCTTTCATGAAGAATTTCAGACGGGCGTCAGCCTGATGCAAAAAGGGCTGATCGACGTAAAGCCGCTGATCACGCACACTGTCGAAATCGACCATGCGGAAGATGGCTTCAAACTTGCCTCTGATCGCAGTCAGGCGATGAAAGCTCAGATCAGCTTTGCGTGAATGCGCTTTGATCGGACGCGGCCAAGTTTGACCGTGACGTGCATATCGTAAGACTCAAAACGGATCAGGGATGGATATCACTCCAAACCTGATCCGTTTTTCGTTTTTGGACGGCCCGCTTGGCCGATCTCGATCGCTGGCGGTCAATGGTTTAGGTCAGCGCTGCGCAGGCCTCTGCAATTTTACCGCAAGCCGCTTCGATTTCTTCCATAGAAGTGGCCGTGGAAATGCGGAAATAGGGTTCAAGCCCATAGGCCCCACCATGCACAGAGGCCACGCCAACAGAGTCCAGCAAATACAGACCAAAATCCAAGTCGGTTTCGATCACTTTGCCGTCTGGAGTGGTTTTGCCAATCGCCCCGGCGCAGCTGGGATACAGGTAAAACGCGCCATCCGGCAGGGTGCAGCTGAGTTCTGGAATGGCGTTGATCAGCGCATGCGCACGGTCACGGCGGGCGCGGTAGACTTCGACCGTTTCCGTGTCGCCGGTTTGATCCGCAGTCAAGGCAAAGGCCGCCGCCGCCTGGCTGATCGAAGACGGGCAGGACGACATTTGCGACTGCAACTTGTTGATCGCATTGATCAAATCCAGTGGTCCAACAGCATAGCCAATCCGCCAGCCGGTCATCGCGTAGGATTTGGACACCCCGTTGGACACCAAAGCCTGGCCTTTCAATTCCGGGCAAACGCCCAGAATGCTGCAGGCGTCATAATCTGCGTACCAAATGCGGTCGTAGATCTCATCACACATCACAAGCACATGCGGATGCTTGACCAGAACGTCCCCAAGGGCGCGCAGCTCTGCCGCGGTATAGGCGGCGCCGGTTGGGTTGGACGGTGAGTTCAGGATAACCCATTTCGTCGCGGGTGTGATCGCGGCTTCCAAAGCATCGGGTGTCAGTTTGAACCCAACATCTTCACCGCATTTCACGATCACCGGGGAACCGCCATTGGCGATGACCATATCGGGGTAAGACACCCAGTAGGGCGCGGGAATGATCACTTCATCCCCCTGCTGAACCGTGGCCATCAAAGCCACAAAAAGCACCTGTTTTGCGCCGCCGCCGACACAGATTTCGTTCAGCTCACAGTCGATGTTCAGACGTGTTTTATAGTCATGCTGAATCGCTTTGCGCAGCGGCTCTGTGCCGTTCACGGATGTGTATTTCGTTTCGCCCGCATGGATCGCGGCAATCGCGGCCTCTTTGATTGTGTCTGGCGTGTCGAAATCAGGTTCACCTACGGTAAGGTTAAAGATTTCGCGACCCTGCGCCTTAAGGTCTCGCACCTTTTGGGCCGCAGCTGTTGATGGGGACACGCGGATATTTGTAACGCGGTCGGCGAGTTTGATAGTCGTCAAGGTTTTCTCCCTGCATGTGTCAGGCATTGTGCCCAATGGATGGCGGATCGGCTTTGCCCGACGGGACAGAACCGATCGGCAAATGTTACTTTTTACCGGTAAGGATCACGTCGTCGCCAACGCGTTTCCCAGTGCGCAAGCCGCCTGGAACCTGTAGCGTGGGCAGAAGTTCTATCATGCCGATATTGACGTAATTTGGCGTGTCCACAGCGTATTCGACAGCGTCTGCAACATCGGACACTTGCGGCATTTCCATGCCCTCGAAATACTTGGCCTTTGCCTCTTCCGCGCTGATATTTTCGACCCGCGCAAAAATGTCAGTTTCCACACGGCCAGGGCTGATTTCTGTCACCCGCACACGACGGCCAAACGCATCGACGCGCAGCTGACGAGACACGGTATGCATCGCCGCTTTTGTGGCGTGATAGGCGATGTGGCCGCCAAATTCGTATAGACCGGCCATAGAGGTGATGTTGACGATATGGCCAGAGTCACGCTCCATCATGCCCGGCAGGATCATCCGGCACAGGTGCAGACCGGCACGCAGGTTCACGTCGATCTGTTCGTCGATGTCAAAGGCATCGGATTGCAGAATGCTGCCCGGACGGGACACGCCGGCGCAATTGACCAAAACGTCGATCTGCAAGCCGTCCAGCAGCTCTGTAATCGCTGCCGTGTCTGAAATGTCGACCGCATGGGGAATGACGCCGCAAAGCTTTTTCAGCTCTTCCAGCTTTTCCGCATTGCGACCAACAGCGTGAACGGTCAAGCCCCGGGCGCGCAGACGTTCTGCGATGCCCCAGCCCATCCCCGAAGAAGCCCCTGTAACGAGCGCTGTTTTATATTCTGAAAATGCCATTTTGTTTTTCCTTATTGGCTCGAACGGATGTCAAGTTGACTGTTGCTGCGACAAGGGCGTGATCGCCCCTCCACCGTTGGTAATTTCTTGTTTAAGGCGCATCGCAAGATCGACAGCGCCCGCGGTATCTGAATGGATCAGGACGGATTGCACCGGCATTGGAATGATCTCTCCGGTGACGGTGGTCAGGGTTTCGGATTTCAGAACGCCCAGGACCCGGTCCACCACAAGCGCGGGATCATGGATGACAGCGCCCTCTTGCCCGCGCGGTGCCAGTTGCCCATTTGGCAAATAGCCCCGATCCGCCAGAAACAGACGCACCACGCCCCCACCAAGGTCCAGTGCTGCCTTTTCCAACGCACTTCCCGGCAGGACCAGAAAGCGAATGTCTGGGTCAAAATCCAATGTGGCCGTGGCCACCGCCCTTGCAATGTCGGGATCAGAGCTGGCCAGATTGCCCAAAGCCCCATGCGGGTTCAGATGTGTGATCTTGTGATCCGCGCGGCGTGCCAGACCGTCCAAAGCGCCCAATTGATAAAGGATATGGGCCTCAAGCTCTGGCAGGGCCATATCCATTTTGCGACGGCCAAATCCCATCAGATCGGGAAAGCTGACATGCGCGCCCAGATCCACACCATGTTCTTTGGCCAGGCGAATGGTGCGATCCATGATCACGGGATCACCGGCGTGATAGCCACAGGCGACATTGGCTGAACTGATATGCTGCATCAGCGTGGCGTCATCGGCGATTGTATAGGCGCCGAACCCCTCGCCCAGATCAGAGTTGATATCAATTTTCATGCGGAGGTCTCCAGATAAAAAACAGCGTCGCCGTAGCCAAAGACGCGATCCGTTGCAGGCACGTCGCCGGTCACAAGGCCGTTGGCTGGGGCGATGATCCTGAGGCGGGTAAGGCCATGGGAGACGTAGCCAAGCGTGTCACCGGCGCTCACCTGCACGCTTTCCCCGTCTAGAGGGGGCAGACCGTCGTCTATGCCCCGCGGCACAAAACCCCCGATGCCCGGGCTTTTGGCGGGAATGCGTTTGGGCGCACGGGGCGTCGCAGGGGCGGCGCTGGCCTTGTCAAAGGTGGGTTCTTCTAGATGCAATCGCAGTGTGTCGTCGTCACAAGTGACATCCAACGCAACGACCCCATTGGCCCGCATTGCCACGATCAACCGGTCAAGTTCAGCTTGTGCAAACATGTTAAACCCAGCCCTTTTGTTGTTGCAGCATTGCATCCAAATCATCGCGATATTGCGCAAGGATTTTCGCCTCTTGCGCAACGGCCTGGGCCGCGTCTTGCAAGGTGACCTGTTCAAACCGCACCTGATCGCCCGCACGGGCCTGTCCGATCTTCCATAGATCCTGCTCTATGACGGCGGCGATCTTGGGATAGCCGCCCATGGTTGCGGAATCGGCCAATTGAATGATGGGTTGCCCGCCACTGGGAACCTGTACGATGCCCGGAACAATCCCATGGGACCGCAGTTCCCCCTGCGCGCTGCGCGTCAGCTCTGGGCCTTCAAAGCGATAGCCTTGTCGGTTGCTTTGCGGGGTGATGGTGTAAGGCGCAGACCAAAACGCGGCGCGGGCGTCCGGGCTGAAACTGTCATGCTCTGCCGAGGGTAAGGCCCGCACAACGATGTCACCACTGGCCGTGTCACGGGCAGGCAGGGCGAGGCTGATACCGCTCTTTGGCAGAACGGGCAGCACATCGGACAGGGGCGACAGACGGTCCCCCTGCGCCAGCACGCGCCCGTCAAAGCCGCCAAACGCCTCACGCAATTGGGTGCTGCGCGATCCAAGGACGGGCGCAACATCAATCCCCCCGGCTAAGGCCAGGGACAGGCGTGCGCCTTTTGTCATTGGGCCAAGCTCTAGCATTTGGCCGGATTCAGCGATGCCAGCAAAGGCGCGGGGCAACAAAGCCCCGTCAAGCCGTGCGCCACAGGCCGCCCCGACAAGGGCAAAAGCCGTTCGTGCTGTGAACGTAAACTTTGCCGGCGTCAGTGGGATTTCCAATGTCGCGGCGTCGGCGTCATTGCCCAACATCATATTGGCCAGCCGGTGCCCCATAGGGTCCATCGCACCTGCGCGGCCCAGGCCCTGGCCCCAATACCCGTCTCGGCCAAGGTCCTGCACCGTGGCCAGCGGGGGGATGGAAACGACTTCGATCATGCGATCACCTCGACCGGCAAGAACCGGATGCGATCCCCGGGTTGCAGCAGGGCCGGTGTGGATTTTGAGGGATCGAAAAACGAGATTTCAGCGCTGCCAATCGTGTTCCAGCCGCTTGGCCCGGCAGAGGCAGACACCCCGGTTTGCAACCCCGCCACAGACAAGGATCCGCCGGGCAAATGTGGCAAGGGTACTTTGCGTCTAGGGGTTTCCAGCCGCGGATCCAGACCGCCCAGATAGCAATAGCCCGCATGGCTGCCCAAGGCATAAACCGTGTAATCCGTGCCGCTGTGCAATTTGATGACCTCGTCAATGGACAGGCCCGTCATGTCTGCCACATCCGCCAGGTGCGGCCCGCCTGCCCCGCCATATGTCAGGTCAATTTCTAGCAATTTGCCATCCACCTCGTGGCGTGTGGCCTTGGCCCAAAGCGCGGCCAGATCGGTCTCAATCGCGGCGATGTCTTGTGGTACGTCTGTCAAAAGCAACGTCAGATTGGTCATGCCCGGAACGGCTTCACGCACGCCCTCCCATTGAGAAGTCTCTGCGGCAAGCGCCCAGATGCGTTCCTGATGCGCCAGATCAAAGGGGCAATCGACTTCAAACAAAACGGCCCGGCTGCCCAGGATCGACAAGCGCGTGTCACTCATGTCCCTGCCCCCGTTCTTTCAGCAGCTGTTCCAGATGGTGAATGCTGACGCCGCCTTGGGTAAAGCCGGGATCGTCCAACAGGTCTCTGTGCAATGCGATATTGGTGCTGACCCCATCAATCTGCATTTCTTGCAGTGCGGTACGGGCGCGTTGCAACGCTTCTAGACGGGTTGCGCCATGGGTGATGACCTTGGCGACCATGGAATCGTAATGGGCCGAAACCTCTGACCCGCTGGTGATGTGGCTGTCGACGCGCACACCGGGACCGCCGGGGAAATGGATGAATTCCACAGGTCCGGGGCTTGGGGCAAAGCTGGTAGGGTCTTCCGCGTTGATCCGGCATTCAAAGGAATGGCCGTTGGTTTGCACCTGATCTTGGGTCAGCGTCAAAGCAGCCCCCCGCGCCACATCGATTTGCATGGCCACGATATCAAGGCCCGTAACCATTTCCGTCACCGGATGTTCGACCTGTATGCGGGTGTTCATCTCGATAAAGAAAAACGCGCCGTTTTCGTAAAGAAACTCAAAGGTTCCGGCACCCACATAGCCGATTTCACGGCACGAGGCCGCGCAACGTTCCCCGATCTGCGCGATCAGGGCGCGGTCGATGCCGGGGGCTGGGGCTTCTTCGATCATCTTTTGGTGGCGGCGCTGCATAGAGCAATCACGATCGCCCAGCCACAACGCGGACCCATGTGAATCCGAAATCACCTGAATTTCGACGTGACGTGGCTTTTCCAGGAATTTTTCCATGTAAATGTCTGGATTGCCAAAGAAGCGCTGGGCTTCCTGCTTGGTCAGCATGAACGCATCTTTCAGCGCATCTGCGGAGGTCACAATCCGCATGCCACGGCCCCCGCCGCCGCCCGCGGCCTTAAGGATAACCGGAAACCCGATCTCATCCGCGATACGGGTGATTTCGCCAATATCGTCTGGCAGCACGCTGTCTGGTCCGGGGACACAGGGCACGCCGCTGGCGATCATCGCGCTTTTGGCGGCAACCTTGTCACCCATCCGGCGCATGACATCCGCGCTTGGGCCAACAAGCGTCAGGCCTGCTTTGGCGACGGCTGCGGAAAACTCTGCGTTTTCAGACAAAAAGCCATAGCCGGGATGGATCATATCCGCCTGCATCACCTCTGCTGCGGCCAAGATGGCCGGGATGTTCAAATAGCTTTTGGCCGCCGCTGCTGGCCCGATGCAGATCGCGTCATCGGCCAGATCAAGATAAGCGGCCCCCCGGTCGGCGTCAGAAAAGGCACAGACAGAGCGCAGGCCCAATCGATGACAGGCGCGGATGATCCGCAGGGCAATCTCGCCCCTATTGGCGATAAGAACGGTGTTTGCGGGGCTGGTCATGGGCGCAGCTCAAACAATGCGGTTTCAGCCGTGACAGAGGCACCATCCTCGACCAAAACGGCCGCGACGGTGCCTGCAAGCGTCGAGGTCACAGAGGTCATGACTTTCATCGCCTCGATCACGCAAATGGTTTGACCAAGGCTGATCTCATCCCCGACCTGCACAAAGGGCGCGCTGCCCGGTTCGCTGGCCAGATGGCAGATGCCCGCCATAGGCGCGTCTACGGTCCGCTGAGGCGCTGCCCGGGCGATGGGCGCATCTTCCCCGACCGGCGCGGATTGGGGCGCCTGACCCGTCTGCGAACCGGCGCGGCGGATATTCAGCGTTGCGCCATCCAGCGTTACTGTCAGCTCTGACAGCCCCTGCTGAGAGGCCCATTCCAGTTGCCCGATAATGGTGTCGATTTCGACCGGCATAAAACGGCGGATCCTTTGGCACGGTTACATGTTGGGATAAATCTTAACACCGTCGGATCGAAATGATGTCAGAGCGGTTTCAAATGACAGCCCTCTTTTTCCTTATGATGGAAGCATCGCGAAAACCGATCACGTCAGATGCAGGTGCTCTTATGCCCTGGCCCTTATCCCGCATATTCTATGGGGAAAAGCGGCCCGCCAATGGGCCAGATTGCCAAGGAAGATATCGCGATGCCCCATATCATTACCAAAATCGAACGTTCAGATGCAAAAGATGTGGCTTCTCTTGCCAAATTTGGCAGCGCGACGATCCATGAAGCACAGGGGCGCTTGGGTGCTCTGAATTCCAACATCAAACCGATAGAGCGTAACATGCGCGTGTGTGGTCCCGCTTTTACAACGGTTTGTGCCCCACGGGACAATCTGATGTTGCAGCTGGCGATCCATTACGCACAAGCGGGCGACGTCATCGTTGTTTCTGCTGGCGAATATTCAGAGGCGGGCAGCTTTGGCGATGTGCTTGGCAATGCTTGTCTGGCCAAGGGAATCGCCGGTGTTGTGACCGACACGGGCGTGCGGGACACGCAAGAATTGATCGCGCTGGGACTGCCTGTGTTTTCGATGTCTGTCTGCATCAAAGGCACTGTCAAAGAAACGCTGGGCCAGGTGAATGGCGATGTCATCGTTGGCGGTGAGACCATCCGCCCCGGTGATGTGATCTGTGGCGATGCTGACGGGTTGGTCATGGTGCGCAAAGAAGACGCAGCAGAGGTTGCCAAGCTTTCGCAGCAACGCGAAGACGCTGAAGCCGAGTATATTGAGGCCTATAAAGCCGGACGCACCATTATCGACGTCTGCAACCTAGAGGCCGTTTTGAAGGCCAAAGGTCTTACAACCGACCTATAGCGCGAATATTTCAGTGGTCCGGTCTCCCTCCGAAGCCGCCGGACACGAAAAGACCGCCCGGATTTGAAATCGGGCGGTCTTTTTCTTTGATCTTTTGGGCCGCAGCAAATGGCGTCTGCCGTTTTTTAGGATGAAAGCTCTTTGGCCAAGCGTGTCAATTCATCCTGAACAACGGATGCCGCTTCGGACAAGGGCAGTTGCGCGGAGACGCAAATGGACATTTTCACCTTCATGTTCGGCTTGTGGATTCGCATGCTTTTCGCTTCGGGCACGCGGCGCTGAACGGCCTTGGCTGCGGATTGTGGCAGAATCGTTGCGCATAGCCCTTCGCCAATCGCATTGGACAGGACCGAAATCGATTCTGTTTCCGCGATGGGCCGCGTGTTCAGCCCTGCCCTATGCAAGGTCATATCGATCGCTTGTCTGATCGTGTGCACCTTGCTGGGCAAAACCAGCGGAGACTCCACTGTATCGCGCAAAGGTATTTCTGTTTTTTCGGCGGGCAAAGACGGATCTGCGGACACAAAGTACAATTCTTCTGTGCAGATTTGTTTGAAGGTCAGGCTGGGCAGGTTGCCCGGGTCAAACAGCAACGCGACGTCCATTTTTCCCGTCATGACAAGTTCACTTATCGTGCCGCCGCCAACATTTTCGTTGATGTATAAAACAATGCCCGGATAGCTTTTGTGAATGGTTTCAATCAGCTGTGCCGCCAGCAAGGACCCCAGCCCCAAAGGCGCAAGCCCAACACAGACAACGCCGGAAATTTCTTCTGTTGCGGCAGAGATTTCCAGTTCAGTTTGATCCAGCTGTTTCAGGATCAGCTGACTGTTCTTGTACAAAACCTTGCCCGCTTCGGTCGGAACGACCCCGCGTTTTGAACGCAACAGCAAAGGTTTTCCGAAATGCGTTTCCAACGCCGCGATCTGTTGGCTGAGCGCAGGTTGTGCAACATGCAGGATAGCAGAGGCCCGCGTAATGCTGCCGATATCCACGATCTTAACAAATGCATTCAGACGTCTGATGTCCATTGTCGTTTCCCCCTGCAAAGCCTTTCACCTAGTGAACGCTTGGGTTAGGCACCAGCCATATTTACGAAATTGCGTTAACATATACAAACGCGATCACGTCAGATCAAAGTCGTCTTATTCACCGCGTAAATGAGTCGCTACGATCACCGGGCACGAGCGGTCCAAGGACTGCCTTTGTATAGAGCTGACCAAATAAAGGGCCAGCGCAGCAAGAGATAACAACATCGGGGAGATGTGCTATGACCATCTTTAAATCTATCGCATTCGGAGCAGCTACAGTCCTGGCGCTTTCGAACACAGCTTCGGCTGAAATGAACTTGCGTCTTTCAGACGTTCTGCCAGACGGCAACTTCCAGGTCGAAAACGCGAAAGTCTTTGCAGACGCGGTTTCCAAAGCAACCGATGGCGACGTGACAATCACCGTTGCCGCATCCGGGTCTTTGGGCTTCAAAGGGCCAGATCAACTGGGCGCCGTTCGTGACGGTCTTGTTGATATGGCAGACATCAATATCAGCCAACAAGTGGGCCTGAACCCATTGTTCGGTGCTGAAGGCGTGCCTTTCCTTGTCAGCTCTATGGATGAGCTGAAAGAATACCACAAATTCCTGCGCCCAGAGTTTGAAAAACTGGCCGAGCAGTATAACCAAAAAATCCTCTACATGGTGCCGTCCCCTGCGCAATATGTTTACCTGAAAGTCGAAGTCGACAACATCGACGGCTTTAAGGGTATCCCTGTTCGCGGCGCGGATAAGAACACTGTAGACATCATCACAGCGATCGGCATGGCCGGTGTTGTTATGCCTTGGGGTGAGCTGCTGCCAGCTTTGGCATCTGGCCGTGTTGACGGTGTTGCGACATCTGCGACATCTGGTGTTGACGGTAAGTTCTGGGAATTCCTTGACTACATTTACCCAACAAACCACACTTGGGGCTCTAACGCTGTGACCATCAACCTGGACACATGGAACAAGATCTCTGAAGAAGACCGCGCCGCCATCGAGGCCGTCGCAGCAGAGCTTGAGCCAACATTTTGGGACGTTTCCCGTCAGGGCGATCTGGACAGCATCAAAACGATGACCGAAAACGGCATGACCTTGGTACCTTTGTCTGACGAGCTCTTGGCAGAAATCGCCACCAAAGCCGAAACAGTTCAAGCGGCTTTCTTTGAGCGCGTCCCTGAAGCTCTTCCAATCGTAGATGCCTATAAAGCATCAAAGTAAGATTGATAGAGCATGAGCGAAAACTTCAACGGATCTAACGACTTACCAAAATCCGTCGGACCAGCTGCGGCCCTGCAAAGGGCCGCAGACGTGGTTGCACTTGTCGGGGCGTGGATTGCCGGGGGCTGCATCGTCGCTTTGACATTGCTTGTGCTTATCGACACCGCACTTGCCGGGCTCAGCCGGATTATGCCTTTCCTGCCAAACGGCACGCATATCGGTTGGGAATACAGCGCCTATTTGATGGGGTCTTCGTTCTTGCTGGGATCAGGGCTTACGCTACGGGCCGGTCTGCAGCTGCGCGTGGAATTGACCATGTCCTCTAGACGGCGCTGGCTGACACGGGCGCTTGAAACCTTTTCATCCGCTTTGGGTGCATTGGTGACCATCTCTCTGACCATCTGGCTGTTCAACTTTACCCTGCGCACCTATGGCTATGGGGAAGTGTCCGACAGCTTTACACCTTTGTGGATACCGCAAGCCGTGTTGACGCTTGGTGCAGGTGTCCTGGCGTTCCAAATGATCGCGCGATTGGTGACCTGTCTTTCTGGCGGTTCGGTAAACAGTTCCGACCTTGGTGCTGCAAGCGCCATCGAATAACTTAGGGCGCGTCCCGCGTCTTACAAAAACAACATTCTAAGGAAACACCATGGGCGCAATCGTCTCCAGCCTATTTGGGCTCTTGTTTGGCACGCTCGCAATGGGTGCGTGGATTGGCATTTCGTTGCTGGCAACTGCTATCGGTCTTGCGCTGATCTTTACGGGCATTCCGGTGGACAAGCTGTTCCCGCAATATGTGTTCAACATCCTGACAACGCCTGATCTGGTCGCCTTGCCCTTGTTCATCTTGATGGGCGAGTTCCTGTTCCGCACGCGCCTGTCTGAATCGCTTTTCTCTGGCCTGGCCCCTTGGGCGGGTTTGCTTCCGGGCCGCTTGTTGCATGTCAATATTGTCGGCTGTTCGATCTTTGCCGCGATCTCTGGCTCTTCTGCGGCGACGACCCAGGTTGTGGGCCGGATGACGCTCAAGGAATTGCTAAAGCGCGGATACGATCCGGAGCTGGCGATCGGAGGCCTGGCCGGCGCGGGCACCCTGGGGTTCCTGATCCCGCCCTCTACCGTGATGATCATGTATGGCGTGTTGGCCAATGAATCGGTGCTGCGGTTGTTCACCGCGGGGTTCATCCCCGGCATTTTGTTGTCGATGACATTCGCCACCTACATCATGATCCGAACAACGCTAAAGCCAGAGCTTATCCCAGAAAGCGAACGCGCTTTGCGTCATATGCCGCTGCGCAAACGCTTTTCAGCGCTTAAAGAGCTGGCCCCTGCCATGTTCTTGATCCTCTGCGTTCTGGGCTCTATGTATGGCGGACTGGCCACGCCATCAGAAGCAGCGGCCCTGGGGGCGCTTGGGGCGTTTCTTGTGTCCTGGTCACAAAAGGCGATATCGCTCAGAGTGCTGCGCGATGTGGTCTTGGGCGCGGTGCAGACCTGTTCGGTTATGGGCATCATTATCCTGGGTGCATCTGTCTTGGGCAACATCACCTCGACCCTTGGCATTCCGGCTGCTGTTGCGAATGTGGTCACTGCGCTGGATCTGCAACCGATCATTTTGATCATTGCGCTTATTGGTTTGTACCTGCTTTTGGGCACCGTCCTGGAAGGCTTTTCCATGATCGCCACCACCCTGCCCGTGGTTTTGCCGTTGGTTGAGGCCGCAGGCTTTGACAAGGTGTGGTTCGGGATCTTCATGGTGCTCGTGGTCGAGATGGCGCAAATCACGCCGCCTGTGGCGTTCAACTTTGCGGTGATTCAAAACATCACAGGCCGCAGCACGGCCTATATCGCCCGCGTGACCTTTCCATTCCTTGTCATCATGATCTGCTTTGTGATCTTGCTGGCACTTTTCCCTGGAATTGTGACCTTCTTCCCGGATCTGGTCCTGGGCTAAAACGCAACCCAAGCAGGCATCCGTGAAACGCTTGCCTGCTTGGACCATTCGGTGTTTGAGCAAATAACAATGCTCTTTTTTCCGCAGCGGGTTTGGGACATAATTCAAAGAAAACGCCCCAATCTGTGCAAGTGGTTCCAAAAAACCACTCCAAACCCTCATTTTTTTATCGGATAATCGTATAAAGCGCCATTCAACCAAAGGCAGAGTGTTGCAATTTGCGATTCCATTTGGCAAATTGGATACAACTGCCAGTGGTGGTGCGGAATGTTTTGGGGGCTGTTTGCGATGGGCGTTACAACACCAAAAAGGATACTACAACATTCAGTTCTTTTGGATAAGAAAAGGTCAACTATGCTGACCCGACAGATGGTTTTGGTTGTTGGCAATGCAGATATCTGGACAAACGCAACGCCCCCGCTGCCGGGCGATCTGAAATTGATCTTTGCCGATTTCGTCGAAGTGTCGCCGACGTTGCTGGGCACTGTTCAGCCAGACGTCGTTTTGTCGCCTTTGCTCTGCCCTGCGTTTGATTGTTTGGACCTGGCGCAGCGTTTGCATAAGTTTGAGTATGAAGGGCGCTACAGAGTACTGGCGCCCGCCCTGCCGAACCCGCATGTCATCCGGTCAGAGGTGAAACACCACTGTCCCAGCCTCGATTTCAATTTCATTTTCCAGAAAGAATACGAGGCCGACCGCATTATATAACGGCTTGATCCACCGCGGTTTCGAATTCAGAAATCAACAGATCGATGGCTTCAATGCCAACGGAAACCCGAAAGAATCCCTGCGACATGCCAAGCGCTTGGCGTTCAGCGTCGCTTAGGATGCGATGAGACGAACTGGCCGGGTGGGACAAGGTCGTGCCGATATCCCCCAATGTTGGGGCAAATGCGATGTTTGGCGCGGCCTGAACCAATCGGTTGGCCGCCGCGCGCCCGCCCTTGATCTCAAAACTCACCATGTTCCCGCCGCGCAGGCCCAGCAACACCGATGCGCGGTTGTGATCGGGGTGATCGCTTCGGGTCGGGTATAGGACCCGTTCGACATTGGGCATGTCCGCTAAGGCGGTTGCAAGATTTTGCGCGTTTTCCTCGGCGCGGTCATATCGCAGCTCAAAGGAATACAATCCGCGTTCTGCCAGCCAGCAATCAAAGGGGCTGGCCGTCAGCCCCATGGTGACAGCCGTGGCGTTGATTCGGGCCATATGGTCTGGGTCTTTGGCGACGACATAGCCCAAGGTCACATCTGAATGCCCGGCCAAGAGTTTGGTGACCGAATGCAGGACGATATCGGCGCCGTGGTCAAAGGGGCGAAACCCGCGCGGCGTGGTAAAAGTGTTGTCGACGACCAGCAAAATGCCGTTTACGGCCGCCAATTTTGCAAGACCTTGCATATCCGCAATCCGCAGCGTCGGATTAGAGACGACTTCAACCAAAATCATCTTTGTATTTGGCCGAAGCGCTGCGGCAAAAGCTGACGCATCCGTCGGGTCTGCCAATGTCGTTTCGATGCCCATACGCGGCAGTTCTTCGTTCATCAACCGCATGGACCTGCCATAGAGCTGATCCGCCCCCAAAATGTGATCGCCGGTCTGCAGCAGCGAAAACAACACGCTGGCCACGGCCGACATGCCAGAGCTGGTGATGATGCCGCCCGTGGCCCCCTCTAGCGCGTCGATCTTTTGCGCAAGAACCGAGGCATTTGGGTGCCCTTCGCGGGCATAGGTATAGCCCTCGGCCCGGCCTTCATAAATCGCGTCCAACTCATCCGGGCTACCAGACCGGTAGACAACGGATGGCTGCAGCGGCGTGCCGACAGCCCCCTCGGTGCCCGCAGGCCAAGGGCTGCGTCTGACGACGGAATGTGGCGGTTTGGACATGGCGGCTCTTTCGGTGAATTTCGGTTCAGTCGTGGATGACTTTCAGGTCCGCCTTAAAGCGGCGTGCATTGGCCTGATAGTTTTCAGCAGAACGCAACAGCCCCGCAATCGCATCGTCATCCAAAGCGCGCACAACGCGCCCCGGCGCACCGACAACCAAGGAGCCGTCCGGGATCTCTTTGCCTTCAGTGATCAACGCCCCTGCGCCGATCAGGCAGTTTCGACCAATCCGCGCACCGTTCAAAACCGTTGCGCCCATTCCGATCAGGCTTTGCTCGCCAATGGTGCAGCCGTGCAGCATGGCTTTATGCCCGATGGTGCAATTCGCCCCGATCGTCAGCGGATAGCCCATATCCGTGTGCAACACGCTGTTTTCCTGAATGTTGCTGCCAGCGCCCACGCTGATCAGTTCGTTGTCGCCGCGCAATGTGGCCCCAAACCAGACAGAGGCCCCCTGCCCCAAGGCAATATCGCCAATCAGATTGGCATCCGGAGCAACCCAGAAGTCGCCATTTGCAGGAAATTTTGGGGCTCTGTCCCCGAGGGCAAAAATCGTCATGTTCTTTCCTTAAATTCCTGATCCAGACCCCGGACGAATTCTGAAAGATCCGGCTGACGGTCGCGGCGCAAACGTTCTGTGGTTACAATCGTTCTGATTTCAGCTTCGACCTTGTCCAGGTCGTCATTGATCAAGACATAGTCATACTCGGCCCAATGTGAAATTTCCGATTGGCTTTTGTCCATGCGATCCGCGATCACATTTGGGTCATCCTGTCCGCGATTGCGCAGGCGGCTTTCCAGCTCTGCGATGGACGGCGGAAGAATGAAAATCGAAACCGCATCCTTGCCCAGATCAGAATTTCTGATCTGCTGGCCGCCCTGCCAGTCAATGTCAAACAAGGTGTCCTGCCCCTGGGCCATGGCCTGTTCGACGGGGCCCTTGGGCGATCCGTAAAAGTTGGTGAAAACCTCTGCATGTTCCAGCATTTCGCCGTTTTTCACCATGTTTTCAAATTCTTCCTTCGTGGAAAAAAAGTAGTCCTTGCCGTCAACTTCACCCTCTCTGGGGGCGCGTGTCGTGGCAGAGACCGAAAACCGGATCGTGGGATCCCAGGCGCGTAAACGGCGCGAGATGGTCGATTTCCCGGCCCCTGAGGGCGAGGAAATGATCAGCAACAGTCCACGTCTTTGTGTCATTGCTTACTCCACATTCTGAACTTGCTCGCGCATCTGGTCGATGACAGCCTTCAGATCCAGACCAATTCTGGTCAGCTCTGATGATTGAGATTTAGAGCATAAGGTATTGGCTTCGCGGTTAAATTCCTGACTGAGGAAGTCGAGCTTGCGTCCCACGGGCCCCTCCAGCGCCAGCAGATCGCGGGCGGCTTGCACATGGCCGCGCAGGCGGTCGATTTCCTCTGTCACGTCGCTTTTGACGGCCAAAATCGCCAGCTCTTGTGCGACGCGATCTGGATCAGCGCCGTCGGTGTTTTCCAGAACCCGGGCAAGGTTTTCCCGCAGGGTTTGGGCGACTTGGTCGCGCCGTGCAAGGGCGGCTGTGTTGGCGGCTGTTGTCAGCTCTTCGATCTGGTCCAGCTGGGCGCTGAGAACACCGGCCAGCGCCTGTCCTTCGGCGGCGCGCATCGCGTTGAAGCCTTGCAAGAGTTCAGGCAGTTGTTCGGTCAAAGCTTTCGCCAAGCCGGCTGTGTCCTGATCTGCGGACTTGGTCGCGACAACACCACGCAATGTCAGTATATTAGCGGCGTTAATTGGTGTGAATGCAACGCCTTTTTCCTGCGCCGTGAACTCAATTTCTGCGATCATATTCAAGGCCCGGTCCAAGGCCGCTGCGTCGATTTCTTCGACATTGTCACCAGCGTCTGCCTGTACCTTAAGGGCAAGGCTGATATTGCCCCTCGCCGCGCTGTTTTGAATGATCTGGCGCAGCTTTGGTTCCAGCCCTTCGATCCAATCCGGCACGCGCATCCGAATGTCCAACCCACGTGCGTTCACAGAGCGGATATCCCAAGCCCATGTAAAGCCTTGGGTTTCGCCTTTTAGCGCGGCAAATCCTGTCATCGAGTTAGTCATCTAGATTAACCATTTAGTAATTTTTGACCTCGCAATTGGCTGGGCATGTGGCATGTTAAGGAACGCGTAAGCATTCGCAATAACGGTTATCAGACGGTTGATGTCAGGACAATGTCCGCACAGCGCGTCCACATGTATAGGTGATTAATGTTGAACGGGAAATCGACCAAACCGAACGTCGTGTCATTGGATTTTCGGAATGAAAACAATCTCTTCCCCGCCTTTATGCAGGTGCAGGCCTATTGGACAGCGCTGGCCGAAGGCGGAACCATTCCGTTGCGTCGCGACATTGACCCACGCGGCATAGAGGATTGTCTGGAATACGCGTTTATCCTTGAACGTATCGCGCCCGGTGTCGCCCGGTTTCGCGTCGCGGGCCGTCATATGAGCGATCTTATGGGGCTGGATGTGCACGGTATGCCTTTGTCGGCAATGTTTGAACCGGCGGCGCGTCAGGGGCTTGGTGATCTGGTAGAGGCGACATGCGCCCAGTTCAATTGCGTCACTGCGAAACTTGATGCGCCGGGCCAAATCGGGCGGGCACCTTTGTCGGCGCGGATGTTCATGGCGCCGCTGAAAAGTGATCTGGGACGGGTCGATCGGATCCTGGGCTGTCTTCAATCGCAGGGCCGTATCGGGCGTCATCCGCGTCGTTTCACAATTTCAGGCGTAAATACAACGCTTTGCGACGATTTCCTTGTCCCGGTCAAAGGCGAAACACTTCAGGTTCAGCACGTGGAACCGGTGCCGCCCCAAACAACAAAGCCGGGCGCGAAGGGCCCGGCTTTGCGTCTTGTTTCGAACAATGGCTGACTAGACAGCCGCTGCTTTGCGTTCGCCGTTTGCCCGACGTGCTGCCAGTTCTTCGGCCACAAGGAAGGCAAGTTCCAGGGATTGGCTGGCGTTCAAGCGTGGGTCACATGCTGTGTGATAGCGATCTGACAGGTTCTCATCTGTGACAGCGCGCACGCCGCCGGTGCATTCGGTCACGTCACGGCCCGTCATTTCAAAATGCACGCCGCCCGGGATCGTTCCTTCGGCGTTGTGGATGCCAAAGAATTCACGAACCTCGCGCAGAACCGATTCAAACGGACGCGTTTTATAGCCAGAGGATGATTTGATCGTATTCCCGTGCATCGGATCACACGTCCACAGCACGTTTGCGCCCTCTTCTTCGACGGCACGGATCAGACGAGGCAGATGCTCTGCCACATTGCCAGCGCCAAAACGTGCGATCAGCGTCAAACGGCCCGCTTCGTTTTCCGGGTTCAGCGAGTGCATCAATGACTTCAGGTGACCTGTTGTCATGGATGGCCCGCATTTCAGACCGATCGGGTTCTGAACGCCCCTGCAGAATTCCACATGCGCGCCCTCCGGCTGACGGGTGCGATCGCCGATCCAGATCATATGGCCAGAGCCGGCAATCGGCAGACCAGAGGTGGAATCAACACGGCACAGCGCCTCTTCATATTCCAGCAGCAACGCCTCGTGGCTGGTGTAGACATCGACGGATTGCAGCGTATGGGCCGCATCCTCTGTCACGCCAGCGGCCTGCATGAAATCAAGCGTGTCGGAAATCCGGTTCGCCATGTCGCGGTATTTCTTGGCTTCGTCCTGATCGGTAAAACCAAGCGTCCAGGCGTGGACCTGATGCACGTTGGCGTAACCGCCTTTGCTGAAAGCACGCAACAGGTTCAGCGTGGCGGCTGCCTGTGTGTAGGCCTGCAGCATCCGCTGTGGATCGGGCACACGAGAGGCCTCGTCAAAGTCGAAACCGTTGATGATGTCACCGCGGTAGCTGGGCAGCTCCACGCCGTTGACCACCTCGGTCGGGGCCGAGCGGGGTTTCGCAAACTGACCTGCCATACGGCCCAGTTTGATGATCGGAACCTTCGCGCCATAGGTCAGCACCATTGCCATTTGCAGCATGACTTTAAACGTGTCG
This sequence comes from Marinosulfonomonas sp., assembly GCA_051251595.1. GTDB lineage: Bacteria > Pseudomonadota > Alphaproteobacteria > Rhodobacterales > Rhodobacteraceae > NORP110. Next base: position 145,383 of record JBPOFA010000002.1, read on the forward strand.
CGAATATTGTCTGCGGAAAACTCGGAAAAGCTTTCGGCGCAATCCCCACCTTGCAGCAAAAACGCCTCTCCTCGGGCGGCTTTGCCCAGTTGCGTGCGCAGACTGCGCGCCTCTCCGGCAAAGACAAGCGGTGGATATTTAGCAAGCTGTGCTTCTACAGAAGTCAGCGCGTCATTATCCAAATACTCAGGCATCTGGATCCTTGGCTTGTTGCGCCACCCAGATTTTACCCAATCAGTCATTGTCTTTGCTCCAAAATAAAAAAATGTAGGGATGCTTATAGGCGAGTCACTACGGCGCTGCAAACGCTGAAAACCGCAAATAATCATGGCATTTGCACGATTCAATATCAGACGTGACCGTCGCGGACACTTGAACCGGCCTTGGAAAACTGTTTCGGTACCGCTGAACAGATTGCAACACGTCAGGGATGTCCGTGGAAACACATGCTACACAGTCCAATACTTCGGTACAGTTGCAGCGCTATGTGTTTGTTTTGCTTGATCAGTTTTCGATGTTGCCCTTTGCCGGCGCGATAGAGAGTTTGCGCATTGCCAACAGGTCTGCGCCAGCCCCGATCTATGACTGGATCCTTTTGGGCGAAGGGGGAGAGTCGGCGGCCTGTTCCAACGGAACCAAATTTGCGCTGGATCATGATCTTATCGACACCCGGCGTGGGGATACGATTGTGGTGTGCGGCGGGCTTAATGTTGCCAATGCTTCCAGTAAAAAAATTATGAATTGGCTGCGACGAGAGGCGCGGCGCGGGCCGCCAATCGCAGGGCTGTGCACGGCCGCGCATACATTGGCGCTTGCCGGGTTGCTGGACGGAAAACGCGCAACCATTCACTGGGAAAACCAGGACAGTTTTGCAGAGGCCTTCCCAGAGGTCGATCTGACGAAATCGGTGTTCACGATTGATGGCAATCGGATGACCTCTGCGGGGGGGACGTCTTCGATTGATCTGATGCTTAAATTGCTGGCCGAGGATCAGGGCGAAGATTTGGCCAACAGCGTGGCCGATCAGATGATCTATTCCTCGATCAGAACCGATCAGGACACACAGCGTTTGTCTGTGCCGACCCGCATTGGCGTACGGCACCCAAAGCTGTCCACGGTCATCCAGATCATGGAACAAAACATCGAAGACCCGATCAGCCCTTCTGTTCTTGCCACGGATGTCGGCATGTCGACGCGGCAGCTGGAACGGCTGTTCCGCCGCTATCTGAACCGGTCGCCCAAGCGGTACTATATGGAACTGCGCCTGCAAAAGGCGCGGAACCTTTTAATGCAAACGGATATGAGCGTTATCAATGTGGCGCTTGCCTGTGGCTTTGCCTCACCGTCGCATTTTTCGAAATGCTATCGTTCCCATTATCAAACGACCCCCTACCGAGAGCGTGGCGCCCATGCGGCGCGGGTTTCAGGGTAAAAGGGTTGGGGCGACGATCAGCCGGGGCTGAGACGCAGAACAGCGCCTTTGCCGACGCTCAAGATCCAGATTGATCCGTCTGGGGCCTCTTTGACGTCGCGGACGCGTTCGGTGCGCGGCGATGACAGCTTTTCTTCTTGCCAGCCCGCATCCGGATCAAGCCGGGACAGATAGTCAAACTTGAGCGACCCGACAAAGAAATCTCCGCGCCAGTCAGGCCAGAGTTTCCCCGAATAGACCAGCAGCCCGGATGGCGCGATGGACGGATCCCAGTAATGAAGGGGTTGTTCCATTCCCGGTTTCTTGGTGCCTTCGCCAATCTTAAAGCCGCTATAGTGACGCCCATAGGAAATAACCGGCCAGCCATAGTTGCGCCCTGGGTCTATCCGATTGATTTCATCACCGCCCCGCGCGCCATGTTCGGACACCCAAAGCTGCCCGTCGAGATCAAGTGCGGCGCCCTGTGGGTTGCGATGCCCGTAGGACCAGATTTCGGGCAGCGCCCCATCCTTGTCGATGAAGGGGTTTCCAGCTGGTATGCTGCCATCACGGTTCACGCGCACGATAGAGCCATTGTGACGGCTGAGGTCTTGGGCTGCGTCGCGGTCTCCACGTTCTCCCAGGGTCAGAAACACGGTTCCATCGCGCCCTTCTATAATGCGCCCCCCAAAATGACGCCCGCCAGAGCCGTCGGTTTTCATTTCAAAGATGCGGCGCAGATTGTCCAGCCGCGTCCCGTCTTGTGACAGGGTTCCCACGGCCAGGGCGGTTCCGGACCCGCCGGACATCTTTTGCGCATAGCTCAGGAAAATGTCCCGGCTGGTGGCAAAATCACGGGGAACCATAACATCCAGCAAGCCACCCTGCCCGTCTTCGTAGATGTCTGGCACGCCAGAGACGGATTGAGTCTGTCCGTCTTTTGAATGGACCAAACGGCCGCCTCTTTCAGTGACCAAAAAAGCGCCGTCGGGCAGAAATCCAAGCCCCCAGGGTTCGTCCAACCCGTCGAGAATCACTTCCACGCGCACCGAGCCGGCAGAGCTGTCGATGGATTGCGCCGTTGCCGGGCCGATCGAAAGCGCCAATGCTGCGACTAATGCTATGCATTTAATACATTTTTTTACCACCATGGGTGGAATCTAGCCTAATTCTGGGGCGCGACCAGAAAATTTTCTGTGATCACGGTAATTTCCCTTGCGTAAGAAACAATCTGTCTGCTTCACTTTTAGGCAACGACCCACTAGGGTTCCGGATTAATATTAAAAAAACATGGGAGACTACGAATGAAAAAACTGCTTTTGGCGACAACGGCATCTGCACTTATGGCCGGTGCCGTATCCGCCGAAGACGTAAAGCTGGGTGTGCTGTTTGGTTTCACCGGGCCGATTGAATCGCTGACCGGCAACATGGCCGCGGGGGTTGATCTGGCCATCGAAGAAGTCAACGCATCTGGTTTGTTTCTTGACGGTTCAACCGTCAGTGCAGTTCGCGCCGACACAGGTTGCGTCGACAACGCCTTGTCCACATCCAACGGCGATCGCCTGATCAATGCTGAAGGCATTTCTGGTATTGTCGGTGGCGATTGTTCCGGCGTTACTGGTGCGATCCTTTCCAACGTGGCCATCCCAAATGGCATGGTGATGATTTCACCATCCGCCACATCACCCGCCCTTACCACTGTCGAAGACCAGGGCCTTTTCTTCCGCACGTCACCATCTGACGCGCGTGAAGGCCAGGTGATGAGCGATATCCTGATGGAACGTGGCTTCAAATCCGTTGCGCTGACTTACACCAACAACGACTATGGTAAAGGTTTGGCTGACGCATTTGCTTCTGCATATGAAGCAGCTGGCGGCACGATCACAATCAACGCAAGCCACGAAGACGGCAAAGCAGACTATTCTGCTGAAGTTGGTGCATTGGCTTCTGCTGGTGGCGACATTCTGGTTGTTGCTGGCTACCTTGACCAAGGTGGTCTGGGCATCATCCAAGGGTCCTTGGACAGTGGCGCATTTGATCAATTCGTTCTTCCGGGCGGCATGATCGGTGACTCAATCACTGACAACCTGGGCACGGATCTGGACGGATCCTTTGGTCAGATCGCTGGCTCTGGTTCAGATGGTGCAAAATCCATGGCTGAAATGGCAGAAGCAAAAGGCTTTGACGGGACATCCCCTTATACGCCTGAATCATACGACGCTGCGGCGTTGTTCATGCTGGCCATGCAAGCTGCAGGGTCCACAAACCCGGCAGACTATCAGTCGAAGGTCCTAGAGGTTGCGAACGCACCGGGTGAAAAGATCTACCCTGGCGAATTGGCGAAAGCTCTGCAGATCCTCGCCGATGGTGGCGAAGTGGACTATTCCGGCGCGTCTGACGTTGAACTTATCGGACCGGGCGAAAGCGCGGGATCTTACCGTGAGATCGAAGTCAAGGACGGCAAGATGGAAACGGTACGTTACCGCTAAGATCTGAAGACTTGAACAGGAACAGCCCGGTTTTTCCGGGCTGTTTCTATATAACAATGCTCGCAAAACATATTGCGACAACAGGGGGTGCTGTGGAATGATTGTCGTTGAAGACATTCACAAGCATTTTGGCGGCTTTCCAGCGGTGGATGGCGCGTCACTTGAAATCAAACAAGGGTCGATTACGGGCCTGATCGGACCAAATGGCGCAGGAAAAACCACGCTGTTCAATGTCATCGCGGGGGTTTTGAAACCCACTTCGGGCAAAGTGCTGATGGGCGGCGAAGACATCACGGGTCTTCCACCACATGAGCTGTTTCACAAAGGTTTGCTGCGCACCTTCCAGATCGCGCATGAGTTTTCGTCGATGACGGTGCGCGAAAACCTGATGATGGTTCCTGCGGCACAATCCGGCGAATCCCTGATCAAGGCCTGGTTCGCGCGTGGACAAATCCGCGAAGAAGAAAAAGCGCTGGCGCAAAAAGCAGATGAGGTCTTGTCGTTCCTGACGATTGACCATCTGGCAGATGAACGCGCTGGCAATCTTTCGGGTGGCCAAAAGAAACTGCTGGAACTTGGGCGCACCATGATGGTCGATGCCAAGATCGTGTTTCTGGATGAGGTCGGCGCCGGTGTGAACCGGACCTTGCTCAACACCATTGGCGACGCGATTTTGCGGCTTAATCAGGAACGTGGCTATACGTTCTGCATGATCGAGCATGATATGGATTTCATCGGTCGCCTTTGTGACCCGGTGATCTGCATGGCCGAAGGCAAAGTTCTGGCCGAAGGCACAATTGATGAAATCAAATCCAACGAACATGTGATCGAGGCCTATCTGGGCACCGGGCTCAAGAACAAGGTGACAGCATGAGCGAACCGTTCTTGATTGGCGACAAAATGACCGGCGGTTATGGCACGGGTGCGGATATTCTGCACGACTGCACGCTTTCGGTGGATAAGGGTGAAATCGCTGTGATTGTCGGGCCGAATGGCGCGGGGAAATCAACGGCGATGAAGGCTGTTTTCGGCATGTTGAACCTGCGCAGCGGTGCGGTGCGGTTGAATGGCGAAGACATCACCAAACTGACCCCACAGGCGCGTGTCAGCAAAGGCATGGCCTTTGTTCCCCAAACCAGCAACATCTTCACCACGATGTCGGTCGAAGAAAACCTGGAAATGGGGGCGTTCCTGCGGCGCGATGATATTTATGAAACGATTGACCAGATCTACGACCTGTTCCCGATCCTGCGTGACAAACGTCGTCAGGCTGCGGGCGAGCTGTCTGGTGGTCAGCGTCAGCAAGTGGCCTTTGGGCGCGCGCTGATGACGCAACCCGATGTGCTGATGCTGGATGAGCCCACGGCCGGGGTGTCCCCGATTGTGATGGATGAACTGTTTGACCGGATTATCGAGGTTTCCAGAACTGGGGTAACGATCCTGATGGTTGAACAAAACGCACGCCAAGCGCTTGAGATCGCCGACAAAGGCTATGTGCTGGTGCAAGGTCGCAACGGGTTTACAGGCAGCGGCAAAGACCTGCTGGCCAACCCGGATGTCCGCAGAAGCTTTTTGGGGGGATAAGAATGGAATTCCTGAACGCATTCGTTGCCCTCGCCAACTACGTGTTGATCCCGGGCTTTTCTTACGGCGCACAATTGGCCATTGGGGCGCTTGGCGTCACGCTGGTTTTTTCAATCCTGCGCTTTTCTAACTTCGCACATGGCGACACCATGGCCTTTGGGGCAATGGTGACGATCCTGTTTACATGGTGGTTCCAATCCATGGGGATCAGCCTTGGGCCGCTTCCAACAGCTTTGCTGGCGCTTCCGTTTGGCATCGCCTTTACCGCGCTGCTGCTGCTGGCCACGGATCGCATGGTCTACAAGTTCTACCGCGAACAAAAGGCCGCGCCGATCATCCTTGTGATCGTGTCTATGGGCGTGATGTTCATCATGAACGGCTTGGTCCGCTTTGTGATTGGACCGGATGACCAGCGCTTTTCGGATGGCGCGCGCTTTATCATTAAGGCCCGCGACTTTAAGGAAATGACCGGGCTGGACGAAGGTTTGGCCTTTCGCACATCACAAGGCATTACGATTGTAACGGCCTTTGTGGTGGTGGCCCTGCTGTTCTGGTTCCTGAACAAAACCCGGACAGGGAAATCCATGCGGGCCTTTTCTGACAATGAGGATCTGGCCCTGCTATCCGGTATCAACCCGGAACGGGTCGTGACCTATACCTGGATCATCGTGGCCGCGCTCGCCACTGTTGCGGGGGTGCTGTACGGCTTGGACAAATCGTTCAAACCTTTCACCTATTTCCAACTGCTCTTGCCCATTTTTGCCTCTGCCATTGTCGGCGGGCTGGGCAGCCCAATTGGGGCCATCGCTGGCGGCTTTGTCATCGCGTTTTCAGAAGTCACAGTGACCTATGCCTTCAAAAAGGTGCTTGGCTATCTCGCCCCTGAGGGGTGGGAACCAACCGGCTTGGTGCAGCTGATGTCCACGGATTACAAATTCGCGGTGTCCTTTGCCATTCTGATCATCGTGCTTCTGTTCCGACCGACGGGCATATTCGGGGGGAAAACATCATGAACCCAGCTGTCAAAAATACCCTTCTATTTGCCGTTGTCTTCGGGCTGATTGCCATTGCCGGATACATCAACAGTTGGAACGTTGCGCTTGGCATCATCAATATGGGGCTGATTTCAGCCATCATGGCACTGGGCGTGAATATGCAATGGGGCTATGCCGGGCTGTTCAATATCGGGATCATGGGCTTTGTTGCGCTTGGTGGTCTGGGAGCGGTCATCGTCTCTATGCCCCCCGTGGCAGAGGCGTGGAGCGCCGGTGGCATGCGCATGTTGCTGGCCCTGGCGGTTGGAATTGGGGCGATCGTCGCCGCAATCATGACCTGGGGCCGCATGGCCAAAGGCCGCGCACGGGCCCTTGCCGTTTTGGTGATCCTGGTCGTTGGCTTCTTTGCCTTCCGCGCCCTGTTTGACCCTGCCGTCGCCGCGATTGAGGCGGTCAACCCGGCGGGTACAGGCTTCCTTGGTGGCTTGGGGCTTCCGGTTATTCTGGCTTGGCCGGTCGGCGGGCTGCTGGCCGCAGGGGCTGCTTGGCTGGTTGGCAAAACGGCGCTTGGCCTTCGAACGGATTATCTGGCCATCGCCACGCTTGGGATTGCCGAGATCATTCTTGCCGTTCTCAAGAACGAAGACTGGCTGAGCCGTGGGGTTAAGAACGTCGTCGGTATCCCGCGCCCTGTGCCCTATGAGATCGATCTGCAAAGCTCTGCCAGCTTTGTCGAGCGGATGCAAAACTGGGGCTATGATCCCGTGGTTGCCTCGACCATCGTGGTCAAGCTTGCCTATGCGGCGCTGTTTCTGGTGGTGCTTTTGGCGCTGATCTGGTTGTCGGAAAAAGCGTTGAATTCGCCTTGGGGCCGAATGATGCGCGCGATCCGCGACAATGAAACCGCGGCAGAGGCTATGGGCAAGGACGTCACACGCAGACATCTGCAAATCTTCGTTCTTGGCTCTGCGATTTGTGGCTTGGCGGGGGCGATGATGACCACGCTGGATGGTCAGCTGACGCCGGGCACCTATCAGCCCTTGCGGTTCACCTTTCTGATCTGGGTGATGGTGATCGTTGGCGGGTCGGGCAACAACTGGGGCTCTGTCCTGGGTGGTTTCCTGATCTGGTTCCTTTGGGTCATGGTCGAACCTGCTGGTCTGTGGTTCATCAACCTTGCCACATCTGGTCTGGCGGATGGGTCGCCGCTCAAGGAACATCTTCTGGCAAGTGCTGCGCATATGCGCCTGTTGACCATGGGTGTGATCCTGTTGCTGGTGCTGCGGTTCAGCCCCAAAGGGCTGATCCCGGAACGGTAACCTTGCATGAAAGAGCAGCCGCCAGAGATTGAGATTTTGGTCCTGGCGGCCGGCGCGTCCCGGCGCATGTTGGGGCGCGACAAGTTGCTGGAACCGGTCGGGGAAGATACCCCCCTGTTGGCCCATGTGGTGGGACAGGCCTGTAACACCGGATATCCTGTCAACGCCACCCTGCCCTTGGCACAGCCCGCGCGAAACGCTGCAATTTCCGGTTTCGATCTAAGGCTGATTGATGTGCCGGACGCTGATACGGGGATGTCCGCATCTTTGCGGGCCTTCGCCGCCATCGCCGCTCAACACACTGCTGTTCTCGTGGTTCTGGCGGATATGCCGGCGCTGACGACCGACGACATGAACGCCATTATCGACGCCTATCGTGCAACGGGCGGCGACAAGATCATCCGCGCAACGGATGCGTCAGGCAGACCGGGCCATCCGGTGATCTTTCCGCCAAGGCTGGTGGGTCGTTTTGCAGAACTGACTGGTGATGCAGGGGCGCGCAGTCTTATGCGCGACGAAGATATCCATCTTGTCGCCCTGCCCGGCCGTCACGCCACAACCGATTTGGATACGCCCGAGGATTGGGCAAAGTGGCGTGCGACGCGGACTTAACTCAACGCTCCAATAGCTCTGCTTCATAGCGGCGCAGCGACCGGCGCGCCGCGGCAAACCCAGAGGATTTTTCCCGGTCTCGCAGTTCCGGGAACAAGGTGTAAATCTCTTCCCTTTGCGGGTCTCCCAACCCGGCAATCGAAAAGTCACCGGGTTGAAAGGTTTCGGTCCAGGCGCCATTTGACAGAACAATTTCATGGTGGTCGCAAAGGAAGTGGATATATTCCACCTCGCTGGTGATCCAATGTTCAACGCCTGGCATTCCGACCAGATGTTTGGCCGCAACCAGCACCTCTGGTTCATCGAAATAAAGCTGCGCCGTTTTGTTGGCCAACAGGACCCGATGGTTCGGGGACACCAAGGTATCACGCTCTGGCAAGCCATAGCCAAGCGCCCCTTTGCGGATCAGGATTGGTTGCAGCTTTTGCGACAAAGTCCCTGATCCCAAAGTGATCTTCTTGCGCCCAATCCAACGAATTTCCTGAGCACCATTGTCTCGGGTAAAAATCCGGTCGCCGACGGCCAGGTCCTCGACGGGTCGTTGGCCTTCCATCGTTGCAATGCCGGTACCTGGTGTAAAACAAATCACGCGTTCAATTTCCTTAAAGCTGGCCCGTCGATAGACTTGCCCATTTGCGTTCAAAAACTGGATCGTCCCGCTTTCGGGACCTGTATAATTTATCGTGTAATTTCCGGCGCCAGACAGATCGAGCACATCAATGTCGTTGCCATCCGGGTCTTCGCCGCCGACAATCTTGTGATCCCCGGGTGAGACGAAAAACGTGTCATTGCCAAAGCCGCCAAAGGCCTGATCATTGCCGTCCTGAACGATGAGATTGTCGTCGCCGTCGCCGCCAAACAATTGGTCGTCATTCTTGCCGCCGTTCAAAAGGTCGTCGCCTGCGCCACCGTAAAGTTCATCATTGCCTTGCTGGCCGAACAGGATGTCATCGCCCTCTTCGCCAAACAGCTCATCATCGCCTTTGCCGCCAAGGATTGTATCCTGACCGTCCTCGCCATGCAGAGAGTCATTGCCCTGACCGCCCAACAGGGTGTCATCGCCCTCCCCGGCAAAGACCTGATCGTCGCCCCGGCCCAGATCGACCGTGTCATTGCCGGATCCGGCATAGACAAGGTCTTGCCCTGATCCGCCCAGAACCGTGTCATCCCCGGCACCGCTGTCGATGAAGTCATCGCCATCGCCCCCGTCGATCGTATCATCGCCAAGGCCGCCATCGATCGTGTCAGCGGCGTTGCCGCCGTCGATCGTGTCGTCACCCGCACCGCCGAAAATCTCGTCGCTGCCGTTGCCACCCAAAATATCGTCATCCCCAGCATTGCCGTAAAGCTGGTCGTCGCCACCTTTACCGTCAATCTGATCGGCTTCTGGTGTCCCCACCAGAATGTCGTTCTTATTTGTGCCGTTGATAACTGCCATTTACATGTACCGAACCAATTTGGGTTGGCGAGACCCGACCCCAGACAAACTGCGTATTCGTAAAGTTTGCCCCACTTCCGCCTGTATTTTGTCATATTTGGCGGGGTTTGATCGGTAAAGCGGACGGATCAGCGGCTTGGCCGTGATTTGGGAACAATCCACAACCGCAGACCGTCCACAGCCGTGTTCTTCAGCAGATTAAGCGTGTCTTTGTTTCTGAATTGTGGCCAATCGCAGGGGTAGCCCGTTGTTTTGCGGGCGACTGGCGACGATTGGTGAACAGACATCGCCAATCCCTTATTGCTCACTTCATCGCAAATCGGGACTTGATTGTTTCGGTATCGCCGAAAATGGCTGGTTCATCTTATGATTGTTTCAGGAGTGGAAAGGCCAACCCTTTGAATTATGTCGGAAATATGACGGATTCGAATCGGGATTCGCGCCAAATATGGCAGGTTGCTGAACGTTATCTGTTGCTCAGGCGGTTTGACAATAGCATGGACAGGATAAGCCCCGGCACCAGGGCCAGCAATGCGTAACGCAGTGAGATCAGCTCTGACAAGAAGCCAATCAAGGGCGGACCAATCAGGAAACCGCACAGGGCAATAGAGGACATGATGGCGATATTGGCGCCTTCATGGACGTCATCAAGCGCCGCGACTGCGGAAACCCCAAGTGGGAACCCAACAGACAGGCCAAGCCCAATGCATGCGAACCCGACAAAAGCCGCCCCAAGCGGCAATGGCAAAGCGATCAGGCCCAAACCGACCAAGGCAAAACTCAGCATAATCCGCGCCAGCGCCACCGCCCCGATCCGCAGTTTAAGAGCATCGCCAGCAAGACGCCCTATGGCCACGAAAGCGGCGTAGACCGTGACGCCCAAGCCAAAATAGACACTGTCCGCAGGCATCCTCTCGGACATGTAAACAGCGCCCCAGTCGGCCATCGCCCCTTCGGACATGGTGATCGACAATATGGAAATGGAAATCAGGATCAGCGCCACCGGCAATTCGCGCAAACGCCGCCGCGCGGGTGAGGCTTGCCCCACAGGTGCCCCCAAATGGGGCAGTGAAAGTGAAACCGTGATCCCCACGACGCCTGAAACAAGCCCGATGACAAACACCGCCAGCGCAGGCCCCAGCCAGATCAGCATCGGGATGCCAAGCGTGCCCAGCATCAACCCGACGGCCCAGGCCCCATGGCAGCGATTCATCACGGAAACGGCGCTCTGTTTTTCCAAGCGCCCCGCGTAGACATTCAGCGCAACCTGCATAAAGGCCATAACCGCGCCCGCCAGCATCAGCCCGACAAAAAGCGTGGCTTGGCTTGGGGCAAGACCCGGCAACATCAGGGCAATTGCCTGAACGGGAAAAAGTGAGGCTAAGACCCGACGTGGCCCAAACCTGTCAATCAGGCGGCTTGCGAATTGCAGACTGATAACTGTCGCAAATGGCATGCCCAACAAGGCCATTGCCAATTCAGCCTTGGACAATCCAAGCTGGGCTTTGACGACGGGTATGATCGCCAGCCACGCGCCATAGGTGATGGGCTGTATCGCGAAGATCGCGATGGCTAGGATCAATGTCCGTGATGAAATTTTCATGCTATGGCCCGTTGTTTGATGTCGTGTTAGAACGCGGTTTCAAAGAACGGGGTTCATAATATGTATTTTGCGGTGGTGCCCGAGGAGAGATTCGAACTCTCACGCCCGTGAAGGCGGGGGATTTTGAATCCCCTGCGTCTACCATTCCGCCACTCGGGCAACGAGACGTCGTTTATCTTGTGTTTTCAGCGCCGTCCATAGAAAAATGTCACGGAATTACGACAAGATTGCATGTGGCCTCAAATGGCCGGCAAGTTGCCGTTTGTTCCCGTCAAAGATTGTCTGTCCCGAAGGTATCACAGGCTGCAAGCTCTGGCGTTTGATAGCCCGCTGCAAACCAGCGCTGGCGCTGTTCAGAGGCCCCGTGTGTAAAGGTGTGGGGCATTGGGCGCCGCCCGGCATTGCGCTGCAATGTGTCATCACCAATCTGCTTGGCGGCGTTAATCGCCTCTTCCAGATCCCCGCGTTCAATAGATCCGAATTTGGCGTCGGCATAGCGTGCCCAAATCCCGGAATAACAATCCGCCTGAAGCTCTATGCGAACAGAAATCGCATTGGATTGCGCCTGATCCACCTGCCGGCGATATTCATTGGCCTGAGACAAAATTCCCAGCTGATCCTGAACACTATGCGCAACCTCATGCGCGACCACATAGGCCGCTGCGAAATCACCCCTGGCGCCCAATTGGCGGCTCATCGTGGTGAAAAAATCAGTGTCGAGATATACTTTCTTGTCCACCGGGCAATAGAACGGTCCCGTGGCGCCATTTGCACCACCACAACTGGATTGCGTTGCGCCCTTGAACAAAACCAACGTCGGCGGAATGTAGGCAGCCTGAAGTTGTTGTTCAAAAATCTGACCCCAAATCTCTTCTGTGTCGGCCAATGTGACGGACACGAATTGGGCTGCCTCTTCGTCGGCCTGGGTGACTTGCCCCCCGCCCGTCTGGATCGCGCCGCCGCCGGCGCCCTGCAACAAGGCTGTGGGGTCGATCCCAAGGAAATAGGCCAGTACCAAAACAACGATTAATCCGACACCACCGATGCTGCCAGTGCGCCCCGCCTTTGATCCGCGCCGGTCTTCAATGTTTCGACTTCCGCGACGACCTTGCCATTTCATGAGGCATTCCTTCCATTATTGCGAACCAAATCACGCGTTACTGCGGTAAAACTTGACCTCTGTGTTTTGCCGTGGCGTATGTTGCCAAAAAAAGGCGCAGGATCAATGATCAAAAGACTATATGACTGGACGATTTCGCTGGCAGAACATCCACAAGCCCTATGGGCGCTTGCGTTTGTGGCGTTCATAGAAAGCTCTTTCTTTCCGATTCCGCCGGATATCTTGATGATCCCGATGATCATCGCCGTTCCGTCGCGGGCCTTTTTGATCGCTTTTGTCGCGACCGTTTCCTCAGTTCTTGGCGGCTTGTTTGGCTATTATATCGGCTTTGGCCTGTTTGATACGATTGGCAGCCCAATTCTGGAATTTTACGGCAAGACAGATCGGGCCGATATCTTTGCCGACAGGTTCAACGAATACGGCGCCTGGGCCGTTCTTGTCGCGGGCGTCACACCGTTTCCGTTCAAGGTCATTACGATCATGTCGGGCTGGACGGGGCTAAGCCTGCCGGTGTTCATCATATCATCGGTGATCGCGCGCAGTTTGCGGTTCTTTATCGTCGCAGGATTGCTGTGGAAATTTGGCCCACCAATTCGTGATTTCATCGAGCGGCGATTGGGATTGATGTTTACCCTTTTTGTCGTGATACTGATCGGCGGATTTGCAGCAGTAAAGTACCTATGACTCGGAAAACATTGACGATTTTGGCCGCTGGCGGCTCGCTGGCGCTGCTTTTGGGTGCGTTTGGCTTTCAGATGATGGGCTATGCGCCCTGCAAGATGTGCATCTGGCAACGCTGGCCGCACGCCGTGGCGATTGTCATTGGTGTTGTTGCCTTTTTCGTGCCGCGGGCCGGTTTGTTGTACCTTGGCGCTCTGGCGGCCCTGACAACGGCTGCCATCGGGGTGTTCCACGCCGGGGTAGAGCTGAAATGGTGGGAAGGCCCCACCACTTGCACCAGCGGCGATATCAGCAACCTGTCCACGGATGAGCTGATGACCCAGATCCTAAACGCTCCGGTCATCCGCTGTGACGAAATTGCCTGGCAATTCATGGGAATTTCCATGGCCGGATGGAATGCGATCCTGTCCATCTGTCTGGTTGGGCTATGGATCGCAGCTGCACGCCGCAGCTAAGGGTGTTTTGCCCCGCATAAATCCCGATTTTGCGCCTCTCCCGGATCGGGAGAGTTAAACCAACCATTGCCCCCATATGCAGGGAGTGGTAAACTAACTGCAACTAAATATAGAAACGACATCTGGCGGCATCCGACGTGAGCGATACTACACAACCACCTGAAAATAATGATGAAAATGCACCTCAGCCATATGAGTATGGCGGTCCGTCGATTGATATCACGGATGAGATGAAAACATCTTATCTCGACTACGCGATGAGCGTCATCGTCAGTCGGGCGATTCCAGACCTTCGGGATGGTTTGAAGCCGGTTCATCGACGCATTCTTTATGCGATGAATGAGGCGGGAAATACCCACGACAAGCCCTATAAGAAATCCGCCCGTCCTGTGGCCGATACAATGGGGAAATACCATCCGCATGGCGATGCGTCGATCTATGACGCCTTGGTGCGGATGACACAGGACTTTTCCATGTCCGTGCCCTTGCTGGATGGTCAGGGCAACTTTGGCTCTATGGATGGGGATAAGGCCGCTGCGTTTCGATATACCGAAGTGCGGATGGAAAAAGTCGCATCGGCCATGTTGGCGGATATCGACAAAGACACCGTAGATTTTCAGGACAACTATGACGGCAAGGACCGCGAGCCGGTTGTCTTGCCCGCTCGGTTCCCAAATATGCTGGTCAATGGCGCTGGCGGGATCGCGGTCGGGATGGCCACGAATATCCCCCCCCACAATCTGGGCGAAGTCATCAACGCCACCTTGGCGATGATCGAAAACCCTGACATCAGCAGCGAAGAACTGATCGACATCATCCCTGCCCCTGATTTCCCCACAGGCGGCGTCATTCTGGGCCGCTCTGGCGCGCGCAAAGCCTATCTGGAAGGGCGCGGCAGCGTCGTGATCCGCGCCAAGGTCCGGGTAGAGGAAATCCGCAAAGACCGGTACGCACTGGTTTTGGATGAAATCCCCTATCAGGTGAACAAGGCCAGCATGATCGAAAAGATCGCTGAGCTTGTGCGCGACAAGAAACTCGAAGGCATTGCCCACATTCAGGATGAATCCGACCGTGTCGGCGTTCGCGTGGTGATAGAGCTAAAGCGTGACGCAACAGCCGAAGTCGTCTTGAACCAGCTTTACCGCTTTACGCAGATGCAAACCTCTTTCGGTTGCAACATGCTGGCGCTGAACTCTGGTCGCCCAGAGCAATTGCGCCTTCGCGATTTCCTTAGCTTTTTCATCAGCTTCCGTGAGGAAGTTGTTGCACGTCGCACGGCTTTCGAATTGCGCAAAGCGCGGGAACGCAGCCATGTCTTGTGTGGTTTGGCTGTGGCTGTCTCTAACGTGGATGAGGTGGTTGCCACCATCCGGTCCAGTGCGGACCCGGCAGATGCGCGAACCAAGTTGATGTCCCGTCGTTGGCCGGCCCATGACATTGTTGAATTTATCAAGCTGATTGATGACCCGAGCCACACAGTGAATGAAGACGGAACTTACAACCTGTCCGAAATTCAGGCCCGCGCCATCCTGGAATTGCGCTTGCAGCGTTTGACGGCCATCGGCGTCAAGGAAGTCACAGACGAACTTCAAGAACTGGCTGCAAACATCCGGGAATACTTGGCTATTTTGCGATCCCGCGAACGGATCATGGGGATCATTTCACAAGAGTTGATCGAAATCAGAGACGCCTATGCGGTGCCACGTCGGACGGAAATTGTCGACTGGTCCGGCGACATGGAAGACGAAGACCTGATCGAACGCGAGGACATGGTTGTGACCGTGACCTCTGGCGGCTGGATCAAACGGACCCCTCTTGGCGATTTCCGCGCACAAAAACGCGGCGGTAAGGGTTTGTCCGGCATGTCGACCAAAGAAGAAGACGTCGTGACGACGCTGTTCGTGGCCAACACCCATACACAGCTGTTGTTCTTTACGACCGACGGCATGGTCTACAAGCTGAAGACCTGGCGCTTGCCCCAAGGTGGTCGCACCGCCAAGGGCAAGGCCATTGTGAACATCCTGCCCATGGCACCGGGCGTTTCAATTGCTGCAATCATGCCCGTCGATGTGCCCGAAGAAGAATGGGAAAACCTGCAGATCTTCTTCTCGACCACGGCTGGTGACGTGCGCCGCAACGCGCTGAGCGATTTCACCAATGTGATGCGCAACGGCAAAATCGCGATGAAGTTGCCCGAAGATGTGCAACTGGTGAATGCGCGCATTTGTACCGAGGATGACGACGTGATGCTGGTTACGGCCTCTGGTCGTGCGATCCGGTTCCGCGCCACGGATGTGCGGGTCTTTAAGGGCCGCGATTCCACCGGCGTGCGCGGTATCCGTTTGGCCGAAGATGACACCGTTGTGTCAATGTCTGTGATCCGCAATTTTGTCGCCACATCCGAAGAACGTGCGTCCTACCTCAAAATGCGCCGCGCTGCGGCTGGCGCACCAGAGGATGGCGCGGATCAGGATGACGACGAAGCGGTGGCCGACATTGCCTTGTCCGCCGACCGTTACGCAGAAATGGCCGCGGCAGAGGATTTGATCCTGACGATCTCTGCCAACGGGTCTGGCAAGATCAGTTCCAGCCATGATTACCCCTTGCGGGGCCGTGGTGGGCAGGGTGTTGCTGCAATGGACAAGGCCATGCGTGGCGGACAGCTTGTGGCGTCGTTCCCGGTTCAGATGGACGATCAGATCATGCTGGCCACGTCGACGGGCCAATCCATTCGCTGCCCTGTTGAGGGCATTTCTTTCCGGTCCCGCAGTGCGGGGGGTGTCAAAGTCTTCGACACGGCCAAAGGCGAACATGTGGTTTCGGTTGCCTGGATTGCAGACCAGGACGAAGACGCAGATACCGAAACCGAAGAATCCGTATAAATCAAAGATTTGTCCGGCGCAGCGAATCTGTTCCTCTGCGCCGGATGTCTTAACCTTTTAGGCGACAGTTCCGGTTGAGTGTCGCCTTTGTCGCCCTTCACTAGACATGATTTGGCACCAGTGTGACTGGTTCGAATGGGATTGTCCCACATCCAGGGACATTGCCATATTTCGCCCGAAGTCCGCCGCGAAAAGACCAAACTAAATTCTCGAAAAAGCCGCGTCTGCCTCATTTAGTGAATATTGAAAACAATCTGTGCGTTTTCCGTAGATAGTTGCCCACTGGTCCCCAAAAATCGTCACAATTTGACCGAGGATGCCAATATGTCTGCCACAGCTGCCACGCCTGACCACCTGAACCAATCCGCTCAAAACCTGGTGCGGATTTTGATCTCTTCTTACTTTATCGCTGTATCCCTTGGTTTGATCCCAGGAACAGACGGATCCATTCTTGCGCAACAGGTCCTGCCAGACCCTGCTGCAAGCTATGTTGGAAACACCGTCGTGTTCGGGTTGGCCTATCTGGTGATGATGGGCCTCTGGCTGCGTCCTGCCGCGCTGCTTTTGGCCCTGACGATGTTCTGGTCCAGCTATATCGCGAATTTCGGACCCGAAGGTCCACTTGCCGTTGGCGAGTTCTGGCGCGATCTGGCGCTGATCGGGGCCTTGTTCATGACCTATGCACAGTCCGGGCCGCGCCAGTTCACCCGTCGTGCGATGATGCGGTTTACCCCCAAGGTGCGCCGGATCACGCCGGATCAGGCTGTTCAACCGCGCCGGGTTACACCAAAATCGCCGGTGCGCACCAAGATCACGCCAATCGCGCCGCACATTGCCGCCAAACGGTCCGCCGCGCAGATCAAGAATATCTTTGCTGATGATTTCGACGTCGCCAGCGCGTCATAATCTTTAAGGGGCCGGCGACGGTCCCTTTTCATTTTCTGTGGGATGGCCTACATGGCCCTTCATGACAGATACTCTTAACATCATTGGCGGCGGAATGGCCGGATCTGAGGCCGCCTGGCAGGCGGCGCAGGCCGGCGTTCCCGTGACGATCCATGAAATGCGGCCCAAGGTCGGCACTTTCGCCCACAAAACCAGCGATCTGGCCGAAATGGTCTGTTCCAATTCCTTCCGATCCGACGATGACGAACAAAACGCTGTTGGTCTTTTGCATTGGGAAATGCGGGCGGCGAACGGTCTGATCATGGAAATGGCCGATAAAAACACCCTGCCCGCTGGTGGAGCCTTGGCCGTCGACCGCGACGCTTTTGCGCGGGACGTCACCGAACGGCTGCGTGCGCATCCTTTGGTCAGTATACAAGGCGCGGAAATCACTGAACTGCCAAAAGACGGCAAATGGATTGTCGCGACGGGCCCTTTGACCTCTGGCAATCTGGCAGAGTCGATCCGCGCTGAGACCGATCAAACCGCCCTGGCCTTTTTTGATGCCATTGCCCCGATTGTTTATGCGGACAGCATCAACATGGATGTGGTCTGGGCGCAGTCGCGCTATGACAAGGGCGATACGGAAGAACAGCAAAAGGCCTATCTGAACTGCCCGATGACCAAGGACCAGTATGAGTCCTTTATCGACGCATTGCTGGAAGCCGACAAAACAGAGTTCCACGAAGGCGAAACAGCTGGCTATTTCGACGGCTGCCTGCCGATCGAAGTCATGGCCGAACGCGGCCGCGAAACGCTGCGTTTTGGTCCGATGAAACCCGTGGGCCTGACCAACGCACATCGCCCAGATGAAAAAGCCTATGCCGTGGTTCAGCTGCGCCGCGACAACGCGCTTGGCACATTGTACAATATCGTCGGGTTTCAGACGAAAATGAAATACGGCGCGCAAACGGCTGTTTTCAAAACGATTCCCGGACTTGAGGATGCCAGCTTTGCGCGGCTTGGCGGCATCCATCGCAACACATTCATCAACTCTCCGACGTTGCTGGACGATCAGATGCGCTTGCGCAGCCGTCCCAATATCCGCTTTGCCGGGCAGATCACCGGGGTTGAAGGATATGTGGAAAGTGCGGCTATGGGGCTTTTGGCCGGACGTCTGGCTGCTGCGGAACTCCTCGGCACCCCGATTTCGTCGCCCCCCGCAGAAACCGCCATGGGATCGCTTGTGCATCACATCACCGGCGGGGCCGAAGCCAAGACGTTTCAGCCGATGAACGTCAATTTCGGGTTGTTCCAACCGGTTGAAGGGCTCAAATCCGGGCGTCGGGGGCGCAAGGACCGCTATAAGGCCTACACCGACCGGGCCAAGGCGGCCTGGACGGACTGGCTTGATCAGGCGGCGCTGGACGCGGCCTAGATGGCCCTGCTAGCCTGCCTGGCATGACCCGCCTGCCCGACATGTCCGCAACGCAGTTTTGCACCCGGTTTGCACCGTCTCCAACCGGGCCATTGCATTTGGGCCATGCCTATTCGGCGCTTCTGGCCCATGACATGGCGCAGGCCCAGGGCGGCCGGTTTTTGCTTCGGATTGAAGATATCGACCAGTCCCGCGCCCGCCCGAAATGGGAAGAGATGATCTATGACGATCTGCGCTGGCTGGGCCTTAGCTGGGAACAGCCTGTTTTGCGGCAAAGCGATCGGCAAGCCGCCTATGATGCCGCGCTCGACGATCTTTGGGGGCGTGGCTTGCTTTATGTCTGCAGCTGCACCCGTCGCGACATCGCCGCCGCGATTGAGGCCCCGCAAGAAGGGGCAAGCCCTGCCACAGGACCCGATGGTTTGATCTATCCCGGCACCTGTCGGCCAGACATTGCGCCCCTTGGGCCAAGGCCGCGTGATCAGGCCTTGCGGCTGAACATGCAGCGCGCGTTAAAGTTTTGCGGCCCTTCGCTGGCCTTTGTCGAAACCGGTCCGATCCGACAGGGCCCAGTCCAGATGACAGCAGATGAAATTCAGTCAGGCATCGGCGATATCGTACTGGCCCGCCGCGATATGGGCACGTCTTACCATTTGTCCGTGGTTTTGGACGATGCATTTCAAGAGATTACACATGTGGTGCGCGGGGCCGACTTGTCAGAGGCGACGATCATTCACGTGCTGTTGCAGCGTCTTTTGGACCTGCCCACGCCGGTTTATCACCACCACAGGCTGATCCGCGACGATCAGGGCAAACGCCTGGCCAAGCGCGACGATGCCCGCAGTTTGCAACAGTACCGACAGGCCGGATTGCAGCCCGCCGATATTCGAAAGATGGTTTTTTTATAAAGCGTTACTGTGTGAAGTTCAGGCGATAGGATCGCTCAGAACCACCTCTTCGCCATCCCGCACAGCGGTGTAGAAACAGGTGCGCCGGCCCGTGTGGCAGGCAGCCCCGGTCTGATTCACCAGAACCAACAAACAATCGCTGTCGCAATCCAAACGGAAATCGACCAATTCCTGCACATGGCCGCTTGTTGCCCCTTTGATCCAGAACTCTTGCCGGGACCGCGACCAATAGGTCACCTGACGGCTGTTCAGCGTGCGCGCGATGGATTCGGCATTCATCCAGGCCATCATCAGGACCTCGCCACTGGTTGCGTCCTGCGCAATGGCAGGGATCAGCCCTTGTTCGTTAAAGACAAGGTTTGAGATATCAAATGGCATCAGTAATCCTTTTCAACCGGGTTGGGCTGACCTATCTATTGCAAAACAGGTGGCCAAGGAAACCCCATGAGCAACAGTGATCTGATCAATCTCTATTCCGGACGTATTCTGGAATTGACCACCAATATTCCGTTGACGGATCGGCTGGAGGCGCCGGATGCCAGTGTCAAACGGCGCTCTCCACTATGCGGATCGACGGTGACGGTGGACGTTAAGGTTGATGATGGCAAGATCGTCGCCTTTGGGCAGGATGTTAAGGCCTGTGCGCTTGGGCAGGCCTCTGCCTCTGTTGTGGCGGCGCAGATCGTTGGCCAGTCCCGTGAAACCGTGTCGCGGGCCCGTGATCAGCTGAAAGCGATGCTCAAAGACAATGGCCCGGTGCCTGATGCGCCCTTTGACGGGCTAGAGGTCTTGATCCCCGCGCGGGATTTCAAGAACCGCCATGCCTCGATCATGCTGGCCTTAGAGGCGACGACAGAGGCGCTGGAGATTGCTGAACAGGCCCAAAGCGCCTGATCGGTAAGTGTTAGCGTCACGGATTCAGCACCACCAGCCTTCCCAATTCGCCAAAAAAAACCGCCGCACTCCTGGGGAAGGAGGCGGCGGAAGTCAGGGTCTGTTGCTCCGGATTGGACCCGGGGGATGAGGTATACCCGGGCGGGACGAAACAGGCAGTGTCAGTCGGACAAACGCATCAACATTGGGGACGAATGATGCGCGGCCAATCGGAACAGACCACGAAGCCGATCAAATAAGGCCGGGCAGATGTAACCCTACAATCAGCATCAGGATCAGTGCAGCAGCACCGATGAAATCGCCAAGCAGCGTGGCGGAAGAGCGTTCAAATACAGATTTCAGTTCAATAATCATTGGGGCGGTTCCTGTTATCATGTCTTTGTTGCCCCTTTGTTCTCAAATTGGTTAACCTTTGTAAAGAACTTTTTGAGAACATTTGCGAACAAAGCGGAACGTTTTGGGTTAACCCACTGATATTAAACGAATAGCTTTGTTCTGTTCCATTAACCAAAGTAAAACCCGAACCGCCTGCCCGCGCGCGCTGTCCAGTTTCGGGTCATCCAGCAACAGTTTACGGGCATCACTTTGGGCCATGGCCATCAGCGCTGTCTGGGTTTCCAGATCAGCGACTCGGAATCGTGGCAAGCCGGACTGGCTGGTTCCAATCAGATCACCGGCACCGCGCATGGCCAAGTCTTCCTCTGCGATGCGGAACCCATCCTCTGTTTCGCGCAAGATGCCCAAACGGCGTTTGCCGCCCTCTGTCAGCGGCGGTTGATACATCAACAAACAGGTAGAGGCCACAGCCCCGCGCCCGACCCGACCGCGCAGCTGGTGCAATTGGGCCAATCCGAAATGTTCAGCGCGTTCAATCACCATGATCGTGGCATTGGGAACGTTCACGCCGACCTCGATCACGGTCGTGGCCACCAGAACGCTGGTGTCGCCCGCAACGAAGCGGGCCATGGCGGCGTCTTTTTCGGCCGCAGGCATTTGCCCGTGCACCAGCCCCACATGGCCTTCCCCCAGAACGGCGCGCAGATGTTTGAACCGCTCTTCGGCAGCGGTCAGTTCGCTGACCTCGCTTTCGCCCACCAAGGGGCAGACCCAAAAGGCCTGCCGCCCGTCCGCGATGGCCTTGCGCATATGCGACACGACCTCTTCCATGCGCCCGGCGGAAATGAGGGCCGTTGTCACCGGCAGACGTCCGGGCGGCTTTTCATCCAGAATGGACACATCCATATCGCCATATTGCGCCAGCGAGAGCGACCTTGGGATCGGCGTGGCCGTCATCACCAAAACATCCGACGCGGTGCCCTTGGCCCCCAGCTCCATCCGTTGAGCCACACCAAACCGGTGCTGCTCATCGACAATTGCCAGACGCAAATCTTTGAATTCGACATCTTTTTGGAACACGGCATGGGTGCCGACCAAGATCTGAATGTCCCCGGATTTCAGCGCGGCCAATTTCGCCCGCCGCTCCGCGCCCTTATCGCGCCCGGTCAGAATTTCCAGCACAACGCCCGCGTCTTCGGCCAGCGGCTGCAAGCCTTCCAGATGTTGGCGGGCCAGAATTTCGGTCGGGGCCATCATCACGCCCTGCCCGCCCGCCTCTACCGCGATCAAAAGCGCCATGAACGCGACCAAGGTCTTCCCCGACCCCACATCCCCCTGCAAAAGCCGGTTCATGCGGGTGCCCGCGGCCATGTCATCGGCAATGTCGCTGATGGCGCGCATCTGCGCCCCGGTTGGTTTGTAGGGCAGCTGGCCCAGCACCTTGGACTGCAACCGTCCGGTTTGCATGCTGGAACGCCCTTTGCCCCGCTGCACCACGCTGCGGGCCAGGGCCAGGGTCATCTGATGGGCGAACAGCTCATCATACGCCATGCGCACCCGTGCCGGGGATGTGGCCGAAAGGTCATTTACCCCTGTGGGGGCGTGCGCCTCGGTCACGGCTGTCTGAAAATCCGGCCAGCCTTCGCGTTTGACCAGATCCGGATCGATCCATTCGTCTAGCTTGGGCAGGCGCGATACGGCGGCCTGAACCGCCTTTGTCATCACCTTAAGCGACAGACCCGCCGTCAGCGGGTAGACAGGCTCATATGGCGGAATTTCATCGGCTTCCTCCAATTGCACCATATGATCCGGGTGGACGATCTGGGCCACGCCATCAAACAATTCCACCTTGCCCGAAATCAGGCGGCGCTGCCCCGTTGGCAATTGCTTGCGCAGCCAATCCTCGCGGGCATGAAAGAACACCAGCTGAAAACTGGTCTGCGAATCCTGCACCGTGACGCGATACGGGCGCCCGCGTTGTGCAGGGGGATGGTGTTGTCCGATCTCGACCTCTACCGTCACCATGGCCGGGGCGACAACGTCGCGAACGGAACTGCGCCGACTGCGATCCACGCCGGAATGGGGCAGCGTGAACAGCAGATCGCGCGGCTTTTCCACATCCATCTGTTCGAACAGCTTGGCGGTTTTCGGCCCGACGCCCTCTAGCGTATCCAGTGCCGCAAAGAGCGGGAAAAGAACGTCCGGGCGGCTCATGCGTCCCCAATCAGCGCGATCCAGCTGTCCTCATCAATGGTTTCAACCCCCAGATCGGCGGCTTTCTTGGCCTTGGATCCGGCCCCTGGCCCCGCGACCAACAGATCGGTCTTGGCCGAGACAGAGCCTGCGACCTTGGCGCCCAAGGCCTCTGCCCGGGCCTTGGCCTCTGCCCGGGTCATCTTTTCCAAAGTTCCGGTGAACACCACGGTTTTGCCCGCAACCGGGCTTTCGATATTGCCCACAGGGGCGGCATCCTTGATCCGCAATTCGGCCACCAGACGATCAATAGAGGCGCGTTCGCTGTCCTGATGAAACGCCGTGACAAGGGACGCGGCCAAGACAGCGCCGACGCCATCAATATTGTTCAGCGTGTCCCAGTCTTCACCGGACCCGATGGTGGCGCGGGTCATCGCGGTTTCAAAGCTGGCCCAGTCGCCATAGTGGTTGGCCAGCAGGGTTGATCCGCCCTCGCCCACATGGCGGATGCCAAGGGCGAACAGCACGCGATGAAACGGAATGTCGCGCTTGTCCTCAATGGCCTGAAACAGGTTTTCAGCAGATTTCTGGCCCCAGCCGTCGCGGTTCTTCAGCTTGGCCAGCGACTTTGCATCTCGGTCCGCCAAGGTGAAAATATCCGCCGGTTCGCGGATCGGCAGTTGATCGTCATGATAGAACATTTCAACCTGTTTCGCGCCCAGCCCTTCGATGTCAAAAGCCCCGCGAGACACGAAATGTTTCAACCGTTCGACCGCCTGCGCCGGGCAGATCAACCCGCCGGAACAGCGCCGTACCGCATCGCCCTCTTCGCGAGGGGCCTCTGAATTGCATTGCGGGCAAAGCTTGGGAAAGTCAAACGGCACCGCATCCGCAGGCCTTTTGGACAAATCCACATCCGCGATTTTCGGGATCACATCGCCCGCGCGGTAGACCTGCACCCAGTCGCCCACGCGGATATCCTTGCCGTCGCGGATGACCTGGCCTTTGGAATCCCGGCCTTGAATGTAGTCTTCGTTGTGCAACGTCGCATTTGACACCACGACCCCGCCAACCGTGACCGGCGACAACCGCGCCACCGGAGACAAGGCCCCGGTGCGCCCGACCTGAATGTCGATTGCTTCCAGCCGGGTCCAGGCCAGCTCTGCGGGGAATTTATGCGCAATTGCCCATCTTGGCGTGGTTGAGCGAAAGCCGAGCCGCCGTTGCAGAGACAGGTCATCGACCTTGTAGACAACGCCGTCGATGTCATAGCCAAGCGTTGCCCGTTGCGCTTCAATCTCGCGGTAATGGGCCAGCATTTCCGCAGGTCCGGCGCAGAGATGGGTCAAAGGATTTATGGAAAATCCAAAGTCCTTCAGGCGTTGCACTGCCCCCATTTGGGTGTCAGCCAGCGGTTCGGACAGGTCGCCCCAGGCATAGGCAAAGAACAGCAAGGGCCGGGCCTTGGTGATATTGGCATCCAGCTGGCGCAACGATCCGGCGGCTGCATTGCGCGGGTTGGAAAATGTCTTTCCACCTGTTTGGGCGTGCCGTGCGTTCAACGCCTCAAAATCTGCGTGGCTCATGTAAACTTCGCCGCGCACCTCTATGATTTCAGGCGCATTTTCCAGATATTCCGGGATGTTCGCAATGGTGCGCGCATTGGCGGTGACGTTTTCGCCCACCTCGCCGTCGCCCCGGGTGGCGGCTTGCACCAGTTTGCCGTGCTCATAGCGCAGCGACAGGGACAGGCCGTCGATTTTGGGTTCCGCCGTATAGGTCACATCCCCAGGACGCAGCCCCAGAAATTTGCAGACACTTTCATCGAATTCGGAAATATCCTCATCATCAAAGGCATTGGCCAGCGACAACATCCGCACCACATGGGTGATCTTGGAAAACCCTTCGTCAACCGCGCCCCCCACCTGCTCAGAGGGGCTGTCGGGGCGTTTGAGTTCGGGGAATCGTGCCTCTATCGCGGCATTGCGTTGCCGCATCTGGTCATAGGCCGCGTCCGAAATTTCGGGATTGTCCTGGGTGTGATAGGCCGTGTTGGCAGCACTTATCGCCGCGGCCAATCGGGCAAGTTCAGCAACCGCCTGATCCGTGTTCAGGGCATCAACAGCGATGTCTTCTGTGCTGAGTGTTTGCGCGGCCATTCTACCCCCCTCTTATCCGGTTGCCCTTGTGATAAGAGTCTGCGTGAGAGAGGTCCAGTGCCGCGACGCGATTTCACGCCCGCAATACTGGCCAGCGCCCCGCGCCATGTGGTGGCGTGGTTGGCCTTGTTTTTATGTGCGCCAGACCGAAATCTTTGGTCCGGCGCACATCAGGAAGGACCTGTTACGCGTTCACCGCGATTTGATGGTCCACATTTACCGGCTCTGGATCGCGCAACACATATCCGCGCCCCCACACTGTCTCGATATAGTTTTCGCCGCCCGTTGCCTGACTAAGTTTTTTGCGCAATTTGCAGATAAACACATCAATGATTTTCAGTTCTGGTTCATCCATTCCACCATAAAGGTGATTCAGGAACATTTCCTTGGTCAGCGTCGTGCCCTTTCGAAGGCTCAACAATTCCAGCATCTGATATTCCTTACCGGTCAGATGCACGGGTTTGTCCCCTGCACTGACCGTTTTTGCATCCAGGTTCACATCGATGGACCCTGTTGCGATGATCGACTGAGAATGTCCTTTGGACCGTCGAATAATCGCATGGATGCGCGCCACGAGTTCTTCGCGGTGGAACGGTTTGGTCAGGTAATCATCTGCACCAAACCCGAATCCTTTGATCTTACTTTCGTTGTCATCTGACCCGGATAGAATCAATATCGGCGTTTCGATGCGCGACAGGCGCAGCTGTCGCAACACCTCATGCCCGTTCATATCCGGCAAATTCAGATCAAGTAGAATCAAATCGTAATCATATAATTTCGCCAGATCGATGCCTTCTTCGCCAAGATCCGTTGCATATACATTCAGGTTTGCATGGGTCAGCATCATTTCAATGCTTCTTGACGTGGTTGGATCGTCTTCTACCAACAAAACGCGCATGTTAAATTCTCCGATACTTTCCGTTCGTCCCATTCAGACATTGACGAAGAATGGTTAACCACAAGTTACCATTGCGTTGAATGTATCAATAACAACCTAAGGTTGTCTATAGCGTTGTGCTAATGTGGTCTTTAGGGCCACTTCCCCGTGGGTCTGAACCGCGCCCAGCCATTCATTCAGCTCATCTTCGCTAAGATTCCAGCGTTCCTGCGCATCCGACCGGCTGATTAACCCCGTCGTAATACCACGCACCACAGCCGCTTTTCGGCTGGCGACCCATCTTTTGGTGTCAATTGGCGGCAAGTCCGCCCTTGTCATTGTTGTGCCGTCGCTTAACTTTACAGCACGTGGTCCGTCTACTTTTTTAAGATACATTGGCCTACCCCTTTTCTCACAATGGGGAAATTGCGACGTTTAGCTTAACGACGGGTGAAACCGAGGGGTTGAGAGTATGTTGCATTTTCCTATATTCAGCCAGACTTCTGGTAAGGTTTAAGTAATGGCACTTGATTCCAAATTCTCTGGGCTGAACTCGCTTGGCTTTGCAAAGGCCCCCGCGGATACCCGCGTGGTCGTTGCCATGTCGGGCGGCGTTGACAGCTCTGTCGTGGCGGCCGAACTGGCGCGCGAAGGCTATGACGTTGTGGGGGTGACCCTGCAACTTTATGACCATGGCGCGGCCCTGGCCAAAAAAGGTGCCTGCTGTGCGGGGCGTGACATTCATGATGCGCGCCGCGTGGCAGAGGAAATGGGCTTTCCCCATTATGTGCTGGATTACGAAAACGTCTTTAAGGACGCGGTGATCGACGAATTCGCCGACAGCTATCTGGCGGGTGCCACACCGGTGCCCTGCATTCGCTGCAACGAAAAGGTGAAGTTCAAGGACCTGCTGGAAACGGCCAAAGACCTTGATGCGGATTGCATGGCCACGGGCCATTATATCCAGCGCAAAATGGGCGAAAACGGACCAGAGCTGCATTCCGCCGCAGATGCCAATCGTGACCAAAGCTATTTTCTGTTCTCTACCACCGAAGAACAGCTAAGCTATCTGCGGTTTCCCCTTGGACATCTGGCCTCTAAGGCGGAAACCCGCAAACTGGCGGCGAAATACGGGTTAAGCGTGGCGGATAAGCCTGACAGCCAGGATATTTGCTTCGTGCCAAACGGCAATTACGCCAGTGTCATCGAAAAGCTGCGCCCGGGCGCGGCTGAACCCGGTGATATCGTCGATGTGAATGGCAATGTCTTGGCTCAGCACAAGGGCGTGATCCATTACACGATCGGCCAGCGGCGCGGGCTTGGCATTGGCGGGCTGGAAGAGCCGCTTTATGTGGTCAAACTGGATGTCGATAAACACCAGGTTGTCGTCGGGCCAAAAGAGATGCTGGCCACACGCATCGTTCCGGTGCGCGAAATCAACTGGCTTGGCGATGTGCCCTTTGACAGCCAGCCGGAATGGAAGCTGTCGGTGCGCGTGCGCTCTACCCGGCCGCCTGAACCGGCGATCATTCGTCCGCTCAGCCCCACGACGGCAGAAGTGGAACTGGTCGTCGCCGAAGAAGGCATCAGCCCGGGACAGGCTTGCGTGTTCTATGACCCAGAGGGCAGCCGCATCTTTGGCGGCGGCTGGATCTGGCGCGGGTATTAAGACTTAACGGATGTGCCGCCCTTTGGCGGCGCTCGTGGAAAGGGAAATTGCGATGAAAGCCACCACTGCCGCCCTATTGGTCGCTTTGACCCTGACCACAGCCTGTGCGACGCCGCAGGAGTCCTTTGGCACAACCCCGGAAAACGGATCGATTGATCAGAACCTCAAAGACATCCAGCAACGCAACCGGATGTTCATTCTGTTTGGGGTTGCTGTTGTGGCGACGGCGCTGAGTTAAGCCCGTCCAGCACAGCCCGTGCCGCCCGCAAGCCCGGCGCGTCCTGACCACGGCCCAAATCCTGCATGGTTTGCGCCATGGCGGCAATCTGAGCACCCCGCGCGGCTTCGTCAGCCAGCAATTCTGACAGGGCTACCCCGATCGGTCCGGGCTGACAGTCAGGTCCCAGGAATTCCGGCACCGTTTTTGCGCCGGTGATCAGATTGACCAGCGTGATGGTATCGATCTGCGCCATGCGGGACATGATCTGCCAGCTGAGCCAGTTCATTTTATAGGCGATCACCATGGGCGTTGCCGCTGCGGCCAGTTCCAAAGACACGGTGCCAGATGCGGCGAGGGCCACATCTGCGGCGGCAAAGGCGATTTGTTTTTCGCGCGTGGCGTCCTCGTTTCCGCGCGGGTCCAAAAGAATCGGAGCGCCGGGCCAGTCTGCGATCGCTTCGCGCACAAGATCCGCCACAGGACGCGCGGCCGGCACAACCACGCGGGCGTTCGGGATCCCCGCCAAGACCGGTTCCAGCGCTTGGCCAAAGACCGGGGCCAGACGACTGACCTCTCCCTTGCGGGAGCCGGGCAAGGCCAGAATGACCGGGGCATCGCCCAGCCCGCACCGGTCGCGAAAGGCTGCAACCTCGCCCTTGGTGACGGCGGGTTCGGACACAACGGGATGGCCCACAAAATCACAGCGCATCCCGGCGGCTTCCATATAGGGCGGCTCAAAAGGCAACAGCGCAAGCACCTGATCCACGTGATGCGCCATATGTTTGGCCCGTCCCGGTCGCCATGCCCAGACAGAGGGCGCAACATAATGCACGATCCGAGTGTGCGCGCTTTCCTTGACCAGCCGCGCGACACGCAGGCAAAAATCCGGGCTGTCGATGGTGATCAATACATCCGGGCTTTGGGCCACCACATCTGCGGCGGTCTCTGCGATGCGCCGTTTCAGATGTCGGTATTTCGGCAAAACCTCTGCAATGCCCATGACGGACAGCTCGTCCATTGCAAACAGACTGCTCAGGCCCTCTGCCTGCATCTGCTCGCCCCCGACACCGACAAATTCGATATCATCTACCAAAGATTTCAATCCGGCCATCAAGGCCGCGCCCAGCTTGTCGCCGGACATCTCGCCAGCGATCAGATAGACCAGCATCAGCCGGGCCCCTCGACCCAAAGGAACAGGCCCAGACGATCTGCTTCCTTGATCGTGTCCACAGGATCCAGAACCATCACATTGCCCGCCGGAATGACGATACCGTCGAGCCCGGCCTGTTGGGCCAAACGCACCGTTTCAGGCCCGATCACCGGCAGATCGATGCGCCGGTCCTGGTCCGGTTTGGCCGCTTTGAACAGAATGCCGCCATTTGGGCCGTTGGGGCGGTTTTCCCCGGCCAATGTGCCCAGCATCCAATCCGTGCCGCCAAGCGC
Organism: Marinosulfonomonas sp.; assembly: GCA_051251595.1. Lineage (GTDB taxonomy): Bacteria > Pseudomonadota > Alphaproteobacteria > Rhodobacterales > Rhodobacteraceae > NORP110. The sequence continues at coordinate 174,994 of JBPOFA010000002.1, forward strand.
CTCTATCGCCAGCGCTTGCCCAGCCGCCACGACGCAGGCCTGCCCGGTATCCGCCGCGCCCATAGCCGCAACAATCGCGGCACCGCGTATGGCATCCGACATGTCCCGGTTGCTTGGGGATTTTTGGGTCAGCGATCCGGGGATTGGCAACAGATCGGGCAAGATCTCATGCGCGGCGCGTATGCCAAGTCCGAACCCTTCAAAGATCGCCAAAACCCCGCGCAAAGCCCCATCATCCCCGGCGGAAATCGCTGCCATCATCTGTGGCACAAGCGGCATCGTATCCGCGTCTATCGCAGCCGGGTCCAAGGCTGGTCGCGCGATAGAGCCTGCAAAACAGACCTCTGTCACGCCTCGTTCCAGCAAGGATTTCAGGAAAGAGCCCAAATGTTCGACACGAAACACCTGTGGCGTCACACCGGGAATATCTGCCGGATGCTCTAACAGCTCTGCCACATGAGGGGCTGCGCCCTGCTCTGCCAGGGCCTGGTAAAGAAGCGCGGGAAGCCTGCCCTGTCCTGCGATAAGTGCCAGCATATCTGTGCCCCGCTTTAGCCCGGTGTCAGAAAAGAACGTTCAGACCCCGCAAGGACGAAATCCACGACCTCACGCACATAGGCGCTGTCGGTTTCATCCGCCAGGCGACGGGCGCGGTCCTGAAAGGCGCCTTCGCCCTGGGCCAAAGCCTGATAGGCCGCACGCAATTCGGTGATGTCACTGCGGGCCACGCCGCGTCGTTTCAAGCCGACAAGGTTCAACCCGTCCAACTGACCCCGAGGCCCCTGCACCAACCCATGCGGGATCACATCATTCGTGACCATCGTCACCGCGCCAATTATGGCCCCGGCCCCAATGCGCACGAATTGATGAACGCCTGAAAGACCGCCGATGATCACATCGTCGCCAATGACGCAATGCCCTGCCAAGGCCACCTGATTGACCATCACCACACGGTTGCCCACGGTGCAGTCGTGCCCTACATGCGCACCGGTCATGATCAGGCAATCGTCGCCAACTGTGGTCACGCCGCCACCGCCCTTGGTGCCGACATTCAGCGTTGCACCTTCGCGGATGCGATTGCGTTTGCCCACCACAAGCCGGGTCTTTTCCCCGGCGAATTTCAGATCTTGCGGGATTTCCCCAACAACGCAGAAGGGAAATAAAACGCTGCCTTCGCCGATCTCGGTATCGCCGGTGACGACGGCATGGCTTTTCAGATGCACGTTTTCATGCAGTTTTACATCCGGGCCCACGGTGCAAAAGGCACCGATGATGCAGCCCTCAGCAATCTGCGCGCCCTCTTCGATGACGGCACTTGGGTGAATCTCGGCGTTTGGGTGAATTGCCATCCCCCTATCCCTGCGTCAAATCCATCATCGCCGTGAACTCTGCCTCTGCGGCCAATTCCCCGTCGACTTCTGCGCGCCCGGAAAAACGCCAGATTTTCCCGCCGCCGCGCTTTGTCTCAATCTTCAGTTTCAACACGTCACCGGGGACAACTTTGCGCCGGAACTTGGCACTGTCGATCCCAAGGAAATAGACCAGCATATTCTTGTCGGCCATATCCATATCCACACCCACCATGACGGCAGCGGTCTGGGCCATAGCTTCGATGATTGTGACACCGGGCATAATTGGCGTTCCGGGGAAATGCCCCTGAAAATGCGGCTCGTTAAAGGTGACGTTTTTGATGCCAACAGCGGATTGCGCGCCTTGGATGCTTTCCACATGGTCCACCAAAAGAAACGGGTAGCGGTGCGGAATGATGCGTTGAATAAGGGCGATGTCGGCGCTTGTGGGTTTAGATTCCATCTTGGTTCCTTGCTGGTTTTGCCGTTGGTAGCAATTCGGCCCTGTTGGTACAAGAACCGTGGCCTATTCGTTTGGCGTATCAACCTGCTCTGTCGTATCTTTTGGGGGGTCTTCCGGCCTGTCCATTGCCTGACTGGCATTGATCCGGTCGATCACCTGATCGGTGATGTCGATCGTGTCGGCGGCCAACAAAACACTGCGGCGTTCCAAAATCACGACAGCGCCATATTCAGCCGCAATCTGTGAAATGATCGGCGTCATGGCCTGGATGAAGCTTTGACGTTCCGCCTCACGCAGGCGCTGCAGCTCTTGCTGCTTTGCGTCTTGTTCCGCTCTAAGCCGCTGTACCTTTTCGTCAAATGCATTGGCCAAAGCGCGGAATTCAACCGGGTCCATGGTTTTGCGTTTTTCGGTCAGGTCTTGTTCTTCGGCTTCCAGCTCCGTTTCGATGCGCCTGTTTTCTGCCGACAAAGCGTCCAGACGCGTTTCCAGATCAATCGATACCTTTTGCCCGGTGCTGCTGGAAACATAAACACGTTCACTGTCGAGGATCAGAATCCGGGATTGCGGCGCCCCCAGATTTTGTGCCTGCGCGCCATGCGGCAGCGCACCCAGCAAGAAAATGCTAAGCGCGAGCGCAATATGTGATTGGGCTTTCATCGTTAAAACTGGGTTGAAACCGTCAGTTCAAACACTTGGGTTTCGTCATAGGATTCTTTTTGAAGAACTTTGGTCAAGTTGACCCGCAGCGGTCCAAAGGCTGAATCCCAGATCAAACCGAAACCGATACTGCTGCGCAAATGGAGTGAATCATCAACGGCACCGTTGGCGGTGTTGTCCAGACCCCAAACGCTGCCGACATCGAGATAAAGCGCCCCGGTCAAACCGTATTCGTCGGGCAGACCAAGCGGAAATTCCGATTCCAGTCGCGCCACGGCAAAGTAGTTGCCGCCCAGCACGTCTTCGTTGGGAACCGTTAAATCCCGTGGCCCAGCACCGGATGGTCGGAACCCGCGGATGTTTCTGGAACTGATGTTAAAACGCTCTGTGATCCGGCTGTCTTGTCCGACAGAGAGCAAGGCCCCGCCCTCAAACACGGCACGCAAGGTGACCTCTTCATTGAATGTCTTGCGCTCAGCAAGGGCCAATGCGGTGGATTTGATCCACTTCCCAGTTCCACCCAGGCCCGAATAATCTTGTCCGAACCGCAAAAGGACACCGGCTGTTGGGTCCAGCCCGGTGTTGCGGGAGTCATAAGTGTATGTGTAGCCCACAGAACTTGTGACCACGGCCCCTTGGCGTTGTTCTGCCTTCAGAACTTGCGAAGACATTGAATCAACATTGAACACCCGATCCTTTGTCCAAGTATAGCGCGTCTGGATACGAGACCGTTCACTTAACGGGAAAGCCAGCGAGGGCTGGAATTTCAAAAGGTTCGTATCATATGACGTGTAATCGTATTGCGTCTGATCATATTGGGCGACAAACCCAAATTGCAGATCGCGGGACAGAAACGCAGGTTCGACGAAACTGAAGCCATAGGACGAGTTTTCCAGACCAAAGCTCAAAGCTACATTCAACGCTTGGCCGCGCCCCAGAAAGTTGCGCTCTTGGAAATTCACGGTCAGCCCCACACCGGATTCAGCGCTATAGGCGGCACCGAACCCAAGTGACCCGGTGGTCTTTTCTTCAACATCGACGCTGATCACAACCTGATCGGGGGTTCTGCCTTCCTGGGCGGTGACATTGCTGTCGGCGAACAGATCCAGCGCCTCGATCCGGCTGGCCGCTTCTCTGATCTCACGAGGGTTGAACGGATCACCTTCCACCGTCTTGAACTGGCGACGAATAACCTGATCCAGCGTCGTGACATTGCCTTCAATGTCAATACGTTCCACGAAGACCCTTGGGCCGCGTGTCAGCACAAAATCAATGTCTAGCGTCAGGTCACGGTCATTGCGTGTGACCTTGGGTTCAACCCGCAAAAAGTTCAGCCCCTTGCGCAAGCCCAACTGTTCCATTCGGGTGATCGTCCGATCGACCAAAACAGGCGTGTAAACCTTGTTCTTGGCCCGCACATTGGCAGCGTCCAGAAATTCCTGAGGGTCCAGCCCTTCGATTGTGGTCGATGCGGAGATGTCACCAAATTTGAATTGCTGCCCCTCGCGCACGTTGAAGGTCAGAAAGAACCCGTTGCGTTCGCGTGAAAACTCAGAGGAAACAGACAGAACCTGAATATCGACATAGCCGCGCGACTGGTAAAAATCGGCCAGCACACGTTTATCAAACTCAAGCCGTTCGGGAATGAAACTGTCCTGACGCACCAACGCCCTTAGCAGACCGGCCTGCTTACTGGCCAAAACCCGACGCAAGCGACGGTCGGAAAACGCCCGGTTGCCCACGAATGAAATCCGCTCTACCTCGACATTGCGGGTTTCGCTGACCTCAAAGGCCACGTCGACGCGGTTATCACTCAGGCGAATGATACGCGGGGTCACGGTGGCGGCGAAGCGGCCCTGCTGTTGATACGCTTCTGCCAATGCATCAGCGTCACGTTCGATCTGGGCCGGGTTGTACACAAAACGCGGGCGCGACTCGATGATCGACAGCCCGTCCTCTTCGGTCAACAGCTTGTTGCCTTCAATGTTGATCCGGTTGATCGTCGGATATTCCTGAACTTTGATGATCAGCTCATTGCCGTTCGGGGTGAATTCGACCTCTTCAAAAAGCCCGGTGCCCACCACGGCCTGATAGGACGCATTCAATCGCCCGGCAGAGATTTCCTCATTTCGCGGGATGTCGATGTAGTCCAGGATTGTTGCGGTTTCGATCCGTCGATTGCCCTCAATCCGAACAGAGGAAAACCGAAAGCTTTCCGATTGGGCATAGGCCGCGCCAGAGGCTAAATCAAAGGCGATGACCGATGTCAAAGCGAGTGAGACAAAGAACGCTTTTGCAATTCGTGAAAACCGTGGCGCAATCCGCCCGCAACCCATTGAAAATTTCTGCATATGCCCCGTTCCAAATCGACGTGTTGCCCAAGTGAGTAACGGGAATGTGCGGCCTTGTCAAAACAGCAAAAGCGCGCCCGAAGCATTTTGCCAGAGCGCGCTGAAATCAACGTTTTCGATAAATGAATCGGGTCAGAGGGTTCCGACAAACGCGCCAAGCATCAGCGCCCCGGCGATCGTTGCAAGATATAGCAAACGGTCCCAGTTAAGATCCATCAACAGGGAGAGGCCCCTGTAGCCTGTTTGAATGGTTTGCATCGGTTTTTCCGCCACGTTTTGTTTTACTACGAGTCAAAATATTTGCCGAATGGGGCAAGACTATGACGGCGCGCTTAGTTTTTTCCAAAAAAGTGATCGCCTAGCAGGTCACATCCTTGAAGACGGCAAACAGCATAACAGTCAGCAGCAAAGCCAATCCCACAGACATCATCACTTGCATCGCCTTGTCATTTGGCGGGCGTCTAAAGATCGCCTCGTAGAACTGAAACACCAAATGCCCGCCATCAAGAACCGGAATCGGCAGCAAGTTCATGAACCCAATCGCGGTGGACAACACGGCAACCAGCCACAGGAAACTGCTGAAGCCCTGGCTTGCGGCGGCACCTGTCGCCTGCGCAATGCCGATTGGGCTGCTCATGTTACATGTCGATATCTGGCCAGAGATCATGTGCACGATGCCAGACAGGCTGGATTTGATGATAAAATAGGTCTGCTGCGCGCCGTATTGCACGGCTTCGATTGGACCGGGCGACGCCGTTTTGGGCTCAAATGCCATGCCCCCGGTGATTCCAATCAACCAGCGTGTCTCGAAACCACCATCTGCAAGGGGCAGATCCGCGCGTTTCGGGGTGATGGTTGTGTTGATGACTTCGCCATCCCGCCAAACCTCAAGCGAAATCGGCTGCCCGTCAGAGCTGCCAACAATGGTCCGCAACTGTGAAAAAGTCGCAATCGGCGTGTCATTTGCTTCCAGAATGAAATCACCAACCTCAATATCCGCATCCAGCGCAGCCGAACGTTGCGACAGGCTTGTCACCAAAGGCGGATAGGGAAACGGCCCGGTAACGGTCATGTCCTGACCGTCTCGTCTGATGTCATATTGAAGCTCGGGCTCCTCGGGCAAACTGTCAATATACCCGTCGAACGCTTCAAGCAGAGGCGTCGGCTTGCCGGCAATCGCTATAATCTCATCGCCGACCTCAAGCCCCTGCTCTATTGGAACGGGACGCAGATCGGCAATCGTCAAAGGGTCTGCGGCGAAACCGCGCCAGCCAATAATCGCAGCAAAGATCAGAATCGACAGAATGAAGTTGAACACCGGGCCCGCCGCAACAGTCGCAGCACGCGCCCATAAAGGCGCTGTGTGCATAGAATGACGCCGCTGTTCTGCATTCATCGCGGCAATCGCCTCGGAATCCGCACCACTGGCCGCGTTGGCATCGCCCTGAAATTTGACGTAACCGCCAAAAGGCATGGCCGCGATCTGCCATTTGGTGCCGCGTTTGTCGTGGCGTGACCACAACACCTTGCCAAAGCCAAGGGAAAACACCTCTGCGTAAATTCCGGTCCAGCGCCCGACAATGTAATGGCCATATTCATGCACGGCGACAATGATCAACAGCGCAACCACAAAGCTGACAAGCGTGAAAATCAGGCTTCCGAAAGACGAGAGTAAGTTAAACAGTTCCAAGCATTAGCCCCTTTGACGAAAACTCTGGATGCATTCTGTTGCCTGCACCCGTGCCAATTGATCGATTTGGTACACGTTATCAAGGGTGATCGCGGCATCAATATGGCCCCTGACCGATGACATTTTCGTCAGAACCTCTTCGACGATGGCGGCCATATCCATGAACCCCACCTGCCCGGCGATGAATCCGTCCAACGCGGTTTCCTTGGCGGCGTTGAACACCGCGCCTGACAAACCGCCCATATGCATGACCTCTCGCGCCAGCCGAAGCGCTGGAAAGCGGCGCTCATCAGGGGCTTCAAACCGCAATTTCGCGATTTTAGCCAGGTCGAGCCGTTCGACGGGTAAGGTCTTACGATCCGGCCAGTTCAACGCAAACCCGATGGCATGGCGCATATCTGGTGCGCCCAGATGCGCCATCACGGCCCCATCCTTGAAACCAACCAAGGCATGGATCAGGCTTTCTGGATGCACGATCACCTCGACTTGCTCTGGCGCGACACCAAAAAATTCCTTTGTTTCAATAACCTCAAGCGCCTTGTTGAACATAGAGGCGCTGTCAATCGTGATACGCTGCCCCATGGCCCAGTTCGGATGGTTCAGGGCTTGTTGCAAGGTCGCCTTGATCATGTCGCCCACAGGCCAGTCGCGAAACGGCCCGCCCGAGGCGGTGATGATGATCCGTTCAACACTGGCGATGTCTTCACCGATCAGGCCCTGAAACACGGCCGAATGCTCGCTGTCGACGGGCAGAATTCGGCCGCCATGCGTTTTGGCGGTTTTCAGGATCAACGGACCCGCCGCAACCAGGCTTTCCTTATTGGCCAGCGCCAGGGTGTTGCCCTGTTCCAGCGCCACCATCCCAGGCGCAAGCCCGGCCGCCCCGACAATCGCGGACATCGTCCAATCCGCAGGGCGTGCGGCGGCTTGGGCAATCGCCTCTGCCCCGGCAGCGGCCTCTATCCCTGATCCGGACAGGGCGGATTTCAGCGCTTCATATTGGGTATCATGGGCGGTCACCGCAATCTCGGCGCCAAATTCGATGGCATCTGCGGCCAGCTGATCGACATTATTGCCGCCGCTCAGCGCCACCAACTGAAATTCGTCCCGTCGCCGTCGGATCAAATCCAGCGTGTTTTGACCGATAGACCCCGTCGCCCCGAAAATCGAAATGCGTCGCATTAGAATGGCCCCGAAACCGCATCCGTGATCAGCGCAATCACGGCCCAGCCTGCAAATGCAGCGATCATGCCGTCAAACCGATCCACAAACCCGCCATGGCCGGGCAACAGGTTTGACCCGTCCTTTACCCCAACACGGCGTTTGATCACGCTTTCGCCGATATCCCCAAGCTGGGACGCCAGCGACAAGGCCACGCAGACCACGATAACCCAGGCACCATAGTTGCTGTTTCCGGTCAGGATCACACCAACAATCGCAGAACAGACCCATCCCGCGACGGTACCAGACCAGGTTTTCTTGGGGCTAACGCGGGGCCAGAATTTCGGCCCCCCCACAAAGCGGCCCACAAAATAACCAGCCACATCGGTGACCACAACAATCAGCACAATCAGAATTTCGAGTTTGATTCCATCCTGTTCGCGGACGACATAAAAGCAAGCTGTCCCGGTCAGGACGACAAGCCCGTATAGAAAGAACGTCCCCTTGCCCTCTGCCAACCAGGCAAACCCGGCCACAAGTGGCACAAGGATGATCGCCCAAAAAGGAATGTCCGTTGCAACGCCCAATACGGCAAGCGCGGATAAAAGCGGCAAGACAAATGCGGCGCGTTTCTGGTCCGGGGACAGCATTGTCACCAGCTCCCAGATCATCGCGCCTGCAAAACCGGCCACAACCAGCAACAGCAATGGGCCGCCCATATAGATTGCAAAGCCGCCGACAAGCAGCAAAACCACTGAAGTTATCAGTCGCGCCCGAAGATCATCCCACTGTCGGGCTGGTGTGCTCATCCGGTGACGGCACCAAAGCGGCGTTCACGTTTGCAGAAATTCGCCACACAGGACGCAAAAGTTTCTGCCGTGAAATCAGGCCACAGGGTTTCCGTAAATTCATATTCCGCATAAGCGGACTGCCACAGCAGAAAATTGGAAACGCGGGTTTCGCCACTGGTGCGAATAATCAAATCAGGATCGGGCAAATCGCCCGTGTCCAGATTTCTGGAAATTTCATCAATATCAATATCTTGCGGGTCGATCTTGCCGGATTTCACATCCTCGGCCACCCGTTGAACGGCGCGCGCAATCTCATCGCGGCTGCCATAGTTCAGGGCCACGGTCAGCTCTATCTTGTCATTATGCTCGGTCATGTCTTCCAGATCGCGCATCATCGACACCAGCTTTGGCTCCAGCCGGTCCGTGCTGCCGATAAACCGAACCCGCACACCATTGTCGCGCAGATTGGTCGATTCCTTCATGATGTAGCGCTTGAACAGCGCCATAAGACCAGCCACTTCGGCCTTGCTGCGTTTCCAGTTTTCCGTGGAAAAGGCAAATACGGTCAAGTACTTAACGCCAAGATCGGGACAAGCCTCTACGACTTCGCGGACGCGGCGAACACCGGCCTGATGCCCAAAAAGCCGCGGCTTTCCGCGCGTCGTCGCCCATCTTCCGTTGCCATCCATAATGATTGCAACATGCCTAGGGCCCGTCAAAGAACTGTCTCTCACACCAATAAATCCTAACCCGGGGTCGCAGCGACTGCTAAACCTGCATAATCTCAGACTGTTTTTTCTCTAGTGCTGCATCAACAGCAGCAATTCCTTTGTCAGTCAATTCCTGAACTTCATCTGACCAGATTTTGTGGTCATCTTCTGACATTCCTGCGGCTTTTGCGCGTTTTAGCTGGTCCATGCCGTCGCGGCGCACATTTCGAACAGCGATGCGGGCGCTTTCGCCATATTGTGCGGCAACTTTGGTCAGTTCGCGGCGGCGTTCTTCGTTCAATTCCGGGATTGGCAAGCGAATTACAGTGCCATCAACCACCGGATTGATGCCCAATCCACTTTCGCGGAGTGTCTTTTCGACCACAGAGATCAACCCTTTGTCCCAGACATTGATCGTCAACATGCGGGGTTCGGGCACGTTGATCGTTCCGACCTGACTGATCGGGGTCATGGTGCCATAAGCGGAAACCTGAATCGTCTCGACCATGGTGCCAGAGGCCCGCCCCGTCCGCAACGTCGCGAAATCCGTACGTAATGCGGCCAAAGCGCCTTCCATACGGCGGTTCAGATCATCTAGGTCAATTTCAAGTTCTTCGTCTGCCATGCTGTCTACTCTTGTTGTTTTCTCGGTTTATACAGCGATCAGCTTACAATTGTATAGGTGCCTTCGCCTGCAAGAATACCACGGAATCCGCCGGGTTCATCCAGCGAGAATACGATAATAGGCAAATTGTTATCCCGCGCCAACGCAATCGCAGAGGCATCCATCACCCCAAGGCGCTTTTGCAACACTTCGTCATAGCTGACCTTGTCAAAACGCTTCGCATCCTCGTTCACAACCGGGTCTTTATCGTAAACCCCGTCAACCTTGGTGCCCTTGAAAATAACCTCGCAGGCCATTTCGTTGGCGCGCAGTGTCGCGGCCGTGTCTGTGGTGAAATAAGGGTTCCCGGTTCCGGCCGCAAAGATCACGACCCGTTTCTTTTCCAGGTGGCGCACGGCGCGCCGGCGAATGAAAGGTTCACAGACCTGATCCATCGGGATCGCGCTGACGACCCGCGTAAAGATGCCCTTGGCTTCCAGCGCGGATTGCATCGCCAATGCGTTCATCACGGTGCCCAGCATGCCCATGTAATCCGCCGTGGTGCGTTCCATCCCCTGGGCGCTGCCTTGCAGCCCGCGAAAGATGTTGCCGCCGCCGATGACCATGCAAATTTCGACGCCCAGATCCGAAACCGATTTTACCTCTTCTGCGATACGTTCAACGGTTGGCGGGTGCAGGCCATATCCCTGATCCCCCATCAGCGCCTCGCCAGAGATTTTCAGCATGACGCGTTTGTATTTCGGATTGGGTTTCGTCTGGTCCTGTTCGCTCATTCAATGCTGCCCTGCTTGCGTGATATTTTGTCCCGCGTAAAATGTCGTAAAACCGGGCTTTATTCAATGCGTGAAACCCGCTCAAACGCCCCCATTTCGATTATTTTTTTGACGGGTGCTTGATTTAGCCGCGAATATGACGCCAAACCAGCGACAGAATGAAAGATCTGTTGAAATCCATAAGTCCAGAGCGCCCGGTTCTGATCGCCGGTCCCACGGCCTCGGGCAAATCCGCCATCGCGCTTGAAATCGTGTCCAAGCAGGGCGGCGTGATCGTCAATGCCGATGCGCTGCAGGTCTATGCCAATTGGCGCATTCTGACCGCCCGCCCCTCTCAGGCCGAAGAAGACATCGCCCCACATGCGCTTTACGGGCATGTTCCCGGGGATCAATCCTATTCGGCCGGGCATTGGTTGCGCGATGCGAAGGCGTTTTTAAACACAGATACCCGTCCGGTCATTGTCGGGGGCACGGGGTTGAATTTTACCGCTCTGACCGAAGGACTGGCGGAAATCCCGGCGGTTCCGCATGAAACACGCCAGTTGGCCGATCAAAGACTGGTCGATGAAGGGCCGCAAGCCCTGCTGGCCGATCTGGACGCACAAACCGCTGCGCGCATCGACACCCTGAACCCGGCCCGCATTCAACGCGCCTGGGAAGTGCAGCACGCCACCGGGCGCGGGTTGGCCGATTGGCAAGACGCAACGCCGCCCCCTGCTCTGCCGTTGGATCAGGCCGACACGATTTTGCTGAATGCGGATCGCGACTGGTTGTCGGATCGGATCGAGCGGCGGTTTGATTCCATGATGGCCGATGGTGCCTTGGCAGAGGTGGAACGCAACCTGCCAACCTGGGACCCGTCCCAGCCCTCGGCCAAGGCGATTGGCGCGCCGGAATTGGTGGCCCATCTCCAAGGGCAAATGTCCCTGTCAGAGGCCCGTGATTCTGCGGTCATCGCCACACGGCAATATGCCAAACGCCAGCGGACTTGGTTCAGATCGCGCATGAAAGACTGGAATCAAGTGCAATTGTCCTGACCGCCACGCCATATCTGGGCCTCCTTTTCGGGGCAACGTCTAGATATGCCAATGCGCAGGATTTGCCCCAAATTCTCTATGAATCGAGCCCGCCCTGTCCTAACTTGGACTTATCGAACACCAGATTGCCTGTGGGGGCTTCATGACTGAAATTCCGCAAAACGACGCCAGCTTTCGCGTCGTTCCGATGCCTATGTTTGCGCAAGGTGGTCCTTGGCGGACCGAAGCGATGCGCAGTTATTCTCAACCCGTTTTGTTGTGGTTCACCAAAGGCCAGGGGCGCATCACTGTGTCTGGCGTGACCAGAGGCTATGGTGCCCATAACGCCATATTCCTGCCTGCGGGAACCATGCATGGCTTTGACACATTGGGCCGGGTCTTTGGCTCTGTTGTGTTTTTTCCAAACGATCCGGACCTGGATTTGCCCGTTGAGCCCTGCCACCTGCGCTTTCGCGAAGCGACATTGCAGGCTCAGCTGACAGCGATGGTTGATAACATCCACCGGGAAACCGAAAATGAAATGCCCAGCCGCGACCGCGCGCTGAATTTTCACGCAGGCATTTTGTCTGTCTGGCTGGAACGGATGATTGACGAACATGCGGATGACACCTCTGACCGGGACGCGTCACGCCGTCTCGCCTCAGCCTACACAGCTTTGGTGGAACGGGATTTTCGCACGCCAAAGACGGTCAGCGATTATGCCTCTGACCTGGGCGTTACGCCAACGCACCTGTCGCGGGTCTGTAACATCGCTTGCAACCAACCGGCCTCTGCGATCCTGACAGACCGGATCCATTTTGAGGCCCGCCGTCTGCTGCGAGAGTCCCAAATGCCGGTCAAGGATGTCGCGTCGCATCTTGGCTTTGCCTCTGCGGCCTATTTCACCCGGGCGTTTCAAAAGCAAACCGGCAAAACCCCATCAGGGTTCCGTAAGGGCAAGTAACAAATAGTTTTTTCTAGACGGTCCGTTTTGCGTTGCAAACTGTGCCTGTGTCGTTTCTGTTACATTTGATTGTCGCGTTTGTGCACTTATCTGTAGTAGGTTCGACCGAATCCTCGCGCAATTCTGCGCCTGCTTGTAATCGCGCGACTTCGCCAACACGGCGAGAATGAAAGACAAACAGGCCGATCACCCGGCCTGAGGGAGAAAACATGAGAACCAAGACCATCAACGGTAAGCCCGTTCACCCGGCCGCAAAAATGTTTGCCAAAGAATGCAAAGCTGGCCAGCTCAGCCGTCGGGAATTCCTGGCGCGCAGTTCCGCATTGGGTGTCACATCCGCTGCGGCTTATGGAATGATTGGACTGGTTGCGCCTGCTCAGGCTGCAGCCCACGCCCAGACCGGCGGCACGCTGCGCATTCAGATGAATGTCATCGCGCTGAAAGACCCGCGCACGTTCGACTTTTCGGAATTGTCCCATGTCTGCCGCGGCTGGCTGGACTACCTTGTGGAATATAACCGCGACGGCACATTCCGCGGCATGCTGCTGGACAGCTGGGAAGTGAATGACGACGCGACAGAATACACATTGAATGTGCGCAAAGGCGTCAAATGGAACAATGGCGATGACTTCACCGCCGATGACGTGGTGCACAACATCAACCGCTGGTGTGAAAAGAACGTTGAAGGCAATTCCATGGCCGGACGTTTTGCAACGCTGATCGACGACGAAACAGGCGTTGCCCTCGATGGCGCGATCACTGCGGTGGATGCACATACAGTCAAACTGACGCTGCCAAGCCCGGACATTACACTGATCGCAGGCATGGCCGATTACCCGGCCGCAATCGTGCACCAGTCTTACGACGGGACCAACCCCGCCGACAATCCGATCGGCACCGGGCCTTACCTGCCTCAGGAAATGGATGTGGGCGTGCGCGCCGTACTGACACTGAACCCCGATCACACGTGGTGGGGCACCGAGATCTATGGCGGCCCCTATCTGGAACGGATTGAGTTCATCGATTTCGGCACAGATCCTTCCGCCTTTGTCGCGGCTATGGAATCTGATGAGGTCGACGTGATCTATCAAACCGCCGGTGACTTTATCGAAGTCTTTGACGGTCTTGGATATGACAAATCCGAAGCCAACACAGCCGCTGCTTTTGTCGTGCGGCCCAATTCCAAAACCGAAGTGGACGGTCAGGCCGTCTATGGTGACAGCCGCGTGCGCCGGGCCCTTGCCATGGCCGTGGACAACGCTGTTGTGCTGGAACTTGGGTTTTCCGGAAACGGCACAACCGGCGAAAACCACCATGTCAGCCCGCTGCACCCTGAATATGCGGATATCGGCGCCCCTGTCCCTGATCCGGCAGCGGCCAAGGCGCTTATGGATGAAACCGGCTTTGGCGATTTCGAACACGAACTGACGTCCATCGATGACGATTGGGAACGCAATTCCTGTGATGCAGTGGCCGCGCAGTTGCGTGACGCTGGCATTCCTGTGAAACGCACAGTCGTACCGGGCGCCACTTACTGGCCGTCCTGGGACAAGTTCGCGTTCTCTGGCACCGCCTGGAACATGCGCCCCTTGGGTGTTCAGATCCTAGCGCTCGCCTATAAAAGCGATGGGCCTTGGAACGAATCCGGGTTTGCCAATGCGGAATTTGACACGCTTTTGGCACAGGCCTTGGCTATCGCGGATGCGGATAAACGGCGCGAGGTTATGGCCAAGATCGAACAGATCATGGTCGATGAAGGTGTGATCATCATGCCGTATTGGCGGTCGATCTTCCGTCATTATCGCAGCAATGTGGTTGGCGCGGAAATGCACCCAACATTCGAGCTGCACCTCTACAAATTCGGCCTTGCGGCCTGATCACGACAAATGGGCTGCCCCAACCGGGGTGGCCCTTTTGCTTTGACGGCGGGTCTAAACCGCCCGTCACAGGGCCATGACGCAGCTTACTGTCCATCGGGCATGCCGCGCGGGTCCAGATCAATACAAAGTTCGCGTAAGACGAATGTGACACTAGGGAAATTATGGGACTCTTCATCCTCAGACGTTTTGCTGTAATTTTACTATCTGCGCTATGCCTCACCTTTGTGGTGTTCTTCCTGACGAACCTTGAACCCAATCTGGAAAAAGTCGCGATCAAACAGGGCAATGCCCGCATGAGCGACGAACAGATTGCCTCATGGCTGGACCGCAACGGATACCACCAGCCTTTGTTCATCAAATACGGCCAGTGGCTGGGCGTCCTGCCCGGCTTTGTTCATACCGACGCAGAAGGCGTGACCAAGGGCCAGTGCATCACCAAGGATGTCCCGGCTGAGATCAGCCCAAAATACTGCGGTGTCCTGCAAGGCGATTGGGGAGAGTCCACTGTCTTTCAGAAACCCGTCACTGAAATCATTGCCGTTCGGCTGGGCCTGACGGGATGGCTGATGCTGTGTGTCATGTTGGTGATGGTGCCCGGCGCTTTGATCATCGGCGTTTTGGCGGGCATGAAAGAAGGCTCTCGCACGGATCGCAGCCTGTCTACAGTCTCTATCCTGACCACGGCGACCCCGGAATATGTGTCCGGCGTGATTTTCATCGCGGTGTTTTCATCCTCTGCCGTTGGGTTGAAATGGTTCAAAGGCACGGCGACCTCGGCCACGGAACAGATAACATTCGAAAACTTCTTTCTGCCGGTGATGACGATTGCGCTTTACGGTATGGGCTATATCGCCCGCATGACCCGCGCCTCTATGGCCGAAGTCATGACCGCGCAATATATCCGCACCGCCCGGCTGAAGGGCGTCAGTTTCGTGAATGTCGTTCTGAAACACGCGCTGCGCAATGCGCTGATTGCCCCTTTCACGGTGATCATGTTGCAAATCCCCTGGCTGCTGAACGGCGTTGTGATCGTAGAGACCCTGTTCAACTACAAGGGCTTTGGCTGGACGCTGGTGCAGGCGGCCGGAAACAACGACATCGAATTGCTGCTTGGCGTTTCAGTCGTGTCCGTCATCGTGGTTCTGTTGACCCAGCTGATCTCTGATATCGGCTATGTCTACCTGAACCCGCGCATCAGAATTTCATAGGGGAACACAGATATGGAACCCCTTAGCTGGTCAGAGATCGTCATCCGCATTCTCATCCAATTCCTGCCGGTCTGGATTGCCCTGATCGCCACCTTTGCCTTGTCGATCGCATTCAAGCGAAACCTTGGGCTTTATGGCAAGCTGTTTGACAGCACCATCGGGATGGTGGGCTTTACGCTGGTGATGTTCTGGGTCTTTACCGCCATTCTGGGCGGACCGTTTGACATGATCGTCACCCATAACGAGCTGTCCCAGATTTCCGGCCTCAAAAGTAAACCTCCCGGTGTGCCGGTGCCCGACGCGGTGGAAAAAGGGCTGTACCCTTATTACCTGCTGGGCGGCGACAATCTGGCGCGCGATGTGTTTTCGCGCATGGTCAAAGGCGCATGGATCGTTGTGGCCATTGCCCCCTTGGCCACGCTCTTTGCCTTTATGGTCGGCATCACCATTGGCCTGCCCGCCGGGTATTTCGGCGGCAAGCTCGACACGGTCATTTCCTTTGTGGCGAACCTGATCCTGGCCTTTCCGGTGATCCTGCTGTTCTACCTGCTGGTCACGCCGGAAATCGTGGAAACCGGTATCCCCAGCTATATGGCGGCGGTGCTGTTCATCTTTCCGCTGATCTTTACGGCGATCCTGTTGAATTCCCGCTATCGCACCCAACCCAACATCCGAACCCCGCTGTTGATCGTAGTGCTGGGCCTCATGGGGTGGATCTATCTTTCCACAATCTCAGAGGCCGGATCAAAGATCGACATCCTGCCCGCCCTGCTGGACGGGTTCGACGTGCCGGGGGGCATATTGGTGGTTTTCGTCTCGGTCGTCTTCGTGAATACGCCAACCGTGTTCAGGATCGTCCGATCCCTGACGCTCGACATCAAGACCCGCGATTTTGTCGCCGCTGCGCAAACCCGTGGCGAAGGCCCGTGGTACATCATGCTGTGGGAAATCCTGCCCAATGCGCGCGGCCCCCTGATCGTCGATTTCTGCCTGCGCATCGGCTATACAACCATCCTTCTGGGCACGCTTGGCTTCTTTGGTCTGGGCCTGCCGCCGGAAAGCCCCGACTGGGGCTCTACCATCAACGAAGGGCGCAAGCTGCTCTCGGTCTATCTGCACCCGGCCCTGCCGCCCGCCTTTGCCCTGCTCAGCCTTGTGCTGGGGTTGAACCTGCTGGCCGACGGGCTGCGCGAAGAAAGCTTGAAGGACTGAGAATGGAAAATAACCTGTTACCGCACCGCTCTGTCCTGCCATACGTTTTGCCGACGGTTTGCCGACGCATCGCAGACGCGCAAAACGCACCCGTTCTGGGGGGCATATAATGCCTGCAACAGATCATAACGGCCCCATTCTGGAAATCGACAACCTGTCCATTTCCTTCTTCACCCGCCTGCGCGAAATCCCCGCGGTGATGGATTTTTCCTGTACCGTGCAACCGGGCGAAGCCATGGGGCTTGTCGGGGAATCCGGTTGCGGGAAATCCACCGTGGCACTGGGCGTCATGCAGGATCTGGGCGCAAACGGGCGGGTCGTGGGTGGCAGTATCAAATTCAAAGGCCGCGATCTGGCGCAGATGTCGCGGGCAGAGCTGCGCGACATTCGTGGTTCCGAAATTGCCATGATTTATCAAGAGCCTATGGCCTCTTTGAACCCTGCCATGAAAATCGGAAAACAACTGATGGAAGTCCCGATGATCCATCAGAAGATCAACGCCAAAGCCGCCTATGATCTGGCGTTAGAGGTGGTGAATGACGTCAAACTGCCAGACCCGGAACGCATCCTCGAAAGCTATCCGCATCAGCTGTCTGGCGGCCAACAGCAACGCATCGTCATCGCCATGGCGCTGATGTCCAAGCCGTCGCTGCTTATCCTCGACGAACCCACCACCGCGCTCGATGTCACGGTAGAGGCCGGCATCGTCGCGCTGGTCAAAGAGCTGGGCCACAAATACGGCACGTCTTTATTGTTTATTTCCCATAACTTAGGCCTGATACTTGAGACATGTGATCGGATCTGCGTGATGTATTCCGGCGAAACGGTGGAAACCGGGGCTGTGGCGGATGTGTTCGACAAAATGCAACACCCCTACACGCAGGCCCTGTTCCGCTCTATCCCGCTTCCGGGGGCCGATAAAAACGCCAGCCCGCTTGTGGCTATTCCGGGCAATTTCCCCCTGCCGGACGAGCGCCCACAGGGGTGCAATTTCGGCCCGCGTTGCGACTATTTCCAAGCGGGGCGCTGCGACAATGCTGCGATCCCCATGGCCCCGGTCACGGGCGACGACCGCCACGGCTCGCGCTGTTTACGGTTTGAGGAAATAGATTGGGATACGCCTGTAACGCATTCTCAAAAAACAGAAAAATCCTCCCTTGGCAAAGTGGTGCTAGAGGTCAAGAACCTGCAAAAATACTACGAGGTCGCCGCCAGCGCCCTGTTCAGCGGCGGGCAGAAAAAGCTCGTCAAAGCCAATGAAAGCCTGTCCTTCTCTGCGCGAGAATCTGAAACTCTGGCCATTGTCGGCGAATCCGGCTGTGGCAAATCCACCCTGGCCAAGGTGTTGATGGGGTTGGAAACCGCCACAGATGGAGAGGTTTTGCTAGACGGGCAGAACATCCAGGACATTGCCATCCAAGACCGCGACACCGCCACGGTGTCCTCGGTTCAAATGGTGTTTCAGAACCCGTTCGACACGCTCAACCCCTCAATGACGGTCGGGCGTCAGATCATGCGCGCGCTGGAGATTTTTGACATCGGTGACAGCGATGCAGAGCGGCGTGAACGGATGTTGAACCTGTTGGATCTGGTCAAGCTGCCCCGCGAATTTGCCGACCGCATGCCCCGGCAACTGTCCGGCGGGCAAAAGCAACGCGTCGGCATAGCCCGTGCCTTTGCCGGGGGCGCACGGATCGTGGTTGCGGATGAACCCGTCTCTGCCCTTGATGTGTCGGTTCAGGCCGCTGTCAGCGACTTGCTGATGGAAATTCAACGCACTGAAAAGACAACGCTTTTGTTCATCAGCCATGACTTGTCCATCGTGCGCTATCTCAGCGATCGGGTGATGGTCATGTATCTGGGGCATGTGGTTGAAATCGGTGAAACGGATCAGGTCTTTTCCCCGCCCTATCACCCCTACACAGAGGCGCTTTTATCCGCGGTTCCGATCGCCGACACCTCTGTGGAAAAGCAACATATCGTGCTAGAGGGCGACATCCCCTCTGCGATGGACCCGCCCACGGGATGCCCGTTTCAAACCCGTTGCCGCTGGAAGGCGCAGGTGCCGGGGAACCTCTGCGACACAGAGGTGCCGCCAATGCGTGTGCTGGACAAAACCCATCAGATCAAATGCCATCTCAGCGCTGAAACTCTTGCAACAATGGAACCGGTCATTAAGGTCGCTGCGCAATAGCCGCGCGTGGCTTTTGCCAGGGATTAACCTTTGAACGTCAGGATGTTTCGCGTTGACAGATTTCGCCCCATTGCCCGATCCGCCCTATTACGCCGTGATTTTTGCCTCAAAACGCAGTGACATCGACGCGGGATATGGCGCGATGGCCGAAAAAATGGAACAGCTCGCCCGCCAACAGCCCGGTTTTTTGGGGGTAGAGGCATCGCGCGATGCAAACGGGTTTGGTATCACCATCAGCTATTGGGCGGATGAGGACAGTATCAAAGCCTGGAAAAACGTCTCTGACCACAAACTGGCCCAAAAATACGGGCGCGAACGCTGGTATAAACATTTCTCGACGCGTGTTGCACGGGTCGAGCGGCAATATGAAGGGCCCTAGCCGGGCTCAGCCGCCCAGAATGACGCGCACGTAGTTCTGGGTTTCCGGGTAAGGCGGCACGCCGCGAAACTTGGTCACGGCCTCTGGCCCGGCATTGTAAGCGGCCAGTGCTAGGCGCCAGGACCCGAATTTATCAAACATCTGCCGCAGGTATTTCGCGCCACCGTTCAGGTTTTCTGCCGGATCATGGGGATCAACGCGCAGCAATTCGGCCGTTCCGGGCATCAGCTGTGCCAGACCAATCGCGCCTTTGACGGATTCGGCTTTGGCATTCCAACCGGATTCCTGCCGCACCAGACGCAAAAACAAATGTTCCGGGATCTGGTGACGCGCCGCTGCGGATCGCGCGACTTCCAAATAAGGCCCGTCGTAATCCCCCGCATTTGCAAGGGCTTCCGGCGTTCCGGGAATGATCGCACGCGGTGGCTGCAACCGGACGGAATTGGAATATTGCTTGGCCGCGCGGTTGTCCAAAACTCTAAGCTGGGCTGCGGACAAGCCTTTTCTGGATTTCGAAGAGATCGAAACAGATTCGGCCTGAACACCCCCGGCAGAGCCAAGGCAGACCACAAAAATCATAGAAATTACGCCGCGCATTCACAGATTTCCCGTTGTTCCGGGAAAATATTATAGGATCAATTCAAAGAGTTCCAGACCCGGTCGCATTATGGGATTTTTAACCCTGTTCGGGTGGTGTAACCTCTGACAAATTTCAAGAATCGAGCGGAGATCATATATGGCGGGTTCAGTTAACAAGGTAATCCTGATTGGCAATTTGGGGCGCGACCCAGAGGTGCGCACATTTGGCAATGGCGGCAAGGTCTGCAACCTGCGCATCGCGACATCAGAAACATGGAAAGACCGTAACACAGGCGAACGCCGGGAAAAGACAGAATGGCATTCTGTCGCGGTCTTTAGCGAAGGTCTGGTGCGTGTGTGCGAACAATATCTGCGCAAAGGCTCCAAGATTTACATCGAAGGCGCCCTGCAAACCCGCAAATGGCAGGACCAGTCCGGCAATGACCGCTATTCGACAGAGGTTGTTTTGCAAGGCTTCGGCAGCACATTGGTGATGCTGGATGGTCGTGGCGAAGGCGGCGGTTCTGGCGGCGGCGGGGGCGGCTATATGGCTGACCAATCCGGTGGCGACGGCGGCGGATATGGCTCTGGCCCGTCCTCAGCGCCTGCAGCCCCTGCAAGCGATATGGATGACGAAATTCCGTTTTAGGAACGAACTGTAAGAAATTGAAATAGCAGGGAAATCCCTGCTATTCCAGCGCATCTTCCAAGACGCTGCGCACCACGGACAAATCCACATCGGTGGCCACAAAGGCATCACCGATTTCACGCGCCAGAATAAAGCGCAGCTTGCCATCCAGCACCTTTTTGTCCTGTCCCATCAGACCCAGCAACGCATCGGCATCCGGCAAATCGCCCGGAATATCGGCCAGATCGGTTTTCATCCCCATGGCCTTTAGATGCTCGCGCACGCGGCTTGGTTCCTCTTGCGAACACAGGCCCAGCCGGAACGATGTCTCAAAGGCCAAAGCACAGCCAATGGCCACGCCTTCCCCATGAAACAAACGGTCGGAATAGCCAGTCGCCGCTTCCAGCGCGTGGCAAAACGTATGCCCCAGATTTAACAGCGCCCGATCCCCTTGTTCGGTCTCATCGCGCGCGACGATATCAGCCTTCATCTGAACACAGCGCCGAACCGCCTCGATCCGCAATTCCGGATCCCCGGCGGCCAAAGCCGGGCCGTTGGCTTCCAGCCATTCATAAAACGCCCGATCCCCTAGCATGCCGTATTTGACGACCTCGCCATAGCCGGCCAGAAAATCACGCCCGGGCAAGCTGTCCAGAACGTCGATATCGGCCAGCACCAAAGAGGGTTGATGAAACGCCCCGATCAGGTTTTTTCCATGCGGGGAATTGATGCCCGTTTTCCCCCCGACAGAGCTGTCGACTTGGGCTAACAGAGAGGTGGGAATCTGAACGAACCGCACACCGCGGCGCAAAATCGCGGCGGCGAACCCGGCCAAATCGCCGATAACGCCGCCGCCCAATGCGATCACAACATCGCGACGTTCCACTTTTTCGCCCAGTAACCATTCCACCGTGTCGCCCAAATGCGCCCAGGATTTGGTCGCCTCGCCCGCTGGCAAAGACATGGATGTCAGGTCAATTCCTTCGCGCGCCAAACCGTCGCGCAACGCGTCCAGATGCAGCGCTGCGACTGTCTCATCCGTGATCACGGCGACCTTTGGGCGGGCCAAAAGCGGTGCGATTTCGGCACCGCTGCGGGCCAGCAGCCCCTGCCCGATCCGCACGTCATAGCTGCGCTCGTCAAGCTCTACCCGAACCGTTTTTGTCATCTAGTGCCTTTCCAGAACATCGGGCCGCGTCAGCAGCGCGGCAATGACCTTTTTGGCCATCATATCAAGTGAATATTCGCGTTTTGCATCTACGATCAGATCCGCATGCGCGTAAAGCGGATTGCGCTTAACGCACAGATTTTGCAGTGTTTTCTTGGGATCGGCCGTGCGCAACAAGGGCCGTGTGTTCTTGTTTTTCACCCGCGACCACAAGATTTCCAGATCCGCGCGCAACCAGACGGCGACGCCTTTCTTCGATACAATCGCCTGATTGCATTCCGACATAAAGGCCCCGCCACCGGTTGAAAGAATGCATCTTTCGTTCTCCAGCAGACGCGTCAAAACCATGGTCTCTTTCTTGCGGAAAAACGCCTCTCCGTCGCGATCAAAAATCTCGGCGATTGTGCGATCCGCAGCGACCTCTATTTCAGCATCCGAATCCAGAAACGGAACGTCAAGAAGGCGGGCCAATGTGGTCCCAACCGCGGTCTTGCCAGAGCCCATCATTCCCACCAGAACGACCGTCTTTTTTAGCTCATATGGCAACAGGCAGTGCTCCGCTTATTTTTTCCATGTCCTGAATGGCGTGAACTTTCGAAAAATGCCATATATAAAGTTAATAAGGTTGCCGTAGACGTAACCATGATATGGACAAAGGCAGAAAGGCAAGGCGATGTTTGGCAGGATTCTAAAAGTGCTTCTGTTTTTACTGGTATTAGGCTTCGTTGGTTTGACGGGATATGCGTATTTGGGTGATTTGCGCCCAAGCCAATCAGAAACGCGGGAATCAATAACGCTCGATGTTGACTGACCCAAGACGCATTCTGGTCTGTGGCTTGCTGTGTTTCGCAGGACCAGCCTGGGCGGAATCGCCCCTGTCGGCAATTGACTGGTTGTCCGATAGCATTAATGCCCCCCGTGCCCCTGTGAGTGGGCAAGAGGCAGGCATCAGTCAGGGCGCATTGCCAGAGACGATTGATGTGCTGCCCCTGGGCGGGCCATTGCCCGACGCCGTAGGGCTGTTCCCGGCCAGCGCATCCGATCTGGCGCCGGATTTATGGGATGGCAGTACGTCGGTGGATATTGCCCGGCGGATCGAACTGGACCGCCGCGATATTCTGCCTGCGATCCGGGATCTTTTATACGAAATTTTGCTGGCCGAACTTGATCCGCCTGCGGATGCCGGGCCTGCTTCTAGGCTATTTTTGGCGCGGGTGGATACTTTGCTGGCATTTGGGGCCCTGGAACAGGCCGACGCGCTGCTGCAACGGGCCGGGATCAGCAATACGGAAATCTTCCGCCGGGCCTTTGATATTTCTCTGCTTTTACGGACGGAAAACAGAACCTGTTCGATTGTCCGCTCAACCCCGGCTTTGTCGCCGACGTTCCCGGCGCGGATATTCTGCCTGGCCCGGGGCGGCGATTGGGATGCGGCGGCTTTGACGCTAGAGACCGGCCGCGCCCTTGGTTTTATATCCGAGGAAGACAGCGAATTGCTGGCCCGTTTTCTTGAACCGTCATTGGCAGACGGCGTCCCGCCGCTTGCCGCGCCTATCCGCCCCAGCCCGCTTTCATTTCGGTTGATGGAGGCTATCGGGGAACCGTTGCCAACAGCCACCTTGCCCCTGGCATTTGCCCAGTCTGACCTGCACACCAACGCAGGCTGGAAGGCGCAGATCGAAGCGGCAGAGCGCTTGTTGCGCACAGGTGCCATTGACGCGAACCAATTGCTGGGGCTTTACACAGAACGCAAACCTGCGGCCTCTGGTGGCGTCTGGGATCGCGCCAACGCGGTTCAGAAATTTGACGCGGCATTGCGCAGCGGTGATCTTAAACAGATCAATGAAACCTTGCGTCCAGCCTGGGCTGCCATGGAAACGGTAGAGCTTGAGGTGCCATTTGCACGGCTGTTTTATGCCCGCCTTAGCCGCTACGAGCTTTCCCCCTTGAATGCAGATATTACGTTTAAAATCGGCATCTTATCAGATGACTATCAAAAGTTTTCGGCAGGCGTCACGCCCCGTTCTGCGGGTCAAAAGTTCCTGATCGACATCGCGCAGGGAAAACCCGGCACGGCCCCAAGCAATGATTCATTGGCACAGGCGGTGTCCGAAGGCTTTTCGACAATCGGGATCCCGGTTCGGCTGCAATCCCTGGTCAGTCAGGGCCGCATGGGAGAGGCGATCTTGCGAGCGATCGAGCTGTTCGCCGGAGGTGCGCTTGGGGATGTGGATGAAATGACCGACGCTTTGCGGTTCATGCGATCTGTCGGGTTGGAAGACACGGCGCGGCGCAGTGCAATTCAGCTGTTGTTGCTGGAGCGGCGCGGATGATTGCCATGTCGTCGCGCATTCAGACATTTCTAGAGGCACAGGCCGCAGAACTGGACGCCGCAACGAACACCCAGCTTGCCTATGCGCGGGATCTGACCGGCTTTGCCGAATGGCTAGAGCGCAAGTCGCGTCATTTCGAAGATTGCGATCGGGAGTTGATCGAAAACTATCTGATTGATTGCGATGCCCAGGGGCTTTCCAAAGCCACCCGCGCCCGCCGCTTATCGGCGATCCGGCAATTGTTCCGTTTCGCGTTTGAGGAAGGGTGGCGGTCTGACAACCCGGCAATTCAGATCAGCGGTCCGGGGCGCGACAAACGCCTGCCCAAGACGCTTAGCCAAGAAGAGGTCGGCCGCCTGCTTGACGCGGCCCGGACAACGGCGCGCGCGCCAGAGGACCGGATCCGGAACACCTGTTTGATGGAGCTGCTTTACGCCACCGGAATGCGCGTGACAGAGCTGCTAAGCCTGCCTGTGGCCGCCGCCCGGGGGGATCCCCGCATGTTGCTGGTGCGCGGCAAGGGGGACAAAGAGCGTCTGGTGCCATTGTCGCCCCCTGCCCGCGAGGCGCTTGGCGAATGGCTGCAGATTTGGGATGACATGGCGGATAAGGCGCGCAAAGCTGGTATAAGCGTTTCCAGGTATTTGTTCCCGTCGCATGGCAAATCCGGTTATCTGACCCGCCATCGGTTTTATGCCCTGATCAAAGAGCTTGCCGTTGCGGCCGGTGTCAGCCCGTCCAAGGTCACGCCCCACACGCTGCGCCATGCCTTTGCGACGCATCTTTTGGCCAATGGCGCTGATCTGCGGTCGATTCAGACGCTCTTGGGGCATGCGGATATTTCGACGACAGAAATATACACCCATGTGCTGGATGAACGCCTGCGTGCGCTTGTTCTGGAACATCATCCTTTGGCGAAAGCGGCCGGATAGATCATGCTGGGCAAAAGCCTGTGAAATCATCGAATGAGGTTGGGAAATTTGGCACATTGCCGGGTTGCATGCAGCCCATCCCTTGAACGGTGCCCGGAACAGCCCCATAACATGTGAAAATTATTGAAAGAAAGATGAAATGGAAGCGGCTCTCCCGTCTCTTGAAACTGCGTTCTGGCTCTCTGCTGGGGCGATCCTGATCCTTTTGGTGCTGTCCGGCCTGTTCTCTGGCTCGGAGACGGCCCTGACAGCTGCGTCTCGGGGCAAGCTGCAGGCGCAGGCGGATAAGGGGTCCAAAGGGGCTGAACGCGCGCTGAAAATCACCGAAGACAATGAACGGCTGATCGGCTCTGTTCTGTTGGGCAACAATCTGGTGAATATTCTGGCCACGTCGCTTGCGACGGCCCTGTTCACGCGGATGTTCGGCGACAGCGGCGTTGCGCTGGCGACCTTGGTGATGACCTTGCTTGTCCTGATTTTTGCAGAGGTGCTGCCCAAGACCTATGCCATCACCAACCCTGAAAAAGCCGCCGTGCATGCATCGCGTCTGATTGGGCCGGTGATCTTTCTTTTTGCGCCGATCGTGACGTTTGTGCGGGCGTTGGTGCGCGGCATTTTGTGGGTGTTTGGCGTTCGGATTGATCCCGACAGCCAAATCCTTGCGGTGCGCGATGAAATCGCGGGGGCGATTACATTGGGCCATGTCGAAGGGGCGGTTGAAAAGGAAGACCGCGACAGATTGCTGGGTGCGTTGGATTTGAACGAACGCAATGTCGAAGAAATCATGCGCCACCGCTCTGAAATCGAAATGCTGGATGTTGGGTTGCCACCGGAAGAGATCCTTGAAAAGGTTCTTCAATCCGCGCATACGCGTCTGCCTGTCTACCGCGATGATCCGGAAAACATTGTCGGCATCCTGCATGCCAAAGACCTGTTGCGGGCCATGTACGCCCGGTCGCGCGGGGCCAGAACGCAGGAAGGTGTCTTTGACAATTTCGACGTCATGGATGTGGCGATGAAGCCCTATTTTGTGCCGGAAACCACGTCTTTGGATGACCAAATGCGGCAGTTTCTGCACCGCCAGACCCATTTTGCCTTGGTTGTGGATGAATACGGAACCTTGCAGGGCCTGATCACGCTCGAAGATATTCTGGAAGAAATCGTTGGCGAGATTACGGATGAATTTGACGCCAGCGACATTGCCCCGATCAAAAGAACCGATGCTGGGGACTGGATCGTTGATGGCGCGATGACCATTCGCGATCTGAACCGCGCCACGGATTGGAAACTGCCCGATGAAGAGGCCATCACAATAGCGGGTCTTGTGATCCACGAGGCGCAGATGATCCCGTCCGTCGGACAGGTGTTTTCGTTCCACGGCTTCCGCTTTGAGGTGGCCGAGCGTCAGGAATATCGCGTGACGCTGTTGAAGATCCGCCCGCTGACCAGCTAAGGCCCGCCTGTTAGCGGGCCTTGAACAGCCCGCCCAGAATGCCGCGCACAATGCGGCGACCGGTCGTGCCTTTCAGCTCTTTAATCACCACATTGGTGATGGATTCCGTGATGGTTTCCTTATGCTTGGTGGACCGGCGCGTGGATGTTGTCTTTTCTTTTGGCTCATATCGACGGGCATTTTTGAATTTTTGCTCGTCAAATTTCAGGGTTTCTTCGTGCTTTTCAGCCTCTTCGGCGGCTTTGGCCGCGGCTTTCGCCCGTTCCGCCAGACGTTCAAAGGCGGAATCCCGGTCAATCAGGGTTTCGTATTTCCCCGCCACGGGCGAGGACGAAACCACAGCCGCCCGTTCTTGCGCCGTGATGGGCCCCAGCTGCGATGATGGTGGGCGGATCAGCGTGCGTTCCACAATCGAGGGCATGCCTTTTGCCTCTAGGAAAGACGTCACTGCCTCGCCAACGCCGACCTCGCGGATGGCGTCCTGAGTGGAAAATCTTGGGTTGTCGCGATAGGTCTCTGCCGCCTGGCGCAAGTCTTTTTGGTCTCGTGCCGTGAACGCGCGCAATGCGTGCTGCACGCGGTTGCCCAGCTGGCCCAGAATATCCTCTGGCACGTCAGCCGGATTTTGCGTGACGAAATAAACACCGACGCCCTTAGAGCGGATCAGCCGGGCGACTTGTTCGACCTTGTCGACCAGCGCCTTGGGCGCGTCGTCAAACAACAGATGCGCTTCGTCAAAGAAGAACACCAAAATCGGTTTGTCCGGATCGCCAATTTCTGGCAGCTCTTCGAACAGCTCTGACAGCAGCCACAGCAGGAACGTCGCGTATAGCCGGGGTGAGTTCATCAGCTTGTCCGCAGCCAGAATGCTGATGCGCCCGCGGCCGTCTTCGTCGGTCCGCATGATGTCGGACAGCTCCATCGCGGGCTCGCCAAACATCTGCGAACCGCCCTGGTTTTCAAGCACCAGCAAGGCCCGCTGGATTGCGCCGACGGAAGAGGATGACACGTTGCCATAGCGCAGGGACAGGTCTTTGGCGTTTTGGCCGACCCAGACCAACAAGGCCTGTAGATCGCGCAGATCCAGCAGCGGCAATCCTTCTTCGTCAGATACCCGAAAGGCGATGTTCAAGACGCCTTCTTGCACATCGGTCAGTTCCAACAGGCGCGACAACAGCAACGGCCCCATTTCGGAAACGGTGGTTCTGATCGGATGCCCCTGATCGCCAAAGAGATCCCAGAAGGTCACCGGGAATTTGTCATAGGCGTAGTCCGAAAACCCGATTGTACCGGCGCGTTTTGTGAAAGCGTCATGCAGCTTGGCGCTGGCCGAGCCGGACTTGGCCAGACCGGACAAATCGCCCTTCACGTCTGACAAAAAGACCGGGACGCCGGCGCTGGAAAAGCTTTCAGCCAGGATTTGCAAGGTGACGGTTTTACCTGTGCCCGTGGCCCCGGCAATCAGCCCGTGACGGTTTGCATATTTCAGCAACAGGTTCTGGGGCTCTGCATAGGCCTCTCCGCCTCCGCCAACAAAAATCGTTTCTTGCACGCCGTCTTCTCCTGTCACGGTAATTGAGTCTGGATGTACCATACAATCTTCCCGATGCTCCACCAGTCTAGAACTGGAATATGCTGGGCAAGACAACAAAATCGCAGGATGCAATTTTGTGTATTTGGGGATTAACTTTGTACAATCATGCTGTTGACGCCTCGAAACAAACATCATAGCATCCGTGGCAATTAAGTAAGCTGGCAAGTCCGGCAGGGAAAAAATGTAAAAAAGGATCGCTTTGCGGTCCTTTTTTCATTTCCGGGACGTTACAATTGAATGTGAAGAATGTTGCCTTAAATTAGGCCCACAAAAATGTAACCTGACAGTAACGCTTTGGCGTGTTAATCCGCGTTTCACATACTGATACCAAATGGAAATCACATGATCAAAACTCGCAAGATTTTTTCGGTTCTCGTTGCAACGGGAATTGCCCTATCATCGGCGGCGGTGGCGCAAGAGGCCACAACAGATGAGTCTGTTGACGTGTCGAAGGATGATCTGTCACTTGGGCAGGCGGTAGAACAGACGCCGCAAGTGGGCTCGACCTATACGCGTGAGAGTTTTGACGCATGGGAAATGCGTTGTATCGTGACCGAAAATGGCAAAGACCCGTGCAACCTTTACCAGTTGCTAAAGGATGAAACTGGAAATTCCGTGGCAGAGATCAACCTGTTTGATCTGCCGCCGGGCGGTCAGGCCGTTGTCGGAGCGACCGTCGCCACACCGCTTGAGACGTTGCTGACAGAACAGGTGGTCATGTCGATCGATGGCGGGACTGAAAAACGCTATCCTTTCAGCTTTTGTGCGGCCCCTGGGTGCTACTCTCGGATGGGTTTTCTTCAGGAAGAAGTCGACGCATTGAAGCGGGGCAATGAGGCGAAGCTGCGTATTCGCAGCGTGGTCGCGCCCGAAGCGCCGGTCATCCTGACGGTTTCACTTAAGGGGTTTACGGCCGGTCTGAACGCCGTGACTGAAGCCAACAAAGCGATCCAAGTCGAATAAGGGCCAACGGCCCTTATATTTTCCTGAGCGCCAAAACCGCATTGAGACCGCCAAAGGCAAACGCGTTGCTGAGCACAGTTTGGACTTTGGCCTCTCTTGCGGTGTTGGGCACAACATCCAACGCACATTCCGGGTCAGGCTCTTGGTAGCCAATCGTGGGGGCAATCACGCCGTCGCGCAGCGCCATGATGCAGGCCAACAGTTCCACGGCCCCTGTCCCGCCGATCAGATGCCCATGCATCGATTTCGTGGAAGACATCATCAGTTGATCTGCATGGTGGCCAAACACATCCGCAACCGCAGCGCATTCGGTTTTGTCATTGGCCATCGTGCCGGTGCCATGGGCGTTGATATAGCCAACCTCTTCGTGATCAATGCGCGCGTCTGTCATTGCGCCTTTGATCGCGCGGGCGGCACCCTGTTTGGACGGCATCACAATATCCGCCGCATCTGATGTCATGGCAAAGCCTGCGACCTCTGCCAGGATGTCCGCGCCGCGGGCACGGGCATGTTCATATTCCTCAAAGACAAAGATTGCCGCGCCCTCGCCCTGCACCATTCCGTTGCGGTTGGCAGAAAACGGGCGGCAGGCATCCTTGGACATCACGCGAAGACCTTCCCAGGCTTTGACGCCGCCAAAGCACAGCATGGATTCAGAGCCCCCGGTGATCATCACCTCACTCATACCGGATCGGATGAAGTGAAAAGCCTGCCCCATGGCGTGGTTTGAACTTGCACATGCAGTGGCCACGGTGAAGGACGGGCCCTTTAGGTTATGTTCCATGGACACGTGACTGGCGGCTGCGTTGTTCATCAGCTTTGGCACAACGAAGGGGTGAACGCGGTTTTTGCCCTCTTCATAAACGGTGCGGTAATTTTCGTCCCAGGTGTTGACCCCGCCCCCGGCCGTGCCCAGCACGACCCCGGTGCGGGCGGCAAGTTCGCCGCTGAAGGACAGGCCGGATTGCGAAATTGCTTCTTTCGCTGCAACCGACGTGAATTGGGTAAATCGATCATAGAGCGAGATCTGTTGCCGGTTGAAATGCTCTTCGGCATGGAACCCCTGCACCTGACCGCCAATGCGCACTGACAGGCGTTCAACATCGCGGAATTGCAACTCTCCAATTCCGGACCGCCCTTCGCGCATCGCCTCTAGCGTTGTGGCGACAGAATGCCCAAGCGCGTTGATTGTACCCGCGCCCGTAATGACAACACGTTTCATGCTTTCTGTTCGCTGACCAGTTTTTCCACAGCTGTCACAATGGCCGAAACCGATGAAATGTCAAAGTCACCAGCATCCGGTTCATTGGCATTGAACGGAACCTGAATGTCGAACGCTTCTTCAATCGCGAAAATCGCCTCTACCAGACCCATGCTGTCGATGCCGATCTCTTCCAGAGATTGGGACAAAGACACATCTTCCACATCCAGCAATGCCTGTTCTGCGATGATTTCGACGATTTTTGTTTGTACAGAGTCTGACATGATTTGATCCAGGTTATCTTGCGGGTCTAGTCATTGTGGCCGAGTTTTGAAACACGTTCATGAATGGCCTGAACCTGTTGGAACAGCCGCGGCAAGCGGCGCAAGGCCTTGTAGGTTTCGATATGGGTTTCCATCTTCATCGCGGGTGATCCCATGACTGCGCGACCTGCCGGAACGTTGGAAAAAATCTTGCTGGCCCCGCCTGCAATCACGCCATCGCCGATGGTGATATTGTCCGCCACACCAACCTGCCCCGCCAATACCACGTTGTTCCCCACAACAGAGGATCCGGCAACGCCAACATGTCCGCATAAAAGGCAATTGGTTCCAATTGTGACGTTATGCCCGACCTGCGCCAAAGCATCGACTTTGGTGCCAGACCCCACCCGTGTCGGGCGGATGGTTCCCGCATCGATCACAGTGTTTGCGCCCAGTTCCACATCGTCACCAATCACAACGCCGCCCAGGGAGTAGATCTTGTCCCAGTTCTGATCCGTCACCACATCGGTTGCGGATTCCATCGTTTCGCGGACCTTTTCGACTGCGGATTCCTCTGGCGTGACAAAGGAAAACCCGTCAGATCCCACCACGACGCCCGCATGGGCGAAAAAGCGATGCCCGATTTGAACACGGTCTTCGATATGGACTGAAGGTTGCAGGATGGCGTCATCGCCGAGCTTGGACCCGTTGGCGATGGTGCAATGCGTGCCGATCCGACAATTGTCGCCAATGACAACATCCGCCCCGATCACCACATAGGCGCAAATTCTGGCGTCTTTGCCAAGGACGGCACTTGGGTCGATCAAAGCGGTTGGATGAATCCCGGCCATATCACCAGAACGGTCGCGCATCTGCCGGGTCAGTCGTGCCATGGCAACGCGAGGGCGCTGTACGAAAATTGCAGCTTTTAGTCCAAAGGCTTGCCAGTCAGCGCCTTGCCAAAGAATGGCAGCCTCTGCCTGTCCGTCGGCAAGTGCGTCGCCATAGCTTGGGGCCATTGCAACGGCCAGTTGGCCCGATTTGGCATCTGCAGGTTCGCAAGCTTTGCCAACGATCAGCGACCCATCCCCTTCAAAAGGGGCATCCAATGCGGCTGCGATGTCTTTGATTGAATGGCCTTGCATTGCGTCCTCCGGCTACAGGGGCGGCGTGCCCCCGTCTCCGGTATTGATTTAGCTTTGAACGGACCGCAGTACTACCCCGGCATTTTGCAACGCCTTAAAAATCTTTGCGTCGCGCCCGTAAATATCTCGGCGATAGTTCATATTGCCTTTGGGCGTGGTGAAGGCCGTGCGATAGACCAGATGAACCTGGATCGGTTTTTCCAACGGAATCACGCTTTCAGTCCCGGTGTCCAGATGCTGCTTGAACACGGCCTCTGGGTTGCGGGTTTGTTTGGACAAAAGCGTGTAGGCGAAATCGAACGGGTCGGCCAGCCGGATACAGCCATGGCTGAACGCGCGGCTTTCACGGCCAAACAGGTTCTTTGCCGGTGTGTCATGCAAGTAAATGTTGTACTTGTTGGGGAACATGAATTTCACCAGCCCAAGCGCATTGCCCCGCGAGGGCGGCTGTTTCAGGTCAAACGGAAATGTGCGTTCGGTGAATTGGGTGAAATCAATGCCCTGACGGCTGACACGACGACCACTGCCATCAATCAACGTCAAATGCCCCGCCGCGTTTGGATTTTTCTGCATCATCGGCAGATATTCCTTAACCGCGATAGAGCGTGGAACGTTCCAGGTCGGGTTGATGACCATGTGGTCCATGACGTCGGAAAATTCCGGGCTGCGCTGGTCTTTTCGATTTGTTCCGATCACCGCGCGGGTTGAGAATGTGACCTTACCGTTGTCGATAATCTTGGCGGTGAAATCAGGAAGGTTCACCCACACATGGCGCTTGCCAAGGGGCATGTTGATCCAACGCTCGCGTTCCATGGCCACAATGATCGACCCCAGACGCTGTTGCGGAGAGACATTGATTTCCTTCAATGTTCCGGCACCGGCAACGCCATCCGGGTTCAGGCCATGGGCCAATTGGAACTGTTGCACAGCCTTTTGCAGGTTGGCGTCATAGGATTGGCTTGCATTGCGGCGCAGATATCCCATCAGGATAAGACGATTGCGCAAGGCCACAACACTGGCACCGCTTTGGCCGGGTTCCAGCTTTTTGCCGGGCACTTTGGGCCCCCAGCCGCGCTTGGCCAGCGTTTTTTCCATCAGCAGTTTTTGCTTCATCAACCGGTTATATTCGGCGCTGCTTGGGGGCAGCTGTTTGATGTAAGCGGCAGGCGATGACTTGTAGAAATTCAACAGCGTTTCATAGCGACCACGCAAAGGAACGCGTCGCACGATTTCACTGTCGACTTTGCTTGGCGTCAGTACGCCGGTTTGCACGTCTCTGGCATAGTCCAGAAACAGCTGGCTGAGCTGAACTTCGATCCGTCCCAAATCACGTTCTGATCTGACTGACCGCAAATTGGTGCGCAAGGCGTCTGTGTTATAAGCGGACTGTGGCAAGCCGTGATTTGCGGAACTGTCCAGCGCCTTCAACAAGGCCTGACGACGCGATTTGTTATTGCTGCTTTTGCCCGTCCAGATCGGCTGATAGCCGTTGGCCTTGTAAAACTTGGCAACATCTTTGTCCCGAGATGATGTTTCGGCGACGGATTGCATAAAGGCCGTGACCTGAGCAGCAGCGCTTCCTGCGCCTGCTATCGTAAATGCAGCGCTGGCCAAGCCGGTAACAACGACTGTTCTGCGGTTTAACGGGCCTGAATTCGTCATAAAACACCTCTGATACTTTGGTACAACCGCCTCTTTACACCATATTATGGCGAGATTGCAGCAGTTGCCGATCACTTTTCCGCAAGTGCAAATAGTGTCGCCAACAGGCAACTACGAGTCGAAAAGGCATTTCTATTGGGCGAGTGATGCTTCAATGGGCGAAAACCCGCCGATTTCAACGAGGTGAAGAATTTGTCGCGTTCAAAACCTTGGTAACTTTTTTGATCTATGCCATTACTTGCTTGCACCTGGGGATGAGGTTGCACCTCCTGCTGCAAGCGCAGGACTGTATATTTACGGGGCTAAACTAGAATATGGCAGAGAATCGTTCTACGAATCTTACGCGGCGCTCTCTTTTGGGTGCTTTCGCGGCAACAACTCTTGTTGCTGCACCTACCTACGCTAACGCATTTGGATTGCTACGCGGTGCGGGCGATGTCCGACGGGTTAGCATGTATTCCGGGCGTACCGGCGAAAGTATTGATACGATCTATTGGATCGAAGGCGACTACATCAAAGACGCCTTGAAAGAGATCAATTACTTCATGCGGGACTGGCGAACGGATCAATCAACTTCGATTGATGCCCGGACCGTCGATATTCTCGCCGCATCACATAACCTGATGGACGTTCATGAACCTTACATGATGTTGTCGGGATATCGGTCGCCGAAAACCAACGCGATGTTGCGGGCACGGTCCAGAGGTGTTGCAAAGAATTCTTTGCACATGAAGGGACAAGCCGCGGATCTTCGTCTGAAATCCCGGTCGGTTTCACAAATGGCACGTGCCGCGCAGGCTTGTTCTGCTGGTGGCGTGGGCAAGTATTCACGCTCTAACTTCGTACACATGGATTGTGGACCTGTTAGAACCTGGCGCGGTTAGACGCGCTTTTTTATTGCCTGATTGAAGTATTAAGAGCCGCCCGATTTTTCGGGCGCTTTTAATTTGCTACAGGGTCTTCAGTCGTCGCGCGGTATGATCGCGCCCCGCACGCCGACAACCTTTGCTGCAAGGTTATGTCCCGCGCAAAGAGCAACTGGTTGGGACGCACCGCTTAGGATTTCCCCAAGATACCCACCATTAAAACTGTCGCCTGCCGAGGTTGTATCCACAACATCCGTTGCGGCGGGATACGGCCCTGTGCCGGGCGTTTCGCTCAGCGAAATCGGGCCCGCCTCTCCGCGTTTTAGGGCGCCATCCCGGATCCCGTATCCGCGCAGCCGTTCAATCACGGCATCGTCCGAGGCGTCGCCATAAATTTCCATTTCATCATCGACGCTTGGCACCGCAATATCCGTTTCGCGCCACATCCTTGCGATCACAGCCTGCGCTTCGTCCCGGTTGCGCCACAAGGCGGGCCGATAATTGGAATCAAACACAACGCGACCGCCCGTTTTCGCCTTGTAGGACGGCAGCCAGTCAATCAATGCGTCCCGCACATGAGGATCCAGGATGGCCAGCGTGATGGCAGACAAATATAAAACGTCAAATTCTTCTAGAATTTGAAACGAAAACCCGTCTTGCTGTTGAAACATCTCTTTGGCCGCGGACTGGCCACGCCAATAAGCAAAAGAGCGTTCCCCTGCTTCATCAGTGGTGATCGCGTATAGGCCAACAGCTTGCGTGTCGCTGATGGTCACCGCAGAGGTGTCGATCTCTTCACACGCGATGAAGTCCAGCATTTGCGATGAAAACGAATCCTGCCCCAGGCGCGTAACAAAGGACACTTGCAACGCCGGCGCGCTGCGTTTCAGGTATATGGCCGTGTTGAGCGTGTCGCCAGCAAAGCCGATTTTCGCATGCTGCGGGTCGGAAGCCTTTAGGGACAGTTCCACCATCGCTTCGCCAATACATGCCACTTTGACGACCATTTCCGCGCCTCTCTTTTTGAGTGTTTTCAATCAGCCCTTGGGCAGATCATCATCCATATAGACTTGGATGATCGATTCAAAATCGGCATCAGCCTTAAACCCCAGATCAAGCGCGCGCTGTGGATCAAAGTCTCTGGGCCACCCGGCTACGATTTTCACGATCGCTTCGTCGGGCTGCGGACGGATCAATTTGACCACGTCGTTTCCGGCGGCAGACCGTAGCGCCTCTATCTGTTCGCCAACGGTACAGGATACCCCCGGCAGGTTGAGCGCACGGCGGTTTTCCAGTCTGGCCGTGTCCAGAGCAGCCGCGTGGCACAAAAAACCAACCGCAGACCGGGGGGACGCATGCCAGTGGCGCACATCCGTCGAGACCGGCAAGATCGCCTCTTGCCCATTCAGCGGCTCGCGGATGATCCCGGAAAAGAAGGAAGACGCTGCAAGATTTGGTTTGCCGGGGCGCACGCAAATCGTGGGCAGCCGGATCGACATGCCATCGACAAAGCCTTTGCGGCTGAAATCGGTGATCAACAGCTCGCCAATGGCTTTTTGCGCCCCGTAAGATGTCTGTGGGGCACACAGGAATTCGTCGCTGATTTTTTCCGGGAATGGCCCGCCAAACACGGCAATCGAAGAGGTAAAGACCATTTTGGGCACATAGGCGCCGCCGCTGGCCTCATGTTCTGCGCGCAGTGCTTCCAGCAGGTTCCAGATAGAGGCCATGTTCGTGGCCCAGCCCTTGTCGAAATCGACCTCTGCCTCGCCCGATACGATTGCCGCCAGATGGAAAATCACATCGGCTTTGATCGCGGCAAGTTTCTGGATCATGGCCGGGTCGGTCATATTGCCGGACAGCCGCGTGTTTGCCGCGGCGCCGCCGGTTTGGGGAAACCCAATATCTGCCAATGTCACGTCCAGGTCGCGGTCGCCATTCAAACCATGGTCCGCCAAATGATGTGCGAGCTTTTGGCCAACCATGCCGCCGCCGCCGATGATCAGAATTTTCGTCACGGTAAGCCTCTTTCTTTGCCGTGCAGGACTGGTTCACGAAAATCCTGCGCCTAGAATTTGTGTCATATTCAAACTAACGTTGTTTTGGAATAAATATATCAGATGGTACAGGCGAAAATATGAAAGCGATCGTAGTTCATGGCGCCCGCGACATGCGGATAGAGGATATTGCCCAAGAACGCGTGACGCCGGGCACTGTCCGGGTGCGGATCGCAGCGGGTGGAATATGTGGGTCTGACCTGCACTATTATCAGGATGGCGGCTATGGCACCGTTCGTATCACAGAGCCGTTGATCCTGGGTCATGAAATCTCTGGGCATATCGCAGAGCTGGGGGATGGGGTCACCGATCTTGCCATCGGGGATCTGGTTGCCATTTCGCCCAGTCGCCCTTGCCTGGACTGTTCATTTTGCCAGATGGGCGAATTCAAACATTGTCTGAACATGCGGTTTTACGGCAGCGCCATGCCGACGCCGCATATTCAGGGCGCTTTTCGGGAAAATATCGTGGCCGAAGCGGGCAATTGCCACAAGCTGGATGACGGGATCACACCGCAACTGGCCGCTTTTGCGGAACCTTTGGCGGTTGTCTTGCATGCGGTGAACCGTGCCGGTGACCTGGCGGGCAAGCGGGTTCTGATCACCGGGTGTGGTCCAATCGGGGCCTTGTCTGTGCAAGCTGCCAAAGCCGCCGGCGCTGCAGAGATTGTGGTCACTGACATTCTGGACGCCGTTTTGGACACGGCGCTGAAGACCGGCGCTGATACGGCCATCAATGTCGCCACCGACCCGGACTGGACTTCTCGGTATTCTGCGGACAAGGGCACATTTGACGTGATGCTGGAATGTTCGGGAAATGAGGCTGCGCTGCGCGCCGGGCTAGAGGTTTTGCGCCCTTTGTCCGTTTTGGTGCAGCTGGGGCTTGGGGGCGATGTGTCCCTGCCCCAAAACCTGATCGTGGCCAAAGAGATCAACCTACGCGGTTCGTTCCGGTTTCACGAAGAATTCGCAAATGCAGTGGCGATGATCAACGCAGGCGTCTTGGACTTGTCGGTCCTGTTGTCCGCGCAGTTCAAATTCACCGATGCGGTCAAAGCCTTTGACCTGGCCGGGGATCGCAGCAAAGTCATGAAGGTGCAGTTAGACTTTACCTAAAAAAAATGGCCGCTGAAACATCAGCGGCCACTTTGTTCTATTTTGTAAGGGCTTAGACCAGATCGTCAGGCAGGATAGAGGCCGGAACGTTCTGATAGCAAACCGGCCGCAGGAAGCGGCGGATTGACATCGTACCCACAGAGGTTGCGCCGAAATTGGTTGAAGCCGGGTAAGGCCCGCCATGCACCATCGTGTCAGACACTTCAACGCCAGTTGGGAAACCGTTGACCAGCAAACGCCCTGCTTTGCGTTCGATCACTGGCAACAGTTTTCCGGCCATGGCCGCGTCGCTGTCATCCATGTGGATCGTGCAGGTCAGCTGACCAACCAGAGAACGGGCGATTTCCAGCATTTCATCTGCGTCTTTGACACGAACGATCATGCCCAAAGGCCCAAAGACCTCTTCGCCCAGAACGTGGTTGGCCATCCAGTTTTCACCACTTGTTTCAAACAGATATGGCGTGGCGTTGCGCAGGTCACAGGTCGATGTCAGCAATTCCTGAACGCCTGCAGTCGCCGCAATCTGATCCCGGCCGCTTCTGTAAGCTTCTGCAATGCCATCGGTCAGCATGGTCTGGCTGCCAATTGGTTCAAGCGCCGCCTTGGCCGCAGCCACAAAGGCATCGGCCGCCGGGCCGTCAATCACAACCGCAATACCCGGATTCGTACAGAACTGCCCTGCCCCCATGGTCAAGGAACCTGACCAGCCTGAGGCGATCGCCTCGCCACGTGCTGCGGTTGCGTCGGGCATCAGGAACATCGGATTGACCGACCCCAATTCGCCAAAGAACGGAATTGGGCTTGGACGGCTTGCGCAAAGATCGAACAATGCGCGTCCGCCACCTAGGCTGCCGGTAAAGCCGACCGCGTTGATCAGCGGGTGTTGCACCAGGGACGTGCCGACATCACGGCGCCCGCCCTGGATCATTGAAAACACGCCGGGATGCACGCCACAGGATTTGATCGCCGCCAGAATAGCCTCTGCGACGATTTCACCCGTTCCGGGATGTGCCGAATGGCCTTTGACCACAACCGGACAACCTGCGGCAAGCGCAGCAGCCGTGTCGCCGCCCGCCGTCGAAAAGGCCAGTGGAAAGTTGGACGCGCCGAATACGGCAACCGGGCCGATCGGGCGTTGCATCATCCGCAAGTCTGGACGTGGAAGCGGTGCACGATCCGGAAGTGCCTCATCGTAACGGCGATCCAGGTAGTCACCAGCCAGGATATGGGTTGCGAACAGGCGCAGCTGACCAACAGTCCGGCCGCGTTCACCTTGCAAGCGTGCTTCTGGCAGGCCAGTTTCAGACGATCCGATTTCCGTAATCATATCGCCACGCGCATCGATTTCATCCGCGATGGCGTTCAGAAACTTCGCGCGCTCCTCACGGCTGGAATAGCCATAGGACCAGAATGCTTCTTCAGCAGCTTTTGCCGCCGCATCAACATGGTCTACCGTTCCAACGGAAAAGTCAAAGGCCGGGCCGTGTGCCGGTTCGGTCGTGAATACATCACTGCCGGACACCCACTCTCCTGCGATCAAATGTTTGCCGTGTGGTGAAAAAATAGTGCCGTCAGGCATGATTAAACCCTCATAGTTGAAGGACCGTTAGGTCCAAATTCCGTTACACTGAAATCGTGTTGCAAAGCTTTTCGCCACTGCAGCCCCGAATGTCCAGTTTATTAGTATGACTTTTCCTAGTTGATTTCCGGATCGGGGGTCGGGCCGCCAAATTCGCTGCGCAAAAAGTCAAAATCACAGCCCTTATCTGCCTGTTCGATGTGTTTTGAGAACAGATAGCCATAGCCGCGTTCATATTTTGGTTCCGGCGCAACCCAAGCCGCTTTGCGTTTTTGCATCTCTGCTTCTGATATCTGGAGATTGAGGGTCCGGTTTTCAACATCCAATTCAATGATATCGCCATTTTCCACAAAGGCCAAAGGTCCACCCACATAAGATTCAGGGGCAACGTGCAAAACACATGCCCCAAAGGACGTGCCAGACATCCGCGCATCAGACAGGCGGACCATGTCGCGGTGACCATCTTTCATCAAGGCTTTGGGCATCGGTATCATCCCCCATTCCGGCATGCCGGGGCCGCCTTGGGGCCCTGCATTGCGCAGCACCAGAACATTGTCAGGCGTCATAGGATAGTCGATATCATCAATGATCGTTTTCAATTCCGCATAGGAATTGGCGACGATGGCCGGGCCAGAGTGTTTGTGGAACTTTGGATCACAGGCTGCCGGTTTGATCACCGCCCCGTCCGGCGCAAGATTGCCCTTGAGCACCGCAAGAGAGCCTTCGTGATAAACCGGGTTCGACAAGGGGCGGATGACATCGTCGTTGTAGACCACGGCCCCCTTCAACCCTTCGCCAAGCGTTTCACCGGTGACCGTTGTGACCGACAGGTCCAGCTTGTCGCCAAGCTGGGCCATCAGGGCCCGCAGCCCGCCGGCATAAAAGAAATCCTCCATCAGATATTCTTTGCCCGAGGGCCGCACATTCGCGATGACCGGGGTTGTCCGACCGACGGCATCCAGATCATCAAGTTCCAACGGAACGCCGGCACGCCGGGCCATGGCAATCAGGTGAATAATCGCATTGGTGGAACAGCCGGTGGCCATCGCCACGGTCACAGCGTTCTTTGTGGATTCAGGAGTGATGATTTTGTCAGGGGTCAGGTCTTCCCATACCATATCAACGATACGACGTCCGCAGGCGCTGCTCATCCTTTGGTGATTGGCATCCGCCGCGGGGATAGAGGACGCACCCGGCAGGCACAGGCCAAAGCCTTCGGCAATGGCCGTCATCGTGCTGGCCGTGCCCATGGTCATGCAATGGCCATAGGACCGCGCGATGCCACCCTCTATCCCTTGCCATTCTTTCTTGTCGATGGTTCCGGCGCGCCGTTCATCCCAATATTTGAACACATCCGTGCCCGACCCCAGAATGCGGCCCGCATAATTCCCGCGCAGCATCGGGCCTGCGGGCAGATAGATAAACGGAATACCCATGGAAATCGCGCCCATGGTCAGTGCGGGCGTGGTCTTGTCACAGCCCCCCATCAGAACGGCGCCGTCGACGGGATGGGCGCGCAGCAGTTCTTCGACCTCCATGGCCAACATATTGCGATACATCATCGATGTGGGTTTCAGATAGGTCTCTGACAAGGACAGAGCGGGCAATTCCATCGGCATGCCACCGGCCTGCAAAATGCCTTTGCGTACAAATTCGGCGCGGTCCTTGAAATGCATGTGACAGGGCTGCGCGTCAGACCATGTGTTGATGATGGCGATGACGGGCTTGCCTTCCCAGTCCTCGGGGCCCCAGCCCATCTGCATCCCACGAGAGCGGTGGCCAAAGGCCCGCAGATCATCCGGAGCCATCCATTTGGCCGAGCGCAGTTGTTCATATGTCTTGCGGGTTGTCATACTGTGTTCCTTTAGCTTTTGGGGCCCTGTCAGCTGTCACTTTGAAAGCGCGCTGAGAGCTGTTCTGCGCCAACGCGCAAGACATTGATGTCACCCCCGACGGCGGTGAATGTTGTGCCCTGTGCGATGCATTTTTGTAAAAAGTCTTCGTTGAAGCTTAGGATGCCTGCGGGTTTTCCAGCGGCCTGAATGCGGGCCAGCGCATCTTTGATTGCCTCCAGAACCTCAGGCGCGAATTGGTTGCCCAAATGCCCCAGACTTGCGGCCAGATCCGCCGGGCCGATGAAAATTCCATCGACACCATCCACAGCGGCAATGGCTTCTATTTCATCAAGGGCGGCACGGGTTTCGACCTGAACCAACAGGCATAGCTCCTCTGCCGCATGTGCGTGATAGTCTTTGACCCGGCCAAACCCCGTTGCCCGGGACGTGCCCGACACGCCGCGCACCCCTTCCGGGGGATAGCGCATGGCTGAAACGGCTGCACGGGCCTCATCTGCATTTTGAACCATAGGGATCAACAAAGTCTGCGCGCCGATATCCAGATATTGTTTGATGACGACCGTATCATTCACCGGCGGACGCACCACGATTGCGGCGCTTCCGGTTTTGGCGGCCTGAATCTGGCTGCTGATCATGCGCAAATCCGTCGGCGAATGCTCGGAATCAATCAGCAGCCAATCAAACCCGGCCTCACATAAAATCTCTGTCACATATGGATCGGGCAGCATGCACCAAAACCCAATTTGCTGACGGCCCTGACGCAGCGCCGCCTTGAACGCATTTTTTGGAAGTTCGGCCATGATACTTGCCTTTGTTCTGAGATGATTAGCGGTTGTTGGCTTTGCGCCATTCTTTAAACAGGTCCAGATTTTCTTCCTGTGTCGCCGGATAAAGACCGATGATCGTGTGACCGGCCTTTACACGCTCGACCACGAAATCCTCGTAGGCTGTCATCTCGTGGGCTTCATCCGCGATCTCATCTGCAAGATCGGCGGGAATGACGATAACGCTGTCATCATCGCCGACCACGATATCGCCCGGAAACACAGCAACATCGCCACATCCGATCGGGACGTTGATGTCGATGGCTTCATGCAATGTCAGGTTCGTCGGGCTGGACGCACGGGTGTGATAGGCCGGGATGTCCAGCTCTCCAATCACCATTGAATCGCGCAAGCCCCCGTCGGTCACAACACCGGCCCCGCCCCGCATCATCAACCGGGTGATCAGGATATCCCCGGCAGAGGCCGCACGCGCATCCTTGCGGCAATCCATGACCATGACGTGGCCCTTTGGGCATTGCTCAATCGCTTTGCGCTG
This sequence comes from Marinosulfonomonas sp., assembly GCA_051251595.1. Classification (GTDB taxonomy): domain Bacteria; phylum Pseudomonadota; class Alphaproteobacteria; order Rhodobacterales; family Rhodobacteraceae; genus NORP110. The sequence goes on from JBPOFA010000002.1 coordinate 217,134, forward strand.
TGGGTGCTCGGGATTGCGAAACGCGGTCAGCTGGTTCCGGTCTTCGCGGGCGGGCATATAGCGCAGAGTAAAGGCGGGCCCGACCATATTGCGACCCTTGCGGGCAACGGGGCGCACGTCCTGGATGACCTGATTGCGCAGGCCACGTTTGAACAAGGCCGTCGCCAGGGTTGCGACGGAAACATGGCTCAGTTTTTCGTGTGCATCCGGTGTCATCGTTTGTCCTGTTTGTTAGGCAAATGTCGTTGCGTGGTGCGAACTGCACCTGCGCTTCAATTATCGGCTTATCAGAATTGATATATTAGTGTTAGGCTGGATACAATTGGAATTCCGGACCGGATGTGTCACATCGGGAAACCAAACCAAAACAATATGGAACGGGTGCGTATGGATAGTTTGATCGCAGAAATGTTGAATGGGCTTGCGGCCAACACTCAGACACAGCCAATGTCTAATCTGTCGGCAGCGGCCCGGGTCTACGAAGCCTTGCGACAGCGCATTGTCAGTATGGATTTGCCGCCCGATACAACCCTGTCGCGGATTGAATTGGCGCAGTTTTACGGTGTCAGCCAGACACCTGTTCGCGAAGCCCTGCAAAAGCTGGAACTGGACGGGCTGGTAAAGATTTTCCCCCAATCACGGACGATCGTCACCAAAATCGACCTGCCCGCCCTTTATGAAGCGCATTTTCTGCGCCTTGCCGTCGAATGCGAAGCGGTGCGTGTCTGGGCCGAAGCCCCGGATGAAGCACTGGTCAACAAATTGCGGGCGGTGCTGGAGATGCAAAAATCGCTTGGCCCGGTGCCAGACGATATGGGGCTGTTCAACAGTCTGGATGAAGCATTCCACCAAATCTTATTCGGCGGTGTGAACCAGTTGGGATTGTTCGTGCTGGTGAAATCCAAAGGCGGGCATTTTGCCCGTGCGCGCCGGCTCGATTTGCCCAAAGAGGGGAAGATCAGATCGATCCTGAGCGACCATGAGGCGATCATCGCTGCGATAGAGGCGCGTGATCCCGCATCGGCGCAGGACGCGATGCGGCGTCATTTAACGGGTACCGTGGCCCGGATCGGCGCGTTGCAGGAAGAACATCCAGAGTTCTTTCGCGTGGCGTAAGCTAGCAGGCGATTTTGCGGTTGTACCGCACTGATGACCACAGGGCGACGCCGATCAAACAGGCCCCCAGCAAACCGGTGATCAGCTCTGGAATATGCACGATCGTCTGGGCAAACATGATCATCGACAGCACAAAGATCGAATAAAAGGCCCCGTGTTCAAGGTAGCGAAACTGCGCCAGCGTTTCTCTTTCGACGATCATAATGGTCATAGAACGCACATACATCGCGCCCACGCCCAGACCGATCGCGATCAGGAACATGTTCTGCGTCAGGGCAAAAGCCCCGATCACGCCGTCAAAGGAAAAGCTGGCATCCAGCATCTCAAGGTATAAAAACGCGCCCAGGCCACCTGCCCGCGCAGCATCTGCCGCAGCGTCGGCCCGGTCCAGGATTTTGCCGGCCGTTTCAACAACGGTAAATGTGATCAGACCAAATAAGGCCGCCAACACAAAAGTGATATTTTCCTGCTCTGGCAGAACCATTGCAAAACTGACGATGATCGCCAGCACAAAAGTGATTTCCAGCCCGCGGATAGAGGCGCATTGGCGCAGACGCTTTTCCAGCATCTTGAACCAGTCGACATCCTTGGCCTCATCCACAAAATAATTGAGCGCGACCATCATCAGGAACGTCCCGCCAAAAGCCGCAATTCCCAAATGCGCATCGTCCATGATTTGGGCATAGGCCTGTGGATCGGTGGCCGCCAGGTGCACGGCAGCAAAGGGCCCAATTCTGGCGGCAATTGCAACGACCGCCACGGGAAACAGGATCCGCATCCCAAAGACCGCGATCAGGATTCCCCAGGTCAAAAAGCGTTTTTGCCAGATCGGCTGCATCCGCTTTAGGACATTGGCATTCACGATCGCATTGTCGAACGACAAAGAGATTTCCAGCACGCTCAGCACCGCGCAGATGAAGAGAAACGACAACGCCCCGTTCAAAGTTCCATAGGTCATCCAGCCCAGAACAAATGAAAGGACAAGCCCGGCAGCCGTCACCAAGAAGGCCCATCTGAAGTATTTGAGAGAGGGGTTCTTCATAACAATCCGTTTTCCAGTCAGGTTTGCCGCGGGCGACCAAGGCAAAAGTTTTCCTTGTGACGCACCGTTCTGTGGCAGGTCTGTATTCAGTTGCTTGGTTACAAGTTGGTGACCAAGTTGCGACTGCATCTGTTGCAATCTTGTCGCGGTCGCGCCTATTGAAACGACAAATGCTGCGGGGCTGCAACAGGCAATGAGGCGGGCATCGATGCGATATGGGTATTGCCAAAGACAAACCTAGCATCGCAACCGCCGCGCTTATCTGCGTTTATGCCCGGGGCGAAACACCGTTTACGTCGGCGTTGCACGCTCTGTGAAATTCTGTTCAAACTTTAAATGCCGAACGCGGCGTCAGATCAAATCCGGCTCGGTTGCCGTGGCGCAACTTGGCTTCAGACATGAAGGATCTTCCATGCAAAAAAGACCCCTTGGAAAGAACGGCCCAAATGTTTCGGCGATTGGGATCGGGGCGATGTCTTTTTCGAATTTCTTCGGTCCGGTCGAGCCTCAGGTCGGGTTTGACGTTCTAAAGGCTGGGCTTGATTTGGGAATTGATCATCTGGACACATCCAACGTTTACGGAATGGGGCAATCTGAGACGACAATTGGCCAATTTCTGAAAGACAATTTTGCCGGCGCACCCTGCCCCTTCACAATTGCAACCAAAGCCGGGATCAAACGGGATCCAACGACCGGAGAACGCAGCTTCGACAACAGCGCCGCGCATCTGAATTCGGAGCTGGACGCGAGCCTAAAGCGGCTTGGAGTCGAGGCGGTCGATTTGTTTTACGTGCATCGGCGGGATCAAACGATTGAAATCGAAGAGGTCACAGAAACCTTGGTGGCTATGAAAAACGCCGGAAAGATCAAAAGCTTTGGCTATTCCGAAATTTCGCCAGCCTCTTTGCGACGCGCAGCGGCCGTGCATCATGTGGCAGCCGTGCAGTCCGAATATTCCCTTGCGACCCGCAGCGTCGAGCTGGGGCTTGTGCAGGCCTGTGGGGCTCTTGGGACCGCCCTGGTGGCCTTTTCGCCTGTGTCTCGCGCCTTGCTGACGGACACGCTGATCAGCACAGACAAAATCGCGAACACCCCGTTTTTGCAAACCGCCCCCCGCTTTCAGGAGCCGTGCCTGAGCTACAATCTGGCCGCTGTGAAAAAGCTGCAGGCCTTGGCTGCGGACATGGGAACTCACACGGCAGCACTGGCGATTGCCTGGCTGCTGCACCAAAGCCCGAATGTCATTCCAATTCCCGGCACCCGATCCGTCAAGCATCTGAAAGAGCTTGCTGCGGGGGCGTCATTGACCCTGACACCGGGCGACATCGCTGCCATCGACGCCATCATGCCAGTGGGCTGGGCGGCTGGGGATCGCTACTCTGAAACGCAATGGATCGGGCCGGAACGGTATTGCTAGGCGGTTCGGTCAGTTTTGGTCATTGAACTTCAATAGAACCCAGTATTTCGACTGTGCCACTTCACTTGTGTGTTCAATAAGATATTCACCAAAGACCGCTATGAGCGTGCGAAGGCTCTTGCCTGTGAGTGTGGACAAAGGCACCATGACATATCCCGCACCGTCGAAGAACTCTGATGCCGGGGGCAAGGTTTCCTCGCTGACATTGCGTCCGAAATGCAACCAGGAATACCCTTTCATCACGCGCGGTGAGTCGACCAACAAAGCCAAAGCATTGGTGAAGTCCAAAGTAAACACCTCTGAGTCCGTCGCCCCGGCGGAATGTAATAATCGGGCGCCATCGCTTAGAGAATCCGCGTATTCAGATTGCGACAATCCCAATATCTCGACCTCTCCTTGAAGCAACGACAGCACATCAACTGGACCCTCATGGAAGATTTCGCCGCCACGGTTGAATTCGCCATGGTCTTCAATATACATCTTTGCCAGTTCAGGGGCGTCAAAATACGCCGCGCTGGCCGGGGCTGGCATGATATACTTCAGCGTAACCTGTGCCCAATCCGTATAGAACGGTAGCAGGGCCAGGAACCCGGCGGCAATCGCGACAGAGGCACTGTTTTGCCCCGCCTCGCTTCTCCTGTCGCCGATTGACGCCAGGATCAAAAAGGCGGCAGGGATCGTGACGATGAACTTCCATTGATAATTCTGGTCAATGATCATCACACCAGAAACAGCAATGAAGCCAGCCAAGGCAATTTCACGCCATGCAAACCGCTGCAAAGTGACACAATAAGCCGCCAGAATTAGAAAGATCAGTGTTGTGCGGCTACCGAACGCCACGACGAAATAAGAGTCTCGTTGCGGACCGTCCGACTTCAGGGCTTCTTGAATGGACCCAATATATCCAAAGACCATCTCTGACTGAAGCAGGGTGACCATGCCCAATAAGACAGCCCCCATGAGCAAAGAGAATATTCCGATCCCTCTGCGTGGATCGGGGAAGACGACGAGCAGACCAAGATAACCTACAGCAAAAATGAAATAGGTGATTTTTGTCAGGAACAGGGCGACAAGCAAGGCGCCGCCAAGCGACGCAACCAGCGCTGCCCAGCCCCCTCCTTGGTAGGGCGGCAGGCCAAGCAGAAAAATCGTCAGCAACAGGCCCCATCCCCACCTGTTATATTGCATGGCGTGGGACACCTGATCGGCATTTTCACCCGGAATGAGAGGCACGACGATCACGCCTGCAACTGTGCCTACAACGAGCAAAGCCGCGGCGGGAGATGTGGTTTTGTACAAAAACACAGACGCGCAGACCAAGACCGGCACCAACAGGAACAGCGATGCCATTTCCACCGCGCCTGCATAGCTGCCAACGGCTAGATAGCCGTAGTAGGGCAAAAGGTATGGCAGAGGGCCGACAGGTGACAAAAAGTCTTTGTTCGGCACCTGACCTGCTGCAATCCGGTCGATACCGTCAAAAAACACGAAAGAGTCGTTCACGAATGCCCCGGCATGGCTGATCCCCCGGCCAAACACCACAGCCAAAACCACCAGCGCCAGAACACATGAAATGGAAAGAAAGAGGACAGACGTTTCACCCTTGCCCAATTTTGGCACATGAAATGTGGAAAGTATGTTACGCATGTCCATCCTCTTTACTCTCGCTCAACTGCCACATTGGTCTTATTCCCGGCAAGTCTTCGTCCAAGTTTCCGGCCTTCGCGGATGGCGTAGTTTGTGCCGCGATCTTCGGGATAAATCTGCGCCATGGAACACAGATGAAACCCCGGAGCTGGCCCGTCCTCATCTGGGATCAATGTCGAATAATCCTTTTCCACAACAGGTTGTGACCAGCGTGCGCGCCACACATGATGGGCTTGGATCCAGCTTGGGTCAAAATCCGGAAACATACGTTGAAGATGCGGCACCGAAAAATCCAGAACTTCGTCATCTTCCATCTGATAAAGCGCATCCGTTTCAGGTAAGTATTTTGACAGATATACAATGTGGCGTCCGGCATATTTTGAAACAGGCTGAAAGTTCGTGTGTTCAATCACGCCCACAAACGGGAAATTCACGTCATTGACGTTGAGCCAGTAGGTATCTGACAAAGAACGATCCAATTGCAGAACAAGGCAGATATTCGAAAGGTAATCGATCCGGCGCAACTGGGCGATATAGGCAGACTCTGCCCAGTTTTCGACCATGTCAGCGACGAGTGGCAAAGCTGTTGTCGCAACAACAATGTCGCTTTCAATCCGCCCCCAAGCGCCACCAGTGCTCCAACGGCCATCATCCACGCGTTCAACGGTATCGACCGGGGCGTTCAGTTTGACCGTGCCGCCGTTTGTTTTGATTGCGTTCGCAATTTCTTCGGCCAGACGGGCAAAACTGCCCTCGAGATAAGCCAGCCGTTCTTCCCCCTGTTTTCCGCGACTGCTGCCGCGGAGTTTTAGTTTGTTCCAGAACCAGACTGCGGAAATCTTATCTGCAAAGGGGCCAAATTTGCCTTTGAGCAACGGCTCCCACACCACTTCGTACACTTTGTCGCCGCCGAGTTTGCGCAACCATTCTGCCGCTGTCAGCTTTTCAAGCTGCATCCAGTCTTCAACCCGCCGTGCGCGCAAGGCCAAAAGGCCCAGTCGGATACGATCGGTGAAACCAAGTGCATTGAACTTCAGCAAATCCAGAGGGGTAGAAAGACGAAAAATCTTGTTAGCAAAGAACAAGCCCGTGTTCGTCGGGTTGGTGACGACATTGTCCGACAAGCCCAGTTCGTCAATCAAATCAGTCACATCCTGATCGCTTGTAAACCAGTGGTGATAAAACCGGTCCAGCTTTTCTCCATCGGTTTCAAAGGAACCAGCAAGCCCACCAACGCTTTCCGCGGCCTCGAGAACTGTGACGTCATACCCGGCCTTGCCAAGCTCGTAGGCCACGGATAGCCCGGAAAAACCCGCCCCGATCACTGTGGCGCTTGGTTTTGTGCTTTTCTGATCGGGCGTTGTCTTGAGGTCGGTAGAGGGCATTGAACTATCTTTCATTACGGAATCCAAAAAGGGACCAAATTGCAAAGCACACGCCACCAACAAGTGTCGCGGTCAGCCACATGATCAGATGGGCCACCACAGCAAAGGCCGTAGCCGCTGCCGGGCCATTGCCCGTCAGTTTGGCGGCTTCAATCACAAAATAATGGAACGTGCCAATATAGCCGGGTGACGACGGCAGTAACGTGGCAAGGGTTCCGACCGGCATTGCAAGAAATGCGGCAAAAGGCTCTGCCATGGCAGGAACGGCATAGGCGGCACACAGAAAAACACCGGCCTCTCCGGCCCAGGCCAAAATGGTCCAGAATATCAGGGCCAGAGTTCGCCCGCTTCTTGTGATCATTTTCAAGGTCGCGAAAACATTTTCAATGGCGTCACTTAGGCGCTCGCCAATGGACCCGAAGAGAGGGGCCACCAAGCGCACAAAAAACATGACCACGGGCTGTGCGATCTGTGGGTATACAAAGGCAATTGCAATCACGATCGCAAGTGCGACAAGCAGCAAAGATCCCGCCCCCAGCAGGGTCGCAATGGCCCCCTCACCCAATCCCAGGAACATCACTGCAAGGCCCAGTGCGGCCAGCAAAGCTAGCAGATCCAGCAACCGTTCCGCCACCAAAGTCGCCAATACGCTGGACGAAGGAACCGACAGCCATTTAGAAAACGCAAAAGCGCGCATGACATCGCCCAAGCGAAATGGCAGCACGTTATTCGCGGCGATTGAGATCATAAATGGCAGCCCCGTGCGGCCAAAGCCGACATTCGGGTTTTCATTCTTTAGCATCAATTGCCAGCGTCTGATGCGGCTTAAGTAGCCGATGGCAAACATGGTCACGCCCGCAAGAACCCAGCTGTAGTTCACATCGGTCAACGCCGCCTTGGTCCCATCAAACGGGATGGACTGCGCAATCAGGTACAAGAACCCGGCTGAAAACAGCAATCCAATGGCGAATTGGGTTATTTTCCGTCCGCGCATCAGGCAGAATCAACTTTATCTGGTTGGGGGGAACGGCGTTTCGCCGGTTCCGCATCAGGAAATCCGATTTTTTCCCGCAGGACAAATAGGGGGCGGTTCTTAACTTCTTCATAAACGCGCCCCAGATATTCGCCAATCACACCGAGCGAAATCAACTGAACGCCGCCTATGAACAGAACGGCAATGATCAAACCGGTCCAACCCTCTACCCAGGTCGAGGTGAAAATCCGCATGACCACGGCGTAGAGTATCCCGACCAATGCCAATGCAGAGGCGATCAAGCCAAGGTTTGTCGCAATGCGCAACGGCTTTATCGAAAAAGAAACAATGCCGTCTGCTGCAAATTTCAACATCTTTGACAGAGGGTATTTTGAAGTCCCCGCCAGTCTTGGGTCCCGTTCATAAGGCAATGCATGTTGCCGAAACCCGACCCACGCCACCATTCCACGCAAAAAACGATGCTTTTCTGGCATTTGCCGAAGAACCTCGACAACCGGCCGGTTCAACAATCGAAAGTCACCGGCATCAAGCGGAATTTGGACATCGGACAATCGGTTCAAAAACCTGTAAAACCCCTTGGCAGAAGCGAGTTTAAACCAGGTTTCGCCAGGGCGCTTTTGCCGAACGCCATAAACCACGTCAAAACCTTCTTCCCATTTTCCAATCATTCTTTCCACCACTTCTGGTGGATCCTGCATATCGGCATCAATAAGCACCACGCAGTCCCCGGTCGCAGCCTCTATCCCAGCTGTAGCAGCAATCTGATGGCCAAAGTTTCGTGCAAACCCCAGGACGCGAACGCGGTCATCCGCATCAGCCATGTCCCGCAAAAGAACCATCGTGTCGTCTTTGCTTCCGTCGTCTACGAAAACGAATTCGAAAATATAGCTGTCCAACCGGTCGGCCAGGGATTTGATCCGCATCCAAGCCGCAGGCAGAACCTCTTCTTCGTCGTAACAGGGAACGACGACAGAAACCTTCTGGCCCTCTGGGATATTCCGTATCTTGGCTTGCATAAACCAACTCACTCATAATGCAGACAGTGTCTACGATGACTATTCTTCGGCGACCGGCTTCTGTTAGGTCTGATTTGACGACAAACCTGGCAAAACATTCTTCAAGGAACGGTACTGTGTTCATAACCTGTTGCAAAGAAAACAGGGGTGGAGCTCTTCTTTTTTGGTAAAGTTTGCAAAAAAACCAATGTTTGTTTGGAATTGGTTGACAATTTTGCGGTCGCGATGCCCGGATCGGGCGGAAAGCGAACTTTCGTTAACCCGCGTCTTGGGCAATCATTTCTGCTGCCTTATGCGCCAAGGCGATTGTGGGCGCGTTTGTGTTCCCGCTTGGGATCGTCGGCATGACAGATGCATCGGCGACGCGCAGACCTTCCAGCCCCTCCAGACGCAGCCGCGCGTCCACGGCCGTGCCCATAGCGACGGTTCCGACGGGATGATAATTGGTCTTCACTGTTTGCCGGACATGGTGTTCCAGCTGATCCCGGCTTTCTTCCTGCGCCTCGGGGAAGATTTCATGGGTCACGAGATTTGCCAATGGACCCTGCCGCAATAGGTTGCGTCCAATGTCCAAGCCATTGACGATACGGTTCAAATCATCCGCATCGCGTAAGAAACCGGGATCAAATTTCAGCGGGCCATCCGGGTTGGCTGGGTCAAGCCTCACAGATCCCCGAGATTTGGGGCGCAGCAAGCACGTCGTCAGGGTCACGCCCCATGTCGGGTTCGCCCCGGTGACCGTCCGATCCAGATACACGGTCGGCACGCAGTAAACCTGCAAGTCCGGCCTGCCGCTGCCGTCGGAATCGACAAAGGCGCAGGCCTCAACCCCGGTTGTGGTTGCAAGGCCCGACTTGTTCAAAAGATACTGGACCCCGTTGCGGATCATGGCCAGGCCACGGTCTTGCCCGAAATAGCCGAGCCCCTTTTTCAATCCGGCGACGAGCGGGACTTCGCAATGGTCCTGCAGATTTTGGCCAATTGCGGGTTGGTCCAACACTGGGGCGATGCCGCAGTCTTTCAGGTGATCCGCAGGGCCAATGCCCGAGCGCATCAGCAATGCAGGGGTCGCCAGGGCCCCGGCGGTGACGATCACCTCTGTGCCTGCCATGGCGGTCTGCTCTTGCCCGTCCACATGATAGACGACGCCCTGCACCCTGCCCTTGTCCACCAACAGCCTGCGAACCGTTGCCCCGGTGCGCACGGTCAGGTTCGGGGCCTTGGCAATGGGTTTGAGAAACGCCGTGGCGGTGCTGCTGCGTTTGCGGCGTGTTGCATCAATCGTGTGCTGCATAAAGCCGACGCCAGCCTGGCTCTGGCCGTTGAAATCCTCGTTGCGTGGAATTCCGGCGGCGGTACAGGCCTCAATGAAAGCTTTGCTGACATCACAATGATGGCCCAGATGCGACACTTTCAGTGGTCCATCGGTTCCATGTAAAGGCGCGCCCAGCTCTGCATTTCCCTCAACCGCTTTGAAATGCGGCAGCATCGCATCATAGGACCAATCCGCGCTGCCCGCGGCCGTGGCCCAAGCGTCATAATCCTCGGCTTGCCCGCGGATATAGACCATCGCATTCACAGCCGATCCCCCGCCCAGAATGCGGCCCTGCGGCACGATCACGGATCGCCAGCCCAGTTGTGGTTGTGGGACGCTTTCGTAAAATTCCAGGTAACGATCAGAGGCCAGAAACTTCATGTAGCCGGCTGGAACATCCAGCAGCCAGGGCGCGCGACGTGGACCTGTTTCCAGCACCAGCACTTTCGCGCCCAGCCCGGTGACAAGCTGCGCGGCAATCACCGCCCCGGCAGAGCCTCCCCCAACAATGATATAATCCGCGTCACGTGTCATTTAGCCACCTTAACCAAACACGTGCTGCGTTCGTCATTACTGTGTTTTTAGAGTATTTGGCCCGCGCGACAGGATTCGAACCTGTGACCTCCGCCTTCGGAGGGCGGCACTCTATCCAGCTGAGCTACGCGCGGATGTTGTTGGGGATGACTTAGGCCAAAGTTCAGCGCGGTGCAACATCGGGTATGCGCTGAACGTCAAATAGTTTGGCCGGGTCAGTGTTTTTGTGCCCTGTCTTGACCGCTCAACTGAACAATTCGTGGCAGAGTTCCAGCGCATCGACCAGTTTGTCGACCTCGGACTCTGTATTATACAGCCCGAAAGAGGCCCGGCAGGTCGCGCTTAGCCCCAAATGCTGCATCAGCGGTTGTGCACAGTGATGCCCGGCCCGCACGGCCACGCCTTTTTTGTCCAGAACCGTGGAAATGTCATGCGCATGGGCCGCGCCGTCCAGTGTAAAGGAAAAGATCGCGGCTTTGCCGGGGGACCGTCCCTGAACATTCAGCCAGTTCAAACCGTTCAGGCGCGTTTCAGCATAGGTGCGAATTTTCTCTTCATGGGCTGCGACATTGTCCATCCCGAGATTTTCCAGATATTCAAGAGCAACGCCAAGTCCGATCATTTGCACGATACCGGGGGTTCCGGCCTCAAACTTCATCGGTGGATCATTGTAGGAGACCGCCTCTTTGGTGACGTCGCGGATCATATCGCCGCCCCCCATAAAGGGGCGCATTTCGGCCAGACGTTCCGATTTGACGTAAATCGCACCAGAGCCGGATGGCCCGTAAAGCTTGTGCCCCGTAATCGCATAAAAATCACAGCCGATATCTTGCACATCAACCGGCATATGAACCGCAGCCTGAGAGCCATCAACCAACACCGGAACGCCCTTGGTATGGGCGGCCTCTGTGATTTGTTTCACATCAACCTTGGTTCCCAACACATTGGAAAGTTGGGAAATTGCGACCAGTTTTGTTTTTGGACCAATCGCGTCAATGACGCGTTGCGGGTCAAGCGTGCCATTTGCATCCACGTCCACCCATTTCAACACGACGCCTTGGCGTTCGCGCAGAAAGTGCCACGGAACGATATTGGCATGATGTTCCATCACCGACAGAACAATTTCGTCGCCCGCCTCTAACCGCGGCATGGCCCAGGAATAGGCCACCATGTTGATGCCCTCTGTCGTGCCGGAATTCATCACGATTTCATCTTCGGAACCGGCGTTCAAGAACCGCGCAATGGTGCCGCGTGTCGCTTCGTATTTTTCAGTCGCCAGATTAGAAAGGTAGTGCAAACCTCTGTGAACATTTGAATATTCATGGGCATAGGCCTGATTGATCGCATCAATGACGACCTGAGGCTTTTGCGCAGAGGCCCCGTTGTCCAGATAGACCAAGGGTTGATCATTGACCTGCCGCCCCAAAATGGGAAAGTCGGCCCGGATTTTCGCAACGTCATACATAGTTCTAAACCGTAATTTGAAACCCGAGCAGCGCTAGCAAGATTGCAACCCCGATCGAAAATGTGAAAATTCCGGCGATGATGCATAAGAAAACAACGCCAAGTGATTGAAAACCATGCAACTCTGCTACGAATACGGTCAGTAGCCACGCCATGATGATCAGGCTGATCAAGCTGACCAAGGCCCCGATTGGGGGCGCCACAGCAAAGATCACCAGTTGCACGACCTGGATGCAGATCATGATGAATTGCAACCAGGCGATCAACAAAATGGCCTGATCCAATGTGCCCGTGCCCTTGAAGCGACGTCCGACAACGTCAATTCCGATGGCCAGCAGGAACATCGCGCCCACCTGCACGAAAGACAGAACAAGCGGACTGTTCAGCGCGGGAATGGGAAACATGGCCGCGTCTTGTGCGCCCATCAAAAGCAGGAAGATTTCAGCGATGATCGTATTCAGGATCACCATCAAGGCCAGCACAAGCCATCTGTCCTGACGCTCCATCGTGACAGCCATCACGTGGCGCGCGCCTGCACGCGGGTTGCGCAGCGTTGCGATTGCGTTTTGGATATAGTCCTTTAAGGTCATGTTTCTTCCGGCTTTCCGCGGGACTCTGCTTCGATAGTGGCGAGTAACCAGACCACAAGAAAGGCCGCAAGGGCAAACACGCCTGTTACTGTCAGCGCCAAACCGGGGCCGACAAAGCCAGCCACCAGTCCGTTTATCAGCCAAAATGGAGCGGTCGCCAAAAGCGCCCAGAACAAAGCCATCCGCGCCCCAAACCAACTGCCCTGCCCGCCAAAGATCTTGGCGATGATATGTGTGATGGCTGCGATCAGATAAAGCGCCAGTGGCGCCAGAAAGACCCACCCAAGCATCGCTCCACCCAGTCTCATGTCCAAAGGCGTCGACGGATCAAGATAGGCATCCCGCGCCAGGCGCGGCCATTGCGCCACAAAGATCAGCAAGCACGCCCCCATCAAAACGGCCAAAGCGCGGTCTTCGCGCACGCCATCGGCCAGGCGATCACGGATCACCCGGCGCGGGCTGCGCCACGACTGAACGATTTCAGCCACAACAGCCATCAGGCCGTCCGCCGCTCCAGCCAGGATTGCAACCGCTCAAGGATGTCTTCAGCGATTGTGGCGTCTTCGACCTCGTCAATGGCCTCTGCCAGAAAGGCCAGAACCAACAGGTTTTGGGCCTCAGGCTCTGGGATGCCACGGGAGCGCAGATAAAACAGCGAGGTTTCGTCGATGGCCCCGGTTGTGGATCCGTGCGAACACACGACGTCATCGGCATAGATTTCAAGTTCTGGTTTCGCAAGAAACTGCGAATTGCCGTCCAGCAACAAGGCCTGACTGATCTGATAGCCATCGGTTTTCTGGGCATGGTCCTTGACCAGAATTTTCCCCTGAAACACGCCCAAAGCCCCGTTGCGCAGGACTTTCTTGAAGACTTGCCGGCTTTCACAATGCGTCGCGTTGTGGGTTATGAACACCGTGTCATCATGGTGAAAGTCACCATCCCCAAGTGCCGCGCCCGCAACATGGGCCACGGAATTTGCGCCATTCAGGTCGATGACAACTTCGTTTCTTGTCAAAACGCCGTTGGCGGTCATCGTAAAGCTTTTGAACACACTGCCCTGCCCAAGCTGGGCAAAGATATGCGTCATCGCCCGACGCTCGTGGTCCCGGCCTTGCGTGCGAATATGGTGAAAGGTTGCATTGTCGGCAACGTCGACCTCTAACAGTTTGTTAAACCGCGCCGCAGCCGGGCCGTTTTCCAACAGTGTCAGGTTTGCGCCGGATTCCACACGGATGACGTGATGCAGGATCGCGTCAGAGCTTTCATCCTTGTGCAAATAGACCAAGGACACAGGCCGCTCTGCTTTGCCGGTGGCGCGGATGACGATCCCGTCCGTGGCAAAGGCGGTATTCATCGTCGCCAAGGGGCGCTGAACCGGCGTTTGGCCGTTTTCCTCTAGCTTGCCATAGATGTCCTTGGCCCAATGAATGTCGCGCTGTGCGACATCGCTGAGACGTTCAATCTCGACACCAGCCATTTCAAGATCATCAGAGGCAGCTGCGTCAAACACACCATCCACGAACACGATCTTTAGCCGTTCAACGGCGCCGAACACCTCTGATTCATCCGCTGGATCGAAAATCGCAGCGTTTGGGGCGTCTGGCTGGGTCAAAGAGGCCGGATCCGTATAGCGCCAATATTCGTCACGTTTCCCGGGAAGCCCCATAGCTTCCAGCCGGGCAACGGCACTGTTGCGCGCGTCGTTTGACCATTTTGCCCCCTCGGGCACCGGCAATGCGGCGATCCGCGCGACGGCCGCGTCTTGTTTTACTTTGAGCGCTGACATCAGGCCACGGCCTCCAGGATGTCGGCATAGCCGTTATGTTCAACTTCGAGCGCCAGTTCCGGGCCGCCAGATTTAACGATCCGACCGTTGGCCATGATATGCACAACATCAGGTTTGATGTGGTCCAACAGACGCTGATAGTGGGTGATCACCAAAAAGCTGCGCCCTTCGCTGCGCAGGGCGTTCACGCCTTCAGATACCAGCTTCATCGCATCCACATCCAAACCGGAATCCGTTTCGTCCAGAATGCACATTTTCGGTTCCAGCATCGCCATTTGCAGGATTTCATTGCGCTTCTTTTCGCCGCCAGAAAAGCCGACATTGACGGGGCGTTTCAGCATATCCGCATCAATTTTAAGGTCTTTTGCCTTGGCGCGGATGACTTTCAGGAATTCCGCGGCGGACATTTCTTCTTCGCCGCGCGCTTTGCGTTGTGAATTCACGGCTGTGCGCAGGAAGGTCATGTTGCCGACACCGGGGATTTCAACCGGGTACTGAAACGCAAGAAACAGGCCAGCGGCGGCGCGTTCTTCTGGTTCCAGGTCCAGGACTTCTTCACCTTCCAAAGTGGCAGAGCCTTGGGTCACTTCATAGCCGTCACGTCCTGACAGCACATAGGACAATGTCGACTTCCCAGATCCGTTCGGCCCCATGATCGCATGCACTTCACCAGCGCCGATGGACAGGTTTACACCCTTGAGGATTTGTTTTTCTTCTTCTTCAAGTTTTACGTGCAAGTCTTTGATTTCAAGCATGTTCATGTCCTGATGTCTTTTCCATTTCTAAGGGGCGCAACGCGAATAGCCACGCGAATGCGTGGCTTCGGTCCTGCGTCCGGTGTTGGGATTAATTTGAGATGTGATGTAGAGAAAACGGCATTGTCGCCAAATGCGTCAAGGCTCGTCTGAGTGTTTAGTTTTGGTCGAGCTCCAGCACCACTGGCATTTGCGGCTCTACCGGTGCTTCGGGCTGTTCGCCCACAACCATCGAGACCCCGCGAAACAGGATCGATTTGGGCAGCGTATTTTCGACGATCTGTTCGGACCATTCCGGCGAAAACACCTTGCCAAATGTTGCGGGGGCCAGATGAACGAAATTGTGCATCGTCAGAACCATCGCGACGATCCCGACGGTCTTGGCTGTTTCCAGCGCCTTGCCGCGAAACCGAAACACAGAGCGCAGTGAAATCACGATGCCAACTGCGATCACTGTGTCGATGATCATTAAGATATCGGCATTCTCGCCCGTCAGTTCCCCGCCGGTCATGTGAAAGCGGATGAACCGCGTCAGCAGAACGGCAAAGGCGCCGACCAGAAAAGCGCCGATGATCGACATCGGGTAAAGGATGTTGTCCAGAACGTCCGGAGCGGCAGATTTCGATTTCTTTTTGCCGCGATCCGTGTCCGCCGGGCCGACATAGACCTGCCCCACGGTGTTCGGCCCGCCCTTGGCGATCCGCTGCAACCGTTGCTGAAACTGCAGTTTCTGTGCGTCGTCCATATCCGTCCACCGATATCTTACATCTTCCCGCCTTCAGGCGTGACCCGGCATTGGGGCAGGAATTTGTCGTTGATGGTACGTTTTCTGGGGAGAGCATTTCTTGCAAAATCACGCGCAACGCGTGCGCGCCCCCAAGGATTGGGGCCGCATCACGGTTTTTTGGGTATGAAAGGCGCGCGAACATCAAGGCTTAACCAACTGATCCTTCAAGAGAAATCGCAACAAGCTGTTGTGCTTCCATCGCGAATTCCATCGGCAAGGCCTGCAGGACTTCTTTACAAAATCCGTTGACCACCAGCGCGACAGCCTCTTCCTCGTCCATGCCGCGCTGGCGGCAATAAAACAGCTGATCGTCGTCGACCTTGGATGTCGTGGCCTCATGTTCGACCCGAGAAGAGTTATTTTTGACCTCAATATACGGCACCGTATGTGCCCCACATTTATTGCCAATCAACAGCGAGTCACATTGGGTGTAATTCCGCGAATCCTCGGCCTTTGGATGCATCGACACCAATCCGCGATAGGTGTTCTGCGCCCTGCCCGCGCTGATGCCTTTGGACACGATCCGCGACTTGGTGTTTTTGCCAAGGTGGATCATTTTCGTGCCGGTATCGGCCTGCTGGTAATTGTTGGCGATCGCGATGGAATAGAATTCGCCCTGGCTTTCATCCCCACGCAGAATGCAGGACGGGTATTTCCAGGTCACTGCCGATCCGGTTTCAACCTGTGTCCACATAACCTTTGCCCGGTCGCCCCGGCAATCGGCCCGTTTGGTCACAAAGTTATAGATGCCGCCCTTGCCGTCTTCGTCACCGGGATACCAGTTTTGAACGGTCGAGTATTTGACCTCTGCGTCTTCCATCACGACGATTTCGACCACAGCGGCGTGCAGCTGGATCGTGTCGCGTTTTGGCGCTGTACAGCCTTCCAGATAGGACACGTAGCTGCCCTTATCCGCGATGATCAGCGTGCGTTCAAATTGCCCGGTGTTTTCGGCGTTGATACGGAAATAGGTGGACAGCTCCATCGGGCAGCGCACGCCCGGGGGAACATAGACAAACGAGCCATCGGTGAAGACTGCTGAATTCAATGTCGCAAAGAAATTGTCAGAGACCGGCACAACAGTGCCAAGGTATTTTTTGACCAGTTCTGGATGCTCGCGGATCGCTTCGGAGATCGAACAAAAGATGACGCCGGCTTTCTTCAGTTCATCCTGAAAGGTTGTGCCCACAGAAACAGAGTCAAAGACCGCATCAACAGCAACCTTGCGCCCTTCGGCGGGCATGTCTTCGGCGCCCTCAACCCCAGCCAAAATCATCTGTTCTTTCAAAGGGATACCCAGCTTAGCATACGTGGCAAGCAGTTTTGGGTCGACCTCATCCAGGGATTTTGGTTTGACTTCCATGCTTTTGGGACGGGCGTAGTAATACTGGTCCTGATAGTCGATATTCGGGTAATCAACCATCGCCCAGGTCGGCTCTTCCAGCTGGGTCCAGCGTTCGAAAGCCGCCAAACGCCATTCGGTCATCCACTCTGGTTCTTCGTTTTTGCCAGAGATCAGGCGCACGATATCCGGGTTTACGCCCTTTGGGGCATATTCCATCTCGATATCGGTTTCCCAGCCGTATTTGTATTTTTCGCCAATCGACTGAACCGCATCAACCGTTTCCTGATCAACGCCGTCTTTTACCTGAACATCTTCCAAAACTGCCATTCTCCTGTTCGCCTTTTCTTCAAGCCGCTTTTGCACGAAATTTTCGATGCGCAGCTGTCCAAGCATTTGCAAATTGCAAAAGCTCGTCCTTCGTTGTGTCGGGCCCGATCGAAACGCGAATTGCGCTCGACGCGGTCATGTCATCATAGCCCATGGCCTGCAAGACTTTGCTGGACCTTACCTTGCCGCTGGAACAGGCTGAGCCTGCAGAGACGGCAAATCCGGCCAAATCCATCTGCATCACCTGTAATTCGCCGCGCCAGCCGGGCGTTGCCATTGTCAATGTGTTGGGCAACCGCCGTGCGTCAGCCCCTACACAGATAGTGTCGGGCGCGGCTTGGGCAATGGTTGCTTGCAACAGGTCGCGCAATTTTTCGACCTCATCCCAGACATTCTGGTCCAGGTCCCGCGCGGCGGCTTTAGCTGCTGCGCCAAAACCGGCAATGCCGATCAGGTTTTCCGTGCCAGCCCGACGCCCCATTTCCTGGCCGCCCCCCTTGATGCGCGCCGCCACGTCCAATCCGCGTCGGATGACCAGTGCGCCGATGCCTTTCGGGCCGCCCAGCTTATGAGCAGAGATCAGCGCCATATCAACGCCCGACCAATCAAAGGCAAAGGGAATCTTTCCAAAGGCTTGCGTCGCGTCGGCAACGGCCAGTCCCTGTGGCAGATCCTGAAGAATACCGGTTTCCGAGTTGGCCACTTGCACGGCAGACTGTTCTGGTGCGTCAACGCTGACGCGGCCATCTGCATCGGTCGCCAAATCCGGCGTGGCCCAGGCCAACACGGCCTCATGTTCTACATTGGCGCAGTGCAGGTCCCGTCCGGCCATTGCCAGGGCCGCAGCCTCTGTCGCGCCAGAGGTGAAAACGATATCGGACGCAGACGCACCAAAGGCCTCTGCGATTTGCAGGCGGGCTTTTTCGACGATGGATTTTGCGCCGCGTCCTTCGCTGTGGACGCTGGATGGATTGCCCGCAACATCCATGGCCGCAATCATCGCCGCCCGCGCCTCATCCCGAAGCGGAGCTGTTGCGTTCCAATCCAGATATGTACGTGGCTTTACCAAGTGGAAACCTCGACAATCGGCAATGTTTGCAGGGCACCAAATCTGTTGGTGCGCATCATATAGACAGTGTTCAGGGTCATAATTCGTCTTCAACCACAAACAGCGTCGGAACGGCGGGGCATGGTTTCAACGCGTTTTCGATGACATCGGACAATTTGGTCTGGTGCAAAAACACGTAAACATGGGCCGACAGCCCTTCCCACAAGCGGTTGGTCATGGATTGCGCCCGAGATCCGGACGACCCGCCAGACGCCCCGGCCCCGGTGTGCATCGCCGAAACCGTCTCATCCACGGCTTCCAGAATGTCGGAAACGCGGATCTCATCCGTGGGTTTGGCCAGCTTATAGCCACCACCCGGCCCGCGCACGGATTCCACCAAGCCACTGCGCCGCAGCTTGACGAACAATTGTTCCAGATAGGGTAAAGAGATGTCCTGGCGACGCGAAATTTCGGCCAGCGACGACAATGAGTCTTTGGGCTGTGTGGCCAGATCGGCCAAGGCCACCATCGCATATCGCCCTTTTGTGCTGAGTTTCATCGCCCAAATCCGTATTTCATTGACCTTTGGCGGCAAGAACATTACGTGACTAGCAACCAAATCCCGCCATCCGGCCGGTTATTTAGAATCATTCTAAGATGTCTGACGGAATTCGTCAAGAATTCTGAACGGCGTCGTGAGAACACGAAGGATACTTATGCCTGAAGTCATATTCCCCGGCCCAGATGGCCGCCTCGAAGGTCGCTACCACCCCCAAAAAACCAAAGATGCCCCGATTGCGATTGTCTTGCATCCGCATCCGCAATTTGGCGGAACGATGAACAACCGTGTGGTCTATAACCTGCATTACGCATTTTATAACATGGGCTTTACCGTGCTTCGGTTTAACTTTCGCGGGGTTGGCCGCAGCCAGGGCGAATATGATCAGGGTATCGGAGAGCTGTCTGACGCGGCGTCTGCCTTGGATTACCTGCAGTCGATGAACCAGAACTCTAAGCATTGCTGGGTGGCTGGGTTCAGCTTTGGGGCCTGGATCGGCATGCAGCTTTTGATGCGCCGGCCAGAGATCACGGGATTCATTTCCGTGTCGCCCCCGGCGAACATGTATGACTTTTCCTTCCTGGCGCCCTGCCCGTCTTCGGGGTTGATCATCAACGGCACAGCCGACCGCGTTGCGCCGCCGCGTGACACGCATGGCC
This sequence comes from Marinosulfonomonas sp., assembly GCA_051251595.1. Taxonomy (GTDB): domain Bacteria; phylum Pseudomonadota; class Alphaproteobacteria; order Rhodobacterales; family Rhodobacteraceae; genus NORP110. Next base: position 236,920 of record JBPOFA010000002.1, read on the forward strand.
TGGTCGAAAAGTTGCACGAACAAAAAGGCATTACGGTCACCCATCAGGAAATCGAAGGTGCGGGCCATTTCTTTGAAGACCCGCATATGGAAACCATGATCGGGAATGTGGACACTTATGTCCGCAAGCGTCTGACAGAAACCAGCCGCTGATCGTTTGACCTGACATTTATCGCAGGGCTGGCCAGATTCGCCCGCCCTGCAAGACCCTTCATCGGAGCTTGACCATGGGTGTATTGGAAGACCTCGCAGATAAACTGGCCAAAGAAACGCTAGAGCTTTCGGCCAAGACCGGGGACAATGATATTTTTGAACAGGTCAGCAAAGTTATCGGCGCGACATCGACCACGCTGCAGGAAAGCTATCTGACGTCCATTCGGATCCGCACCGCGGCACAGCGCGGCCACAAGGCCTTGGATGAAATCGCTGCCAAGAAGGCTGCTGCGGCCGACTGACCGGTCTGGTCGTATCTTTCCGTATACAATCGCATACCGACTTCCCCAGATGCGTGTTTTAGTCTATCACGCGACCAAAGTTTGATTCCCAAAACCAAAAGGATCGGCCAAATGTCGAAAATCAAAGTCGAAAACCCCGTTGTCGAGCTTGACGGCGATGAAATGACCCGCATCATTTGGGATTTCATCAAGAAAAAGCTGATCCTGCCATATCTCGATGTGGATCTGCTGTATTACGATCTGGGCATGGAAGCCCGCGACGATACAAATGACCAGATCACGATTGATGCTGCTGAAAAGATTAAAGAAATCGGTGTTGGCGTTAAATGTGCGACCATCACGCCAGACGAACAGCGCGTCGAAGAATTCGGCCTAAAGGAAATGTGGCGTTCGCCTAACGGCACGATCCGCAACATTCTTGGCGGCACGATTTTCCGCGCGCCGATCATTTGTTCCAACGTTCCGCGTCTGGTTCCCGGTTGGACCCAGCCAATCGTAATCGGGCGCCACGCATATGGCGACCAGTATAAAGCAACTGATTTCCTAATGCCGGGCGCTGGTAAGCTGTCGATGAAATTCGTTGGTGAAGACGGCACTGTCATCGAAAAAGAGATCTTTGACTCTCCTGCCGCCGGTGTGGCCATGGGCATGTACAACCTTGATGCATCGATCATCGACTTTGCCCGCGCATCCATGAACTATGGTTTGAAAATGGGCTGGCCTGTGTATCTTTCCACCAAGAACACAATCCTCAAAGCCTATGACGGCCGTTTCAAGGATCTGTTCCAAAAGGTCTTTGAGGAAGAGTTCGAGGAAAAGTTCAAAGCGGCTGGCATCACCTATGAACACCGCCTGATCGACGACATGGTCGCCTGTGCGATGAAATGGAACGGCGGGTTTGTTTGGGCCTGTAAGAACTATGATGGCGACGTTCAGTCTGACACGGTTGCTCAGGGCTTTGGCTCGCTCGGTCTGATGACATCCCAGCTGATGACGCCCGACGGAAAAATCGTAGAGGCCGAAGCGGCGCATGGTACCGTGACACGTCACTACCGCCAGCACCAAAAAGGCGAAGCAACGTCTACAAACTCCATCGCGTCGATCTACGCCTGGACCGGTGGTCTCATCCACCGTGCCAACTTGGACGGCAATGCTGAATTGCTGCGCTTCGCCAAGACTTTGGAAAAAGTCGTGGTCGACACTGTCGAAAGCGGTTCCATGACCAAAGACCTGGCGTTGTTGGTTGGACCAGATCAGGCTTGGCTGACGACCGAAGGCTTCTTGGCGAAGGTTGATGAAAACCTGAATGCCGCTTTGGCCGGCTAAGCTACTTTTGAAATTGCGAGAAAGGCGGGTGATCCATTCACCCGCCTTTTTTATGCGATGCTGTTTTGACCCGCGTCCTGCGGCTCTGCCCCGCGATTGTGGGTGCGCGCATACATTTTGGCTATCATTTTGCTGGCCGTCTTTTCAAACAGGCATGGAATGACCGCGTGCACGGCTGCTGCCATTGCCGCGCCAAATAGCGTCAACGCAAAGCCACCGGCAAACCGTGCATGTTCCAAATAGGTTTCATCAACGCTGCTGGGGTGCTCTAGGAATAGTTTGTAAATCATGGTTCGGCCCTTTCTGTTTCCAACAAAATGGTCGGAATTTGGTGTGATGTATTCCCAAATGCTTTGACGAAACTCATCTTTTGTGGGAAACTTTCCACAAAAATAGGTGTTTATATGGAAATTGATGAGGCTGACAGGCGAATCCTGCGACAGTTGCAACGGCAATCTGACATCAGCCTAGAGGTTCTGGGCGATCAGGTGGGCCTGTCGCGCAACGCAGTGTGGCGGCGCATTCGATTGTTGGAAGAGAACGGATTTATCGACCGGCGTGTGGCCATTCTTGACCCCGTTTCGCTGAGCCTTGGGCTGTCGGTCTTTATCCAAATCCGAACCAACCGGCATGATCAGGACTGGTTGCAAAAGTTTTCGCGCACCATGCGGGAAATGCCAGAGATTTTGGGCGCCTACCGGATGACAGGTGATCTGGATTATCTGATCCGCGCACGGGTGTCCGACGTGGCCGCCTATGACCGCCTGTACCAACGGCTGATCAAATCGGTTGAGATTTCAGACGTTGCGGCCAGCTTTGTGATGGAAGATCTAAAAGAAACAACGGAATTGCCGATCTAGATGTAAAAAGGCCCCGACAAAGCGGGGCCTGTTTTGAATATCGTGAAACCGTTATTCTGCAGCGGCTTCGGGAGTTGCGTCGGGTTCGCTGGTTTCCTCTGCAACAGGTTCTGCCGGCTCTACAGGCTTGGGTTTGCGACGCCGTGGGGCGCGCTTTGGTTTGGTTTCTTCGGGCGTTTCGACCAAACCGCTATCGCCTTGAGGTGCGGACTCTATGATGTCGGGCTGTTCAGCGTCGGCCGGGTCAGCAACGACAGGGTCAGCAACGGCGGGTGCGGATTGCGGCTCTGCCTCTTGCGGACGCGTATCGTCATTGTTGTTGCGACGCTGTTGATTTGCGTTGTTCTCTTCTTGCTTGCGCTGGCGGTCGCGCTGATCGCGTTCCTGCTGTTCGCGGCGCGCTTCCATTTCACGCATGCCTTCGTTCAGCAAGCGTGTGTAATGCTCTGCGTGCTGCTGGAAGTTTTCAGCGTTGATCCGGTCATTGGCCAATTGGGCATCCCGCGCCAACTGGGTGTATTTGTCGATAATCTGTTGCGGCGTCCCGCGAACCTTGCCCTCTGGGCCGGAACTGTCAAACACGCGATTGACGATATTTCCGACGGACCGATTGCGGTTGTTATTATTCTTTGAACGCGAACGTGACTTAGATGATCTCATATGATTTTTAACCAGCCTCTTGGCTTTTTGTCCTGACCCGCTGACGCAGATTTCGTACTGCGTTGCTAAAAATAGGTCCTGCGATACTGTGGCATGAAAGCGAGGGGGAATATTACTCCGGCCTCTCGCGTGCAGGTGAATAAGCATGAGAACGAAGATAAAACAAGGAAAAATCGCCCATTCCTGCGTTTTTGTTAAGTTTTTGGCTCAATATCACCAAATATCCGGTTTTGTCGGTCAGATTGTCCCGATGACAGCGCGATCCTTGCCGTTTAAGTCTTTTTCGACCGAAACATCAGTAAAACCACACTGGGTAAACATTTCCTGAACGGCGTCTCCCTGGTCATAGCCAATCTCGACAATCAACCGTCCCGCCGGGGTCAGTCTGGCAGCAGCCCCGGCCGAAATCACCTTATAGGGGGCCAAACCGTCGCCACCGGGAGTGATGGCCATTTTGGGTTCCCACAGGCGCACCTCGTCTTCCACCTGCGCATAAGCCTCGGCGCTGACATAAGGCGGGTTAGAGACGATCAGATCGAACCGGCCCGCAACCGCAGCATACCAATCCGACGGGATCAGCTGCGTCCGGTCGGCCACGCCCAAAGCGTCTGCGTTGGCCTTTGCCACATTCAGGGCCGCATTCGAAAGATCGGTGCCCTGACCTGTGCTGTCCGGACGCTCGCACAGCAATGTCAGCAAAATGCAGCCCGAGCCTGTGCCCAAATCCAGAACCGTTCCAAAGGGTTTGTCCAGGGCGCGGTCGATGATCAGTTCAGTATCAGGGCGCGGATCCAGGACGTCGGATGACACAAGGAACCGGCGCCCGTAAAATTCCCGCTGCCCCAGGATTTGCGCCATGGGCTGACGTTGGCAGCGGCGTGTGACAAGGGCCGAAAACGCGGCTTGTAGCGTCGCGTCGGCGTCTTGGTCCATCTCTATGGTCAACCGATCTATAGGGATCTGCAGGGCGTGTGCCAGCAAAAGACGGGCGTCGCGCATCGCGTCAGGCACGCCAGCTGCACGCAGCTGTTGTGCGGCATCGCGCAACAGAACCGGTAAACCACCCGTGCGGGACACAGGTTATACGCCCATTTCGGCCAGCATAGAGGCCTGATCATCGGCGGTTAGGGCCTCTATCACTTCAGTTAGATCGCCTTGCATCACCTGATCCAGCTTATAAAGCGTCAGGTTGATCCGGTGATCCGTCATGCGGCCTTGCGGAAAATTGTAGGTGCGAATGCGTTCAGACCGGTCGCCGCTGCCCACTTGGGATTTCCGTGTCTCGGCCCGTTCTGAATGCAGCTTTTGGCGTTCCAGATCGAACAACCGTGCCCGCAGCACTTGCATCGCAATTTCGCGGTTCCGGTGCTGGGACTTTTCCGAGGACACAACAATCATGCCTGTGGGCAAATGGGTAATCCTCACGGCGGAATCGGTGGTGTTCACATGCTGCCCGCCTGCCCCAGAGGCGCGCATCGTATCAATGCGAATATCTGTGGCCGGAATATCAATATCGACATCTTCGGCCTCTGGCAGAACGGCGACGGTCGCGGCAGAGGTGTGAATGCGGCCGCCCGATTCCGTTTCGGGCACGCGTTGCACGCGGTGCACGCCGCTTTCATATTTCAGCTTGGCAAAAACGCCCTCGCCCTGAACATTGGCGATGACTTCTTTGATGCCTCCCAGTTCGGTCTGGGATTCTTCAACGATGTTGAATTTCCACCCCTGCGCGTCGCAATAACGCTGATACATGCGCAGCAGATCCCCGGCGAAAAGTGCGGCCTCTTCGCCGCCTGTCCCCGGGCGGATTTCCACAATGGCGGGACGCGCGTCGGCGGCATCCTTGGGCAGCAGAGCGATGCGAAGGTTTTGTTCGACTTCTGGAATACGTTCGCGCAAGACCGGCAATTCTTCTTCGGCCAAGGCCTTCATTTCCGGGTCGGCCATCATCTGTTCGGCTTCTTCAATGTCGTTCAGAAGCTGGCGGTATTCCTCTATCTCTGCGACCACGGGGCGCAAATCGGAATATTCTTTGCCAAGAGCTGCGATGTCGCCCGCGCCAGTGGCGAGCGAGGCTTCTAGAAACTCAAAGCGTTCTGTTATTTGCTGTAGTTTATCGAAAGGTACCATGCCTGCCTGTTGCACTTTGGCGCCGCCGGGGTCAAGGGGGGTGAAGTTTTCTGATATTCTGCTATACTGCCATCATGTGGCGATTAACTGTCATATTGCTTGTCGTGCCAAGCCTGTCTTTTGCCGGTGGTTTCAAACCGCGCGATAAGGCCGCCGACGCCCAGCCCCCACGTGTCATCGAATATTACTGCCGGGACAGCAATGGCAACCGGCAAGAGCTGGGCACGGTGATCTGCGTCACGGCCAGTTGCATGACGTGGATGGCGCGGTGCGACAAAAGCCTGAACGTCACGACCTGGCGCAAAATTCAGGATGGCTGCCCGGCCGTTGGCCTTATGGATCGTTTGAAGGCCGTTGCACCGCTGATGAGCGTTCCGATCGAGACAGGATAACCCCCGGCGCTACATTGGCCCATGGACAGTGGCCGCTGCATTCTTGATAACCAGCATATCCTTCTCCTTTTTGGACGTGCTGTTATGACAAACTCTTCTGACGAACTTGTGCAAAACCCTGATGGCGGCATGCCGCGGTTGCTGGAAATCATGCGTCGTTTGCGTGATCCGGAAACCGGCTGTCCCTGGGATATCGAACAGGATTTTGACAGCATCGCCCCCTACACCATCGAAGAGGCCTATGAGGTGGCCGACGCGATCGAGCGGCAGAACTGGCCTGACCTGGAAGGAGAGCTGGGGGATCTGCTGTTTCAAGCGGTCTATCACGCCCAGATCGGCGCGGAACGCGGGCATTTTGATTTTCAATCCGTGACCAAGGCAATCTCTGACAAGATGGTCGCGCGCCACCCGCATGTTTTTGGGGATGAAAGCCGCGACAAGTCCGCCGAACAACAGACCCTCGACTGGGAAAAGGTCAAAGCCAAAGAACGCGCCAAGACGCAAGATGTCGGCGCTTTGGATGGTGTCGCGGTCGGGCTTCCGGCGCTGACCCGTGCGCTGAAACTGCAAAACCGCGCTGCCCGCGTCGGGTTTGACTGGCCCTCTACCGATGAGGTTCTTGATAAAATCGTCGAGGAATCAGCCGAGCTGGTCGAGGCGCGCGACACGCTTGGCCCCGAAGAATTGACCGAAGAGTTTGGCGATCTGCTGTTTGTGATGGCAAACCTTGCCCGGCATCTGGACATCGATCCAGAGGCCGCTTTGCGTGCGGCAAATGGAAAGTTTACCAAAAGATTTCAGGGGGTTGAACGTAAACTCTTAGAGATCGGCAAACGCCCGGAAACATCCGACTTGCAGGAAATGGACGCATTTTGGGATGAAATAAAGCGTGAAGAAAAAAATTCCAAAGTAAAATGATCAGGTATTGACCTGAGTAAATTAGTCGGGTTTAAAACGCTCTGAGAACATTTGGAGAGCGCGAAGATGCGACGACTATTTATAACATCCGCCATGGGTATGGTTTTGGCAGGTCAGGCCATGTCTGCAGAGGTCAACGTCTACTCACACAGACAGCCGGAACTGATCAAACCTCTGACGGACGCCTTCACGGCGGAAACCGGCATTGATGTGAATGTCGCCTTTCTTGAAAAGGGATTGGTTGAACGTCTGGAAGCTGAAGGCGATCGTTCGCCCGCAGATGTTATTCTAACGGTTGATATTTCCCGCCTGGCCCAAGCAGTTGAGGCAGGCGTCACACAGCCGGTTCAATCCGAGATCATGGAAGCGAACATCCCCGCAGAATACCGGGATCCAGACGGACAATGGTGGGGGCTCACCACGCGGGCCCGTGTTGTTTACGCCAGCAAAGACCGTGTCGCAGATGGTGAAATCACGACATATGAAGATCTGGCAGACCCCAAATGGGCCGGGCGGATTTGCACAAGATCCGGGACACATTCCTACATGACAGGTCTGACCGCGGCGGCCATTGAACATATGGGCGAAGAAGGTGCCAAGGAATGGCTTGCCGGTCTAAAGGCAAACCTCGCCCGCAAACCGCAGGGCAATGATCGCGCGCAGGTCAAGGCAATCTGGGCCGGTGAATGCGACATCTCTTTGGGCAATACCTATTACATGGGCGCTATGCTGGCCGATCCCGACCAGATCGAATGGGCCAATTCGGTGCGCCTGCTGTTTCCGAAATTTGAAAACGGCGGGACGCATGTGAATGTTTCTGGTGTGGCCATGGTCAAAAACGCGCCGCATCACGACGACGCGCTGAAATTCATGGAATTTCTGACATCGCCAGAAGCCCAGAAAATCTATGCCGAAGTGAACAACGAATACCCGATCGCCCCGGGCACAAAGCCATCCGAACTGGTGGCAAGCTGGGGTGAGCTGGATGCAGATAAGGTGAACCTGATGGAGCTGGCGCAACTGCGTGGCGATGCTCTGCGGATCACCGAAGAGGTAGACTACGACGGTTAATTTGACTGCCGTTTTAGCCTGCAGCCCCCAGTCTGATCCCATCCGGTCGTGACTGGGGGCACCCTTTTTCCGCGTCAACAGTGATAGAGTGCATTAAGCTGGCTGTTCAAGCCAGCTTTTTTGATGTTTAGCGCGTCGAACTGTCTCAATCTGGGCGCATGAATTGTCGGTCTGGGGATTGCGATTTCGCTTTCGGGTGCCCTGCTAATCTGTCTAGTCTCGGGCATCGTTGAATTCTCGAAATATGGTGTGTGGCATGGCAAAGAATATTATCATTGATACGGACCCAGGACAGGATGATGCTGTCGCGTTGCTGCTAGCCCTGGCCAGCCCGCAAGAGCTAAACGTGCTGGGCATCACGGCCGTTGCGGGCAACGTGCCCTTGGCGCTGACCCAAAGAAATGCACGGGTTGTGTGCGAGGTTGCGGGCATGCGTGATGTTCCGGTTTTTGCGGGCTGTGACGCCCCGCTGAACCGCCCGCTGGTCACGGCGGAACATGTGCATGGAAAAACCGGTTTGGACGGGGCGGATTTGCCTGACCCTACGATGCCGCTTCAAGATCAACATGCGGTTGATTTCATCATCGACACCTTGCGCCGCGAACCGGCTGGTACGGTCACTTTGTGCCCGCTTGGGCCCCTGACGAACATCGCCACGGCCTTTCAGCGTGCGCCGGAAATTGCAGACCGCGTGCAGGAAATCGTGCTGATGGGCGGCGGATATTTCGAGGGCGGAAACATCACCCCGGCGGCCGAGTTCAACATTTATGTTGACCCCGAAGCTGCTGATATCGTTTTCAAATCCGGGGTTTCCCTGGTGGTGATGCCTTTGGACGTGACCCACAAGGCATTGGTGACCCCGCCGCGACTGGCCGCGTTCCGTGCCCTGGGAACGGCCGTGGGTGATGCGGTGTCTGATTGGACCGGGTTCTTTGAGCGTTTTGACAAAGCCAAATACGGATCAGAAGGCGCCCCGCTGCATGATCCGACGGTCATTGCCTATCTGCTACAGCCCGACCTGTTCACGGGGCGGCATATCAATGTCCAAATCGAAACCAAAGGAGAGTTGACGCTTGGTATGACCGTCGCAGATTGGTGGGGGGTGACGGACCGCCCGGCCAACGCGCTTTTCGTGGGATCGCTTGATGCTGACGGGTTCTTTGATCTTTTGACCAGCCGTCTGGCCAGATTATGAAGGCGTCCCTGCATCTGGCAAATTCGGGCGATCTAGAGCGGCTGGAACCGATGGTCGCCGCCTATCACGCGTTTGAAGGCATCCAAAGCGATCAGCCCGCACGGCTGGCGGCACTTTCCCCTGTGTTAGAGGGCCTGCCCCATGGCGTTGTCTATCTGATCGGTCCGCGCAAAGCGCCTGTTGGATACATTGCAATTTCGTTTGGCTATTCGATCGAACTGGGCGGTATTGACGGCTTCATCGACGAATTTTTTATGCGCGAAAACATCCGGGGCCGTGGTCTGGGCAGCGAGGTTCTGGCCAATCTGTTGCCCTCTCTTGCCAGCCATGGGGTCAAGGCGCTGCATTTGGAAGTGTCGCCAGACAATGCCCGTGCGCAAAAGCTCTATCGTCGGGCGGGGTTTGCGTTGCGCGATGGCTATCATTTGATGACGCGCGTGTTTTGAGCGGTGCACTGGCAATTTGCCCGCAACGCTCCTAATTCTAAGAGATGACAATGCAGATCCCTTTTGACAACAGCTATGCCCGGTTGCCGGGCCGATTTTACAGCCCGCAATTGCCGACCCCCGTTGCCTCCCCTGCCTTGGTTGCGGTGAATGCGCCTCTTGCGCAAGAGCTGGGGATTGATCCCCATGAGCTGCGCAGCGCCGAGGGCCTTTCGGTACTGGCGGGCAACGCAATGCCAGAGGGCGCAAGCCCGATCGCCCAGGCCTATTCCGGGCATCAGTTCGGCGGATGGTCCCCGCAGCTTGGCGATGGACGGGCCGTGCTTTTGGGCGAGGTTGTTGACGTGAACGGCCAGCGCCGGGACATTCAACTAAAGGGCTCTGGCCCAACCCCCTATTCACGCAACGGCGATGGCCGCGCCTGGCTTGGTCCTGTTTTGCGGGAATATGTGGTCAGTGAGGCGATGCATGCTTTTGGCGTGCCCACCACGCGCGCCCTTGCCGCGGTCACCACCGGGGAAAAGGTGCAGCGTGAAACCGCCCTGCCCGGCGCTGTTCTTACCCGCGTGGCCAGCAGCCATATTCGCGTCGGCACGTTTCAGTTTTTTGCGGCCCGCGAAGACACCGAAGCCCTGCAGCTTTTGACCGACCACGTCATCGCACGCCATTATCCCGACGCTCAAACCCCGCTGGATCTGCTGAACGCCGTCGTGGCCCGGCAGGCGCATCTGATTGCCCGCTGGATGGGGCTTGGCTTTATCCACGGGGTGATGAACACCGATAATATGTCGATTTCCGGTGAAACGATCGACTATGGCCCCTGCGCCTTTATCGACGCGTTCCACCCGGACACGGTGTTCAGCTCTATCGACCGTATGGGGCGGTATGCTTATTCCAATCAGCCCAAGGTCGCGCCGTGGAACCTGGCGCAATTTGCCAGTTCGCTGCTGCGCCTTATGGGGCCGCTTGATCCGGCGATAGAGGTCGCGACTGCGGCCATCAATCGGTTTCCGGATATCTATGCGGCGGAATATGCCAAGGTCTTTGGGCAAAAGATCGGCCTGACCTCATCGCGCGACGGCGACGCTGCTTTGATTGCGGAACTGTTGGACTGGATGACCGCCAATAAGGCCGATTTCACCAACAGTTTCAGGACATTGTCTGACGGCACCGTGCCCGAAGGCCTGACAGATTGGGGGCGTGCCTGGGAAAAACGACTGGCGCAAGAGCCAGGCGATCCGGGGGGAACCATGGCCCTCGCCAATCCCGCCTATATCCCGCGCAATCATCAGGTCGAAGCGATGATCAAAGCCGCCGTTGCTGGGGACTACGCGCCCTTCGAACGGTTGAACCGGGTGCTTGCCACCCCGTTTGCGCATCAGCCCGACGCAAAGGATCTGGCACGTCCGCCAAAGCCAGAAGAGGTCGTGCGCCAGACCTTCTGTGGCACCTGAACGTCACTTGCCCGCCGCCTGACCGCAATTCCTTCGCCACTTGGCTGGGACTGTGCTAGCAAAACAAAAATTGCGGCGGGCCCCCAATGAATATTTTACAGATTGCGTCCTTGTTGATCGTCCTGGCCGGAGCGTTCGGGGCCATCAATTACCTTTATCTCAAGCTTCCATCATCCATAGGGATTCTTGTGGTTGCCTTGGCGGCGTCCTTTTTGGTGATGGGCGTCGATGTGATCTGGCCCGCGTTTGATATTGCGGCGACCATTCGAACGACCGTGCAAGAAGTCGATTTTTCCGAAACGCTGCTGGAAGGCATGCTTGGGCTGTTGCTGTTCGCAGGGGCGCTCCATGTTAAAACCTCTGATCTGCGGGAACAGGTCTGGGTCGTTGCCTTGATGGCAACCCTTGGCGTGGCCCTGTCCACGCTTGTGGTTGGGGTTGGCTTCAGTTGGATCACGGGCATGCCTTTGATGGTGGCGCTGGTTTTTGGCGCGTTGATTTCCCCGACCGACCCGGTTGCCGTCTTGGGCGTGTTGCGCGCGGCGAACCTGCGACGGTCGCTTGAAACGAAAATCGCCGGGGAATCGTTGTTTAATGACGGTGTGGGCTATGTGGTGTTTCTTATCCTTGTCGGTGTGGCCTTTCCCACGGGGCACCACCACGCCGAGGGCATTAGTGGCGCGGCGCAGCTTTTCTTTCGTGAGGCCGTAGGTGGCGCGGTTTTGGGGCTGGTCTTGGGCTGGCTAACCTTCCGGGTGATGCGGCGTATTGATGACTACCCGCTAGAGGTTCTGATCACCCTTGGCTTGGCTTTCGGCGGGTATGAGCTGGCGGTGACGCTTGGGGTCTCTGCCCCGATCATGGCGGTCTGTGCCGGTCTGCTGATCGGCGATGTGGGCACGCGTCATGGGATGAGCGAAGAGACCCGCAAATATGTCGCCGCCTTTTGGAATATGGTCGACGAGATCCTGAACGCTGTTCTGTTCCTGATGATCGGGTTTGAGGTCTTTGCCGTTGCCCTGTCCTTTGACACTGTGACCGCCGGGATTGCGGCGATTGCGTTGTCGCTTGTCGCGCGGTTTGTGGCAGTGGCAACCCCAATCGCGATTCTACGACCGTTCCGCGCGTTTTCCCCCGGAGTGATCCAGATCATGACCTGGGGCGGGCTGAAAGGTGGGATTTCCGTCGCCCTTGCGCTTTCCCTGCCAGAATCAGAATGGAAGCCGGTGATTTTGACGGCCACCTATTTTGTTGTGATCTTTTCGATCATTGTGCAGGGGCTGACGGTTTCCAAATTGGCCAACCGTGTGGGCCGCGAACCGGATATGGTCTGATCCACCGGGGTCAGCACTGAGCGTCTGGTTTTATGGCCCCCTGCCGCCCGATCAAAATCAGGGCGTTTCTGCGGATCAGGTTTTTCCACACCAAAGTCGGCAGGCTTTTTAAAAAGTCGATCCCGGCACCCGGCCCGGCCTGACGCAGCGTGTGTATGGCGACGGGCGGTTTGGCTGGAAAGAACAACCCTTCTGATCGGATCGACTTGCCCGCCAACGCGCGTTTCAACGCCCGGCGGGTTGCGGCAACGTTGTTCCATGCAGATCGGTACACAACGCAGCCTGACCGGTTGATGATAAACACCGCGTTCGGATAGCCACCATAGGCGGCATGCGCCGTGCCTTTGAGATCATCGATCAGGATGTCGCGGGGTTCTTTGTCGGCGTCACGTAATGTGCAGGCTGATTTGATCTTATCAGCGATTGCCCCATGCGCGGGGATGTTTTGGCCGGGATGGGCCTCTCTGACATATAGAATGGCGTGAGAGCAGTTTGGAAACTCTGTTTTCAGCGCGGCCATGCCATTGCGCCGACTTTGGAATAGCGGGCAAGTTATGCTGCCAAGTTCCAGCACCAGAAATGGACCGTCAAAATCAAGGATGCGCCGCGTTTGGTTCTTGGCGTCAATCACCTCAAAATCAGGGGCCTTTCCCCCGGCATTTGGTCCGTGAAAGGTGTTGAGGTTGTATTCCTCGGCCGAAAATCCGGAATAGTTATAGTTTGTCATAAGACAACTCCTGTCGTGTCGGGCCACGGGCGGTTCAGGTTTTCGTTCATTTGCTGCAACACGCGAAGCGTTGTGATCAGATCTGCGGGTGGGATGCCTTGTATCGACCGGTGCAGCATTGGCTGGATCAACGGCACCAGCTGTTCTTGCAACCCACGCCCCAGTTCCGTGAGGAAAATATGGGATTGCCTGCGGTCGACCTGCCCGGTCTTGCGGATCACGAACCCCTTCTTGACCATATTGTCCACCAATCGGGTCATCGCGGTTGGGTCGCGCACGGTACGGGCCGACATGGTGCCAGGCGACTGACCGTCGTCTTGCCACAGCAGTAACAAAACGGCCCATTCCTCTGGGCTGACGTTATAACCGGCGGCGCGAAACCTTTGTGTAAGCTCACGCTTGGCCACCACCGCAAGGCGGTTGATCCAATGAATATGAAGGCTTTCAAAATCAAACATACTACTTGCATACTGCAAATATTGTTTAGTGCAAGTTAATTCGGGAAAATTTGCGGTTCCACAGCGCAGAGAGTTAGGGTAATCCACAGCCATCAATGAAACAGGGTTTTTATGACAAAAACGATCATTGCCAGATGCGAAGAAAAAGGGTTGCGCTTGACAGAGCAGCGACGGGTTATTGCCGCCGTGCTGGAAGAGTCAGATGACCACCCTGATGTCGAAGAATTATACGGACGCGCCTCGGCGCGGGATGCCGCGATTTCGCTTGCGACCGTCTATCGCACGGTGAAGTTGTTCGAAGACTGGGGCATGCTGGAAAAGCATGAATTTGGCGATGGCCGGGCCCGTTATGAAACGGCGGACCGGGACCATCATGATCACCTGATCGATCTGTCATCAGGACAGGTTATCGAATTCGTTGATAAAGAAATTGAAGAATTGCAGGAAAAAATCGCGCTCAAGCTGGGGTACAAACTCAAAGGCCACCGGCTTGAACTGTTTGGCGTGAAACTTGAAAAGGACGGAAAATGAGCACGATTATCGACATTCTTGGCCGTGAAATACTGGACAGCCGGGGCAACCCGACGGTCGAGGTCGACGTTATTCTGGAAGACGGCACATTGGGACGCGCCGCTGTTCCATCAGGCGCCTCTACCGGTGCCTATGAAGCCGTTGAAAAGCGCGATGGCGACAAGGGCCGCTATGGCGGTAAAGGTGTGCAACAGGCCGTTGCCGCTGTGAATGGCGAGCTGGCCGAAGCCTTGGTTGGCTTTGATGCGACCGAACAGGAAGCCATCGATGCCACGATGATCGAGCTGGACGGAACCGAGAATAAGGGACGTCTTGGCGCGAATTCAATTCTTGGGATTTCCCTGGCCGTGGCCAAAGCTGCCGCCGATTACAGTGCCCTGCCGCTTTACCGCTATATCGGTGGTTCTTCGGCCCGCGTCTTGCCTGTGCCAATGATGAACATCATCAATGGCGGCGAACATGCGGACAACCCGATCGATATTCAGGAATTCATGATCATGCCGGTCGCTGCGGACAATATCCGTGACGCGGTTCGCATGGGCGCAGAAGTGTTCCACACGCTCAAAAAAGAGCTGTCCGACGCAGGCCACAACACCGGGATCGGCGACGAAGGTGGCTTTGCCCCTAATCTGAATTCAAGCCGCGATGCTTTGGATTTCATCCTGAAATCGGTGGAAAAAGCAGGCTACAAGCCGGGCGAAGACATCTATCTGGCTTTGGATTGCGCATCATCTGAGTATTACAAAGACGGAAAATACGTTCTGTCTGGTGAAGGCAAAACTCTGTCGTCGGATGAAAACGTTGACTATCTCGCTTCTCTGGTTGCCGATTACCCGATCATCAGCATCGAGGACGGCATGGATGAAGATGACTGGGATGGCTGGAAAGCTTTGACCTCTGCTTTGGGTGACAAAATCCAGCTGGTGGGCGACGATTTGTTTGTGACCAACCCGAAACGTCTGGCCAAAGGCATTGAACTGGGCTCTGCGAATTCCATGCTGGTCAAGGTCAACCAGATCGGAAGCCTGTCAGAAACGCTGCGGGCTGTAGATATGGCGCATCGGGCTGGGTTCACCAATGTGATGTCACACCGCTCTGGCGAAACCGAAGACGCAACGATTGCGGATCTGGCCGTGGCGACCAATTGTGGTCAGATCAAAACCGGGTCTTTGTCGCGCTCTGATCGTCTTGCCAAATACAACCAGCTGATCCGCATCGAAGAAATGCTGGGCGAAACCGCTGAATACGCGGGCCGTTCCGTCATTCGTGGCTGAGGTGAGTATTGCCGACGGGACATATGACGTTCCCAATGGCAAAGTGGCCGGGATAATCACCCATCTCGATTGGGCCCGGCCAGAACCAACAGACCCACCCGCATCGCGGGCGGGTATTGCATTGCAACGCCAGAACGGGGCTGATCCCGACTGGTATCGCGCTATATTCCGCAAAATCGGCGAGGACTGGCTGTGGACGTCGCGTCTGTCCTATTCGGATGCGAAACTGGCTGCCCGCCTGTCTGATCCGGGGATAGAGATTTATTGCCTGCAGCGCGATGGCGAAGATCTGGGCCTGTTAGAGCTGGATTTTCGGGTTGAACCGGATTGCGAGATTAATCTGTTTGGCCTTGCGCCTGAACTGATCGGCCAAAGGCTTGGCGGATGGATGATGCAACATGCCAAGGCCAAGGCGCTGCAACGCGGCTGCACACGGGTTCATTTGAACACTTGCACCTTTGACAGTCCGCAAGCGTTGAAATTTTACATGAGCCAGGGTTTCATCGCCACGCGTCGCGTGGTCGAGGTGTTTGATGACCCACGGCTTCAAGGCTATCTTGATCGGGGCAACGCCCCGCAAATTCCGGTGATTGAATGACCGCAGATGAGATTATTGCCAAACTGGGCCTGACGCCGCATCCCGAAGGCGGGCATTATCGTCAGACCTGGATCGCAGAGGGCGAAGGCCGTGCGGCGGGCACCTGCATCTATTTCCTGCTCAAAGGTGGAGAGCGCAGCCATTGGCATCGCGTGGACGCAGCGGAAATCTGGCATTTCTACAGTGGCGCGCCGCTGATCGTGTCTATCGCCGAGACGGATTTAGGACCCAAGCAAGATCATCTGTTGGGCCCTGATCTGGCCAATGGGCAATCACCGCAGGTCATTGTACCCGCGGATCACTGGCAGGCCTCAGAAACCACCGGCGACTACACCCTTGTGGGGTGCACCGTGTCGCCGGGGTTCATGTTTGAAACCTTTGAACTGGCCGCGCCGGGGTTTGATATCCCCTAGCCCGATTCTTTGAGGCGTTTATACAGGCTGGATGTGTCCCATCTGCCGCCGCCCAATTTCTGAACGTCCTTGTAAAACTGATCGACCAGCGCCGTAACCGGCAGGCTGGCGCCGTTTTCTAGTGGTGAACTCTATCTGGATTATGCGCATTCTTGTGTGGGAATGGTGGCAACATGTCCGGCCCCAAAAAGGTTACCAGTTCATGCCAACCTTGCCCCTCAGCTAGGTTTAGCTCTAGGAAGCTCTCTGGCCGGTTGTGAAAATAACTGCGAATTTGATTGTTTTGGGATTCATAAATGGCTTTGTAGGTATCTTCGTGCCCCGAAAACCTTGGAACGCCATACATCCATTTGCGCAAAGAGTTATTTTCGTCTGGAAAAAACTTCGCATAGCTGCCGAGCCAGCTTTCGACCGGGCGATAAGTCAGAATGAATTTACTGTCAGGGAAAGCCTTATCAAGAGCTTCGAACATAAAGGAACAAGGTGAATCCTGAAGGGCATCGTGTTCGTCCATGCATCGCAGTGTTTCTGCCTCAACAACCGCGTCTGCGTCAGCCGCATTTGGGTCGAGTACTTCATTAATTTGTGAATGTGCTTTGCCAACCCGATATCCCAACCTCCGGAGCGCATTGGCCAAAGACGAGGTTCCAGTTTTTTGAAAACCAACACAACAAATTTTTCTCTTATTTGGCAATGCCACTTTTTCCCCAATTTCAATTCACCCACTTAAGATATTAGTCTTAAGCAATTCCATACGAGCTTCAATCTAAACTATCTTACACCGGTGGAGGCAATCACCGCAGGTCATTGTGCCCGCCAATCACGGGAAGAACCGGGGTTTGATATCCCCTAGCCGGATTCTTTCAGGCGTTTATACAGGCTGGATGTGTCCCATCTGCCGCCGCCCAATTTCTGAACGTCCTTGTAAAACTGATCGACCAGCGCCGTAACCGGCAGGCTGGCGCCGTTTTCATTGGCGGTTTGCAGGCAAATGCCCAAGTCCTTGCGCATCCAGTCCACCGCAAACCCATGTTCGAAATGATCATCCAGCATGGTTTCATAGCGGTTGGCCATTTGCCAAGATCCGGCCGCCCCTTGGGAAATCACCTCGACCACGTCGCGGCCATCAAGCCCCGCCTTGTCAGCAAAATGCAGCGCTTCTGACAGGCCTTGGACCAGCCCGGCAATGGCGATCTGGTTGCACATCTTGGTCAACTGGCCTGCGCCACTTTCGCCAAGGCGGCGGCAGATCTTGGCATAGACGTCGATGATTGGCTGGGCGCGGTCATAGGCGCCCTGCTCTCCTCCGCACATGACGGACAGTGCTGCGTTTTCAGCGCCCGCCTGACCGCCGGAAATTGGGGCGTCGACGAATGAAACCTGTTGCGCGTCGGCCGCGGCATGCAATTCCCGCGTCACGGCGGCAGACACGGTTGTGTGATCCACAAAAATCGACCCGGCCGACATTCCGGCGAACGCGCCGTCTTCGCCCAGACAGACAGAGCGCAGATCGTCATCATTGCCAACGCAGGCCATGACGAATTGTGCGTCTTGCGCCGCTTTGGCCGGCGTTGTGGCCATTTCCCCGCCATGTTGCTTGACCCAATCGGCAGCTTTGCCGCTTGTTCTGTTATACACGGTCACTTGATGACCGGCGGCTTGCAAATGGCCAGCCATCGGGTACCCCATGACCCCCAGACCTAAAAACGCAATCTTCACCATGACTTTCCCTTTTTGACAGCATATCTACTACCGCAACCTAACTAACGGCAATTACGCCGCGGTCAACTGCAGGCACATATGGCAACTACGTTTCAATGGCTTCTTCGGATATTCATGACCCTGGTGTTCCTGGGCATATTCGTTGTTTTTTCTGTGTATTGGCTCGCGACGCGGTCCTTGCCGAATTATGATTCGACGTTTCAGGTCAACGGCCTGAAAGGCGGGGTCGAGATCATTCGAAACAATGCGGATGTGCCGCATATTTTCGCCAAGACCGATGAGGACGTGTTTTTCGGGTTGGGATTCGCCCATGCGCAGGACCGTTTGTGGCAAATGATGATGTTGCGGCGTACGGCACAGGGCCGCTTGTCAGAGCTGTTTGGCGAACGCACCGTCAAAACGGATGAGCTGATGCGGCGGCTGGATCTTTACGCGCTGTCCGTGCAGTCGGCCCAGTCGCTGAACCCCGAAACGCTGGCCGCAGCCAAGGCCTATTCGGCCGGGGTCAATGCCTGGTTGGCGCAAATCAACGAAGGCGCACTAGGGCGTGGGGCGCCGGAATATTTCGTTTTCTCCAATGTGATCGCGCCGTGGCAACCTGCCGATTCCATTGCCATGGCCAAGCTGATGGCGTTGCAGGCGACGGGCCATTTGGCAGAGGAAGTGCTGTTGACGCGCACAACGCTGCTTTTGCCCGACGAACGCGTTCTGGACATCATTCCTCAGGTTCCGGGCTCGGGCGTTGCGGACCTTCCGGAATATGCCGCGCTGTTTTCGGGGGATGTTCAATTCGCCGACGCCTCTGAGGCGGTGGCCCCTTCCGATGACCCGTTGATGCCGATCAAACGGATCAACATGGCCGGGGCGTCAAACGCGTGGGCGGCGGCTGCGTCGCGCTCTGCGACCGGATCCACGCTGTTGGCCAACGATCCCCATATGGGCTTCTCCGCGCCGTCTGTTTGGTATCTGGCCCGGCTAGAGCTTTCGACCGGTGGTGTGATTGGCGGCACGATCCCGGGCATTCCTTATGTGCAGGTCGGGCGCACGGATCGTCTGGGCTGGGGGCTGACGGCGGCTTACGTGGATGATCAGGATGTTCATATCGAACAGGTGAATCCGGACAATGCAAATGAGGTGATGACCCCGGAGGGGTTCAAGCCCATGGCAACGCGGGATTCGATCATTCAGATCAAAGGTCGCCCGCCCGTGTCGATCAAACTGCAATGGACAGAAAACGGACCGGTGATTCCCGGCACCCAGTTCAACCTTAATATGATCACACCGCGTGGTCATATCACCAGCCTGTCCTGGACCGGGCTAAGCGGTGCAGACACATCGCTGAATTTCGGCATTGCGCTGATGAAGGCGCAAACGGTGGAAGAGGCCATTGCTGCGGGTGAGGACTATATCGCGCCGTCGCAAAACCTGACTTTGGCGGATACAGAAACCATCGCGATGAAGACGATTGGTGTGATGCCACGTCGCGACGCGGCGCATCAATCCAAGGGGCGTATTCCGTCGCCGGGTTGGTTTCCGCAGAACCGCTGGCAAGGGCGCCTGAACTATGCGGCCAACCCGGAATTCATATCCCCCGTCGGGGGCATTTTGGGCAACACGAACAACAAAACCGTGGAACGCCCCTTTCCGTTCCACGTGACCTATAAATGGGGGGATTCCCAAAGGGTTCAGCGCTGGCAGCTTTTGATGCAAAACCGCGAAGTGCACACGCGCGAGAGTTTTATAGAGGCGCAATTGGACACCGTCAGCATCACCGCGCGCAATCTGTTGCCGCTTGTCGCGGCGGATCTGTGGTTTACCGGTGATGCCGCCCCGGACAACACCCCGGAACGCCTGCGCCAGCGGGCGCTGGATTTGCTGGCCGCCTGGAATGGCGAGATGAACGAACACATGCCCGAACCCTTGATCTACGCGGCCTGGATGCGGGCCTTGCAAGATCGGTTGATCCGGGATGAGCTGGGCCCTCTGGCCAAAGAATTCACCCATGTGGAACCGTTGTTCATTGAACGGGTCTTTCGCGATGTGGATGGTGCGTCCAAGTGGTGTGACGTGTTGCAGTCAGCCCCGGTTGAAACCTGCTCTGACGTATCACGCCAAGCGCTGGATGACGCTTTGATCTGGATTTCAGAGAATTACGGCACGGCGCTGGAGTCGCTCAGATGGGGAGAGGCACATCAGGCGATGCAGGATCACCCGGTTTTGGGCCAGGCTCCGTTCATCAAATGGTTCGTGAATATTCGCCAGTCCACCAGTGGCGGCGACAATACATTGATGCGCGGGCTGACCAGCGGAACTGACCCTCAGCCCTTCATGAACGTGCATGGGGCGGGCTATCGGGGCGTCTATAACTTTGCGGACCCTGACAGTTCGGTCTTTATCATCTCGACGGGCCAATCAGGGCATTTCCTGTCTCGCCACTATGATGATCTGGGAGAGTTGTGGCGCCGCGGAGAATACATTCCGATGTCGTTGGACCCGGACCTGGCCAAGGCGGCAGCTGTGGGTGTGACGCGGTTAGAACAGCGCCCGTAACCTTACATCGTGCGGAATTCTTTTTCCTGTCGGGCGGTCCAGGATACCCGCAGGTGAAAGCCGTCTTCGTCTTGGGTTTCGCTTTCAACCAGTTCCTGTTCAAACAGCCAGGCTCGCTTGCGCCCTTCGGCATAGGGCAAGATCAGATCGGTTTGGGTCTTGCTGGATTGCAATACGTTGGAAATCGCATCCAAAAGTTCTGGTAAGCCCTGCCCTGTGATGGCTGAAATCGCGAATGTCGTGTCTGAACGTTCGGCCCGGACGGCGATCGCCTCTGCCTTGTCGGGGGTAAGGTTGTCGACCTTGTTCCAAACCTCAAAGCGTGGGGCGTCTTCTTCGATGCCCAGATCGGTCAGGATTTTGTCAACGTCGCGGGCTTGTTCTTCGGTTCCGGCGTGGCTGATGTCGCGCACATGCACGATCAGATCAGCGCCCAAGACCTCTTCCAAAGTGGCGCGGAAGGCTGCGACAAGCTGTGTGGGCAGGTCTGAAATGAACCCAACCGTGTCGGACAGGATGACGTCCTGACCAGAGGGAAGCTGCACCGCGCGCATCGTCGGATCCAGGGTTGCGAACAGCATGTCCTTGGCCATCACATCGGCCCCGGTCAATCTGTTGAACAGCGTGGATTTTCCTGCGTTGGTGTAGCCCACCAGCGCCACGATCGGATACGGCACCTTGGCACGCGAGGCCCGGTGCAAGGCCCGTGTCTTGACGACTTTGGACAGTTGTTTGCGAATGCGGTTGATGGCGTCATCAATGGCGCGTCTGTCAGCCTCGATCTGGGTTTCACCGGGCCCGCCGACGAAACCCAATCCGCCACGCTGGCGTTCCAGGTGGGTCCAGGCCCGCACCAAGCGTGTGCGTTGATAGGACAAAGCGGCCAGTTCGACCTGCAACACACCTTCGCGGGTCTGCGCCCGGTCGGCGAAAATTTCCAAAATAAGACCGGTCCGGTCCAACAGTTTGACGCCGAATTCTTTTTCCAGATTGCGCTGCTGCACAGGTGTGACAGAGCCGTCAATCAGGACCAGATCAATCTCTTCAGCTTTGAACAACGCCGCAAGCTCTTTGATCTTGCCGGTGCCAAACAACAACCCCGGATGCGGCTTTGGCAATGGCACCACGTCAGAGCCGATGATTTCCAACCCCGGCAAAGCGACGGCCAGAGACACAGCCTCTTCCAACGCCGGCCCGGCGGGGCGGCGATTGTGATCTATCTTAATGTCAGGATGCAGAACCCAGGCGCGGGTCAGCTCTGGACCGTCGTCGTTCAAGAGGCCTCTTCACCATCATACAGGCTGATCGGCTGAGACGGCATGATGGTCGAAATGGCGTGTTTATACACCAGTTGCGATTGCCCATCACGGCGCAGCAACACACAAAAGTTATCAAACCAGGTGATTACACCCTGAAGTTTGACGCCGTTTATGAGGAAAATCGTCACCGGAACTTTTGTTTTCCGGACATGATTCAGGAATGCATCTTGCAGGTTTTGCTTATCGGCAGCCATCGTACCAGCCTTTTATTGCGCGGTTTTGTTGCGTTCTGCCTCTCGACGGCAGGCCATTTCTATTGGTCGAAATGATTATGTCCCGCAAAAACAGGATATTCCACCCCAAAAATTAAAGTTATGCGTGCGGTGTGTCGGTTATTTCACGAACGCCAAAAATTTGGGTTGAAAAGCGCAATAATTGCCAGTGTTTCCAACCGTCCCAGCACCATTCCTACAGCCAGAATGTACTTTGCGGCCTCGTTGAGCGTGCCATAGCTGTTGATATGACCCAAAGCATTGTCTGCGACCGGCCCGGTTGTGGACAAGGCAGCGATGGAAAAGACCATGGACGACTCAAAACTTTGCCCCGTCAGGGAAAAGGCCAGAACACCGACGGTGATGCTGATTGTGTACAGCATAAAGAACACCCAGGCCGCATAAGCCCCCTGCCGCCGCAGCCGGCGTGCAGCAGATCCGGCACCGCCCACGGATGTCGGGTGGATGATCCGTTCCATTTCGCGCGCGCCGTGTTTGTAAAGCGCATAGACCCGCAACAGTTTGACACCGCCCGCCGTGGTTGCCACGCCGCCGCCGATCAAACACATGCCCAACAGCACGATCCCAGGGCTTGCCAGCCCGGACCAATCGCGGGCCTTGTTCCAATCCACGCTTTCAAACCCGGTCGTGGTCAAAAATGACATGACCGAGAACAGCGCGCCCCAAAACGCCTCTATCGCGGCGCGGGCGTTGCCCAATTCATTGACTTCCAGCGCACCGATCCAGTGGCGCAAGAACAGCAGGACCGTGACAAACAGAACCAGAAAGACACCCATCTTGAATTCGGGGTCCCGCAAGATGCGCCAATAGTCCCCGCCAACCTGATCAGGAGAGAATGTCTGTCTTGAAAACGCGAAGATCATAAAGAGGAAAATCACGATTTCGCCGCCCCAGCCGGAGCCGCCGCCATGCAGCCCGCCAACCGGGGAAATCCCGCTGGTCGAAAGGGTCGACATCGCGTGGCACAGGGCCACAAGGGGGGAATCCCCCAGCACCAGCAGAAACAGCCACAAGACCGCCGTCAGGCTTGCATAGATCGGGAACAGCTGGGACGTATAGCGTTTCAGCCGTTCTGATCCGTCCGAGATCCAGACAACGTCGATTGCCGCCTTTGCGCGAAACCGGGCCTCGCCCGAGGACAGTACCTCAAAGCCGCCGAGGCTCATCGGGGCCATGATCGCGATGGCCGAGACAAGGATGAAAAAGCCACCCAGCCAGGCCACCAAAGCCCGCCAGAGATGGACGGATTGGGGCAGCCGGTTCGGGTCGTCAAACAGCGTCGCCCCGGTTGTTGTGATGCTGGACACCATTTCCACATAGGAATTCAAAAACGATGTATTCCCGACCGCAATATAAAACGGGAAAGCCAACATGAGGGGCAACACTGCGAGCACCGCCAAGATGGCCAAGAGGTGGCTTCGGTTTTGGTTTGAGGGGGTATTGTTTGAAACGGCGATGCCGATAAAGGCGGTTATTGTCAGAAACAACAGGCCCGAAAAGAAGAAACTGCGGGCCACATGATGTTCATGAAGCGCAGCCGCATGAAAGGCGGGAACGAACATCGCGATCGCCCCGACACCCATCAGGATAATGATAAACGGTAAGGCAAGGACGCGTCGGAGCATCAGAAAAAGTCGATCGAAACCTGCAACAGACGTTCGACCTCTGGAACGTCGGCTGCCATTGCAAACAAGGTTATCACGTCGCCTTCATTGATTTTGGTCGATCCCGTGGGCCGTACAACGGTGTCGCCCTTCATGATGGTCCCCACCAAGACGCCTTCAGGGAATTCGATATCCTTGATCATTTGCCCCGCAATCGGCGAGGTCGACAGGACCTGCGCCTCGATCACCTCGGCCTCTGCGTCGCCGATCGAATAGACGTTGCGCACGCGCCCGTGGCGGATGTGGCGCAGGATGGAGCTTACGGTGGTTGCGCGCGGGTTGATATAGGCGTCAATGTTGAGCGGCCCCATCAAGGGCACCAGCGATGGATCATTCACCAGACAAATCGCCATGTTACAGCCAGACGCCTTGGCGCGCACGGCGGCCAGAATGTTGGTCTTGTCATCGTCCGTCACCGCCAGAATGGCGTCAGCGCGATCCACCCCGGCCTCTATCTGAAGTTCAGCGCTTAGCCCGTCGCCATGCAGCACAATCGTGCGTTCCAACGCATCGGCGGCGGTTTCGGCGATGCTGCGATCCTTTTCGATCACCTTGGCGCGAATGCGCTCTGTCCGCGTCTCGAGCGCTTTGGCCACGGTCAGGCCGACATTCCCGCCCCCGACAATAACAACCCGTTCTTGTTTCTTGGTGGTTTTCCCAAAGATTTCCAAGGTTCTGTTCAGGTCTTCGCTGTGGCAGAACAGATAGACCTGATCCAAGGCAAAGAGCTGATCACTGGCATGGGGTGCAAAAAGGCGTCCGTCGCGGCGGACCCCCACGACAATCGCGCGCAGCGTCGAAAACAGGTCAGTCAGTTGGCGCAGCGGTGTGTTGAGCACCGGACAATCCTCGGACAGGGCGATCCCGATCAATTGCGCATCCCCATTGAGGAATGACTGTGTGTCAAAGGCAGCAGGTGCTGCAAGCCGGCGCAACGCGGCCTCTGCCACTTCAAGCTCTGGGCTGATCACCACGTCAATGGGCAGATGGTCCCGGCGGTACAAATCTGAATAGATCGCCGTCAGATAGGACTGGCTGCGCAAACGGGCGATCTTGCGCGGCACGTTAAACACCGAATGGGCCACCTGACAGGTCACCATATTGACCTCATCCGAATAGGTCGCGGCAATGATCATATCCGCGTCCTTGGCCCCTGCCCGTTCTAGGATATCCGGATAGCTTGCATGGCCCGCGATGCCCTGAACATCCAGTGTGTCCGTCGCACGGCGCACCAGTTCGGCGTTGTTGTCCACCACGGTCACGTCGTTTCTCTCACCA
Source organism: Marinosulfonomonas sp. (assembly GCA_051251595.1). Lineage (GTDB taxonomy): Bacteria > Pseudomonadota > Alphaproteobacteria > Rhodobacterales > Rhodobacteraceae > NORP110. The sequence goes on from JBPOFA010000002.1 coordinate 261,927, forward strand.
GAGAGGTGACGCGCAATTTGCCAGCCAACCTGTCCAGCGCCGCAAATGATGACCTTCATCGAAAAGTCCCTTTAGTTTCTTACGTCTGCGCAATGCCAGACGGCACCGTGTGCGTCAATCTGCGTGTTCTTCAACAAAAGCCACGCGCCCGCCGGATTTATTTGCCGTGACAACGCCCAAAGATTTCAACTTTCGGTGCAGCGCCGAGCGTTCCATGCCAACAAATGTTGCCGTCCGGCTGATATTGCCACCAAACCGATTGATTTGCGTCAACAAATATTCCCGTTCAAACAGCTCTCTGGCTTCGCGCAGGGACAAGGTTGCAAGGCTGCCGGACAAAACGACGCGCCCGTTATCGTCTGGTTTGTCTTCCCCCGTCGGAAGCTCTGCCGCAGTGATCGGGCCCGAGGCATCCCCAAGGATCAACACGCGTTCCACCACATTTTTCAGTTGGCGCACGTTTCCGGGCCAGAGCATGGTTTGCAGCAAAGCAATCGCGTCTTCGCTGAGCGGACGCAATGGCAGGCCCTGCGCCCGGTTCAAATGCTCGATAAAGCTTTGGGCCAATTCGGGGATGTCTTCGCGACGGTCCTCTAACGAGGGCACCTGAATTGGCACAACATTCAAGCGATGATACAGCTCTTCGCGGAAGTGACCTGCCTCAATTTCTTTTTGCAAGTCTTTGGTTGTGCTTGTGATTACGCGGATGTCGACCTGAATGCTAGAGGCCCCGCCAAGGCGTTGAAACTTTTGGTCAACCAGCACGCGCAGGATCTTGGATTGCGTGCCAAGGGGCAAATCCGCGATCTCGTCGAAATACAGAACACCACCGTTGGCCTGTTCCAGCAAACCCTGTTCCGGGCCGTGGTCTTCCGTTTCGCGACCGAACAGCACTTCTTCCATGCGGTCAGGTTCGATCGAGGCAGAATTCACGCTGACAAACGGGCCGCTGGCGCGGTTGGAATTGGTGTGGATGTAACGCGCAGCGACTTCTTTGCCGGCCCCTGCAGGCCCGGTCAGCATAACCCGACCGTTGGACTTGGTCACCTTATCCAGGTTGCTTTTCAGTGTCTTAAAGGTGGAACTTGACCCGATCATCTCTGACACAGCGACGTCATTGCGGCGCAGTTCTACATTCTCACGCCGCAGTCGGGATGCTTCCATTGCGCGGCGGATGACCACCAGTAACTGATCGATGTTAAAGGGCTTTTCGATAAAGTCATAAGCACCTTGTTTGATCGCGGCGACGGCGATTTCAATATTGCCGTGACCGGAAATGATAACAATCGGGATTTCCGGATTGTCGCGCTTTACGGTCTTGAGAATATCGATTCCGTCCATTTGACTGTCTTTCAGCCAAATATCCAGGATCATCAGGGATGGCGGCTCTCCCGTCACTTCGGCCATGCAGTCATCGGAATTTGCGGCCAATCGCGTGGTGTAGCCTTCGTCTTTCAGGATGTCCGAGATGAGTTCGCGAATATCGCGTTCATCATCGACAATTAGAATATCACCCATTTGGAATGCTCCTCATTTTATTGCGCCTGCTTTTTATTGGTGGTGTGACCGTCGTCGCCGTGAATGGGCAAGCGTATCTCTGCGCATGCGCCAAAGCGGTCGACGTCAAGTCCAAATGGCACGGCGTCCGTCAGGGTAAGGCTGCCGCCGTGCTCTTCGATAATCTTTTTGACAATGGGCAATCCCAACCCAGTGCCCTTTTCACGCGTCGTTACATAGGGTTCAAACAGACGCGCCCGGTCTTCTGGAAGACCGATGCCATTGTCGGAAATCGTGATCAATGCCTTGTCGTCTTCCGTGGACAGGTGGATTCGGATTTCGCCGGAGATATCTGATCCGGAGTGTTTTTCAGTATAACTTTCAATGGCTTCTCCTGCGTTTTTGATCAGATTGGTCAGCGCCTGGCCAATCATCGTCGCATCCAGATCAGCGTGGATTTCACGTTCGGGAACGTCCGCTACAATCGAAATGTCCGGCTGGCCGCTTTGCTGCAGGACGATTGCGTCATTCAGCAGCTTGACCAGATCGCGGTCGCGCCGTTCTGGTTCGGGCATTCTGGCGAATTTCGAAAACTCATCAACAATGCGGCGCAAGTCATTGGTTTGACGGATGATTACGTCTGCGTATTGTTCCAAATCCGGGGCCGCATCGCCGACCAATGGTGCGAATTTACGCTTAACCCGTTCGGCGGACAGTTGAATTGGGGTGAGCGGGTTTTTGATTTCATGGGCAATGCGGCGGGCCACGTCGCCCCAGGCTGCCATGCGCTGTGCTGTCACAAGGTCGGTCACGTCATCAAAGGTGACAACATAGCCTTCAAGCTCTCCCTCGGTGTTGCGCCGGGTTGCCATGCGCACCAACAGGTTTTCCAGCTTGCCGGCGCGGGCCATGCGGATTTCATCCTGCGCGACATTCGCGCCGCTGGCCTGAAGCCGCTCAAACAGCTGTCCAAACTCCGGAACGGCGGTTTCAATATCGATGCCGTGTTCTGACCCGCCAGACAGGCTTAGCAGCCGTTCAGCAGATCGGTTCACAAACTGCACGCGACCTTCGCTGTCCAGCCCGACAACGCCGCCGGTGACAGAGGACAAGACGGAATCAAACAGCAAACGGCGGTTTTCGATCTGTTGGTTGTTTTCCAACAGCGTGTCGCGCTGTCCCTTCAGTTGCTTGGTCATTTGGTTGAACAAACGGCTGAGCATGGCGATTTCATCATCGCCTTCTTCTTCGATGACCTGGATGTCCAGATCCCCTGCGCCGACGCGCTGTGCGGCACCGGCCAAACGCCCGACAGGCCCGGCAAGCCGTTCCGCAAACCACAGCCCAAGCCATGTTGCCGCCAGAATAACGATAACCGCAAATCCCAGATAGATCAGACCGAATTCGAACAGCAATCTGCCGCGTTCGCTTTCCAACTGGTTGTAAAGATTAACAGTTTCCTTGGTTTCGTCCAAAAGGTTAAGGATTTTCCCGTCCACGTCGCGTGTAACGTAGAGCAAGCGATCAGCAAAATTGTCCAGCGAGACAAGGGCGCGGAATTCATTCAGATCCCAGTCCTGAATGACCACGATTTCCCCGGTCAGTGCCTTGGTGATCTGGTCTTCCGTCGGTTGTTCGTAGTCAAATAGATAGGATCGTTCGCCGCGCGCACGTATGTTGCCAGAGCCATCAATGACATACGCTTCGCGCAGGCCGCGCTGGACCTGAATCTGACCGCTTGTTAGCAACTGTCGCAGATCCCCGTCAGAAATGAAGTTCTGGCCGCGTCGGCTGACGTTCAGGTAATTGGCCAGTGCGCCTGTGTCTTCGATCAGATCCTGTTGATGCTCGGTCTCATAGGCCTCCGCCGCCGCCAAAGAGTTTCCGACCACATCGCGCACCCGTTCGGAAAACCACCCTTCCAGGCCGACATTCACCGTCAGCGTGGCAAAGATCGCGACCAGCACCGTCGGAATAAGCGCAATCAAGGCAAAAACGCCGGTCAATCGCAGGTGCAACCTGGACCCGGCAGATTTGGCGCGGCGGGCCGCAATCATTTGGGCGACGCGCTGAATGACCAGCGCGGCCACGACCAGAATATAAACGAGGTCTGCTAAAAGGATCAGACGCAACAAGGGGGCCGACGCGCTTTGATCAAGCGGCCCCAAAACCAGATATGTCAAGAACGTCAGGACCGGTCCAAGAATGACCAGACCAAGCGTCGCCGCATTCTGAAAACGCCGCTGGCGCCTGATCCTGTTCAGACGCTGCCAGCTCGACGTTCGGACACTAGCCCGCACGCTGCTACCTCACATGTTCACTGCTTTCGCAGCATTACCGCCAATGGTGGCTGTTCCCGGCTGACGCCGATTTGCCACTCTATTGTTGCTGTTTTACATCAATTTGCGGCGGCGTGTCACGCGGATATCGAGCTCTGTGATCTTCTTTCTCAAAGTATTTCGGTTAATTCCCAACAAATCGGCGCATTTCGCCTGATTTCCGCCGGTCGCATCCAAAGTAATTTCGATCAGAGGAACCTCTACTTCTTGCAAGATTCGCTGATACAGCCCGGCGGGCGGCAGGACGCCACCGTGCAAATCGAAATAACGGCGCAAATGTTTGGCGATTGAGGCGGACAGCTTGTCGTTGCTGCCCCCATCAAGGGGTTCCATCGCGGGTTGGCTGCCCAAAATGAACTCTACTTCGCTTTCAGAGATCTCATCTTCGGACGATGTTACGACCAATCGGCGAATCGTGTTTTCCAATTGGCGCACGTTGCCGGGCCAGGAATAAGTGCGGATCAGCGTTTTGGCATCGTTGGAGAATTGGCGCGGCGTCAGACCGTCGCGTTCTGCGCGGGCCAGAAAATGTTCCGCCAAAAGCGGGATGTCTTCGACCCGTTCGCGCAACGACGGAACCGCGACATTGACGCCCCCCAGGCGATAGTAAAGGTCCTGACGAAATGCGCCGGCCTCCATCTTCTGGGCCAGATCGGCCTGGCTGGTGGCCATGATGCGCGGGCCATTATCCGTGAGACTGTCCAGCATGCGCACGACGCGGGCCTGTGCCTCGTCATCCAGATCGCCGACTTCGTCAAACAGCAAAGACCCGTTTTTGGCCCGGCTCAGCAAGGTTGCCGGGCCTTCCATCGTTTCAAGATCAGCGGTGGCTGCAACAACAAAGGGCAGATTGCGGCGGTCCGAAAAGTCGTGAATCGCGCGCGCGATTAGCGATTTCCCGGTGCCGCTTTCGCCGGTAATCAGAACAGGAAGATCGGTGTTCATGACCCGAGCAACAAGACGGTAGAGGGCCTGCATCGCAGCTGTGCGCCCAACCAATGGCAAATCGTCGCCCTGGCCCGGCTCAACCGTTTCTTCGCGCGGTTTTGTGGAGCGGCGTTTGACCTCTAGCGCGCGGGCGGCCCGTTTCATCAGGTCCGGTAGGTCAAAGGGCTTTGGCAGATAATCAAAGGCTTCGGCCTCTGCCGCTTGAATCGCGGTCATGATGTTGTTTTGCGCAGAGATGATGATCACCGGCAGGCCGGGGCGTTCGGCGCTGATTTTCGGAAGGGATTCCAAGCCGTTCCCGTCCGGCATCATCACGTCTGAAATAACCAGATCGCCTTTGCCTTCCTCGACCCATCTCATCAAGGTTACGAGGGACGATGTTGCGTGCACTTTGCACCCTGCCCGCGTCAGGGCTTGTGTCAGAACTGTACGAATTGTTCGGTCGTCATCCGCGACCAGTATCGTTCCGTCCATTAGGTATTCTCCGTCAAGTTTTTAGGGGCAATGGGCAGGGAAATCCGGAACACTGTACGGCCTGGCACGGAATCTACCGTGATCCAGCCTTCGTGTTCGGAAATGATTTTGGACACAAGGGCAAGGCCCAGGCCAGTTCCGTTTTCCCGTCCAGAAACAAAAGGTTCAAAAATATCCGCCGCGATTTCGGGGGGCAGCCCCGGTCCGTCATCGATGATCTCGACCTGCAGCGGCAATGGGTTTCCGGACCCGTCTTTGCGGCGCAGGCGCAGGGACAGGTCGTAGAATGTCTTGATGCGAATGTGGCCCGGATCCTTGTCATTCGCTTCTGTGGCGTTTTTCAGAAGGTTCAGGAAGACCTGCAACATCTGGTCGCCATCCACATAGGTTGGCGGCAAGGAGGGGTCGAATTCTTCGGTGATCTTCATGCTGGCGGCAAAACCGACAGAGGCCGATTTGCGGGCCCGGTCCAACAGATCGTGCACGTTCACGGGCTTGCGTTCTGGTGGGCGTAGGTTTCCGAACTGTTCGACCTGTTCCAGCAGCGTCACGATGCGGCGGCTTTCGGCGACGATCAGGTCGGTCAGTTCCAAATCATCTGCAGATAGGTTCATCGACAGCAGCTGTGCTGCCCCTGTGATGCCGGCCAGTGGGTTCTTGATCTCATGGGCCAGCATCTCTGCCATGCCAATCACGGACCGGGCGGATGATTTTACCGAATGCGACCGACCAAGACGATCTGCCAGTTGCCGCGGCTCCATGATCATCAGAATATGGCCGGTGGCCCCGGTGATCGGTGCGATCTGGATGTTGCATTGGATCGGGGCTTTGTTGCCGCCAGACACGTCAACATTGTTGATAAACAAGGCTGAATGGTCGTTTCGCACCCGGCTAAACGCGCCTTCCAGCGGGGCGTCGATGGCCAGACGGTCCAGCACCGGCGCGCCAAGGATGCTTTTGGCCGACGCGTTGAGGAATTGTTCAGAGGCCGGGTTGGCTTCGATGATCGTGTCGGTTTCGTCCATGACAAAAGCCGGAACAGGCAAAGAGACCCAGATAGATTCAAATCGTTTCGTCATGCGGCATCCTGCCAATTGGTTTCAAGGGCTTCCGGGAGCAACGCCACGACAACTGTGCTGTCGCGTTCAGTTAGAATTGATTTGCGCAATGGGGCGGGTGTTTTGGCCTCGTCCATGTACCAGCCCAGATGTTTGCGGGCGACGCGGTGCCCCAGATCGTGCCCATAAAAGGACAGGCAGTCCTGATAGTGGCTGAGCGCGATTTCGCACAATTCCTGTGCCGTGGGATCGGTTGGTTTCGCCTGCCCGGCAAGTGCCGCGCTGAGCTGCGCAAGGAACCAGGGGCGCCCCTGAATGCCGCGCCCCACCATGATCCCGTCCGCGCCAGAGGCCGCCAACGCGTCATGGGCGTTTTGTTCCGTTGTAATGTCGCCATTGGCGATCACGGGGATGTCGACGGCGGATTTCACATTAGCGATGGCCGCCCAGTCCGCCTGCCCTTTATAGAACTGACACCGGGTTCTGCCGTGGATCGTGATCATCTGAATCCCGGCGGCTTCTGCACGTTTTGCCAGATCTGCTGCATTCATCATATCGTCATCCCAGCCCAGTCGGGTCTTGAGGGTGACGGGGATGTCCACAGCTTTGACGACAGCCTCGATCAGGGTCAGGGCGTGATCCAGATCCTTCATCAGGGCCGAACCGGAATAGCCATTCGTGACCTTCTTGGCGGGACAGCCCATATTGATGTCAATCATCCGCGCCCCATTGTCCTGAACGATCCGCGCGGCCTGATCCATCCAATAGGCATCCCGTCCGGCGATCTGGACGGATGTGTTTTCGACATCGAATCCCAGCTCTGCCCGCTCGCGCACGCCGGGCTTGGATTGAACCATTTCCTGACTGGCAACCATTTCGCTGACCACAAGTCCCGCGCCGTGACGTTGCACAGCCTTTCGGAATGGCAAGTCGGTGATACCGGCCATCGGTGCCAGAAAAACTGGCGACGCAAGAGTAATATTTGCCACTTGAATAGACAAACGCCTAATCCTTATGCATTCCAGTTGGAGGTAGCGATGCTTTGGTGCATTTGCAATTCGCAAGGTGTAAAAAACAGACGTAATTCGGGATATGCCCAAAAAATGTGCAGAAGAGAGCGGCATTGTCAGTTTGCGTGCTGCGCCCTAAACAGAACTGCAAAAATTGAGGGCATAAATGACAATTTCCGCGATAATTGTAGCCGCGGGACGTGGCACGCGTCTTGGTGGAGAGATTCCCAAGCAATGGCGAGAGCTTGCAGGGCAGACCGTGGCCCGCCGTACGCTGACCTTGTTTGCGCAATCTCAGCTGATCGACCAGGTCGTCTTGGTGGTGCATCGCGACGACGTTGAACTGGCGCAAAGTCATTTGCCGGACCCGTCTATATCTATTGTCGTGGGTGGGGACAGTCGGGATGCCTCTGTTCGGGCGGGGCTGGAAGCGCTCGTGGGTAGTGCCACTACGCGGGTGCTGATCCACGATGTGGCGCGGCCCTTGGTCCATCCAGATCTTTTGGGCAGAGTCTGCGCTGCGTTGGAGGTGCATAAAGGTGCTGCCCCTGCTGTCGCTGTGACCGATGCGCTGTGGCGCGGGCGGGATGCGGTGATCCGCGATGTTGTGGATCGGGCAGAGCTTTACCGTGCGCAAACCCCGCAAGGCTTTCATTTTGATGGTATTCTGGCGGCGCACCGGGCCCATCCCGGCGGTGCTTCGGATGATGTTGAGGTTGCCCGCGCAGCAGGTATAGAAGTCACCATGGTGCCCGGCGATGAGCAGAACCTGAAGATCACGGTTCCAGGCGATTTTGAGCGGGCGGAACAGATATTGGCAGCAGGACAAATGGATATACGGGTCGGAAACGGATTTGACGTTCACCGTTTTGGTGAGGGGGATCATGTCATCTTATGCGGGGTCGAGGTTGCCCACAGTCGCGGGTTGCAGGGGCATTCTGACGCCGATGTGGGGATGCACGCCCTAACGGATGCGATTTACGGCGCTTTGGCACAAGGAGACATCGGTCGTCATTTTCCGCCCAGTGATCCCCAGTGGAAAGGGGCCGCCAGCGAGATTTTTCTGGACCACGCTGTCACGCTGATGCGCGACATGGGCTATGCGCTTTCAAATGCGGATGTGACACTGATCTGCGAGTTTCCCAAGGTCGGGCCGCACGCGGACGCGATGGCGCAAGTTTTGGCGCGCATAATGGATGTGGCCCCGGATCGGGTCAGCGTTAAGGCGACGACGTCAGAAAAACTTGGGTTTACCGGACGCGGAGAAGGCATTGCTGCCAGCGCGACGGTTGCAATGGTGAAATCATGAGCAAACTGATTGCGACGTTCTTTTATGTGGGCCTGTTGCGCCCTGCCCCCGGCACCTGGGGATCGGCCGCTGCAATCCCTGTGGCTTGGGTGATCCATGGGCTGGGCGGTTTTCCAGCGCTGGCCATCGCCACGCTGCTGGTCTTTGCCTTGGGCTGGTGGGCGACGGTTCAGGAAACCGCGGGCAAGGCGGATCATGATCCGTCGGAAATTGTTATTGACGAGGTCGTCGGGCAATGGATCGCCCTGTTCCCATTGTCTGCCGGGTTGTGGTGGATGGGGTCTGACCCTTGGGTCTTTCCTTATCCCGGTTGGGTCGTCGGGTTTTTGATGTTCCGCCTGTTTGATATCTGGAAGCCAGGGCCTGTAGGTTGGGCGGATAAGCGCACGGATGCGTTTGGCGTCATGATGGATGATGTCATCGCCGGGATTATGGCGGCGGCGGTTGTGTTCTTTGCCGCGGCCTTCGCCCATCATGGCGCTTTGATCTGGGAGTATATCGTTGGATAGCACCGCTTTGGCCGTTTCGGTTCTGGAAGCGGCGCGAAAATCTGGCCTGATGATTGCGACAGCGGAGAGCTGTACAGGTGGCTTGATCAGCGGGGCTTTGACCGAAATCGCCGGATCCTCGGATGTGTTTGATCGAGGGTTCGTCACCTATTCCAATGCGGCCAAGATTGCGATGCTGGGGGTACAGCAGCAGACATTGGATTCATTTGGTGCAGTGTCAGAGCAGACCGCACAGGAAATGGCGCTTGGTGCCTTGTCCGGGTCTCTGGCAGATGTGGCTGTTTCAGTCACCGGGGTTGCGGGGCCCGGTGGCACTGCGCAAAAGCCCGAAGGGTTGGTGTGTTTCGGGATTGCCCGAAAGGGTGCACCAGTTCGTACGGAAGAAATCCAGTTTGGTGCGATTGGGCGCGCGAATGTCCGGGCGGCGACGGTTCACCATGCGCTAGAGTTGCTGTTGGAAGCGTGTTCTTAAAAAGTCTAAAAGATGTGCGAACAGGCTGTCTGACGCATAAATAATAAGCGTTTTGCTAAATGCTCGATTTTTAATCTACCCTGTAGGTATCTGCCACTTTCCTTTGCGCCTCAATAACATTTCTTGCCCCGAACACTGGATTCCGAACGGGAGGGAAGAATGGTAGGGGCTGATACAGCTTGGATAATCGTGGCAACCGCGCTTGTCCTATTCATGACATTGCCGGGCCTGGCTTTGTTTTACGGCGGGCTTGTTCGCGCGCGTAACGTCTTGAGCGTGTTCATGCATTGCTATGCAATTGCATGTTTGATGAGCGTGGCCTGGCTGGCCGTGGGGTATTCCATCGCATTTGGCAGCAGCGGCAACCTGCTTTGGGGCGGTTTGGACAAAATGTTCCTAATCGGGGTCACCGCAGACAGCCTGTCCGGCACCCTGCCCGAGGTTTTGTTTTTTGCCTTTCAGATGACCTTTGCGATCATCACGCCCGCCCTGATCGTCGGGGCCTATGTTGAACGTATCAATTTCGGATTTGTTCTATTGTTCTCAACACTTTGGATGTTGCTGTGCTATGCGCCCGTCGTGCATTGGATCTGGGGGGGCGGTTTGTTGTCGGACGGCGGCATTCTGGGGGCTGTTGGGGCCCGCGACTTTGCCGGTGGCATTGTGGTGCATGAAACCGCCGGGCTTGCGGCGCTGATCATCGCGGTCATGTTGGGCGCGCGTAAGGTCAATACAAAACCACCGCACAATCCGGGATATGTCATGATCGGTGCGGCCATGCTTTGGGTTGGATGGTTCGGCTTTAATGGCGGATCGCAGCTGGCAGCGGATGGCGGCGCGGCTATGGCATTGACCGTGACCCATATCTCTGCGGCGATGGCCTCGCTCAGCTGGGCGGCATGGGAGCGGATCAAATACGGCAAAGCCTCTCTTGTGGGGATTGTGACCGGGACGATCGCCGGGTTGGCCTCTATCACGCCGGCCTCTGGGTTTGTTGGCCCGGTTGAGGCGCTGATCATTGGTGCGATTGCCGGTGTCTTGTGTCAGGAAGCAGTTGGCCTGATCCGCAACAAGCTGCAGATCGACGACACGCTGGACGTTTTTGCCGTGCACGGCGTCGGCGGGATCTTTGGCACGATTATGATCGCGGTCTTTGGCACCCTTGGTTTTGCCAATGATGCAACCTGGACGGCTCAATTGGGGGCGCTGCTTATCGTCGGCGTTTTCACAACGGTTGTGACGGTTATTCTGGTCAAGCTGTGCGGCGCATTGGTTGGATTTCGGGTTGATGAAGAATCGGAATTTCAAGGGCTTGATCTTAGCCAGCATGGCGAAAGCGCTTATGACCACCAGTCATAAAGGGTTTTGACAGGTCGTTTGAACATTGGGGCTGACCGGACCGGTTGGCCCCTTTTACGTTTCGGTTCCGTAAAGCGCGGCGGCGCGGGTCTCAAACGCGCGAACGATGCGTTGCATCGCTTCGTTAAAGACGACGCCAATCAAACGTTGCAGGATCATGTTGCGAAATTCAAAATCGACGAAAAAATCAATCTCGCATCCGCCGTCGACATCGCGAAACGCCCAGTTGGATTTCATGTATTTGAACGGCCCGTCCAGATATTCGGTGTCGATCTTTTGGGTCTGTTCCCACAGGGTCACCCGGCTGGCAAAGCGCTCGCGAAAGACTTTGAACGAAATCACCAGATCGGCGTCCATGATCACTGCATCGCCCTGGGGCGTCTTCGATTTGATTCGCGCAGCAGCACACCAGGGCAGAAATTCGGGATAGCTTTTCACATCCGCCACCAGATCATACATCTGCTTGGCGCTATAGGGCAGTGTTCTGGTTTCAGAATGTCTGGGCATGTGCTCTTTGGTCTGGTGTATTGGGGCCATCCTTTCGTAAACTACGGCAGGAATTGCAAGGGGACTTCATGACACAGCCAGCTTACGAGATCGATGAGTTGATTTCGGCCAAGACCATCGCCGCCCGGATCGAAGATCTGGCCCGCGAGATTAAGGATGCCTATTCGGACAGCGAAAAGCTGGTCGTGATTGGTCTGCTGCGCGGGTCATTCGTGTTCATCGCCGATCTGGTGCGAGAGCTGGACATGAATGTCGAGGTCGATTTCCTAGAGGCGTCGTCTTATGGCGACAGCACCGAATCCAGCCGCGAGGTGCGTATCCTCAAGGATTTGCGCGGGGAAATTTCGGGCCGGGATGTGTTGTTGGTAGAGGATATCGTGGACACGGGGTTCACGCTAAAACACGTGATTGCCCTGCTGGGCACGCGCGGCCCGCGCAAGATGCACACGATCGCGTTGCTGGATAAGCCCTCGCGCCGCGAGGTGGACATCAAGGCGGATTGGACAGGGTTTGAAATCCCGGATGAATTCGTCGTGGGCTATGGCATTGACTTTGCACAAAGAAACCGAAACTTGCCCTTCATCGGCAAAGTCAGGTTTCTTGATGACGCGGGCTGACGTGTTGATCTGGCCTGGGCGATGAATATCAACCCACGTCAGTTCCTGCGTATGGCAAGATGGGCGCGTAACCCGCCCTCTGAAAAGCGGATCATTCTGGTCGCTGTGGCCATTGTCTTTTGTCTTGTCTTGTTTGCCTGGGAGCGTCTGTTTGGCTGGCCGGAATGGCTGACGGTCGACAGCATCCCCAAGGGGCGCATCAATCGCTAGCTGGAAGGCCTGCCAATTCGGGGGCGCGTTTGGCCAAGGCCTGCATCAGCAACTGCCGCACGGCCCTGATCCGTGGGGCGTCATATAGATCAAAGTGGCTGGCCACCCAGATATTGACTGCACTTTCGGGAAAAATGCCGCGCCTGCGTTCAAGCCGTGGATCCGTTTCCCCGACCACGCAAGGCAAAATCGCCTGCCCCAATCCGACGGCAGCGAATTCACGCAAGGTGATGAAACTATCCCCTGCGCCGACCAACTGATTTGCGGAAACGGTTTCTTGCATCCATTTGGCCGCTGGCGCTCTGGACAGGGGGCCGCTGAGACCAATCCACTTGTCCCGGCCACAATCCGGCCTTGCATAGACGTCAAATGCCAGCCGCGCAGCAATGTCGCCCTTAAGCTCATCCGACAGCGTGTCCGCAGGGCGCACGGCAATATCCGCGTTTAGCCTGGCTAATTCCAAATGCGCGTTTGTCGACATCAGCTCAATTTGCAGGCAATGCGCCTCTTTTTGCATTTCGGCGACGATTGGGGGCAAAACGATCTGACAAATGGAATCAGTCGAGGTGACCCGCACTTTGCCCTGCAATGGGGCTTGGGTCCCTTGTACGGCGCGGTCCACGGCCTGGATGGCATTTTCGACCTCGCGGGCGGCCGTGATGACGCGCAGGCGGTCCTCTATGACCCGGTAACCCCGGGATGTTTTGTCAAAGATATCAATGCCCTGACGTTCCTCATAGGCGGAAACACGGCGCAGGACGGTTGCATGGTTCACGCCAAGTTTTCGCGCTGCAGCACTGACCGACCCGGTTTCGGCCACCGCCAAAATGAACCGCAAATCGTCCCAGTTATCATGGCTGTGCATAATTGCGTGACTCCACTGCAAAAATTCCCACTTCACATGAGTATTTACACAGGTAAGGTCGAGCTATCCATAACGATTCCTTCAGGAGTATCTGATGTTCAAAAAAATCGCTCTTTCTGTTGCGACGCTCGCTGTTGCTTCAACAGCTGTGTTTGCAGCAAGCCACGCCGGCCCTTTCGACGCAGCAATCAAAGCACGTCAGGCCCAAATGGATCTTTATCAATATAACTTGGTCATCCTTGGCGGAATGGCCCAGGGCAAAATGGAATATAACGCAGAGGCCGCGACAGCTGCTGCGAACAATCTGGCAGCTTTGGTGAACTTGGACCAGTCCACATATTGGCCTGCCGGCTCTGATTCCAGCGCTGTTGAAGGCACACGTGCCTTGCCTGCGTTGTGGGAAGATTTCCCAGGTGTCATGGCCGAAGCCACCAAGCTCAGCGAAGGGGCTGCTGCGATGCAAACAGCTGCCGGTGGCGGTCTTGAATCGCTACAGGCCGCAATTGGTCCGATTGGCGCTGCATGTGGCAGTTGCCACAAAGCATACCGCGCGTCAGAATAACGCTTACCGGATGCGCCGTTCGCGGCGCATCCACCCCCAATCGGAGTACGTGCTGTGCGTATGTTGAAAGTGCTCTTCGCACTCGCGTTTATTGGACTGGTCGTTTTCTGGCTGGTGACCATCCCGAAAACCACAAATTCAGATGAAATTGCAGGTCTTGTGGGCGATCCCGTCGCGGGCCAGCAAGTGTTCACGGCCGCCGGGTGTGCATCTTGTCATGCCGCCCCCGGCGCGGAAGGCGAAGCAAAGCTTGAGCTGGCTGGCGGACGCAGCTTTGTCAGCGATTTTGGCACGTTTTACGCCCCAAACATTTCGCCAGACCCAACTGCGGGTATTGGAAGCTGGGACACCATCGATCTGGTGAACGCGCTAAAGCATGGCACTTCGCCCGACCGGCAGCATTTTTATCCGGCATTCCCTTTCACGACATATACCCATGCCAGTTTGCAGGACATTGTATCCTTGGCGGCGTATCTAAAGACCCTGCCCCCGGTGTCGACGCCCAGCAAACCCCATGATGTCGGGTTCCCGTTCAACATCCGCCGCACTCTTGGCGGTTGGAAATTCCTGTTCATGAACGAAGGTTGGGTGCTGAAAGACGCCCCGACACCGGAAGTCGAACGCGGCCGTTACCTGGTCGAGGCCTTGGCCCATTGCGGCGAATGCCACACGCCGCGCAACGCTTTGGGCGGGTTGCAGATGTCCAAATGGTTGGCTGGTGGTCCGAACCCATCAGGTCAGGGAACGATTCCCAACATCACACCCGGCGCCCTGGACTGGAGCGATGAGGACATCAAGAATTACCTGACAACCGGCTTTACCCCAGACTTTGACACGGTTGGCGGTGAAATGGTTGAGGTGGTCGACAACATGGCGCAACTGCCCGAAGAGGACGTGCGGGCCATTGTTGCCTATCTCAAGGCCGTACCCGCGGTCTCAAACCCCTAAAATCAGGCGCGGCCAAGTTTCTTGAGCCGCGCTTCGCGCAAGCGGGCGAAATCATCACCTGCGTGATAGCTCGACCGTGTCAGCGGCGTTGCCGAGGCCATCAGGAAGCCCTTGCCAAAGGCGGCTTTTTCGTAGGTTGCGAATTCCTCGGGCGTAACGAACCGGTCCACCGCGTGGTGTTTTGGGGTCGGCTGCAAGTATTGCCCGATGGTCAGAAAATCGATGTCAGCGGCACGCATGTCTTCCATCACTTGCATCACGGCCTGACGGTCCTCGCCCAATCCGACCATGATGCCGGATTTGGTGAACATGGATGGATCGAGTTCCTTGACGCGTTGCAAAAGACGCAAAGAATGGAAATAGCGCGCGCCGGGGCGCACCTCTGGGTAGAGGCCCGGAACGGTTTCAAGGTTGTGGTTGAACACATCGGGTTTCGCGGCCACCACGACTTCCAGTGCTTCGGGGCCACATTTGATGAAATCCGGTGTCAGGATTTCTATGGTCGTGTCAGGGGCCTGACGGCGGATCGCACGGATGGTCTGGGCGAAATGTTCTGCGCCCCCATCCTCTACGTCGTCGCGGTCCACGGATGTGATGACAACGTGGTTCAGACCCAGCTTTTTGACCGCATCCGCGACGCGGCCCGGTTCAAACACGTCCAACGCCTCTGGCGGTTTGCCGGTGGCAATGTTGCAGAAGGTGCAGGCGCGGGTGCAGACCTCTCCCATGATCATCATGGTGGCGTGGCCTTGTGACCAGCATTCCCCGACATTCGGACAGCCGGCTTCTTCGCAGACGGTCACCAGCTTATGTTCGCGCATGATATTGCGGGTCTTGGTGTAGCCCGCGGAATTGGGCGCTTTGACGCGGATCCAATCCGGTTTGCGCGGTTGGGCATTGTCGGGGCGGTGCGCCTTTTCAGGGTGGCGTTCGCCGGGGATCTTCAGGTCACGAGCGGTCATATCAGCCTCTGGTTACTTAACGGACTATATAGACCCTCTGCCCGCCAGCCCCAAGCGGATATGTTGCATGTCTGATATGCGGCGTTGTTTTATGCCCGTCAGGCCCGGGGCTGGGCCTGACGCGGCGGTGCCGCTAACCAATAAGGGCGGAATTTCCCAATTGTTCATAATGCCGTTTGAGCCGCTGCAACGCGATGCGCAAAACGATCTTGCCGGATCGGGCAGACCATCCCATGCGTTTTTCGGCCGTTTCAACGCCATCCATATAACAACAGACCCGCAACACCACGTCGCCCAGCCCCGGCCCCAGATCCCGCAGAGCGTTGCCGACGCGTGCACGGGCGGCGGCGGCACCGTCCCGTGGGTCAGGTGTTTGAGGCGAAGCCTGTCCGCCGCCATTAAGAAAGGGTTCCCAATTTTGCACCGCCGGTTGTCCCATCCGGGCCAGTTCGAAATCTTCGCGCACGCGTTCGGCAACGGCAACAAGATCAGCCGACAGGAACGGGTTCCCGGCCTTGTCTTTGCGTCGCGCGATGGCGGATACCGGCGATTCCGCTAGGCTATAGCGGGCGCTGCGGGATGTACTGGGGTCGTCAAATGCCATTTGAGGATCCGCCCAAGAGCCATCAAATGTGGCTCGGGCCTCTGCAAAGCCGGTGGCGTTGCTTTGGTCTTCGTCCAACATCCGTTTCAACGCGCCACGGCCTGCCGGTGTGATTTGATAGCGAGAGATACGCCCCCCCGCTGCACTGGCAATCCAGTCGTTCAGGGCCATGGCATGCACGACTGGCCGGTCGGTGATCGCGGTGCGGATGGTGCGCCCATCCGTGGTTTCACGCACGACCACGGCCTTTTCCATTTCAGAGGCAACGGCAAGGCAGGCCGCAGGTTCGCACAAGCGGCGCAGGATCCTTTTGGATTCCCGTGCAATATGGTCTGGATCGGCAATTGGGGACTGGGTGTTGGTTTGCATGTTCATGGTGTTAAAATCCTTTTCGTTGGAATGAGTGGGCCTGGCGGGGACGGAATGGTCCTGCCCCAGCCAGATCAGCGCGGTGTCGACCAAAGGGTCATCGCGCCGGGCTTCGGTTTTTCGGATTTGACGAAGGATGGTTGAGGCATGGCAGCCTGTGCGGCGTGCCAATTCGCGTATTGGAAAGCCGTGTTCCGTATGCCAGAGGTAATTTTGAACGGGCACGGGCAGCCAGTTTGGAAAACCCTTTGACGCCAAGGGACATTTCGCGGTGTTCAGCATCTTTCCCCCCACGGAAAACCGGACCCGCCCCGCAGCGGACAACCTTAATATTGAATCCCGGGCAGAGGGCAGCTCTGACCACAGGACAAAGAGTTAATAACAACCTAAGGTTGTGTTTCTTACCAGATGATTAACAGCGGACTGGCCGTTTAAGATTGTTTTTAAATTTTAAACAAATTGAAAAGGTTGCGTGCGGGGAATCGTTGCAAAACGCAACACACGCTTGGGTTGTGTAATTTTGATCCGAAATCGAAAGGATCAGACATGACAGACCCAACAGACATACTTAGAAAAATCTATCGCCCACGGCTTTTGATCCGCGCGGCGCGGTTCGGATTGCAGGATTACCGTCGCGAGCGTGATCTAAAGCGGTTGACCCAAGCCAGCGCCACGCCGTCCCCGGCAACAGCGATCAGAGCGCTGATGCAACAAGAAGCGCAGCTAGAGGAAACGCGCAAAGCGGACGACGCCTCTTACCGCGTGACACGTCACGTCGAAGTGCTGATTGCGTTGATGGCAGAGGCGCGGTTGTTGCGGTCCCCTGGGCTTGGCAGTCAGTAATTGGCGTCGGGCATTTCGGCTTTTTTGCGGGCAACGTAATCGACCAGGGCTTCGTTGATGCCCGGGTCCAGCGCAGGGGCCTGATAGTCCGACAGCTGTTTTGCGACACGTACGCCTGCAAGGGTTTCGGTATCACGCGCGCCCTCTTCGTCCCATGTTTCAAAGGGTTTGTAGTCAAAAACCTCTGAGCGCCAGAACGCATCTTTGAAATTGGCCTGCGTGTGGGCACAGCCCAGATAGTGTCCGCCGGGGCCGACTTCACGGA
Source organism: Marinosulfonomonas sp. (assembly GCA_051251595.1). Lineage (GTDB taxonomy): Bacteria > Pseudomonadota > Alphaproteobacteria > Rhodobacterales > Rhodobacteraceae > NORP110. The sequence goes on from JBPOFA010000002.1 coordinate 279,654, forward strand.
TGGCATCCAGCGCTTGTTCGTTCTCTGACATATCGATGCCTTGGGCCATTTTGTGCAACGCGCCCAGCTGATCCGCATCCATGACGAATTTCTCGTAAGAACTGACCAAGCCGCCTTCGAGCCAGCCACAGGCATGCAGCATGAAATTGACGCCCGACAACAAGGCATTGTTCAGCGTGTTTGCGGTTTCGTAGGCGGCCTGAGCGTCGGGGAGCTTTGAGCCACAGAACGATCCGCCGGATCTGTAAGGCAGGTTCAGGCGGCGGGCCAACTGCCCAGCCCCCAATGTGATTTGCGCCGCTTCTGGTGTGCCGAATGTCGGCGCGCCGGAATTCATGTCGATCGAGGTGACGAAGGCCCCAAAGATCACAGGGGCACCCGGGCGCAGCAATTGGGAATAGGCCACACCCGCCAGGACTTCGGCAAGAACTTGGGTCAATGTGCCTGCAACCGACACAGGTGCCATCGCGCCGCCCACGATAAAGGGCGAAATGATGCAGGCCTGATTGGCTTTGGCATAGATTTCAAGCGCGCCCATCATCGTCGAATCAAAGGTCATCGGCGAATTGATGTTGATCAGCGAGGTCATCACCGTGTTCTGGTCGACGAAGTCGTCGCCGAACAGAATCTTCGACATTTCAACGGAATCCGCCGCACGGCTTGGTTCTGTCACAGAGCCCATATAGGGTTTGTCTGACAGCGTCATATGGGCCAGCAACATGTCCAGGTGCCGCTTGTTGACGGGAATATCTGTGGGTTCGCATACCGTGCCGCCGGAATGGTGCAGCCATTTGGACATATAGCCGAGTTTCACGAAGTTCTTGAAATCTTCCATGGTGGCGTAGCGCCGGCCTCCCGCCTGATCGCGGACAAAGGGCGGGCCATAGACTGGCGCCAGCACCAAAGACTTGCCGCCGATTTCAACGGATTTACTGCGGTCGCGTGCATGTTGCGTGATGTTGGAGGGGGCCGTTTCACATAGTTTTCGCGCCAATCCGCGCGGGATGTGAACGCGTTCGCCCTGAACATCGGCCCCCGCCTCTCGCCACAACTCCAACGCTTTGGGGTTGTCGACGAAATTGACGCCGATTTCTTCCAGAATGGCTTCGGCGTTGGTTTCGATAATTTCAAGCGCTTCTGGCGTCAGGATTTCCAGATTCGGGATGTTGCGTTCAATATAGCGTGCGGTTTCAATATGAACTGCGCTGCGCTCTGCGCGTCGTGCGGCCCCACCCCCTGCACGTCCACGGCGCCGTGTTCCTGATTCTGGCATTTTCAACTTCCCACTGGCTGTCTTTTTAAGTCACTTAGCGCGAACAGCATCGACGCCATGACCGGATTGCGCCATTTTCGGTGTATTAGCGACATTCCCAAAGGCCATTGGCGAAAATCCCGGCATCGGCAGCCAAAATCAACGGCCATAGCGTGCAAATCGCCTGCAGCCCTTGCGCCGATGCCCAGAGCATTCTATTCCGCTGGCATGAAAAAAACATCACATGAACGCCTGCTGATCGTCGATTTTGGCAGCCAAGTTACGCAGCTGATTGCCCGTCGCCTGCGCGAACTGAACGTATATTGCGAAATTCACCCGTTTCAGAATGTCACGGAAAGCTTTCTGGCTGAATTCGCCCCAAAGGCCGTTATTCTGTCCGGTGGTCCGGCCAGCGTGATTGACGATGGATCGCCTCGGCCTCCGGCGGCGGTGTTTGAGCTGGGCGTGCCGGTTCTGGGCATCTGCTATGGCCAACAGGTGATGATGCAGATGTTGGGTGGACGCGTTGAACGCGGCCATGGCACCGCAGAGTTTGGCCGCGCCTTTGTCACGCCCTCTGATGCACGTATTGATTTGCTGGCGGGCTGGTTTGAAACCGATCAGGAACAGGTCTGGATGAGCCATGGCGATCATGTCGCCGCCATCGCGCCCGGGTTTGAGGTGTTCGGCACCTCGCCCAATGCGCCTTTTGCGGTGACCGCCGATCTGGATCGCAATTTCTTTGCGGTGCAGTTCCATCCAGAGGTGCACCACACACCGAATGGCAAAACACTCTACGAAAACTTTGTGCGTCTTGCCGGGTTCACGGGGGACTGGTCTATGGGGGCTTATCGCGCCGATGCCATCGCCCGTATTCGTGAACAGGTCGGCGATGCCAAGGTGATTTGTGGCCTGTCGGGCGGGGTCGATTCCTCGGTTGCGGCTGTTCTGATCCATGAGGCGATTGGCGAACAGCTAACTTGCGTTTTTGTGGATCACGGCCTGCTGCGTCAGGGTGAGGCCGAAGAGGTCGTCACCATGTTCCGCGACCACTATAATATGCCTCTGATCCATGCGGATGAGACAGAGCTGTTCCTTGGCGAACTGGATGGTCAAAGCGATCCGGAAACCAAGCGCAAGATCATCGGTAAGCTGTTCATCGACGTGTTCCAGAAACATGCCAAAGACGTCGGCGGCGCAAAGTTTCTGGCCCAAGGCACGCTTTACCCGGATGTGATCGAAAGCGTCAGTTTTAGTGGTGGCCCGTCGGTCACCATCAAGTCGCACCACAATGTGGGCGGCCTGCCTGAAAAGATGGGGCTGAAGCTGGTCGAACCGCTGCGAGAGCTGTTCAAGGATGAGGTCCGCGCCCTGGGCCGCGAGCTTGGCCTGCCGGACAGTTTTATCGGCCGCCACCCCTTCCCTGGCCCGGGCCTTGCGATCCGGTGCCCTGGTGAAATCACCCGTGAAAAACTGGAAATCCTGCGCAAAGCGGATGCGGTCTATATCGATCAGATCCGCAAGCATGGGCTGTATGATGAAATCTGGCAGGCCTTTGTGGCGATCCTTCCGGTGCGCACGGTCGGCGTTATGGGTGATGGCCGCACCTATGACTTTGCCTGCGCTTTGCGGGCGGTCACTTCGGTGGATGGAATGACGGCGGATTACTACCCCTTCACCCATGAATTCCTGGGCGAAACCGCAACGCGGATCATAAACGAAGTCACGGGCATCAATCGCGTGACCTATGACATCACATCAAAGCCTCCGGGGACGATAGAGTGGGAATAACCACGAAAAAAGCGCTGGAATGGTTCGGTGTTTTGACGGCGATCGCCTATTCAATGCTGATCGCGTCAAACACCGGGAATGAGGTCTTGGGCTTTAGCCTGTTGTTCATTTCGGCGATTTCCATCGGGATCTGGGCGTTTCTGTGCAAGCATTACGGGATGCTGTTGTTGCAGTTGTTTTATGCCGCCGCCGGTTTGATCGGGGTGTTTCGCTGGTTTTAAAACGACATGCTTTTCACATAGTGAGGCGCTTCTGGGACAAATTTTGATCCTCCGATTCCTGCTTGCCATTCGTGTAATGTTCGGTAGCGTCTTGGGACGCGCGATGGTTTAAGGCCTATGACATTCTGAAAAGCATTTTGTGGCTGAATTGGAAAAGACCCCAAGCACCAGTCCAATTTAGGAGCCAACATGTCTGAAAATATCGTCATCACCGGGACCCTGACCTGCACGCCGCAGGATCTTGAAATGGTTCAGGTCGAGGTGGCAGAGCATGTTCGCCTGACGCGCGCTGAGCCGGGCTGCATTTCATTTTCAATTGATCCGTCAGAGACCGATCCTTGTATCTTTATCGTGCGCGAACGGTTTGTGGATCAGGCCGCGTTTGACGCGCACACCGCACGCACCCGCGCGTCGCAGTGGTGGAAAAAATCAAAGCACATTCCGCGCAATCTAAAGACCGTTCCCAAATGACACAGCCCCAATCGAGGCCGGTTGCAGCGGCGATCTGGATGATCGGTTCCATCGTTTCCTTTACAGCCATGGCGGTTGCGGCACGGGCCGTGTCCTTTGAGATGGATACGTTTGAGATCATGATGTACCGCTCTTTGCTGGGGGTTATTGTGGTGCTGAGCGTCGCGACACTTGCGGGCACGCGCCAACAGATCACGACGCGTAGTTTGGGCACGCAGATCGTGCGCAACCTGTTTCATTTCACAGGGCAAAATCTATGGCTTTTCGCGGTGACGGTTGTGCCACTGGCGCAGGTCTTTGCGTTGGAATTTACCTTGCCGATCTGGGTCATGTTCCTGGCCGCCATCGTCTTGGGGGAAAGCCTGACACGCACGCGCGTCATGACTGCAGTGATCGGCTTTGCCGGTATCCTGATCGTCACCCGACCATGGAGCATTGGGCTAAGCGCCGGCATCGTTGCCGCCGCGCTGGCTGCCATAGGCTTTGCGGCTTCGGCGGTGTTCACGCGCTTGCTGACACGGACAGAGACGATCACCTGCATTATGTTCTGGCTGACAGGGACGCAGCTGGTCTTTGGTCTGATCTGTGCGGGGTATGACGGGGATATCGCGATCCCGTCCGCGGGTTCCGTGCCTTGGCTGGTTGTTATTGGAATGGCTGGGTTGGTTGCGCATTTTTGTCTGACGACGGCCCTGTCCCTTGCCCCTGCTGCGGTCGTGGTGCCGATCGATTTCGTGCGCTTGCCGCTGATCGTGGCGGTTGGCTACTTTTTGTACAATGAACCGCTAGAGCCGCCGGTGCTTTTGGGCGCGATCATCATTTTTGCTGCGACCTATTACAATATCCGGGTCGAGGCGCGAAACTCTGCCGCCTGATGTTTTGGCGCAAGAAACGGGTCGCCCCGTGACTGTGATCTTGGTATGCGCCGATATATGGAAGACCAGAAAAAACTAACGCTTCGGTCCTGGGCCGAATTGCTGCTGCTGGCGGGTGTTTGGGGCGGATCCTTTTTGGCATTTGGCCTGGCCGTGCAAGAGATTCCGACCTTTACGATTGTGGCGTTTCGGGTGACCGGAGGGGCAATGGTCCTGTGGGCCTATGTGGCTTGGCGCGGGTTGGTTATGCCGTGGTCGCCAAAGGCATGGCTGTGTTTTCTTGGCATGGGGTTGCTGAACAACGTTATTCCCTTTTCCCTGATTGCTTGGGGGCAATTGCTGGTTCCGTCTGGGCTGGCCTCTATTTTCAACGCATCTACGGCGATATTCGGGGTTCTTCTGGCAGCTCTGTTCTTTGCGGATGAAAAACTGACGGCACGCAAGATGTGTGGCGTTGTGATCGGGTTTGGCGGCGTCGCGACGGCGATTGGACTGGGGGCATTCAGCGCCTTCAACCTGCAATCCCTGTCGCAGCTGGCCATTCTTGGCGCTTCTGTTTCATATGCTTTTGCGGGCTCTTTCGGGCGTGTGTTCCTGGGGGGCTATCGGCCACAGGTTGCCGCGACGGGCATGACGAGCGCATCTGCCCTGTTCATTCTGCCCATTGCGCTTTGGGTGGATGGGATGCCGACGCTGGACTATGGCGCGCCGACCTGGGGGGCTTTGGTCTATCTGGCGATAGGCGCGACGGCATTTGCCTATTTGTTGTATTACCGTGTGTTAGAGATGGCCGGGTCGGGCAATCTGTTGTTGGTGACGCTTTTGGCGGCCCCTGTTGCGATCGTCCTAGGGGCGGCGGTGCTGGACGAGACGCTCGATTTCAGGGTCTATGTGGGCTTTGGGCTGTTGGCGCTTGGGCTGCTGGTGCTGGATGGTCGCGTTTTGCGACGTCGATAAGGGCTTGTCGCTGATTTCACTACACAGGCCGCAATTGACATTGTACCAAGTGGGCGAAGTTAGGTGAAAAGACGACATGATTTACAATTCAGCATCAGATTGGACAAATGACCCGCAAAAGCGTGTGCTTTTCTTTGGGATGTCCGGCCTTGGAAAAACGCATGCGTCCAATACGTTGCGCGATTCAGGGGATTGGTTCCATTATTCCATCGATTACCGGATCGGCACCCGTTACATGGGCGAACATATCGTCGATAATTTCAAAAGAGAGGCCATGACCAACCCGTTCCTGCGGGAATTGCTTATGTCTGACTCAATTTATATCGCGTCCAACATTACCTTTAACAATCTGGCCCCGCTGTCGACCTATCTGGGAAAGCCCGGTGCGGTGTCCTCTGGTGGTTTGCCGTTCGAAGAATATATGCGCCGTCAGGAACAACACCGCGTGGCTGAAGTGGCGGCGCTTATGGACACTGTTCCCTTCATCGACCGCGCCCGGACCCTTTACGGCTATGACAATTTTGTCTGTGACACGGGTGGTTCTATTTGCGAGGTTGTCGATCCAGAGGATCCGAAAGATCCGGTTATGACGGCTTTGGCTGACAACCTGTTGCTGGTCTGGATCGAAGGCAGCGAGGCCCATACCGAGGAATTGATCCGCCGGTTTGACAAAGCGCCGAAACCAATGTGCTATCAGGCAGAGTTTCTGAACCGCGTTTGGCAAGAATATCTGAGCAAAAACAACGTGCAAGAGGATCAGGTTGATCCCGATGATTTTGTCAGATGGGCCTATTCGCAGGCCCTTGCACATCGCCAGCCGCGCTATGCTGCGATGGCCCGGAACTGGGGTGTGACCGTCTCTGCCGAAGAGATTGCCACGGCCAATACGACGGCCGATTTTGAGGCGCTGATCGCCCAAGCCCTTGAGAAACGCGGCTAAAACACCTATTTCGTTCAGTCTGTTATCAGAAAAAGAGCCGAACCCATGCCGATTACCCTGCCAGAGAACCTGCCCGCCTTTGATGTCCTCACGGATGAAGGCGTTATGGTCATGTCTGACACGCGGGCTGCTTTGCAGGATATCCGGCCTTTGAAAATCGGGTTGTTGAACCTGATGCCCAAGAAAATTCAGACCGAAAACCAGTTTGCCCGTCTGATCGGCGCGACGCCGTTGCAGATTGATTTATCCCTGATCCGGATGAGCGAACACAAGACAAAGACAACCGCCGCTGAACATATGGCCGAATTCTATCGGCCCTTTCAGGATGTGCGGGATGAAAAGTTTGACGGTCTGATCATCACTGGTGCCCCAATCGAACATCTGCCTTTTGAGGACGTCACCTATTGGGATGAGCTGAAAGAGGTGATGGACTGGACGCAGACCAACGTGCATTCGACCTTTGGGGTCTGTTGGGGCGGCATGGCGATGATCAATCATTTCCATGGCGTTGAAAAACATATGCTCAAGGCCAAGGCTTTTGGCTGTTTTCGCCAGGAAAACCTTGATCCAAGCTCGCCATATTTGCGTGGATTTTCAGATGATTGCGTCATTCCGGTCAGCCGTTGGACAGAAATGCGCCAGGATGAGATTGACGCCGCAGATGGGCTGAAGACCTTGCTTGGTTCACCCGAGGTGGGGCCTTGTCTGGTGGATGACCCGGCACATCGTGCGCTCTATATTTTCAATCACTTTGAATATGACAGCGGCACGTTGAAAGAAGAATATGACCGGGATGTCGCGGCCAATTCCGCGATCAATGTCCCGATGAATTACTACCCCGACGATGATCCAGCCAATCCGCCGCAGAACCGTTGGCGCAGCCATGCCCATTTGCTCTATGGCAACTGGATCAATGAGATTTACCAGACGACACAGTTTGACATGTCCAAAATTGGCACCTAGCCCCGATTGACGGGGTTATATGTTCGCGCGCCGGGCAGCACGTCATTGCTTGCTTTGGCAAAATAGTCATACTGGTCAAATACTTGCCAAAGGAAACCTGATGTCTTTACCCTTTGATGGTGCGATCAGTGCCTTTTTCGAAAACGAAGCGCCGAAAGACGTGCGCAAGGCAATCGAAAAGGCTGACAAGAATGACATCTTGTCCGACAGCTATCCCTATGAGACGCGGATGGACAAAGACGAATACGAAGCGGATATGGAACAGTTGCAGATGGAACTGGTCAAGCTTCAGGCGGATGTCAAAGAAACCGGCAAACGTGTGGTTGTGGTGTTTGAAGGGCGCGATGCGGCTGGAAAAGGCGGCACGATCAAACGGTTACGTGAAAATCTTAATCCACGCGTTGCCCGCACCGTGGCGCTTTCTAAACCGACAGAGCGTGAAGCGGGTGAATGGTATTTTCAGCGCTACGTGAACCACCTGCCCTCTGCCGGTGAAATCGTTTTGTTTGACCGCAGTTGGTACAACCGGGCCGTTGTTGAAAAGGTTTTTGAGTTTTGCACCGACAAACAGAGGAAACATTTCTTTCGTCAATTGCCGGAATTCGAAGACATGTTGGTGGATGAAGGCATTCATTTCACCAAGATTTGGCTCAATGTGGGGCGTGCAGAACAGCTGAACCGATTCCTGTCGCGCGAAAAGGATGAATTGAAACAGTGGAAGCTAAGCTGGATCGATGTCGAGGGGCTGAAAAGATGGGACGCCTATTCTGACGCGATCACAGAGACTTTCGACAAAAGCCATACCAAAACAGCGCCCTGGACGATTGTGCGCTCTGACGACAAATACCGGGCGCGATTGGCCGCGATCAGGGCTGTTCTTGGCTCTGTCGATTATGCGGGAAAAAAGGACAAGATCGTCGAAAAGCAGGACACCAAGATTTGTGGAGGCCCCGAGATCTGGGATGTCTAAGCGCGGGTATCATCACGGCAATCTGCGTCAGGCTTTGGTCGAAGCAGCGCTTAAGCTGATCGAATCCAAAGGGCCGACGGGGTTTACCCTATCAGAGGCCGCGAAAAGCGCCGGTGTGACCCCCGCTGCCGTTTACCGCCATTTCGAAGGGCGCGAAGACCTGATCGCAGAGGCCGCGTTGCAAGGCTATGAGATTTTTGCCGATCTGATGGAATATGCCTTTGCCAAGGGGCAACCCTCGGCGCTGGCGTCTTTTGAGGCGACGGGCCGGGCCTATCTGGCCTTTGCGCGGCGCTATCCCGGGCATTATGTGGCGATGTTTGAAAGCGGTATTTCGGTCAATCGCACACCAGAGCTGGCCCATATTGCCGCCCGCGCCCATGGGGTTCTGGAACGAGCGGCGGTTGAACTGTCTCAGCATATTCCACCGGATAAACGCCCGCCTGCGCAGATGGTCTCTGCCCATATCTGGGCGATGTGCCATGGCGTTGTTGAACTGTTCGCCCGCGGCTCTCCGGGAACGATTTCGCCTTTTCCACCAGAGGATTTGCTGGAATCCGGGATTGGGATTTACCTGCGCGGTTTGGGGCTGGTGCCTGCCGATACGTGAGCGCGTTAGGTGAAAGCGATCAAAGACCGTGGGTCCCAGCTTATCAGCGTGTTTTGACCGCGTTCCAAAACAGCCCGCCCGGTTGCGTTGCGTCTGGACACGGTGACGACGGCCTCTGCCCCATCAAGACGGATTTCATAATAGGTCATGTCGCCGTAATAGATTACCTCTTTGATCGTTCCGGTCGCGCTGCGGTCATCCGTTGTGGTGGTTGAGGACAGGATCGACATGGTCTCGGGGCGAATGCCGACACGCGCGGACCCGGTCTGCGGGCCTTGGGGGAATTGCTTTGGGTCCAGCTGGCATGCGCCAAGCCCTGCAATATCGGCATTTACCGTCCCGTCGCTGTCTTGTGTCATGGTTGCGGGCAGAAAGTTCATCATGCCGATGAATTCCGCGACCTCTTGTGTGGCCGGGCGTTGGTACAGATTTTGCGGTGTGTCGACCTGGGCGATTTTCCCGTCAAACATCACGGCGATCCTGTCAGACATGATCAGGGCCTCTTCCTGATCATGGGTGACCAGAACAAAGGTGATGCCCACCTGACGCTGCAAGCGGCGCAATTCCGTTTGCATCTGTTCGCGCAGCTTTTTGTCGAGCGCTGAAAGCGGTTCGTCCAGCAGCAGCACCTTGGGTTTGAGGATCAGGGCGCGGGCAAGCGCGACTCGCTGTCTCTGCCCGCCGGACAGGGCATGTGCGGCACGGTTGGCGTATCCGGCAAGGCCGACCATCTCTAACGCTTCTATTACGGCGGCATTTTTCTCTGCGCGCGACAGGCCAGATTTGCGCAGGCCAAAGCCCACATTTTCGCCCACGCTGAGATGTGGGAAAATGGCGTAGGATTGGAACACCATATTGGTTGGGCGCTGATTGGGCGGCACGCCATCCATCACCTGCCCGCCCAACAGCAAAACGCCAGAGGTCAGGTCTTCAAACCCGCCAATGGTGCGCAGCAAGGTGGTCTTTCCACAGCCCGAAGGCCCCAGCAGGGAAAAGAATTCCCCTTGGGCAATATCAAGCGTGACGCCGCGCAGCGCGGGATATTCGCTATATTGCTTTTCAACGTCTCTGAGTTCGATGATCGGGTGCCCGGTCATAAAAAGCCTCCGGTGTCTTGCTGTCCCAATTTGCGTTGTCCATGGCGCCGCAGGAGTTCGGCCAGCGTCAAAAGCACGACAGACAGCGCGACCAACAAGGTGCCCAGGGCCATAACCACCGGGATTTTCTGGGGAAACCGCAATTGGCCCCACAGGTATACTGGCAGGGTCGGCTCATTGCCGGTCAAAAAGAACGCGATGATGAATTCGTCCAGCGATATTATGAAGGATATCAGCAGCGCCGAAATGATGCCGGGAAAGATCAACGGCAAGGTGATCCGGTAGAATGTTGAAAACCGGGTTTCGCCCAGATCCAGCGCGGCCTCTTCAAAGGACGGGTCCAGGTTTTGGAACGACGCGTTCAAAATCGCGATGCAGAATGGCGTGCAGATCAAGCTGTGCCCCATGATAACCGTCCAGGATGACAGGCCCACCCCAAGCTGGACCAGCACCACCAACAAGGCCACAGCCACGATGATCTCTGGCAGGACAAGCGGCAACATGATCAGCCCCATCAGCCCGCGCTTTGCCTTGAACTCATACCGGGCGCCGGCCATAGAGGCGCAGACCCCAAGGCTGGTTGCGAAGACGGCAGAGACCACGGCAATGAACAGGCTGTTGCGCACCGCCCCGTGCAGGGCGTCGATGGTCAAAAGCTCTTTGAACCAATCCGTCGTAAAGCCTTGCAACGGAAAAGCGATAATCGTCGAGGCGTTAAAAGCGAAGAGCGGCAATAACAGGATCGGCGCGTAAAGGAAGATCAGGTAGACAAGAGTGTAGCCGCGCAACCAATTGTTTTTCATCCCTTTTGCCCCCGCAGGTTCCGTCGGTTGAGAAACAGGAACACAAGTGCGACCGCCGTGACCACCACCATCGTCAAGACCGCAAGCGTTGCCCCCATAGGCGCATTGTTGAGCCGCAAGAACTGGGTTTGGATCATATTGGCAATCATCAAACCATTTGGCCCGCCGACCAGACGCGGGGTGATGTAATCCCCGATCGTCGGAATAAACACGATCAGCGCCGCGGCAACGAGGCCCGGCACAGCCAGCGGCAATGTCACGCGGAAAAACGTGCTTTTGTGACTTTCCCCAAGATCGCGGCTGGCCTCAAGCAAGGTGCGATCAATGCGTTCCAACGCCACATAGATCGGCAGAATGGCAAAGGGCGCATAGGCATGGGCCAACGTGATGACCACGGCATTTGCATTATAGAGGATAAAGCTCAGCGGTTCTTCGATCAGCCCCAACCCCTTAAGCGATGAGTTCAACACCCCATTATAGCCAAGGATGACTTTCCACAGGAACACGCGGATCAGATAGCTGGTCCAAAACGGGATCGTGATGAGAAAGATCCACAGGGCCTTGCGGGATGGCTCTACGTGAAACGATATGAAATAGGCGATCGGAAAGGCCGTGATCACTGTGGCCAGCGTCACAAGCCCCGAAATCACGAGGGAACGCAGCAGCAGCTGACGGTAAATCGGTTCTGACAGCGCTTCGCGATAGTTGTTCAGCGTAAAATGCCTGTCCAGATCGACGACGCCGGTTTGCGTCCAAAAGCTGAAGGTAATGATCGCAATGATGGGAAGAGCCAAGAGAAGTATGGCAAAAATGGCAGGCGGGCTGATAAGCAAAATCCCGCGGCCCTCATTGGTCCGAGAAAGTTTCCCAAGTCGTGCTCTAACGCTCATTTAATGCGATACCACCCCCAAAATCCCGTCGGCAAATCCCATGCCGAACCGCAAAGCAGATTCTCTTAAAACCTTGATTTTTGCGGGTGCACAAGTTGTTTTTCTGGGGTGGAACCGATCAGTTGCGCCGCATGGGTCGGAAATAGAGCGTGCGCAGCAGTTGGTAGCAGTTTTCACGCAGATGCGTATCGCTCCAGTTTCCGATGCGGCCGATCAGTTGCAGCAACATGAACGAAAATCCAAGGGAAACGACCATCCCCAACAGAACAAGCCCCAAACCGCTGGCGGCCAGAATTCCAAGGGTTTGCAATTTTTCCTCTGGGTTCTCGAGGCTCGTGTGCAGATTGGGATAAAGCCAGATCAGCAAATCAACCGCCAGACGGGTCATGCCGCCAAATAGGATCGCACCGGGTAGGATTGTACGGGCCAGTTTCTTGGTCTCGGCCAGCGCCCAGCCCGTTATATCATTGTTCGTGATTTCTGGATCTTCCGGCTCCATATCCAGCCAGGCCTGAAAATCCGGGCTGAATTCTTCTTCAGGGGCCTCGGTTTCCCATTTTCGGGCGGCGATCAGAACGGTTAGCACGGTCAAAACGACGCCAAGAGCCATCAGAACCTCTGCGGTGGTGTCCGTAAACCGCCAGAATGCCGCAAAGCTGAGCGCCATCAGGATGATGAACAAAAGCCGGTCGGGCAATTGCGCAATCATCAAGACGCCTTCGGCAAGCGCGGTTTTGGGCTCTATGCCTTCTGCCTCTAGCAACAGACCGATATGGCGAATGCCGGCGACCACTGGCAGGACCAGTGTGACCAACAAAAGATGCAGGAATGTCGACAGGCCCGCCCCGGCCAAAGGCGTGAAATACAGATGCTGCGCGAAATAGCCAAAGGCGAAGCCCAGGACCATAAACGCAAGAGAGCGTTTGATCGGTGTCTTGTGGATGAGTGTGCCGAATGGGTTTGCGAATGAAATCGCGAAAAACAGCCCCGCAGCAATATCAATCTGCAGGTTTGCACCCGGCGCCATGGGGAAGACCCGGGCCAGTTGTGCGACAAAGATTTGCGCGATCCAAGAACTCGATAAAAGCGCCAAGATGACCCCGGCAAAATAGATAAAATAGCCGTCGCTTTTGTTTGGTGTTTCGTGTGTGTCCGTTTTCATTCCCAAATCCGCAGCAGATTCGAGATGGTTTTACGCGGCAATCTTGCCCGGAAAAGGACGAGCACGCGGCAAACACGAAAAAAGGCCACCGAAATCGGCGGCCTTTTGACATAATTTTTCCGTAATTTGTATCCGGTAATCTGTATATCTGTTGAAGACGTTGGCATCAAACAGCGCAATGCGTAGCATCAAAACGCTATCATTGACCGCTAGCTTGGATAAAAATGATCGAAAATAAAAGATTCCTGCTTTTTAACCTGGGCGCCAACGTCAGTATCCATCAGCATTTTCGCGTTCGCCAACTTAGTGACTGATGCGTTAATCCGCTTACCATCTAGACAGCTCACCGCGCGATTCCGTTCAACAAATGGAACCAAATGAAGGTCGATTAGCTCGAGAAGATCTTTTTTTAGATTTTCATTTCTGACTGTGTATACGCTGATATTTTTTTGGTCATAGACCTTATTGAGGTCTTCTATTGATTGAATTTGAGGCAGTTCGACTGATGGATCAACGAATGATAGATTTAAAAATCTATAAGTTAGAAACCCTATGAATTCACTACTGTATTTTGCATGGTCGACGTCGATATGAATTCTATTTTCGGGATTGGAAATGAAATTTGCCCATTCCAAAAAACCCTTCTTTGTTCCGTCATAAAGTCCTGCAAATCCAGCGTTATGTAATCTGCGATAGACCCCTCCTCGTCCATCACAGCCGTAGTTATAGAGGCTTGCGTAATAATTGAATGGGTGTCTTATTGAGTTGAAATAAATTACATTTTTTCGGAAATATCCTGCACGCTGAAGCACGGAAGAGAATTGTCCTTGCTTAACAGACGTCGCAAAGTCATTCCATTTGTACGACGTAATACACGTATGGTTGTCGGATCGCAAAAGCGGTAGTAGGCTGCATTCTTTTAATAGGTTTGTTATGAATTTGCTGCCAGTCTTCTGTACGTCCAAGTAACAAAATTTTCCAAAATCGTCTATTTTTCATTCTCCCGCATGGCGTCTTTTGATCCTCGCCGCAGTGCTTGCCTGGCCCCATTTGTGTTCCTTCAGTTCGAACCAAATGACAGGATTTTCCCAAATCTTCAAGTCACAGCAAGAAGGGCATCGCAAGATACCACCTCAACTGACTATCAAGCTAGGCCGGCGGGTTCCGTTCCGGAAAATTTTCAATTGTCCGCACCCAAAATCAGGAAACTCTATCCACCTAGCATTGCGAAACGTCGCTAGGCTTTTCTCCTCACAAAAACACATCGTCGAACGAGATCTTGCTGTTTTCAGTTCTCTGCACGATACGCATTGAATGTCCCGTTCAAGCACATTTCCATCACACAATAAAAAGGGCCGCAACATGTGCGGCCCCTAGTAAATTTCGAACACTGCGCTCGTTCGATATTAGCGCTTGGAGAACTGGAAGCTCCGACGCGCTTTGCGGCGACCGAACTTTTTCCGTTCAACAACACGGCTGTCGCGTGTCAAGAAGCCAGCGGCTTTCAACGCGCCGCGCAGGCTTGGATCGTAAAGCTGCAACGCTTTAGAGATACCGTGCTTGACCGCACCAGCCTGGCCGGACAAACCGCCGCCCTTAACTGTTGCTGTCACGTCAAAGTGGTCTTCGACACCAGCAACCGAAAACGGCTGACGCAGGATCATCTGCAGCACAGGGCGTGCAAAATAGACGGCCATTTCACGACCATTGACGGTGACCTTGCCAGAACCTGGCTTGATCCAGACCCGTGCAACAGCGTCTTTACGCTTGCCGGTTGCATAAGCGCGGCCCAGTTCGTCGCGAACCGGCTCACGTGGGGCTGCAACTTCGGCGACAACGGTTTCTGCAACACCGGCAACGGCGTTCAGATCGTCGAGTGTTTTGATTTCTTCAGCCATTATCAGCTCCGCGTATTCTTGGAATTCATGGACTTAACGTCCAGAGTTTCTGGGTTCTGCGCCTCATGCGGATGATCAGCACTTGCGTAGACACGAAGGTTTGTCATCTGACGACGGCTAAGAGGACCACCTGGCAGCATACGCTGAACAGCTTTGGTCACCAGACGTTCTGGGTGATCGCCATCCAGAATTTGACCTGCCGTGCGCTGCTTGATGCCGCCCGGGTGGCCAGTGTGCCAGTAGTGAATTTTGTCAGACCGTTTCTTGCCGGTCAGCTGAACCTTGTCAGCATTGATCACAATAACATTGTCACCCATGTCCATGGACGGCGTGAACGTTGCTTTGTGTTTGCCACGAAGGCGCATCGCGATGATCGAAGCAAGACGACCCAGAACAACGCCTTCAGCGTCGATAAGGATCCATTTCTTGTCGATATCCGCGGGTGTAGCGGAGAATGTTTTCATTTTTTCTACCCTGATAGGTGGGAATTCGGATGGACGTGTTCTAAGGGTTTAACCTGTCACGTCAAGCGGCATCTTTCCATAAAAAGTAAGCGAAAACAACTACTTACGAATTAGGTATTATAATACCCCAAATTAATGGGCTGATTGAACATGTTTTGTCTTCAAATCACGCATTTGTCTGGCGGGTCAGGTAAAATCCCGGCCCGCAGACAGATCAACAGCTTCAAAAACATGGCCCTGCGCTTACAAATTGTAGATGGCAGAGAACTTTGCTTCCAGGTAGTCCAGCAACGGGCCTTCATTCGGCTCAAAGCCACAGGCGCGTGCCAAGACCTCTTTGGGTTCGTAAAGCCCCCCGTGGCGTTGCAGGTTTTCACGCAGCCAGCCTGTTGCGCCAGCAGTGTCCCCTTTGGCCAAAGACGCGTCCAGATCTGGAACAGCGGCGCGCATCGCCTGGTTCAGGCAGCCCGCATAGACATTGCCAAGGGAATATGTTGCGAAATATCCAAACAGGCCAAGGGACCAATGCACGTCTTGCAGACAACCGTTAGAGGGTTTGTCCACGGCAACACCGAAATCCGAAAGGAACCGCTGGTTCCAGGCCTCTTGCAGGTCTTCGACCTCTAGCGCGCCAGAGATGATTTGGCGTTCCAGGTCAAACCGCATCAAGACATGCAGGTTGTACTGCACCTCGTCCGCCTCTGTGCGGATATAGCCCGGCTCTACCCGGTTGACCGTGGCGTAAAAGGCCTCGGCGTCTGGAATGCCGATATCCCCAAAGGTTTTCGTCATTTCAGAGTATAGATAGGATGTGAAGGCCGCGCCGCGCCCGATCTGGTTTTCATAGATGCGGCTTTGGCTTTCATGAACGCCCATAGACACGCCCTGCCCCAATGGCGTCAGCAGATAGCCGCGGTCGATGCCTTGTTCATAGCAGGCATGGCCGACCTCATGGATGGTGGAATAAAAACAGTTGAACGGATCGCGCGGATTGACGCGCGTTGTGATGCGCACATCCAGACCAGAGCCAGAGGAAAACGGGTGCACCGCTTTGTCGATCCGACCGTGGTCAAAGTCATACCCGAAACTGCGGGCCAGTTCGGTGCTCATGGCGACCTGTTTGTCTTCTGCAAAATCACGGTCCAATGGGGCTGGATGTTTGTCGGCCCCCAGGATCTTGTCGCGCAAGGCGACCAGACGCGGGCGCAGGGCGCCAAACATCGCCTCAAGCTCTGCGCCTGTTGTGCCGGGTTCGTAATCTGCCAACAGCGCGTCATAAGGATCGCCGCCATCCGCAAGGGCTGCGGCCTCTTCCCGGCGCAGGGCAACGACGTTTTTCAAGACCGGTGCGAAGCTGTCGAAATCTTCATTCGCGCGCGCCTCGGCCCATGTGCCTTGCGCCATAGAGGTCACGCGGGCCAGTTCAGAGGCCAGCGCGGCGGGAACCTTGGTATTGCGGTCATAGCTGCGCTGAATGTGCCGCAGGTTTGCACGGCCCACGTCATCCAGTTGATCTGCGTCGATGCTGCCGAGCCAGTCGCCAATGCGTGTGTCGACCCGTCTTGCGTGCAGCACGGATTCAAGCGCGGCCATTTCCTCGCCGCGTTGTTCTGCCGCACCTTTGGGCATCATGGTTTCCTGATCCCAGCCCAAGCGGCCGGCAACTTGTGACAGCGCTTCGGTTTCGCGCTGATGCGCCATCAGGTCATCGTAGTTGCCCATCTACAGGCCTCCTCGTAGGGATTGCGTTTTGGGGTATTGGGTTTGGAACCGCGCGTGGATCAGCACGACCCAGCACACAATGGCCCAGAACTGATGCATGCTGGCCAGATGCAGCGGTGCAGAGTTCATGACCGTAATAATCCCCAGAACCATCTGAATGATCAGCGTCGCGGCGACGAAATCAAAGGCGCGTTTGGTGATCTTGTTGCCACTGGAGCGAGAGCGCTGCCAGACGATCAAAGCAAAGAGGATCAACACATATCCAACGATACGGTGCATGAACTGAACCATGCCGTCATCTTCGAAAAAGTTCCGCCAGACCGGAACCATATCAAGCGAACCTGAGGGGAAGAACTCCCCCGCCATAAGCGGCCAATCCGTATATCCGCGCCCGGCATCAATCCCGGCCACCAGCGCGCCCAGCAAAATTTGCAGGAACGCGACCCCCAGCAGTTCGGTGCTCATCGCCAGCAGCTTTGCTTCGCGCCCGCGCCGGGCCTGCAAAAGATCCGCCTCGCGGCGCGACATGGCCAATATGTACCACGCCAAAAGCCCCAGGATGATAAAGGCAAGCCCAAGGTGAATGGCCAGACGATAGCTGGCCACATCCAGCATCGTGCCGGTCAGGCCAGAGGACACCATCCACCAGCCAATCGCCCCTTGCACGCCAATCAGCACACCGATGGAAAACAGGCGGTTTCGCCATCCCGTGGGAATGCGCCCCATGGCCCAAAACGCCACAAAGCCAACGGCCCAGACCAGCCCAATCACACGGCCAAGCTGACGATGGCCCCATTCCCACCAATAGATGGATTTGAACTCTTCCAGGGTCATCTTGTTGTTTTGCAACTGAAATTCTGGAATCGCCTGATATTTTTCGAACGCTTCGTTCCAGGCCTGTTCATTGGCCGGGGGCATGGCACCCGTCACGGGTTTCCATTCCGTGATCGATAAACCGCTGTCGGTCAGACGCGTCAGCCCGCCCACAAGGATCATCACGGCAACAAGTGCAAACAACACAATCAACCACAGACGCACACCGCGGCGCGCGCCTTTGTTGGCCCGGTCAATCGCCCCGGGCTGAGGTTTGGCGACCTCTGCCTTTTGATCGCTTGAAACCTCTTCGAAAATAGACCGCTTCTGGCTCATCCCATCACCCATCAAGTTTGGCGTCAAACTAGGTCTGCGCTGCGGGATGGGCAACCAAAAAACTGTTAAAAATCACTGGCAAACACCAAAGTTTTACCGCTTTGCGTGAAGTGCGGCCCTTTGCGCCGCTCAGCCGCGTTCTTTCCAGCGGACCATTTGGCGCAACATGCCGTGCAACATCATCACATCCGCCTTGGTCATCGGCATGCGTGACCACATATTGCGTAGGTTCACTTTCATCCCCTCGGCCTTGGCCAGCGGAAAGAAGAAGCCCGCATCATCCATGCGCTGCTCGAAATGTTCGGCCAGCTTTTCGACCTCAAGGTTGCTGGCGAATTCCGTCTTGGCCATTTCCATCACCTCTGGGGCCACATCGATGGTCTGACGTTGCCATTCATAGCCCGTCAGCAAAACGCATTGGGCCAGATTGAGCGAGGGGAACTCTGGGTTGACGGGCACAGAGATCAGCGCATTTGCAACAGCAATGTCCTGATTTTCCAGACCAGAGCGTTCCGGGCCAAACAGGACTGCAACCTTCTGGCCGCTGTCCATCAGGGCTCGCGCATGCTGCATCGCGCGCTCTGGCGTCATCACCGGGTTTGTCATGTCGCGATGACGGGCTGTCGTCGCGAAAACGAAATTGCAATCGGCCACGGCCTCTGCTGTGGTGGCGTAAACGCTTGCGCCATCCAGAACGCGCCCTGCCCCGGCCGCCATGGCCACGGCATCTGGGTTCGGCCAACCATCGCGCGGGGCCACCAGCCGCATTTGCTCGATCCCGAAATTCAGCATCGCACGGGCGGATGCACCGATGTTTTCGCCCATTTGCGGGCGAACCAGAACGAATTTAGGACGAGGTGTATCTGCAGTCATGGCGATCCTGTTGGAATAATGCGCCTGTGTGATACGCTTGCAGCATCGCAGAGACAAGGAGCAGACCCATGGCTTTTGATGAAGGACTGGCAGAGCTGATGCGCGGCGATCTGATGGATCAGCCGGGGATCACCGAAAAGAAGATGTTTGGTGGTCTGTGTTTTTTGATGAACGGCAATATGGTGTGCGGTGTGCACAAGGATGGCGGCATGTTTCGTGTCGGCAAAGCCCGAGAGGCAGAGGCCCGCGCGATTGAAGGTGCTGGCGCGCTGACCTTTACGGGGCGTCCCATGGGCGGAATGATTGAAGTGACAGAGGATGCACTTGCCGATGACCTGCGGCGCCAGCGCTGGATCGAACTTTCCGTTGCTCATGCTGCCAGCTTACCTGCGAAGTAGCCAAGCCCCGCGATCCCGGTTATAGCGTGCGTTACCAAGCAATTAATACAGGCCCGTCATGACCGAAATTGAACGTCCACAAATCTATCTGATCTCTCCTGCTGTTGTTGATATCGAAAGCTATCCGGAT
This sequence comes from Marinosulfonomonas sp., assembly GCA_051251595.1. Lineage (GTDB taxonomy): Bacteria > Pseudomonadota > Alphaproteobacteria > Rhodobacterales > Rhodobacteraceae > NORP110. Next base: position 299,290 of record JBPOFA010000002.1, read on the forward strand.
CAACTGGCCGCAGTTCTGGACGCAACCGACATCGCCTGCGTTCGTTTGGCGCTGGCAAGTACGGATGAAGACCATATTTCGCGTGTGGCCGATGCGTTGCGGGGCGTGACCCATGACCGCGACATCGCCCTTGTGATCGAAACCCATGTCAAATTGGTGGATCGGCTTGGGCTGGATGGTGTGCATCTGACCGATGGTGCCCGGTCCGTGCGGTTCATGCGCAAGGAACTTGGGGCCGACGCGATTGTGGGGGCCTATTGCGGCAACACCCGGCATGACGGCTTGAACGCCGGAGAGGCCGGTGCCGATTACGTCAGTTTCGGTCCGGTTGGCCAGTCGGCCCTGGGCGACGGACGTGTCGCAGAGCTTGATTTGTTCAGCTGGTGGTCTGAAATGGTCGAAGTCCCGGTGGTGGCCGAAGGCGGGCTCGATCTTGATCTGATCCGCAGCCTTGCGCCCTTTACGGATTTCTTTGGTCTGGGAGCAGAGATTTGGGATCAGGAAGACCCGGTCGCTGCCCTAAAAGGTTTTGTTGCGGCTATGTAGCCTGACCCAGCCGCGGTGCGGTCGCAATTTGTCCGGTTTCAAAGCCCAGTTTCACCGCCTCTTTGCAGTCCGAGGCCAGGATCTTGCGGCTTTGATAATCTGATACTTTCAGCGGAGCATGATAGATGATGTCCACCCGGCCCTGACGCGGGGCCGCGAGGATCTTGACGAAATTCTCGGCAAAATCCATATCGCCCCACCAGCCATAAAACCGCGCATCCTGCCCCTTGGGGGCGGTGTATCTGACGGTGGTGGGCTGAATCCACAGCTTGTCATAAAGCTCTGGTTCAAAAAACGCAGCAAACAGCGTTGATTTAAAGCTGGTCAGGGACTGGCTGTCTGTTGATGTCCCCTCGGGGAAAAACAACAGTCTATGGCCGACGTTCAAGCGCGCCTGGAACAGGCGTTTCTGTTCCAAGGCATCCTTGGGGTTTCGTTCGATGAAAACCGTTCCGGTCGCGCGTGCCAGCCAGCCGATGCCGGGCCAGTTGGCGACCTCTGATTTCGATACGAAATAGACGCGTTTCTGCGCGTTCAGCACAAAGATATCCAGCCACGTGGCATGGTTGCTGACCACGGCCCCCTTTTCCCGCATGATCTGGCCCGATGTGCCATGGCGCAGACCCAAGATCCGCAAACACATGCGACAGACAAAGACGGTAATGATCGGGGTCCAGGGGCGGTGTTGGTCCCAGACGGGGCGTTCCACCAGCCGCACCAACAGCAAAACCGCCAGCCCGCTGAGGGTCACCATGGCCAGCGCCAGCCCGCGCAAAACCACCCGGATCCAACCAGCCTTGGTGATCGGCACATGCACTTGGGGCACGGGAGAATGCCAGGTCTTGCTCATCCGCGCGGCCCCCGTGTGTATAGATCTTGCTGCTTGGCGGTCATCTTTGCCGTATCCATCACCAAAAACACATCCGTCGTGTTGAACGCATGATCGATAAAGGCCCCCTCGCCCACATAGCCGCCCAGACGCAGATAGGCTTTGATCAGGGCGGGAATGCTGGCCATGGCCTTTCGGCGATCAATATCGTTCGGGGCCATCAGGTTCATAGGCTGAAAATGCTCTTGCACCGTGCGGACGCGGATTTCCGGCGGGGCGAGGTATTTGTGATGCAGCAAGGACAGAGAGTCCTTGATCGCGGCGATGTCAGTTCCGTGAAAGCTGGCAACGCCGAACAACAGTTCAATGTCATGTTCCGCGACATAATCGGCCAGGCCCTGCCACAGCATGAACATCGCCGTCCCGCCGCGATAGTCGGGATGCAGGCAAGAGCGCCCAAGCTCTAGCAATGAGCGGTCGCACCTGTGCAAGGCTGTCAGGTCATATTCGGATTCAGAATAGAACCGCCCAAAGGCCTTGGCTTTGTCGCCTGTTAACATTCTGTAAACCCCAACCACGTAATCCAATGAGGATTGGTCCCGGTTTGTATCGACAAGAATCAGGTGATCGAAAACCGTATCAAACTCATCCCGCTCAAGGCGCTGCTCATGATCGACGAATGTACCACCACCGGCCAGTTCTTCGATGAAGACAAGATATCGCAGCCGTTGCGCTGCTGCCAGGTCCTGTTCCGTTCGGGCAAGCCGTATTTCCAGATGCGTATCCTGTCGGATCATATGCGCCTGCTCGCCATAGTAATGAATGCTGCGCGGGTTCTAGGGGCCGCATTGGGTTTTGGCAAGCTTACACATAAGGCCCATGACATTTGACTCGCGCTTAGGTTGTGTCTTAGCGTGACAAATAACTTTAGGAAGGGATTCAATCTGTGGTCCAGACAATTTCAAGTTCGACCTGCCGTCCATCCAGCACGACCTTGCCCTCATTGGGAAAGGTCACCGTGACGCGGTGGTCAATCCGTGACTGGACCTGCCCGGTCCCCCAATCCGGTGCCGCCGGGTTCCGCACCAGCATTCCCGGTTCCAATATCGCATTTGCACCCAACATAATCAGCCTTCCCAATGGGGTTTCATCATGACGCAGAAGACAGAGGACCTTTTGGACATGGTTGGTTCAAGGATCTGCCATGACCTTATCAGCCCTTTGGGGGCAATCAGCAATGGGGTTGAGCTTTTGGCGATGAGCGGCGGCGCCCCCGGCCCCGAAATGAACCTGATCTCTGAAAGCGTCGAAAACGCCAATGCGCGGATCCGGTTCTTTCGCGTGGCCTATGGCTCTGCCGCGGCGCAACAGAAAATCGGGCTGTCGGAAATCAAGTCAATCCTTGGTGCCATGTCGCGCGAGGGGCGGTTTGTGGTGGATTGGCAGCCACAGGTGGATTTGCCGCGCAGACAGGTCAAACTCGCGTTCCTGTTGCTGCAATGCTTTGAAACGGCGATGCCCTGGGGCGGACATGTCAGCGTCAGTCTGATCGGGGATCAATGGGCCATTTTGGGCGAAGCGTCCAAGTTGAAACTTGATCCGGACCTGTGGGAAACCCTGTCCCGTGACCCAGACCCTGACAGTCTGGATGCCGCCCATGTGCATTTTGCACTGGCCCCGCTTGCGGCCAGCGCTATCGGTCGCAAACTGACGCTGGAAAGTTCTGAGACCAGCATCAGAGTACGCTTTTAGGGGCGCAAGGTTCCGTCGCCTTCAACCAGATACTTAAAGCTGGTCAGCTGTTCCGCACCGACCGGGCCACGGGCATGCATTTTGCCTGTGGCGATGCCAATTTCGGCCCCCATTCCAAATTCGCCGCCATCGGCAAACTGGGTTGACGCGTTGCGCATCAAAATAGCGCTGTCCAAGCGTTCAAAGAACCGCGCGGCCGTCGCATCATCTTCAGTCATGATACAATCCGTGTGATTGGACCCAAATTCCCGAATATGGGCAATCGCGCCGTCCACGTCATCGACGACTTTAACCGCAATATCCATATCCAGATATTCGCGCCCCCAGTCATCGGCCCCGGCCGCAACCGTGCCGGCGATGCTTTGAAACGTTTCATCCGCATGAACGGTCACACCCGCGGCCACAAGGGCCGCTACGGTATCGCGCCCCAAAGTATCAACCACGTCGCGATGCACCAACAGACATTCCGCAGAGCCACAAATCCCCGTCCGACGCGTCTTTGCGTTCAGCACAACGTCAATCGTCTTTGCCGGATCGGCCGCGGCATCCACATAGACATGAACGATGCCTTCCAGATGCGCGAAAACCGGAACGCGCGCGGATTTTTGTACCAGCCCGACGAGCCCTTTGCCGCCCCGAGGCACGATCACATCGATGCTGTCCGTCATGGTCAGCATTTCCTGCACAGCCGCACGATCACGCGTTGGAACCCGTTGGATCGCATCCACAGGCAAGCCAGCAGCCTTCACCCCGTCCACCAGACAGGAGTGAATAACGCCAGAGGAATGAAAGCTTTCCGACCCGCCGCGCAGGATGACGGCATTGCCGGATTTCAGACACAAGGCCCCTGCATCCGCCGTGACATTGGGGCGGGATTCGTAAATCACCCCGATCACGCCCAAAGGTGTGCGGACACGCCGAATGTGTAGCCCCGATGGCATGTCCCATTCCTTAAGCGTTTCCCCAACCGGATCCTCCTGATCCGCAACAGTGCGCAGGCCGTCGACCATGGCCTGGATGCGGTCCTCGTCCAGCATCAGGCGATCCATCATCGCCGGGCTCAGCCCCTTGTTGCGGCCGAACTCCAGATCCTTGGCGTTGGCGGCAATAATTTCGTCGCGCCGGGCCCAAACAGCATCTGCCGCCGCCTTTAAAGCGGTCTGTTTTTGCTCTGCCGTGGCAAAGCCAAGCTCTGCTGCGGCGGCGCGGGCCTTGCGGCCGATCTCTGCCATGAGGGCAGGAATGTCATCTAGGTCTTTCATCACACAGGTCCTGATCAGGTCTCGTCGTTAAGATAGGGGCATTGCCGCCCCAAGGAAAGCGCCGCCTAAAGCGCCATGTCATCCCGGTGGATCAACGCAGCACGTCCCGGATAGCCAAGGATCGCTTCAATGGCACCAGATTGCTGCCCGGCAATTGCTGTGGCATCCGCGCTGCCATAGCGGGTAATTCCATGGCCAAGCGTGTGCCCGTCGGTTCCAAGGATCACCACCGGATCGCCCCGGTCAAAGCTCCCCGTTACTGCGGTCACGCCCGCCGGGAGCAAAGACTTGCCGCGCACCAAAGCCTTGGCCGCGCCATCGTCAACGACGATGGTTCCTTTTGGTTTCATGGCCGCAATCCAGCGTTTGCGCGCCGTTTGCGGGTCCACTTGCGCCTTAAACCACGTGGCCGCAGCGCCGTTGGCCAAAGCTTGCAATGGTCGGTTTGTCGATCCTTCGGTGATCACCAGATCGCAACCTGACTGCACCGCTGTGCGCGCGGCCATCAGCTTTGTCTTCATCCCGCCCTTGGACAGGCCGGTTCCTGCATCCCCGGCCATCGCCTCTATCTCTGGGGTGATTTCGTCAATCACATCATAGCGCTCTGCGTTCGGGTCATTTCGCGGATCGCCGGAATAAAACCCGTCCACATCCGACAACAGGATCAACCGATCCGCACCAACCGTCACCGCGATTTGTGCGGCCAGCCGGTCATTATCGCCAAACCGGATTTCATCCGTAGCGACCGTGTCATTTTCATTGACGATTGGAACCACCCCAAGCGCCAAAAGCTGGGACAGGGTCGCACGGGAATTCAGATAGCGGCGCCTGTCCGCGCTGTCTTCGAGCGTCAAAAGCACCTGTGCCGTTGTTATGCCAAAGGGGGCCAGAACCTCTTCATAGGCGCGGGCCAAACGGATCTGCCCGACAGCGGCAGCGGCCTGCGCCTGTTCCAGCGACAGCGTGCCTGCGGGCAGTTTCAATGCCACACGTCCAAGCGCAATGGACCCCGAGGATACCAGAATAACATCGCTGCCCTGGGCCTTGGCATCGGCCACGTCCTGGGCCAAGCCTTGCAGCCATTTTGCACGCAAACCTTCCGCGTCAACCAGCAAGGCTGACCCGATCTTAACGACCAGACGTTTGGCGGGTGTCAGGGGCTCCACGTGTCTTCCTCCGGTTCATCGACGGGTTTGATCCGCAGCCGGTCGGCGGTGATCTGAACCCGCAACGCGCGCAAGGTTTCCGTTGTGCCTTCGCGGCTGACACCGGACATCAGCAAGACCGGACCGCCTGTGGCCTCTTGCAACGCGGCCTGTTTTTCGGCGCGTTCTTCGTCGTCCAGGGCGTCGATCTTGTTCAGGACGGTCACGCGCGGCTTTTCGGCCAGCCCGCCGCCATACTGTTCCAGTTCTGTGATAATGGTCTGGTAATCGGTCACCACATCGTCCGCGGTGCCATCCACCAGATGCAGCAGAACAGCGCAGCGTTCCACATGGCCCAGAAACGTATCGCCCAAGCCCCGCCCGTCAGAGGCACCTTCGATCAGACCTGGAATGTCGGCCACAACAAATTCAGCACCATCGACACCCACGACACCCAGATTGGGCACCAAAGTCGTGAAGGGATAATCCGCAATTTTCGGACGCGCGTTAGAGGTTGCCGCCAAGAACGTTGATTTCCCGGCATTGGGCAGGCCCAGCAATCCCACATCGGCGATCAGTTTTAGCCGCAGCCAAAGCGTGCGTTCCACACCTTCCAGCCCCGGATTGGCGGTACGTGGAGCCTGATTGGTGGGGGATTTGAAATGCAGATTGCCAAAGCCGCCATTGCCGCCCTTGGCCAGCAAGACACGCTGGCCCACCTCTGTCAGGTCGAACAACAGGGTCTCTTCGTCTTCGTCCAGAATTTCTGTGCCAACCGGCACCCGCAAGATGATGTCGTCGCCATCTTTGCCCGTGCGCTGAGAGCCCATGCCCGCCTGCCCGTTCTTGGCAAAGAAATGCTGTTGATAGCGGAAATCAATGAGCGTGTTCAAACCGTCCACGGCCTCGGCCCAGACATCGCCGCCGCGCCCACCATCGCCGCCACTTGGGCCGCCATATTCGATGTATTTCTCACGTCGGAATGCAACGCATCCGCCGCCACCGCCACCGGATCGGATGAAAACTTTGCACAGGTCGAGGAATTTCATTTTATGTTCCTAAGCGGTTTCGTTGGCTGCGATACATGATCGGGCGGTCTGGCTCAACCCGCAGCAGGGTTTGAGGAGGATGAGGTGGGCAGCGGTTCCGGTCGATCCAGGGCATAGTCGTAAGAGTCGAGCTGCTTGCCTTGCGCAACAGAGCTGCATTGCGACGCGTTGATCCGGTGAAAACCCAGTTTTTCCAGAACCCGGATGGACCCCGCATTGGTGCGGGCCACCTTTGCAATGATGCGCTGATGATCGCTGTGCTGAAATGCATGGTCAAGGATCGCCGCGCATATTTCAGAGGCATAGCCATGGCCCCAGTGATCTTTTGCAAACATGTACCCCAGCTCTCCGTCATGAACGCCGGCAGAGCCGATAAGCGTTTCGCCCAGAAAAACCGGCCCGCTGAGGGGCACGCCCTGCTCAACGGGCGTGCAGCGGGTGCGGGTCAGTTCAGGATCGGCCGGATAGGGCCAGGTTCCGGTCCATTTCACCACCTCATAGTCAGAGACGAGATCAAACATCGCGTCATAATCCGACGCTTTCGGCCCGCGCCAAAGCAGTCGATTTGTGCGCAGTTCAAACATGACGGGCCCGAAAGGATTCTGCGGTCAGTTCCATCCGTTGCACGTCTACGTCCTGTTTCATTGGTTTGGAATAATCCGTTCGCAGATGCGTGTTTTCAAACCCGACTTTTCCCAGAACATTGGCAGAGGCTGCATTCCCCAATAGATAGCCAGAGAGCAACGTCTCGTCGCTTTGGGCAAAATGCGCCGCCACCAGCGCGCTTGCGGCCTCGGTCATATAGCCGTGGCCGTGATATGGAATGGCAAGCCAATATCCAATTTCCAGCTCTTGACTGATCGAAACATTACCGCGCACCGCGCCGTCGATTTCGATGCCATACTTCCCGTCCATCGTTTCTTGGTTGGCATACCATTCAGCATCGGCGAGCGTATAGGGCCAAGGAGGAGAGGTCAGCCAACGAATGACTTCCCATTCGCCAATTCCCTCGGCAATATCTTTTGCATCTGCGGCCCGGACCGGGCGCAGTTTCAATCTTTTCGTATGAAGCACCCGGTCAAGCATTTTGATGTCCTGTTAACTGAGCTTTTTAATATAGGTCCACGTCGGGACGGCTGAATTGCGGGCCACTGAAAACGCTTCGGCATCGCCGAGATATTCAAAACCTGCATTGGTGATGACACGGGCCGAGGCCGGGTTGTCCTGAAACACCTCTGCGAACATGGTTTTTGCCTGATGTGGATTGGCCTCGACCATGGCGCGCACGGCTTCTGTGGCCAGTCCGGTGTTCCACAGGGCCGGGACGATCCAGAATGCGATTTCCGACTGCTCACGGTCCATCCGGGTCAACCAGGCGACGCCCAGCACTTCTGGATTGCCGCTGGACGATCCGTCCATGACCCATACGTCTTCGGCACGGTCCTGTTTCTGGGATCGCGCGATATAGGCCTCTACTGTGCCGGGTGGCAATGGATGCGGGATGCCGCGCGTCGCCTCTGCAACACGGCGGTCGCCGGAATGCAGTTCCAGCAAACCTGCGTCAGACTTGCGCAAAGGGCGCAGGATAAAACGCTCTGCCTCTATGACGGGCTGCGCGGTGATTTGGTCAATGATCATGGCTTTTTCCTCCAAAAGCGCAGGACAATAACTTTATGGGGTTCCCGGCCCCCCTGGAAACGAAAAAGGGGACCGGCTTGTTTCGCCGATCCCCCTTAAAATTTGGTTAAGGATTTCGACTACTCCGCAGCCTCCGCTGCTGGGAGGACCGAAATAAACGTGCGGCCTTTAAGACCCTTGTGAAATGTCACATGGCCTTCAGAGGTTGCGAAGATGGTGTGATCGCGTCCCATGCCGACACCTTCGCCTGGCCACCACTTGGTGCCACGCTGGCGTACAATGATGTTGCCTGGAATGGCTGACTGGCCACCAAACAATTTAACACCCAAACGACGACCCGCGGAATCGCGGCCGTTCCGGGATGAACCACCTGCTTTTTTATGTGCCATTGGTCGTTACTCCTTTTCGGCTGCGAATGCGGCAGCCTGTTCAATCCAGCCTTCGCGTTCGATCCGGCCTTTGAATGACAATTTCTCGTCCATTGCTGCAACATCGGCTTCGGTCCAACCCGCAACCTGTGCGAAAGTTGTAACACCCGCTTCAAGCAGCTTCTTCTCAAGCGCAGGTCCGACACCGGACAGCTTCTTAAGATCGTCTGCGCCAGCAGCTGCTTTCGCGGCTTTTGGTGCTGCTGCCTTGGCTTCTGCTTTTTTCGGAGCCGCTTTCTTGGCAGGCTTTGCAGCCGCCACAGCTGAAACAGAAACAGAGCCTGCGCCAATCGCAGCTTTTACGCCAGATTTGTCGGCACCTTTTTCAAGGATGTCTGTGATGCGCAGCAATGTCAGCTGTTGACGATGACCTTTGGTGCGCTGGCTGCCGTGCTTACGGCGGCGCTTTACAAAGTGGATGACTTTTTTATCTTTGATCTGTTCGATCACGTCAGCCTGTACGGCTGCACCTTCGATAAAGGGCGCACCAACTGTGCTGCCAACCATCAAAACTTCGTTGAATTGTACTTTTTCACCGGCGTCAGCTGCAAGCTTTTCAACGCGGACGACATCGCCGCTTTGAACTTTATACTGCTTGCCACCGGTCTTCATGACCGCAAACATATGCGTCTTTCCTTTTGTTTTCGCGTCCTGTGGCCCCTGTTTCCAGGTGTTTCGGGAATGTTCCCGCCGCGAACAGCGCGCCCCTAATGGAGCGATATGACATAATACCTGCGGACCCATGCCCATCAGGAATGGCGGCTTATCTTGGAATCATGGCGTTAAGTCAAGTGTTTTACGCGGTCACGCCTGCGGAAAAATGGGCCAAGTTGGCACGGGTTGCCGCCGGTCACGGCTTTATGCCCGGCGGCACGGTGTTCGTCAGGGCCGTGCGGACCGGGCTGTTGCCGTGCAAGGCCCACTGGATCAGCCCTGATCAGATGTCTTCACCTGCCAGCATGCCCGCAGCGGCAAACCCCAACCCGCGTGAGATTTCAACGAACATTGCGTCAAACCCGACGAAAAGGGATTGGTTCAGCGCCTTGCCCTCTGCCGTTGTCGAAAACTCTATATATTGAATAAGCTCTTCATCCGTCAGCGGTTGGTAAGCCAGCGCCAAAAAGGCAAACAACCAGTCGCCGGTGTCGGCGCGGATGTCTTCTTCCTGGCTCCAGACCTCGCGCAGCATTTCGGATTCCGTCATTTCCTCGGGCAAGGCGCCGCCATCGGCCAGACCGGTGTAAAACGCGTAATTTGAATTCAAAGCCCCGACGACGTTGGATTCCAGCAAATCATTCGCGGAAACGAAATCCTCTAGCAAAGAGATCCGTTCATCGCCGTCCTGGAACATCTGGGCGACATGTTCTTTGCTGGCCTCTTCGATGGCTTCATCCATCAAGGCGCGCCGTGCGCTGATTTCCAGGCCGACAATCCGTTTTCCCAAATCCCCGGTGAAAAAGGCGGTCATCGCGGCGATATCTGCATCGCCCAATTCATCTGCCATAGTTGCAATGGCAATATCTGACATGCGGTCGGCGTCGTAAATCTTGGTGACCTTGGCCCGCCAACTGTCCCCTGCCCGATCCGGGAACATATCGAGCGCCAGCTCATCCCCGTAATCAATGCCTTCTGTGCGCATGATGTCCAGAATTTCTGGCAAGCCCAAGGCATCGGTCAAGGTCGCCACCGCCGCGTTCGACCCGGCGCTGGCCTGGGTGGCCATCAAAATAAACGTAAGTGCTGCGAAAAATCTGCGGGCCATCCTGCCTCCTGAAGGTGTTGTAATGAAGGATAGGCGCAGTTTCCCGTAGTTCCAAGCCCATCATTGATCAACTTGACGACAAAACCCTCGTCATTCCGGGAAGCCCCGGTTTAAAGACCAAAAACATGGTTGAAGCCCGAAACGATACTATGTAGGCACGCCCCCAATTGGAGAGGTGCCGGAGTGGTCGAACGGGGCGGTCTCGAAAACCGTTGTGGGTGCAAGCCTACCCAGGGTTCGAATCCCTGTCTCTCCGCCATAGCCCGTCAGTCTAGTTTTGCGTTACAGGACACGGGCCTCTGGGGCCGCAGCCTCACTGAAAACAGACCCGGCCGGGTTTTCGTGCAGATCCCAGTGATCATCCACCTCGGGCCAATAGGCGCGCAGGATGGTCGCGATTTCGTGCTGTTGCGCGTCCGAAAAATACGCGCACAACGAATAAAGCCGGTCGCGGGTTGAGATGTTTTTTCGGCCCGAAACCGTGACAGGGCTGTTGGCCGTGAAATCGACGGGGTTTTTGATGCGCAACCCGGCGCGGCGCATGAGGGCGGGAAATTCCGTTTCCGGGTCCAGCACCAGCGCCTCATATTTGCAGCTTGTGACATTTGGCGCTGCCTGCATCGCCTTTTCCGTGATCGCCCAAAGCGCGGCGACCTTTTGATAGATTTGGCGATGACCGTCCCGTTTCAGCGCCGCGATGTCCTTGGCGACGGATTGGGCCAAGGGCGGGGTTTGCCCATAGCGACGGGCCGGATCAATGTCATCAAAGCTCCAGCTCCAGTCGGTTTTTTCCATGCTCTTGATCACGGCCATCGGGTGGCGTGACAGATGAACAGAGGCAATCGGCTGATAGCGGTCTTGCAGCGCCTCAAAGATCATCTGGCTGCGTACGAATTTGACGACAACCTGGCGTCGCAGCGCCTCTGTGTAATTGCGGCGACACAGATAGTTGAACCCGGATCGGTTGGGGCTGATCCCCTGAAAGGCCAGATCCAAGGCATGCCAATCTTCGTTCGATAACTCGGCTGGCGAAAAAGGAATATCGGCGCGACAGTCCTCGCCCTGCCCCAGCACAGTCGCCGGGTTGGTCGATGGATCAAGCGGTTCGAAAATGGTTTTGGCATCCATTGCATCCGCCACCAACTGTTGCAGCCAGGTGGTGCCGCTGCGCCAAAACCCGGACACGATGACCGGGCTGACATTGCCGGTCGCGGCGACGCAGTGGTCCAGCATGAAATAAGCGTTCAGCTTTAGTCGTTTTCTGATCCGTTGGTACTGCATGTTTTCCGGGTGCAATTGCCTGTGCGATGTCGCTTTGGGCAGATTTGCAAAACAATGTGGCGACAATCCGGCGTCAGCCCTTGGTCCTGGGGCAAAATTTCCCTGTTTTTCAGAGGTTTCAGCGGAAAGATGCCGACACACGTGAAAAGGACCGGTCGATGTGATCGCCGGTCCTTTAGGGGGCTTTTATGGTTAGCCGCGCAGTTTGTGGTGCAGGATGATCGGAACGGCCAGTTCCTCTTCATCTGTCAGGTGCCGTTTCAGCAGGGCCTCAATCGCTTGGGTTGAGCCATGCATCTCTCCGGCTTCATCCCGCGCGGTTGCTTCGTCGAGCTGGATCAACTTGATCACCCGATTGGCCTGCCGCGTGAACGTGTCGAGCACCTCGTCCAGCACTTCGTGGTCTTTTTCCAGAACCTCGATCCCCGCATCAAAGCGTGGGTCAGCGGCGGAAAGTTCCGGGAAATAGGACCGGTCCTCCCAGCTGTGATGCCCGTGCAGATTGCGAACCAAAAGGTCACCGTAATAGGCCAGCCGCGCGGCGAAATCCTCTGGCGCTCTGGATTTGTCCAGATAGCGTTCGGTTTCTTTGCGCGCCAGGTCGCTCAGTTGGCGAAAGCCCTGATGTGCGCCCAACCACCCGCGCGTTGCGTTTTTGAAGTTCGGATGCGCGTCCCATTCGTCACGGGGATAGTCCTGCAGCAATTGCCGCATTTCCTGAGGCAACGGATCTTGCCTGATGCGTGAAGTGTCTAACATAGTTGCCTCCTTTTGACATGCGTCGGCTGCGGAATTGCAGCCGACGGTTGGTTGATGTGGTCTGACTGGGTTCAGGCCGGAATTTGGTGCAGCTCAGCCCCGTCGCTTAGCCGCGCACGATCATGGGGCGCGGTGAAATTCAGGTCTGGCCCCACAGGCACGATCCGGGTTGGGTTGATCGTTTCATGGCTGGCATAATAGTGGTTCTTGATATGCTCCATGTTCACAGTCTCGGCCACGCCGGGATGTTGGTAGAGATCCCGTACATATCCCGACAGGTTCGGATAATCTGCGATCCGCCGGATGTTGCATTTGAAATGCCCGAAATAGACCGGATCGAACCGGACCAAGGTGGTGAACAACCGCCAATCCGCCTCTGTCACCTGGGCCCCTGTCAGATAGCGCTGATGGCTCAGGCGATGTTCCAGGGCATCCAGCGTTTCAAACAAAGGGCCAACCGCTTGTTCATAGGCCTCTTGCGTCGTGGCAAACCCGGCTTTGTAGACGCCATTGTTAACGGTGTCGTAAATCCGATCATTCAAGGCATCGATGTCCTGCCTTTTGTCCTGCGGGTAATAATCGCCGGGCAACGCCCCGATCCCATCAAAGGCAGAATTGAACATCCGAATGATTTCCGAAGATTCATTGGACACGATCGTTCCCGTCTTTTTGTCCCACAGAACCGGCACCGTCACGCGCCCTGAATAGTCTGACAGGGCCGCCGTGTAGACCTGATGCATAAAGCCTGCCCCGTTGATGCTGTCCGCAACAACGCCATCTCCATCGGCAAAGGTCCAACCGTCACCGGCCATGAACCAATGCACCACGGACACAGAAACCATGTCCTCCAGCCCTTTAAGGGCGCGGAAAATCAAGGTGCGATGCGCCCATGGGCAGGCCAGCGACACATAAAGATGATAGCGCCCGGCCTCTGCCTGAAAACCGCCCGAACCGCTTGGACCAGCAGAGCCGTCTGGGGTCACCCAGTTGCGAAACGAAGGCGACTTGCGCACAAAATGCCCGCCGGTTGATTTTGTGTCATACCACTGATCAACCCATTTTCCGTTCTGTAGCAAACCCATTGCGTCGTCCTTTAAATTTAAGATGTCCTTGAATGCCCCGTGTTGGGGGCGGCTTTGTTGTGACAAGACTTAGGGGGTCTGATTTGGGTATTAAAGGCCTCAAAATAGCGACGATCAGTTCTAAAAAATGGAACGACCTTCCAAGACGGCGCGCTTGCAGCGGCTAAGGGAGAAGAGCAAAGGAATTCAGTGGGTTTGCGCATTGCGCTTGAACAAGGGGGTCGCATTTTGTGTTCTAGTGCCTATTATTGGGGGCATGTGTACTCATAAATGGATCACCTCATGGGCCAGATCGAAGACCTTCGTGTTTTTGCCGCCGTTGTTGAAAACCGCAGTATTTCCAAAGCGGCGCAACAGCTGAACATTGCCAAATCGGCGGTCAGCCGACGGTTGGGCCTGTTGGAAGACCGCTTTGGCAGCCGCCTGATCGAACGCAGCCCTGGCGTGTGGTCCATCACCGCCAAAGGACGAGAGCTTTATCAGCGGGCCGTTCTTGTCGTCGATGATATGGATGAGCTAGAGGCGGATTTCACCGACACAAGCAATGCCACCGCCGGCCCCCTGACGGTATCTATCCCGCGTTCCTTTGGGCTGGGGTTTCTGGCCCCGGCGTTGATCGACTTTAAGACCCGTCATCCCGACATCCAGTTCACCGTTGATCTGGATGATCGCAATGTGGACCTGACAAGCGAGAATTACGACTTTGCCATAAGGATCACGCCGAATATTGAAAGCGGCATTGTTGCGGAAAAGCTTGGAACCTCTCTCCAGCAACTTTGCGCCAGCCCTGCCTATCTGACAGAACACGGCGTGCCGGAAACGATCGAGGATCTGTCGAACCATGCCTTGCTGTATTACGGTCCGGGACATCGTGGCACCTGGACCTTCGCAGGCCCGGGCGAAAGCCAAAAGCACATTGAATTTCAACCGGTTTTGAATTCGAATAATGGGGAATTCCTGATGCAGGCGGCGCAAAAAGATATGGGGATCGCCCGCTTGCCCGATTTCATTTCGACGACAGCGATACGGAACGGCCGTCTTGTGTCCATCCCGCTTGGCGCGGCTTTGATGCCGTTAGGGATCTATCTGGTCCACAGCGAAGACCGGCGGCTCAACCGGCGCATGCGGCTGTTCGCGCAGGACATGAAGCGGGTCTGTGCCTCTATGCCAGCGGCGGTTTAGGCAGAACAACTTGCCCCGCCCAGAACGCAGAATTTCGCGCAATGAGGATGGTTGAGCATGACGTCGCCCTCGGCCTCTTCCAGGGTTTCGCCCAGTTCGAATTCCGGCGCGTAGGCCAGCAATGTGCAGGCCAGAACGGCGGGTTTTTCCGCGCCGTTGCGTTTCACCACCATCCGAGACGAAGCACACATCACGTCCTTGGGATCCTTGTTCAGGATCGACCAGCACGCCGTTGTAATTTCAGGCACATCTGCGGTTTCATCCATTTCAGGAAACAGCACCAGCCGGCCTGGGTTGCTGGCGTCAATATCATAGCCACGGTCGGCAAAGAGCTTGGCAAAACCGGCGCGGGAATGAGCATCAGTTTCCGTCCACATCGTGCGCCCGGCCACATCCATCCGAATGCCCGCATCCCGCAACCAGTCCATTCCGGCGAGCGTCTTGGCAAAAGTACCCTTGCCCCGTTCCGTGTCGTGGTTTTCAGCGGACCAATGGTCAATGGAAATCCGCAGGGTCAGCCGGTCGCCAAAGTCCCGCTGCAGCGCCAGCAATCCCTGTTGCATCGGTTTGCGCATCATCGGACGCATGGCATTTGTCAGAATCAGCACCTCAAACCCCGCCTCCAGGCTTGCACGCGCCATGGCGATGATTTCGGGGTTCATAAACGGCTCTCCGCCGGTAAAACCAATTTCCCGTATCGGCCAGTCGCGCTCTTTGATTTGATCCAGATAGGTTTTGACCTCAGCTTCTGTCATATAGACCAGCGCGTCATTGGTGGGGGACGATTTGATATAGCAATTTTGACAGGTGATGTTGCACAAGGTGCCGGTGTTGAACCACAGCGTTTCCGGATTCGTCAGCCGAACAGAGGCCCGTTCTTCCCCTTTCGCGGTCACTTTTGGGTCTTGGAACTTATTCATAGGCGCGGTGAGGAAGGATTGATCATTCATCGAATTTTGGTCTCTATACTAGGCACATCGTTGCTAGCCTTGGTTTTCGCCTGTGAAAAGGCTCAGAGTCGTCAGTGACGAGGTTGTGATGCAGAACAGGCATGATAGACATTGCCTGAATGTGCCGTTATCAGCGCGTCGTTAGCGCTAACAAGCACCCAGATTTGGAGTAGTCAATTATGGTATCTCGCGTCATTCCGGTTGAACCGTTTGATTTGGTTATCTTTGGGGGAACCGGTGATCTGGCCCGCCGAAAGATTCTTCCTGGCCTGTTTCGCAGGTTCCTGGCCGGTCAAATGCCAAAAGAATCCATCGTCGTCGGCGCCGCCCGTGCCGACCATGATCATGCCGGGTATCAGGCGTTGATCCATGACGCGATCCAGGAATTTGGTGGTGCGGATGCCAAGAACACGGACCAGTTGAAAGAATTTCTGTCCTGCCTGCGTTATGTGAAAATTGATGCCACAGGCGAAGACGGCTGGGGCGATCTGGGCGCTTTGATCACAAAGAACAAGATCAACGCGTTTTACTTTTCCGTTGCCCCCAGCCTGTTTGGCGCATTGGCAGAGCGTTTGCATTCACATGACATCGTGGATGAAACATGCCGGATCGTTGTTGAAAAACCCTTTGGCCGCGATCTGGAAAGCGCCAAGGCCCTGAACGCGGTGCTGGCCGAACATTTCGACGAAAGCCAGATTTACCGGATCGATCATTATCTTGGCAAAGAAACGGTGCAAAACCTGATGGCGGTGCGCTTTGCCAATATCCTGTTCGAACCGCTTTGGAATTCGCAATATGTCGATCACATCCAGATCACCGTCGCAGAAACTGTGGGTGTTGGCGGGCGTGGGGCCTATTACGACAAATCCGGCGCGATGCGCGATATGGTGCAGAACCATTTGATGCAGTTGTTATGTCTGATCGCGATGGAACCCCCCAGCCGGTACAACCCGGATTCGGTGCGCGACGAAAAGCTCAAGGTGATCCGCGCGCTGGAACCTGTTGATCTCTATGGAATTGTGCGCGGCCAGTATGGCGCGACAGAAACAGACCCCTCCTTCCGCGAGGATGTGGGCGACCCGAAATCGCGCACCGAAAGCTACATCGCCCTGAAATGCCAGATTTCCAACTGGAGATGGGCCGGAACCCCATTCTACCTGCGCACGGGCAAAAAGCTCAAAGCGCGGGCCAGCGAAATCGCCGTTGTCTTCAAAGACGCGCCGCATTCCATTTTCGGCCAGGAAACCGAACATCACCGCAACATCCTGACCATCCGTTTGCAGCCAAACGAGGGCATGGAACTGGGCGTCACGATCAAAGAACCCGGCCCCGGCGGAATGCGGCTGATTGACGTCCCGTTGGATATGACATTTGCCGATGCCCTTGCAGATGAGATAGAAGACGCAGCAGATGCATATGAACGTCTGATCATGGATGTGATCCGCGGAAACCAGACCTTGTTCATGCGCGGTGACGAAGTCGAAGCCGCCTGGCGCTGGACCGATCCGATCATTGAAGGCTGGGAAGCCCGCAACGACGTGCCGAAAACCTATGATGTCGGCAGCGCAGGCCCCGTTGATTCAGATGTCATGCTCAAACGTGATGGACGTGAATGGCGTGAGATAAGCGAATGAATTTGATAGAATATCCCGATCGGGAAATGATGATGATGGATCTGGCCAATCTTTTGGCCGGAGAGATTGCAGGCGTCTTGCGCCACGATGACACAGCGTCTTTGGTGGTGCCCGGCGGCACCACGCCGGGCCCGATCTTTGATGTGCTCTGCGCCGTTGATCTGGACTGGAGCCGCGTCTCTGTCATGCTCAGCGACGAAAGATGGGTGCCGGAAACCTCAGACCGTTCCAACACCCGTTTGCTCAAAGAACGGCTGTTGGTGGAACGGGCCGCGCAGGCGAACTTCCTGCCGCTCTACGCCGCGGCAGAGACCCCCGAAGAAAAGCTGGAAGAGCTTGAACAGACGATTTCGACGGCCCTGCCGATTTCCGTGCTTTTGCTGGGCATGGGGGATGACATGCACACGGCCAGCCTGTTCCCCGGTGCCGATAAACTGGCAGAGGCACTGGCCCCCGATGCACCGGTGCTGATGCCAATGCGCGCCCCCGGTGCACCAGAACCCCGCATCACCCTCACCGCGCCGGTTTTGGCCGGTGCCATCTCAAAACACATCGTCATTACAGGACCGAAAAAGCGGCAAGCGCTGGAACGTGCCACCTCTTTGGGGGACACGATGCAGGCACCTGTCGCTGCGGTCCTCAAGGACGCAACCGTACATTGGGCAGCATAGACATGGTTTGGAACACGCTAAAATCGCAGTTTGAGCAACATAAGGATCGCAAGATCCTGGATTTGTTTGACGACGCAAGGGCACGTGACTTTTCGCAATCTGCGGATGGCATGCTGTTTGACTATTCTAAAACGAATATCGACACAGAGACGCGCAACGCTTTGATAAACCTCGCCAAAGCGTCGGATGTCGCCGGGCGACGCGACGCGATGTTCAGCGGTGAAAAGATCAACGTGACCGAGGATCGCGCGGTCCTGCACACAGCTTTGCGCAACCTTGATGGCGGCGCGGTGATGGTGGATGGGGCCGATGTCATGCCAGAGGTGCTGGACACCTTGGCCCGGATGCGCAGCTTTGCGACAGGCATCCGCAGCGGCGAAATCCATCCCGCTGGCGGCGGTCGTTTTACCGATGTGGTGAATATCGGCATTGGCGGCTCTGACCTAGGCCCGGCAATGGCCTGTCTGGCGCTTGCGCCTTATCATGACGGCCCGAACTGCCATTTCGTGTCCAATGTGGACGGCGCGCATATCCATGATGTGCTGAAAGGGCTCAAGCCTGAACACACGCTGGTGATCATCGCGTCCAAGACCTTTACCACGATTGAAACCATGACAAATGCCGCCACGGCGCGGGACTGGCTTGCGGCTGGGATCGGCGCGGATAAGACGGGCGGCCACATGGCGGCCCTGTCCTCTGCCGGTGAAAAGACGGCCGATTGGGGCATTGATCCCGCGCGGGTCTTTGGGTTTGAAGACTGGGTTGGCGGGCGCTATTCCATCTGGGGGCCGATTGGCCTGTCGCTGATGCTGGCCATCGGCGCGGATGATTTCGACCAGTTCCTGCGCGGGGCGCAGGCGATGGATACCCATTTTAAAACGGCGGATTTCGAAGAAAACCTGCCCGTGCTGCTGGCCCTTGTCGGGGTCTGGCACAATCAGATCTGCGGCAACGCCACACGGGCGGTTCTGCCCTATGACCAGCGCCTGACCCGCCTGCCCGCCTATTTCCAACAGCTGGAAATGGAAAGCAACGGCAAGCGCGTGTCCATGGATGGGGCCGACCTGCCCCGCAATTCCGGCCCCGTTGTCTGGGGCGAACCCGGCACCAACGGGCAGCACGCCTTTTACCAGCTGATCCATCAGGGCACGCGGGTGATCCCCTGCGAATTCATGTTGGCCGCAGAAGGGCATGAGCCCGATCTGGCCCATCAGCACCGCCTGCTGATGTCCAACTGCCTGGCCCAATCCGAAGCGCTTCTGCGGGGGCGTTCGCTGAAAGAAGCCACCGACATCATGGCCGCCCGCGGCCTGACCGGGGCAGAGCTTGACCGCCAGGCCCGCCACCGCGTCTTTCCGGGCAACCGCCCCTCTACAACGCTGCTCTACCCGAAACTGACCCCCTTCGTTCTGGGCCAGATCATCGCGCTTTACGAACATCGCGTGTTCGTCGAAGGCGTCATTCTGGGCATCAATTCTTTTGACCAATGGGGCGTTGAACTGGGCAAAGAGCTGGCCGTCGCGCTGGAACCAATCGTTTCCGGCAAAGAGCCCGCCAGCGGCAAAGACGGGTCGACCCAGCTCTTGGTGGATTATCTGCTCAAGACGCATTCATAGCTTTAGCTGGCCACCAAACATCCCTATGGTGGCCGCGATATCCACAAATTGATTTGTCGGGGGACAAAAAATGAAAATCAAACTGCTATTGGCAAGCTTGCTGGTCGTTTTCGTTGCGGCATGCGGTGCCAAGAACACCGATTCCGCAGAGCGGAGCGAAACAATCGAAAAGACCGGCGTCATCCAGTCGATTGACAAAGATGCACGTCGTTTTGTCGTCAAGGGCGGCGGAAAAACTGCAACCCTTCGCGCCAGCGAAGCGGTCAAGAACTTCGACCAACTTCAGGTCGGTGACACGGTCAAGCTTTACCACACAGAATCCGTAGCGGTGAGCATGGCCACCCCCGGTAGCGACAACGACGCCACATTGGACGTCATGACCGCGACGGCAGAGCCTGGCGATCGCCCGGGTGTTGTCGACGCGGAAATGCTGACCGTAAAAGTCGAATTCGTGGCCTATAATCCCAACAACCACGTCGCCACAGTCAAGTCATTGGACGGCGATAGATTTGACGTAGATGTCAAACCTGAAATGCGTGACTTTGCGGCGGCCAGAAACGCTGGTGAACTGATCGAAGTGCAAATGCTTTCAGCGGTTGCTGTGATCGTGGAACCTGTCGCAGCCCCTGTACAGTAAACGTTAGGCGAAAATTTGATGGCGGCAGGGCGATGCTCTGCCGCTATTTTTATGCGCAACGAACACGTCGGTCGCGCGACGTTTTCAACCGCTGAAAAACCGTGATCGCCAATTGTGCGATCAAACCTAAAAATTTCGGAAATTTGGAGCGGGTGAAGGGAATCGAACCCTCGTATTCAGCTTGGGAAGCTGCTGCTCTACCATTGAGCTACACCCGCGTGGCCGTCTGGTTAGTGCCTCTGGAATCTAGCGTCAAGGCATCAGATGGCGGATTTGCGATTATCCGGACGTCTTTGAGGCAGGGTTAACGCATCCCCGCGTGCGCGGCGTTAACCGGGCTGTTAAGCCGCCAAGTGCCATACGCTTTGCCGACAGGGGGCCGACGCATCGCCGACGCGCCCTGCCCGTTGATTTACTGGTGTTAACGGTGATTCCCCGCAAAAGCGCCCGCTGACCCGCGGGCGCTGCGTTAACCTTTGGATCAGCCGCGGCGGCGACGTCGGCGCCCCCCGCCCGGCTGGTCATCCCCACCAGAGTTAAAGTTGTTGTCCGGAATCGTCACGATCGTGTTCAAAATCGGGAACGGCTCTACCGCGTTCGGGATGTTCGAGGCATTGACGAAATGTTCCTGAAAGCGCGGCTCTATCGCGGTTTCGATCTTTTCTATTCTGCGCACCGTGTCCTCGATCTCGCCCCGAGAGGCCATATTCAACAGCGCAATCCGCGCCCCCGTTCCGGCCGCATTCCCGGCAGAGGTCACCTTGTCCAGCGGCGCGTCCGGGATCATCCCCAGCACCATCGCATGAAGCGGAGAGATATGGGCCCCGAACGCCCCGGCCAGAACGATCCGGTCGACCTTATCAACACCGACCTTATCCATCAGCAACCGCGCCCCGGAATAAAGCGCGGCCTTGGCCATCTGGATCTCTCGAATATCCCGGTTGGTCACGGTGATTTTCGGCCCGCCCTCTGCGCTGCCATCCCAGACCAGATAGGAATAGGTCCGTCCGTCCAGAAAGCATCGCTCTGTCCCGGTTTGAACGGGCGATCCGATCAAGCCGGGGCCGTCGACAATGCCCGCCAGCCGCATCTCGGCGACCAGCTCGATGATGCCAGAGCCGCAGATGCCGGTGATCCCTGTGGTGGCAACCGCGCTGTCAAAGCCCTCTTGGTCCGACCACAGATCCGATCCAATCACTTGAAAACGCGGCTCTTTTGTAATCGGGTCAATTTTTACATGCTCAATCGCCCCAGGCGCGGCCCGCTGTCCGCTGGAAATCTGCGCCCCCTCAAAGGCAGGCCCTGTAGGGGAGGAACAGGCCAGCACCTTTTCGCGATTGCCCAGCAGGATTTCCGCATTGGTTCCCACATCCACGACCAGCACCAGATCCTCTGACTTATCGGGTGCCTCTGACAGGGCCACGGCGGCGGCATCCGCCCCCACATGCCCGGCGATGCAAGGCAGCACATAGGCGCGGGCCGCTGGATGCAAGGCAAGCTGCAGTTCACTGGCCTGCAGGTTCAACGCGTCAGAGGTGGACAGCGCAAATGGCGCCTGCCCCAGCTCATAGGGGTCGATCCCCAGAAACAGGTGGTGCATCACCGGGTTGCACACAAACACCGCGTCCACGATCAGGGATTGGTCAATCTCTGCCTGGGTGGCGACCTGTTCAAACAACGTGTTCATCCCGTCGCGCACAGCGTCGGTCATTTCCTGGGCCCCGCCGGGGTTCATCATGGAATAGCTGACCCGGCTCATCAAATCTTCGCCAAAGCGGATTTGCGGGTTCATGATCCCGGAAGAGGCGATGACCTCTCCGGTTTGCAGGTCACACAGATGCGCCGCGATGGTGGTAGAGCCCAGATCAACCGCAGCCCCGTAAATCGTGCCTTCGTAAAAGCCCGGCCAGATATGCATGATCTTGGGCGCACGCCCCTGCCCGCCCAAATGCACGGCGCAAGTTACCTTCCAGCCGCCCTTGCGCAGGATCGGTTGCATCACGGTCAGAACATTCAGATCAGCGCCGACATTTTCCAGCGACCATTGGTCGTTCAGCGCTGCCGAAAGCCGTTCCAGATCGCCGGTTGGGTCATGCATGTCGGGCTGCGCCACCTCGACGAAAAACAGGCGCACGGCGGGATCCATGATGATCTCTCGGGCCTCGGCGCGTTTGCGCACGACCTGCTTGTGCAGCTGGCTTTCAGGGGGGACATCCACCACGATATCGCCCTGCACCGTCGCCTGACAGCCCAGCCGCCGCCCCTTGGCAAGCCCGCGTTTCTGGTCATAGCGTTCCTCGACCGCGTTCCACTCTGACAGGGCACCGTCCCGGACGGTAACACCGTGTTTAGGAAACTCGCCATAGGATGGCGTGATCTGGCATTTGGAACAAATTCCACGCCCGCCGCAGACAGAATCCAGATCAACGCCCAGTTTGCGCGCTGCCGTCAAAATCGGCGTGCCCGCCGCAAAGCGCCCTCGTTTTCCCGAAGGCGTGAAAATGACCAATGGATCTGTGCTCATACGTCTTACTCTTTTTCTATTCGTCGTGTCTTCGCTTGAAGACGCCCGCATTGGGTATTGATTTTGAAGGGTTTAGGACAAAAATTCTATCCCGAATATCCACACAAACAGCGGAAACGGGATAACAGCGATTGCAATGGTTAACATCATCTTTGGCGTTTCAAAAACCCGGCTGAGCCCGGCCACCAGACTGATGCCGCCGCCGCCGCCGATGACCGCGTTCCCCGGGATATTGAACAAAACCCCGACCACCACATAGCGCCACGTCACCAAACGATCGCCCAGCCAGTCTGGCATGCGGTCGCATAACATCTGAATGCGGGCTTCTGGTGTCATTGCCTCAAGCTCATCCACATAGGCACTGGCCCGTTTCAGGCGCAGATCCAACAGCATTCGGGTCAGCCACGCATAAGGCATGTAGCGGCCATAAAAGAACCCGGCCCAAAGCCCGATCACGGTTGCCAGATAAACATAGGGTGCCATGTCAGGGCCGCGCATGATCAACAGTGAAATCCCGATTTCAATGCCCGGAACAAAGGGCAAGGACATCAAAAACGCATAACCTATCAGGATCAGCACAAGCAGCGTCGTCAGCATCAACGTCTGAGAGCCGGGGGACATGTCTTCTGCCTTGGTCATCACCCAATCCATCAACAGGTTCGCCCCATAAGCAATCCCGACAATCGCTGCGATTTTGAGCGCGATCCCCAGAAGGGCAAGGGCCGGATGGCGTGCTGTGTCTGTCAAAGGGCGCGGTCCTCCATTGAGGCAGCGTGTCGCGCGCCCTTCAATTGATCAAGCGAATTCTGAAACCGGCGCTTAGCCGCGACGCCGACGCCCGCCCCGCCCGCTGCGCCCGCCACCCCCGCCAGAGGCAGCAGCCTTGCTGGCTTCGGGGAAGGTCGCGCCTTCTTTTACGGCGTCCAGAACCCGCGCGAAATTGATCCAGGCGCCGCCATTTGGATCGTGATCCATCAGCATGTTGGCCGCGCGAATGGCCTCCATTTCCACAGGGCGCACAGGGTTCATGATCGCACTGGTCATGCCGGCGCCAATGGCCATGGGGAGGAACGCTGCGTTGACGCCGTGGCGGTTTGGCAATCCGAAGGAAATGTTAGAGGCGCCACAGGTCGTGTTCACGCCCAGCTCTGCCCGCAATTTCCGCACCAATTCAAAGACTTGCCGCCCAGCTGTCGCCATCGCACCAACCGGCATCACCAGCGGATCGACCACGATGTCATGGGCCGGAATGCCGTAATCTGCGGCGCGTTCCACGATCTTCTTGGCCACGGCAAAGCGCACTTCTGGGTCTTCGGAGATCCCTGTGTCATCATTGGAAATCGCGACCACGGGAACGTTGTATTTCTTGACCAGCGGCAGGATCGCTTCCATCCGCTCTTCTTCGCCCGTTACAGAGTTCAACAAAGGCCGCCCCTCGGCCACGGCCAAACCAGCCTCTAGCGCCGCCGGAACAGAGCTGTCGATGCACAAAGGCACATCCACCAACCCCTGCACCAGTTCCAGAACAGAGCGCATCAGGGGCGGCTCTGTCTCATTTGGGTTGGGGTTAGAGTTGTAGACGACGCCGGCATTCACGTCCAAGACCATCGCGCCACAGGCGACCTGTTCGATGGCGTCCTTTTCGACGGTGGAAAAATCACCCGCCTCTAGCTGAGCGGCCAACAGCTTACGCCCTGTCGGATTGATCCGCTCGCCAATCACGCAAAAGGGTTCGTCAAACCCGATCACCACGGTCTTTGATTTGGATTCAAGTACAGTGCGTGTCATATTTTGTGTTCCCTAGGAAAAATTGGCCGGTCGCGTCGATGCGCCGCCATTGGTGATAGCCCAGTTTGCATTGGTTTTGATCCCCCCAAGGGGAAAGAAATGAACCTGGGCAATATTGAAGTCTGGATGTGCGGCTTTGTGGTCCGCAAGTTGGCTGATGATCTCTGTCGGTTCATAGGGCCTGACCAGCTTTGTCACGTCCATGGCGCGTTTTTGCAGCACCCGCAGCGATGGTCCAACGCCACAGGCGATGGCGAATTTGATCAGCGTTTGCAGCTTGGCCGGACCGGCAATCCCGATATGAACCGGCAGGTCAATGCCTTCGGCTTGCAGGCGTGTGACCCAGTCGATCACCGGCGCCGCTTCAAAACAGAACTGCGTGGCCAGCGCCATGTCGGCATCCGTGCGCGCGCTAAACGCGGCCTTCCAGCGCAAGGCGTCCATCACATTGCGGTCGGATCCGTCCGGGTCGATATCCCGGTTGCCTTCGGGATGCCCGGCGATATGCAGGCGTTTGAACCCGGCCTTGTCGAACAAGCCCGTTTCCAGCAGCTGCATGGAGCTGTCAAAATCACCCCGTTGCTGCGCCGGGTTTCCGGCAAGGATCAAGCCTTGGTCCACGCCAGCCTCGCCCTGGTAACGTGCGATCCAATCGGCCAGCATGGCGCTATCCGCGATAATGCGGGCCGGAAAATGCGGCATGACGGTCATGCCCGCCTCTGTCAGGCGCTTGGCGGTGGCGGCCATATCCTCAATCGGGGTGCCATCGATATGGGCGATATAGACGCGTGTTCCTTCGGGCAACAAAGCCCGAAAATCGTCGACCTTTTCGGCCGTGCGGGGCATCACTTCGATCGAATACCCCTTTAGAAACGCTTCAATATTCGCGTTTACAGGGTCTGTCGGTGCAGAGTCTTTCTTTCGAAATGGCAATAGCGCCATGATGGCCTCCTTGATCGTCGCGTGCGTTAGGCCCATCCGTCATTGTCGATCAACGCTTTCAGCCGGGCCTGGTCAAATTCCTGATCCAGTTTGGCAGCTTGGGCATTGGCCAAATCCATGTCGGTTGTGGCGGTTTCTGCGTCAAAGGGCTCAGCTTTGCGCCACTCGGCCAGATATTCATCTGTGCCAGCGGCCCCGGTTTTCATCGCAGCACGGTCGATTGCCTGCTCAAACCGTTCGGGCAATTGCACCTTGGCCGCACGCCGTCCCTTGCCAACAATGACCTGGGCGGGAATGTCGCGCCAATAAACGATGGTTACATTTGCCATTTCTGATTCCTCTATACAGTTCGCTTTTACGCTGCGACCCAATCAACTCTGTGCCGTTTTTCGACATGCCAGACACGGCAAACGACGTTCGGGTGTAGAGGTAATCTGTATTTCCCCGCGGAACCAGCCGCCTAAGCTGGAAAAATCTTCATTAAGACTATGAATTAAGCTGTTCTTTGCCAATTTGATGCGGCGGAAAAGAAATCGCTTGAATTGTTCGATTTGTATCAACTGGCGGCTTGCTCTTGAGCCACGCCATACCTAATGTAAAACCAACTTGATATTGGAGGGCGAGTAGATGGCGCCCAAGCGTCCTAAAGGTGCTGGCGCGTTCCTGAGCCCGGTCGAGCCGCCGGCGCCGAAAAGACCCGACCCGGCAGAGCTTTATGCAGCGCTGGATTTGGGGACAAACAGTTGTCGTATGCTGATTGCCCAGCCAAAGGGCAATCAGTTTCACGTCGTGGACAGCTTCTCTAAATCTGTTCAGCTGGGGTCCGGACTGGAAAAATCCGGTCTGTTGTCCAAGGCCTCTATGGCGCGCACGGTTCAGGCCTTGCGGATTTGCCAGACCAAAATCGACAAACACAAAGTCAACCGCATGCGGCTTATCGCGACAGAGGCCTGTCGTCGTGCCAGCAATGCCAACGATTTCATCCGGGTGGTAAAACGCGAAACCGGATTGGCGTTGGAAATCATCGAACCCGAAGAAGAAGCCCGCCTTGCGGTGATTTCCTGTTCGTCTTTGGTGTCGACCAAAACGGAACAGCTTTTGGTGGTGGATATTGGCGGCGGCTCTACAGAACTGGTGTGGATTGACCTGTCCAACGTGCCGCGTGTGGAACGCTCTAAGGCGATCATGCGCTTGCATACCGGGTTCAAACCCGGCGACAGCCCCTTTCCCCATGCCAAAGTCGTGGACTGGATTTCGGTGCCCTTGGGCGTCGCAACCCTGCGCGACCAGTTCAACGATGTAAGCGATGATGCCGGCCGATTTGCTTTGATGAGCTGGTTTTTCGAAGAAAACCTGTCCAGCTTTGCGCCCTACACCTCTGTTCAGGCCCGCGAAGGGTTTCAGATCATCGGGACATCCGGCACCGTTACAACGGTCGCTGCCTCGCATCTTGGGCTGCGGCGCTATGACCGCAACAAGGTGGATGGGCTGCAAATGACCTCTGCCCAGATTGACACTGTGGTGCATGACTATCTGCGCATGGGCCCCGAAGGGCGCCGCAAAGACCCGCGCATCGGCCGGGATCGGCACGCGCTGATCATGTCCGGGGCAGCCATTCTGCAAGCGCTGCTGCGGGTCTGGCCGACGGATCGGCTATCTGTCGCGGACAGAGGTTTGCGCGAAGGGCTGCTTTACGCTCAGATGAGCGCGGATGGCGTATTGGAAGATCGCCAGATCTGACGCTTGCGCTGCGCGGGCCATTGCAGACACGCACTTGGCCCTGTAAAGCCACGGTTCGGTAATGAAATTCAGACCATGTCAAAGGCAATGGTGTTCAGATGGAAAAGAAATCCAGTGGTCGTGGCACGCGCGGACTTCGCGTAAGGGTCAAGTCAGCACGCGGCAGAAAGCTTAGCTCTACGCTGTGGCTGGAACGCCAGTTGAACGACCCTTATGTGAAATTGGCCAAGGCCGAAGGCTATCGCGGCCGCGCTGCGTTCAAAATTCGTGACCTTGACGACAAGTTCCGTTTTCTCGTCCCCGGCGCGCGCGTTGTGGATCTGGGGTGTGCTCCGGGGGGCTGGTGTCAGATCGCCTCTCGCCGGGTTAACGCTTTGGGGGAAAAATCCGGCAAGGCTGTGGGCTATGTGCTTGGGATCGACTTGCAAGAGGTTGAACCCATTGCCGGTGTGGAACTGCATGTTTTGGATTTTCTCGATGACGGCGCGGATGACAAGGTCAAAGAGTGGCTGAACGGCAAGGCCGATGTGGTCATGTCCGACATGGCCGCGGCCAGTTCCGGGCATAAACAAACGGACCACCTGCGCATTATCTCCCTGTGTGAGGCCGCCGCCTATTTCGCCTTTGACGTTCTGGATGAAGGCGGAACCTTTGTGGCCAAAGTGCTGGCCGGTGGTGCCGAAGGCGAATTGCAGAAACTGCTGAAACAACGCTTTACCAAAGTCGCCAATTTCAAACCTGGGGCCAGCCGGGCGGATTCCTCTGAAAAATTCGTCGTTGCTACAGGGTTTAAGGGCTAGAACCCGCAAATTTTGTTTGGGAATCAGCGGGTTTGATTTTAGCCTAAGCCAAGACGGATGGATTGCGAAGGGATTGCGGCGGCATGGTTTGGCCCTGCGCCCCAGATGAGGTGTTGTTATTGCCAAGATACTGATCTTTGCCTTTGATCTAACGGAATCGTCGCAAATCCGCAGAATTCAAAGCTTTCGCAAGCTGGGCCATGTTGTCAGCTCTGCCTCCTTCCGACGTTCCAACATGAACGAAAGTTTTGAGTCCGACTGGGACAATGTCGACCTGGGTCAGGTGGACAATCAGAAGCTCGGGAAACGGGTTTTTAAGATCGCAGGCGCCATCCTTCGGATGCTGCGTTCCCCGGCGGTGGTGAAAGAGGCTGACGTCATCGTCGCGCGCAACTTTGATCTCTTGGTGGTGGCTTGGGTGTCCATGGTGCTGCTTAGTCGTGGGCGCGTGCCATTGGTCTATGAATGCCTCGACATTCACAGCCTGTTCACCCGGCAAGACCAAGTCGGGCATTTCATGCGCTGGTGTGAACGGCGTCTGCTGTCGAGGATCAGGCTGTTGATTGTGTCTTCGCCGGGCTTTCTGCGCAGCTATTTTGAACCCATCCAAAATTACACAGGACCCGTCGCGCTGATCGAAAACAAGCTGTGGTTTGAAGGCGATCCTGTGCCGCGCCCCACATCGCCCCCAAAACGTGTGGCGCATGCGCCGTTGCGCTTGGGCTGGGTCGGCTCCATCCGATGCGCGGCCAGCCTTAGCATCCTCATGGAGACCGCCGACCAACTTGGCCCGGACATCACGTTGCGGATCCACGGCAATATCCACCGCCACGCCCTGCCCGGTTTTGATGATGAGATCGCAAAGCGCGACAATGTCGAATATTTGGGGCCCTACCAGTATCCGGACGGTCTTGCGGATGTGTATGCAGATTGCGATTTGGTCTGGGCGCAGGATTTGTGGCAACGGGGCGGGAATTCGGATTGGCTTTTGCCGAACCGGATATATGAGGCCAGCTGGTTTGGCTGCCCTTCTATCGCGGTGGCCGATACGGAAACCGGACGCCGCGTGGCGGAGGCTAAGTTGGGGCTTACGATAGCTACCCCATCTGCTTCTGATCTGGTGGAGTGTTTGACTGGTTTGACGGCCAAGGACATTGAAAATCTGTCACGGACGATCTTGAAAGCGGATGAGACAGAGTTCCGTCTTCGGCCCGAAGATATCGAACGCGCGTTGCATCAAGCCTTGCCGTCCTAAACCCCCAACAGAAGCAAAAGGCAAGGTGTCTTGGATGCGCCTTGCCTGCTCATGCTTTGTTAACCGGTCCACCGTATTTTGGGTGCATGGGTTGATTCGCAAAACGCAACTCATCGGCGCGAATGCAAAAAATATGGACGTTTTGAAAACCTTTCGGGCGGGTTTAACCAATTGAAATAAGGCAAAACTTTGCCGTTTTGATTGATTGTAACAGCCGCATGTCAGGGGTGAAAAACACAATTTATGGTGTTTGTTCCCCCGTTTTCAGTGAAAAACCACAATATGTTCGCTTCTTCACACAGTTTCAGCTGCGGCATGGGGCAGATCAATGCCGCGTAAACCCAAGCGGTTTTCTGCCGGTCCCCTCGGTGTCCCCAAAATAGTTAATGCAATTCAACCCCATATGGAAAAGGTTGTGGTGTGGGCGGGGGCCTGCACACGGAGCGCATTGATGTCGGTAGCCGACCAAGGGGGCGCGTTGACGCTTGAGGGCAGTTTGCCCCAGCCGAATGCCCAAACTGTTCAAGTCCCCCGCACTGAATCCAATATTGCCCTGGGTGGCCGTCTGAAACGCATATCAGATATTGTTTTGGCTTCCGTTGCACTGCTCGCCTTTTCCCCGCTGTTTATCATGGTGGCTTACAGCGTGAAACGCACCTCGAGCGGGCCTTTGTTTTACGGGCACAAACGAATTGGGCATGGTGGCAAAGAATTCAAATGTCTTAAGTTTCGGACAATGTCAGTCAATGGCGACGCCATTCTGCGCCGGCATTTCGATGCCAATCCAGAGGCATTGGTTGAATGGCAGGAAACGCATAAACTCAAGAACGACCCTCGGGTCACGCGGATCGGTCGCGTCTTGCGCCGCTACAGCGTTGATGAACTGCCCCAGCTGATCAATGTCATCAAAGGCGATATGAGCGTCGTCGGCCCACGCCCGGTTGTGACGGAAGAGCTGCTTCGATATGGCGATGCCGCGCAGCACTACTATGCGGCGCGTCCGGGCATCACCGGTCTTTGGCAGGTCAGCGGGCGCAGCGACACAAGCTATGAAACCCGGGTAGAGCTGGACACAGCCTATGTGAAAAACTGGACCCTGGCGGCCGATTGCCGGATCATGCTGCGCACAATTCCCGCCGTTCTGGGCACCAGCGGTTCTTATTAGCAACGCTTCATGACACATACAGGCACACGAAAAACGCAAGACGAAGATCCTGCATCACAGGACACGTTCTTTCCCCATCTGAACACAGGCCGCAGCAAAGCGGCCTTTGTTGGTGTTATCTGGTCCAGCCTTCATACCCTTATTCCGACGGTCAGCGCGGCAGGCGTGTTCTTTTTCAGCGCTTATTACCTGTCACCATCTGAATTTGGGGTGCTGGGGCTGGTCAGCGCGATCATCTCTTTTGCCTTGGGGTTTTCGCCCCTGGCCTTTGGCGAGGCTTTGGTCCAGCGCGGGGTTATCACCAAATCTCATGCCAATAGCGTGTTCTGGCTGACCTGTGCCTTTGCCCTGCTCTTATTTGCGGGCCTCAGCGCCACCGCCCCTTTTGCGGCCGATTACTTCAAGGAACCGGCCTTGGTCGCGCTGGTGCCTGTGCTCGCGTTGAAAATTCCGTTTGAGCTTTTTGCGACGGTTCCAAAGTCCATGATCATTAGATCGATGAAATTCAAAGCCATCGCACTTAGAACAGCTGCTGCAACGATCATAAGTTCTGCCGTTTCAATCCTTTTGCTGGTGGCCGGCTTTGGGATCTGGGCGCTTGCCATAAGTCAAGTCACGGCCAGCTTCATCGTATTCGCGATGGCCTTTTGGACAGCACGCTGGCGCCCGGGATTGTCCTTTGCTGTGTCCGACATACGGGAACTGGCACATTATGGTGTGTTTGCCTCAGGCGACCGAATGCTGGGGCTTGTTAAACTTGACCATATCGTTTTGGGCATCTTGGGCGGCACAAATCTACTTGGCTTGTACATCTTTGCGCAGCGTTTCTTTAACATGATGATGGATTCTGTGACAGGAGCCTTGTCTGCTGTTTCGCACACATTGTTGTCTACGCTGCAGTCGGATTCAAAAAAGGCTTTGCAGGCCTTTGGCTATGCTTCATTCGCGGCAACTGCAGTCGGTTTGCCAATGTTTACTGGGGCCGCGTTTGTAATCGATGACATGATTTTGCTCCTGTTTGATGATAAATGGGCCAATGCAATCGTCGCGACACAAGTGTTTTGTTTGGCGGGGCTGATTGGCAGCACGGGGGTCATCCAAGGTGCGTTGATCCGTAGTCATGGTAAGGCGGATTGGTGGTTTTACTATCGTTTGATACAGCAAGTCACGACGGTGATCGCCGTTGTCGCTGCTTATCAATTCGGTCTGACAGCGATGGCAATTGCTATTGTTGCCAAGACATTCCTGATTTGGCCGATTTCGTTGGTCATGACGACCAAAATACTCGACTGCTCTGCGGCCAAGTATCTTGCAGAATTCCGCGGACCGGTTCTGGCGACTGCAGCAATGGCTGTCGCGCTTGCGGCCATACCTCATCTTTTGCCCGGGCTTTCGCCGATCTTTTCAATCGTGGTTGAGATCGTGGTCGGGATTGCCGTATATGTCCCTATCCTGGCACTTCTTTCGCTGTCCAAAGTAAAAGTTATCCACCAAACACTTATTTCCAGAGGAACCGCTGCAACATGAAGCTGTCTTATTTCCGGGGCGATCCTCCAAATTTTGGCGACGAATTGAACGCAACCATGTGGCAACAGCTGTTGCCCGCTGATTTCTTTGACGAAGATGAGTCAGAGGTGTTTTTGGGAATTGGTTCGATCCTTCAGCCGGGTTACCCCGCTAAGGCGCGAAAGATTGTGGTTGGGTCTGGATACGCCGGTTACACAGAAAAGCCAGAGATTCATGACGGGACTTGGGATGTGCGGTTTGTGCGCGGTCCCCAAACGGCAGAGGTCTTGGGGCTCGATCCTAAATTGGCGATATCTGATGCTGCTGTGATGTTGCGTGCAACAGAGCTTCCAGAAGCGCAGGCCGGCATCGATGTCGCCTTTATTCCGCATTATGAATCGATACAGCGTGGGGCATGGAAAGAGGTCTGTGACCTGGCGGGGGTGCATTTTGTGGATCCAACCCAAGACACGGATCAGGTTATCGCTGAACTCAAAGGTGCCAGTCTTGTCATTTGCGAAGCAATGCACGGCGCAATCGTCTCTGACGCTGTAAGGACACCGTGGATTGGAGTAAAGACCATGCAACATGTCCACCGGTTCAAGTGGTTCGATTGGGCTCGATCGCTAGAGGTTGATTATCGGCCGCAACGTTTATTGCCTTCCAATCTAAGAGAAGCATGGGCCTACACAACGGGACGCGGTGGTGACGGTCCCGGCGCACAGAAATATTTGGCAAATCCAGTGGTTTCACCGGTTAATGCCGGATTGAAACATGCAGCGGCGCGCAGCATGATGACGCTGGCCAAATGTGAGCCACAGCTCAGCCGGGACGAGGTCATCGAAAGCAAAACGGATCAGGCATTGGCAGAGGTTGATCGTCTGGTGCAGGAGACCCAAACTGGCTCAGCGGGTCTCTTTTAACGCTTTCAAGGCAAACCCAAAAGAGCACACCACCACAAGCGTTCTGATCTGAAACTGTGCAAACAGCGGGACTTCGATAAAGCTGACGGCAATTGTCATAATAAGCAGTGAGAAAAAGAAGACCGCCGAGGCGTCCCATCTTGTCAACGCGACCCGCCAATTCAGAATTGTCGCGCCATAAAAGACCAAGATTTGCATCCCCATGCCGATGATCCCGATATCAACGGTGTTGGACATATACATGTTGTGAAAGTTGAACCCGCCACGGCCCTCGATCCCAAAATACAACCACAGCGCTTCAGCCGGGGCAAAGCCCTGGACCCAAAATGCTTTGTATCCGACGCCAAGAAGCGGCTTGGCCTTTATAAAGTCCCATGCAACGGCCCAAAGATCGGTGCGCCCCGTCAACGTTATATCCTTGCCCGTTGAGTCAAGCAGCATGGCCATCAGCATTTCATAATTGGTCACGACAAGCAGCAGGATCAGGACCGTAAACAACGCCCCGAATAGAAAAATTACGATGCGATGTAGCGCTTTGATTTGTGGAATAACTTTCATCAGCACGGCGACGACAAGTGCGGGCAATAACAACAGCAACGCGCCGGTCGATTGCGCCAATGCGACAAGGGCGACGCCCACAAGGCTGGCCCCCAATCCCGCAGCCCGCACCACAAGAGAGCGGGTGTGATCCAAGGCAACGGACATGGACACCAGGGCAAAAATGGCCCCTGCCGCTGCAAAGGAATTCTTGCTTCCGTAAATTCCGGCCCATGCACCAATATCCGATCGCACGCGGCCAAACAGGATGCTGCAAAGCATTGCAATGCCCAACATGACGAATAGCGTGAAACAGAATTGCCGCGCTGACATAAGCCGTGCCAAGACCAGTGCAATCACAAAGGTGATCGTCAGCTGGATTCCAAACCGGAACGAAATGGCCGGGTAATTGGACCAAATGGCCGATGTCATGCAATAGAACGGCAACAATAACAGGTACCATTGCCGTATCATCGTCGACAGGATCTCTGTTGGATGCAGGGCAATTAGGCAAAGCCCCGCCAAAAGATAAATCGCAGCGGCGATCGAACCGACCGCAGGCTCAAAGACAAGCGCGCCGATGGCGGTCGCGCCAAGCAATAGCTCTAGCGAAAACGGGACGGTCCCTAGTCTGCCCAGCCCAAGTGTAAACGACGTGTTCATGCTCATTGGGGTGGTATAACGCTGGTCAGCTGCATGTGCCATATGGCACTATTCCAATGTGCAGTGGACGGATGTGGGGAACTGGCAGTCCTCTGCTTCAGCGGTGAAGGCGATCCAGTCGATGGACATGACCAGATCATGGTCTGGTGCCACAAACGGTCCCATCCATTCGGTGAATTTTTCACTGCCCCAAAAGCTTGCGAAAATCTTTTGGTCGGTGACGGGGCGTGGGCTATCTGGTGCGGTTTCGTGGATCTTGACGCCATTCACGTACCATTCGATTTTCTCGGCCGACCAGACAAATGCGTAGTCCAGATAGGTGCTGTCAGAGGGGGCCGGCAAGGCAACCCGTGTTCCGTTGTTGGGTTTCCCGGAAACATAGGTGTTCAGGCTAACAGCGCTTGTGTCCTTGGTCAGGATTTCAAAGTCGATTTCGTCATGGGGCTTGTTATGGGTCGGTCCGATATAGGTGAAAAAAGCCGCGTTCAGACCAGACCCCACGGGCGTCTTGAGACGCGCCTCGTACGTCCCGTAGCCAAAGACTTGTTTCGATTGGATCTCTCCACAGGTGAATTGTCGCGTTTCTGCAGGCGTGGGTGAAAACTTGATCAATAGTTTGCCATTCTTCACCTCTACGGCCTTTTTCGACCACTCGCAGTTTTGCCAATCGCCATTTGACCAGCCTTCAGACACATACCACCGCGCCCTGTTCAGGGACGAAAAGTCATCCACAAAAGATGTGCCCTGAACCAAATCGGCGGCGTAGAGCGGGCTTGCCAACAGGCAGGTTAGAGCGGCCTGTGCCCAAATCTTTTTGAGGTTTGAGGAAATGTTTTGAATTTTACACATGGCGGTTTTCCAGAATGAGTCTTTGACGATAGCGAAAGGAATGCACTGTGTTTGCGGTACAACTGTGGCACTGGGGGAACCGCGCGAAATCGGCGTATTCCCGCCGGTTTCGAGGGGGCTGGAACGAAGCAATTGTAACGTAAGGGTTTTCCGTTAACGTGAATGCAAGGTTTTTGAGTGGGGGCTCAAATTTCCGGGCGTCTTATGGCGCTTGGCGTTAGGGTCCGTAACATTGTCTGATCTTTTATCTGCACGCTTAGCCTCGTCTTCGAACATTGCTGAATCAGAAACACCGCGCGTTTCGGTTATTATGGCCAATTTCAATGGCGCTGCGCATTTGTCAGAGTCCCTGTCCTCGGTTTTGTCCCAAACCGTTCAGGATATCGAAGTCATTGTCGTCGATGATGCATCGACCGATGAAAGCCCTGACATCGCCGAATCGATTGCCAAGACAGACAGCCGTGTGAAGGTTCATCGCGCCGTGAACAATGGTGGACCCGGCGCTGCGCGCAACCGTGGAATCGACGTCGCGACGGGCGAATGGATCGCTGTTGTGGATGGCGATGATCTGTTGCACCCTAAGCGGTTTGAATATCTTTTGAACATGGCAGAGCTGCACCAGGCCGACGCTGTTGCAGATGATTTGATCTATTTTGAAGCCGGGCAAAACGCGACGGGCAAAACGCTGTTGGGCAAGAACGCCCCAGACGATGCAAAGTTGGTCACGATCAACGAAATCCTTGTGGCTGAAACCACGACCGGCGCCAATTCCCTGGGCTATCTTAAACCGATTTTCCGGCGCTCTGCGCTTGGCAATCAGCGGTATCGCAAAGACATTCGTATTGGCGAAGACCTGGAATTCTACATGCGGTTTGTGTTGTCCGGCGCGAAATTCGTGCTGACGTCGCAGTCTTACTATCTCTATCGTCAACATACGAATTCTTTGTCACGCACCCTGTCTACGGATGACTTGGACATGATGATCCGTGTTCAATGTGATTTGCAGGACGACCATCGCTATCTTTCTGAAACTGTGAATGACCTGTTTGACCAACGCCGGGCCAATTTGGAAACGGCGCTGGAATTTGGGAAATTGGCCAAGAACCTGAAAAGCGGAATGCTCTTTTCCGCACTGGGGCGCGGTTTGAAGACGCCGAAAACCCTGCCCATGCTGGCGCGGGCCTTTTCAGAGCATATGGCGAAACGCCAAAGCAAACCTGTCGTGCCGACTGCATCTGATAGTGAGATTGTTCTGTTGTCAAAGACGCAAAGTCTGACCGATTTCCCGCATGAAGTTGGGTCTCCGAAAGTATTGTGGATCCCGGATGATCCGCAGGATTGGGCTGCGTGTGATTGGGCGAAAATCACGGCCTGCACGTCACTGCCGGATCAAAAGGTGTACGCCAAGGGGCGTGCCGGCGTTGGTGCCTTGGGCTTTGTCCCGGTGTGGAAATCAGCGATGCTGGTGCCTGATCAAGACGGTTGGGATGCTGAAACGACAGCGACGATTGAGGCGGCCTTTTTGGGCCAGGATAATGCCGAAACCGACGTTGCATCCCCTGCCCCTGTTCTTTTGGACAAGCGTGTGACCAAGCTAAACGCGGCTGCGCGACCTGCACCGGCCATGGCGACCGACAGCACTCCGTTGGTTCACATTCGAACACCGACCTATAACCGGCCCGAAGCGTTGCATCGCTGTATCCTAAGCCTGCAAACGCAATCCCATGAAAACTGGATCTGTGATGTCTTTGATGACAGTCCCGATCAAACGGGGCGCAAAGTTGTCGAGGATCTAGGCGATCCGCGTGTGCGCTATGTTCACAATTCCATTCGCAAATACGCGTCCAAAAACATCGACAATTGTTTTTCCAGCCAAAACCCACACGACGCTGACTATTTTTGCGTGGTGGAAGATGACAACCTGATTATGCCTTCGTTTCTCGAAGAAAATATTGGTTTGTGCAAATCCGAGAGCGTCGAAGTTGTTTTCAGAAATCAGTTGGTCGAATTGAAAAGCGGAACAAATGACGCGCGGCTCAGCGATCATGGAATTCTGGACAACAAACTGACAGAGCGGACGTACACGCCAGACATGCTGCGCATGACGTTGTTGGCCGATATTGGCGTTTCAAACGGTGGCCTGTTCTGGTCGCGCAACGCGAAGACGGATTTCGAAATTCATCATGATTGCAGCGCGACCTTGCAGGAATATTTGCGCACATTCGCGATTGTCGATCCGGTCTTTGTTGCCCTGCAACCCTTGGCCGTTTGGGCTGAAAATGGGGAAGATACGACACGCGATCAAGGGGCCGATCTGGGTTGGTTCAAAAGAGAATTATCGCTGAAGCGTTCTGTTCAGGTGTTGCAATCCCTGACATGGAAGATGGCGTCACGTGAACAACGTAGAAATTTTATGAATGATCCGGCGTTTTCTTATCCCAAAGACATGCGGGCGCAGGGTTTGTTGAAATCGCATCTGCGCTTTGATGTTGGTTCAGCCTTGCCGATGCGCAAAAAGATGCACCTGCTTTACCGAGGCTTGTTGATCAAAGTCTTGGGCAAGAAAGAACCTGGGCTTGACCGGTTCCTACAGGATCGTGCCACGGGCGCTTGACGCCCGCGCCGTTTAGTCGGAACCCGCAGCTGCGGCCTCTTCACGAGGCGCAAGGCTGATCTTTGTTTTGTGGTGGTCGTAAAGACGATCAGAGCCCAGAACATCGCGGTCCAGTTCTTTGCTGATCATCACCATGTGGATGAAATATCCTACCTGAAGAGTCGCCAGCACAATAACGATTCTCAATAAGACCACGCCAACTGTTGCGCCGCTTAAAAACGACCCGATTCCAATGGCGGCTGCCGCAAGGGCAACGTAGGCTATGAACTGGTTCAATCTCATTACAAAACTCCACTAACACTTGGCCAACGCAAACCTAATACATATTGGGTTGCGTTTGCCTTAATAGAGTTATGCGGCAGAAGATCGAATTATGTCAACAATATGGACGCGTGCCACAATTTGGAAAAGACAACTCTCGGTTTTCGAAAGTATTGTATCCGTATTGAGGGCAAATGCAGGTCTGTAAAGGCGGAACGGCCTTAGGACTTGGCGAATCTCCGGCCGGCAAACCCGAAGCCACGACGGACACCGTAGCGTGCCAATTTCTGGAAATTGGTGGCATTCAGCACGACACCCGCCGTCTTGCGGGCGACCTCTGGTTCATATTCCAGATATTGCTGGAATTCGGTCTTGGAGGTTTGTCCCCACTTGCTGACTAGCACCATGCTGTCGAGAGATTTCAACAAGGCTTTGGCATCCGCAGTCGCGCCAAGTGGCGGAATGTCTATGACGATATTGTCGTATAGCCCTTTGAGCGCGGCAAGCAGTTCGGACAAATCGTGATAGTAGGATTGTCCCGTGGCCAGGGCATTTTGGCGGTCATATTTGCACGGCAGGAATTCCAAGCCTGTATAGGGAAGTGTTTTGATCACTTCATCAATGCCGCGCTGGTTGCCCAGAACTTCGACCAGGCCATCCTCATTTGCGCATCCCAAAGACAGGCTTAGGCCGGGGTTTCTGGTGTTGGCGTCAATCAACAATGTGCGTGCCCCGGACTGGGCCAGCATATTGGCAAAATTCGCCGCAACGGTTGACGCGCCTTCGCCTTGCGAAATGGAGCCAAAGGCCATGATCTTTGTCGGGGCCAATGGCAGGTGCAATTCAAGCGATGCGTGAATGTTTTTGAGCGTTTCACAATAGTCGTCATTGGGCAGCAAAGCGGGCACAAACAAGCGCGGGACGTACATTTCTTCACGGGTCCGCCCCACCATCGCACGGGCTGCGGGATGTTCTTTGTCCTGCATGATGCGTTGTGTTGCGGCTTTGATCCGTTCGCTTCGGGCGGATACAAATTCGGCTTTGCTTTGATAATTGTATTTCGGCGAAGAGATCGGTTTGATCCGGCTTAGACGGCCGGGACGGAAGACGGGCAAATAGCCAAGGAAAGGCAGGCCTGACGTCGAACGCACATCAGAGCCCGTCCGGAAGGACTGATCCCGGTATTCGCGAAAGACTGCGACCACCAATCCTACGATCAGACCCATAACAAGGCCAATCGCCATCAACTGCCACAGCTTTGGCAGCGCTGCCTCCTTGGGAACAACAGATGTGGCCAGGATCCGGCCGTTTGCCACGGGGAATGACCCTTCGATCGCGACTTGTTCATAGCGCGAAAGAATCGACTGATAGAGCCGGTTAAGCGTGTCGGCGCGTGCTTCGCGTTCACGAAGCCCCTGCACGTCCATGGCTTTGTTTTCAGCGCGGTATTGTTCAGCGTCGCGTGCCGCGGTGGTTGCGGCATTGCGGACCTCATCCAAATGCTCGCGCATCCATTCCGCACGCTGTGTGGAAATTTCAACATTCGCGTTGATTTGGTCCTGAAGGTAAGAGCTGGCATAGGTGTTCACGATAGAGGCCGCCAATGCGGGGTCCTGGGAAATCGTGCTGATCTCTAGCAGATAGCTTTGACCGACGCGTTGAACCTTGACGTCATTTTGCAGTTTCAGTGCCGCGTTTTTCACGCGCAGATCAAACTGTTCTTCTTCGGTCAGGTTAGACGGGATTTCGGGGGCATCAGGTCGACTGGGAAGAAAGGACCGCACAAATTTTTTGGTCTTGTGGAGCACTTCCCCCGCAAGCGATGATTTGGGGTAAAGATACTTGTCGTTGTCATAAATCTTGATTTCACGTGCGACGACTTCGGCCAAATGCAGCGAATGAATCACCTGCATTTCGTTCAAGACTGCTGTGTCGTTGCGCAGACTTGGCAGACTGGCGGTGAGTTCTTCGACGAGATCGCTGGTGCGTTCTTCAATCATCACAGAGGCGGCCGCGTAATATTTGGGGGGCGTCGTTGCATAATGCAAAACCGACGCGACAAGTCCTGCGCCCACGCAAATGGCTACCGGCAAAAGCTGCCGTCTGGCCGTCAGCAAAAGTTCGGAAATTGGAATGACGTCATTGGCAGGGTTTCCCGCCGTCTGAGTGGTTTTCACTTCGCCGAAATTTGAAGTTATCTCGTTCATTTTTGCCTGCTCTTTTTGCCCCATCATGCGCCGGTTGACCCTAACTGCATAACGAACGTTACTGCTTTGGGTCGTTTGTAGCGGGTGAATGGGTCATCTTTGAGGAACTTCGCTCATTTTTAGGCCATATTGTTGCAATTCTCGCATACCAATCAGCCCCATGACGGTTCCTGCATGCAAAGTTCCGCGCAAAAATGCGGAATTCCGCTTTGTTTCGCTGCCAAGGTTCAACAGTGCGGTCCCGGTGCAATAGCCAAGTTTTGCGGTTGCGGTCATCATCATCTTCACCCGTGCCAGTCCTGACTTTCCAGCCCCTGTCAGATGACCATGGGTTTGGCCCGCGCGAAACTTTCGGTGCATGAGCCATGTGAAAGAGGTTCTGCTGTCGGGCACAGGTTCGTAGACATAGGCGTCTTTCGAATATACGATAACGCCCCCGGCGGTGGTGACTTGGGAAAAATACTTGGTGTCCTCCCCGCCCGATTGTCCAAGGGCAAGATCGAAGTTCAATTCGGACACGGCCGGTTTTTCGCGGTCTATCAGCACGTTACATGTATAACCGGTTTTAATGGCACCGTTGACCCAGACGGGGCGGGTGGAATGGATTTGTTTTGATTTCATCCAGCTTGGGGCGAAATCCCCATAGATCGCGTTGACTGGTCCCAAAACGACATCGGCCCCGCTGGACCGCGCCGTTTTGACCATCTGCAACAGCCAGTCCTGCGCGACCGTTTCATCATCGTCGACAAAAGCTAGGTAGCGCGTGTCGCTGTGTTCCAGGGCACCGTTGCGGGCGATGGAAATATTGCCAGAGGGGCAATGCACATAGCGGATCTGAAGGGACGCGGTCTTGGCGAAGGCTTCAACATTTTCCTGCGCGCTTGGGGATGTATCATTATCGACCACAAGCACGGAAACATTGACCTTTGGCGGCACGGACATTCTGCTTAGGGATGCAAGCGTTTCTGTGACGCCGGGGCGGCGGAAGGTGCAGACGCAGACTTCGATATCCATCTGATTATGCAAATGCGTCATGGCTGGCCTCTTTCGAATTTTTGCGCGCGCCGGTCAGGATCTTGGTCCAGAACCCCAAAGACCAAGAGGCGTGCATCAACATTGCGGAAAACGTGGTGAAGACCAAAGCGGGGTGTTTTTCCCGTCTGGAGATCTTGAGCCCCATGGCAAGGCAATAGCCAGCCCACAGAATGGCGGGCACTGCGAACACCCAGTGAAAAACCGCCAGCATCGCCAT
The DNA here is from genome assembly GCA_051251595.1 of Marinosulfonomonas sp. GTDB lineage: Bacteria > Pseudomonadota > Alphaproteobacteria > Rhodobacterales > Rhodobacteraceae > NORP110. The sequence continues at coordinate 340,539 of JBPOFA010000002.1, forward strand.
GATCAAGGCAGGCGCCACCGCCATGACCTTGGCCTGGCGCAGACGCGGTACGATCCGGTGCTTTAGGATGTTCTGGGCGCGGCCCTTGCCGTAGTTGAAATATTGCCGCCCAAGTGCGGACAGACTGTCGCGAGGGAAATAGGTAAGATCGGTTTCAGCGGTCAGCCAGATCTTATGGCCGAATTCGCCCAGACGGTGATCAAATTCAGCGTCTTCATTGTGGGTGAAGTTTTTATCATATCCGCCGATCTCGGTGAAGGCATCCAACCGGATCAGCGCATGGTGGCCGTGGTCAACAAATTCGCCGCCCGATTTCAAGCGATGCTTAGAGCCTCCGTTCCCAACCGGAGAGTTTTGGGCCGCGGCGTTGACGCGTTGCAAAAACGGCGTGCCTTTTGCATGCATGCTGACAACGATGCTTGCAGCGTCGATTTTTTGTGCCTCTTCCAACAGGCGATCCACAAAATCATCTGGATAGTCGCTATGGGCATCAATCCGGATGAGGTATTCAGCCCCCTGTCCATAACAAGCCACGGCAAGGTTGATCGCGGCGCTTTGGATCTTTTGGGGATTGTGCAACAGCTTGATGGCGGGGTTCTGGCGGGCCATGTCCCAGATCTTGGCGACGGTCTGATCCGTGCTGCCCCCGTCCACGACGATAATCTGTCCGCCAAGGCGTGATTGCACCGCTGACAATTGTGTCAGCAGACCAGAGATGTGTTTTTCTTCATTCAGACACGGAATAACGATCAACGGCCCCGCGTCATTGCGGGGCTTTGGGTTTCCGGTGGAAACGTCTGCAACACTCATTCAGGTTTCACGCCCTAAGCAATTGCGCCCCTGTGCCGGACCGTGCCGAAAACAGGTTTGCATGAAACCCCCAACCAAGGGCACCATGCCCCTGTCTGAAAAAACGAAGCAACCTTTGCTTTGGAAAACGCCCGCGTGTCGGCAGAACTTCGCTCAGCACCGCGGCGATTGCCTGCAACTGTGTCAGAACCGCCAGATTTGAGTGCAGGTTTTGAACGAATTGACGGCAGAGGCGTTGCCTAAATGCACAACTGTCAAACGGGGGGAGCGCGCACGCCGTTCGATTCGGCGAGGCACGGCAAACGGGCCTATTGCGGTGCTGGCGTCGTTCGAGGTTGGTGATAGGTCAAGGCGAGGTGAAAAAGGCTGTGCAACGCGTCCTTGGGCAGGGTCGAGGACAGTGGCATGTGCACGGCCCGGTTCTTTTCAAAAACAAAGGCTTGCGGGTGCATCTGACCAAGCTCTGACATGACTGTGGTCTGACAATGGGTGTAGACTGAAATGTAACCCGCGCGCCCTGCCCCAAGGCGAATTGTCGTACCAGACTTGGTTTGCTCGGTAAGATATGCGGGCTGGTTCCATTTCAACGTTTCCGTTAGGGACCCGACACCGGGTGTGGCGGATGCGATGTCAAAAATCTGCTCGCGCAAACTTAACAATGCGCCGCGTTCCAGGGGGGCAAAGCCGTCAAAGGCGGCGCGCAGCGCAGCGTCGGTGACCGGGTATTTGCTTTGCGCTACACGTGGCGTCGACATTGGCGCGTGATCCTAAGGGGTGTTTGACCTGCCCCACAGCGTATTGGCCGCAGAGCGTTCAATCAATGGGCAGGTTTTCACGGAAAATGATGTGCAGCCGTGGTGGAACCATTTTATGTTCGGTGCCGCGGGCTGCGTGGATCAATGTTTGCAGCGTTTCACGTATTTCCACCCTGGGATTTTGGTCGATGGCGGCATCCAACGAGCCGTCCAGCAAAAGCGCCTTGTTGTCGGCCGTCGCCTCATGCGCAATCAGGACGATGTCCTGATCCCGTCCTTTTTCCTTCAGGGCGCGCACAATCCCTTTGGTGGCCCCGTCCGCGTTGTAGATCGCCGCAAGATCGGGCTGACGGTCCAGCAGGGCGATTGTTGCCGCATAGGCCTTTTCCCGGTTTTCCTGCACTTCACGTAATTCTACGAGCTCGAAATTCCGAAAGTCTTCTTGCAGGACCTGCCGAAATCCCATTTCCCGTTCCTGATGCCCGCGATAGGCCAGTGATCCGGCAAAAAATGCAACCTTGCACGCGTCCTTTTTGCCTTGGAACCGTCCCAGGATATAGGCCGCCAACCGCCCGGCCTGGGCGTTGTCGATCCCGACATAAGCCTTTCGCGGCACGTTGCGAATGTCGGAAATCATCGTAACGGTGTGTACGCCGGACTGGACCAGGCCGCGGATCGCCTCTCGGACCAACGGGTGATCGAGCGCCACCAGTGCAACAGCGTCGGTCTGGCCTTGCAGCTGGTCCAGCCGGGATGCCAGGGTCGACGGCTCAAAGCCCTCAAAGGTTTCGACCGTGACGCTAACGCCGGGAAGGGCCGCAACTTGATCGCGTATTTGTTGCCCAAATTCGCGGATGAATGTGTTTGTCCCGGCGGGCAACAGGAAATGCATCCGCACCGGGGGAAAATCAGCTGGGTCAACTGGGTCGGGTTCGCCAAAATATCCAAGTCGGCGTGCTGCGGCTTGAACCTGCAGGCGGGTGCTTTCCTTGACGCCTTTTCTGTTGTTCAGAACGCGATCAACTGTGGCCGGGGAAACCCCTGCGGCTTGTGCAATATCTGTCAGTTTCGTTTTCATGGAACAGCTGTCCAAAATGATGGAATTTGAGGTTTTCTATTCAGTTTTGACGGCATTATGCAAATCAATAACGCAATTTCGCGGTTCTGGATGTCTAATTTTAGCGAAAAACTCAATTAACGTCATCGGGCACATCATAAAGGATCATTGTTGATTGACAAGCCGTCGGGTGGTCGGAATTATAGCCGTCAGGTTTTACGTAAAGATGGGGGGGCGTAATGGCTAAGCTTTTCGGTCAAGATTTGGATGCTAAGGCATTGGCAGAACGCGCCGGCAGTCTGACCCAGTTTGGAGGTGTGCGGCTGGTGACGCTGGCGGATGGTGCCGAACGTGGCATTCGGGCCTTGGAATTTCGGACCGGGACCGGGCTGCAATTCACTGTGCTTGTGGATCGCGCCATGGACATTGCTGATTTTTCCTACAACGGCCGCGCGATTGGCTGGCATTCGCCGACCGGGTTTCGCAGCCCAGCATTGCACGAACCCGAAGGCGAACACGGGTTAAGCTGGACGCGGTCCTTTTCCGGTTTTCTGAGCACCTGTGGGCTGGATCATATCCTGGGGCCAGAGGATGTGCCGGGGGACAATTACAACTATCCTCGGAAAGCGACAGTGTCTCAGGGGTTGCACGGCCGCATTGGGGCCATCCCGGCCCGGCTGACCGGTTATGGGGAAGCCTGGGATGGGGATCGCTGTGTGCTTTGGGCCGAAGGTGTCATTGCGCAAGCGGCCGTTTTCGGCGAGGTCTTGCATCTGCATCGACGGATCGAGGTTGATCTGGGCGGTTCGGAAATCCGGCTGAATGACCGTGTTGAAAATGCGGGCTTTGTCACCACGCCGCACATGTTCTTTTATCACATCAATCTTGGGTTTCCGTTGATCGACAAGGGCACGCGGCTGGCCGCCCCCATTAAAGAGGTGGTTTGGGCCTCACACGAAGCAGATGGGCTAGAGGCGCAGGGGGTTGGTTATGACGAATGCCCAGCCCCGATCCGTGGGTTTGCAGAACAGGTTTGGGAACATGAGCTGGCGGCGGACGAAAATGGTCGCGTTCCGGTGGCTGTTTTGAATGATCAGCTGGGGTTTGGATTGCAGATCGAAACCAGCAAGGATCAGTTTCCTTGCGGCTATCAGTGGCAGAATTTCCAGTCAGGGCATTACGTCATGGCGGTTGAGCCTTCGACCCATCACGTAAAGGGCAACCTGTTTGCGAGGGAACGCAACGAAATGATCTGGCTAGAGGCCGGAGAGTCCCGGTCTTACCAGACAACATTTCGGGTGTTGGACGGGGCGCAGGATATGGCCGCCGCGCGCGACCGCATCGCAGCAATCGCCGAGCAACCGCAAAGCCCCTATCCGCAACCCACTGGGGCCTTTGCGCCGCTCCACGCCGCAGCAGGAGACCGCGAATGACCCTTGCCGAAACCAATTACACAGCACGCGATTACAGTTTGACGGGCCCAGAGGGCAAACACGCGATTGAGATCGGCTTGGCCTCTGCCGAATGGTATCATTCCGAAGTGCCCCGCAAGGTGATGAAACAACTGATGAAGCGCACGGATAGCCCTGCGCTACGGGACACGGCTTTGTGGTTTGGTTTGCTGGCGGTCAGCGGGCTTGGCGGGATCCTGTTATGGGGATCGTGGTGGTGCGTGCCGTTTTTTGTTGTCTACGGCGTGCTTTATGGCTCTGCCAGCGACTCTCGTTGGCATGAATGCGGGCACGGAACGGCCTTTCGCACCGGCTGGATGAACGACGTTGTGTATCACGTCGCGTGTTTCATGCAGATGCGAAACCCTGTGAACTGGCGGTGGAGCCATGTGCGCCACCACACGGATACAATTATTGTGGGTCGCGATGCAGAAATCAGCGTTAAGCGTCCGCCCAGCATGATTTTCAACGCGCTACATTTCATTGGGCTGCCCGATTCCTATTATTTGTTTCGGGTTCTGGTGCTGAATGCCATGGGCAAGGTTTCAGACGAAGAAAAGGACTACATCCCTGAAAGCGAATGGCACAAGCCAATCCTTCCGGCCCGCATTCACGTGGCCATTCAGCTTGCAGCGGTCGTGCTGGCCCTGGTGACTTGGTCTTTGTTGCCGCTGATGATCATCGGCGGTCCCCGGATCTACGGCACCTGGCACATGATTATGACGGGGTTGTTGCAGCATGGCGGCTTGGCAGAGGATGTGTTGGACCATCGCTTGAACAGCAGAACCGTGATGATGAACCCGATCAGTCGTTGGATCTACTGGAACATGAATTACCACGTGGAACATCACATGTTCCCGATGGTGCCCTTCCACGCCCTGCCCCAGCTGCATGCGCTGATCAAAGATGACCTGCCGATCCCGAACCCCTCGATTGCGCAGGCTTATGGCGAAATGATCGCGGCCCTGTGGCGGCAACGGTCTGACCCGACCTACACGATCCGGCCGGTTCTGCCGGCGACGGCCAAGCCCTTCCGCGAAGAGTTTCACGAAGTCGAAGCCGCGCGCCCCTGATTTTCACGCAACAGAAAGATAGATGAATGAGCGATTGGATTGACGTTTGCGATTTGGATGACATCGACCCAGAGGATGTGATCCGGTTCGATCACGGTGAACGGACCTTTGCTGTCTATAGATCCGAAGAAGGCGAAGTCTTTGCCACGGATGGTTTGTGCACCCATGAAAACGTGCATCTGGCCGACGGCTTGGTCATGGATGACACGATTGAATGCCCCAAACATAACGGACGGTTTAACTACAAAACCGGCGAGGCACTGCGCGCGCCGGTTTGTGTCGCCCTGGCCCGTTACCCCGCCCGGATCGACGGGGCGCGTATTCAGATCCAGATTGGCAAGGCTTGAGATGACACAGCGCAAGCTTGCAACCGTCGCAGACCTCAAGGCCGATAAGGGCAAAGGTCAAAAGACCATGTTGCGGTATTTCACCTTGGATGAGGCCGCAGCGGCGCATGCCGCGCATATCGACATCGCCTCTGTTCCGCCAGAGCTGATCACCGATCCGCGCTATCGTGACTGCGCACCAAGTGTGTTCTCGATGACCGGAAAGACGCATCTGGAATATGGAAGCGCCGAAGAATATCTGCGCTATTCCGGCCAGATGATAGAGTCCGGCGCCGATGCAATCTATTGTTCTGGCAGCATGGACACGGTCGAAACTCTGACCCGAGAATTCATCCCGATTGTGGGGCATGTGGGGCTTGTGCCGTCACGCGCCACCTGGACCGGCGGGTTTCGCGCTGTCGGCAAAACCGCCCAAAGCGCCGTCGCCCTGTTCGAGGAATGCCGTCGCTATCAAGAGGCAGGTGCATTTGCCGTCGAAATAGAGGTGGTCCCCGTTGAGGTGGCCACTGCGATCAGTGAGCGGCTGGATTTGCTGCTGTGGTCCATGGGTGCTGGCCCCGGATGCGATGCACAATATCTGTTCGCAGAGGATATTCTGGGCGAAAACAGGGGCCACATGCCGCGTCATGCAAAGGTCTATCGCAATTTCGCGGCTGAATATGATCGGCTGCAGGCGGAACGGATCAAAGCCTTTGGTGAATTCCGTTCGGATGTCGAAACCGGCGCATTCCCTGAGGCCGCGCAAACGGTTCAGATGGACGCGAAAGAGCTTGAAACCTTTTTGGACGCGCTGGAAAAATGAAAGTCGATCTGACGGATAGCGTTGTTTTGGTCACTGGCGCGGCGGCTGGCATTGGCCGTGCAATTGCGTCGCAACTGTCGCGATCTGGTGTGGCCGGGCTGATGCTGACGGATCGCGATGCAGAGGGGCTGCTCGCGGTACAACAGGTGCTGGTTCAGGAGGGTACGACTGTCGGCATATGTGTTGCCGATCTGGCAGAGCCCGCTGCGCCAAGTGAAATTGCCCAGGCGACGCTGCAGAAATTTGGGCGCATTGATGGGCTGGTGAATGCCGCCGGGTTGACGACACGGGCCTCTTTCCAAGATGGCACTGCAGAGATTTGGGACACGCTTTTTGCCGTCAACGCGCGGGCGGCGTTCTTTTTAATGCAAGCGGCGATTTCAGATATGAAGACGCGGAACGCTCCTGGCTCTATTGTGAATATTCAATCGGTCAACGTGCATTGTGGAGCACCAGAGCTGGCGATTTATTCCGCAAGCAAAGGTGCGTTGCAAACCCTGACAAAGAATGCAGCCCACGCCCATATGGCGGATCGGATCCGGGTGAACGGGATCAATCTTGGCTGGGTTCCCACGGATGGAGAGCATCACATGCAGGCCAATATTCTGGGCCAAGGACCAGAATGGGAAGCCAAAGCCGCGGCCTCTTTGCCTCTTGGGCGTATGGTGCAGCCCGATGAGGCGGCACGTTTGGCTGTCTATCTGCTCAGCGATGCCTCTGTTCCGATGAGCGGCGTAGCGCTGGATCTGGAACAAAAGGTTTTGGGGAATTTTGTTTGATGGTCCCGATGATCGCCCTGCCAGCAATAGAGCAACCGGAAATCGCCGGTTTGGAAAAAATAATCCAATCTGTCGGTTTTGAAAAATGCGTTGCAATTGAATGTCCCCCCGCCCAGTATCTCTGTGGGAGGACACAGACATGCGGGCATGTAATTTCGATTTTTCGGGGACATCTGTGATGGTGATTGGGGCCAGCCGTGCAGGAATTGGCGCGTCTATCGCGCGTGCGTTTCAAGACGCTGGAGCCAAGGTGACCATCACCGGGATCGAAGAGGCCCCGGCCCCCGAAGACCGTGATCGATTTACCTATGAACAGTTGGATGTGACGGATCAGAGCGCTGTGGCGGCTTTGGCGGATCGCACGGGTCGTCTGGATGTGCTGGTCAACTGCGCCGCGATCACGTCCCGAGGTGAGGAAATGGAGCCTTTGTTTTTTGAACGTGTCGTCGACGTAAACCTGCATGGCACGTTCCGCACGGCAGAGGCGTTTCTGGACAAGTTGAAATCCAGCAAAGGCGTGTTGATCAATATCGCGTCCATGTATGCCCAGTTTGGCAGCCCGAATAATCCGGCCTATGGCGCCAGCAAGGCGGCGGTGGTGCAGCTGACGAAATCTCTGGCGGTTGCATGGGCCAAGCATGGCATAAGAGTAAACGCTGTGGCCCCGGGGTTTATCGTAACAGAACAATCCGCCAAAAGCCGGACAGACCCCGCCCATGTGGCCGCTGTCAACTTGCGCACGCCTGCTGGCAGATGGGGGCAAGCCGACGACATCGCGACGCCGGTGCTGTTCTTGGCCTCTCAGGGGGCAGAGTTCATAACTGGCAGCTGTGTCGCGATTGACGGGGGGTATTCTATTGCTTGATGCGTGGATAAATCGCCCGGTCATGGCTGATCAGGAGAACCGTTATGTCGGATAAGAACGGGACCGCAGTGATTGGCACCGGGTTCATCGGATCGGTTCATATTGGGGCGCTTCGGCGGCTTGGGATCCCGGTGGTCGGCGTTCTGGGATCCAGCCCACAGCGCGGTGCCGCGCGTGCCCGTGAATTGGGCGTGGATGTCGCCTATCCGGACTTAGAGACCCTGTTGGCGGATCCGGCGGTGCGCACGGTGCATGTGACCTCACCCAATCATGCCCATTACGAACAGGTCAAACAGATCCTCGCCGCCGGGCGGAATGTGATCTGTGAAAAGCCCTTGGCGATGACCTCTGCCCAATCTGGGGAAATGGCGGAACTGGCACGGCGCAGCGGATGCATCGCGGCTGTGTGCTATAACATTCGGTTTTATCCGCTGAACCAGCAAGCCCGTGGCATGGTGGCCGCAGATGATCTGGGCGACATTCGCCTGATCAACGGCCATTACCATCAAGATTGGCTGGCCAAGGACACCGACTGGAACTGGCGTCTGGAAACCGATGAAGGCGGTGCTTTGCGGTCTGTCGGGGATATTGGAACGCATTGGATCGATCTGACCTGTTTTATCGCGGGTGAACGCCCCTCTTCCATCCTGGCGGAATTGACGACGTTTATCCCGGAACGGCAAAAACCAGTTGGGCCAGTCGAGACTTTTTCAAATGCAGCTGCGGGCGAAACAGAGACGCGACAGATCAAAACGGATGACGCAGCGATGATCCTGATGCGTTTTCCAAGCGGTGCACGTGGCATGGTTTCAACCAGTCAGGTCAGCCATGGGCGCAAAAATTCGCTGCAATGGGATATCTGCGGGTCAAAAAGCTCTGCCGCTTGGGATTCAGAGACCCCGGATCATTTATGGATCGGGCACCGCGACGCGCCCAATCAGATATTGCAGCGCGATGCGTCTTTGATGAATGCGACGGGCGCTGCTGCGGCGGGCCTGCCAGGTGGCCATGTCGAAGGTTTCGCCGATAGTTTTTGCGCTTTCTTCCAACAGATTTACAGTGACATAGCAGCCGGTGCGCGTCAGGCTCACTCTACATATGCAAGCTTTGAGGATGGGCATTTTGAGATGCTGTTTTGTGACGCTGTTCTGGAAAGCGCCAGAACCGGGGCTTGGGTGGATGTGTCAGATGCTTAACGCAAGAAGGATGATGATATGAAACTGGGGATTCTAACGGCGCCATTTGAAAGCACCAAGCTTATGGATGTTGCCGACTGGGCCGGTGCTGCCGGGTTTCAGGCGATGGAAATTGCCTGCTGGCCTGCATCTGGGGGTGAGGCTCGGCGCTATGCGGGAACATCCCATATCAATGTAGACGGTCTGACCCAGGGCGAAGCGCGCGACATTGCGGGTGTTCTGGAGGATAAAGGCATCGAGGTGTCTGGTTTGGGCTATTACCCAAACCCACTGCACGCGGATGCGGCGCATCGCGACATGGTCATCGAACATCTAAAAAAGGTGATCAAGGCCGCCAGTTTGATGGGCGTCGATGTGGTCAACACCTTTGTTGGTGGTGATCGCAGCCTGGCGCTGGACGAAAACTGGGACCGTGCAGAAAAGATCTTTCCAGCCATCGTCGCGACGGCGCGGGACAATGGCGTGACACTCGCCTTTGAAAACTGCCCGATGATCTTTTCCAACGACGAATGGCCCGGCGGGCATAACATCGCCTATAATCCGAAAATCTGGCGTCGGATTTTTGACTCTTGGGGCGATGATGTTGGGATGAATTTCGATCCAAGCCATCTGATCTGGCAGATGATCGACCAAGACCGATTTATTCGTGAATTTGGCAGCAAGATGGTCCATGTTCATGCAAAGGACCTGATGATTGATCCAGAGGGCTTGTATGAAAACGGGATCATGTCGGTTGGGATGGGATGGCAAGTGCCGCGTATGCCGGGACTTGGCCAGGTGAACTGGGCCTCTTTTTTCGCGGGGCTTTATCGCGAAGGCTATGATGGCCCGGTGATCATCGAACATGAAGACAAGACCTTTGAAGGGTCAGACGAAGACATCAAACGCGGGTTCTGTTTGGCCCGGGACATTCTGGCCCCCTTCATCAAGTAAGACGACTTTTAGAAAACGACAAACCAAATGGGAGAAAGACACATGAAAAAACTGTTATTTAGCACGGCCGCATTGGCAATGGCTGCGGGTTTCGCCAGCACAGCGTCAGCAGAGGGATACAAAATCGGTATCTCGAACACGGTTCAGGGCAATGGCTGGCGCGAAGAAATGGTCTGCGCGATGAAGGCGCAGGCTTTGGCCTCTGGCGAAGTTGAATCGCTCAACATTGCGCATCGCAACACCGATGCCGCCGGGCAGCTGGAAGACGTGCGCAACCTGATTCAGGCTGGTGTTGATGCGATCGTTATCAACCCGTCCAGCCCAGAAGGCATCAATTCTGCCATCAAAGAAGCAACGGACAAGGGCATTGTCGTGGTTGCCGTTGACCAGGCCGTGACAGAGCCATCTGCCTATGTCCTGTCGAACAACCAGGAAGAATACGCCTATCTTGGTGCGAAGTGGTTGTTTGAAACCATGGGCGGCAAGGGCAGCGTTGTTTACATGCGCGGCGCTGCGGGTGCATCGGCCGATGATGACCGCAACACTGGTTTCCAAAAAGCCTTGGCTGAATATCCTGGCGTTTCGGTTGCCCAAGAGGTCTTTACCGGGTGGCAGCAAGACAAGGGTAAGCAGCAAATCCTAGATTACATTGCGACGGGCATTCCGTTTGACGGTGTTTGGACGTCAGGCATCGATAACGTCATCGTTGACGCATTTATCGAATCTGACGTGCCGCTTGTTCCAATCGTGGGTGCGGACAATGCCGGGTTTGTTGGTCAGCTGGCCAATGTCGAAGGCTTCACTGGTGCGGCTGTAACCAACCCAGGCTCTGTCGGCGGTGCGGGCGTTGCTTTGGCGTTGCAAATTCTCGACGGAAAAGCCCCGGCCGAGAAAACCGTTTTGGTTGATCCATCGCTTTGGGCGAACAACACCGAAGACGGAATGGCTATGATCGAAGCGGCGCAGAACCCGAACCTTGATCCGGAATGGCCGGTCAGCGTTTCAATCCCGGGTTGGACGACCTATTCCATGGATGAAATCATCGCCTGTAAAGGCCCTGGTGAGTAAGTCACCCCCTGTCCCCGGCTGCTTGGCCGGGGACCCTTCTTTTTCGAAGCGGCAGGTAGCATGACAAGTCAAGAGGCCAAGACGCCCATTCTGGATGCCCAAGGCGTGTCCAAAAACTTCGGCGCAGTCGCCGCATTGCGTGATGCGTCGTTGACCCTGAACAAAGGTGAAATCATCGCCCTGATGGGGGCGAATGGCGCGGGGAAATCGACCTTTGTCAAGATTTTGACCGGGGTGTTGCGGCCCGATACGGGGCATGTGCGTATTCGCGGGAAAGACTCATTTGTAGCCAATCCGGCTCAGGCGCGGAAATCCGGGCTTATTCCTGTGTATCAGGAACCGTCGGTGATCCCGGATTTGGATGTTTCGGACAATCTTCGGCTGGGGCAAACACCGGTTGAACCCTTTATGCATTGGGTCAAAGAGCTGGGTGTGCCAGACCTCAAACTGCAAGACATGGTGGGTAAACTGTCCCTTGCGACCCTTCGCATCATGGACCTGGCCCGTGCCCTTGCGGCCAAGCCGGATGTTCTTTTGCTTGATGAAATGACCGCCGCTTTGCCAACCGATCTGGTGGAACGCGTCCTGACGGTTGTGCGCCAGCAGGCCGATGACGGCAGATCGGTCATCTATATCTCGCACCGTTTTACCGAAATCGCCGAACTTTGTGACCGTGCAACCGTGTTGCGTGACGGTTTGACCGTAGGTGATTTGCCGATTGAGGACGGCATCGAAGAGAAAATCGTTGAATTGATGCTGGGGGCGCAGCTGGCCCAGAACAAAACCGTTGCCCATATTTCAGCAAAACCTGCCCCTGCCCCAGATGCGGTTCCGCGGTTGCGTGTTCACAAACTGGCGGCGGCCCCGAAACTGACCAATGTGTCATTCGACCTGCACAGGGGCGAAGTGCTGGGGATCGTGGCGCTTGAAGGTCAGGGCCAGGATGAGCTGTTCGACGTGCTCGCCGGATCGCGGCGGGCAACAGGCGGGACGGTCCACGTAAAAGGTGCCGAGAAAAGCTTTGCCCACCCTTCCGAGGCGATTGAGGCCGGTTTGACATTTGTGCCCGGCGACCGTTCCAGCGCGTTGTTGATGGAACGCTCTGTGCGGGAAAACATCGCCGTGCCGCTGCTTGCGCCTTTTCGAAAATGGGGTGTGATCCCCATGCGCGACGAAGCGGCGCGTGTTGGCAATGCGATCGAACGCTTGCAGATTGACACGCGGGCCCAGGGCGAAGTGCAGCGCCTGTCCGGCGGCAACCAGCAAAAGGTTACAATCGCGCGGTGGATCGCCAAGGGGGTGGAGACGCTTTTGCTGTTCGATCCAACCCGAGGCATTGACGTGCGCACCAAGCAACAAATCTATGAGCTTGTCCGAGAGCTGGCCGATCAGGGGGCAGCTGTGTTGTTTTACACCTCAGAGCTGGAAGAAATCCGCCAGGCCTGCGATCGCGCTGTGGTCATTTTCAACGGAGAGTTGGTGGACGTGATTGAGGCAAAAGATGCTGACGATCAAACTTTGATGCGGGCGGCCTATGGGTTGACCCGGCAAGACGGCGAAAGGGTGACTGCGTGACCCGGTTTTTGTCTAAGAATGGGTGGGTGTTGGGCCTTGTCGGGTTTTTCTTGCTGTTGTTGATTTTTACCAAAATGATCCAACCCGATTTCGGGCTATCTGGCCTCGATTCATTGTCACGGGCATCCTTGCCCTTTGCATTCGCCACGGCGGCCATGGCTGTGGTGGTGATTGCGGGCGGCATTGATCTTTCGGTTGCGTCGATGATGGCCGTGGCAAGCGTGACGGCGGCGGTCCTGATGGACGGGGCCACGGGCACGCAGTCGATCTTTGTGGTGATCTTTGTTCTGGGGCTGGGCCTTGCTATGGGCGCGCTCAATGGGGCGTTGATCGTTGTGACACGGGTCCCGGACATCGTCGTCACCTTGTCCATGCTGTTTGTATGGGAAGGTGTGGCGCTGTTGATCCTCAGCTCTCCTGGCGGGGCTGCGGCAGAGTGGTTGAAAGCGCTGATCGTGGGTGGGTTCACCCTGCCCCTGATCCCGGATGCGCTGACGCAGTGGATCCCCAAGTCCCTGGTGGTGCTGGTCGTGTGCGTTGCCGCTGTCTGGGTCCCGATCCGCAGATCGCGGCTGGGGCTGTCGATCTATGCGATTGGCAGCGACCCTTTGGCGGCGTTTCGGTCTGGTGTCCCGGTTGGAAGAACTCGGATCATCGCCTACGCCATTTGCGGGCTGTTTTCTGCCATGGGGGGGCTGACCCTGACCATGAGCACCGGCATCGGCGCGCCGATCCCCGGCCCCTATCTGATGGCCAGCGTTGCAGCTGTCGTCTTGGGGGGCGTGGTTTTGGGCGGCGGCAAAGGCGGCATTCTGGGGCCAATCGTTGCGGTGATCATCTTGCGGCTTGTGCGCATGGATTTGACGCTGTTGTCCGTTGATCCGAATGTCACGACAATTGTTGAAGGGACGATCATGGTTATCGTGGTTATGTTTGGCGGCCTTCTGGCTGTAAGGGGAAATCGGCAATGACAACGGCGACAAAACCATCGGTCCTGACACGCTTTGGCCGGTTCCTGGGCGACAACCCAATGATCCCTTTGGTGTTCCTATTGCTGGTTCTTGTTGGTACGCTGGAAATGCTGCGACCCGGGATCGTCAATGAACGCTGGATCGGCAATACGATCAAATTCGCGATTCCACTGGCGATGTTGGCCGCGTGCCAGACCCTGACCATGCTGACCGGGGGAATCGACCTTTCGGTTGGGGTGGTTGCGACGATTACGGCCTTTGTGATGGCCACGCAGGTGCCCCTTGTGGGCGTGCCCCTGGGGATCTTGATTTCCCTGATCCCAGCCCTTTTGATTGGATTACTGAATGGCGTCGGTATTGCCCTGTTCAGGGTGCACCCGCTGATCATGACTTTGGGCAGCGGATTGGTCGGAACCGGGTTCTTGCAGGTTTACCAACGGTTTGTAATCTCTAGCGGATCCGTTGTGCCGGACGTCTTGGGATGGCTTGGAACAGGGCGCAGCTGGGGCCTGCCCAATGCGCTGATCCTATTTTTGCCCTTTGCCATTGTTCTGATCTTCAGCCAACGGCGCACGGGGTTTGGCCGATTGCTCTACGCACTTGGCTCTAATGAGAACGCTGCCCGTTTGTCCGGGGTCAAAGCAGGCCAAGTCTATCTGACGCTTTATGCGCTGTCGGCGCTGATTGCCGGTGTGACAGGGTTGCTTTACGTCGGCTTGATCAAGGCGCCGTCGCTTTCGCTGGCCAACCCTTTGATGTTGCCTTCGGTGGCGGCGGCTGTGGTTGGGGGCACCTCTATCTTTGGGGGGCGCGGCGGCTATGGCGGTACAATTCTGGGCGCGTTGATCCTGACGGTTCTGGGCACGCTTTTGACCCTGTTGCAAATGCCCGAAGGCGCGCGGCGCATTCTGTTCGGGCTGATCATTCTGGCCGTGACGGCGATCTATATCCGGTTGACCGACAGGTCCTAACCGCCCTCAGAAAGGACAGTTCCATGACCAAGTTTCGTATCGTGGGGATCAGTTTTGACCACATGCATATGGGGGATTTGCTGCGGTTGGTGGCAGAGCACCCAAATGCCGAAATCGTCGGGATTTTTGACCCAGACCCAAGCCGGATGCAAAGCGCGATTGAAAATTTCGGCATTTCAGCGGATCAGGTGTTCACCGATTTTGACGCTTGTCTGCAGGCGAGCGCGGCCGATCTGGCCATTTTGTGCTCTGCCCCGGCGCTGCATGCGGAATATACCGAAAGGCTGGCCGCCTATGGCACCCATGTCTTTGTTGAAAAGCCTTTCGCCGCCTCGGCGGAGGATGCGCGACGGATGATTGCCGCGATGGCCCCGACAAACCGATTGCTTGCTGTCAACTGGCCCCTCGCCTGGGTCGAAAGCCATGTCACTGCGAAACGTCTGATAAACGAAGGCGCGATCGGCGATTTGCGCGAAGTGCATTTTTACGACGGGAACCGGGGGCCGCTGTTTCATCTGGCCGACAAGGAAGAGGTTTCACCCCAAGAGGTTGAGCGTCAAAAGCCGGACTCTTGGTGGTACAAGAAGTCCTCTGGCGGGGGCAGTTTGTTGGACTATCTGGGATATGGCGCGACTCTTGGCACCTGGTACATGGATGGCAAAGCGCCGCTGGAAGTCACCTGCACGACTGACCAGACCGCAGGGATCGAGGTGGATCAACACGCGATCACGGTTTGTCGCTATGACCATGGCTTGTCCAAAATGGAGACCAGATGGGGGACCTTCACCGACCCTTGGACGATACAGCCACAGCCGGTATGCGGTTTTGTTTTTGTCGGCACCGATGGAACAATCTCTAGTCCGGATTACGCGGATCACGTGACCTTGCAAACCCGTGAGACCCCGGAACCAACAGCGGTGCCTGTCGATCCCCTGCCAGTTGGGGGCCGTAACGCGATTGAATACGTCCTAAGCTGCATTGAAACCGGCACGGCAATTTCCGGGCCGTTGGACCCGGCGGTGAGCTTGGTCGGGCAACGCATTGTGGATACAGCGGCGAAAGCGGCGGCGGAAAAACGTACCTTGGCGCTTTTGCCATGAGCCAGGACAGCCCGGATCCGGATACCTACGCGCTGCGCGCGCCCGAAGTGGCAGAGATTGAGGCGCCGATCCTGGACTACAAGCCGCCTGCCCCGAAATCCTACAGCCCTAATATCGGCGTCATCGGTGCCGGGGGAATTGTGCCCAGCCATCTACAGGCCTACCGCGACGCGGGTTGGACCGTTTCCACGATTTGCAATCGCACGCTGTCACGCGCGCAAGACCGCGCGGATGAGTTCTATCCCGACGCGCATGTGACCGACCGCTATCAGGAGGTGTTGGAAGACAGCTCTATCGACGTGGTCGATATCACCCCGCACCCGGCCGAACGCTTGCCAATGATAGAGGCGGCCCTGAAGGCCGGGAAACATGTGCTGTCGCAAAAGCCGTTCGTGCTGGATCTGGCCGACGGGCAGCGGCTGGTCGATTTGGCTGCTAAGACGGGCTGCAAACTGGCCGTGAACCAGAATGGCCGATGGTCGCCGCATATGGCCTGGATGCGACAGGCTGTGCGGGCGGGTTTGATTGGCGATGTGCTTAGCGCACATGTCGCGGTCCATTGGGACCACAGTTGGATTGCGGGCACCGAATTTGAAAAGATAGAGGACGTGATCCTTTATGATTTCGGCATTCACTGGTTTGACTTCATTAACAGCCTTGTGCCCGGGCGTGCGCAAAGTGTTTATGCCTCTTCTACACGCGGGATTGGGCAAAAGGCCGACGCCCCGCTTTTTGCGCAGGCACAGCTGCGTCTGGACCGGGGACAAGCGTCTTTGGTGTTTGACGGCGGCACGCCATTTGGCCCCAAGGACACAACCTATATCGCCGGGACCAAAGGCAGTTTGGTCAGCGAGGGGCCGGATCTTGGCCAGCAGGTTGTAACCCTGACAACGGAGGCAGGGCGCGCCGTGCCGGTCTTGGAAGGCACCTGGTTCAATGACGGGTTTCGCGGCGCAATGGGGGCGTTGCTGGTGGCGATTGGTGAAGATTCTGAACCTGAAAACGGGGCCGCTGAAAACCTGAAAAGCCTTGCCCTTGCATTTGCCGCGATTGAGTCGCGCCGCGTTGGCACAGAAATTCGTGTGGGTCAGGCAACGCAGGTCAAAATTTGACTTGATTGGATTTGATGTAATTTTGCGAAATCATGCAAAAACAAGTAATTAAATTGCGACTTTGATGTATGAAATTTTAGTTTCAACGGTTGATTAATGAAATAAACTTTGCGACGCTGCATCTATGGGATCATTTGATCCACCGCGCTGGCCCTTCGGGACGGCGCTATTTCTTGGGAGGAAATAAGATGAAAAACGGACTAGGACGGCTGTTCCTGGCCGCAGCGACGGCGATTGCTTTGCCCTTTACCGCTGCTCAGGCACAGGAAGATACTTACTACTGGATTTCTCATGGTTCACCGGCAGATCCGGTTTGGACGTATTTCCTTGCCGGGGCCGAACAATGGGCCAATGACACCGGTAAGACTGTGAATACATCTTTCCACAGCGGTGACGTCCCTTCGCATCAGGAAGCGGTACGTGCAGCGATCGCGGCGGGCGCAACGGGCATCGTCACTTCCAGCCCGGATCCGGGAAGCCTGGTAGAGGTGGCCGCCGAGGCAAATGCGGCAAATATCCCGATCATTAATATGAACACCCCCGACCCTTCCGCAAGTTTTGACGCCTATGTGGGCGGTGATCTGGTGGTCTATGGCGCGGCTTGGGCACAATACCTTGTGGACAACAACCTTGTTGAATCCGGCGATTTCGTCTGGATGCCTGTCGAGGTTCCAGGCGCGACCTATGGCGTGCAAGAAGAACAGGGTATCGCCAGTGTTTTCGAACCTCTGGGGATCACCTGGGAGGTCACAGACGCCACATTGGATCAGGGTGAAATCATCACCCGCATGTCAGACTATCTGACGGCCAATGCAGGCAAGGTTGACGCGATTATCGGCCTTGGCGATTTGGTTACTGGCAGCATCAAACGGGTCTTTGACCAGGTTGGTCTACAGGCCGGCGACATCCCTGTCGTTGGATGGGGCAACTCGCTCGACACAACACAAGAAGTGTTGAACGGCTATGTGAATGCCGCGCAATGGCAAGATCCGCAGGCGACGTCCTATGTGGCGCTGTCCCTTGCTGCGATGGCTGCAAGCGGGATCCCACCCGGGTTTGATGTCATCACCGGTGCCCTATACGAAAAAGACACCGCGGGTGTCTACGACAAGATCCTGTCGGGGAACTAATTCTCCCTGTGCATTCGCGGCTGTTTTTGGTCGCGGATGCACTCTTTCGTCCGCAGTGCCGTGGACACCAATTTCCAAAAATCTAGGGGGATCACCGCGTGAGCAGTGGATCAACTATTCGCAAATTGATTGCTAAACCCGAATTTGGGCCATTCATTCTTTTGTTTGTCGAAATCGTCGTGTTCTGGTCACTCAACCCGGCATTTTTATCGCCCCTTAACATTGGAAACACGTTGGTGTTTTCGGTTGAGCTTGGCCTGATCGCACTGGCGATGACACTGTTGATGACATCGGGCGAATTCGACCTTTCCGTCGGATCAGTCTTTGGCTTCGCTCCGGTCATTATGTGGACCTTTTTCAATACAAAGATATTGCCGCTAGAGCTTGCCTTTTTGGTCGCTTTGTTGCTGGCAGCCTTTATCGGTTTTGTGAACGGTTGGTTCGTCACAAAACTCAAAATCCCGTCTTTTCTGGTGACGCTTGGCATGTTGCTTGTGGTGCGTGGCTCTGCCCTGTTTATCACCAGCGGATTTCCGCAACGGACATGGAATGCGCAGGACCTTTGGCTGTCCAAAATTCTGGTCGGCAGTTTTTATATCGGGCCGTTGCGCATTTATGCATCCCTGTTTTGGTTCATCGCGGCCGCGCTTGTCCTGCATTTCCTGCTGACCCAGACCCGCACCGGGAACTGGATACAGGCGGCGGGTGGCAATCCAAACGCCGCGCGGGCCCGTGGGGTGAACGTGGTCAAAACCAAAATCGGATTGTTCATGATTTCATCCACTATGGCAGCCTTTGCCGGTGTGATCAGTTCGATCCGTACATCTGCGGCCAATCCAAACAGCGGCACCGGGTATGAGCTCGAGGTGATCGCGATGGTCGTAATCGGCGGCACGGCGCTGGCCGGTGGCAGAGGCACAATCATCGGCACGGTCCTTGGCGTGTTTATCCTCAGGATCATGCGCAACGGGATTGTTCTGATCGGGGTGCCTGGACTGGCCTATAATATCTTTATTGGGGCGATCATTCTGGGAATGATGGCGCTGCATTCGTGGCTGGAACGTCGCAACCATTCAGGAGACTGACATGACCCAAGATCTGGTGCGCATGGTCGATATAAAGAAATCCTATGGCCGGGTTCAGGCGCTGAACGGGGTGAACCTGACTGTCAAGAAAGGCGAAATCGTTGGCCTTTTGGGCGATAACGGGGCTGGAAAATCCACGATGATCAAGGTTTTGTCCGGCGCTGTCAGTCTGACCAGCGGCGAAATCTTTATCAACGGCAACAAAGTCACGATGAAATCGACCACGGATGCCATCAACAATGGGATCGAAACGATCTATCAGGATTCCGCTTTGGTCACGCAGCTGTCGATCGCGCGCAACCTGTTTCTGGGGCGTGAGCCGGTCAAAGGCAGCGGGCCAATCAAGCGATTGGACCACGAAAAAATGGAACGCGTGACGCAGGAATTGATGCGTCAGGTCGGGATTACCAAAAACATCCCTGCCACGACGCCCATCTCTGCCTTGTCGGGGGGCGAACGTCAGGCCGTAGCGATTGCGCGTGCAATGCATTTTGACAGCGATTTGATCATTCTGGACGAGCCGACCAACAACCTTGGCGTGGCCGAAACCCAAGGCGTGCTGAACTTTGTGCGGCAGGCGCGGGATTCCGGGCATTCCTGTATTTTCATTGCGCATAACATCCACCACGTTTTTCAGGTGGTGGATCGGATTGTGGTGATGCGCCTTGGCGAAGTCGTGGCCGATGATATTGACCCCAAGACCACAACGGTCGAAAAGGTTGAAGCAATCATCACCGGGATGAGCCACTGATCCCGCATCGCAAAGGGCCTGAATTCTATGTCTGACAAACCACTGATCCTGTCTGCGCCCCATCCCCGCAGCATTGATATGATTTTCACCGATCAGGCGAAAAAGACCCTGTTTGATCGCTACGATGTCAAAGAGTTTGAACCGAACGACGTGGCCACCCTGCCCGGCGCGCTCTTGTCAAAGGTCCGTTATGTCTTGGGGCAACCAGCCATTCCGTCTGAAACATTGGCCAAGATGGATAATCTGCGGGCTGTCTTGAATGTTGAAAGCAACCTATATCCCAACATGCCCTACGAAACCCTGTTTCAGCGCGGCATCCATACGCTGACCACGGGCGCTGTCTTTGCCCAGCCTGTGGCAGAGATTGGCCTTGGGTTCGCGCTTAGCCTTTTGCGCAACATATCCGGGGCGGATCAGGATTTTCGTCAAGGAAATGAGGCTTGGGGGTTTGAAGGCAACAAGACCGCGCGGCTTTTGTCGGGGGCGAATGTTGGTCTGATCGGATTTGGCGATTTGGGCCGCGCGTTGAACCGCGTTCTTGAAGGGTTTCGCCCGAACACCAAAGTCTACGACCCTTGGCTGCCGCCATCGCTGATCCGCGAATATGGGGCGACTCCGACCGATTTGGATGACGTTTTGCGCAGCTCTGATGTTGTGTTTTGCGTGGCGGCTGTGACGGGCGAAAACGAAGGGTTTTTGGACGCAACAGATTTTGCCAAAATGAAGCAGGGTTCCGCGTTTATTCTGCTAAGCCGCGCCGAGGTTGTGAATTTCCAAGACTTTATGGCCGCCATCCGATCGGGGCATATCGTTGCCGCCAGCGATGTCTATCCCGAAGAGCCATTGGCCCTGGATCACCCTGCCCGATCATTGGATGGATTGTTGTTGTCCGCACACCGTGCTGGCGCCTTGAACATTGTTATGAAGCGCATGGGCGATATGGTCTTGGAAGACATGGACCTGATGGACCGTGGGTTGCCGCCGCAAAGATGCAAGCGCGCGGAACGGGAAACGTCCAGTAAGATGCGCTCTAAACCCGTCGAGAAAACCTGATATCTTGGGGTTAGGTTGCCCGGTGTCGCCCGGTGCTGACGATCAGGGTTTGCAACAAAACCATCGCGGGCACTTGCGAGCGGAAGTGCCCCAGACGCGCCTCTTTCACCAGTAGTCTATGTTGGGCAGGCTGCCACAACGGGCTGAGCTCATTGTCTGTAATGGCCAAGATTTTATGGCCCTGTTCCTGCGCGGCGGACACAATGTCCAATGTTTCGGGGGTGTAGTCATCAAAGGAAATGGCCAGCAGCACATCCTTTGGCCCCACGGATTGCAATTGCGCATGCCGCATAGAGCCAAAGTTGTCGATGAGGAATGTCCGTTTGCCGACGGACGAAAAGCCGTAAAAGGCGTAAGAGGCAACGCCGAATGCGCCTCGATTGCCGATGATGTGAATGGCCTCTGCTTCTTTCAGCGCCTGCACGAATGGGCCGAGATCCGTTTGACCCTGCCCGTCGTGCAAATCCTGAACCAAACTGTTCAGGCTGCCGATGCCGGCCTGTGCCAGGATTTCTGCGATCCGCATCGGATCATCCAGATCCAGGTCAATCTCTGACGCATTGGGGTGGGTTTTGCCCAACAACCCGGCGCCGCCTTTGGGAAACTTTTGCCGCCCCACAAGACGCTGTTGAAAGACGGCCTGCAGGTCTGAAAACCGTTCAAAGCCAAGGGCTTGGGAAAATCGTGTCACGGCAGAGGGCGGCACAGAGGCCGCACGTGCGATTTCGACAATTGTCAGGATGGCGACATCTTCAGGGTGGTTCAAAAAGAACGCGGCCACATCCTGCAATCTGGGCGTGAGATCTATCTGCCGGGTTTTAAGAACCTCAACAAGTGCGGCGTAATCCGATATTTTTTCTTTGTCCTGACGGTCGGCCATTTATGCCCTCAGTTTAGGGTGTCTCGCGTTTTGCGCGGTCCCAATGTTCAAATAACCCCGACGCGGTCAATCGTGATCCAAGGGACAGTTGCCCCAAGTTTTGCAGGATTGCACGTCGTAGGTTTTGTATGTAAAACGCACGATAGCGTCAACAAGGATCACGCCACCGTGGATGAATCTCCGAACCATGCCGTCTATTTCGTCCCTGGCCTTTATCGAGGGCTACGGGTGCTTGAAATTCTTGGGGCTGCGGATGACGCGATGTCCTTAAGTGATATTGCCCGCGCGATGGAGCTAAGCCGTTCTTCCGCATTTCGCTTGGTGTATACATTGCGGCAAATGGATTTCCTGAAAGAAGGGACCCAGAAAAACACCTATACTTTGGGCGCACGGGTTTTGAACCTTGGGTTTGCTTACCTCAATCAACAACCGATTACGTCGATTGCGCGGCCGCATTTGGCGCGGTTGCGGGATGAAACCGGCGTCAGCACACATCTCAGCGTGCTTGAGGGGCAAGACGTTTTGTATCTGGGCAGCCATCAGGCCCGCAGCGGCTACGTGTCCAATATGGTCACAGGCACCCGCACAGAGGCCTATGCCTCTGCCATTGGTTGGTGTTTGTTGAGCGGACATAGTGCAAAAGAATTGCGGGTTTTTTTTGAGGCGGTTGATCCGCAGCCCCTGACCGAGCACACGCCAACTTCGTTCGAAGCACTAAAGGCCCGCGTGGATGCCATCGCCACAGAGGGCTACATCATTTCACGCGGGTTCCGGCAACCGGGCGGGTCAAGCGTGTCGGTGCCCGTTTGGGATAATTCGGGCCAGGTTGTCGCGTGCGTCAACCTTTCTGGCCCCGATAGCGGGTTTGATTTCGGCCGGATGGACAGCTTCTATGTGCCTCAAACCCGTGCGACGGCCCTGCAGATTTCCCGGGAAATGGGGTATGCAGGACCTGCGTGATCGGCATCCGTTAGTCCGGATTGCTCAACCAAGCCTCGGCGCTGCTGACATCGTTCAATTCAAAGCTTTTGATTTTGAGCCCGGGCATCAGAGCCCCCTCAATTTCAGCAGCAGTTCTGATCCAGCCCTCGTCGGCAAGCAGGGCACAATGTGAAAAACACCCGAGCAGTTTGAACAGTTTTGGCAATTGTCCAAATTCCACGCCAATGGCGGCCAAACTTGGCATTTGGAAATCCGTGATTGTGTAAAGCATCTGGCCGTCCTTCATGCCTTCAGACTTTTCCAACAACTCTTCCAACAATGACCTCATGGCTTCCGCATCAAGGCTACCGTTCAGTTCAATATCCAGGCGGTTCGAAGAAGGTTTCGAAATCTTGTACATTGGGTCGTCTCCTTTGCGTGTATGCACTCTTTTAGCATGCTTGCGCGGGGTGGCGTTGATATCGATCAAAAATCTGTTGGTAAAACTGTTGGTGAGCGTCCCGCCTTTGTGAAAAAGGTTGCGTGTCGTGTCTTTGACTTCGGGCGGAATGGCCCTAGTGTTTGAGAGGATAAGCGTCCCATTCAAGCGGCGCGTTTGGTGGGGTGCAGGTGGCTGACACAGAATTTGATACTGTTTTTCTGGGGGGCGGGCTGGCCAGTTGCCTGACGGCGCTGCGTCTTGTTCAGGTGCGCCCTGGTCACCGTGTTGCTATCGTCGAACGGGGCTCTGAAATCTGTGGAAACCATACATGGTGTTTTCACCAGCCTGATGTTTCGGCGGCGGCCATGGGCTGGCTGACGCCGCTCTTGGCGCAGTCCTGGCCCGGGCAAGAGGTGCGGTTTCCAGGGGTCGTCCGGTCGCTTGGGACGCCCTACCACGCCATGACGTCGCAATCCTTGCGCGACGCTGTGATGCAAAGTGACATCCACGTTTACACCGAGTCAGAGGGGGACGTTCCTGCGGCAGGGCATGTCAAACTGTCCAATGGCGAGGCGATCCGTGCAGAGTGCATTTTCGACGGACGTGGATTTGCGCCCAGCCCCGCAACGGAAATCGGGTATCAGAAATTCCTGGGGTTAGAGCTGAACCTGTCGGCCCCGCATGGCTTGACCACACCGACGATCATGGATGCGACCGTGCCCCAACAGGATGGGTATCGATTTGTCTATGTGTTGCCCCTTGGGCCAAATCGGGTGCTGGTCGAAGACACCTATTACAGCGATGGCGCAGATCTGGAACACGCCGCGCTAGAGACGCGTTTGGCCGATTATATCGCCGGGCGGGGCTGGCAAGTCTCAACGGAAATTCGCCGGGAACATGGGGTCTTGCCGATTGCCATGTCCTTTGATGCCGACAGGCTGTGGCGGGATTTGCCCGATGTGACCGCACCTATCGGGCTGCGGGCGCATTTGTTTCATCATGTCACCGGATACAGCTTGCCATTTGCCGTGCAAACGGCAGAGCGTGTTTCCGGTTTTTCCGGTGAGATCACCACGAAAAACATGCGAAAGCTGATGTTGGCGCAAATCCAAAACTCCGATAAGGATCAGGCCTATGGTCGGTTGCTGTGCCGCATGTTGTTTCGCGCGGCAGAGCCTGACCAGCGGTTTAAGGTGCTGCAACGGTTCTATGGGTTGAACGAAGGCCTGATCGAACGGTTTTATGCCAACCGGCTGACGGTTCGTGACAAGATCAGAATAGTCACCGGGAAACCCCCGGTTGCGATACACAAGGCGATTGGATGCTTACGTGAACACCCTGCCCCACAAGATTGATCCCAATATGAAAAAAGCAATTGTCATCGGTGCGGGCTTTGGCGGGCTTGCGCTTGCGATCCGGCTGCAAGCGGCTGGCATTTCCACGACGGTTCTGGAAAAACGCGACAAGCCTGGCGGTCGTGGCTATGTCTATGAACAAGACGGTTTTGTTTTTGATGGAGGGCCAACGGTCATCACCGATCCTGCCGCGCTGAGAGAGCTTTGGCAGCTCACAGGGCATGACATGGATGAGGATGTCACCCTATTGCCCGTCTCGCCGTTTTATCGGCTGTGCTGGGAAGATGGTTACCGGTTCGACTATGTCAACGATCAGGATGAGCTGGACCGCCAGATTGCCGCCAAATCCCCCGAGGATGTTGAAGGCTATCGCAAGTTCTTGGCCTTTTCCCAAGATGTGTACCATGAGGGGTATGAAAAGCTGGGAACGGTGCCGTTTCTAAATTTCCGCAGCATGATCAAGGCCGCACCGCAATTGGTCCGCCTAGAGGCCTATCGCAGCGTGTATTCAAAGGTGGCGTCCTTCATCAAAGATGAACAGCTGCGGCAGGCGTTTTCGTTCCATTCCTTGCTGGTGGGGGGAAACCCGTTTGAAACCTCGTCGATCTATGCGCTGATCCACGCGCTAGAGCGCAGCGGGGGCGTCTGGTTTGCAAAGGGCGGCACGGGGGCGCTGGTTAAGGGCATGGTGCGCCATTTTGAACGTCTGGGGGGCAGTTTGCGCCTTATTGCAGAGGTGGATCAAATCCTGACCGCACAAGGTCGGGCCACTGGTGTTGTGGTTGGTGGCGAAACCCTTGCTGCTGATATGGTCGCCAGCAACGGGGATGTGGTGCACACCTATGAAAAGCTGTTGCGCGACGATCCGCGCGGGGCTGCAAATGCGGCCAAGCTTCGAAAAAAGCGGCACTCTATGTCGCTGTTTGTGATCTATTTTGGTCTCAAAGGTCTGCCGAAGAACCTACAGCACCACATGGTTTTGTTTGGCCCACGGTACAAAGAACTGATCAAAGAAATCTTCCATCAAGACTGGCTTGCTGATGATTTTTCGCTATACCTGCATTGCCCCACGGTCACAGATGACAGCCTTGCCCCACCCGGCCACAGCGCCTTTTATGTCTTGTCGCCGGTTCCCAATCTGGGAACTGCGGATATCGACTGGGAGGTCGAAGGCCCCCGCTATCGCGACCGCATCCTCGACTATCTTGATGAAAACTACATTCCCGGTTTGCGAGAAAACCTTGTCACCTCGCATATCCTGACCCCATTTGGGTTTCGTGATGAGCTGAACGCGCATTTGGGCTCGGCTTTTTCTATTGAGCCTATCCTGACGCAAAGTGCCTGGTTCCGCCCCCATAATCGCGATGACAAGATCTCGAACCTCTATATCGTCGGGGCCGGAACGCATCCCGGCGCGGGTGTGCCGGGTGTTGTTGGGTCGGCAAAGGCGACGGCGCAGTTGATGGTTGATGATGCCGCAAAGGGTGCGACAAAGGAATGAACAACGCTGCGCGCGATAACGATCCCGACCTGATCGCCTATGCCAGTGAAAGCATCGCTGTTGGATCAAAAAGCTTTGGTCTTGCGGCGAAGTTGTTCCCTGCTGAAATTCGCAAAGATGCCGTCATGCTTTATGCGTGGTGTCGCCACGCGGATGATCTGATCGACGGTCAGGATATGGGGATGACACAGGATCCCGACTATAAGACGGGTCAAGCCGAACGGTTGGTGACGTTGCGGGCAGAAACCTCCCGTGCCTTGGCGGGGGAACCGGTGACGGATCCTGCCTTTGCAGCGTTGGCCCAGGTGATGAAACGCAACGACATCCCTGCCCGCCATCCACAAGAGTTGATCGAAGGCTTTGCGATGGATGTCGCGGATCGGTCTTATGACAGTTTGGATGACACGCTTTCCTATTGCTACCATGTGGCAGGTGTTGTCGGGGTGATGATGGCGATGATCATGGGCGTTCGCGACCCCAAGGTGCTGGATCGGGCCAGCGATTTGGGCTTAGCCTTTCAGTTGACGAATATCAGCCGGGACATTGTCGATGATGCACAAGCGGGCCGGTGTTATTTGCCCCGTGACCTTTTGGATCAGGGCGATTGCCCGCCAGAGGCGACAGGCGATGCCGAAAACCGCGCGGCGGTGTTTCGCGTGGCGCAAAGCCTGTTGCAGACGGCCGAGGGATATTATGCCTCTGCGCAATGGGGTTTGCCTGCATTGGACTGGCGGTCGGCCTGGGCCATCGCCTCTGCCGGGCGGATCTATCGCCAGATCGGCAGGCAATTGTTGCAGCAAGGCCCTGATGCGTGGGACGGGCGCATATCCACGTCCACCGCCACAAAATGCGGCTTGGCGGTTTTGGCCTTGGGGGATGTGGTTCGGTCCAGGTTTCGCAAAGGCAAAACCGGTCCGGCGCGGGACGGCTTGTACCAGCGCCCCTAATCAGAGGTCGCCTGATCCTCTGTTTCATACATCGTCAAATGCAGTGCTTCGCGGTTTGACCGAAGCTCTGCCTTAAGGTCTTCGACTTTCGGCGCCCAGAGAAACCCAAAGGACACGCACCCTTCTTTGCCTTTAACCGCATGATGCAGCCTGTGGGCTTGGTACACGCGTTTCAGATATCCACGCCGCGGGACGTATTTGAACGGCCAGCGGTGATGCACCAAGCCGTCATGGGCCAGAAAATACAGCGCCCCATAGCAGGTGATGCCCACGGCGATCCACCACAATGGGTCCCAGACAAAAGCGGCGATCCAGAACAGGAAGATCGCAAAAGAGGCGAAAACGACGGCGTATAGGTCGTTCTTTTCGAACATGTCGTCATGGGGTTCATGGTGCGATCTATGCCAGCCCCATCCCCAGCCATGCATGATATATTTATGGGCCCACCAGGCAAATATCTCCATCGCGGCGATGGTCGCGACAACTGTAAGTATTGCGGTGACGATGGAACCGATCATTTGGCCGTGTTTCCTTTCATTGGCGGGCCACCTTCACGCGAAGCCGGCGTCGTGCCAAGATTACTGTAGCGCAAAAACACAAGGCGGACACTGTGACCAGTGGCAGCAGTGCCAGCATAATCTCTTTTGGCGACGCCCCGCGCCAAACCGTTTGCAGATAGGCCTCTACCGCCCATGTGTTCGGCGTCAACCAGCCCAGATCCTGCAGCCATGTGGGCATCAGGAACCGAGGAACCATAGAACCGCCGACGGCGGACCAGATCAGGATGACAAAGCTAGAGACCGTGAGGGCCTGTTTGCGGGTGGCACACAGCCCGTTGATGGCCATGGTCAGGGTTGCGGCCGTCAGGGCAAAGACGAACACGACGGCTGCAAAACCAAGCACATTGCGCCCCACCCCAAGGTCATAGACCAAATGCGCGCCGATGAAGATCACCGAGGCCTGCAAAATGCCCTGAATGACCAAAAACAATAAAGCGCCCGCCGTCAGGCGCACAACATTCGCGCCGCCTATGGTCAGCCGCTCGACAAGCGCCGCTTCTTCGGTTTCCGATCCCATGGCCGCGCCGTGGCTTGCGGAAAACAACAAAAACATAAAGGCGATCGCGCCCGCATAATAGGTCACCAAAGACACGTCGCCTTGGCCTGTTTCAAGTTCTTTCACGGTGACGAGCCCGGCTTGCGGTGCTGTGGTCGGTGTGCTGGTCTTGGCGGCGGCCACGCGGGCATCTTGATCCGCTGTAAATGTGCCGATGATGTCTTTTGTGCGCTTCATGTCGCGTTGCAGGGCCACCAATGGCAGCTGGCCTGCCAAGCTGCGTTCCAAACTGCCCGACAGGAAATTGCCGGCGACGGAATTTGCGGGGTCTGTTACGATCAGAATTGGGGGCTGTGTGATGTCGTGCAGATCATGTTGAATGACGATGCCCGCATCCACCACGCCCGATTGAACCAAGTCCGTGACAGCTTGTTCTGATGTCGGTGCCGGGGTGTGGGTGATGAGATCAGGCTGTTGCGACAGCCCGGCGCTGAAGGCGATGCTGTCCTGGCTTTCAACGGCATCATAGATGGCCACGCTAACCGTCAGACTTCCCCCTGCCGATCCCGAAAAGATGGCGGCAAAGACAAAAAACACCAAGGGCGGCAAGGCGAATGTGGACAGCAAGGCCCCCTTATCGCGCCACAGCCGCAACGCCATGACTTTGACAATCGCGATGATCATGTCCCGCTCTCTGTCTTGGTCAGGGCTTGCATTAAGTGGCCCAGATTAGGGGCGCTTAGGCTGACCTCTCTAAGGGGGACGCCAATCGCGCGGGCTGATGCAATTTCAGCGTCGCCTGACCCCGTTAAAACCCGTGTCCACAAGGTGGGATCCGCGTTTTGATATCCTGACGTCGTCAATTGGGTGGCGATGTGGTCAGAGGCCGCTTCGGTCAGGCGCAGGGACAAATGCTTTTGATCCGCGAAATGTTCTTTCAGCAACTGGTCCGGTGCGCCGATCTTGACGAAACGCCCGCCTGAAAGCAGCCCGACCCTGTCACATAGACGTTCGGCCTGTTCCATATCATGGGTGGTGATCAGTGCTGCATTGCCGCGTTTGGTGTAGGCCCGGATCGCGTCCTCTATCGCAAGCTGTGCGCGTATATCCACCCCAACCGTTGGTTCATCCAGGATCAACAGACGCGGCTGATGCACCATTGCTGCGGCGATGTTCACGCGTCGTTTCCAGCCCCCGGACAGGTTTTCGACTGTGGTGTCATGGTGGGCATCAATCTGGATGGCCGCCATGGTTTCACGCACCAACGTATCACGGGTTTTACCGCGCAATCCTGCCATAGAAGCAAACGCTGTCAGGTTTTCACCGGCGGTCATATGGGAAAACAGCGCGATGTCCTGGGGCGCCAATCCAATCTGGTGATGGTATGCAGCATCCCCGGGGTGGCACCCGGCTACGGCAAGCTGCCCGTTTGAGGGGGTAACCCGCCCGCAAAACGTACGGATCAGGGTTGTTTTCCCCGCGCCATTGGGCCCCAAAAGCCCGAATATTTCGTCGCTGTTGACGGTGAAACTGACATCCGACAGGACGGTTTGTTTTGCCCCGGCATAAGAAACAGATATGCCATTTGCCCGGGCAATCTCTGCCATTTTGAGGCCCTGCGACGCGACAGCCGATCCAGACATTAACCGCGCACCAGATCCCGAAATACGGATTGGATCAACAGATTGATATTTTCCGGCTGCAGACCCGATTTTTCAAGCGCTGCATTGGCCTGTTCCATGTGTTTGCGGCAGTTGTCTGCAGCGGCATTAACACCGCTCAGCGCAGTGATTGTTTGGCGTTCTGTATCCTGATGAACATCCTTGCCGATATCTTCGGCAGAGCTTGTTTGATCCAAAATGTCGTCATGGGTTTGAAAGGCCAAGCCCAGATGGCGGGCAAAGTCTTTGACATATGCGATACGGGCTTGGTCCAACCCGCCTGCAATTGCCCCCAATTCCGCGGCGGTTACAAACAAGACGCCCGTTTTCAGCCAATTCACCGTTTCAATTTCAGAGGCCGTTTTGGGTGTGTCTGTCGTCTCAAGGTCAAGGACTTGCCCCGCGGCCAATCCGTTGGCACCGTTGGTTTCGGCCAAAAGCGATGCCGCCGTTAGCCGCGCGTCATTTGATTGGGGACCACGGCCTGCGACGGCGGAAAAGGCCAGGTTGATCAACCCGATCGCTGCAAGCACGGCGGTAGATTCGCCAAATTCAATATGGGATGTCGGGCGTCCACGCCGCATGTTTGCATTGTCCATGCAAGGTAGATCATCCAGCACAAGAGAGGCCGCATGGATGAATTCAATCGCAGCCGCGCAATCCAGCGCAAATTCAAAATCCCCGCCGCCACTGGCCTGCTGGATCATCAGGCACAGCATGGGGCGGACACGTTTGCCGGGGCTTAGGACGGCTTGACGCATCGCGAGGCTCAAAGCGTGGGGGTGTTTGTCAGGGGACGGCAAGAGCTGTTCAAGATGCAGCTCTAGCGAAGCCTTCAGCGCATTTGCGGTGTTGGCCATGCCGCTTTCGGCCTCGTCGCTAAATTCTAACGGCACTTAAATGCTCTCCCCATCCGGCGTTCATTTCACAACCTAGGTGTTATTCGTCGATTGGAAAAGCCTGCAGTTTATCAAAACTGGTTGACGATCTAACCTATGGCAGCAATTTTGAAAGACAAACCCGCCCCATACAGGAAGAATTGTGTGACATTCGCTCATAATGATCGAAAAAAAGACCACTTGCGGATCGTCTTGGATGGCACAGACAGCCGTTCAGAGATCACGACGGGCCTCGAAAAGATCAGGTTTGAGCATGTGGCCCTGCCTGAAATTGCGCTGGAAGACATTGATCTTTCGACCAATTTCCTAGGCCGCTATGTTTCTGCGCCACTTTTGGTCAGTTCCATGACCGGGGGTCCCAGACGCGCGCAGGCGATCAATGAAAACATTGCGATTGCCTGCCAGAGCTTGCGTCTGCCCTTTGCCGTTGGATCACAACGTGTTGCGCTGGAAGGGGAAAACAGCCATGGGCTTGGTCATCAGCTTCGGCGATTGGCGCCGGATGTTCCAATCCTTGGAAATTTGGGGGCCGCGCAGCTGAATACGGCAAATGGGGTGGATTTGGCACAACGGGCCGTGGACATGATTGAGGCAGACGCGCTTTATATCCATCTTAACCCTTTGCAAGAGGCGGTGCAAAGCGGCGGCGACCGGGATTGGGCTGGCGTTTTGGCGCAAATCAGCAAGGTTGTCCGCGCCCTTCCGGTCCCTTTGGCGGTCAAAGAGGTGGGGTTTGGCTTGTCAGGCCCCCTGTGCCGCCAACTGGCCGATATCGGCGTGACGCTGCTGGATGTTGCCGGTGCCGGTGGCACGAATTGGGCCAAGGTCGAAGCCGCAAGAGAGCTTGACCCCGCGCGGGCACGGATGGGGCGGGTCTTTGCGGATTGGGGAATTCCGACGGCCCAAGCGATCCAATCCGCCCGAGAGGCCTGCCCGGATCAGACAATCATCGGGTCTGGTGGGATCTCTAACGGTGTTGAGGTGGCCAAGGCGCTGCGGCTTGGGGCGGATATCGTAGGTGTGGCCGCCGGCATCTTGGATGCAGCGGTCACGTCATCAGAGGCGACAGAGGCGTATTTAAAGATGTTGTCGGACGAATTGCGCGTGACCTGCTTTTGTACGGGGTCCAAGGACCTTCAGGCACTTTCGAGTGCTGTTATCCGTCAAGACCGATCCTAAGGATGGCGCATCTTGCCTTTGTTTCCCCGGTTCTGCCGTCTCATATGAAGGCCTCTCTCGCGCTTGGCGTTTTGTTGAAGGATCGCGGGCATCGAATTACATTCATTGGCCCTCCGGACGCAAAAGCGGTCACGCAGGCGCATGGGATCGCGTTTCATGAAATTGGTGCCACAGTGCAGCCTTTGGGGGATCTGGCCAAACAACTCAAAACCTTGGCACGTGTGCGCGGGGTGCGGGGGATTGGGCGGCATATCCGAAAAATGGCAGAGACAACCCAGATGTTCCTGGATGGGCTTCCGGCGGCTTTGGATGAGCTGCAACCTACAGGGATGATCGTTGATCAGATGGAACCCGCAGGTGGGTTGGTGGCCCGTGCAAAGGGCATCCCGTTTGTTTCCTTGGCAAATGCATTGCCGGTTGAACGCGATCCCATTGTGCCGCCGGTCTTTGCGAACTGGCCGCCCGAGACCACAGAATTTGCGTTGAAGCGAAACGAAACATCGTACCGCGTGGCGGATTTTATGATGCGGCGGCAATGGAGCCCGATGACGGACTTTGCGCAAAGGTTCGATCTGAGGCTTGAGACGATCGAGGATACGCTGTCGCCTTTGGCAACTTTGGTGACATTGCCAAAGGGGTTTGATTTTCCCCGCAGTCGCCATCAGGACAAAATGCATCATGTCGGCCCGATCCGCTTGCCCGAACCCGAGGGCGAAGTCTCACCGGAATTGGCGGCAATTTGTGAAACGGATCGGCCCCTCGTCTATGCTTCTTTTGGAACGATGTTTGGCGGGCGCTTGGGGATGTTTCGCAAGCTGGCCAAGGTCTGTGACCGCTTGGGCTATCAACTGGTGGTCAGCCATTGCCAGCAGCTGAGCCCCGCCCAGGAAAAACGCATTGGGTACGGGGCATTTGTTACAGGGCATTTGCCACAACGCTGGATGCTGGAGCGATCCGATATTTGTGTAACCCATGGTGGTTTGAACACCGTTGTTGATTGCCTAGAGCTTAAGGTGCCGATGGTTGCTGCGCCAATGTCGTTTGATCATCCGGCGCTTGGGGCACGGATCACGTGGACGCAAACCGGGATTTGTCTGCCGCCCTCGAAATGGTCCGTGGCGCGACTAACCAATGCGCTATTGACCGTCTTGCAGGATAAGAGCTATGTTCAAAACGGTGCCGAGATGCGGCGTGCTTTGGCGGAAAACCCGTCCTCTCGTTGCGCGCCGGAGTTGGTCGAACAGGTCCTGGGCCTGTCACACCGGGATATCCACGCGAAGGGGCCAAAATGACCAAAGTGCTGGGGCAAGGCAAATATTCTTATCAGCCGGTTCCGGACTGGGGCGATGTTCCGGCAGAGGTCATATTGGGCGACGTCGCCGGTATTGCTGTGGATGCCAGGGACAATGTCTATTTGTTCAATCGTGGACAACACCCGGTCGTCGTGCTGGACCGTGCGGGCGTGTTGCTGACCACCTGGGGGCATGGCCTGTTTGCCAATCCGCATGGAGCGTCTGTTGGGCCGGATCAGTGCCTTTATCTGACGGATAATTTTGACCATACGGTGCGCAAATTCACATTGGATGGCCGACTTTTATTGACGCTTGGAACCGAGGGCCAGGATTCAGGGTTCATGAGCGGCAAGCCCTTTTGCAAATGTACACATTCTGCGGTTTCGCCTGATGGGCATATCTTTGTTTCAGATGGTTACAGCAACGCCTGCATTCATAAATACGCGCCGGACGGGACATTGATCAAAAGCTGGGGTACGGCTGGGTCCGGACCGGGCGAATTTAATCTGCCGCATAATATTTGTTGTGACGCAGATGGCTGGATCTATGTCGCCGACCGTGAAAATTCGCGTGTACAGGTCTTTGATATCAATGGAAGATATGAAACCCAGATCAACAACATGCATCGCCCGAGCGGGTTGGCGATCACCCCTGGGACCTGCCCGGATTGCATCGTCGGAGAGCTGGCCTCTTATCTGGAGGGCAACCGGAATTTCCCAAATCTCGGTCCCTTCGTGACCGTGTTTGACCAGCAGAGTACCCGCCTGTCGCGCTTGGATGCGGGCATGGGCCCTGGTCTGGCCCCCGGACAATATGTGTCCCCGCATGGCATCGCGATTGACAGTCATGGCGACATCTATGTGGGCGATGTGGTCGAGACGGACTGGCCCAAAGTGTTTCCCGAAGTTGAACAGCCGGACACACTGCGCAGGTTTCAAAAGTTCAAGCGGGTCGCCCCGGACAGGTCGGTTTAGACGCCCTGCCCGGCCATGATCGCTTCGAGCGAGTCATGTTCTGCCACGTAATGTTCTGGCCCCGCTTCCAGCAATTTGGGAACATAGCTGTCATCGCCGCTTTGCAACTTGCTGGGCAAGAACCGCAAGGCTGCTCTTGGTTCCATGGGGGACGGCAATTCCCCGGGGATTTTGATCCGTTTCCGGCTGCGTTCCACATCTGGATCGGGAATTGGAACCGCAGAAATCAAGGACTGCGTATATGGGTGTTGGGGCTGCGAACAGATCAGCTCTGCCTCTCCCAATTCAACCACACGGCCAAGATAGAGGACCATGATGCGATTGGACACGGCGCGCACGACGGACAGGTCATGGCTGATAAAGATCATGGCCAGCCCGAATTCATCTTGGAGTTCCCGCAGCAACTTCACGATTTGCGCTTGAATGGATACATCGAGGGCCGATACCGCTTCGTCACAGATGATCAGTTTGGGGTTGTTGATCATGGCCCGCGCAATCCCCACACGTTGGTTTTGACCGCCCGAAAGCTCGTGCGGATAGCGGTTGATCAGGCTGCGGTCCAGGCCGACCCGTTCCATCATTTGTGCCACAAGGTCATTTTGCTCGCGGCGCGTCAGATCGGGGCGATAGGTTTTTAACGGCTCGGCAATGGACGCGGCAATGGTCATTCTGGGATCAAGGCTGGCCAGAGGGTCTTGGAAAACGATTTGAAGGTCTTTTCGGTATTTGTTCAGCTCTGCCCGTTTCAAACCAACGATCGGATGGCCCAACCAGCTGACATTGCCGAAACTTGGTTCGACCAGTTGCAAAACTGCCCGGGCCAAGGTGGATTTGCCGCATCCGCTTTCACCAACGACGCCCAAAGTCTCGCCCTGGCGAATGTCAAAGCTGACGCCATCCACAGCCTTCAGCGGCACTTTCTTTCCCCAAAGGCCACCAGACATCTTGATCGGAAAATGGACCTTGATGTCGTCCACGCGCAGGATGGGTGTGTCCGATTTTTCCAGCGTCGGTGCGGTTGCGTCGGAATCTATTCTGGGCATCGCATCCAGCAATTTGCGGGTATAGTCATGCGAGGGGGAGCCAAAGATCGTGCGGGTGTCGCCCTGCTCTACGAACTCGCCCAGGCGCATGACTTGAATGCGGTCGCACATGCGGGCCACGACGCCCATATCATGGGTGATCAGCGCGATCGCGGTGCCTTCTTCTTTTTGAAGTTTGGCCATCAGATCAAGGATTTCGGCCTGCACCGTCACGTCTAGCGCGGTCGTTGGTTCATCTGCGATCAGAAGCTTTGGATTGCACAGCATCGACATGGCGATCATGACGCGTTGGCGCATGCCGCCTGACAATTCATGGGGGTACTGGTCCAATCTGCGGTCTGCCTCTGGGATTTGCACCCGATTCAGCCATTCCAGACAGAGCTGCCGTGCTTTTTGGCCTTTGATGTTCTTGTGGACCTCAAGGACTTCGCGCATCTGTTGACCGACCCGCAAATGCGGCGTCAGGGCCGTCAGAGGATCCTGAAAGATCATGCCGACATCGCTGCCTCTGACGTTGTTCAAGGCGTCTGTTGGAAGGTTCAGGATCTCTTGACCGTTCAGCTTGACCGATCCGGTGGCGTGCCCGTTTGGGGGCAAAAGCCCCATAGCCGCCATGAAAGTCTGGCTTTTGCCGGACCCGCTTTCACCCACAATCCCCAGACATTCGCCGGGTCTTATTTCAAATGAAATGTTCCGGACGGCGCTGATTTCACCATCTGAGGTGCCAAAATTTACATTCAGGTTATCGACGGAAAAGAGTGTCATATCATCGATCCTTTGGATCAAGTGCGTCACGTAACCCATCACCAATAAAGAACATTGTGATGATGATCGTTACGTAGAAAAACAATGGAAACAGAAGTTGCCACAACGTGCCATAGGCCATCGTGCCCGCGCCATCCGCGATCAATCGCCCCAAAGAGGTCGATGGCTCTGATATGCCCAGCCCCAAGAAGGAAATGAAGCTTTCCAGCAGGATCATGTCCGGCACCAAAAGCGAGGTATAGACGATGATGACCCCCAACATGTTCGGCAATATATGCCGGTACATGATGGTGAATTCACTGACGCCGGATGCGCGCGCGGCTTCGATGAATTCACGGTTTTTCAGGGTCAGGGTTTGTCCGCGCACAATGCGGGCCATGGTAAGCCAACTGACGGCACCAAGGGCAAGAAACAGTGTGAAAAACGATCTGCCCGCCACAACAAGCAGCAAGATCACGATGAGCGTTGTTGGGATTGCCATCAAGATATCAACGATGCGCATCATTACGCTATCTGTCTTGCCGCCAACAAAACCGGCTGTGATGCCATAAAACGTGCCCACAATCAGCGCCATAGCCGCCCCGATCAACCCGACCAGCAGTGACGTCGTCGTTGCCTGAATGACGCGGCTATACATGTCGCGCCCCAGATCATCCACGCCAAAGAAGTGACCGGTTTCGATCGATGGCATGCCGGTGCCGACGATATCGCCCATGGTCACCCAGTCGATTTCCTCGTTGTCCCAAACGGCAAAGAACGGGCCAATGATGACGAATGCAACAATAAGGCCAAGGATGAAGACACTGGCCATTGCAGCGCGGTTCTGTCTGAACCGGATACGCGCATCCCCCCACAGCGAACGGCCCTGAACCGCCATGTGGTCGGTGACGTCTTCGGCAATGCGGGCGGCTTTTGGTGATCTTCCAAGCATCCTAGACCCTCACAGCCGAATTTTCGGATCGAACCAAGCATAGGCAAGATCGGTCAAAAGGTTCACGGCGACCGTCAAGGATCCATAAAGGATCGTGACCCCTAACAGGACGGCATAGTCGCGCGACAGGGCTGACCCGACATAGGCCTGTCCCAGCCCGCCCGTCGAAAAGTAGAGATCAACAAAGACAGAGCCCGTCAAAACATAAACGAACACCGGACCCAGATAGGACACGACGGGCAGCAAAGTTGGCTTCATCGCGTGGCGCCACAGCACGCTGCGCATCGGCAGGCCCTTGGCGCGCGCGGTTCGAATGAAGTTTGAATTCAAAACCTCAAGCATTGAACTGCGGCTGATGCGGGCGATAGAGCCCATGTAAGAGGTCGACAAGGCGATGACCGGCATAATCAGATATTGCCATTGCCCGCCATTCCAGCCGCCCCCGGGCAGCCACCCCAGCCACAGCGTGAATGTCAGGATCAAAATTGGTCCCATGATAAAGTTCGGCAACGCCTGTGCCGCAATCCCGATGCCCACGGCCAGATAGTCGATCCAGCTGTTGTGGCGCACGGCCGCGGTGATACCCAAGGCTACGCCCACAAGGGTTGCGGCGATGAATGACAAGGTGCCGTAGGTCAGTGAGATCGGAAAGCCTTGGGCGATGATGTCATTAACGTCCCTGTCCTTGAACTTGAACGACGGGCCGAAATCGAAATGCACAACGATGTTGAACAGGTAATCCCAAAGTTGTTTCCAAAGGGGCTGATCCAATCCGTATCGAGCTTCGATATTGGCAAGCACTTGCGGCGGCAAGGGACGTTCAGATGTGAACGGGCCACCCGGCGCGATGTGAAGTAAAAAGAAGGACGCGACAATCAACAAAAGGATTGTCGGAATAGCGACCAACAGCCGCCGGACAATATAGGCGAACATGGGAATTCTCCGTCACCGATTAGCACCGCCCCGGGTTGATCCGGGGCGGTACGGTTTCAAAAGATCACATGATCACTCAGCGATTTTATAGAGGTTCTTAGAGTACCAGTTCTGTTCAACATTGTTGACAGGCCAGTTTCCAACGTCTGAATCCATCATATAGACGCCAGCATAGTGATAGATTGGGATCACCGGAACTTCGGTCGCGATGATTTGTTCCACCTCTGTGTAAAGTGGCCCAGTGTCATCAGAGGTTTTGGCCTCTTTCATCAATTCATCAACGCGGGCGTTGTTGAATTTACCGTCATTGTAGCCCGAATCAGACTGTAGCAGATCCAGGAAGGTGGAGGCTTCGTTATAGTCACCACACCATGCGCCACGGGCCAGTTCGAAGTCCTGGTTGCCACGTGTTTCAAGGAATACCTTCCATTCAAGGTTGCCCAGTTCGGCCTGAACACCAAGTTTCTGTTTCCACATCTGGCTGAGAGCCACGGCGACTTTTTTGTGGGATTCCGAGGTGTTGTAGATCATGTCAAAGGACAAAGGATTGTCCGGGCCATATCCGGCCTCTGCCAGCAATTCCTTGGCTTTGGCGTCGCGTTCGGCTTGCGTCATGGACGCCATTGGAACGTCAGGAACCGTAAATCCTGCAGTGGCTGCAGGAGCGAACGAATATGCCTCGGGCTGACCGCCTGCGAGAATGTTTTCAACGATGATCTTACGATCTACAGCCAGTGACAGGGCTTCGCGAACGCGTACATCCTTGAACGCCTCTGGTCCCTGATCAGACAAGTTGAATGTATAGTAATAGTTACAAAGTCTCGGGAAGCTGATGGCGACACCTGGCATTTCCCCCTTTAGCCTTGGGTATTGGCCTGCTGGAACTTCTGTCCGGTCCAGCTCTCCTGCCATGAAACGAGTCAGAGCGACGTTTTCGTCGTTTATGACAAGGGCCACGACCTTATCAATGATTGTGTTGTCATTGTCCCAATACATTGGGTTGCGTTCGCGCACAGAACGTTCAGACGGCAGGTGCTCTGTCAAAACAAAAGCACCGTTTGACACGATGTTTTCAGGCTTTGTCCATGCGTCGCCGAATTCCTCAATCACTTTTTGTGGCGCAGGCATTGTAGTGGAATGCGTCGTCATCTGTGGGAAATATGGCAGTGGTGCAGACAATGTGACTTCGAATGTGTGGTCATCAATGGCTTTGACGCCCAGGTCATCAATTGGCTTTTCACCGGCAATGATGGCAGAGGCGTTTTCGATGGACATCAGTTCCATGAACCATGCGTAGGGTGAGGACAGCTCTGGATCGACGGCGCGTTTCCAGGCGTAGACAAAATCGCCTGCAACGACGGGATCGCCATTCGACCACTTTGCGTCATCGCGCAAGGTGAATGTGTAAACGTCTTTCGCGTCGTTCGTGGTATAGCCTGTGGCCACACCTGGGACGAGGTTGCCGTCTTCGTCCTGGTTCATCAGACCTTCGAACAGGTCACGCACGATTTCCGCACCTGAAACATCTTCAACCACCTGTGGGTCGACAGAGCTGTGTTCGTCTAGAACGCGATAGATAAAGGTTTGGTCCTCTGCCAGCGGCTCACCCGTTGTGGGGTGAGTCCCGGCCGCCAGTGCTGCGCTTGAAATAAATGTTGTGGACAGTAGCCCTGCCACGAGAAAACGTGTTGCTTTATTCATAATAAACTCCCGTTGGTTGTTTCGTTTTTATGTTGGTCCGAGTGAAATTCTCGGACTCCATGGACGGACTTTACTGAGATTTTCTCTATGTGCCAGTGGGAACATTTCCTGCCGTTGCGTAATTTCTGTTCCATATGTTTCTGTGGTGCTGCAAAATCGGTCTGATTTTGCGGAATTGCAGATTTCTTTAGCACTCTATGTGAAGGCTTTTCGTGTTGTTGGGGGTGTCACGCCCAGACCACTGGGTGAGTTTCGCCAGTTGCGACATTCACAAACCCCTCTGGTGCCAAGGGCGATGGCGCGACCAGGACCCATCTCCACGGGGCGCAGGTCAGCGTTGCAAAGGCCAAACGTTCGGGGAAACCCGGCCACCATCTTGGGGTGAATGTGGGTTCGTACATCCAGTCGATATCTTGTGCTGCGGTGTAGAGCTGTTGCATCTCTTCGTCCAAAGCGGTAGCCGGTCTTTTGGTCATAAGACCGCCAATTTCATACGTAACCGACGCGGTGACCTGCCCCTTGTGGACCAGCGCCCAGCCCCCGTTTGTGTCCCTTAGTTTATTGACGGCCCTGGCCATAGCCGCGTCAGAGGATCCGACCACCCAGATATTATGTTTGTCATGGGCCATGGAACAGGCCAGCGCGGTGTCCGGGTCCCGGGGGCCGGTGCCCAGCCAGAACATTTTGGACGTTTTGCCATACCCTGAAAACCGATCGACGATTGAAAACTTGGTTATGTTGCGGTCGGGGGCGCGTTGCACCTGCCCGTCTTTTACGGGCAAGACGGTGCGGATGAAATCATCGTCCCAATGAAACGGACGCAGCAAGGCGGCGTGCATTTCGGTCGCTCCCGGTGCCGCAGGAATGGCAAAATCATCGGCTGTTAAGGGGGTGTTGATCTTGACAGAGTCTGTGGCCCAGCTGGGATATGGAATATCCGGAACGGGTTTCAGATAGGTCCCGGTTTCAGCCACCTGCCCGCCATCGGCCCAGACTTTTTCGATGGTGATTTCGTTTAGGTCGCTGAGCAATACGATATCCGCAAAGCGGCCCGGCGCAATGGCCCCCACCCAAGGGGTCAGGCGCATATGGCGCGCGGGGTTGAGCGTGACCATTTGAATGGCGGTTTCCGGCGACAGCCCAGCCTGGATCGCAAGGCGAACATTGTGATCCGTTGCCCCAAGTTTCAACGTGTCCGAACAGGATCGATCATCGGTACACAGCGCAAATTGCGACCAGTCGGTTTGTCCGGCCTCTATCAGGCCCGTAACCATCTCTGTCAGGGAATGCGGTCTGATTTCGATGAAAAGCCCCCGGCGCAACTTGTCCTGCACCTCTTGTGTGGTCCAGGATTCATGATCCGATGCCATACCCGCTGCGGCAAAGGCGTTGATGTCATTGATGTCCCGCATGCCGGCGGCATGGCCTTCGACCACGCCCCTGTTTTCAAACGTGGCGCGGATCATGCCCCAAAGGCGGTCATAGGATGGATTGTCCGGGTTCCAGACTGCGGGCCAGTCCATCACCTCGTCCAGCCCCGCCACCATCAGCTGCGCGTTCAGGAACTCATGCTGTTCGTCATAGCCGAAATGCCCGCCGCCCCATTCATAGGCCGTGGGCGGCACGGCTGATCCCGGCAGCGGGAATATTTTGACCGGAGAGCCAGCACGTCTTGCCGCCAGCCAGAATTCCAGATTGTGGGGGCCGTTGACGTTTGAAAACTCGTGGCTGGCTTCGCAGGTCCAGGTTGCCCCATGAGGCAAGACGAGCGCGGCCTCATGTTCCGGGGTTAAGTGGCTGGATTCAATGTGTTTGTGAACCTCGCCAAAACCGGGAACGGCGATCAGGTCTGGTTCCTCTATGATTTCATTCACCTGGCCCGGATACGCCCCCGCCGGCCCCACCCAGGCAATCCGGCGACCAGATATGACGATATCCTGATTGTCGAACCAGTTGCCCCCATGCACATCGAACAAGCGTCCGACGCGCAAGATCCGGTCCGCCGGGCGTTTCCCAAGGGCGACGAGCGTCAGGTTCTGTCTGATCTTGATTTCATCCTCAGCATTCAGGATCAGATCGTCGGGCAAATGCGGTTCAGTCATTTAAGCTTGCCGTCCTTCAATGCGGTGAGAATCCAATTGCGATAGGTTTGATCCTTATCCTTGATCTCTGGAACAACCTGAGACGCCTCTTCCATGAAGAACCGGTAATCCCGCCCCATGGCCTGCCCGCGCATCGTGTGCATGTCCAGCGCTACATCCGGGATTTCAGGCGTGTTTTCCCCAAGCGACACAGAACGCATCGCCCAGTTCACCATATCGTCGCTGGTGCGGTCTTTTTCACTGGTGGCCAGAACACGAATGGCATGGGCGGCAAACAAAAACCGGTCCCCCGTGGGTCGGTCAAAGCGTTTGTGTTGTTGGTACAGTGTTTCAATCAGGTTCGGGGCGTTTGGATTGCCCAGACCGATATCCTCGACAGCGATGACCTGAAGGCGCGACCACATCTTTTCTTCAAGCTCTGGGCTGGTGATGTACATTTCCCAGCCCAGCAACAACACATTGTCGACCATGCCGCGTCGCAGGCATTTTTGCAGGGCGGATATGACTTCGTCAGCAGCAAACCCGTTTTCAGTTGTGGTTCTTTGCCAGGGATCAGGGGGTTGTTGAACTTTCATGTGTTGGCCCTTCCTGCGGCCCAATTGGCGATTTGCGTCCAAAGCCTGTTGTAGCCGGACCAATCCACAAAGGCAGGAGGTGCCCAATGTGGTCCACAATCCGAGGTAAAGGCCACGGCCCTGCCTTTTCCGAAACCTCCCGCAACCACCAATGGATCCTTGCCCACAGTCGCGATCAGGTCAGTTCCTGGTTTCGGCTCTACCCGGTTGTAGCCCAGCAAATCCGGCCAGCTGGGAGCAAGACCCGCAACGATCGCGTGGTCTTGATCCTGAACTTGCGGGGTCATCCCTTGCGGGCATTCGACCCGATCATCGTAGCGCATGATCTTGACGGGCAAGACGTCTTCGATCGGCGTTCCGGCATATTGTGCTTTGGCGTCAATGCCTTGAAACGTCAGATAGCCGCCGACCATGATCAGCCCGCCCCCGGCCATCACATAGTCATGTATCACCTGCAAACGGTTTGGTTTTGGCTGGGAATGGGCGAATGTATCGGGGTGCAACAACAAGGTGTTCGCGCCGATGTCGGACAAAATAACGCAATCGTATTGTGACAGCTCTTCGATGGTTTCAGGAAACTCGGTGGCCGCCACATGCGAGGGTTGAAAGGTCACCTCCCAGCCGCTTTTTTCCAGCGCCGTGCGCAGCCATTGCACCCCTTCGGCATATTCGGTTGTCGTGAAGCTGTCGAAGCCCTTTTGGTGGATCGAATGAACCGTCCAGCTTTCGCCTGCGATCAGAATTTTCGGAGATGTCATTTGGTGCTTGCCTCAAAAGGTTGGGTAGAGCTTCGTTGAATGAGTTCGACCGGCAAACAGATTTGACCGGTGGATGTGCCGCCCTCAAGCAGGGCGATGAGGTTGTTCACAGCCGCCCCCCCGAGATCTTGGATCGGCTGGTGAATGGTTGTCAGGGCCGGATTGATCAGGTCGACAAAAGGAATGTCGTCAAAGCCGACGATCGAAATGTCCTGCGGCACCCGAACCCCGTTGGCCTTAAGGGCGCGCAATAAGCCAAAGACCAAAAAATCGCTTGCGGCCATGATGGCGGATGGCCGTTTTTCCAATGCCAGCAACAACTGCCCGGCTTGAAAGCCAAAGGTTTCGGTGTATTCGTGACACAGGACAAAGTCTGGGTTTATGGGCAGTTTTGCCTCGGCCATGGCTTTGTGAAAGCCCTCTAACCGTCCTGCGCCGCTGTGGATTTTCGGGGGGCCGCCGACAAAGGCGATGTCATGATGCCCCAGCCCAATCAAATGCGACGTTCCAAGATACGCACCTTGGACGTTGTCGACGACGATGGTCCCGGTTTGAGTTTCGGGAATGGCCTCATCCAACAGGATGACATTCCTATGCTCTTGCAACAGTCTGTAAAGATGCGAACAATCGGTCTGGCTGGTCGCAAAGATCAACCCGTCTGCATGCTGGTTTTCGAGGTTTGAAAAGGCTTCAATTTCCTTTTCCTTCTCGCCATGGGTGGCAACGATGTAGACGGAATATCCGTGCAAGGCTGCCTTGGCCTCTATCACGGCGGCCAGCTCTGCGAAAAAGGGGTTGGCGATGTCCGGTGTCACCAGACATATGGCGTGCGCCCTGCCCTTGGACAATCGCTGTGCCAAAAGGTTCGGGCGATAGTTGAGTGCTTTGACCGCCTTGTCGATCCGGTCGCGCGTTGCCTGAGGAAGCGTGATCTTGTTGTTAAGATAGCGCGACACTGTGGTGTTTGAAACGCCTGCGCGGGCAGCGACGTCACTTAATTTTGCCATGGTTGCCCCCCTTTCACACACCGTTGCGCGTCTTGAACGCCAAGATGATGTTCAGCGCATTTGCGACGATGCCGTCGATCAGCTGTTGTCCCTTTTCGGCGGTGGCTGGGCGCGGGTCACCGAAGACACCGGTTGAATTGAACTCTCGCAATTGAACTTGTTCATATCCAAAACTGACTGGGAATTCCGGGTATTCCGGCTCTGCGCGATCCATATCGACCAGTTCTGGCGCAAAGACCAGCATCATGGATGTTTCGACCTCATCCGCGTGGTAAAACCCCGGCGCGGCGGGTTTGCTATGGCAAATATGTTCGGCCAAGTCCGAAAGGTTTGGGTAGTCGAGATTGAGAACAGGCAGTTTCAGTTCTGTCAGCAAATCACGTGCAGCCAAATCGATTGGGGCGCTGTTGCCAAAATGGCCGTTCATCACGACCAGCGCGCGCCCCCCGACGCGGTGCCATTCCCGCCCAAGGTCGCGTAGGACGGCGCGCAAGGTCTCGGGCGATAAAGACATGGTTCCGGTGAAGTCAGAGTTGTTCCAGGCCTCTCCATAGGAAATGGCGGGCAACAGGATCGCATCCAATTGATCCGCGACACATTCGGCCACGCCGCTTGCAAGGATCGTGTCCGTTGCCAGCGGCAGATGCGCGCCATGTTGTTCCATCGCCCCAATGGGCAGAATGGCAATGCCAGAACGTTCAATCGCTGCGGCCATATCGGG
The DNA here is from genome assembly GCA_051251595.1 of Marinosulfonomonas sp. Classification (GTDB taxonomy): domain Bacteria; phylum Pseudomonadota; class Alphaproteobacteria; order Rhodobacterales; family Rhodobacteraceae; genus NORP110. The sequence goes on from JBPOFA010000002.1 coordinate 385,066, forward strand.
CCAGCAGGTGGACTGTGCCTTAATTGCGGTCATGTTTGTTCGCTCCAGTTAGACAGGTGAATTGAGGCTTTGGGCGCAAGGGTTTGAAACACAGAAGCAAGCGATGTCTTGATGTTGAGCGGGCCGGTGGCCGATCCGACGATATAAACATCGGCTATGTCCCCAATCCCATAGCCATTGGCAAAGCTGTTGATCAGGCTGGTCTGGGCCGCCGTCAGCGAGGGGTTGAACGCTACACTTTCTAACGACATCCCGGTCACGACCGCACCATCACCCATCCCAAGGGCCACAGCGGCAGGCGCATTGCTGTAGGGCGCGTAGGCCTTTTGACCGGCGCGGGTAAGCGCGTTGTTGAGCTTGTCTGGGATCGTGGCTGCAAATTCATCTTTGAGTTCCAGGTCTAAGAAATAGGTCGTCCCCGGCTGCGCGCCCGCCTGTCCAAGCGCATCGGGGGAAAAGGGCCATGGCAACAATTGGCTCAAGCTTAGGCAATGCCCCAAGGGATCGATAAGCTTCAGCGCGTGCGCCCCGGCGAATTCGCTTAGGAATTGTCGGCAATGGCCACAGGGATGCGCCTCTGACAGGGCAATCGTGCGGATGGTAGTTCCGCGCGAAAAAGCCCGCGCCATGACAAAGCCTTCGCCATGCACTGTCGTGGCCAATTGTGTGTTTGGAAACTCTAGGTTGCCCCCCAGGACCAAATGGCCTGTTTCAGCCTCTTCCCCGACGGCGCCAACATAGAAATCAGAGATTGGAGGATCGGCCAGCCTGGCCGCCTGCCCGATGAGCAAGCACATCAGATCGGCTTTGTCCGTCAGATCGAACCGTTGCATGATCTCTGTGCAGTTCTGATCCGTCAAGATGTACCCAAGATCAGCCGAACGCGCCAATTGGTTTTGTTCAATCACATCTGCTGCAAGCCTGCGAAGCTGGTCCCCAAAGGCCGACTCTTGGTTCTGCCGTCTTGTGGCGATTTCTGCATCAGCGGTGAATGGGTTCAGGGACATGTTTGTGTAAATTTCGTTTATTTGCGGCGGATTTTGTGTGGACAGTCCGTCGGATTGACGGTTTTTTGGGCAATTGAGTAAGTTCCGTTATTTTTCCAGTTTTTCAGGCCTATCGGTTTGACAATTCCAAACATTATGCAGTTACTTCGCAAAGTAAACCGCTTTACTAAGGCTTCTTTGATGAAATCCACATTGCTCGTAAATGCCGCAATTCTAAGCGTTGATGCGCAAAATCGGGCGTTTGAGTGCGGTTGGGTTGCCATTCGGGACGGTGTAATCGCGGGAATCGGTGATATGGCGGATGCGCCCTCCTCCGATGAATTTAGCGCGTGTTTTGATCTGGATGGGCATCTTGTAATGCCCGGTTTGGTCAATGCGCATACGCATTCCGCCATGGTCTTGTTCCGTGGTCGGGCCGAGGGGCAAAGCCTTCTGACGATGGATGGTTGGTACAACGCGATCCGAGAACCAGAGCTGGCCATGACGGGCGCAGATGTTCCCCCTGCCGTGGCGCTATCTTGCGCGGAAATGCTGTTGTCTGGCACGACCACATTCTGCGAACAGTATTTCTTTGCCGAAGAAATCGCGGCAACGGCGGCGTCCAGCGGAATTCGTGCGGTGATTGCCTATGGCATCGTGCAGTTGGGCGATGAGGAACGCGGACAACAGGAACTGGCCAAGGCTGGTGCCTTCGTTGAACAACAGCGTCAGGGTGCCGGGCGCATCGTGCCGTGGTTTGGCCCTCATGCGCCATATGTCGACAATTCAGAAGACCTGCTGCAGGCTGAAACCGAAATGGCTGTGAAATACGGCTGCGGGATGCATTTGCACATGGCAGCCGGGCCAGAGGACAACACGGAAACTTTGGAACGTTATGGGCTGACGGCGACGCAAGCCCTGGAACGGGACGGTTTTTTCAAAGGCCGTGTTCACGCCGCCCATTGCCTGGATCTGTCTGCCGAGGATATCGCCGTCTTTGCGCGTGCGCCTGCGGCGTCAGTGGCCCATTGCGCCTCTGCCGGGCTTCGGTCTGGTCGTGAGGGGATTTGCCCCGTTGTCGATTTGCGGGCCGCTGGTGTCACGGTGGCTTTGGGCACCGACAATGTTGCGGCCAATAATTCCTATGACATGGTGTCTGAAATGCGCGTGGCCGGTCTGATCGCGTCGCACAGAGAAGGCTCTGCACAGCCGATTTCCAGTGAGGATCTGGTGCGTATGGCCACGATCGAGGGGGCCAAGGCTTTGGGGCTGGACCATCAAATCGGATCGCTTGAGCCCGGCAAAGCAGCAGACATCATCGCTATTGATATGCGCGGGGCTGGCTATTCTGACGTGCCGGATCTGAATGCTCTGTTGGTTTATTCCGGCAGTGGGCGCGATGTCGCAGAGGTGTGGGTCGACGGCGCGCATCTGGTGCATGAGGGTAAATTACAGACCCAGGATTACGATGAAATCCGAAATTCATATTCCACCGCATATGCCGAATTCTGGTCGCGGGTAGACAGTTTGCGGAAGGCTTCTTGATGAAAAACAGACCCTTAATCCTGGACACGGATGGCGGTGTCGACGACGCGCAGGCGCTGTTGATGTTGATTGGGGCGGGCTATACGCCCGACGCGATTACGACCGTTTTCGGCAATGTCGGGCTAGAGGCTGCAACGAAAAACATCCTGACGACGCTGGCTGTGGCTGGGGTGGAAACGCCGGTTCATATGGGGGCGGATCGCCCGCTGTCGCAACCGATCATCGACGCAACTTATGTGCATGGTGATGATGGGCTTGGCGGTGCGCCGCGTCCTGATGTGACCGCCTCGCCTGCTGGACGCGATGCTGTGCAGTATTTGCGCGATAGATTTCGCAGCGCAAAAGAGGCTGGTGACCGCGTTGATATCCTGATGATCGGGCCGCTGACCAATCTGGCCCTTGCCCTGCGGTTGGAACCTTCCATCGTTGACGGCATCGGCCAGCTGACGATCATGGGTGGCACGGTTTACGGGCGTGGCAACACAACACCCGCTGCCGAATTCAACATCTATGCAGATCCAGAAGCCGCAGGCATCGTCTTTGGTGCGGAAATTGAAACCGTTGTCGTCCCGTGGGAACCATGTGTGACCCATAAAATGGAAGGCCCAGAGGTCGACGCGTTGTTTGAGACCATTCCTGACAGCCCCTTGAAAGTGTTTTCAAAGGCGCTGGTGGTGCATGCCAGAGAAATCAGCGTGGGCTTTGGCGCAGGGGATAACTTTAAATTCGTCGATCCGCTGGCCGCCGCCGTCGTGATCGACCCTTCCATTGTCACAAAGTCTCTGAGCGCCAGTGTAGATGTTGCGCTGGCCCCGGGTCTGACCAGAGGCATGACCTTGGTGGATCCCAGTCTAAGACTGGGGACGCCGCCCGTTGCCCTATTGGAAAACGCGAATGTGGATGCCGTCGTTGCGATTTATGCCAAATCGCTGATCGCATCTTAATAGAACCTGAAAACCAACAAACGGAGAGTTTCAAAATGAGTAAATATTCTTTCAGTCGCAGGGCCTTTACCGGGCTTGCCGCCGCGACCCTTATGAGCACATCGGCGTTTTCCGTCGCACATGCGCAAGAATACACAGCAGACAACCCGCTTAAGGTTGCAATGGTCGTGCACGGAAGCCTTGGGGACAAAAGCTTTTTCGACAGTGCAGCGTCTGGTTTGGAAATGGCAGAGGCAGAATTGCCGGTAGAAGCCACAGTCATCGAAGCGGGCCTCGACCGCAGCCGCTGGCAGCCCGCTTTGGAAGACGCCGCCGATAGCGACTATGACGTCATCATCGCCGGAACATGGGAAATGAACGGCTTTATGCAGGAACTGTCTTCTGAATATGAAGACAAAAAGTTCATCCTGTTTGACGACAGCCCGGACTTTTCAAGCGGTGATTTTCCAAACATTCTGGCCATCCAGTATCGCACATCGACCGCAGCTTATTTGGCTGGGTATGCCGCTGCGAAACTGTCCAAAACCGGGAAGCTGGGGGAAATCCTTGGCGTAGAAGGCTCTACCGTTGTGGAATTTGCTGTCGGATTTGAACAAGGCGCCAAGGCCGCAAATCCTGACGTCGAAGTGACCCGGGCCGTTGCTGGCAGCTTTACCGACCCTGCTAAAGGCAAGGAACTCGCCCTGGCGCAATTCGCGCAAGGTGTGGACATTGTGTTCCCGATTGCAGGCGGCACAGGCATTGGTGCGCTTCAGGCGGCCCGTGACGAAGGCAAGCTGGCGATCGGTGTTGACAGCGATCAGGCTGTGATTTTTGCCGAAACAGACATGGCCCAGGCAGAGGTCATTTTCACATCTGTTGAAAAGAAAATCGGCCTGTCCCTGCTGACTGCGTTGAAAGAGACGATTGATGGTACGGCCCCTTACGGCAGCGCGATCCTTTTGGGCTTGCCTGACGGCGCTGTTGGACTGTCCAAGAACCAGTTCTATGACGCGGTTGTTTCCGCTGAATTGGCAGCAGAGATTGATGCGGTCGAAGAAAAGATCAACTCTGGCGAGATCGTCGTCGACACGGTCATGAAATAAACAGATCGACCCTGCACCACTGGTGCAGGGTCCCTCCCCTTGCAGAGAAATTAAGACATGAACGCTTTGCTAGAAGCTATCGATGTTACAAAGATCTATCCCGGCGGGGTTGTTGCGAATGACGGCGTGAATCTGTCCATCCAAAAGGCAGAGGTGCACGCCATTGTTGGTGAAAACGGGGCCGGAAAATCGACCTTGATGAAGATCCTGTTCGGCACAGAGCAACCCAATCAGGGAGAGTTGCGTCTGGATGGCAAAGCGATAACATTCCCGAACCCGAAAGAGGCGATCACTGCTGGCATCGGCATGGTGTTTCAGCATTTTTCCTTGGTGCCCTCTTTCACTGTATACGAAAATGTTGTGATGGGCGGAGAGCCGAAATCCGGGGTTCGGCTGGACCGGGAAAAGGCCATCGCAGAGGTCCGCGCCCTGTCAGAGCGGTTTCGACTGCATGTCGATCCGCTCAAACGCGTGAACGAGCTGCCCGTCGGGCAGCAACAGCGCGTCGAAATTCTAAAAGCGCTTTACCGGGATGCGCGTATTTTGATTCTGGATGAACCGACAGCCGTGCTTGCCCCGCAAGAGGTGGACGAATTGTTCTTGGCCATCCGGACCCTGATTGATCAGGGCCGCACCGTTGTGTTCATCGCCCACAAACTGCCAGAGGTTCTGGAAATTTCCGACAGAATTACCGTGATGCGGGCGGGGAAAACCGTTGGCCAGGTTGAAACCTCTAAAATCACGGAACGCGAACTGGCCACGATGATGGTGGGCCGTGAAGTCACGCTAAAGGTCAATCGCGCTGAAACCCATGGTGAACGGACTTTGAAAATTGACGGTGTTGCCGTGCATAACAGTGCCGGAACCGAAATGTGCAAGAACATCAGCTTTGACGTCTATGCCGGTGAAATTGTTGGGCTTGTCGGGGTTGAAGGCAATGGTCAGGCCGAAATTCTGGAAGCGATCGCAGGGCTTCGGGAGATTTCCAAAGGGAAGATCCAGGTCGAGACGGTCGATATTGCATCCATGTCGGTATTGGAACGCCGAGGCATGGGAATGGCCAGCATCCCAGAGGATCGGATTGCGCAAGGGTTGGCGCCGGATGCCACCGTTGCCGAAAATCTGGTTGCAACGCGATTGCAGGACGAAACCTTTGTTAAGAACGGTATTTTGAACCTTGCCGCTATCAAGAAGCAGGCCGTTGATCTGATCGACAAATTCTCTATCCGCGTTGGCGGGCCTGGTTTTACAGTTGGCACATTGTCTGGCGGCAATATGCAAAAGGTTGTGGTCGCGCGCGAATTGGCAGAGTTGCCCAAGTTGCTATTGGTCAATCAACCGACCCGAGGTGTCGATCTTGGGGCGTCCCAGTTCATTTGGGATTCGATCACAAAGGCCCGCGATGACGGTGCCGCGGTGCTGCTCAGCTCTGCCGATTTGTCAGAGCTTTTGGCGCTGTCGGACCGGATGCTGGTGTTTTACCACGGTGAAATCGTGGCTGCGCTGAACAATACTACCGACCTTACGGCGGAAATCTTGGGCACTTACATGCTTGGGATTGAACGACAGGATCCCAAAGCAATGCAGGCGGCGCTTCGATGAGCATGGCAAATGGTACAAATATGACGAATGTGTCTAAGGAACTTGGCCGGGTGCTTGCGGCTGTTCTGATCGCCTTGGTGGTCGCCTTTGTGATCATCTTTTTGACCTCCACCGACCCGTTCAAAGCCTTTGAGACGTTGTTGACGGCACCGCTGTCCAGCAAACGCACCATGGGGCTTTGGGTGGATGACATCGCAAAGCTGACGCTTTCAGGCTTGGCCTTTGCGTTGGTCTTTCAGGCGCGCCAATTTGCATTAGGGGTTCAGGGCCAAGTCTATATTGGCGGCATGTTTGCGGCCTATATTGCCCTGTCGCCGCTTGGTGCGACATGGATGGCGATCCCGCTTGGGATCATGGTCGCGATGATTGCGGGGGCGGCTTATGGGTTCTTGCCCGGCTATGCCAAGGCCCGGTTCGGGGCCAGTGAAATCGTGTCCTCGCTGATGTTGAATTATATCGCGATCAAGATCGTTAATTACGTCATCCGTGCGCATTTCGCCCCAGAGGGCAGCGGCCAGTTGATGTCGGACAAGTTTGAGAAAATAGCGATCTTTCCGGCGATCATTCCACGAACGCGGTTTGACCTTGGGATCATCATTGCCCTTGTCGCAGTGTTCGTTGTTTGGTTTCTGCTCTACCGCACAAGCTGGGGTTTGCGGTTGCGATTGGTGGGGCAAAACCCTGGTTTCGCTGAATATTCCGGCATTCGTTCAAAAGCGATGATCATCTGGGCGACGACGATTTCCGGCGCCATAGGTGGTCTATTGGGGGCCGTGTTTGTCCATGGTCGCGCTTATGGGCGCATTGCCCAGGATTTTGAGGCGAACCTTGCCTTTGAGGGAATTCTGATCACCATCGTGGCCAAGGATAAACCTTTGCTTATCCCGGTTGTGGCCGTGTTCTATGGGTATCTGCGCCAAGGTGCGCAGTTGATGGGAATTCGAACGGATGTCCCGACAGAGGTGATTTCCATTGTTCAGGCCGTCGTCATTCTACTTGTGGCGTCCTCCTTTTCGCTGCCCGGGAAAGAGTTCTGGGGCAAATGGATAAGACGCACGCCCCCACCCGGCCCTAAAACACCGGAGGTGACGGGATCATGATGGACCTTATTGTCACAATCTTTTCGGTCACGTTTTTTGTCACGGTTATCCGAACGACGACGCCTTTGCTTTTCGCAACTTTGGGCGGTCTGATCACTGATTTGTCTGGCGCGCTGAATGTCGCGTTGGAAGGCATGATGCTGATCGCGGCGCTGACCTCTGTTGTCGTGTCTGTTTACACGCCTTGGTATGTGGCGGTGCTGGCCGGAATGGCGGCCGGCGGCGCTTTGGGCGCTGTCATGGCGTTCTTTCATCTCAAGATGAAGGCTGACATCATTCTGGTCGGCTTTGCGGTAAATATTCTGGCTGCAGGGGGCACGGTGTTCGCCTTGTCCTTGGCCACGGGCGGTGACAAGGGCACGTCGATCAATCTGGCGTCCAAGGCCATCCCTGTCCTTAAAATTCCGTTTATTGAACACATCCCCGGAATTGGCCCTGCCCTGGATCAGGCGCTTTCGTCCCATTCGATCCTGACCTGGCTGAGCCTGTTTATGGTTCTGGCGATCTGGTTCTTTTTGTACCACACACCGCAAGGGCTTTGGCTGCGGGCGGTTGGCGAATATGCCCCGGCGCCAGAGGCCGCTGGCGTGCCCGTCAACAAGGTCCGTTTATGGAGCCTGGTTGCCTCTGGTGCGCTTGCCGGTCTGGGGGGCGCACAGCTTGCGATGTTCAACTATGTTGGGTTTACGCGCGATATGACCGCCGGGCGTGGGTTCATTGCCCTTGGGGCGGTTCTGCTTGGGGCACGTCACCCGGTTGGGGCGATGATTGCTGCACTGCTGTTTGGGGTGTTTGAGGCCCTGTCGATCGTGATGCCAAATCTGTTCAACTGGATCCCGTCAGAGCTGATCCAGACGATCCCCTTCGTGATGACCATCTTGGCGCTGATCCTGTTCAGTTACCGCGCCCAAAGAGCATTGAAAGAGAGAGGCACAGTCAAGCCATGACATTGCCTGAGGATCTGATCCTGAATGCCACAGATGATGTCGCGATCCGGCAGCATCTGACTTTGGTTGCTTTGGGCAAACGCCCCGCCGACACTGTCATCGAGGTTGGTCGGCTGTTGGCGGTTCATGCAGGGCATTGGCTGGACGATCATGAGATCGTTATAAGCGGACGTAGGATCGCCTATATCGGGCCCATTGGCTCTTACCGGGGGACCGTGGGTCGTCGTATCCGCCATCCGGGGCTTAGCGCGGTGCCCGGGTTTGGTGAGGTGCACAAACACATTGAATCCACCCATCTGACCCCCGAATATGAGGCAGAGCTTGTGCTGCCCCGTGGCAACACCTGGACCTGCGAGGCCAGTCATGAATTCGCCAATGTGAACGGGGCGAAAAACACAGAGTTCTGGCAAAAATCCCGCCGTGCCGGATCGCCGCTTAAGGTGTTCATTCAACCGGGATCCGCCGTGCCGCCAAGCGCGTGGGAACAAAGCGGTGGCCATTACGATTTTGCAGAACAGCTTTCCTTTCTAAAGACGGACCTGTCTGTGACCAGCCTGGATGAGGTGATGGACTGGCCCTCTGTCTGGAACCCCGAGAACCCTGGATATGCGCGGATCTGGGGCATGATCCGCGCCACGATTGAAGCGCGCGGTGTGGTAGAGGGGCATGGAAGCGGCCTGACCGACCCGCATGACATATCCGCCTTTATCGCCGCAGGCCTGTCGTCGGATCATGAGGTCTGGGCGCTGGACGAGGCCTGGGATCGCCTGATGCGCGGTATCTTTGTCGAACTGCGCCCGTTTTCCTATGATGTGATCATTCCGGGCCTGATAGAGCGTGGCCTGAAAGACTGGTCGAACATCGCCTTTACAACTGATGATCGCAGCGCGTCTGAAACGCTTGAAATCGGATCAACGGACCACAATGTGCGCCATGCCGTGCATTTCGGTCTGGATCCAGTGACTGCAATCCAATGTGCCACGCTGAACCCTGCCCGGCACATGCGGATCGATCAATGGGTGGGCAGCATCGCCCCTGGGCGCTATGCGGATATCGTTTTGTTGGACGATGTCGATGACATCTCTATCGTCCAAGTCTATGCGGACGGGCAAAGTGTTTCCGATCAGAAAACCTATACCGGTCCCGTGGTCGCGATTGACTGGCCGGATTGGGCGACCAAAACGGTTAATATCGGGCGGGAACTGACGGCATCGGATTTCGCGATTGCGGCAGCCCCTGACCGGGATACGATGCAAGCGGCCGTGTTGCGGCCTTTCCACTGGAACGAAGAGTTTCTAACCGAAACGCTGCCGGTCAAGGATGGAATGGTTCAGCGGGACACGGAAAAGATGATCACCAAGTGGTCGGTCATTGATCGGTATCGCGGGGACGGTGCTGTGTCGGCCATGTTCTGGACCGGCTGCGGCCCGCGTGACCCTGACACAGCCCTGGCCTGCTCTGTTGCGCATGACAGTCATAATATCTGGTGTGTCGGCTCTGACGATGCGGCCATGGCCATGGCGGTGAACCGGTTGCAGGATATGAACGGGGGCTGGGTGTTGGTCCATAAGGGTAAGGTCGTCGCCGAGGTTTTGCTAGAGGTTGCCGGCCTTATGACAGCCCGGCCGGCGGCTGAGTTCGATGCAGAGATGCAGCAGTTCTACAAAGCAGCCGAGGCTGTGGACTGGATGTTCCGACCCACAGCGCTGAACCTGTGGAAACCGGGATTCCCCGAGTTTTTAAAATTCGCAACCTTGACCTGCGCACCCTGGACATGGGTTCTTGTGGCACCGTCCGCGGCCACTCCAAACGGGTTTGTGAATGTGCAAACGGGCAAGTCGCATCCGATCGTCTGGTGAAGGCGCCTGTCTTTTGGGCAATGTCGGCGATGTCCCCCTAAACAGGGATAAGAGACGGGTTTGACGGATTGCCAGTTGGTTCAAAAGAGGCCAGATTTACCTGACCAATTTTACAGATGGACCCCAGATGTTTCTGCCAATTGACCACAGCAAGACCAAAGACGATTTGCCCCGCAATTGTACGTTTAGCGAAAGCGACTGGCGCAGTTTATCGAAGTTCTGGCATCCCGTTGCCTTCGCGCATGAGATTGCCGACAAGCCTGTGGCTGCGAAACTGTTGGACGTTGATCTTGTGATCTACCGGACCTCTGCCGGGGTGTCGGTGGCGCGGGATCTTTGCCCGCATCGCGGCACCAGATTAAGTGTCGGGCGGGTGTCTGACGACCATCTCGTCTGTCCGATGCATGGGCTTCATTTCAACGATCAGGGGCAGTGCACCAAGATCCCGTCAAACCCGGATCAATCCGCGCGAGTCTCTCCCCGGCTTCGGTTGCAGTCGCTTAAAAGCGAAGAGCGCTATGGGATCATTTGGGCCTGTTTGTCAGAGGAACCGGTTTGGCCAATCCCGGACTGGCCCGGGATTAAGGATGAAACGCTCAAAAAGGTCTTGGTTCCATCTGGCACCTGGCATGCGGCGGCCAGTCGGCATGTGGAAAACTTTAACGATGTCGCGCATTTCCCTTGGGTTCATACGGAAACATTTGGCGGCAAGGAAACCGATACCGTTCCCAGCTATGAGGTCGTGGAAACCGAAACGGGGCTGTCCTTTGATCTAAGCTATCTTGAGGGCGGCAACCGGTTTCCTGATGATGTTCCGGGGGATGAACGGCAGGTCGTGTATAGCTACCAGCTGACCTTTCCGTTTTCGACGATCATCATCATCCAACCCAATGACAGTTGGTACATTCAGTATTTCGCAGACACCGTCTGCCCGGTGTCCGCCCATGAGACCAAAATATTTCAGGTGGCCACCGACACAACCGGAACCCCGGATGAGGATTTCTTGATCAAGGAAAGCCTGATGATCAATGATGAAGACAAACCCATGGTCGAAGGCCAGCACCCAGAAGACCTGCCGCTGGACATCATGGAAGAGGTCCACATCCCCGCAGACCGCATGTCTGTGGCCTATCGCAGGGCCTTGGCGGCCAAGTTTGGGCTGGGGGCCCCGCTGACCAGCTAGGCGGCGTAGACCTGCCGCCCGCCAACCCAAGTTCCCTTAACGTCGTGGGATTGGGCCAACATCAACATCTTTTGCAGCATCGCCTCTGGGTCGGGCGTTTCATTTGTCCCGGCCAGATAAGGTTCCGGCAATTGCACCAGAATGGCGTCAAACTGGTAGCCCGGTTTGAATTGCCCGACAGGAAGATCCATTACTTCGGCCCCGCCAGCGGTGGCCAGCCAAAAGGCCTCGCGAAAATCGATCCGGCTGTCAGCCCGTCCGCGCGCATCAGCGGGCAAGGTCGGGTCAACGCCGTCCTCTAACATGCGCGAGGACGTGATAGCCCCACGGCAAGAGTCCAGCATCGACGCGCTTGGACCGCCAGATATGTCCGTTCCCAAACCCACATGAACCGATTTTTCCAATGCATGGCGCAGAGGAAATACCGAATTTGCGAAATAGCTATTGGACAAAGGGCAATGGGCAACCCCTGCCCCGCGCTTTGCAATCAAGTCCATATCCGCGTCTGAAATGAAATTGGAATGGGCCAGAACAGTGCGGCGGGTTAACAACCCAAACCCGTCCAGCGCTGAGGTGTCAGTGACACCGCATCGTTCCAGAACATGGCTGTGGGCCCAATCACTTTCGGAGCAATGGGTCTGAACGGCCACCTCTTTTTCGGCGGCAAGCTTGCCCAACCCCATTAGCGCGTCGTCACTGCAGGCTGGGATAAAGCGTGGTGTGATGATCGGTTCGACCTGTCCGCCTTCATTGCCGGGTAAGGCGCGCAGCTGATCAATGAAAACAGTGGTGTCTTTTACGGCCGTCGCGGCATCCGTGTCGCGGTAGTAATCGGGGCACCCGTCTGGATCGTCCATGGCAACCCGGCCCACAAAGGCACGTTGCCCTTTGTCGATGCAAATCTCTGCCAGACGCAGACTTGCGGGGACATGGGTCGTGGCGAAATAGACGGCTGTTGTTGTGCCATTGGCCAACAAAGTATCGACCAGCGCCGTGTAAACCTCATCCGCGTAACCAACGTCCGCAAACTTGGCCTCTAGCGGGAATGTATAGCCGAACAGCCACTCTTCCAGCGGCTTGTCCAGCGCTTCGCCCAATTGTGGGAACTGGGGCGCGTGGATATGCAGGTCGACAAAACCGGGCAGCAGCACGCCTTGCCCGCGCAGATCGACCGTGTCTTTGGGTGTCTCAGCCGCATCATCCAATGTGGTGACGTCGCTGATCCTACCATTCTCATCAACCAAAACGAGCGCATCTAGGATGCGCTCGATCGTGCCCCGATTGGGGCTGTGACAGATATGGGCACGGAATTGGCCCATGATCTTAGTTCGGAATGCGGGTTTCGACGCCCTCTACAAGCCAGTCAATGCCCAGCAATGCACCGTCTTCAATGGTTTCGCCTTCGGCCAGACGGACTGTTTTGTCTTGATCCAGGATTGGCCCTGTCAAAGGATGAAACTCTCCGGCTGCAATAGCGGCTGCGACGGTTTCGATATCTGCGGTGACTTCAGGGGACACTTTTGTCGACAGCGATTTTACAGCGACTGTCCCGTCAGCAAGACCGCCCCAAAATGGAGTGCCTTCAAATGTTCCGTCGAGCGTCGCCTGAACGTTTTCGATAAAGTAATCGGACCAATCGGCGACCTGCGAGGCCAGCAACCAGTTTGGCGCGTATTTCTTCATGTCGGACGACGTGTTGATCACCCAAACGCCTTCTTCCTCGGCCACGCTCACCACGGATGGTGTGTCTTGGTAGAGCGAATAAATTACATCGGCATCCTGCGCGATCAGCGAACGGGCGGATTCCTGGGCTTTGGATGGGTCAAACCAAGAGTTCAGCCAAACAACTTTGATCGTTGCATCCGGGTTGATGCGCTGAATGCCCAAGGCAAATGCGTCGATCATGCCAACCACTTCGGGGATGGCATAGGCGGCGACAATGCCGATCGTGTTGGATTCTGTGACGTCCCCTGCGGCCATTCCCACCAGATAGGATGTTTCGTAGTTTCGGCTTTGGAAATTGCCAAGATTTGGCGCCAGTTTGTAACCAGAGGCATGGATGAAAGTCATATCAGGGTTTTGCGCGGCCAGTTTCAGCCCGTCATTCATGTAACCGAAAGACCCCAGCATGATCATGTCAGCGCCGGTTGCGGCCATCTGGTTCATGATACGCGAGGCGTCCGGTCCTTCGGGTACGTTTTCAACGAAAACGGTTTCAACGGCATCGCCGAAATGTTCGATCACCGCTTCGCGCCCGTGGTTCAATTCAGCTGACCAGCCTACATCGCCAACAGGTGACGGGTAGATAAAGCCGACTTTGATCTTGTCTTTGGCAGCCAGTGGAGCGGCAATGGCCATGGCGGCCAAAGCCGGAACCAGAAGTTTTGTAAGTTTGGGAAGCATGGATGTTTTCCTTTCGAAAGGTGCAAGCAGTTCAGTTGAGTTTAAGGTCCGCGCCCAAGCTGGCGGGACTGTTTTGGCGAATGAACGCCGGGTTACGAGAGATCACGGCCAGCATCAGGATCGTGACGATATAGGGTAAGGCTGACAGCAGTTGGGACGGGATGTTTGCGCCAAAGGCCTGGATCGACAATTCCAGCAGCGACATGGACCCAAACAGATAGGCGCCAAAGGCGACCCTTGGGACGATCCAGGTGCCAAAGACCGTCAGGGCCACTACGATCCAGCCGCGCCCGGCAATCATGCCCTCTGCCCAAAGTGGCGTGTAGGCCGTCGACAGATAGGCCCCGCCAATCCCGGCCAACGCGCCGCCAAAGGCCACGCAACCGGCCCGGATCAACAAGACACGCAACCCCAAAGCATGTGCGCTTTGTGGGTTTTCGCCGATGGCCCGAATGGTGAGGCCCAGTTTCGTACGGTTAAGGCCATACCAAACCGCGAAAACCGTAAGAAATGAAATGTAGACCATGATGTCTTGCTGAAAGAACATCGGTCCGATCACTGGGATGTTGGCCAGAGGCCCCAAAGGCAGGTCCGGCAGGGACGGCACGGTTGTGCCTTCGTATGATTTGCCGATGGCAGATGACAGCCCAAGCCCCAAGATCCCGATCGCTAGACCTGACGCGGTTTGGTTGGCCCTGAAGATCAGGGTCAGGACGGCGTAGACCAGTGACAGCACCGCGCCGATTATGGCTGCGATTAGAAATCCCAAACTGTGTGAGCCGCTCAGCGTGACCACCACAAAGCCGGTCGCAGCCCCGGTGGCCATCATGCCTTCGACGCCAAGATTCAGCATGCCGGACTTTTCTGCGACCAGTTCCCCCATGGCCGCAAATATAAGGGCCGTTGCAGCAGCAAGGGTTCCGCTGACGATAAAGATCAGGACGTCTATCATGGTGCGCCCCCTTCTGAGGCCAACGCTTTGGCGGGTTTCCACCGCAGGCGCGAGGTCAGCAATACGGAACAGGCCAGATAGAAGGTCAGCAACATGCCCTGGAAAATGCCGGTGACCGCATTGGGAACGCCAATGGACAACAGGGCAAAATCCCCGCCGACATAGATCAGCGCCATAAGCGCGGCGGCAAAGATAATTCCGACGGGGTGCAGGCCCCCTAGAACGGCAACAATGATCCCGGCATAGCCATAGCCCGGGGACAAGGTGCGCTGTAACATGCCCAAGGGACCGGCGACTTCACCAACGCCGGCCAGCCCCGCACATCCGCCGCCGATAAGCAGCGCAAGCCAAACGGCGCGTTTGGATGAAAACCCTGCATAAGCGGCGGCCTGCGGCGCTGTGCCCCCAACAGAAAGTTTATATCCAGCCAGGCTGCGCTGAACAAAGATGATGCACAGCACGGTCACCACAACCCCGATCCAGCTAGAGGCATTTACCCGTGTGCCTTCAATCAGCACCGGAAAAGTCGCAGCGGGGCCAAAAGTGATGGATTGCGGGAAATTGAACCCTGACGGATCTCGCAGCGGGCCTGAGACGAGAAAATACAACAATTGCAATGCGATGCTGGTCAACATGAAGGTGACCAAGATTTCATTGGCATTGAAACGCGTTTTGAGAAACGCCGCGATCGCCGCCCAGCCCATGCCGGCCAACATCGCCGCGATGATCATGCCGGGCAGAATAAAAGGTGACTGAGATCCGTCAAATGTGATGGCAACGACAGATGCGGCGATGGCCCCCAGGATCAATTGCCCCTCGGCCCCGATATTCCACACCTGTGCGCGAAAGCCAATCGCCAGCCCCTGCGCGATCAGCAACAAGGGCGCGGTTTTCAACAGGACCTCTCCAATCCCGTAGGTCGTGCGCAAAGGATCAATAAAGATCGCGTGCAATCCTTTTAAGGGGGAAACCCCGTAAAACATGAAAAGAACAGAGCCGCCGATCATCGTCAGCAGCAATGCAAGCACGGCGACCTGCAACGGCGCCCAAACAGACCGTTCCGGGCGGGCTTCTATTATCAATCTACCCATGATGCGCTGCCATTTGTTCTGTAGACGTACCCAGTGCTGCGAAATCCCCGGCCATGGCCAAACCGACATGTTCGATGTCGGTGGTGTTGATCGACACCGGCGGCGACAATTCCCCGCGGAACATCACATGCAAACGGTCAGAGATTTCGAAAAGCTCTTCCAGCTCTTCCGAAACCACCAAAATCGCCGCGCCAGAGTTGCGCAGGTCGATCAAGTGCTGCCGGATCGCCGCCGCAGCCCCGACATCGACGCCCCAGGTGGGTTGGGACACGATGAGCACTTTGGGCGTCAGCGCCAATTCACGGCCAACGATGAATTTTTGCAGGTTGCCGCCGGACAGGCTTTGGGCCGTTGCTTCGGTCCCGCCGCAGCGAACTTGCATCTTTGTGATAATGTCCTGTGCCAATGCCCGACGTTTCTTCAGGTTCAAAAACCCAAACTTCGCAATGCCGCGATGCGCTGTTGTCAGGCCTGCGTTTTCAGACAATGTGTGGATCGGCACAGCGCCGCGTCCCAATCGGTCTTCGGGGATAAAATGCACGCCTTTTTCCCGACGCTCTGCCGCGCCGATGGCCCCGATCCCCTGCCCGTCGAGCGTGATTGCCGCGTTCTGAGATTTTCCCAGCCGATGTTCCCCAGACAAGGCACGTGTCAACGCGTCTTGCCCGTTGCCGGACACGCCCGCAATTCCAAGAATTTCGCCCGCGCGGATGTTTAGGTTCAGATTGCGAAGCGCAGGCGCAAAGGGATCGCTTGGCAAAACATTTAGATCGGCCACCTGAAACCGGTCTTCTGCCGTGGCGTGATCCTGTCTTTGGGTCGGTTTGGGGATGTCGTGGCCGATCATCAGTTTTGTCAGGCTTTGCGCGCTTTCGACTTTTGGGTCAACGACCCCGGCGATCCGCCCGGCCCGCATCACGGTGGCCACGTCACACAAACTGCGAATTTCATCCAGTTTGTGAGAGATGAAAATGATCCCGATGCCTTCCTTGGCCAAAGACCGCAGCGTTTTGAACAGCTTTTCGATGCCCTGTGGCGGCAATACAGAAGTCGGTTCATCCATGATGATAAGCTGCGGTTCCTGAAGAATGCAGCGCAGGATTTCGATCCGTTGCCGTTCCCCCACGGTCATGGATTGCACCCTTGCGTCCGGTTCCACATCCAACCCAAATTGTTTGGACGCGGCGCGGATGCGATCTGACAATTCTGCAATGGTGCCGGGAACCGCCAGAGAGATGTTTTCCGCCGCGGTCAGCGTGTCAAACAGCGAAAAATGCTGGAACACCATTCCAATCCCAAGGGCACGCGCCTGTGCGGGATTGTGGATCTCTACCTTTTTTCCCCGCCATTCGATGCTGCCGGAATCTGGACGGACAGAGCCATAGACGATCTTCATCAACGTGGACTTGCCCGCGCCGTTTTCGCCCAAAAGAGCGTGGATCTGTCCAGGTTTGACCTCTAGATTGACCTTGTCGTTGGCGAGAACGGCAGGATAGGCCTTGGTCACATCCGTGATGCGCAATAAAGCTGGAGCATCACCCATGGATGGTCTCGCCCGCTTTGAGTTCATGCAATTCGTGGATGCCCGGCATTGTCTTGAACCCAGGCAGGCTGCGCACGGCATAAAGCCAGGCACGGATGGCCGGATATGGGTCATGTTCCAACCCAGCATCCGGGCTTAGCGCGACATAGGGGAAACAGGCAATGTCTGCGATTGTCGGCCCGTTTCCAACCAACCAGGAACTGCCTGCAAAGCGTTGATCACAAAGATGTAATTCTAATTGGCGAAGGGCGTCTTGCGCGCCGGCAAGGGCCTTTTCCATGTCCAAAGGTTTGTTGATGATCGCGTGCAAACGGGCCTCTCCGGCGGTTGCCGTCAAGCTGCCAGAGAAGGACAGCCATTCGTTGACCTCTGCCATCGCGTCAGGATCTTGCGTTGGATACCATGTGCCGGATTTGTCAAAACGGGCGGCCATCCAAACCAACATTGCTGCGGTCTGGGTGAACACCTGATCCTCTGTCGTCAAAACGGGCAATGTTCCTGCGGGGTTCAGCGCCAACATCTCTTCGTATTTGTGCTCTAAGCCCGGAAAAAAATCGACGTTTACGGTCTGATAGTTGACATCAATCAACGACGCGAACAGCCTGATTTTGTAACAATTTCCAGATAAAACATAGTTGTATAGCGTAAAGCTCATGCTGCCTCTGTCAGCGCACCATAAAGCGCGCCCTTCTTTTTAAGCCATCTGCGATAAGCGATAGAGGTCATATCCGCCCGTGTTGGGACTTCCATTCGGGGATCCAAGGGCAAACGCCGCGGGATCTGGTTTTCCAGGATGGAACGATCCTGCAAAAAGATCTCTTGCTGGAACTGGATCAAATCCGCCATCTGCGCGTCGTCATCGTAAAGCGCCATCCATGGCCAGACGTCACATTCCTCTTCTCCGCGCGGTTGCACGAAAATGGCGATGACATCCATGAAACCGGGCTTTGGCGGGCAGGTTTTGTACAGGACAGAAACCATCGGCGCCGGAACGCGGTATTCATATTCGGTCGTGATGCCCGTTTCAGCGCTTTTTGCCGCCTTGGGCTGGTAAAAGCTGATCTTGGTGGCCCAGACCTCATCCACATTCTCGCGGATTTTCACATCATAAGGGTTCACTTCGGTATGAGGTTCAGCCCCCAGAATGTCTGTGTGGACGAAGGGAAAATGGGCAATGTCCAGAAAGTTCTCGACCGCCCGCAATGGAGAGCATTTCACCCGCACAACGCCGCAAGGTACCAGCCGCCGCCCCTGCTCTTCCGCCTCTGGAATATCAAACAAGGCGCGTGGGGATGGGCCGAGACAGGTCCAGATATGGCCAAACTTTTCCTGATGTGGGTAAATGGTGCCATCGGCCCCTTTGACCGCAGGGCCATCCGCCCCGTTTGATACGGTGATGGGTTGGCCCAACAGGACCGTTTCGTGGGGCTGCGACCCTTTTGAACCGGCCGCAGCAACGACGTACCAGTCATTCAATGCATAGTCCAAGCTCATGGTGTGACCTTTGAAATTGCGAGGGTTTCGGCGGTGCGGCGCAGGCGTTCGCACCATCGGGACAGACCTGATTTTTCAGCGGTTCCGCAGGACGCGTCCACAAGGGTTTGCACAACGGTTGTCCCGGGTTTTATTTGATTGAAAAGGAAGGCGAAGGTTTGGTTTTCGCCGTCGGTTTCGAACTGGCAAAGCACATGGTTCGCGCCGCTCTTCGTCACCGAAACGGGAGTCCCCTTAAACGGTGAAGTCGCGATCGCAGCAACGATGTCATTCCTATCCGATGTGACAGTGAAACTGCGCAATGGGACAAGGTTATCCGGAAGCGTTTCTGGGGACGTCTCTGCCGAGAGAGAGACCCAGATCACCTCATTTTGCTCAGCAACCCCATATCGCGCGGGTTGGATCGTTTCGGGGGGATCCATATCGGGATGCGCTGGAATATATGTGCATTTCCCGGCCTTGCCATAATGCCAACCATGGTAAAGGCAGGCGAGGTTTTCGCCCCGCACAAACCCATGAGACAATCGCATTCCGCGATGTGGACACCGGTTTTCCCAGGCAGACAATTCGCCCTTTGTGCTGCGCCACACGACGATATCTTTGCCGTCAATAAATGTCCGCATGACCCTTTTGGGCGGAAGGTCGATGCTCAGTGCCACCGGTATTGTCATTGTCCGCGATATGCTCCCCCAGAACGCATTTTTGGGACCGCCTTTTTTAGTCACGTGCAAACAGCCCGAAGTTAATCAAAACTGGTCACATAAGAACGTCAAAGGATTTTGATGGCCCCCGTTTCTGTTTACATCCGGAATGCCGTTAAGGTCAAAGAAAAGGCGCAATGCATAATTTATATGCAGTGATGAGAGGCGTTAAAGCCGTGTGAAACGATTTCGGAAATCGGTGATTTCCGGGGGCTGCCGAAGGATTTCATCGACGATCACATTGGCCGGGCCCAAACTGCAGGCCGCTTCCATCGCGTCGATCAGGTCCGGATTCCCGGAAACACCAACACGGATTTCGGATTGATCGACGACTTTGACGTATCCATTAAGGTCCAGCACTGCGGCGCGGTGGCATATCCAATCCGCAAAGCCGTGCAGATTCAGATCCCCGAGAATCCGCAGCTCTGTTATGTCGTTTTTTGGTTTGAAGGCTTTGTCAGTGGTGCCGGACATCCTAGGGCTCTGATGTCCAGAAATCGCGATGCTGTGCCACGATGGCCTGTTCTAGCTCTTGAAACGGGCCTCTCACCTCGACCGGGTTGCGGCCAGCGGCGAAAACGGTCCGGCAATCAAGGTCTTGGGTTGGGTTTTCGGGGTCGTCCCCGGTCAGTTCCCCTAACCTCTTTTCGGTCATGCCAAAAACGACGGTCCCGATTTCGGCCCAATAGATGGATCCTGCACACATGCAGCAAGGCTCTACCGATGTATAAAGCGTGGCACGGCGCAGCACGTCGACGGAAAAGGTTCGGGCTGCGTGACGCGCAAGGTTGGTTTCCGCGTGCCCTGGGCCTTTGTCGATCTGATAATTGTTCTTCGCCGTCGCCAGAACCGACCCATCCTCTGCCACCAAGATGGCCCCGAATGGATGGTTGCCTTCAACGACAGCCTCATCCGCCAATTTGATGGTTGTTGTTAGATGTTCAATGTCGCTTTGTTCTGAATGTGCCATACGAATCCCTGGAAGATTGGTAACTTTATAAATCTGTGGCAATGCCCAGGGACTGTCTAGTCGGAAGTGCCTGTGCGCGTTCGTTAGGTCAAGAGATCTGCCGTGGACCCAAACACATCTTGCGAAATAGACGTAAATTCCTTTTATGGTGAAATGGAGATTAAGGAACGATATTTAGTATTCATTGCTATCGGCTATTTTTGTTTGGCAACGTTTGAACAAATGTGGGCTGTCGATACTCTTACAGCGGATGAATCTCAGATCTACTTATGGGGCCGCAGTCTCGCCTGGGGGTATGGGCCGCAACCACCGTTGTATAGTTGGTTGCAATGGTTGGTTTTTCAAATGACAGGCGAAACCCAATTCGGCGTTGTTGTCCTGCGCAAATTTTTGACCACCATATTGTTTGTGAACTGTTATTTTTTGGTTCGCCGGTTCAAGGATGTCGAGACCTCGGCCGCAAGTGTTTTGGGGCTGTTTTTAGTCTACGAAATCTCTTGGTTGTTTTTGCAGGATCGCACTCACAACATATTGGTGACGGCACTGGCACCGCTGGTTTGTATCGCGTTCTTAAACGTCATCGGCAAAAGAAGCCCGACAGCATATGCTTGGTTTGGCACGGTGACAGGACTATCTGTTTTGGCCAAACTTAGCGGGATATTCTTGCCTGTTGGATTGTGCCTTGCAGCACTCGTCTCGCCAAAATTCAGGGCCTCAATTCTGTCCCGTGGTTTTCTGATAAGCTTTGTTTTCCTCCTTTTGGTACTTTGGGGACCAGTCGTTTGGCTTTTTTCGAACCAGGATGTCGCATTCAGCAGTTCGGCAAAATTTTCGGGTAAAGGTTGGGCACATGGGCTGGTGGATTATGGTATCGGCATGGCAGAGCTTTTTGCGTTACCAGCGTTTTTGGTTATCATTTCTGCATTTTCGACCCAAAGGGTTCTAAGTGTCCTGCCCGAGGAACGCGTTCTATTTTTTGCATTCTGCATTGTAGCTTTGGCAATAGTACCGCTTGTTGTCGTCGGGGATATTGGAAATATTAATGGGCGCTGGTTGTTACCTGCTTTTGTTTCCGGGGTGCCATTATCTGTGGCCTGGGTGTTATCGCGCCGGCGGGGCTTGCGGTGGTTGCCGACTGTATTTGGAACATTAATGGCCTTGTCGTCCCTATTGTTGTTCCCGTCACATATGCAAACACTTCAGCATCGCACCAAAGACACTTACCGAGACTACGAAAACGTCCTGAAAACATATCCAGACAGGCCGATTTTCGGGCCCCACAAAATATTGGGAAACGTTGCTCTTCTTGCGCCGCAACTGCCGATTCATGATGGTGGAAATCCGCAATTGCGTGACTGCGATCAGGATATACTTTTGTTGGGACAGCGCGGGCCCAGAACGGACGTAAATCGGTTTAAGAGGCTTTTGAAGTTTTGTGATATCCTTGAAAAAAGTGCCGACCCATATGTCATTGGTGGCAATACCATATGGATCAACCAGATTGCCTTGGCCCCCCGTTTTGGTGGGGCTGGCCAGAATTCAATAAGGCAAAAGTAGATCTATCGAAGTGCCTGTCCGTGCTCATCGAAGAAGTGAAGCTGTTCGGCATCAAAGCTCAACCCGACGTCCTGGCCCGGTTTATATTCCGTTTCTCCGGTTGTGCGCACGGTGATCTGACCGGCCTCTTTTGCGTCCATCACGACGAATGTATCCGCGCCAAGGTATTCCAAAACATCGACAGTGGCCTGCACCGCACCGGACCCTTTGGGGGCAATGGATATATGTTCAGGGCGTATGCCCACATGTGTTGCCCCTTTGGGATTGTCGATCTGAGAGGTCGTTTTTGCCTCAATAACATTCATGCGTGGCGAGCCGATGAACTGGGCCACGAACAGGTTTGCGGGACGTTCATAAAGGTCCCGTGGTGCGCCAATCTGGGCCACCTTGCCGCCATCAAGAACGACGATTCGATCGGCCAGGGTCATCGCCTCTACCTGATCATGGGTGACGTAAATCATCGTGGATTTCAGCGTTTGGTGCAGCTTGGCGATTTCGTACCGCATTTCCACGCGCAAGGCAGCGTCGAGGTTGGACAAAGGTTCGTCGAACAAAAACGCCGTGGGATCGCGCACGATGGATCGTCCAATGGCCACGCGTTGGCGCTGCCCCCCTGACAGGTCTTTGGGGCGGCGATCCATGTAGTCGTCAAGCTTCAGCACTTTTGCAGCCGCATCGACCTTGGCTTTGATCTCATCAACAGGAAGACCCGCCGATTTAAGGGGAAAGCCAACATTGTCGCGCACCGACATATGGGGGTAAAGCGCGTAGGATTGAAACACCATGGCCAACCCGCGTTTGGACGGAGGCTCTGCCGTGGCATCACGATCCCCGATCAGGATTTGGCCACGGCTGGTTTCCTCTAGCCCTGCGATCATCCGCAATAGGGTGGATTTCCCGCAGCCGGACGGGCCAACGAAAATGATGAACTCTCCTTCATTGATGTCCAGATCGACCCCTTTGATGACCTGAACGTCGCCGAACCATTTTTCTACAGATTTGAGAGTTAAGGAAGGCATCAGGCGGCCCCTTTCATTGCGGATTGCGGCGTTTTACCCGCCCAAGTCAGCCAAATGGCCGCCGTCCAGGTGAAATCCGAACCGCCACACGGTGTTGCATCCAACGGGTCAAAATACTCAAAGAACCCATGTTTGTGGATCAGTTCTGCGGTTTCAGTGCGCAGCCGTTCTGACAGATCAATATGGCCAGAGCTGGTAAGACCCAGTGCAATCAAAGCATTGACCACGGGCCAAGTCGGCCCCCGCCAGTATTTGCGTGAATTGAAACTGGGCGCTTGGGGGTCGGCAGATGGGATGCCATAGGTCACGCCATCCCAGACGCGCAACAGCTCTGCGTCCAAACGGTCATTTCCGGCATTGGCAAGATAGGCAAGGAAGGTGCCGGACCCCAACACATTGGCAAATTCACCGGTGCGC
This sequence comes from Marinosulfonomonas sp., assembly GCA_051251595.1. Classification (GTDB taxonomy): domain Bacteria; phylum Pseudomonadota; class Alphaproteobacteria; order Rhodobacterales; family Rhodobacteraceae; genus NORP110. The sequence goes on from JBPOFA010000002.1 coordinate 408,464, forward strand.
AGATTTCGCGCATCATAGCCGCCCAGGGGTTCATTCCAGATCTTAGGCAGGGCTGCGCGCAGATCTGCGGCCCAGCCTTCGATTTCGGTGACGTCGTGGCCCAGTTTGGTGCCAATGGCGGCAAGGTCTTCATGGGCGCGTAACAGGATGAAAGTCGTGCCCGGGTCCGCCATCAGGAATGGGTTTTCAGCCATAATTTTGGCATCATCCCATTCGGCATTTCGGCAGAATTCTACGATGGCGATATAGCGGTCATAGTCTTCCTTGGTTGGGCGCATGTCAGGGTCGACATGGCCCGTGTCCCGGCGGACATAAGGCGCTACGCCTGACCCGTCGACATCGGCCATGCCAATATCCCAATCCGGGCAGTTGTCACGGCCGCTTTCCCACGGGTGAATGATCGCAGCTGGCCCATGGGAACACCGGACCTCGTGCCACCACCGGTGCCAATTGACCAGTTTGGGGTAAAGACCCGCAATCCGTTCACGCCCCGCGGCCTCATCCATGTCCCAGATCAGTCGGGCCATGGTTGCTGCGACGGGGGGCTGGCTGATGCCTGACGTTTCTGGGCTTTGGTCTGTTCCCCAAACATCGGGGCCGGGAAAATATCCGGGGTCGGGTTTGTGGAAAATGATATGGGGAACCATACCGCTGTCCCACTGGCTGGCTAAAAGTGTGTCCAGCTCATCCCAGGCGCGTGCGTTGTCAAACGTCGCAAATCCCCATGCAGCAAAGGCGGAATCCCAGTTCCACTGATACGGGTAAAGCCCCGCAGTTGGCAGCGTGTACCCGCCCTTGTCGTTCTGACGCAGAATATCGCGGGCTTGTGTGTCGAGATCTGTCATTAGCCTTTTACTGACCCTGCGGTCAGTCCTTTCGTCATAAAGCGTTCCAGCCCCAGGAACAGGATCATGATCGGAACTGTCGCGATCACCGAGCCCGCCATCAGGTGTTGGCGCGGAACTTCTGAAGAGTTAAGCGAAGCGATGCCGCGGGTCAGCGTGAATTTCCCGGGATCGTCCAAGAGCATGAAGGCCAACAGGAATTCATTCCAGGCGATCATGAAAACATAGAGTGAAACAGAGGCCAGTGCCGGGAGCGACAACGGCAAGGTGATCTGCCAGATGACTTTGAGCCGGGAAAGACCGTCCATCAGGCCGGCTTCTTCGACTTCGGCGGGCAAGCCTCTGAAATAGCCTTGCAGCATGTATAGAGCGACGGGGATGGTGGTGACCGGGTAGATCATGATGATCCCAGTCAAAGAGTTGCGCAAACCCGTCATCGAAAACGCGATGTAGATTGGCAGGGCCAGCACGATCATCGGGACCATATAGATCAACAGGATCGACCGCGAAAACGCCGCCCTGCCCGTAAAACGCAGCCGGGCCACGGCGTAGGCCCCGGGCACGGCAAACAGCAGCGTGATGAAAACCGTCAGCACAGAGATGAAAAAGGAATTAAACAGGTATGTGCCGAAATTGAACTGTACGAACAGTTCCTCATAGGACCGGAACAGACCCCATCCCTGGCTAAGATCAACCGAGAAATCCAAGGGGTTCTGGATCAGCTCTGCCTGATTTTTTAGGCTGGTCAGGACCATCACGTAAAATGGGATCAGAACGATTGCCGTAAAGAAGATATAGCCAAACCCGGTGAAGAATTTGATCACGGCGGCCTCGAAGATATGTCTGTTGATCGGGCCGATTTCGACGTCATCCAACATGACCCACAGCCCCAAAGCTGCGAAACCAGAACAGGCCGCTGCCCCCAAAAAGCCAGAGATCGCAGAGACCCCTTCGCCAATCAAGATCGGCCCAAATCCAAGCAGGGAAATCACGGTCACAACGCCTGCAGCGATGATCGGTTTCCAAAGAGTGCCAGGCAAGCAGGCAAAGCCAAATCCAGCCCCCCAGACCAAACACCCCAGCCCTGAGGGGCGGAACGCAGATCCGGTGGCAAAGCTCATCGCAATCGCAACTGTGGTCGCGATGATGAATGTCCAGAACACGCCCAGCACTGGCGCTGTCACATATCCCCGGCGTAAGAGGTTCATCATCTCAAAGCCCCTCTTCCTGGCTGATAAATTTGAAAAAGAATGCAGAGAACAACAGCAGGCATCCAAAGATGACCACCGCAACTGCGGCCCCTGCCCCGATATTTGATATCGCAAAGGCCTGTTCATAGACATTGACCGTCAACGTCCGTGTGCCCGCATTGCCGCCGGTCAACAAAAAGATGTCGTCGAATTTGTTGAAGGTCCAAATGAAGCGCAGCAAGAACAAGACCGACAGGATGCCCAACAATTGCGGGACGCTCAGATACCAAAACTGTTGGAAGGGCGAGGCGCCGTCCATGTCCGCGGCCTCATACATATCGCTGTCGATGGACTGCATACGGGCCAGAATGAACAGGAAGGACAGCGGGAAATAGCGCCAGATTTCAAAGACTGTAACCATGATCAAGGCCAGCGGGCGCTGTCCAAAGAAGTTGATGGCTTCCTGCGTGACGCCCATTTGGATCAGCAAGGCATTCGCACTGCCCGAAAATGGGTCAAACAGCAGGATCCAGGCGAAGGCCACGGCAATGATCGGTGAGACATAGGGAAACAGATAAAGCCCGCGCAGGATTCCCTGCCCTTTGAACGATTTATTCAACAACAGTGCTGCGAAAAGCCCAAATAGCAGGGCGCCGACAGTGCCGAAAACGGTGTAGAAAAGCGTCACCCACAAGACGGACCAGAACTCGGACCCGTCAAAAACTCTGGCAAAGTTATCAAGGGTGAATGTTGTGTTGGTCAGAACGTTGCTAGAGGTCCCGGTGATCTCGGCGGGGCTGTCTTGGGGGCGGATTTCGGCGTCCAAGAATTCTTGTCCCACGGTCACCGGAATCTGAAGCGTTTCACGATGCCCGCCTTCCCAATCGCCCAGATCGCAGGACAGCGCCCTGTCGTCCAGCGTGCAGCGTGGATCAAGCTCTGCCACGGTTAGTCCGACGGGAAGGGTATCTGTGAAGGATACAGATGAAATCGGCTCTTGCTGGGAAGAGTTGCGCAGACGGTAGCGGATCGTTGCCTCATCGCCGGCGGCCTCGGGTTTGCCGCGCAAATCCTCGCGCAAGACGGCCTCTGGTGGGCGAAGGTCCGCGAGTGTCACGGGTTTAACGCTGATCCAGAATACGGCCAGCAAAGGCAACAAGACCACCATCGCGACGGCGATGATTGTTGGTGCCAGTAAACCCCAGGCCAGGCGCGCTTCTATGCGGGCCAAGGGGCCTGTGCCCTTTGGAGGAATTGCATCAGTCATGTGGACAACGTTCCGATTGAATTCGGGTGGGAACGGGGCGCATCATCTGCGCCCCGTCCGGGCCATTCAGATCAGTTGACCGCAGCGATGGCTGCGTTCAATTCCTTCACTGTATCAGCAGCGCTGCGTTCGCCGTCGATATATTCGCGGACATAACGGTTGATCACCTGGCTGTTGATGATCTTCGATGCGTTGGCCAGCTGGCCATCCGCAACGCCCCAACGCTGCGCCACGTCCAATCCCCCTACGATTTCGTCAATCATGTCTTGGGAATAAAGATCTGCAAGTGGTGCTTTGCGGTCGACACCAACATCAAGTCCGGCCCAAACCTTGGCGAATTTGGTTGGGTCATCTTCGGTCCCGCGACGCACTGGGAATTTACCCTCTGGGGCGATGGCAAGCGTTTGTGCATAGCCGTCATTCATCGAATATTCGACGAATTCCATGGCGGCATCCGTTTGTGCATCAGAGGTGATCCCAAAGTAGCGGATGTCAGCCCAAGCCGCGCCATCCGGGTTGGATGGGCCCGCGAAGTTCGTCACAATGCCCGTTGCCGCAGCAAGGTCACGGCTTTGCGGATCGTCATTGATGGTTGGCGGGGCGCTGTCACGCAGACCTGCAAGTTCATCAAGAATGAACGGCGACCAAATGATCATCGCAGCGTTGCCAGAGAAATACAGGGACCGCGACTGATCCCAATAAAGATCACCAGGAGGCGACGCTTCGGCAATGGCTTTGTAGAACTCAAGCACTTCCATGGTCTTGGCTTCATCAAGAGGCTGGACTCCGTCCGGTCCTACAGGTGAAACGCCATTGGCCAGAAACACGTGTTCCAGAACCTGAGACATAAAGTTTTCATCGATTTTCGTTGCCGCGACAAAGCCGTACATCGATGGCGGGTTGTGGAGCTTTTCCACCGCCGCAAGGACATTTACGTAAGAGGATGGTGCCTCTAGCCCCATTTCTTCAAACTTGTCTTTGCGATAGATGATCATCTGGGTCCAACCGTCCACGGGCACGGAGGCATAGCCATCCGCCGTAGCGGCCATAGCAAGGGCGCCGGGTGCAAAGGTCCCCGCACCCAGTGACTCAATCACATCAGTGGACGCGTCTGTGTCGAGGATGCCGGATTCTGCCCAAGGCAGAGCATATTGCAACGTGTGGTAAATCACATCAGGCAGATCGCCCGCAGCGAAAGCCGCCGTGGCGCGTGTTCCAAGGTCGTTTTCAGACACCGGAATAACCTCTACGGTATGCCCGCTGGCCGCAGCAAAATCGGCTGCCATTTGTTCCTGACGAGCCAGGCGTTCAGGTTGGTCCTCTGTGGTCCAGAACCGCAGATTGTCCGCGCTGGCCCCCACAGTTGACAGGATCAGCGCAGTTGCTGCCCCCATCATCAATGACGTTTTCGTATGTTTCATGGTCGTCCTCCCTTTGAGTAGTCTTGGTGTCTTAAATCTGTGTGTTCGGCGGCCCAACAGACCCCCGATCCAAAAATGTAGCGTGGGTCGTTTCGCGCAGTGTTTCGGGGGCAGCGCCCCGGATGCGTTGGATCAATATCTCTGCCAGGCGGCGCCCGCATGCGGTGTGATCGACAGAATGGGTCGACAAAGGGGGCGCGATATGGGCCCCTTCGGGAATCCCGTCATAAGAAATCACGGAAAGGTCGCGACCTATGGTCAAACCAAGCTCTCCGGCCGTGCGATAGACGCCCAATGCCGCGATATCGACGGCACAAATAATGGCCGTTGGCCGGTTGTCCGTGCCGGTCAGGATTTCATGGGCGGCCTTTGCGCCGTCTTCAATCGTCACTGCGTTTTCACGAAGATGATCGGGATTGATCACCAGCCCCAGTTCGTTCATCGCCCCCATGAAACCGTTTTCACGTAAAGGCGCATATGTGTAATGCATGCCGCCGTTGATAAACCCGATATGGCGATGTCCGAGCTTGTAAAGATGGTGCACCGCGTCGCGCATCGCATCCTCTCCGAGCACGTCAAACCAGCTGCAATCCGTTGGATCCGGGCTGCGGCCAAAAAGAACGAATGGAACGCCAGCACCGCGCAAAAGATCAATACGCGGATCTTTGGTCTGTGTTCTGGGCAAAACGAAACCGTCGACTTTGCGGTCGTTGATCAGGGTTTGAAACGTGTCCAGTGTGCTTGCGGGATCATTGGCGGCTGCGATGGTCAGCGTCCAGCCCTCGGCGCTGGCGCCTTGTGAAAGACCTGACAAGAATTCGGTGAGGAACGGGCGTTGAGCGTCATGATCCGCCATTTGGATCACCAGCCCCAGGGACTTGACCAAACCTGTTCGGATGGCCTGCGCATGGCTGAGCGGTCGGTACCCCATTGTGTCGGCCATGCGACGGACTTTTAGGCGCGTTCCTTCGGAAATGTCGCTGTAATCGTTCAGCGCGCGGGACACGGTGGACTTGGTAATCCCAAGGGCTTCGGACACGTCTGAAATGGTGACGCGACGGTGCCTTGGCCGTTGTGTGTTTTTGTCCAATTGGACGTCCATAATGTCCTCCCATTTCTGACGCTGAACCCCGAAACCGGTTTCGGCAAGCGTTATTTTGAACTTTTTTTGAAGGATCGGCACGGGGGGTGATCTGTGGATGACGTTGAGCGCTGGCAACCGTTGCGATTTTCATGGTTGAACCAGATGCATTCTGGTTTCGAAAACTGCGAATTTTCAGATGTTTAGAACCCGACAATGAGACCGCAAAAAAGGTTCTAGCGGTCCGACTGGCGATGTTGAGAGTTCTGGTTGAACAAGAGCATTTGCAGGGCAAAACCGATCAACAATGTGGTGAAATGCGCCGTGTCCGCAATCGGGTCGAACTGAACTCCGATCTTGATGGCAATACTGACAAGCACGGCACATAAAAACGCCGATTTGTACCGAAAGGTCGCGATGGCCGCACCGATCAGGCCAAAACCGCCTGCGGACATTCCCACATCATGCAGGGCCTTAACATCCGCGAAATCGCCCCAATTTTGGTGGCTGAGAGGCGGAAGAATCATAAACAGAACCAGCAATGTGCCAAGCACATCAATTGCAAAAAACATTCCGACGGCCCGTAAGGTGCCCTGCTTCCATTCGTAAAACCCAATCACGGCCCCGGCGAAACAAATCTGCCGCAGGAACATTGCGAAATCATGCTGTAGGAACGTGCCTGTTATCAAGCGGTACAGATCCCCTTCCAGAATGTCTTGGTGGCTTATCCCCCATTGACGCAGGGACGCTTCGGGCAATTGGCCGGAAAGTGTTCCGGCCAGAGAGTTGGCAACGATCATCACTGCCAGGAACAGCACCGTGAACGGTAGGTCGCGGATCCGAAAAGGGTGTTGTCCTGCCCCCTCGCCTGTGGGGTCGTCAACTGACATGGAACACAAAGCTTGCCAGCAATCCAAAAAGAGCCGCGACGAGCAACAACAACAGTCCGTCGGTCGGAAGCCTGTCATCTACAAAGTGCTTTTCGGAATTAATCAGCGTCCGGATTTGCCGCATCCTGAGATAGGCAATCAAAACCACCAGTGCGCCTGCGATCAACATGGCGATTTCGGACCAAACGGATGTGGGTTCTGTGCCCAGTCGCGCAGCGGCAAGGCCAAACCCGACTATGGAAATTGCCGTGCGCACCCACGCCAAAAAGGTTCTTTCGTTAGACCCATGGTCGGTAAAATTTGAAATCACCAGTCTAGTCCTATTTCATCAACCCCTTGATCCCGCCAGAGACCAGAACATTTACCTCATATAAGACACGGGGCACGGCCAATCCACCGGGGCTTGCCAGATAGTTCGGGCTCCACACAGGATCAAACTTTTGTTTGAACGACCGTAATCCTTCAAAATGGTAAAAATGTTCGCCATGTTCGTAAACGAACCCACCTACCCTGTTCCAGAACGAAGCCAGCCGATGGTTTTCAATGCCAGAGAAGGGCGCAGCCCCCATAGAGAACCATTTGAACCCTTGATCTGATCCCCAAAGCATCAATTCGGCGAACAAGGCATCCATAACAAAGTTCTGCCCATCCGGATGGTAGCGCATCAGGTCCAGGGACAGTTCGTTCTTGTTGCCGCTTTGGAAAAGATTGGCAAAGGCGGCGATTTTGCCTGTCTCGGCGTGGCGCAATATCGCGTGGTCGAAATATCTGTTGTAGTCATCCGCAAAGGCCCCAAGCGAGAATGCTTTTTCCTCACCTTGTTTGGATGCAAGCCAAGCGTCAGAGATTTCGCGCAGCTCTGGCAGGATCTCGACGACCTGTGCTGCAGGCACGATTTCAAACACATAGCCTTCGCGGGCTGCGCGGTTTTTGGCCTGACGAAACCCTTTCTTAGAGGATCCATCCAAGCTGAAAGAGGTCAGATCGACACGCGCGACTTCACCGATTTTCATCACGGACAGCCCCAGATCAAGATAGGTGGGGATGTATTCCGGGGAAACGGAATAAAAGGCGCAGCGACGGCCCGTCTTATCCGCTTGTTCGCGGAAACGCCAAATCAGTTTGATGCACTCTTCTTTGTCGCCCACGGGGTCGCCCTTGGCGATCAGGGACTTTCCGGTATCCGCATAGGCCAGAAACGCGCTTTCATCCTCGGAGATCAGGAAAGCCTTATCCCCGGTCAGCGATATCTGTGCGTCCGCGTCTTCGCTTTCGGCGACAAGCTTGCGCACTTGATCCGGGATGGGTTGGGCGCGCAGGGTTTCGCCGCGATTGTGCAGGATCGAATTGATGCAGATCACGGCCAGCAGGACGGACACGACCAGCGAGGCGCGTAAGAACCGGGACGCGTCGCCATGCAGCGCGAATTGCCACCACAGGTCATTTTGGTAATCGACATGGGAATAGGCGAAAATCCCGATCCAAATCGTAACGGCTAAGAGGGTGACGACACTTACAATCCAAGTGGAATTCAGCCGGAAAACGGATGCGCTTTCGACCCGGTAGAATGCGGATTTGAAGACGAACAGAATGATCAGGGACAGGCTCATCGAAATCGCCTCGACCCAATCGAGCCCTTTGGACAAAGTCAGGATGAGCCCGATCCCCATCAGGCCGATCGCCATAACCCAGGCTAAAAAGAGCTTTCGATACAGTCCACGGGCGATGATGATCAACAACAGCCCGACAATGCTGGCGATAAGGTGCGACGCCTCAATGACGGCAAGGGGTAGAAAATCGTCAAGGACGCGCAGGCTGGACATATCCGACGGAAGACTGCCAGATACCAACAATATTGTCCCAGAGATCAGCGATATGCCCGCCGCGACCATCGGAATAATCGGCCGGGCCATCCGGTAGTAGAGCGACGTGTGATCGCCCAGTATTTCGCGGTTTGTTTTGACCCATATACCGCCCAGCCCCAAGGTCGCAATTGCAAAGGGTAAGACCGTATAGATCATGCGATAGAGCAAAAGCGCGGCCAGCACGTCAGAACGCCCTGACGCGCCCAGACCGGCGATGATCGTTGCCTCAAACACGCCCAATCCGCCGGGCGCATGGCTTAACAAGCCAAGGGTGACGGCTGCGATATAGATCACGAAGAAATAGGGTGCAGATTGAACCAGATCTGCGGGCATCAGGAAATAGAGCGTCAGCGATGCGCCCAGTAAGTCAATGCAGGCCGCCCCTGTCAGCATCGAGGCCAGTTTGAAATTTGGCAGGTCCAGACCCAACCCAAATGCGGAAACGCGTCTTGGGCCACCGGCCAACCAAATGAAAAACGCGGCCAAAACGACAAGCAACCCAACACCGATTGCGGCTTCGGTGCCGTTGCTTAGATCGGCAATCCCGCTCATCCCCGCGGGGTGAAATGCGATGAGCACCCCCAGAATGGCCGTAAGCCCTAGCCAGAAGGCGATCCAAGACGTGGCAATCACCCCGGCCACCAGCCCAAGGTCCAGCCCCAAAGAAGCGTAGATCCGATACCGAACGGCTGTGCCGGTCAGATAGGAAAACCCCAAAAGATTGGACACAGCATAACCACAGGCCCCGGCGACAGCTGCGACCCGTACTGGCACCTTGCCCTTTGCGATCGTTTGCACGGCCAACACGTCATAAAGCGATATCCCGACAAAGCTAAGGCCCGTTGCCGCGATGGCGGCCAGCAAGGCTGTTGGTTTTGCATCCAAAAGATCGGCCCGGACGTCTGCCCATTTTACGTGGGCGGCCAGTTCGTGCAGCACCAAAATACCAATGGTGACGATGACCAAAGGCACTGCGATTTTGACAATTGGGTTTTCCAACACGCGGGTTATCTTTTGTCCCAAATGTGAAACGTCTTTGGATGCCATTCTGTTACCCCGTAAAGGCCGATAAATTCACATGCGTTCTGGCCGTACTGATGCGGCCGTGTGGAGGGCGCCAACCGCTCATTGATGGCCCATTCGGTATCCGATATTTGTCATAACCCACATTGTTCCGCCCACCATAATGAACAACAACACGCAGGCAAACAGCAGTGGGAATAGATTGTCGGTGCCCGACTTTTGGAACCGGATCCCCAGAAAAAACCGCAGATGCACCAAAATTTGCACAATGGCGGTGCCTGCAATCAGCGCGGCCAAAGTGGTACGAGACCCCATTTGATAAAACACAGCCAGAAACGGAATGAGTGTCAGAACAACCGCCAGAACAAATCCGGTGACCGTGTTTTTCAGCTCTGTGTTCGTTTTCATCCCATCACCCCCGGCAAATAGACAACGGAAAAGACCCCGATCCAGACGATGTCGAGGAAGTGCCAAAACAGCGTTAGTCGTAACAGGCGAGAGGCCACTGCCGCCGTCGGCCCCTTGAAGACCAACTGAACGATCATCGTGAGCGCCCAGAGGATCCCTGCAGTGACATGCAGCCCATGTGTCCCCACCAGGGTGAAGACCGCCGACAGAAATCCGCTGCGCTCTGGTCCTGCGCCTTTTTGTACCATGTCGGTCAGCTCTGTCAGTTCCAACAAGACAAAGCCACCACCTAGAACACAGGTGAGGACGATCCAAAAAATGGCCGTCTGGGTCTTTTTGTGAACCGTGGCTTGATGGCCAAGCGCGATTGTCAGCGTGCTGGTCAGCAACAAGGCCGTTTCCATCGACAGATTTCCCAGGCTGAACAGATCAGCACCAGAAGGCCCCCCGGCAGTATTGTGCGCCATCACGACAAAGGTGGCAAAGAGCAGACCAAATAAAATGGCGTCGCTCATCAGATAAAGCCAAAAGCCGAATTCGGTCTGGCTTGGCCGGTGTGAATCTTTGATCGGGACCTGGGTCGTCATAACGCGCCCTGCCCGTTTCCCGCATCCTGGACCAGCTGATCGGCAGAAAGTATGTACTCGGCGTCGTCCTCAAAGGAGCGAACAACGATTGTCCCGATGGTCACCGCCAGCCCCAAAAGCGCGAGCCACCACATATACCAGATCATCCCGAAGCCGATACAAAACGAAGCGCCGCCCAGGGTCACACCGATCATTGAATTGCGCGGCATATGAATGGCCGTCTCTTGGACGACGTAGTCCAGGGCTTTGCCGGTTTGCTTTGACAGATAGAGAGGGTCCCTGTCTTGAATGATTGGAATGGCAGCAAAGTTGTACTCTGGTGGTGGGGAGGTTGTTGTCCATTCCAGTGTCCTGCCGTCCCATGGGTCGCCGGTTGTGTCGGCAAGGCTGGCCCGGTTTGCCACGCTCACCCAAAGCTGAACGCCTAGGCAAATAATCCCGCACAGGATCAGGCATGCTCCAAATAATGTCAGGATCAGATAAGGCTGCCACTCTGGATTTGCATAGGTTTCCATCCGGCGCGGCATGCCGTTCAGGCCGGTCCAATAAAGCGGCATGAAGGCCAGGAAAAAGCCAATCGTCCAGAACCAGAATGATCGCACGCCCCAGCTGCGGTCCAAGCGAAACCCAAACATTTTGGGGAACCAATACATGTAGCCTGCCAGATACCCGAACAGCACGCCCGGGATGATCATATTATGAAAATGCGCTACCAGAAATGTTGTGTTGTGGGTTGTGAAATTGACAGGTGGAATGGCCAGCAAGACACCGGTCATGCCGCCAATGACGAACAACACCATAAAGCTAAGCGTCCAGAGCAGAGGTGGTTCAAACCGGATGCGACCCTGATACATGGTAAACAGCCAGTCGATGACTTTGACGCCCGTCGGTACGCCAATGATCATTGTTGCGATGCCAAAAATCGCATTCACATTGGACCCCGCGCCCATGGTAAAGAAATGGTGCAGCCACACGGTAAAAGAAAGAATTGCGATCACCGCTGTTGCGTAGACCAACGAAGTGTAGCCAAACAAACGCTTGGATGAGAATGTCGCAACGACCTCTGAAAATATCCCAAAGGCTGGCAGGATCAGGATGTAGACCTCTGGATGTCCCCAAATCCAAAACAGGTTCATATAGTTCATCGCGTTGCCGCCGCCGTCATTTGTGAAGAAATGAAAGCCAAAGGTGCGGTCCAGTGACAACATCGCCGTGACGACGGTGAGGGCTGGAAATGCAAAGACCATCAGAATGCTGGAACACAGCGCCGTCCACACAAACATCGGCATACGCATCAGCCCCATCCCTGGGGCACGGCGCCGCAGGATTGTGACGATAAAGTTTATGCCCGACATCGTCGTTCCAACCCCGCTGATCAGAACGGCCCAGATCCAATAATCCACGCCGACGCCAGGGGTGAACTCTACCCCTGAATAAGGCGGATAGCCTGTCCAGCCAGCGGTCGAAAACTTGCCGATGACAAGAGAGATCAACACCAGCCCTGCCCCGGATGCGGTCAACCAGAAACTGATTGAATTCAAAAGCGGAAACGCGACATCCCGTGTTCCGATTTGCAGCGGCATGATGATGTTGATCAGCCCGGTCATAAAGGGCATGGCCATGAAAAATATCATGATCGTGCCATGAGAGCTGAAGATCTGATCAAAGTGATCCGGCGGCAAATACCCCCCGGCGTCATGGGACATTGCCTGTTGCAAACGCATCATGATCGCATCGACAAAGCCCCTTATCAGCATCACCAAGGCCAGTACGATATACATAACGCCGATGCGTTTATGATCGACGCTTGTGACCCAGCCATTCCAGAAATTGGCCCATTGGCGATAGTAGGTCACTCCCAGGATGACAGCCAAACCGCCGCCAACGGTCACCGCCGCGCCCCCCACGGCGACCCAGCTGTAAAGCGGCAGTGCCTCTATCCCGAGGCGTCCCAGAAATCCTAAATCACTCATTGGCAAATTCCGTCTTTGTCACCCCGGCAACCGGAATATGAATCGAGTATGGTCTGGAACAGATTGGCATCGACCGAGTTGTAATAGATCACCGGGCCAGATGTGGTTGGCTTTTTCAACGCTTCGCGCGTCTCGGCCGTGAACGCTTGTGGGGCGGCTTGCACCTTGGTTACCCAGGATTGAAAATCTTCGGTGTCCAACGCATGTGCTTCAAAGGTCTGGTCCGAAAAGCCATCGCCCGAATATTGCATGTTTCGCCCTTGGAACGTTCCCGCCTGATCTGCCCATAAATTCAATTTGGTTTCCATCCCCGCCATAGCGTAAATCTGGCCGCCCAATTCAGGGATCATAAATGAATTAAGACCCACCTCTGAGGTGATTTCAAATGTGATTGGCCGGTCCATTGGAAAGGCCATTTCATCCACACTCGCAATGCCCAGATCAGGATAAATGAACAGCCATTTCCAGTCATAGGCAACCGCCTGGATTCGGGTGGCCGCAAGTTCAGACGGAATAGGTTTGTAGGGATCCAAACGATGCGTGCTTTTCCAGACGATCGTGCCCAGGGCTAGGATCATCACCGCAGGAATGCCCCAGATGAAGATTTCCAAGACAGAGGATTTTTCCCAATCCGGGGAATACGTGGCGCTGGTATTGGACGCCCGATACCGCCACGCGAAGAACAAAGTCAGCAAGATGACCGGCACGATGATGATCATCATCAGGCCCGCTGCCGTCAGCAACAAACCCCGTTCGATCACCGCGACCGTGCCTTCAAATCCTTCTGGTTTCATTGCATCTCTACGCTGTTCTTGTGGGACTGCACCATCTACTTGAAACTTGCTTTGGTCGGGTCTTGTTCCAACAAATCGCCCCAGTCTGTGCGATAAGCCATTTCGGCCAGCACGGTTTCAGGTAGGAATTCCTGCCCCTTGCGTATCTGCCAGCCGCCGCCGAGGCCTTTGTAAATCGCCACTAGATTAGCGGATACCTCTGCCCGCGCTTCGATCAATTGTGCCTGAGACTGCAAAAGCGCGGTTTGGGCATTCAAAACACGGGTGAAATCAGCAATGCCGTCTCGATACTGATCGGTTGCGATTTTTTCAGCCTTGGCCGCAGCGTCAGCGCTTTTTTGATAAAAACCGACCTGTTGGCGGGCCTTTTGATAGGCGACCATTGCATTTTCAACCTCGGAATATGCAACGATTACTGTGTTCTGGTAGTTCGTTATAAGACCCTGAAACACGGCGTCTTGGGCGCGCACGTTGTTCTTAATGCGCCCATAGTTGAAGATGTTCCAGACCACCCCGGCGCTGACCAGACCTGTGCCGCTGTTTGGCGTGAATAAGGGGTTTCCGCTAGAGGCCTGAACCCCAATCGCGCCCGACAATACAAATTGTGGATAGAGGTCGGACATGGCGATGCCCAATTGGGCAGACTGAATGGCGGCTTCAAGCTCTGCTGCGCGCACATCCGGTCTGCGCCGCAATAGCTCTGCTGGCATGCCAACACCAACATTAGAATTGGCCCGTGGAATCCGCCCGGTAGTGCCGAGCAGCCCGGACATCCTCGAGGGCGGTTGCCCCAACAAAACCGCCAAGGCGTTCTTGGCTTGTTGCAGCTCGCTTTCCAGCCCGGGAACCATCGCTTGGGTGTTGTTGAGCAAGGCCGTGGATTCCTGAACATCCAGTTCTGTTGTGATGCCGTTGTTAAAGCGAAGTGTCGTAAGATCCGCAGAGGCTTTTTGCAGGGCGATGTTTTGTTTTGCGATTCCAATAGCTTCCTGCAAGGCCCTGATGTTGATATAGACCGCGGCAACGTCGCCGGTCAGCGTTACCAGAGCGTCGTCATAATTGGCGACCTGGGCGGCCAGATTGGCCTTGGCGGCCTCTGTCCCGCGGCGCTGTGCGCCCCAGACATCCAATTCCCATTGCGCATCAAACCCAACCTGGGACGTGGCAAATTCCGTGTCCAAATTGATAATTCTGTCGATGTCATTGATCGGTCCGACATTCTCACTGATTTTCCGGTTGGAAACGGAACCGGCCAGAACCTGCGACTGGGGGTACAGCTCTCCAAAAGCGATGCCCAGCTGCGCCCTTGCCTGCAAGACGCGTGCGCCGGCGATTTGTAGCGACAGGTTCTGCGCATAGGCCTGAGCGATTAGTTTGTTCAATGTGGGGTCGTTGAACGTTTCCCACCATTTGACAACAGGTTGGCTGCGCGCTGTTAGCCCGCTGGATTTACTGACACTCGGATTGTTCGTTTCCATCCACTGGGTCACCACAGCGGACTTGGGGCGCACAAAGTCTGGGCCAAGAGGCGCACAGGCCGCCGCACCAACCAAAATCGACATTGCAGACAGGGTTGCCCGAAACCTGCCCCCTGTATTGGGGCGTTTGCAGGTTCGCCCAGTTGTGTTCAGCATCATATCCCCCCCAGGATTTTGCCGGTGTCGGTATGTGTTACCTAAATATCCAATGGTCTGACGAAGTTCGCAAATGCGTAAGCACGGATGTTTATGCGGCGCAAAAATTCAAAGCCTTTCCCCTGCCCCGTGTAAATGGCGACGGCGGCGTGGCCGCCAGCCGGGAAAATCCGATCTTCTGGCAGATCCACTTTGATCTGGACCGCAATATGACCGGGAAGTTTGGGCAGCATGAAACTTGGCAGTCGCCCAGATGGCAGGTACTGCCCCTGCCCGGTTGCCCACCAAATCGCCTCTACCTCGCCATTCAGGATTTCGCCTGGGTAAAGATCAAGCGCGACTTCCACGGGTTGGCCGGGTTTTACGAATTTTAGGTTTTGCTGGCGGAAACTGGCAAGAATGTAGGGCTTGCTGTCCGTCACAAATGCCGCAATTGCCCCTAGCCGCACGTCGCCAACGACAAGCCCTGGACGGGCCTGCTGGGACACGATAATCCCATCTTCAGGGGCATAGATTGTGGTATTCTTTAAAAAATACTCTGCTTCGGCAAGTTGCGCCTGGGCTTGGGCGACGCCAGTGTTCACACCGTCGATCTGAGACTCTGTCGCCAGTTCCGCCTTTTCAAGATTTGCCTCGGCGCGTCTGACGTTTGATTCATCCTCGATGACCTGTTCGTTCCAACGATCCAGCTCATCCTGGCGCGCGCCGCCTTGGGGGACGAGGGTCGCATATCTGGCCTGTTGCGTCTGGGAATAGGCCAGTTCGGCATTGGCGTGTTCCACGGCTTCATTGGCGGCGATGACGTCTTGTTCCAGAATTTTGACGTTCAGTTGCGCCGCGATCAGTTGTGCCTGTGCAGAATCCCGCGCAAGCCGGTAGAGCGTGTCGTCGAACCGGTAGAGAGGATCGCCTTTTTTGACGGGCTCATTCGGCGTGACCAGCACTTCGGTCAGGATCGTGGGTTGGGTCAGTTTTGGAACAATCTGGATCGTTGAGCGAACAACGTGGCTGTCGATCGAATACGGTTGGAAGAACCTCAGGGCCACCAGGAAGATCAGCAACAGGTGCGCCCCGACATAAAAGGACACCACGCCCCATGTGATGCTGAATTTCAAAAGCTTGAGCTTGAAGAAAACCAGCCAGACAAAAATCAGGTAGAAAAGTGTAATGCCAAGTGCGATGCCCATTTTTGATTATGCCTTGGTCTCTGGGGTTTCGTCTTTTTTGTATTCGTCTTTGACGGTGCCGCCGAGACGTTCGATCTCTTTGCGGATGGCGTCTTTTTCGTCATCGGGAAAACGTCGGATATCGACGGTTGCCGCATCATGAAAGGCCCACATAAAGGCGTGAACCCAGGGAACAACGGCCAAAAAACCCATCCACCCCATGATGTTTACGGCTTCTGCATGCGGGTGGTTCCGCTTCAGTGCGATCCGCCCCGGAAGTCCCATTAAAAACATCACCAAGCCTAAAAGCGCGAACATCAGCAGCAACAAGGCTGCAAATGTCATATAGTCATAGTGATCTAGAGATCGTCCAAGTAAACCCATTTTTCAGCCCTCCAAGTATATCGAATTCGTACAGATCAACTGTGCTTCATAATGACTTTTAAACTTGTTCATGGCGGGAAACCTCGTTTCGGGGTCTGTGACTTCAGGTTGTGAATGGGGATTGCCCTGTTGCAGCAATGTCAAATTTTATTCCAGTTTTTTCATACAGTTTCCAACCGCCTCTCCCACGGTACGGGCGTCTGACATGCCCAATTTGCCACTGAAAACCATCTTTTTGATTTCCTTGGTGACGATACCCTTGGCTGTTGCGGCTGTAGGTTTTTGGGCCATTGAAGCATCGTAAACCTGTTGTCCAACTGGGGTCAGAGTTTCCTTGCAGGCGTCGGCGGCTTTCGTGTCGGCTGATGCCGTCTGCGCAGATAAAATGAAAATCGTCGCGACAAAAATATTGCGCATGTGTCCTCCTTAAAATTTTGTTTAATCCTACACGGTTCACGCTGCGTGGAAAGGAAAATCAGTTACCTTGCGTAAGGGTCTCGCCGTCCCCCAAAAATGGAACTGGATTTGAGCCATTTTTGACCTTGTCGTTTATGTTTGAGACATAGCTCGTCATGTGATGATCTTTGGCCGAAAAGTCCTGCAGGTTTCGCCTGAAATCGCCAATGGACAACTTATTCGCAATTTCCCCATCAAGATACACATAGTCGGGCCCTTGGCGCAGCACGACTTCTTCCCCAAAGTGTTGGAATTTTCTGACTGGCGTATAAAACGGTAAGAGCGCAACGACGTCGGTCTCATTCACGACGCGTGTTGTCGCAAGGACAACCCGTTGTGCCGGTTCCTGCGAGGTGAATTTCGGCTGACCAAATGTCACGATGCGTTCAACTGTGTATCCTTGATGATCTAAATATGCCCCCAAAATTGCGGCGACAGCACCGCCCAGGGAATGGCCTGTCACCCGAATTGGAAGGTCTTTTCGGATGTGGGGCAATGCATCATTGTAGATCTCTGCCGCTACGTTTTGAAAGCCACGATGCAGCGGAATGCCAAGGATGTTGTCGACGACAAGCGCGGTTTCGATATCTTCTATGACATTTGGTTTTTCAGCGGTGCCGCGTACCGATAGGGTTTGACGCCCATTGGTTCGATCCATTTCCAAGAAATACCGCGCATCGACTTTTGTAAGCGTGATCGCGCGTGTGACGAGCGGATAATCGGATTGAATGGTCTCAATTGAATCGTAGGCAGACTGGGCCCGCTTCGCATAATAGTCGATTTCAGCAAAATCTATCATTTTGCGCGTTACTTGTTCAAGCGTCGCTTTTTCAGCCCGATCCAACGCGCCAACACAACCTGACAGGATCATCAAAGAAAGGACAGCAAAGCGTCGCGCCCAAGACGTGCCAAGACGTAAATTGCGCTTTGTCGTACCTGTCATAATACACCCGTTATGCCATTCCGTTTGATGACGATCTTAGCACATCCAGCAAGGATCGGGCTGGGGAAATTTCAAATGGCCGGAAAACGCTTTTGGGTGTGTGCTAGGGTTTGGTTTGGGGGCCGGAAAGGTTCAACTCAGCAACGAAATCACAGGCGTCGCCGCGGTAAACTGATCTGGTGAACTCTGCTACACGCCCGGTGGCAAGGTAGCTCATTCGCGTGATCTTTAGGGCCGCAATGCCTTCCTCTACCTCCAGCAATTCGGCATCCTCTTTGCCCAGATTGGTGGCATTGATCCGTTGAACCGCACGGACCGGCCGCAGGTCATGGCTTTCCAAGACCTCATAAAGCGACGTCTCGACCGCCAGCGGGTTTGGCAGAATGTCGGCTGGAATGGCTGCACGTTCAATCGCCATAGGGGTGCCGTCGGCAAAGCGCAGTCGTTCTATTCGGGAAATCATCTGCGCCGCCCCAAGACCAAATGTCACGATTTCGTCGGTGGAGGGCATGAACAAACCGCGTGACAGGAAAACCTGGCTGGTTTTCATCCCGCGCCGGGCCATGTCTTCGGAAAATGAACTAAGATAAGACAGCGACTGGTCCATGCGTTTGACCTTGGCGGCGACGATCGTGCCAGAGCCCTGACGCTGCTCTATCAACCCCGCTTCGACCAACGGGGCCACGGCCCGGCGGACTGTCACACGAGACAATCCTGTCAGCGTTGCGATTTCCCGTTCCGGAGGCAAATGCGCGCCCGGCTGCAATCTGCGGTTCTCGATCAGGGTTTCTAGCCGTCTTTTCAGTTGCACATACCGCGGGCCGCCATCTTCAGAGAGCCAGGAGGCAGGATCAAAAACTTCAGAAACTTTCACGCAGAGATCCTTTTTGTAGCCTGAAGGGCCAGTACCACCGCGCCATCCAAAGTGTCGCCATAGGGCAAGGCGCAGATGTTCTGGTATTTCGTTGGCAAGAGTGGCTGATAGGTTTCGGCCAGCCCGCCCACAAGCACCAAGCGTCCCAGGGCGCACGCATCAAGGGCTTCAAGGTTGCGGCACATTTCGTTCACGGCCCGGTCAAAAAGGTTTTTTGCAACCGTGTCCCCATCTCTTAATGCGTTTACGATCAAGGGCGCAAAGGCGGCAAAATCCTGCGGGCGCGCTTTGAAGGAAAACTCCGAGACGCTGCCAATACTGCCACCGCATCTGGATAGCGCGTCTTTGGTCAACGGACTTGCCGTTGCCAGCCCGTCATGAACCTTGACCAATTCTCGCAACAGGTTCAGTCCAAGCCAAGCCCCGCTGCATTCATCAGAAATCAAATAGCCCCGCCCCCCTATTCGGCGTTGTTTCCCCGCCTTTTGCGCAACGAAGTAAGAGCCTGTTCCGACATTGACGGCCACGCCGTCTTGCGGTCCCAGAGCGGCACAAACGCCTGCATCGAGGTCTGACACCAGGGTCGCAGATGAAAAGCTGACCGCATCTTGCAGCCCGTCCAGAAAACCACCTGCTGCCGATACACCGGCGAGAGCAAGAAACAGGTGATCCTGTGGTTTCTGGCGCAAACCCGCATTTTCATAGGTGGTTTTAATCGTCTCAACGATATTTGCGTGGGCCAGTATGGGGGCAGATGCCGCGTTGGCCGGTCCCCCAACCGCATGGCCAACCACAACGCCATCAGGCTGGACAAGACGCGCCCTGCACGTGCTGCCGCCACCGTCGATGACCATGATTAAACCGTCAGAACAAGTCTCTTTCATGGTCCAGCTATATGATACCTCTTCCGCCTTTCCAACAAAATTTTGGGTTATTGGTAGACAATTGGTATTTCGTTGGTATCGTTAATTCGGAGCTGCCAAAGATTCGTGTTTTCGCTGATTGCGTGTTCAAATCTGCTTTACACGAAACGGGTGCGGATCAAGATAACACAACAATGGCATGCCTCTGGCATAAGCCAAGTCCAAACTTTCGTCAGGCAGGCTGTTCTGCCCAACATGGAGAATGATATGAACATACATCGTAACCTCAGGAAAACGGCGGTTCTGACGGGATTGGCCGTGATGGCGGCTGGATCTGCCGTAGCGCAGACAGAACTTGATTTCTGGAGCTGGCGCCAGGAAGACGTCGCCGCCTACAATGAAATGATTTCCGTATTTGAGGAAAGTCACCCTGACATCAAGGTCAACTTTGTGGCCCACCCTGCTACCGAATATAACACTATTCTGGCCACCGCACTGGCCGCGGGTGAAGGCCCTGATATCATCCAAACCCGCTCTTACGGAGGTCTAGAGGTGCTGGCAAAGCCTGGCTACCTAGAGCCGTTGGACGAAAAGGTGGATCTGTCGGTATTTTCACAGAACGCCCTGTTGGGGACGTCTTTGCGGGCGGACGGCAAGGTCTATGCTGTGCCCTTTGGCACGCAGACGGTTGTGATTTATTACAACAAAGACGTGCTAGAGGCCAACGGCGTCACCCCGCCGACCACTTGGGACGAGTTCACAGCTGCCGCACAAAAGCTGAAAGATGCAGGCGTGATTCCGCTGGCCAATGGGACGGCTGATGGCTGGACGATCGAAATCATGTCTGGTGACATCATGCCGAACTTTTATGGTCCCGATTTCTTTGACGAAGTCGTATCCGGTGCGACGGATTTTGAGGATCCCCGCTATGTGACAGCGCTAGAAAAAATGGATGCGCTTAAGCCATTTCTTCCAGATGGGTACCAGGGCATCGACTATGCCACGATGAAACAGCTGTTCACCTCAGGTGCCGCGGCCATGATGGTTGGCGGTTCGTTTGAATTGCCTGGGTTCAAAGACTCCGGGATCAATTTCGGCATGATGGCTGGCCCAGCAGCAGAGCCTGACGGTCCCCGGATGGTGGCAACCTGGCTGGACGGTGGCTATGCGGTTAACGCAAGTTCCGAAAACAAGGATGCAGCGTTGGAGTTCATCAACTTTACGGCGTCTCAGGAATTTGGCCAGATGCTGACTGACAAACTTGGCGTTGTGTCGCCGGTCGCAGGTGTTGTCCCGACGGACCCAATGCTCAAGGAAGTGATTGAGATGCAGGCAGAGGCAACGCCTTACATCATGCTTGTTGCCTTCCGCTTCAATTCGCCAACGGGCTCTACGCTGTTGCAAAACGGATTGCAGGAAATGTTCGCCGGAAGCAAAACACCGGCTGAGGTTGCGGCCGAGGTGTCAAACGGCATCAAGGCGTCCAAGTAAACACACCATTGGGAAGGTGCGTTCAGGCGCCCTTCCCGCCCTCAATTGCCTGTACATCAGTGCGGCGCAATTCCCGTGATGCACGGGGCATTTCATTTCTTTACTGTTTCGGAAGGCACCCCATGGCCCATATCGTGATGAACAATGTCCAGAAATGGTTTGGAGACGTTGAAACCATACCGGGCGCAACGCTTGAGATTGAGGATGGCGAATTTGTTGTTTTCGTGGGGCCGTCCGGATGCGGAAAATCCACATTATTGCGGATGCTCGCCGGGTTAGAAGACCTGAGCGGCGGGTCCATTGAAATTGATGGCGAACGGATTGACCATTTGCCGCCCTCACAACGCGGGCTTGCGATGGTGTTTCAATCTTACGCGCTCTACCCGCATATGACCGTACGCGAAAATATGTCCTATGCTTTGCGAGTCGCCCGGACCCCAAAGGCAGAAATGAACCGGCAGGTCGAACAGGCCGCCGAAATCCTGCAATTGACACCTTACCTGGATCGCAAGCCAAAAGCCCTGTCCGGCGGGCAACGCCAGCGTGTGGCGATTGGCCGGGCGATTGTGCGGGACCCCAAGGTCTTTTTGTTCGATGAACCGCTGTCCAACCTGGATGCGAAACTGCGTGTGAAAATGCGTATTGAGATCACAAAGCTACACCGGAACCTCAAGGCCAGCATGATCTATGTCACCCATGACCAGGTCGAGGCGATGACGATGGCGGACAAAATCGTCGTCTTGAATGCGGGACGGGTCGAACAGGTCGGCGCACCGCTTGATCTCTATCGGAATCCGGCCAACAGATTTGTGGCGGGTTTTATCGGATCGCCCGCGATGAATTTCTTTGAAGGCAACGTCATTTCCTGCGCGGCCGGTTCCATCACGGTAGACATTCCGGGCGGGACACAGGTCGTTTACCCCTGCGCAACGCCGGATCAGGTCGCCCCGGGGGACACTGTAACATTGGGGATCAGACCCGAAGCCTTTGATCTTTCCTCGCAATCGGGGCCTTCGGTGCAGGGCGAGGTTTATGCTGTCGAACGTCTTGGCGGAGAGACATATTTGTATATGGGATCCGAGGCCGCAGAAGAGGTCGTTGTCCACGCCGTTGGCGATCATGAGGCTGTGGTTGGTGACGTCTTGGCGTGTCATTTCGCGCCAGGGGATTGCCATCTGTTTGATCCTCAGGGTGTTACGATTGCAAAAGAGGTCGTGCAATGAGCGCGATGACAGAAGCGGACTACCAAACGGCCCTGCGTCAGCGACGGTTGCGCCGAAACCTGTGGCTTGGGTTTTTGCTTTTCCCGCCCGTTATGGTCATGCTGACCTTTATCTTCGTGCCCATGGGATCGGCCTTGTTTTATAGTCTCTTTGCATGGGACGGTCTGGCGCGGGGTGAGTTTATCGGGCTCGACAATTTCCGTGAAGTTTTGTTCGACCCGCAGCGCAACAAGTTTTTGTTCAACGCGTTCAAGAACAATATGTTTGTCTTTGTGACCATCATGATCTTTCAGAATGGCCTGGCCCTGATCCTGGCGATGTTACTGGCGCGAAACCCCAAGGGTCATCGGTTTTATCAGGTCGTTTTCTTCCTGCCCGTAATCCTGTCCACAGTGATCATCGGGTTTCAGTGGAAAATGTTCCTGAACCCGGTCTTTGGGTTGGTCAATCACATCCTGCGTGAGGTTGGGTTGAACAGTTGGGCCTTGCCTTGGCTGGGCCTGCCGGAAACCGCGCTTCCGTCCATGATCATGGTGAATGCCTGGCACTGGGTTGGCTTTCCGACCCTGGTGTTCCTTGCTGCTATTCACCGGATCCCCAAAGACTATCTGGAAGCCGCGCGACTGGATGGTGCAAGCGAATGGCGCATTGCGCGCGACATCATATGGCCGCTCATGGCCCCGGCTGTGACAATCATCGTTGTCTTGACCTTTATCGGGGCCTTTAACTGGTTTGAAATCCCGTATGTGATGAACGGGCTTGAAGGTGCGCCTGGCTATTCGACGGATATGTTGGGGCTTTTGTTCTATCGAACGGCCTTTGGCTCCATTACCGCCGCTGACAGTGACTTTGGCGCGGGCTCTGCCCTTGCGGTCTTGATCTTCCTATTCATCTTCACCGTCTCGATCATCGTGACCAAACTTCTCACCGCCCGGGAAATAGAGCTGGCCTAGAACAGGACGTGTTATGAAAAACAAGCAACACAGTTTCCCATTGGACAAGGTCCTGATTCAGATCTTTTTGATCGGGAATGCGATTATAATGCTCTATCCGATTTTGATGATGGCCATGTCCGGATTCAAAACCAATGCAGAGATTTTCACCCATCCCTTTGCCTTGCCCAACAGCTGGAACCTGGACAATTTCAAAGTGATCTGGACGCAGACAGATGTCCCCCGGTTCCTGTTGAATTCTGTCATTGTGACCGGGTTTTCGGTGTTCTTCCTGTTGGTCATGGGCACGATGGCGGCCTATGCCTTGTCGCGCTACCGCTGGCGCGGATCGATCATGGTGTCTTTGTTCTTTTTGTCAGGTCTGATGTTGCCACTTCGTCTGGCGATCATCCCTTTGTTCATACAGCTTAAATTTCTGGGCCTTACGGACAGCCCGCTTGGATTGATCTGCATCTATACCGCGATGAGCCTGCCCGCCACTGTGTTCATCCTGACAGGTTTTCTGCGCTCCCTTCCCGCAGAGTTGGAAGACAGCGCGCGGATGGATGGCGCAAGTGAGCTGCGGATCATGGTGCAAATCATGGTGCCGCTGATCGCACCAGCGATGGTGATTGCCGGGATCTACAATGCGGTGCCTATCTGGAACGACTTTTTCTTCCCCCTGATCTTTATCCAATCCCCAGAGTGGAAGACACTTGCCCAAGGGCTAACCCAGTTCTTTGGCGAGTATAGCGTGAATTATGGCGTGCTTTACGCCGGGCTGACTTTGGCCGCCTTGCCAATCGTTGTGATTTTCATCAGCCAATCCCGGCGCTTTATTGCAGGCATGACCGCTGGAGCCATTAAATAGAGACTGGTGGATAGCACGTTGCATCTTTCGCCTTAAGGGTGGTTTTATGAGGCCGCCAAATGACGGGGGGAAAGATGTTCAGACTTGATGGGGAATTGGCCGTAGTCACCGGTGGCGCAAGCGGTATCGGGTTCGCTACAGCCAAACTTTTGGCCGAGGCCGGCGCGCGCGTCGTTGTGATGGATATCGTCAAAGACAAAGCTACAGACGCCGCAGAAACCCTGCCAAATGCTATCGGGATAGAGGTTGATGTGGCGCGCGAAGCCTCCGTTGAGGCTGCGTTTGACGAGGTGCAGGCCCACGGCACGGCCTCTGTGTTGGTCAATTGTGCAGGCGTCGCGATACGGCGCGAGGCGATCGATTTACCGCTGCCCGACTGGAACAAGGTGGTCGATGTCAATATGACCGGCAGTTTCCTGACCAGCCGGGTTGCCGCACGTCACATGATTGCGGGCGGGGTTGCGGGCAGCATTCTGCAAACCTCTTCCATTATGGGATTGTCAGGGGGCGGCGTTTATCCAAACGTGTCTTACCAGACCACCAAGGGGGCAATTGTGAATATGACCCGCGCCCTTGCGATTGAATGGGCACCCCATGGGATCAGGGTCAACGCCGTTGCCCCGACCTATGTCAGGACGCCTTTCATCCAACCGCTGTTGGATCAACCTGATGTCATGGAAAAGATATACGACATGACGCCGCTGCGCCAATTGGCAGAGCCCCAAGACGTCGCGGCGGCTTTTCTGTTTCTGGCAAGCCCGGCCTCTCGGATGATCACTGGGCATTGTTTGCCGGTGGATGGCGGCTATCTTGCCCAGTGATCCTATGTGCGTTGCGATCTTAAGTGGAGAACCTATGAAAGTGCTGCGCGGAGAGTGTCTTCTAGCGGCGTTGTCGGGTGCCCTATGATTTTCGACAATGTCTTGCTGTCATCAAAAAGCGCGCCGCCTTCAACCGCAGCGTCTGTCGAGGCCAACAATTTCGCCAAGAATTCTGGTAGCCCTGCCCCGACCATGCCTTGGGTCAGATCCGCCTCTGGCAAGTTCACATATGCCACGGGTTTTCCAGATAGCTTGGTCAGGATTTCGGCATAAGCCTGCAAGGACACGCCTTCATCCCCGGCAAGTTCAAGGATCTCGCCATCATACCCGCCAAGCATTACGATTGCCGCCGCTTCTGCGTAATCCTGCCGTGGAGCGAATGAGAATTTGCCGTTGCCCGTTGCACCAAAGTGCTGACCGATTTCAATATCCTGTGCCAGCGTCATCATACGATTTTCGCTATACCAGCCATTGCGCAGGAAGGTGTGGGGTATCCCGCTTGCGGCGATCAGGTCCTCTGTCTGTTTGTGATCCAATGCCAGGGCCATCGGGCTTTGGGCTGCCTGAAGAATGGATGTATATGCGATAAAGCCGACGCCAGCCTCTTTGGCGGCATTGACCGCGGCCTCATGTTGCGGGAAACGTGATTGCAGGTTTGAGGATGAAATCAACAAAAGTCGATCGATCCCTTCAAATGCAGCTGAAAGCGTTTCGGGTTTGTCATAATCGCCAAAGCGGGTTGCGATCCCTTTTTCGGCAAAACTTGCGGCCTGTTCGTCGCTGCGCACCAACGCTATGATGTCGTCAGAGGCGCCCTTCTGGATTAAGAAATCGATTACAAGTTGGCCAAGCTGTCCGGATGCGCCGGTAATGAGCATTTTTGACATTGTGTTTCCTTTAGGTGTCAAATTGTATATAGGTTTCAAATAGAGACCGCCTCTCCCGGCGTAAAGGAGGCATTAATTTGTCTCTAGGTTACAGAAAGGGAACCGTCATGAAGGACATACCAGAGGACAAACTTGAGGCTTGGAAGCAGGCTGGTTTTGATCCGTCCAATTGCCCTGTGCGGACCATTTTGGACCATGTGGCGGCCAAATGGACCAGTTTGATCCTGTTGGAACTGGAACACGGGCCAAAGCGGTTCAACGCCCTTGGCCGTTCGCTACCTGACATTTCAAAGCGGATGTTGACGCAATCGTTGCGGGACCTTGAACGGGACGGAATGATCGTCAGAGAGGTCTTTGATACAAAGCCGCCAAGCGTTCAGTACAGCCTTTCGGATGTGGGGCGATCCTTTCTGGCGCCGTTTCAGGTGTTGGTTGATTGGGCCATGGTTCAAAATGAACGGATTGAACAGGCGCGTGCGGATTACGACAGCCGCGATTGACGGGTTGCAGGTGTTGAGGAAACTGTAACCGGTTTTTGAGCTTTTCACGCCACAAGTGTCAGATGTCCACCGCTGAATTGGCGCAAGACCGCATGATGTCGTTTGGTTGAATTGCACGCCTTTTCCGCAGTTTGCAGCACTAAATTGGCCCTAAAATGTTCCAAAATGCTAAAATATAGACCCAAGAGAAAAATTGGACTAGCCTTGGTGCTACCAACAATTTCGGGGTGATCAGCGTTGCGCAACAGCAATGCTCTGAGCGGTTGGTAGAAAAAACAAACAATAGGGACACATCATGAAACTAGTTATCGGCCTTGATGGACAAAGTTCGGGGGAAAAGGCCCTGGACTTTGCCAAGGATATTGCGTCGCGAATGGACAGTTGTGAATTGATCATAGTTTACGTGATCGAGTGGTCTCCATTCTCTTTCCAAACCGCTGAAGAAAATGCAGAGCGTCATAAACGCCGCGAAGAAGAAATAGCGATTGCCAAAGAACGCGTGGTGAACCCCGCCGTAGAGGCGTTGAAAGCCGCGGGGCTTTCGGCACGGGCAATCGTACGCCATGGCGATGTTGCGGACACGATTGATGCCATTGCGCATGAAGAAGGTGCGGGACAAATCGTCATTGCACGCTCAAGTGCCGGTGGTTTGACCTCTCGGATCTTCGGCAGCTCTACCGCAAATCTTGTGATGAACGCGCGCGTTCCTGTCACTGTCGTCGCATAGGAGCGGGTATCATGAACATATTTTACAAACTATTCGTCGCGGTCACTGTTCTATTTGCGGCCGTCCCTGCCTCTGCCCAAGAAGCGGCAATGTCATTGGATGAAAAGGTCAACGCAGCTTTTGCAAGTTTCACCGGCCCCTTCGTGAGCTTCATCTTTGCGCCGATCCCCGGAACGGGGTTCCCTTGGATCGTTATGTGGTTGGTGATTGGGGCGTCGGTCTTTACGCTTTATTTTGCTTTCGTGCAGTTTCGGTTCTTTGGCCATGCCATCGCCTTGGTTAAGGGTGACTATTCTGATCCCAATGATGCAGGCGAAGTCAGCCACTTTCAGGCCCTTGCAACGGCTCTTTCGGGAACTGTTGGGCTGGGTAATATCGCGGGTGTTGCTGTGGCTGTCGGTATCGGCGGTCCGGGGGCGACGTTCTGGATGATCCTTGCCGGGCTTTTGGGCATGGCGTCAAAATTCACGGAATGTACTTTGGGCGTGAAATACCGGAATGAATACGCTGACGGCACCGTATCTGGTGGCCCGATGTATTATATTTCCAAGGGGTTCGACGAACTTGGGCTTCCCGGCGGCAAAATTCTTGCTGTTGTGTTCTCTGTTTTTTGCATCCTCGGAGCTTTTGGTGGCGGGAACATGTTCCAGGCCAATCAGGCCCATGCGCAAATCACCCAGATTACCGGTGATTTCCCGGGTTGGATTACCGGTCTGATTTTCGCAGCCGTCGTGTTTGCTGTGATTGTCGGCGGGATCAAATCTATCGCCAGAGTGACGGAAAAGGTGGTTCCATTCATGGGCGTCCTTTATGTGGGCGCGGCGATCATCGTTCTTTTGGTGAACTACGATAAAATTGGCTGGGCCTTTGGTCAGATCTTTGCAGGTGCCTTTACGGGTCTTGGTGTTGCCGGCGGACTTGTCGGGGCGTTGATCCAAGGCTTTAAACGTGCAGCTTTCTCGAATGAGGCCGGTGTGGGGTCTGCGGCGATTGCGCACTCTGCGGTGAAGACCAAAGAACCCATCACTGAAGGGTTCGTTTCCTTGCTAGAGCCACTGATCGATACTGTTGTCATTTGTACAATGACGGCACTTGTCATCACGATCTCTGGTCAACTTCTGATCGATGAAGCGACTGGGAATTACATGTTGAACGAAGGTGGATCTGCCATTGCGACGGTCGGTGATACATCCGGTGTCGCACTGACCTCGGCCGCATTTGGTTCGGCCATTGGTTGGTTCCCATTTGTTTTGGCGATCGCAGTGATCCTGTTTGCGTTCTCTACGATGATTTCGTGGTCGTATTATGGGTTGAAAGCGTGGACCTACCTGTTTGGCGAAGGCAAAACGACAGAGCTGATCTTTAAGATCATTTTCTGCGTGTTCATCGTCATCGGTGCAGCAGCCAGCCTTGGACCTGTGATCGACTTCTCTGACGCGGCGATCTTTGCGATGGCGGTTGTGAACATCTTCTGCCTGTACTTCCTGATGAAGGTGGTGCGTGCAGAACTGACCTCTTACAGCAGCAGATTGAAATCTGGTGAGATCAAGAAGTTCTCTCACTAAAGACGCGCCATAAGCTAAGAAAGGGCCGCCCTGTAGGGGGCGGCCTTTTTGCTGGGGGGACGGGGCGTTATTGGTCCCTTTGAACGCTCCGGGGCCTCCCTCACCGCCCTGCCCGGTTCAGGCAAATGCAGATTTGCGGTGTTAGAGTTATCTAAAGATGTTGGGACGGACTTTCAGTTTGCGCCGACGCTCTGCGGGCAGATGTCGGTTTAACCGTCGGTTGACGATGCTGAAACACCCGATCACGGCCATCGTCAGGAGCACGAAATACATGGCAAGGATCGGATAAGGAATGAACGGGTTGAATGTCTTGTCGGCAATGTATTTCGCGTAATACAGCGCATCCCCACGTTGTTGAAAGGTCGGGAAGCCGCTGAAAAAGACCAGTGTTGTCGCCTGAAACAAAAAGATCGCTTCATTCGTGTAAGCCGGCCAGGCCAAACGCAACATTGTGGGCCAGGTTATCCGGCGGAACCGTTTCCAACCGGTCAAGCCATAGGCCGCCGCCGCCTCTTGTTCGCCGCGTGGAACGGTCTTGAGGGCGCCGTACATGATTTCACCGGAATAGGCCGCCGTGTTCAGGATCAGCACCACCAAGGCTCCGGCCTGCGCCGAAGTCAGCCATGGCAGGACCCCATGCTGTTTGAGCTTGAGAAATAGGAAATAGGCAAAAAAGAACTGGATTAACAAAGGTGACCCCCGAAACACCAATATGAACCAGTCCGCCGCCTTTTTGATGATCCGATTTTCGCTGGCCTTGCCCAATGCTGCGAGATGCGCCGCAAAAAAGCCGATGATAAGGGCCAGTACGCCGAAATAGATGTTCCAAATCAGCCCGGAGCCGATCAGCGTGAACTGTTGGCACAGCGTGAAATCATCGCGCGGCAACAGCCGTTCGCCGATACCGATAGAGCGCAGGGCGTAGTCCTGAATGGTTAACCAGCAGCTCATGTATTGTGGCCCGCCAGGTTCTGACCACGCGACAGCCGTGCGGTGATCCGGCGCAGGACAACCTCACTGACTTGGGTAAAGGCCAGGTAAAAGACCAAGAGGCCCAAAAAGTACCAAATCCTCCAGTCGCCATGCGGATAGTCGGTGAACCGGGGCAGCTTGGTCGCGCCCAGCTCTCTGGCCCAGTAAACGATGTCTTCAACGCCCAGCAAAAACAACAGCGGCGTCGCCTTGATCAGGACCATCCAGAGGTTCGATAGCCCCGGCAGCGCATAAAGCCACATCTGCGGAACCAGCACACGCCAGAAGGTTTGGCGCCGGGTCATGCCGTAGGCCTCTGCGGTTTCCAGTTGGTTTTTGGGGACGGCATGCATCGCGCCGTAAAGGACGTTGGCGGCAAAGGCACCAAAGACGATGGCGAATGTTACGACCGCCAGGGAAAACCCGTATACCTCGTGGATCCACTGGGGTGAGGTTGACTGCGGCAGCTTTGCGGCTTGGCAGACAATGAAGTCATGGCCTTGGCGAATGGGTTGATCCCAATCCGGACATTTAATGACATGGCGGACATATTCGATAAGCTGATCCAAGGCGATGACGAAGAACAAAAAGAACGCAATATCCGGCACCCCCCTGACGATCATGATATAGCCCTGCCCGAGCCAGCGCAGTGGCGCGAAGTGGCTGCGTGCGGCGGCGGCCCCCCCGAAACCAAAGGCAAGCGCGACCGGCGCCGTGATGGCAAGTAGGACAAGGACCGTCAGGAAAGAGGCCCACAGGCCCATATGCTTTCCGCTTGTCAGGTAACAGGCCAGCCACTTGGACTGACCAAGAAGCTCTGGGTCGGTGCAGAAACTGAACATCTAGATATATAAGGCGCGCAAGGCGGCACATTCGCTTAAGCTGTTGTGTTTACGTCTTGTCATAAGGTTATGTTTTCACGCCTCTTTTAGACATTTCCGGCGCCCGACCAGTGTTTCCAGTGATCGGGCCCCAGGACCAGAATTCGACTTAGAAGGTTGCGCCGATTTCCCATTTGGTGATCAAAGCATTCAATGAACCGTCTGATTTCATCGAAGAAATCGCGTCATCAAATTTGGTCTTGAGTTCCCCATCTGACTTGCGCACGCCCAGCCCGACGCCTCCACCAAGATATTCTTCACGCTCTAACAAAACCATTTCGCCGCCTTCTGTGTAAGGGACAACAAAGGTTTTGTCGGCCAGAACGGTGTCAGCCTCGCCGTTTTGTACGGCGGCAATCGTATCCTCGGGAGAGGCAAACTCTATCAGGGCCCAACCTTGTTCAGCAACAAATGCCGCTTGGATGGTTCCGGTCTGGGCCGCAACGACACCCGTATCAAGATCAACATCCATGGACATTGCGAGATATGCAGATGGGTCTGGTTGGCTGTAATTCTGGGTGAAATCTATCGCCTCTTCACGCTCGGGTGTGATCGACATCCCGGCCATGATGATGTCGTAGTTCCCAGAAACCAGGTTCGGAATGATTGAATCCCAAGCATTTACGACCCACTCGCAAGACAGTTGAGCACGTGCGCACAACTCATCGCCCAATTCACGCTCAAATCCGCCAACTTCGCCATCGTCATTGATAAAGTTCCATGGAGGATAGGCACCTTCGGTGCCGATACGTACTGTATCTTGGGCCATTGCCATACTCGTTACCATTGTCAGCGAAGCCGCTGATAATGCTAAAAATTTCATGTTCACTCTCCAATTCTCAAACGTTTGTTGTTCACGCGGCTACTGTTGCACTCAGAAATTGCCTCAGCCGGTCAGACTTCGGGTTTTGAAAAACTTCATCGGGCGTGCCTTGTTCATGGATAAGGCCGCGATGCAAAAACACGGTGTGGTGGCAAACATCTGCCGCCAATCGCATGTCATGGGTGACGATCAACATTGTGCGGCCCTCTTCGGCCAAGTCTTTGATCACTTTTACGACTTCTTGTTCCAATTCCGGGTCCAAAGCCGATGTGGGTTCATCAAACAGCAGTGCACGCGGTTCCATGCAAAGGGCCCGCGCAATCGCTGCGCGTTGTTGTTGCCCCCCAGAAAGCTGCGCGGGGTACACATCGGCCTTGTCGCCGATCCCGACCTTTTTCAGATAGCCGCGCGCCTTTTCCTCAACTTCCGCCTTGTCGCGGCCCAGAACGGTAACTGGTGCCTCCATCACATTTTGCAGAATTGTCAAATGGGACCAAAGGTTGAACTGTTGGAACACCATGGAAAGGTTGGTTCGGATCCGGGTGACTTGAGCTTTATCCGAGGGGTGACGGTTCAACCCCTCCCCCTTCCAGTGGATCGGTTCACCCTCAAACAGAATCTCGCCGGATTGGCTATCCTCAAGCAGGTTTGCGCATCGCAGAAGCGTAGACTTGCCAGACCCCGAAGACCCGATCATCGAAATCACATGCCCACGCGGTGCTACCAAATCCACACCTTTAAGAACCTCCAGCGATCCATAGGATTTGTGAAGGTCTCGAATTTCAATAACTGGCGCGTTGGTCTGGGGCACTCTTCACCGCATGTGGTTTTTCCTAAAGGAATAATAGGCCGCATAAAGCCCGCAAATGCAACGTTTACTATGAACTTTCCGTAGCGGGAACTTATCAAATTCGACCGATGAGGCTGCCTATTGGTTGAGATATGGGCGCTGCGCACAGCTTAAAGACTTTTGCATAAGCGACCGAGACCGATGCAGCCAACAACAGACTCCAAAAGCCACTTATGATTTTGAAGGGATTCCCAGGACGTGGGGGGGGGCGGTTAAGTCTCTGTATTAAGACGTTTTGCGATGGCCCATGCGCAAATCAACGCAAGCAGGCACAGCAGAACCAACGCAAAAACGGCATAGCCGAAAGCCACGTGGGCAAGGAATGTCACTGTTGCAACGCCACCCAGCCTTGCGAAGGTTATGTCCAAACTTGCAGAGGCAGCTCTCATGCCTTTGGGTGCGAATTTGAGAATCAAGAGTGTCGAAGGTGCGTTGCTACAGGCAAGCCCGGCCCCAATCAGAACGGACGATACCAAAAGATATGGGATCTCTCGGCAACAATATGAAATCAAAAATGCCGCCGCGATGAGAACCGGTGCTGCGAGCAAGATACGCTTAACATTCGGCTCATCCACATGGTTTCTGAGCAATGTGCTTATGACTGAAAAGCTCAACCACAAAACGGATAAGATGACCCCAATACTTACAATTTTGAATTCATTGTCAGACAACCATAGCGGTAGGCGAAATAGGTAATATGTGATCGATCCATAGGTGCCAAACACATAGGCGAAGACCAGCCAAAGGTCGTGGGAGCGCAGCAATATCCCATAGTTTGGACGTGGTTTATCAGAGGTCGTCGTGTCATCGCCGGTTCTTGAGTTTTGAACAATTGCCATAGCAACCATTGAAACAATTGCAAATATCACAAAGGCCAAATGCCATCCGTATTGGGCAAGGAAGTTGCCATAGATGATTGGGGCAGCCGCGGCCACGTAGCCCGCAACACTCCCCCATATGATCAACACTTTGCCGGGGCGATTTGGGGTTGCTCTGGTCAAAAGAATGGGAACCAAGGGCGAAAACACACCGCCCCCAAACCCTTGCAAAAATCGGCCCGTTATTAAGATTTCATAGCCATCAGCAAAGGCGACGACCATTGAACCGATGGCAAAGAACAGCACACCAACGGCAAAAACGTTTTTGGTATTAAAGACATCGCCAAGCCATCCCCCCAGCAAGACACCGAAAGAAACGGCGATGCCATAAGAGTTAAAAACCCAGGCAAGTTCACTGATGGAAAGTCCAAATTGACTTTGTATGGCAGGCAGCAGCAAAGGAACCAAAGTCAGTTCCATCACAAACGCGATGCTTATTGCGATTGATCCGATTATTGTTCTGAGAGGAATTACGTTCATCAATACGCCAGTTAAATTCACTTCCGGCATGTGTGACGACAAACACTGCGATCGTCAATCAGCCATAAAAAATATGGCCCTTATCAACCCCGCGACGCGATAGATGTCAATGTCGATTTTACACCTAGTGGTTGTTCTCTGTTGCGTAGAGACGTCGGTGTCACGGAAAGCGAATTGGACAAATCTTCAGAGTTCATCCAAACCATATAGTCTTCTTCGGTCACCTGTTGGTCCGGTCCGATCCATCTTCCAGGCTCGCAGTGATTGTACCCGTAGCGAAGGTGCGCCCCCCGAGAGCCCAACTGTTTTGGCACAAGTGCAAAAACATAATCCGGCTTCCATGTTCGGTGCATCACTTCGAAAAGCAAACGCGACAACAGGGGAGTCATACCTTGGCTGCGGGGGCCGCCAAGACCGCGCGCAGGTAGCCAAAATTCACCGTGATAGCAGACCCTGCCGGTTATCGTTTTCAATCCCCGTGGTCCGGAATAAAACGTAAGATCCGGATCCGGCGTGCTGTTGGGCGTTATGTATTTATGCCTGTGTATGTTCATATGCTGCCCAAGCGATCCCCCCGACATATCAAGGAGCCGTACGGCTTGGGTGTGAACCAGTTCGTTGGCTTGGTTAAAGCCACATACCCAAAATCCGTTCGTCTTATCGATGTAAGAGCTGGCAACATCGAACATTGGATACACAGGAGAGCGGTCAGTTTGAGTGTTGCGATAAAGTCGGAACTCTGAAAAATCGTCACCTATCTCAACGCGCATGCCCATTTCTTCGAGATCACGAAGGATGCTCGACACGTTTTGGGCCATGGTAAAGATATTTTGTGCTGACATTTCAACCCCCAGCAATCCTCGTTCTAGGATGACTCTACCCTAAAAAAGCCGCAATTGAGTACATTTTTTGCCACAATATCCGGTGTTTAGGTGCGGTTTGCATTCTGCATGTGACCCTATGGCCACTTAATCGGCAGGTTCGAAGGGGGAATCCATTATTAGGTCCTCTGGGATCTCTGGAATGTCCTCATCTTCGATTGCGTCAATGTCGACTTTCTTTGTGATGACCGCAAGAACGTTGAGTCCCGGCGTCCCATCCGGGAACACACAACCCAGCAACAATCTTTGAAAAGTTACCGGTAAGGGGTCACCGCCATCTTTCGGGAGATAGGCAAAAAGGTGATCAAGGCGGACCCCGCCCTCTTCGTAGATGCGCGAATACGCACCGGCAATAAACTCGTTATATTCATCACCGACATTGTCGTCGGACATAAGTTTACCAATCGCACTTTTGGACCAAGCCCAACCAAACCACTTGGCGTATGCCGATTCCATTCCAATATCGACGAACACCCAACCAGAGGGCCCTTGCCTGTAAAGCACTGAATATGGACGGATAAGTTCCATCGCTTCGTGTTCGATTCGCGTTTCGGCATTTCCCCAAGCCACGAGAGCCTTTCTCATGAGCGGAAGACCATCAAAGGTGATTTTAGAGACGGGTTGCTGCTGAGAGAAGAATTCTCTTCCATCTGCATCGATATATTGGCTTGCCTCCAGGCCTTGCGAAATGTTTTTCCGAAGAGAAGACTGCCCGGCCCAAGTGTCCAGCTCTAGCAAGATTGACTTTGCGCCATCCAGGCACGCTTTGCCAAACGGGGTCAGATGATACTGACGATCCGTCACGATAAAAAGCTTTTCGCCTTTGAGCCTTTCCAAATCAGAAACGTGGCGGCGAACAGTTTGCCGGGTCGCTCCAAGTTCCTGACATGTCTTTGACAGGTTCAAGTTACGACTCATGCTCACAAAAGCGCGCAGCATGGCGACAGTTACGCCACTTGTGCTTTTAGATTGATACAATTGGCCTCCGACAGTTTTGTAATGCTTAAATCAAAATAGATATTCGTCGACGTCAAGGGGAGCTTTCGCAGGCAGAGAAGTGCAAAAAAAAGGCAGAACTGTAACTTTTCCGAGAATGTGTCGCATTTTGCAATCCCGCACCCCTGCCCGAGTCATCGTTCCGGAGCCCGTTTCGCGGGTCTGACGGCCTGACAAAGGGTGTGTCATCGCCCTGGTTTTTCATCCCCCAATGCGCCGCACCGACAGAAAATCAGCGCGCGCCATTATTAAGACAAAAAAGAATGAGAAATCGGTTGGACGAAAGGAGCTGCCATGAATCTTGAAAATATTTTTGCTGTGTCTGCCATGGTTTCCAGTCCACCGCCTGGTTCCGTCAACGTCCGAGTTGGGGAAACCGTTAAGGGTCCGGGTGGCAAGTGGGTTCCGTGTGCGACCAAAATTCCTGGTGGGGTTTATTGTTCTGGCCTATTCGAAGTTGGACCCGGTCGCAGACAAGTTTGCGCCATTGATCGACGATCGCCCTGCGCCGAAGAGGCCCTGGCCCATGCGATCGAGCTTGCGTCATCCGCAGCAGCTTAATCGTTTTTATCAAAAAATTAGCCGCGCATTCTCTGAGCGCGGCTTTTGTGCCTTTTGTTCATCCTATACTCTTCGTCTCGGCAAATATCTGTTGCCGTCAGATCGGGCCAAATCTGCATCTCTTCCCAAAAACCTGATTCGAATTTGGTAAATATATAGTTAATTTCTAGGCGGACTCGTCGAATAATTTCGGGTCTTGGATTGGCCTTCGCCTTATGAGCGCCACAATCCGAAACGTTTTGGGAAATTGTGATAGGCAACCAAGTGGCATTGTCTCTTCCCTGGCGACAATGCCGATACGCCCAACTTTCGCCTCAATCCTGCGTCCATGCTCGTATTGCTGACAAGGTTAAACCACAAAGGGAATGCGAGAATGAAACACTTTTACAAGAGCGACGAGATGCTGGACGCGACGCCGGTTATTGCACGCAATTGGGTGGGCGAAGATGCGATTGTTCCAAGTGAAGTTGCAACGGGCATTCAGTATAAAACAACCAGAAGCACCCTTGCCGTTGAAGTTTTGGACATCTGCTATCTGGAAGATGAATATGCTGTATCCGTTTTTAAATCACTCATTCGGCTTTGCAACACAGTCGGCCGCGATGAAATTGTGATTGAGAGCCTCGAAGACATCGTAAAGGACAAGGATCAAACGATCTGCGACTGTTTTAATTCCATCCAACACGCTGTTGTGCGGACATGTCGTTCCATGAACCTATCCCCTGCCCGGGTGTCGTTGGAAAAACGCGGCCAATTCCATGACCTAAGAATCTACCTCACGTTTCACTAACCTCTTCGAACTTTGATCCCAGCCTGATCTCGCCTTAGTTGCGCGACGCGGCCGCTGCGGCTGTCGTTTCATCCATCACTGCAATCGCGGCTTGATAAATCAAATTCAGATCACGGTCTGGACCAAAGGTTGAACTGATTTGCATATGCAGCCGGTCAACGATTGATGTTGTCTCATATTCCTTTTCCAGCTCTGACATGGATCTGCGGTCAAGAACGACAAACTGGGCGGCAATTTCGTCAAAATCTGTCGAAACCCGAATGAGCTTCTTATACTCTTCTTTTAGGCTCTGCTCTAACTGATCAATATTGCCTGTGATTTGTGACAACATTTCTTCGATTTTTTCGTTGGTCTTCATACTGGTACTCTTCAAAGGTTGCTCGTGTGCCGACTTAGCGACGGGATGATTTGTGATTGAGGACCACTTTAAAATAAGCCGACGACAGCCAAACAAAACAAAACTGACGTCGACACGATCACGGTGGCCCAATCCATTACGATGCTTCTCATGTCATCTTGGCGGAAAACTGAAATCAAATCACTCATTACTACTCTTCACACTCTTGGTTACTCGTTACGTTACAAAACACTGAACTCGTTACGTTACAAAACACTCAGTTCACTCGTTACTCTACAAAACACTCAACTCGTTACGCTACACACTCAGATAACTCGTTACTTTACTAAACACTCAACTCGTTACGTTCATGATCACTTGGTATGAAAGCAATTTGCCCCAAAGTGCGATTCCCAACAATTCTCTAAATTTATTACTTCATAGGTCTATCTTTCATACAGTGTTGGATGATTTATCACCCATGCCTGAGGGGGCCTAGGAATGGGGCGTGTGATCGCTTCGATGCCGAGCCATTTGCTGGTTGCAGTTGGTCACGTCCAAATGGCGCGCAGGCGATAGAACGGACTGAGTTTCAAGGCGCAGAAATGATCCGTCACCAGACGAATGACGATCATTTACACGCAGAGCTATGGCGTATTTGACAGCAGCTGTCGCAAT
This sequence comes from Marinosulfonomonas sp., assembly GCA_051251595.1. Taxonomy (GTDB): domain Bacteria; phylum Pseudomonadota; class Alphaproteobacteria; order Rhodobacterales; family Rhodobacteraceae; genus NORP110. Next base: position 446,272 of record JBPOFA010000002.1, read on the forward strand.
GTGCGGGCATCTCGTTTGAACTGTTCGACATCGTCATTGAGGACGAATTCCAGAAACGCGTTTCGGCAATCTTCTTTGTCCCTGCGCGGTTGCGCGATGAGGTGATCAAACACGGCCGTCCACATCTCTTCCCCTGCTTGGAGCGCAAACCGGTTCTGAAAATTCGTCCAATAGAAAACATGGATATCACCCAGAAACAGGCCAAGCGCGGCCAGTTCTGACACTGCCGTCGCGGAAGGGATCGCGCCTCTTGGTTGCCAATAGGTTGTTAGACAGGGATGATCCACTTCATCAAGCAGGCGCAGGGTCGAGTCCAGCGTGTCCGTCAATGTGTTACTGTGATATTCCAGCGAAAGGCGAAGGCCAGAAGCCTGTGCAGCGTCGCATCTTGACCGGATCGTCTCTACCGTTTTCGCCCGCTCCCTTGGGGTTGCCTTGTCGCTCGGCAATTGTCCGGCCCAAATGCGGATTGTTTTCGCGCCGAGCGCTTGGGCGCTTTCCAGAACGGCGGCAAAGGCCGGGTCCTCTGCCTTATTGGAGCGCAGGTAGGACCCGACGGTCGGTGTCGCAATCCCCGCGTCACCACATTGCTGCGAAAGGGCCCTGGCCAGTTTGAGGTCCCCCGGGGGTAAATGACCGTCCATACCCCATTCTATGGCTTTGAGCCCCGCCTCCTCGACCAATGAAATGATCCGTTCTGGCGTGAGCGCCCTGAAAGTGACGGAACACAGCCCAGGACGGATTCGATGTTGTTGTGTCATGCAATCTGATCCCAATTTTCTTGGGTCACTTCGTGGTTCAGGCGCCCCGTCGACATAAAACACTCAATTTCGTCAATGACGTTGTCAGCCAGCCGGTGCAGCTCGTCCCCTAGAGATCCCGCCACATGCGGGGTCAGATAGGCATTGGGCAGCGCAAAGAACGGAGACTCCGCCGGCAGAGGTTCTGGATCCGTGACGTCCAGTACGGCGTGCAAACGGCCCGAAGAAAGCTCTGCCAGTAAAGCATCATGATCAACCAGCCCCCCGCGCGCTGTGTTGATCAGCAAGGCCCCATCCTGCATCTGGGCGAGCGCGGCTCGATTGATCAGGTGGCGAGTTCCCGGCAACAGCGGCGCATTGATCGAAACCACGTCACTAACAGACATCAATTGAGAGAGCTCTACTTTACGCGCGCCCAATGCGGCTGCTTGGTCCATTGAGACAGTCGGGTCGGACAGCAAGACCTCCAGATCAAAATGCTGCAACAGGCTGATCAAATGCTTTCCGACCTTAGACGCACCGATCACACCGATGATCTTGCCGTAGTTTCCGCTGGCGGTGAAGGTTGCGTTTTGACGGTCTTCTGTGCAGCCACCGGGTGCCTTATAGGCCGCTTCCCATTGGGGAAGGCGTTTGTTCCAACGAAGCACCCAAGACAGCACGAACTCGGCAACAGGGATCGCATTTGGGGAAGAGCTGGTGGACAGGCGCAAATGGTTCAGCAGCTCGGCAGAGATGAAACTACGAATGGTGCCGCCAAAATGGGCGATCAGGGCCAGGTCGGGACAAGCGCCAAACAAATCCATGTCGAGTTTCGGCGTTCCCCACCCGGTGACAAGAACGCCGATTTCCCTGGTGTTTTCGTGGGATTTCAACGTGTTGAGATCCTCTAGATGCATCCAACCACTAACACCTGGAATAGTTCCCAGACGCGCAAGTTGCTTTGGCGGAAACACGCCTTCGAAAGGCTCCTGCCCCATTAAGAATGCGATATGCGCCATGCAATTCCTCCTGTCCCCTGTAGGGTTCAAGGTGGAAGATAACGGGTTCTATGCGCAAGGTGTAAATACAGGCGTGTGGGAACCGGCCGCTGATCGCCTTGAGGGGCGCGACGTTCAGAACAGGTCGGTGAAGCAACACTACCCCGCTTTAGGTTTCATCTCATCTTTGCGAGGGGTTTGTGGCGATGCCGCCAGACTAATGAGAACCAGTCTCTGAATGACCGACCACAGTTAGCAATATGCCGTGCCGAGTGCACGCCACTCCGCAACAGCGGCGATGCGTTTGAGCATGAAGATGGGTCATGAGGTGAGATTTCTTTCCGGATTGTGCAGCCTGTAAATTGAGATGTGGCCACTGGCTGCGTACTTGGCAAATGTGCAAAGCTGTAATATCCCAATGCACAGTCGCATTCATCCATTCTTGAAGCAGAAAGAAATCATGAAACTCGCCTCCCTTTTTTTAGGCGTCTTTATCACAGTTCTGTTTGCAGGCTCCATGGCCAGTGCGGAGATGCCGACATTACGCATTGCTGCACTGAAGTTCGGCACCCTGAATTGGGAACTGAACGTCATCAAAGAACACAAACTGGACCATACAAACGGCTTTAATCTGGAGATCATGCCGGTCGCAGGTTCAGCGGCCTCGAAGGTCGCCTTTCAGGGGGGCGAAGCGGATGTAATCCTGTCCGACTGGGTTTGGGTCGCGCGAGCCAGAAACGCGGGCAAGGACATTCGATTTATCCCCTACTCAAAGGCCGTAGGCGCACTAATGGTGCCAAAAGGCAGCCCTATCGAAACACTCGCGGATTTAAAAAACAAAAAAATCGGAATTGCTGGCGGCCCCCTGGACAAAAGTTGGATCGTATTGCGCGCCTACGCGCTTCAGAAACTAGGGCTCGATCTGTCCAAGTTGAATGAGGAAGTCTATGGAGGGGCACCACTGATATACAACGCGGCGCTTTCAGGCGAAGTCGACGGTGCCATCAATTTCTGGCACTTCCTCGCCAGAATGGAGGCGGAAGGAATGCGTTCCGTGATGACGGTCGCAGACGCCGCCGTAGGACTTGGGTTGGACCCAGACATTCCTTTGCTTGGTTATGTCGTGAATGGGCAAATGTCAGACGAGCAACCGGAATTGGTCGAAGGTCTTGCGCGCGCTTCACGGGCGGCAAAAGCGATTTTGGCAACGGATGAGGCGGAATGGATGCGGCTGCGCCCTACAATGATGGCCAAAAGCGATGCTGAGTTTCAGGCCCTTCGCACAGGTTTCATAGCGGGCATACCCAGTTCTTATGCAGTGGATGAGGCAAATGCACGCCGGTTCTTTGAATTAATGGCGGCTGTGGGCGGTCGCGAATTGGTCGGTGACACAACCTCCCTTCCCGACGGAGTGTTTTTGACCATTGCAGACTGAGCGATACTCATGGGCAACCTACCTGATTTCCTTGTGTGGGTTGCTTTTGGTGTGGTCCATTTTGGCGGCGATGAAGAACGACCCAAGCGTGCTGCCAACGCCTTGGCGGTTGGTGCCACTGTTCCAGATAGAAATTCGATCCGGCCAACTATTTTATCACCTGTCTGCTACTTTGGTGCGTGTGATCGTCACCTTTGTGTGTGCAATGACCATAGGCACAATTCTCGGTTTTCTGCTTGGGCGCTATCCGCGTCTCAATCGCTGGTTTGACCCGTGGCTGACGGTATTTCTGAACATCCCGGCCTTGGTGACAATTGTTTTGGTTTATCTCTGGGTCGGGCTGAATGAAGTTGCCGCGGTGTTGGCGGTATCGCTTAACAAAATTCCCAACGTCGCCGTCATCATCCGCGAGGGCGTGCGTGCTCTTGATCCGAAATACGATGAAATGGCCGAGGTTTTTCACATTTCAACGAAAGATCAAGCCCGCCATGTTTGGTTACCTCAACTTGCGCCGTTTTTTGCCGCCTCTGCCCGGTCCGGAATTGCTCTAATTTGGAAAATTGTACTCGTCGTTGAATTCTTGGGGCGCTCCGACGGTGTGGGTTTCCAAATTCACGTTTACTTTCAGCTTTTCGAAGTGGGTATGGTGCTGGTCTATGCGATGAGTTTCATTGGAATCATGTTGGGTGTCGAAGCACTATTGTTAAGGCCGCTGGAACGCAGAGCAGCAAAGTGGCGGCAATCATGATATCTGCGCAGATCGTCGAAAAGAAGTTTGGCGACAAAACCATCCTCAAAGACGTGGCATTCGAGGTGGCTCCGGGTGAAGTACTTGCAGTAACAGGAAAATCCGGCGTAGGTAAAACGACGCTTCTTCGAATTGTTTCGAGGCTGGACACCGCTTTTTCGGGCCGTGTGGCATGCCCTAAAGCAGTGGGCATGGTCTTTCAGGAGCCGAATTTATTACCCTGGCGCAATGTGTCTTCCAATATTCAAATTGCAACACGCGCGAGCGCCGCGGAAATCCGCGAGCTTTTGCACAAGGTTGGGCTTCCCGGCCAAGAACAGGCTTTTCCAGGACAGTTGTCACTGGGTCAGCAACGGCGTGTCGCGCTTGCGCGGGCTTTGGCGATGCGACCAAGCGCTTTGTTATTGGATGAGCCATTTGCTTCGCTGGATGAAGCCACCGCAAACGAAATGATGGCACTGGTCGGCGAAATGATCGCCGACAATAAAATCGCTACCATCTTTGTCAGCCATGCACCAACGGATGTGGATCGTTTGGCCACGCGCACCCTGCATCTGACCTAAGCTCTGCGCAACGAGCTGGCGGGTTACGCGGCCGTCACTCGCCAAACCACGTTGCCAACATCGTCTGCAACCAACAGGCAATTGTCTGGTCCGATGGTAACGCCGACAGGGCGTCCATAGGAGACCTTCTCGTCAGGCGACAAAAAGCCCGAAAGAATGTCGCGCGGCGGACCACATGGTTTGCCATTTTCGAATGGTATGAAAATCACCTTGTATCCGCTCAGTGTGCTGCGGTTCCAAGACCCATGCTGGCCCACGACCATCCCATCCGGAAAACCGGGCAAGGTGCCTTCGGGCATCCAGCAAAGTCCAAGCGATGCGGTATGCCCGCCCAGAGCATAGTCTGGCCGGATAGCTTTGGCGACCATCGCTTCGTCCTGTGGCACGCGATCGTCAACGGTTTGTCCCCAATAGCAATATGGCCAGCCATAAAAGCCGCCGTCTTGAACGGATGTCAGATAATCAGGTGGGACCTCGTCACCCAGACCATCGCGTTCGTTAACGACCGTCCACAGAACACCGGTTGTCGGCTCCCAGGCCGTTCCAACCGCATTGCGCAAACCCGACGCGAAAATCCGTGTCTCGCCCGACGCAATATCAAATTCGTGGATGGCTGCGCGGCCTTCTTCAATCTCCATGCCGTCGTCGGCAATGTTCGACTTTGAGCCGACACCCGCATAAATTTTCGTGTTATCTGGGCTGGCCAATAAACTGCGCGTCCAATGACCGCCCGGTTTGAAGTCGGCCAGTTTGGTGCCTTCGGCGGTTATTTGAGTTTGCCCGTCCGAATACGGGAACGAAACGAGCCCGTCTGTATTGCCAACATAAAATGTGCCATCCACCAGAGCCATGCCGAAGGGATGGTACAGGTTTTCCAGAAAGGCCTCGCGAACCTCGCCCACGCCGTCCCCGTCAGAGTCCCGAAACAGTGAAATGCGATTGGCACTGACGCCAACAGCTTTCGCTCGCTTCATCGTGCTGAAGATCGCAAAATCGAATGGCGTTTTAGGTGTATCCCAGGGAAGACCAAGCGCTTCCGCCACCAGGACGTCGTCATTTGGCAGGACATAAATCCAACGCGGATGCAACAAATCACGCGCAAATGCGTTGACCTGAAGCCCCTCGGCAGCTGTAGGAGTGTGATCCCCTTCCCATCCTTTTGCAGTTGGCATTTTAAGCGTCGGGATGCCCTGTGCTTTGGCGTCGGGAATATCCGGCGCCCCGCCCAAAGCAGGCGGATCGGTTTCCTTGCCCCATCTGCGCATCAGAATCATCCCAGCGCCGATTAGTGCGACCAGTCTAGAAAATGCGTCGGTAATGCCCATTCTTCTCACCATTTTTTCGAGATACTACATCATATGAAGTGTCACTGAAACTGCTTTCGCAACCAGGTATGTGTTCTGTCCGTCGTCAGGGTTTTTGGCATCATTTGCGGCTTAAACTAAGAGAGAGTTCGGCTCATCTGGTTGATTCCATTATGCGGCGCGTTGGTTGTGATGCAAGCGTCGCGCTTCGAGTGTCTTTCGTTTGCCCCTTTCCCTTTGCTGCAAAATGGCTTTGTCACGTCCGAAGTAGACATCAGCGGGTGTGACGTTGTTTAGGCTTTCGTGGTAACGTTGGTGGTTGCAGTGATCGACGAAGGCATCAATCTGGGCTTCGAGATCACCGGGCAGGAAGCAGTTCTCCAGCAAGACACGGTTTTTCAAGGTCTGATGCCACCGCTCTATCTTACCTTGGGTTTGCGGGTGGTGCGGTGCCCCGCGCGAGTGCTTCATGCCCTTGTCTGGTGCTGTCAGACGAATGCGAACCAGTCTCAGTTCTCCGGCAACCTCAACCTGTTAGGCTGCGCAGAGACCGCGCCACTCGGTCAGAGCAGCGGCGCGGTTCAGCTTGAAATTCGATCGGTTGTAGAGATGGCGCTCTTGGTTGAAATGGTTGTGAACGGAAGCGTGGACGGAGGCAAATTTTTGCAAGCTTCGCATGCGTCGAATGCCCAGCATAGCCCGTTCTCGCCTTCGAAATGGCTGATGTGAATTCTCAGCCCTGTTGTTTTGCCAGCGGCCGGATTCTTGCCGATCAGCGTTGCCGGTCTCCTTCATCGCTGCGCCGTATGATCGGAGTTTGTCAGTCACCAAGATATGTGGTCGACCGTGGCCTCATTGTTTTCTGGAAGAATTTCAGGGTTGCCTCGCGTTCCCGTGGCTTCGTGACAAAGCTTTCCAGAACCTCGCCTTCATGATCAACGGCACGCCAAAGCTAATGCTGCTCGCCATTGATCTACACGAAGACCTCGTCCAAATGCCATTGCCAGTTCGAGTATGCACGCATCCGGCTGACCCGGTTTCGCCGGATCTCAGTAGCAAACATCGGGCCAAATCTATTCCACCAGTACCGCACCGTTTCGTGACTGATGTCGATGCCGCGCTCGTGCAAAAGATCCTCAACATTCCGCAGCGAGAGTGGAAAATACGTCCTTCGACCCTTGAGCCTTGGTGTTAGTCACTCTCGTGACACTTTTGGGGCTTTCACCGAGAAAGAGGTTGGAGTCCGAACAAAAGTCAGAACAAAGTACTACAACATTGTCCGCGTCTCAACTGTACTCGCGCTGAGCAGCGAAAGTGCAGTTTGGATTTGACTTCATAGCCTCCCCATCATTGCAGACACTTGGCGCAAGCACCCCCGAACCAACAGATTAGTCAGCATCCTTAGCGTCTTCAGTAGGAAATAATTGATTGACTAAGCAAAGTTTATGAAGTGCCATGGAGCAAGTTGGCCATAATTGCTGAAAAAAATTTGACACTTAGCCAGCGACATAGACTTATTGGAGGTCATATGAAAAATGAACTAAAAGTTCTATCAATCGTTTCTGCGCTCACAATCAGCGCAGGCATGGCAACTGCCGAAGGCAGCGTGACGGTCTACACGGCAGTACCACAAAATTTTATCGATGCGCTTGTGCCAATGTTTGAACAAAAGACCGGTACCTCGGTTGAGATCATCAAGGCAGGGTCGGGCGAACTACTTAATCGTCTCACAGCAGAGGCCGGCGCCCCCATGGCAGACGTGCTGTGGAGCGTTGACGGCACCGTCATCGACTTCAATCCAAGCCTGTTCGAGGCATATTCTGCAGCAGGCTCTGACATGCTCGCAGAGGGTATGAAGCAAAGCGAAATGTGGTCGCCCTTTACCGCCGTCGTCATGGTCCTAATCGTCAATGAAGGCGAACTTGATGGCAAACCGGCCCCCGATAGCTGGGCAGCCCTCGCGGATCCAATGTACAACGACATGGTTTCATCTGCGCGCGCAGAAGCCTCCGGGTCCGCTTACATTCAACTGGCCACTGTACTGCAGGCGTTTGAAGATGAAGCAGCAGGCTGGGGCATCTACGAAGGCTTGTTGTCGAACTTCGTGCTCTCTGACAGTTCTGGCGCCGTACCACGATTTGTTAACGACGGCGAATTGGCCGTTGGGGTTACGCTTGAGGACGCCGCGCTGCGCTACGTCGAAGGTGGTGGGCCAGTTGAAATAATCTATCCGTCCGAAGGTACGGCCATTGCGCCTGACGCGATGGCGCTTGTCTCGGGTGCTCCAAATGAGGACAACGCTAAAGCATTCCTGGACTTTATGATGTCGCAAGAGGCGCAAGTCGTTGTTGCTGAACAGGGCCGACGACCTGTGCGATCGGATGTCGAGTCAAATCCAGCACTGCTGCCTTTGGCTGAGGTCAACTCAGTTGGCTACGACAGCGCCTGGGCTGCAGAAAACCGTGCGCGCCTGGTTGAAGCATGGCAAGATATGGTGCTTGACGTTCAGTGATGCAATCTGCCGGGCGTAAAAAATTGCGCCCGGCCTCCTCATACTTGCAGGTGAGCTGAATGGCTTCTGTTGAGATTACTGGCCTGCGCAAGCTCTACGGCGAAGTCGTGGCCCTGTCTGACATCAATATTTCCATCCCCTCGGGTTCCTTTTTTACGCTTCTTGGCCCTTCCGGCTGTGGAAAAACCACGCTTCTTCGCACGATTGCCGGGTTTCATGATCAAAACGCGGGTCGGATTGCGGTCGATGGACAATCCATCGAAGGCCTGCCTGCACATAGACGCGACGTCGGCATGGTCTTCCAGGACTACGCGATTTTCCCGCACATCAATGTGCGCGACAACGTGGCTTTCGGACTAAGACAACGCAAAGTCTCGACGGCAGAGATCACCAAACGCGTCAACGATGTGCTTGAAGTCGTGCAACTCGGTGCCTTCGCTGAACGGATGCCGCATGAACTCTCCGGCGGGCAACAACAGCGAGTGGGTCTCGCACGGGCCATCGTCATTCGGCCCAAGGTCTTATTGATGGACGAACCCTTATCCAACCTTGACGCGCGTTTACGGGTGGACTTGCGGGCAGAACTTCGCCGAATCCAACGAGATCTGGGCATCACAACTGTATACGTCACTCATGACCAAGAAGAAGCGCTGGCAATGTCCGATACCGTCTGCGTGATGTATCAAGGCGTAATCCAACAGGCAGCAAGCCCACTCGACATTTACCTCCATCCGACCAACAAGTTCGTCGCAACCTTTGTGGGAGCGAACAACTTCTTGTCGCTCACCCGAACTGGTGGACAGCTTGCACTCTGCTCCGGTGGTGCGCCAATCTTGGACATAAGCGACGCGAAACATGACATCGTCGCCGGCATCCGCCCCGAAACTCTAACCGTCAAGCCCGACGCGGTGGCACCCGCAGCGGATGAGGTTGCTATCGCCGCAAAGCTATCTGACGTCAGCTTCGTCGGTCGCGAGATGGAAGTAATCGCAATCACCGATTACGGCGAGACGCTGAAATCTCTCGCCCGACCCAACCCTGATATCATCAAGCTGGCGCAAGGCAGCACCGTCACACTATTGGTGAAACGCAGCGACCTCGCCTTTTTCGAAGACAGCGATGCAGGCGGTCGCATCGCATGACCAGCATACTGCGCAGGTACGATTTCTGGACGGTCGTCACCGGTGTCATTCTTGCTGTCCTTGTTTTGCTATTGTTGTTCCCCATTGTACGCGTCCTCATGTTGTCATTCGTTGATGCGGATACGCAGAAATGGACGCTTGGAAATTACGTCGAGGTGTTTACACGCAACTATTACCTCAAGGGTTTGAAAAACACTTTATTTGTGGGGGTCCTCGGGACATTGGGCGCGTGCCTACTTGGTATCCCACTTGCCTTTTTCACAGCGCGCTTTCATCTCTGGGGGCGCGCGTGGATCTCAACGCTGGCAATTCTCGTCTTGGTCGCGCCGCCCTTTATCGGGGCCTACGCGTGGATCATGATGCTGGGATCCAATGGCTTCATCACCAATTTTTTTGAAGCTGTCGGGATAGACACACCGACAATCTACGGCGCGCACGGCATCATCCTTGTTTTCACGCTCAAGTTTTTCCCATTCGTCTTTCTGATGACGCAAACGGCACTGATGGCCGTCAACAAATCCTTCGAAGACGCTGCCGAAAACCTCGGCTGCACGCCATGGCAACGCTTCACCAAAGTCACATTGCCCTTGGTTTTTCCGGCGATAAGCACCGGCGCGATCATCTGTTTTGTGTTGTCTATCGCGGATTTTGGCACACCCGCCATCCTCGGGCGTGGCTTTCGAACACTTTCCACAATTGCTTTTTCGGCATATCGGTCCGAACTTGGCGGACTGCCAACAATGGCGGTGACCGTATCAATGATCATGATTGTCATCTCGATGCTGGCACTGTTGGCACAACGGCGCATTCTGGCAAAGCGACGCTATGCCAGCAGTCTCACAAACTTGCCCGTGAAAGTAAATCTTACCGGATGGAGCAATTTCGCCGTGCACAGCTTTTGCCACGGTGTCGTCCTGATCGCGATGCTGCCCACCCTAGTCGTTGTCTATACGTCATTCCTCAAGACCAATGGCCCAGTCTTCGTCGGCGGGTATGGGCTGGAAAGCTATGGGCGTATTTTGCGTACTGCTCCCGAGGCAATTACCAACAGCTTTGTCTTTGCTATTGCAGCCGTCATCCTGATCACGACGTTTTCGGCCCTGATCAGCTATGTTATTGTCCGGCGCGATACCGCAGCATCCGGCACAATCGACTTTTTGATGATGGTCCCCTACCTTATCCCTGGAGTGGTAATGGCCATCGGCTTTGTCACAACCTTTCGGACAGGATTTATGAGCGGGGCGAGCGCGGCTTGGCTGCTGATCCTGCTCTACTTCATACGGCGCTTGCCCTACGGTGTCCGCTCAACCACATCCAGCTTACGGCAAATAAAACCCTCTATGGAAGAAGCCGCCATTAACCTCGGTGCCCCCCCCCTCCACGCATTCCTCAAGATCACGATTCCGTTGATCTTTCCGGGGCTTATCGTCGGCTCCCTTATGGGTTTCATCACCGCCATTAACGAGTTATCCGGGACTCTGATCCTCTATGATTCGGGCACCATTACCATGCCAGTTTCAATCTATCTGGCAGTATTGGACGGGGAATTCGGGCTCGCGGCGGCTCTGTCTACAGTATTGCTGCTTTGTACGGGCATCTGCGTATACTTGGTCTTCCGGTTCACTGAAAACCGCGACAGCGCGTTTCTCTGAGGATCAAGATGCAGTTTGAGCTCTTTAACAGATCGAAATACCGCGACGGTTCAGCACCGGGTGATGACGTTCCCCTCGCTGTGCCAGGCGTTGTTTTTGGCGTCTTTGATGGGGCGACAGACCCTCTTGGTACCGTTGTCGATGGCACTGCAGCCGGACGATTGGCCGCTATGACGGTCGCAGCCGAAATGACAGCAATCGCGCTCGATCCAGTGGCCCGCAATGCAGCCGGCGACCAAATCATTGACCGCCTTTCGTCCGCCCTGCGGGCCCGAACCGCCCCGCTAGGCTTGCAAATTCCGCCCTCAACAACCATCGCTGTAGCAATGGACTGCGGTCAAACTTGGCGCTTTTTATTGCTCGGAGACAGCGCCGTCCGTTTGAACGGCACTGAGATCCACCACCACGAAAAGATCATCGACGGCGTGTCGACGGCGGCACGTGTCGCGCTCTTCAACACTTTCATCAGCCAGACCAGCAACCGCGACACAGTGGAGGCGATGGCCCGGCGCAGCATATTCCTTGGCCTTGGAACGGCCATTTCCGAAGGCGCGATAACGCAAGCGCGCGCCTCAGACATCGTCAAATTGGCCATCAACGCTGCACAACTTCACGCAGTCGCAGACATCGTGGAAACCTTTCTCATGGACGGCATCCAGAAACAGTTTACCTTTGGCAACGCGGTTGGTAGCCCGCTTTGTTTTGACACGATTAACGGCACTACACCTCAAGGCGGCGAACTTCAGGATTTTGTACGCAAGAAGGCGGACGTCACAAGCATCGAACTCTACACTGACGGTTATCCGTCCCCCCCCCCCGACATCTCAGTGGCAGCATGGGAAACCGCGTTCCACGCTGCGGAAGCGGCTGACTTCCATAAGATTGACCAATTCGCAACCGTGAAGGGGTCAACCAGCACCGAATTCTACGACGACCGTAGTGTGATCGTTTTGACCTGATATGCAGGCACTCCGCCACGCAATGAAGTCTTGGAATTTTACGCGTTCGTCTCGAAGGTCAAAAAAGTTGTTTTGGTGGACATTTCCTTGGACGGAAAACGACCAGGAACGTTCACGCTATTTTCGTGAACTTCCGGTGTCCCCCGCGAAACGGCTGCGGTTTTGGCGCGATAGTGTGAAGTGGTCCTGCTTTTTAGGACAGTTTTGCGAACAAGCTAGGTGACCGAACTGATCGATTGGGCTATAATAAGACCTGAACATACTCAGAAAAGGTACAAAAAAATGAATATTCTTTTTAAGGGCATGATCTTAAGTTCGGCTTTCGTAGCGTTTAGTTCAACAGGGAGTTTCGCTGCGAATTGTGGAGTCGAATTTCAACATGCCTACGAGTCTGGCGTTAGCGACGGCAGGGTCGATGGCGCAAATGGGTACAAACAGCGGGCCGAACGGCATCGCCCGCACTTGAACCGCGATTCCGAAAGGGGCGGATGCTATGTCGAAGGTTACAGGATCGGGTACGGCAACGCGGCCGCTGATGCCGCGAAGAAGCCGACCCATGACAATGCGCCGACCGCCGGTTCGAACGAGCGAGCTTATTACGACGACGGTTGTATAGAAGGTACCCGCGACGCCCAGGCGAGTATGAGCAGCGTCTATGAAAGGTACGCAGACATGTACGACTCGCGCTTCGAGCCATATTTCAAAATGGGTTACGAGGCGTGTTGGAAACACTACCGATAACTTTCAAGACTTTGGCATTAGTAGATTATCCGATGCCGGTCAGATTATCGGCATCGGGAAGACATGGAAAAAACTTTGCAATGAAGCAAGTGATAAGATCATGGCGAAGCTTCGCGATACGGAATACTCAACAAACCCAAAGACGAGCGGGACGTGCGTGTGACAATCAATTGCGAAGTCACGCGTGCGATGGCGACGGGCTCCATGGCGCGTTCGAGGGTGGTGTTGTCCAGTTCCAGGGTATGCGGGCTGTGACACTGGTTACCTTTGGCTTAAGAGCACGATTTGGTTTTTCAGGTGACACGCAGTTTGAAGTAAATCATTTTCCGCACAGTTTCTCAGTCTGAAATTTTCCATTTGTACTTAAAACTTGCATCGCCGCGGTTTCTCGTAAATATTTCAAACCGTAAAATAGGGCTCAGAGAGCAAAACGAGGGGTTTGGCAATGGGTTTCACGAAATCGGTCAAGACCTGCCTGTCCAAGTATGTCGTGTTTTCGGGCCGCGCGCAGCGATCAGAGTATTGGTGGTTTGTTCTGTTCGTAATCCTGGTCAACGTCGGGTTGGCGGTACTCGGGGCGGTCCTTTTTGGCACTGATCCCGAAACGGGACAGGGATCGAACTTGCTGAACTCGGTTTTCCAACTGGCGATATTGCTTCCCCTGCTTGCCGCAGGGTGGCGTCGATTGCATGATACTGGCCGTCCCGGATGGTACCTTTTGCTTCCAATGGCCTTCAGCATCGCAATGATGTTCATGCTGCTGACCGGGGTTGCAGTTTTTTCAGCGCTCGAAACTGGCGTTGAAGACCCGGAGACATTGAGGGGACCAGCAGTCTTTTTTGGTGCAACCGGTTTGATGGCCATGTACGCGATTCAACTTGTGCTTTCTGTCTTGATGATCTGGTGGCTTTCGCGTCCTTCACAGGAAGGGACAAACGAATATGGCGCACCTTCTTAGGAATGCATGACCACTCACTGGCGCCTCAATGCTTGAGAACGATAATTGCCTCTTCGTTGGTGGAACTCTGGGAGTTAAGAATGAAAAACACTTTCTGGTCTGCGTGTCTGATGTGTTGTCTGTCGGCTGCCCCTGCACTGGCCGAATGGAGCTTCAACGGCAATCCGTTGCCAAATGCATTTGTTCAAACAAATAACATGACGTTGGAGTTGCAGTGCGACAGGATCAGGTTCGCCCCGGCCGGGTATGAGGATTCGCAGGATATTGTACGAAAGAACGGCCTTTCCTTTCGTTTTCTGATAAACGGATCGCAGGAAGTCGCTTCTTTTCAGATGGGACGCGAAAACTCGTTCGTCCAGATCGTCGACAACTATCCTGTCGAGATCCAGTTCAGCGACGAGGCGGATTATGCTTTCGTCCTCGACCAGATTGCCGCAAACGCCACCCTGAACCTCGCGATGGTAGATCAAGACGTCAGCTACGGCATTTTTGATCTTAAGGGATCAGGTGCAGCTATCCAGTCGCTCCGGGCCGAATGTCGTGCATTGGACCAAACCTCCGTGCCGATGGAGGCACCAGAAGGTGTGGTCTATTGCGGCGGCGGTGGGATCAAACGCCAAATCGAGTTCGTGATCCTCGATGACGCCAGCGATGAATGGGACGCGCGCGTCACCGTGAACGGCGAAACCCAGCGGGCGATGACCTCCTACAGCTATTTCGGCAACTCCGAACCGGTCAAGGACTTCGTGGTTGCCCTACTGGCGGAAGATCGGTCCGAATTTCTAATATTCCGGAACCAAAGGGAAAACTGGCTTGAATTCGGCGATTATAGGTACGACCAATGCAACTGAAAAAAGCATCGAACGTCGCATCCAGCCTTGTTTGGATTGTCAGGATGCTTTCCTGCGCGTTTCTCGCGACAACTTTAACATTGTCGCTGCCTGCCAGTGCTTCAGAGATATCTGCGCTCCCGGCGCAGCTTCAAGAAAAGGTCAGTCAGGCGCAACTGGCCTGCTCTGACTTTGAGAATGGTAATTTCGCATTGGAATGGGGCGCTGTTGCACGTGTGGATCTAGACGGGGATCTGAGATCTGATTGGGCACTGAACGAGGCGTCGTTTGCCTGCTCGTCCGCCGCTTCTCTCTATTGCGGAACTGGCGGATGCATGTCGCATTTCCTTGTTGGTGATGTCATTGGCTCTCTGCTTAACCAAGGTTGGGATGTCGTGGACCTTGGTCCTAACCGTGTTCTTCTAGCGGATGTTCACGGATCGCAATGCGGCGGGATCAACCCAACCCCATGCGTTACTGCAAGCACCTGGGACGCAGAGGATGGCATCTGGCGCAGCACAGCCGCGGAATGGGAGAAGTAGAATGGCAACAACTATTCACTTGAAGCAGCTATTGGCATCCTTCGCCGTCTTTTCAGCGGCGCTTTTCCTAACTGGATGTATTGAGACGCCGGTTGAGGTTGCGGTCAGCGAACCGGACCCCGATCTCGTCTTTGTTCGCGGCTACCGGAGCCCGTCAGATGAATGCCAAATTGTCGGCGAAAGCGCATTCACCGTCGACTTTCTTGATGATGCCGCCGATCTTGTTGCATGTCCGACGGGCAGCTCCGCAATGCAAACCCTTATGGCTGAGATGGGGGCACAGATTATCACCCAGACGAACAGCTTCTCGTTTTTCAGCTTGCCCTACCGCTGAACCGAAAACTCTCGCTAAGCAAAACTGCCGCTCTGTCTCAAAGCCCATGACGGGATACACGAAGCTACGAACCCAACCTGCCCGCCGGTGCTGCCAGACTAATTCGAACCAGTCTCCGCAAGGACAGTGAAGCTGCCCCTTATGACGCGCAGAGGCCACGCCACTCGGCAAGAGCGGCGGTTCGGTTGGTCTTGAAATTGGCACGTGAGTAAAGGTGACGTTCCTGGTTGAAATGGTTGTGGACGGAGGCGTGAACGGCGACGAATTTCTGCAACGTTCGCGTTCGTCGGAAGCGCAGCATAGCCCGTTCACGCCTTCGAAACGGCAAGTGTGAATTCTCGGCACGATTGTTCAGCCAGCGACCTGTTTCTTGTCTGTCTGCATTGCCGATGACCTTCATGGCAGCGCCGTTAGACCGCAGAAGATCGGTCACGATGACATGTGGCGGGCCAAAGCGCTTCATGGTTTTTCTGAGAAATTTCAATGCCGCTTTATGGTTACGGCGCTTGGTAACATAGCTTTCAAGCACCTCACCTTCGTGATCTACGGCCCGCCAGAGATAGTGCGTCTCGCCATTCACTTTCACAAACACCTCATCCAGGTGCCATTGCCAATTCGAATGAGCCCGCAACCGCTGGACGCGCCGTTTACGAATTTCAGCGGCGAACATCGGTCCAAAACGATTCCACCAAAACCGAACCGTCTCGTGGCTGATATCGATGCCACGCTCGTGCAAAAGATCCTCCACATTTCGGAGCGAAAGTGGATACCGCACATACATCATAACCGCCAAGCGGATGATTTCTGGGCTAGTCTTGAAGTACTTGAATGGATCGCGTTTTTTCATCCCAAAACGCTACGAAACCGGCCTGCCCTGTTCAAGTCAGTTTCCTCTGACACTGCCAACATTTGCTCTGCCAGCAGCTTCTTCAGCTTGCCGTTCTCGTCCTCCAATGCGCGCAAACGCTTCGCATCAGATGGCTCCATGCCACCGTACTTCGATTTGTATTTGTAGAACGTCGCTGAGCTGATGCCGTGCCGCCGACACACATCAGCAGTCTTCTCACCGGCTTCCTGTTCCTTGATCATTGCAATGATCTGTTCGTCCGTGAATCGTGCCTTCATTTGTCCGTCCTTTTGTTAGGCGGACTCTACACAAATTTGGAGGAGTTTTTGGGGCACAGGTCACCCATCATCGCCCATGAAGAGCTTGTATTGCTTGAGCAGAGATATAGCGGACGGGTCATCCTTCGCGAGCTTCATGAATCGCCGAAGATGAGTGACGTAATTTTTCTCTTGCAGTGGTCGATCGGCAGTCACATATCCTTTGTCCAACAAAACTTCGACCAACTCGCGTTCACCAATCTCGCGAACACCAATCTCATCCAGAAATTTTCGCGCATTCTTCTTTCGGGCTTTGCTATTCCCTATTTCGAATATGACGGGGTCAACACACGGCACTATGTCCGTGAATCGATTATGCTCGTCTGGAAAATAGCACTTCTGTGCTGAAGTGAACGATCCATCGCTTAGCCTCACTATGCGAGCTGTGGAGAGCTGATAGATTTCGTCTTCAATCTCTTTTTCATCGATGAGCTTAGAATACAATTCCTGAAGCCACTCGGGTGACTTCGCGGAGAGCCAATTCATGAAATCTTCATCCGGCTCGTCGTGGTCCTCTTCCGCCAGACCTGCAACTGTTTCGAGGAAGTCGTTGAAGTCCCATTCCCGAAGAGAAAGCCCAGACATAAAACGATGAATTCTGCTTCCTTCCTTGTCGGTGTTTGCGGCCCAACATGGAACAACACCGCGACCGTTAATCAGAAGTTCAATATCTTCGTCGGATACGAGCTTCTTCAACGCATCCTTGGCCTGATAGAGATGTTTTGCCGGAGCATGGGCCTTCGCAAATGTTGGAGTAAGTGGCTGTTCGTCGAACGCGTCTACTATCGATGTTCGAATTTGGTCGAACCGTTTGTCATCCTCAGAGTTTCCAAGCTCATCCTTTGCATTCGGTAGGACTGCAAGAAACTCGCGTGTAAGAAAACCTATTTCCTTAAGGCTATGCAAGGCTTCCACGGACAGCGTCGCCAATTGCTCAAAAAAGGCATCATTCGCTGGAATATCTTTGATGCTGGCACGATCAGGCGTTGGTATCCCCGGTACCCGAGCGAAGTGAGAAAAGGTTGGCGGTTGACGGCGAAAGCAGGTGCAGCGCCGTCAATCGCGCCCGAAACTCATCAATAGAGATCGAGGGTCGATTGGAGACTTCAGCGGCGACCCCCTGCAATTGACTTTCGTAATAAGTCGCCTTCGCCCCATCCTGAAAGACGCAGTATCCGCGCGTTGCAATCCGCGACAGGCTGGCAACCCCATTCCGTTCGGGCAGCCCTGAGCGGGCTCCGGAAGGCCGGATACACCATCGACCGCAGTGATCCCGAGATCGCGGGCAGAACATCCGTCTATCGGATCACCAGCGCGCCGGTGGCTCGGCAATGACGCCGTCAGTGGCCGATATCGAAGCGATGGATAGGGCAGCACTGATAGACGCCTGGGCACGGATGTTTGCCACCCCGGTCCCCAAAGGGATCAGTGCGCCCTTCCTGCGCCGGTTCCTGGCCTTTGAGGTTCAGGCCAGGGCACAGGGCGGCCTGCCGAAGGGCTTCATGGCGAAGCTGGATCGGGCGTCGAACGGCAAGCCCGTGACCAAAACCCCTACCCTTAAACCCGGAGGCCGTATCTTGCGGGAATGGAACGGCGTGACCCATGTGGTTGATGTGCTCGAAGATGGCTTTCGCTGGAACGGACAGCGCCATTCATCTCTGTCTGCCATTGCCCGCGCCATCACTGGTGCCAGATGGTCGGGCCCGCGATTTTTTGGGGTGCGGAGCTAATGGCAACAGTGACCAAGCCACGCATCCGTTGCGCCATCTATACCCGCAAATCGTCCGACGAAGGCCTTGATCAGGATTTCAACTCGCTTGATGCCCAGCACGAAGCTTGCGCGGCCTATACCGCCAGCCAGCGGCACGAGGGCTGGGTTGCAGACAAAGCGCGCTACGATGACGGCGGCATTTCCGGCGGGACACTGGAACGACCTGCCCTCAAACGGCTCATGGCCGATATAGACGCAGGGCGCATTCAGATGATTGTGGTCTACAAGATCGATCGCCTAACGCGGTCGTTGGCCGACTTCGCCAAGTTGGTAGACCGCTTCGATGCCGCCGGATGTTCATTTGTCTCGGTCACCCAAGCCTTCAATACCGCGTCGTCGATGGGGCGCCTGACCCTAAATGTGCTTTTGTCCTTCGCCCAGTTTGAACGCGAAGTCACGGCAGAGCGCATCCGCGACAAGATTGCGGCATCCAAAAAGAAAGGACTCTGGATGGGCGGCGTGCCGTCGCTTGGTTATGACCCACATCCCGATCCCAAGGTCCGGGGGCTGGTTGTGAACGCCAAGGAAGCCGGGATTGTCGAGTCATTCAACGGCAGACTGAGGGACGAATGCTTGAATGAACACATCTTCGGCAACCTCGCTGAGGCGCGGAAGATCATCGAGAATTGGAGAATCGACTACAACGCAGAACGACCACATACATCACTCGGCGGGCTGGCTCCGGCTGTCTATGCCAATCTCAACCGTGCCGCACGGCCTGCCTCGCTTGAGCTACGCAAGGGCTCCGCTCAGCAGGCCTTGACCGCAGCCATAACAACAGAAACAAACAGGAACGGATTCTACACCTGAACGGCCCGGATTAGGGGGCTGGGTCAATGGGCTTAACGCTGCTTAGGATGAGTGGCATAGTGAGACTTGGTTGAGAAAGATGAAAAATATATGCTGAATAATATTGGGTTACCTGGCTTAATCCTTTTGTCACCAATGTTGATTGCAATGGTTATGGGGGTTTATTCCTTAGCAAAAGTTCCTAATTTTGATGATAATTATAATTATGCAGGGTTCTGGCTGCGTCTCGCAGCTGCTATAATAGACGGGATTTTAATGACGTTAATTACGTTAATTCCAGCCCTCGCTTTGGGTTATTGGGTTGGCGTTAATATGGCTGGCACGTCAAGTGCTTATGAAATCGAAGCGACGGCAGAAGCGTTAGGCAACTTACTTGGGTTTGTAGTCGGTTGGCTCTATTACACGCTACTGGAAAGTTCTAAGTATCAAGCAACATTCGGAAAAAAATTACTTGGGCTTCGCGTTGTTGACTTGGATGGAAACCGCATAGGCTTTGGTAAAGCTAACGGTAGATATTTCGGAAAGTTATTATCTGTATTCACGCTTTTAATTGGGCATTTTATGATGGGTTGGACTAAGAGAAAACAGTCGTTGTACGACAAAATGGCTGGGTGTTTAGTCGTTCGAAATAGTTCTCCGTCACTTTCTGTAGTCGAAGCGAGCGCAGATAAAGGTATCCGAACACAGCCCACTTTTAATAGTAAGTCAGATTTATCAACTGATACGTTTCAAGCAGAAGCGCTTAGAAAGTATAAAGCTGGTGAAATCGATGAGGAAACTATGATGAAGTTAATGAAAACTGATAGCAGATAATCAGCATAAAATTAAACTGCCTTATAGTGGTGTGATATAATTGAATAATTAAATATACCGAATAGCCAAGCGCTAATTACGGAAAAATTATGTCAAAAGGCCGCCGATTTCGGTGGCCTTTTTTCGTGTTTGCCGCGTGCTCGTCCTTTTCCGGGCAAGATTGCCGCGTAAAACCATCTCGAATCTGCTGCGGATTTGGGAATGAAAACGGACACACACGAAACACCAAACAAAAGCGACGGCTTGAGGGGCGCGAGGTTCAGAACAGGTCGGTGAAATAACACTGCACCGCTTGAGGTTTCATCTCATCTTTGCGAGGGGTCTGTGGCGGAGAGACAGGGATTCGAACCCTGGAGACGGTCTCCCGCCTACACACTTTCCAGGCGTGCGCCTTCGACCACTCGGCCACCTCTCCGTGCCGGGGTCTTTAGCGCGTGGGGGGACCGACGTGCAAGGGGCAAACTGACATTCTGGGAATGAATTTCGGGTTTTAGGCGGTCTGGTTCGGTCTGGTTGGGGTGGTCTTATGTGTTGTGGTCGATCTGGATGTGGATTCGACGTATATTGCGCCCTAAATCGTCGATTGTTCCGACGGTCAGTTTCCCAATCTCACGTGTATGCGCCACATGAGTGCCCAGACAGGGTTGGCGATTGATTTCCTGATCCCCTGTGCCGATATGGATGAGACGTGTTTCCCCCTGCCCCAATGACGGTTTTGGCGCCATCGGTACGGGTGTCTCCGCCTCTGTTTCCGAAACGGTGCCCCAACTCTGGGTGACCGGCAAATCCTGTGCGACATATTCGTTCAGGCTTTCATGCAGAATGACGCGGTCTATTGTGGATGTGGGCATCTTGAGATCCAGCCAGCCCTCACTTTGGCCAATGGCGCAGCCGATGACGGGGAATGGGACCGAAACGGACAGAAGATGCAGCGCCGTGTGCAGCCGCATGTGGCGATATCTTCGGTCCCAATCAAGTGTTTGCAAAACGGGTGTTCCGACCGCTGGAAGATTTCCGGCCGATCCCGGGATCAGGATAATGGCGTCATTTTCGCCCCGTATTGCCGTTGCGACGACCAAAGAACCATCGCCCCATGAAAGATCCCCGTTATCGCCGGGTTGTCCGCCCCCCTGAGGGCAGAACAGTGTTTTGTCCAGGATCACGCCCCCCTCTGGCGTGTGGGCTGTGACCAGGCCATGCGCCTGCTTGCGATAGCTGTCGTGATGGAACAAAGGCTCTGTCATGGGGGTTATTCGTCTTTGTCCGCAGAAGAGGCGTGCAGCGCCTCTGGATTGCGCAGCCAGATGTCGCGCTGCGCGAATGGGATCTCTATCCCTTCTTGCGCAAAGCGTTCGGCGATCTGGTGATTGATCTCGCTTTGCAAAACCAGTTTGAAATTCACATCCCGCAGAATTGCGCGGATCTCAAAATCAAGGCTGTCAGCGCCAAAGCCCTTAAAAATCACAGTCGGGGGTGGGTTCATTGAGACAAGCGGCTGTGCACTGGCGATTTCTTCCAGAATGGTTTGGACCTTGCGTGTGTCCGTGCCATAGGCCACGCCCACGCCCATCACGACCCGTCCGATAAGGTTGCCACGGGTGTAGTTCGTGACGGTGCCGGAAATCAGGTCCGAATTGGGAATAATGACATCCGTCCGGTCAAAGGTTTCAATGCGTGTAGAGCGCACCGATATATCGCGGACGGTTCCCATATTGGGGCCGACCTCGATCCAATCCCCTTCAGAAATGGGACGTTCGATCAGTAGGATGATCCCGGAAACGAAATTAGAGACAATGGTTTGCAGGCCAAACCCGATGCCGACGGACAAGGCCCCGGCAACGATGGCCAGTGAGGACAGATCAATTCCGGCGGTGGAAATCGCAACCAACGTGGCCAGAAAAATACCGACATATCCAAGGCCTGAAACGATCGCCACCTGCCCGCCTGTGTCAATCCCGGTTTTGGGCAGCACAGTGCCCTTCAACGTGGATTGCACCAAGCGTGTGATCAGAAAACCGATCCCAAAGACGCCGCCAAACAAAAGGAACTGATTAAGCGATATCCGGGTTTCCCCGATGAGAAAGCCTTCCCCAAGGCGGGACCAGATTTCCGTCAAATCAGAAACACGCGCGCCCCAGATCAAAGCAAAGATCGGCACCAGCATCAGGACCAACAGAACGCAAATCAGGACGGGGATCAGGGCTTCGCGTGCGTGTTGTTCATCCGTGCGTGTGATCAGTGAGTAGACATCGCGCACGACGCTAAAAATTGGGATAAGGACCCCAAAGAACCACATGGTCAGCAACATCCGGAAAAGCAGACTGGTCCCGGCGGCCTGATAGCCTAGAATAGCCAAGAGCGGGCCGAGCACCGAAACAGCGATCAGAATGCGGCCCAATATACGCGCCACACGTTCTTGATAGCCCGCATCAGACGTCTCATCGACATTGCCAAAAACCTTGACGTAGGTGAGTGTTTTGCCAAGTTGATAGGTCAGGATCCCAGCAAGGATATTGATCGGCAGCAGCAAAACACCACGGGTTTCGGAACTGTGCAGGTCAAAATCCGCGATGGATGTGATTGCAACCACCAGCCCCCAAAGGATTGCCAGAACAGAGGTGTTTCTGCGAAGGATCGCGATGTGCTGATCAGACAGCTCAAACGCCGGTTGACGGTCTTCGTCCACTGGAAACAGGAAAGAGTTTAGCCAGCGCGTTGCGAGCCAAACCAACGCAATATAGGGCAGTGCATCGGCCAGGATACTACCCCGAAAACCAAGCATACCTGTGAGGTCAAGTGCCGCGCAAAACGCTAAAATGCCGACAAATGGAACAATGATTTGCCCAGTCGACACCAGGAAAGTCAAAAGTCGAAGAAATGCTTCTTCTTTTCGGTTCGACAACCGATGTGTCAAATGTTCAAACCATTTGCGCCCCTTTAAAATCAACAGGGCAGCAACTAAAAACAACCCGATGACTGACACGATGTTTTTGCGGAACACAGATTGTTTGGTCTGGGATCTTAGAGACGCATTGAATTCTTTGGTGGCCAATTCAAAGGATTGGCCGAAATCCGCAAGGGCTTCGGGCCAAAGTTGGGGGTCCAAGGGCGTTTGGGCCCGTGTGAACAGGTTGTCGACCCGCCTTGCGCGCACCAGTGTATCAATTTCCCGGACAATGCCATCGGCGCGGCTGTGCGCCTCTCTGGCCCTGATTTCCGGCTCCATCAATGTGGCCAGTTGGTTTTCCAGGTTCACGCGTTGCTGTGCGATGTCTTCGGTTTCTGTTTCACCTTCACCGGGCGGCGGGCCCAGTGCGGCAATCTGGGCCTGCAAGGTGGGGATACGATTGGCGTTTTCCCCTTGAGCGCTTAGGAAAACACGTCGCCATTCGACGACCTCTTCTCGCAACTCTTCTAAGGCGCGTTCTGATGCTTTGTTCGAGACAAGCGCAGCTTCTGCCCGCGTTGCGACCTTTTCCCAGGCTTCGTAATCTGCGGGAAGCGTGACTGCATTTTCTTGGTCGATCTCCTGCGCATAGCTCGTCTGCGGAAAACTTGACGTCAACGCAACAGCTGCGCCAAACAGGCACAGCCATAAAAGCAGGAAGCATCTAATTCGGTGCATTAATCCTCAAAAACTGCCGGCAGAATTTGCCCCTGTCCTTCCAACCATTGTGGCACGGGCAACCCCTTTTCACGTAAGAACTTAGGGTTAAACAGCTTTGATTGATAGCGATTTCCGAAATCACATAACAGCGTCACGATGACATGACCCGGGCCAAGGTCGCGTGCCATATGCATCGCGCCTGCCACGTTGATCCCGGAAGATCCCCCAAGGCAAAGACCTTCTTTGGACAAGAGATCAAACACAACAGGAAGCGCTTCTTGATCGGAAATTCGGTAAGAATAGTCGGGCACAAGGCCTTCCAGGTTGGCCGTTATCCGGCCCTGCCCGATGCCTTCGGTGATTGAATTTCCTTCCGATTTGAATTCACCGGTGGTGTAATACCCATAAAGCGCCGAACCCATAGGGTCAGCCAACCCAATGCGCACCCCTTTGGGCTGCAACGCGGCCGCAACCCCGCCAAGGGTCCCGCCAGAACCGACAGCGCAGACAAACCCGTCAACCTTGCCATCCGTTTGGTCCCAAATCTCTGGGCCGGTGGTTTCAATATGGGCTTGTCGGTTGGCCACATTATCAAACTGGTTTGCCCAGATTGCCCCGTTTTCTTCGGTTTGGGCCAAACGTTCTGCCAAGCGCTGAGAGTAGCGCACATAGTTGTTGGGGTTTTTGTATGGAACGGCGGGCACCTGCACCAATTCGGCCCCTGCCAACCGGATCATGTCTTTCTTTTCCTGGCTTTGCGTTTCAGGAATGACGATAACCGTGCGAAATCCCATAGAGGCGCCAACAAGTGCCAGACCGATCCCAGTATTGCCGGCTGTACCTTCCACAATGGTCCCGCCAGGGCGCAGCGCACCAGAGGCCACAGCATCACGGATGATAAACAGCGCAGCGCGGTCCTTCACGGACTGCCCAGGGTTGAGGAATTCAGCTTTGCCCAGAATTTCACAGCCCGTTGCGTCACTGGGGCCATTCAGGCGGATTAAAGGGGTGTTCCCGATAGTCTCTGAAAGGTCGTTTTTAACCTGCACTTTATGGCTCCTCGCACATCATCTTTGGCTTTATCTAAGCTGCCAATTGTCGGAACTCAAGCGCGTGAACGAATGACGTCTCGTTGTCCTTGGAGCCATAGCAAACTAAGGATCAGCGGCCCTGTTTCGATCTCACCGGTGGAAATTAGTTCCATCGCGCGATCAAATGGCAAAATATGGCTCTTGATGTCTTCGTCTTCACTGGCCAGTCCCGCGACACCTGCCCGGGACTCGGGCAGGTCAGCGATGGCCACATAATTGTAAAGATACTCTGTCAGCATCCCCGGGGACGGGTAGCAATTGCAGACATGCAGCAGGGATTTGACGGTCAACGCCGCCTCTTCCCGCAATTCACGGTGCACGGCCTCTTGTGGCATTTCGCCGGGGTCAATTCGGCCTGCAACGGGTTCCAGCTTCCAGGGCAATGGGTCGCCGCGCAAAAATGGACCGTAGCGGAATTGTTCGATCAAAAGTATGACGTCGCGCACCGGATCATAGGGCAAAACGGTCACGGCATCGGCCCCAACCAGCGCCCCACGATTGATGACATTGCTGATTTTGCCATCGAAACGGCGGAACTGCAGATCGTTTTCGACGACGGAAAAGAAGTTTGTATAGGGTCTTTGGGTTGCGACGACCTTTACGTTGTCCCGGTTCGGCCCGGTGCGAAGATCACTTGGAACCTTTTGTTTGCCCGCATTCAGCGTGGCCCAGGCCCGCGTCGCCATCATGTCATATCGTGTGGCCGCCAAATCGGGCGAGATATGGCCAAAGCCTTCCATGTATTCATGGGCGGTTGCTGTCGTCAGTTCCCCCCACTCTGCGGCCCAGTCAGACAGGCTCCACCCTGTCCCTGCCCCCATGGATTGATGATCCGCCAGATAGATCTGTGCTTTGACCGTTCCACTTGCGGTAACGACTTCGCTGGTGTGCAGGTCAAAACCAAAACCGATCTCGTAAAAATCCAGCCGGGCCACTTCGGTTTCTGTAAGGTCGCGTACAAGGATGCCATTGGCAGATGCCCCGGGATGCGGAACCAAAACCGGGAATGTGTCATGGGATACGGCCTGGATTTCATGATCTGGCAGGCTGGCGGGTTCGAGCTGAAAATCCGTGCGACCAACCACAATCTGCAACAGCGGGATATGCCGCAGCGTCCCGAAAAAGAACAAATCAGCCATGTCAGATTAGGACCAACGCTTCGCCGCCCATTCGGTCAGCCACCCGCCAAACAGCCCGCCGATGACAAAGGAACCTATAATCCCGGGCGTGGCGATCAAAACCGCGTATTCCAGGAACTTCCCGACCATCCCTTGCAGAGCATCCATGGGGCCATGAAATCGTTTGTTCATTGACATGTCCAATGCTTCGGCCCCTGCAAAGAAGAAGAGGCCCCAAAACGTCAACATGGCAGCAGTTGTCAAACCATAACCAAAACCCGCTTTGGTGCCATCACCTGCCCGCGCTCCAGACATGATCCATCCGCAAACAGCACCGACGGCGGCCAGAGTTTCATTGAGCAACCCGGTACGGGTTCCTTCTGGCAAAAGCGGTTTGACCAAGTCACCGCAGAAATAGCCTAAGGCTGCGAAAAATAACGCTGCGACAACTTTGGGTATGGTGGGCATTGTGTTACGCCGGTTTTGTGACTGTGATTTGTGTTACGTCACAGTTACCGCTCTCAAACGCCGACGCGCAAGAGGTCAGGTAAAAATTCCACATGCGGCGGAACCTGTCGTCAAAACCCATCTTGGAAATGGTGTCCCATTTTTCGTTAAAGGTTTCGTGCCACCGTCGCAGAGTTTGGCTATAGCTTTTGCCGAATTCAATGGACCGCGCCACGTTAAGACCGGCATTTTCCACCTGTTCCTGCAGCGCATCCGGGCTGGGCAACATGCCGCCGGGAAATATGTATTTTTGTATAAAATCAACGCTTTCCCGGTATATTTTAAACCTTCGATCTGGCATTGTAATAATTTGCAGCGTGGCGGCCTTGCCGGGTTTCAGACGTTCGCGAACGGTTTCGAAATAGACCGGCCAGTATTTTTCCCCCACGGCCTCAAACATCTCAATGCTGGAAATCCCGTCATAGACGCCGGTTTCATCGCGGTAATCCTGCAACTTGATTGTGACTTTATCATCAAGCCCTGCACGTTTGATCCGGTCAACCGCATAGTCGAATTGCTCTTTTGAAATCGTGAGGCAGGTGACCTTAAGCCCGCGTTCGCCAGCAGCGTATTCGGCAAAACCGCCCCAGCCACAGCCGATTTCAAGCACATGATCCCCGGGGTCCACCCCCATCTGGTCGACCATGCTTTTGTATTTCAACAACTGCGCGCGTTCTAAACTTTCTTGTCCGGTTTCAAATTTGGCCGAAGAATAGGTCATCGTATCATCCAGCCAAAGCCGGTAAAAATCATTGCCCAAGTCATAATGATGCGCGATATTTTTGGGGGCTTGGCGTTTTGAATTGGTGCGCAACCAAAACCGAAACCTTTCATAGAGCCGTACGAACTGCATGCCCGGGAAGCTGTCGAACATTTCGTCATTGTCAGCGTTGATCAGATCCATAAAGGCCTGAAGGTCAGGCGTGCTCCACCAGCCATCAAGATAGGCATCCGAAAACCCCAATGGGCCCTCGCGGACCAAACGCGCAAAGGCGTCTGGTTCGTGGATTGTGATTTCGGCGACCGGGCCTGGGTTGTGGCTGTCGGCCCTGAAAACGCGACCGTCGGGTAGGATCAAATCCAGACGCCCTTCCTTCATCGATTGGCAAATATCGAACACCCGCGAAAAATACCGCGGAAGACCGTTTTGGCCCTTGGTTGATGTCAGTACGTCCATATCAGCCCCCCAAGCTCTGCCGGGTAGGCTAATAAATTTTAGACCAATCAATCAACTGTTTTTGGTAAATGCCCGATTTTACGCGCCAATTACAGAACAGCGTCCAAAGATTTGATGAGCCGATCCACTTCATTCTGGGTCGTGTAGTGCACAAAACTCATCCGCAACACGCCAAGTTTGGGGTCAACACCCAAAGCGTTCAGGGCTCTTCCCGCATAGAAATCACCGCCGTCCAGATTGATGTCGTGTGCCGCCAATTCGGCGGCGACGCGCTCTCCGGGGCGGTCAAGGGCAACGGCGACTGTCGGTGCTTTTTGACTGGCCTGATCCGGGCCAATCAACCGGACAGAGTTCTTGGTTTTCAGGTAGTGCAGCAAGGGCTCTAGCAATTCGATTTCACGGGCGCGCATCAAATCATGCACCGCTTTGCTGCGCCCTGGGGCATCAACATGGGTGTCAAAATGATAGGAATAAAGCAGGTCACAATAATCGGCCATTCCGGCGCAGGCGGCAATCTGGGCGTGATCCGGCCCTGCAGGTGTGAACCGTTTGTACAGCACGTCCCCATTGAACACATGTCCCTGATTGGGGAGCTTTTCGCCAAGGTCGCGCCGGATCACCATGATGCCCTGATGCGGGCCATAGGTCTTATAGGCAGAAAACAGATAGATATCAGCACCTAACGCGCCGACATTCACAAACCCATGAGGGGCATAACTTACGCCGTCGACGCAGGTGACAGCACCTGCGGCGTGCACCATTTTGGTGATTTCAGCGGCGTCGTTGATTTCGCCAACGATGTTTGAACAATGCGGAAAACAGACCAGTTTGACACGGTCATCCAACAGATTGGACAGCTCGTTTGGGTCAAGATGCCCGGTCTCTGGGTCGATTTGCCACTCGCGTATTTCGATCCCGCTGTCGGCCAGCCGCCGCCAAGGACCGGAATTGGCCTCATGGTCCTGGTTTGTTACCACGATGGCGTCGCCAGGGCTCAGATATTCGCGGAAGGCCTGGGCCAGGACGTAAGTATTTTGCGTCGTTGACGGGCCAAAACTGACCTCATCCTGGTCCACCCCGAGCATGGCGGCCAACCGATACCGTGCTTCGTCCATTTCTTCGCCGCCAACGCGGCTTGGATCATAGCTGGCATAGGGCTGAACTTTGCGTTCGTGGTAGAAGCGCGTCAGGCGATCGACCACCGGTGCACATGGGTAAGACCCCCCCGCATTTTCAAAGAATGCGAACCGTGAAAGTTCGGGGTTCGAAAAGGCCGGGAACTGGCTGCGTACAAAATCAATATCTAGTTTCATTGTGATTCCTTGTTTGACACTGAATTGCCGGGGCAATTCCAGGACGTCAAGCAGGACAGAAAAATGGCCCCGCAATACGGGGCCATTTGGAAGGATGGATCACGTGAATCTTATTTCTTTCGTCGTTCCTGGACCAGACCAATAAAGATCGAAACGCACATTAACAGCAGAAGAATGGCGAATGGAAAGCCCGTTGTCACCGCCATCGCCTGTAGTGCAGCCAGACCTCCGCCCAGCAACAGGGTCACGGCGACGAGCCCCTCAAACAAGCACCAAAACACACGCTGTGGGGCCGGTCCGTCTGTCTTTCCGCCTGCGGTAATCGTATCGATCACCAAAGATCCGGAATCCGAAGATGTCACGAAAAACACGATCACCAGAATAATCCCGATGAGCGACGTGAAATTGGCCAAAGGAAGCTGCCCCAGCACTTCGAACAGTTGCACGGGAAGCTGTGCATTTTTAGCACCTTCAAACCCGTCATTCACAAACTGGCTGATCGCAGTTCCGCCAAAGACGCTCATCCATAGGACGCAGACTGTGGACGGGATGATCAGGACGCAAATCATGAATTCACGCACGGTGCGCCCCCGGCTGACGCGAGCGATGAACATGCCAACGAACGGTGACCAACTGATCCACCACGCCCAATAGAACGCCGTCCATCCCTGGCTAAAGTTCGCGTCTTCCCGCCCAAAAGGTTGGGACAGCGCCGGTAACTCTGTCACATAGGCGCCGAGCGAGGAAAAGAAGGTAGAGATGATTTCGCCTGTTGGGCCAACCACCAACGTGAAGACCAGCAACAAGAACGCCAGCATCATATTTATTTCTGAGGCCCGTTTCACGCCCGCATCCAAACCCGCCAAGACGGAAGCTGTTGCAACCAGTGTAATAAGGACGATCAGGATGATTTTCGTTCCGTTCCCTTCGCTGATGCCAAACAAAAAGTTCAAACCGGCGGTGGCTTGTTCTGCACCAAAACCCAAGGACGTGGCCAAGCCAAACAAGGTGGCGAAGACGGCGACGATATCAATGACATGTCCGACCCAACCCCACACAGCATCCCCGAAAATCGGGTAAAATGCTGATCGAATGGAAAGCGGTAAGCCCTTGTTGTAACTGAACAGACCAAGCGCCAATGCAACAACTGCATACATGGCCCATGGATGCAGGCCCCAATGATATATGGTCGCGGCCATCCCAATCCGGGTGGCCCCGGCCGCATCCCCGGGTGCACCGGCAAGCGGTGCCCAGCTCTCGGGCGTGCCAGCCGTATCCGCAAAGGAGGTTGAGAAATGCGACAAAGGTTCGCTTACGCCGTAGAACATAAGGCCAATGCCCATGCCGGCGGCAAATAGCATCGCGAACCAGCCGACATAGCCGTAATCGGGCCGCGCATCCGCGCCGCCCAATCGGACAGACCCAAGGGGCGTGACGATCAACATCAGGCAAAACAGAACAAAGATGTTCCCCGCCAAAAGGAAGAACCAGCTAAAGTTTCCTGTTACCCAGTTTCGCATCGCCGAAAACAGCGCACTTGCTTGTTCCGGAACCATCAGCGTTCCGATAACAAATGCAAAAATGCTTAGTCCCGCGATCAAGAATACCGGATTGTGAACATCCAGGCCGAACGGGCCAATTTGTGTTTGGATGTTGTCCTGGCCAATCTCATAGTCGATTTCGTCAATCAACTGGCCAGTGTCATCAGTCACTGTCATATCATTTTCCCCGTTTTTTTTCTTGTTGGGGTCTGACGCCCCTGTTCTTATTGTGCCTAACATTTTAGCACTTTGGTCGCGCAAAAGCGAAACAATTGCGACAAACCCGCCATTTCCGACGGGCGAGACGGGGGCTCCGCGTCTTCTAAATTGGGTAAGAAGACGTGTCTTTCTGATAGTAATTTGCGGCTGGTCGGGCGCTGCCCGCCTATTGATTAACGTCCACGACGACCCTGCCCTGCACTTTTCCGGCCAAAATATCTGCGCCAAGGGCAGGCAAATCATCAAGCACCGCGGGGGTGATCATCGCCTCAAGCTTATCCATCGGCAAATCACGCGCAATGCGCTGCCAGGCTCTGACCCGATCCGGATAGGGACGCATAACACTGTCGATGCCCAACAGATTTATGCCGCGCAATAGAAAGGGCACAACGCTTGCAGGCAGATTTGCCCCGCCAGCCAGACCAACCGCAGCCACGGAAGATCCGTATTTCATCTGCCCAAGGACCCGGGCCAACATTTCACCGCCAACAGCGTCAATGCATCCCGCCCAGCTTTCTGTCTCTAGCGGTCTTTTGACCGTTTCGTTGAGCTCTTCGCGCGGTACGATCTGACTTGCGCCCAGGTGTTTCAGATAATCCGCGGTTTCCGGGCGACCGGTGACGGCAGCGACTTCGTAGCCGAGATTGGCAAGAATGGCCGTCGCGACAGATCCAACACCGCCAGCGGCCCCTGTGACCAAGACAGGCCCCTGACCCGCAGCCAGGCCATGATCCTCGAGCGCGATGACGGATAACATCGCCGTAAACCCGGCCGTGCCCACAGCCATTGCTTGTTTGGGGGTCAGCCCCTCTGGCAGTTTCACCAACCAATCAGCGTTCACCCTGGCCTTTTGGGCATAGCCGCCCCAATGCGCCTCTCCTACACGCCAACCGGTCAAAACGACTTTGTCCCCAACCGCGTAGCGTGGATCGGTTGAGGATTCGACCGTACCGGAAAAATCAATTCCGGGCACATGGGGATAGTTGCGCACCAACCCGCCGCCGGGACCGATGCACAAACCGTCTTTGTAGTTCACCGTTGAATATTCAACCGCAACCGTAACGTCCCCTTGGGGAAGCTGATCTGTGGAAATCTCTTGGACGGCGGCATGCGTTTTTCCGGCGTCATCTTTTTCTACAACCAATGCTTTGAACATCTTGGTCCCCCCTGCACCAAATGGCGTTTCGTGCGAAGCGCAGTGCACAAGCTGTGACGCACACGTTTCTTTGGCCTTCATATAGGTCATGGCGCTGCAGTTTTAGCAATGTTTTTCGCGGCATTTATCCGGGATGACTTGACGTTGAATACGTTCTGGACAAAACAGCCTCAAAGGGCGGAATCATATTGGTTCGCCCCAATCGCCCCGCAACGGGCGAAATAGATTTTTTCTGAGATTGTTTGCGAGGACTATATGAACAACATCGCCCGTCTTCTCGGCTCTGCTGCTCTTCTTAGTGTTGCTGGCCCTGCCTTTGCCGAAGATTCTGATCTTTTGGTTTTTGATTATTCTGGTTTTGAAAACCCGGAATACCACAGTACCTATATCGCCAAGAATGGTGATAGCCCGCGTTATGCCTTCTTTGGCGACGAAGAAGAGGCGTTTCAAAAGATCGTTTCGGGTTTCAAACCGGATGTCAGCCATATCTGCGCCGGGTCCGTAAACAAGTGGCTGGATGCTGGTATTCTTGAACCATGGGATACGGCGAAAATCACCGAGTTTGGAAATCTAAACACGGATCTGACCGGGTCCGAGATGGCCGGGGATGGCGACGTCTATTTCTTGCCAACGGACTATGGCTCTACCGCGATTGCCTATAATACCGAAGAAGTCCCTGCCGAAGATGTAGCCAGCCTGTCTGTGTTCCAGAACCCAAAATACACAGGCCGCGTCACGATCCCTGACAATGTCGATGATGCCTATGCTCTGGCCTATTTGGTAACAGGCGTGACGGATTGGCAAAACCTGACCGAGGAACAATTCGCTGCCGCCTCTGCTTGGTTGCGTGAGGCGCATCAGTATCAGCGCACCTATTGGACCGATGCGGCAGAGCTGGCGCAATTGTTGGCAACGGGCGAGGTTCTGGTGGCCTGGGCCTGGAATGAGACATTCCCCGCAATGGTTGACGAAGGCTATCCGATTGGTTTCCAACGTGAAGCCGCCGAAGGGTCTTCGCTTTGGCTTTGCGGGTTTGTGAACATGAAGGACGGCGAAGGCGTCGAGGCGAAAGCCTATGACTATGTGAACGCCATTCTTGATCCAAGTTCCACAGACGCGCTTTTGGCGGATGGGTTCGGTCAATCCAATGCCAAGGCGATGGAAAATGTTGCCGATGATGTTTTGGTTGCTTCTGGCCTAGGCCCGATCGACGTGCCAATTTTTGCGCAACTGCCAGTATCCAACGAATGGCGCACCCGCCACTCTGAGGAATTCGAAAAGATCAAAGCCGGGTTTTGATCTTAAACCTGATATTTCGAAAAAGGGCCGTCCATCTGGGCGGCTCTTTTTTCATGGATTGCCCCGTCCCCTGACGCATTCCCTTGATACCTCAGCAAATACTCCCTAAGTAAAGATTGTTCCGGGCAACCGGGACTATGGTGATAAACGCGCTCGTCATAAGCGGATCGGACCCGGGGGCGGTACCCGGCGGCTCCACCAACAGTTCCTTCATTTGGGGACGGATGGGGCCGAAATAGGATCGACGAACGTCTAAAGGGGTTAGCTTTTACTCGGTGAGGAACCACCGTTATCGGTCCAAATCGTACAGTTGCAAATGACAACCGTGCTCCAGCTATGGCTTTGGCTGCGTAAGCAGTCCGAGTTCGCTGAACTTAAGCCCTTTCGCCTAGCCGCGTAAGGCGGGGTTCGCAGGCACCTGGCAACAGAAGCCTGCACTTTAAGCTGTTTTCAGTCAGTTGCGTTGGTTCTGCGTCCAAAGCGCAATGCTTACTTTTCCTTAGATCAAGAATCCCCTATCCTACCGAAGAAACGTTTCGGGAGACGCATGATGTCTGACAGTATTGACTATGGAGTTCTGATGCATCGCGCGATGCGCGGTCTGATCCAGGAAGTCATGGAAGGCGTCCGCGACAATGGGTTGCCCGGGGAACACCATTTCTTTGTGACCTTTGACACCAACCATGTGGATGCAAAGCTGGCCGTTTGGTTGACGGAAAGATACCCAGACGAAATGACGGTGGTGATCCAGCATTGGTTCGACAATCTAGAGGTCACAGACAAGGGCTTTGGCATCACCCTGAATTTTGGGGACGACCCAGAGGATCTGTTTATTCCCTATGACGCGATCAAAACCTTTGTCGATCCGTCTGTGGAGTTCGGTTTGCGTTTTGAAACGCAGGACGAAACCGACGCTGAAATCACTGAATTGACACCGGCCAGCGAAGAGCATGGTGAAGATGACGATGCTGACACACCGGAAACCGACGCAGAAGTCGTAAGTCTAGACAGTTTTCGCAAATAGAAACCGCCAAATCCTGCCAGACGCTATGGCAGTTTTGCTGTGTTTGGGCTAAGCAAGCCGGGATTTTTTGATGGAGCAGATCATGACCCAAACCCGCACAGAAACCGATAGCTTTGGCCCCCTGGAAGTACCCGCTGACAAGTATTGGGGCGCGCAGACGCAACGCTCTATCATGAACTTTCCGATTGGTTGGGAAAAACAACCCATTGCAATCGTGCGTGCGCTTGGCGTCATCAAACAGGGGTGTGCCATTGCCAACCGCGATCTGGGCAAGCTCGACGCTGATAAGGCCGACGCAATCATTCAGGCAGCCTCCGAAGTTGTTGCTGGCAAGTTTGATGACAACTTTCCACTGGTTGTCTGGCAGACAGGCTCTGGCACGCAGTCAAACATGAACGCGAATGAGGTCATCGCGAACCGCGCCATTGAAATTCTGGGCGGTGTTATCGGGTCAAAAGACCCGGTTCACCCAAATGACCACTGTAATATGGGGCAGTCCTCTAACGACACATTCCCAACCGCAATGCATATTGCCACAGCGACAACAGCGCATGAGGTTCTGTTGCCCGGACTGGCAAAGCTGCATTTCGCGTTGGATGCCAAGGTCAAGGAATTTGACGGGATCATCAAGATTGGCCGCACCCATACGATGGATGCGACGCCCTTGACCCTAAGCCAGGAATTTTCAGGTTACGCGCATCAGGTCGCCATGGGTATCGAACGCGTTAAGGGCGCTCTGGGGCGGATATATGAACTGGCCCAAGGGGGCACGGCAGTTGGCACCGGCCTGAACACCCCAAACGGTTGGGGCGAACAGGTTGCGGCAAACATGGCCGAGATCACCGGCCTGCCCTTTGTCACCGCCCCCAATAAATTCGAAGCCCTCGCTGCACATGACGCGTTGGTTGAAATGTCAGGTGCTTTGAAAACCGTAGCGGCCAGCCTGTTCAAGATTGCCAATGACATCCGGCTGCTCGGCTCTGGCCCGCGCTGTGGTCTGGGCGAATTGATGTTGCCTGAAAATGAACCCGGCAGCTCTATTATGCCGGGCAAGGTGAACCCGACACAGGCAGAGGCGATGACGCAGGTTTGCGCCCATGTCTTTGGCAATGACGCGGCCGTTGGTTTTGCGGGCAGTCAGGGGCATTTTGAACTGAATGTTTATAAGCCGATGATGGCCTACAATGTGTTGCAATCTATGCAGCTGCTTGGGGACGCCTGTTCAACCTTCACCGACAATTGCGTCAACGGGCTAGAGGCCAACCGCACCCGGATTGACCAATTGATGCGGGAAAGCCTGATGTTGGTGACGGCACTTGCCCCGACGATTGGCTATGACAATGCAACGACCGTCGCCAAGACCGCCCATAAGAACGGCACCACCCTGCGGGAAGAGGCTGTGAATTTGGGCTTTGTTGATGCTGAGACCTTTGACAAGGTCGTCCGCCCGGAACAAATGATTGGCCCAAAATCTTGACCCAACCGATCAATCTGAACAAGGCCAGAAAGAAAAGGGCCATTGACCAACGCAAGGCGAAAGCCGCGGAAAATTCGGTCAAGTTCGGGTTGAGCGGGACGGACAAAAAAACCATTTCAGACCGTTCTGAAAAAGCTGCAAGAATTTTGGATGGGCATCGAAAAGAGCGCTTAGAATGACCGGTCGCCCAATGAAAAGGTCTTTGACCCTGCGTGGGCACCGGACATCTGTTTCGCTGGAAGATGAGTTTTGGGATGCGTTCCGATTGATTGCACGAGAGCTTAACCGACCGTTAAACGATTTGGCCGCCGAAATTGATGCCGAGCGTGGAGTATCTTCAGGCTTGGCATCGGCTATTCGGGTTTATGTTTTGCGTCATTACCAATCTGGCGAGGACGAACATCCAATGTGATGCCGTCCCGGCTGCGCACTGTCAAAAAGGCGACAGGCACTGGTGGGGGATCTTGGGTCAGCTGAAATGTGAAGCTGCGCAACAGCTGCGCCATCAACACCGTCCCCTCTAGCATCGCAAACCCGGCGCCGGGGCAGACACGGGGGCCTGCCGAAAACGGCAGATAGGCTGATCGTGCCGAGGCCTGTCCCTGCCCTGTTTCATACCGATCCGGATCGAATTCATCGGGGTTGTCCCAGATATCTGTGTGCCTGTGCAAATGCCATGGGCTGATCACAAACTGCGCCCCGGTCTTTTGATCCAGGTTCCGAAACCGTTCTGGTTTGGTCGTTTCTCGCACCATCATCGGCACCGGCGGATAAAGCCGCAGCGTCTCTTTAAAGACATTTCGTGTGAAGGGCAGCTTTGACAATTCAGAAAACAACATGTCATCGCTTAGGGTTAGGGCCTCTGCCACGGCCCTGTTTTGTGCTTCATCAGATGCAGCCAGCAAATACAGCGCCCAGGCCAAGGCAGAAGCGCTGGTTTCGTGGCCGGCCAAAAAGAAGATTGCCACCTGATCTATCATTTCTTCTGTCGTGAATGTCTGACCTGTTTCAGGATCTTTTTGGGTCATGATCTTTGTGGCCAGATCGTCAGGCGCCGTGCCCGCCGCAATGTCGCGCGCACGGTCCTGTGTGAGCTTTCCGATCAAGGTGCGAATCTTGCGGGCACTGTCCCGCACGGCTTTTTTGTGGGGTCGCGGGACCCAACCTGGCAAGGGGACAAAGGCCGCAATATTCAGCAAAGGCTGATTGCGTTGGTAGGTCTGAAACTCTTCAAACACTTCAGCGGCAAGGTCATGGGTGATTGGGATGGAAAACAGGCTGCGAAAGATGACGTCGGCGGCAAGATGACTGGTGAAACTCTCAATCTCGACCGGGCCGGGCTGAGCCCCGAGCCTGTCACACGCCGCCTGCCCTGCGTCGCGGATGCAGGCGAAACTTTCTTTCAGACGCCCACGTTCAAAGGCGGGATCAATGATCCGGCGTTGTTTTTCCCATTCTTCCCCATTGGTGACGAACACAGAGCGCCCCAGCAAGGGCCTTAGTCCTTCGCCAATTCGGTCGGATTTCGGAAAGTCCCTTGGACGTTCTTTCAGGACCGTGTCGATCAGGTCTGGTTGATTGATCAAATAGGATTGAAAAAACGGAGTGCGAAACGCCGCCATCTTGGCGCGGTACAGACGCTCTGGTTGGGCAGACAGGATATCTTTGCGAAACAGGCGCAAATACTGCCACAAGGACACTTTGTCTGGGCGCGACTGTGGCTTTGGCGGGATCATCGCGCCACCGAACGATAGCGAGAGGCGGGAACGTCAATTCGGCTTTTCGAAGGGGGGCGGTCTTTGTACCGTTCGGCCAAGGTCACCGGGCCGGCCGAGATCTGGAAATAGTCGTAATCCCTTGGCCGATCAAAGGCGCAGAGATACTGGAAATGCAGGCGGAAATACCGGCGTTTCAATTTTTTCCATGTCTCGGGTTTTAGGGACTTTGTGAAAGCTGCAGAAAAGACCAGGGGCCAGCGCTTGTCCCCTGTCGCGACGCCTGAAACGGCAACCGGATCGCAAAGGGCAAAACTGCACCCGTCACCCGGCGCTGAAACATCCACCCAGGTAACGTCAGCTGAACGAGACAAATACTGCAGATCGGCGCGCAGTTTGTTGGCCTTGGGCAGGAAAGAGACCATCGGGATGGCTTGCCCCAGGGACAAAAGCGCCAATTCTGGTTTGTCCTGCGTAGCCGGACGTTCCCGCAAAAGATCGGCCAGGACATTCACCGCCAGCTGCGCACCAGAGGAATGGCCCACGACCAGAACCTCATCAACATCGCTGTCCAAAGCCCCTGACACGGCGTCTTTGAAGATGTCTAGCCGTTGGTCCAATTCAGGTGGGTTTGCCCCGCCATGACCCGCGCTAAAGGCGTAGTCCTGCATCAGATAATAGGCGAATAGTTTTCGGTCATGGCGTTTGCAAAACCGTAGCCCCGCAACCAGGATAACGGCACCAAGAGGCCAGCCAAGAACGGGATGGGTCAGGTTTGCGACAATGGTCCCAATTCCCCAGGCTACGCCCGCCAACACCACAAGCTGGGCCAACAGCACCGCAATAGGATAAAACGCTGCAATCACGGGCCCCTTGCGCAGCCACATCAGGCGGCGCAACGTACCTGTGCTGATGTAAAGCCAGCTGGTGCGCAACAGCATCCAATATGTGCCCGGAATGGTTGAGGTCATCGAGTCCTGAACAAGATCGGACCAAACCAAAACATCATATTGGGTCTCTGTCACGTT
Source organism: Marinosulfonomonas sp. (assembly GCA_051251595.1). Taxonomy (GTDB): domain Bacteria; phylum Pseudomonadota; class Alphaproteobacteria; order Rhodobacterales; family Rhodobacteraceae; genus NORP110. Next base: position 484,563 of record JBPOFA010000002.1, read on the forward strand.
CCCGTCGATCTCGGCACGCACAGTCCAGCCATAGCCGCCCTGTGCATCGCGGCTTTTTAGCGCGATGTCATATCCAGAAATCGCGGCCTGCGCCGCCCCTTCTCTTCGATACAACTCTCTATACCGACGCGGCGGAAACGGATCATAACCGGGAATGTAAAAGACCCGCCGCTTTCGCACAGAATTTTGAGGATTCAACGTCATAAGTACCCATACTGAAGATGGGTTAATCAATAGCCGTTACGAATAGAAAAAGCCAATCACCCCAGTTGGGCCAGCGCCGGGAATGTTTCAAGCAACCACCAGGAAAACATGGTGAAGGCCCCGGTCAACATTGCAACGCCGACGATGATCAACAACGCCCCCATGCCTTTTTCGATAAGGCCCATGTGCCGTTTTAAACGGGCCATCAGCTTGGTCGAGCGCTGAACAAACAGCGCGGCCAACAGAAAGGGTATGCCCAGCCCGGCTGCATAGACACCCAGCAGCAGCGTCCCACGCGCGACAGAGGCCTCTGACGCGGCCAGGGATAGGATCGCGCCAAGCTGTGGACCAATGCAAGGTGTCCAACCAAACGCAAAGGCCAACCCCAAGAGATATGCCCCAAAGGCCGAACCGCCTTGGTCGCCTGCGTCCAGCCGTGCCTCTCTGTCCAGAATGGGAATTCTGAAGATGCCTAGGAAATGAAGGCCGAAAATAATGATGACCACACCGGATATTCGAGCAAAAAGCACTTGGTTCTGCAAAAAGAACGCACCAAAGGCCGATGCGGTGAAGCCCAGAAACAAGAACACGGTCGACAGGCCAAGGACAAAGAACAAGGCCGGCACGAAAGTCTTACGCTGCCCTGCCCCGTCTGCATTCATTTCCTGCACGGAAATACCGCTCATATAGGCAAGGTAAGGCGGTACAATCGGCAGCACACAGGGGCTTAAAAAAGACAACACACCAGCCGCCAACGCAATGAATATTGCGGGCAACAGGCTGGCATCCATGATTTCAAAACCGAACATGGCATTCGTCTTAACGGGCCGCACAGGAAAGGTCACGCGCACAGAATGTCACAACTTGGTGGACAAACTGAAACATCCTGCCTAGGCCTATGCTATGAAATACGACCACGAACTTGATGCCCTTGGCCTGTTATGCCCGCTGCCCGTGTTAAAGGCCCGTAAACGTATTGCGGGATTGGAAACCGGACAAGTTTTGCGGCTGTTGTCTGACGATCCCGCCGCGGTGATTGATGTCCCACATTTTTGCACCGAAAACGGTCATGAGCTGATCGAGCATGAAAGCCGCAACGACGCCAATATCTTTTACATCCAAAAAAAATGACGCCAGAAAAGATCTGACGTCATTTTTCTTGATTTGGTCTTGGGGTTAGCGGCCGAGCGACCACCACCCCTTTTTCTTAGGAGCCGATGGCGCGTCTGGTTCTGCCTGAACCTGCTGTTCCGGTGCTGGTTCCGGTGCCGGTGCTGCAGGGGCTTGCTCTGCTGCCGGGGCTGACACTACGGCTTCTGCCGCTTCCACAGCCTCGGCCGCCACTGCTTTTGGGGTCTTCGCACGAGAACGGCGCGCTCTTTTAGGTTTCGGCGCGTCTTCCGCCGCTTCCGGGGTTACTTCGCTCGCAGGTGCTTCGGAAGCTGAGGGTGCGGTTTCCGCTGTTTCTTCAACAACCTTCTTGGCACGGCTCCGGCGCTTTTTCGGCGCTGGCTTTTCCTCGGCGACCTCTGCTGGCGCATCTTCGACCTTCGCCTCTGACGGTGCAGCTTCTGCTGCATCTGTCTTTGGTGTTGTCTTGCGTGTTCTGCGGCGCGTTGGCTTTTTCTTGGGCGCTTCGGCATCTGCTGCAGCGTCCACGGCCTCTGCTGGCGCGGCGGCTTCGGCCGGTTCAGACGTCACTGTATCACTTGAGGATGGCTCTGCCGCTGCTTCGACTGGCTGTGAAGTGGGGTCAGCGGATGGCTGATCCGCGTTTTCCGCAGGGGTCGTTCCGTCCGTCGTGTTGGCTGCGCCTTCGGCATTCGCGCCAGAAGGTTTGCGCCGACGACGCCGACGCCGGCGTTTCTTGGGTGCAGGTGCATCGCCTTCGGTTGGCGTTTCGACGGCTTCTACTGCTTCTGCAGTTGTTTCTTCTTCATCGATATCGGCCATCACAGATGCATCGCCGGAGACGACAGAGCTTGGGGCCTCTGCCACGATCCGTGTTGCGGTCTTGAATTTTTCAATCGAGAAGTCTGGGGAAATCAGGAAAGGATCGGCCTCGACACGCACGGACAACCCGTGACGAGATTCGATTGCCCCGATATGTTCGCGCTTTTGGTTCACAAGGAAGTTCGCGACGCTTACAGGCGCTTTGACCAGAACCTCGCGTGAACGGCGGCGCACGCCTTCTTCTTCGAGTTGGCGCAGAATGTTGAGCGCCAGATTGTCGTCAGAGCGGATCAAGCCCGTTCCGTGACAATGGTTACAAAGCTGCGTCGTCGCCTCTATCATGCCGGGGCGCAGACGCTGGCGTGACATTTCCATCAGACCAAAGCCGGAAATCCGGCCAACCTGAATGCGGGCGCGATCTGTTTTCAGCTTATCTTTGAACCGTTTTTCGACAGCCGCGTTGTTCTTGCGTTCTTCCATGTCGATGAAATCGATCACGATCAGACCGGCAAGGTCGCGCAGACGCAACTGACGTGCGACTTCTTCGGCGGCCTCAAGGTTGGTTTTCGTGGCCGTATCTTCAATCGACGCTTCTTTCGTGGCGCGACCAGAGTTCACGTCAATTGCAACCAAAGCCTCAGTCACACCGATGACGATGTAGCCGCCGGATTTAAGCTGAACCGTCGGATTGAACATGCTGCTCAGATAGCTTTCCACCTGATAGCGGGCGAAAAGTGGCATCTGTGCGTTGTAGAGCTTCACGTTCTTTGCGTGGGACGGCATGATCATTTTCATGAAGTCCTTGGCGACGCGATACCCAGCCTCGCCCTCTACAAAGACCTCATCAATGTCTTTGTTGTATAGGTCGCGGATCGACCGTTTGATCAGGTTGCCTTCTTCGTAGATCTGGGTCGGAGCGGTCGATTGCAACGTCAACTCGCGAATCTGTTCCCACATGCGCTGAAGGTATTCGTAATCGCGCTTGATCTCGGTCTTGGTTCTTTGGGACCCGGCGGTGCGAATAATCAGACCGGCACCTTGTGGCACCTCAATTTCATTCGCGATTTCTTTAAGCTTTTTGCGGTCCGCAGCATTGGTGATTTTCCGGCTGATGCCGCCGCCACGTGCGGTGTTGGGCATCAGGACGCAATAACGGCCAGCAAGGGACAGGTAGGTCGTCAGTGCAGCGCCTTTATTGCCGCGTTCCTCTTTTACGACCTGAACCAAAAGGATCTGGCGAACCTTGATTACTTCTTGGATCTTGTATTTTCTTGGACGCACTTTGCGGGGACGCCGGGTTTCTTCGACCACATCCTCGTCAGCGACATCCTCGATGCTGGAATCTTTTTCCGTCGCATCGGTTTTTACGTCGGCGTCGTCATAGTCATTGCCTGCATCTTCCAATTCGGCGGCAACTTCAGGTGTCAATTCTGATGTTTCTTCCTCTGCTTCGACAGAGGTTTCGGTTGCGGCCTCTGAAGGTGAGTCCGTGTCTGTCGCGTCTTCTTCATTCGATGCCGGTGTATCGACCGGGGTTTCATCGACGGTGAATGCGGGTGAAGTGCCCTCTTCGACGACGTGATCCGCTTCGGTGTTGCCGTCATCCAGGTCAACCACATCCATCCCGGGAATTTCGGCCGGCTTGGTTGCGACTGCATCGTCGGATTTGTTTTCCGTAGCTTTGGTCTTGTTTCTGGACCGTGATCGGGACCGGGAGCGGGAGACCTTTTTGGATTTCTCTTCCTCTTCTGCGGCCAGTGCCTCGGCATAGGCGCGCTCTTCGGCCATCAGGGCCTCGCGGTCAGCGATCGGGATTTGGTAGTAATCCGGGTGGATTTCTGAAAACGCCAGGAAACCATGACGATTTCCGCCATAGTCAATAAACGCTGCCTGTAGTGAAGGTTCGACCCGTGTAACTTTTGCTAGATAGATGTTGCCAGCAAGCTGGCGTTTGTTTTCTGATTCAAAATCGAATTCCTCGACCTTGTTTCCATCAACCACCACAACGCGGGTTTCTTCCGCGTGGGTGGCGTCGATAAGCATTTTTTTAGCCATTTTATCTCTTGATGCACCACGTTTACGGGTATGCGCCCCGGGGGACGTCTCCTGGAAAGGTGGTGTCTTGTTTGGGCGAGATCTGGCGCATGACAAAAGATCAGGTCGGCCCCAAAGGCCCCTGAAGTCTTTTTATCTATTACTGCGCGCCTCATCGCGATTCTTCTCCGGGATGGTGTACCATCCCCATTTATGGCCCTTCTGCGATTTATCCTGCAGCGGGCTAATTCTTAGCCTTTCGGCTTTCTCGGTCTGTGCTGGGCTGTTCACGAATGTCATCGTGCCTGCGCCAGTACAGCGAAACTCTGTGGAGTCGTCATAAAACTGTCATGACGCCCTTTGGTGAACATAAGGGTTATACACAGGCAATTACAATGACGAATCTGCTTTTGTTGGGCCTTACAGATAATCAGAGCGTTGTAACCCGTATTTAGCCATTTTCTCGTTTAGCGTGCGTCGTGGCAGGCTCAGCTCTTCCATAACGGCCACGATGCTGCCTTTGTGGCGGCGCATCGTGTTGTCGATCAGCATCCGTTCAAACGCTTCGACATATTCTTTGAGCGGCTTGCCTTCCGTGGTCATAGAGACTTCGGACACTTCATCCTCTGCCATCAGCAAGGACGCGATCGACCCGGTTCCACGACGATTCTGCAGCACGGCGCGTTCAGAAATGTTGATCAGCTGGCGGATGTTTCCTGGCCAAGGGGCCTGCAACAATTGGGCCGCTTCCTGGGCTGACACTTCTGGTGCGTCGCAGCCGTATTCTTCGGCATATTGTTCACTGAACCGGGTGAACAGCATCAGGATATCTTCACCGCGTTGGCGCAGTGGAGGAAGCGTGATCTTCATTGCGGCCAAACGGTAATAGAGATCAGGGCGCAGAACATCTTCGCTTGTTTTGCCCTGCTCTTGCAGATTGGAAATCGCAACCACACGGGTTTCAGCCGGGCTGCCCTGATCGTTGATCCAGGTCAAAAGGCGCGCCTGCAACTTTTCTGACAAAGCCTCGATGTTTTCCAAAACCAGTGTGCCACCGCGGGCTTCTTCGATCAGTGGGATTTCCCCGCCCTCTTCGATTGGTCCGAAAATCTTTTTCGTCAGGGTGGTTTCGTCATAGGCCGCACAGGACACCAGAACGAATTTTTTGCCGGCTTTGGCCCCTACGGCGTGCAAGGCGTGGGCCACCAGTGTTTTGCCCGTGCCCGTTTCGCCGTCGATCAGAACATGGCCGTCGGCCTGCCCCAGGTCCAAAATATCTTCGCGCAGCCGTTCCATCACGGGGGATGTCCCGACCAGCTTTTTCATGATCGTGGACCCGTCTGAAAGTTCCTTGCGCAGCGCCCGATTGTCGAGCGTTAGTCGCCGACTGGTTGTGGCGCGTTTGGCCAATTCGGTCATGCGATCCGGGTTAAATGGCTTTTCCAGAAAATCGAATGCCCCGACGCGCATTGCCTCTACCGCCATGGGCACATCGCCGTGACCGGTGATCATAATCACGGGCAAGGCGCTGTCGACGCTCATCAGGCGTTTTAGAAACTGCATGCCATCCATGCCCGGCATTTTAATGTCAGAAACCACCACCCCCTGATAATCCGCGCCGACGGTTTTCAGGGCCTCTTCGGCACTTCCAAATGTTTCCGTCTCAAACCCGGACAGGGCAAGCCATTGGCTGATCGACTGCCGCATGTCTTTTTCATCGTCTACGATCGCGATTTTCATTTTGTTAACCTGCATTCTATTCGGCGGCCTCAACATCTTCTTTCAAGATCGGAATCTTCATTTCAAAAATAGCACCACCCTGCTCGCTGTTGCGGGCCGTCAGGCGTCCACCGAGGTCGTTTACGATACCTGATGAAATTGCAAGCCCAAGTCCAACACCGTCCCCCGGTGCCTTGGTGGTGTAAAACGGTTCAAACAGGCTGTCGAAATCGGCAATCCCATGCCCATTGTCACGCACAGTAAGTGTGGCGGTTTCACCGGCTGCGATGATGATTTCTATGGTTGGGTCGGGGGACACTTTGATCGCGTCCAATGCGTTGCGCAAAAGATTTATGATGACCTGTTCCAGCCGCACGCGATCCACCAAAACCATAATCGGAACACGCGGCACAGACCGGATGATTTTGGCATCTTCGCGTTTCAGTTGGGGTTCCATAATCGACAGCGCCGATGACAAAGCATCCCTTATATCAATGGGTTCAAACGCATCCCCGCCTTTGCGCGCATAGCTTTTGAGTTGCCGCGTGATGGACCCCATCCGGTCGATCAAATCATCGACCCGTTGGAAAGATGACAGCGCTTCATCTGGCCGTTTGCGATGTAGCAACAACTTGGCCCCAGCCAGGTAGGTTTTCATGGCGGCCAGAGGTTGGTTGAGCTCATGGCTGACAGCTGCAGACATCTCGCCAAGCGCGGCGAGTTTGGAGGATTGGGCAAGCGTTTGTTCAGCCACTTCCAGACTTCTTTCAGCCCTTTGACGCTCGGCAACTTCTCGCTGCAGGGCTTCGTTCAACTGGCGAAGTTCTGCCGACTCTTGTTGGAAGAACACCGATCGTGCCCGTGCGCGGCGGCTGGCAAAATAGAACGCGATGGCCAAAAGCAGCGCAAAGGCCATGATTTCCAACGCCAACACGCCGTTCACCCGTTCCCGAACCGAGGCATAGGGTGTGAAGGTTGTCATGTTCCATCCGCGAAACTTGGTTGGGCTTTGAAGGCGAAGTACGGCCTCACCTTCGAGAAAGCCATCGGCCGGCATGGAGTTGGTCCAATCGGCTGTGGCCAGAAAGGCCCGCCCAATTGCAGATGGCGCGGATTGTGCGCGCAGGGCTTCTTCTTCGGTCAGGCCCCGCCACCTTGGCTCTGTCGCTAGAATGATCACACCTTCGCTGTCAGAGACAAATACCGCGTCAAAAATCCCGGCCCAACTGGTTTCAAACTTTCGCAGATCCGCCTCGACAACGATGACCCCTAAAAGCTGCCCAGCCTCTTCAACCCGGCGGCTGTAGTTAAAGACAAAGGCCCCTTTTTCATTGCGGAAATTGGTGAAAACCGTGTCATCAGAGCGTAAAGCATCGACAAAAAACGGGTCAGAACGCCTATTTTCGCCAATAGACGTCCGGTCCGATGCGGCAACCACGCGTCCGCTTTCATCCAGCAACATCAAAGAGGCAGAGCCGATTTCATCCAAATACGAAATCAGTCGTTGTGACGACTGAGCGTAATCATCCGCTTTTAGCGCATTTATCAAATTAGGGTCCCGAGACAGCAACAGCGGCACAACCGAATTTCGTTGCAGTTCGGAAATGAGGTTTCCTGAATAAAGCACCTGACGCAGGTTTGCGCGGTTGCGGGTGTTTTCCGTGAACCGTTCCGTCAGCCAGTAATTCGTGGCAACGACAACGAACACACCGATCACAGTCACGGCCAGAACGCTGATGCGTCCACGCCATGACATTGCGGGCCTTAGGGTCCTTTTATCGCTGCTCTTGAACATCGCCATTTGGCGCAGAATAGTCTGCCATGGCTAAAGGCTCAAGCGTGCAGTCAGCTGTTTGCCATTATGCCAACAAGTGATGCAAACATGGCGGCCCCATCATTTTGCCCCAAGGCTGGATCAGCGGCCCGTTCCGGGTGCGGCATCAGCCCCAGGACACGGCGGTTTTCGCTTAGAATACCGGCGATGTCGGCCACGGACCCGTTTGGGTTGTTGGCATAGCGAAACGCAATCCGATCTTCATCGGTTAGTTTTTGAACCAGCTCTGGGTCAGCGGTGTAATTTCCGTCGTGATGGGCAACCGGGTATTGAACCACCTGCCCTGCGTCATAGCCGCCCGTAAAGGCGCTGTCAGCGGTGCCTACGGTCAGTGCCTCGGACCGACAGACAAATTTCAAACCGCTGTTGCGCATCAAGGCCCCCGGCAAAAGTCCGGTTTCCGTCAAGACCTGAAATCCGTTGCAAATGCCGATGACATATCCGCCCCGCTCTGCGTGCTGCACAACGGCACGACAGATCGGTGATTGCGCAGCGATCGCCCCGCAGCGCAGGTAATCCCCAAAGGAAAAGCCCCCCGGCACACCGATCAGGTCCAGCCCTTCGGGCAAGGACGTGTCCTTGTGCCAGATCATTGTCACGTCAGCGCCAGCGGCCTGAAACGCAACAGCAAGATCGCGGTCGCAGTTGGACCCCGGGAAAACGACTACACCAACACGCATCAGCTGATCTCTACCTGATAGCTTTCGATCACCGTATTCGCCAAAAGCTGTTCACACATGGCCGTAACCTGTTCTTTTGCTGCCGCTTCATCGGTTTCGGCCAGGTCCAGTTCAATCACTTTGCCCTGACGCACACCGTCCACGCCGTCAAACCCCAAGCTGCCCAATGCGTGACGCACGGCCTCTCCTTGAGGGTCAAGAACGCCATTTTTGAGCATCACATGTACTCTTGCTTTCATCTTAGTTCATCCTGCTGTCTGCCCCGGACTATGCAGATCGGGGGCTCAATTGATCAAGGTCGGTGTATGAGAATGGGTGATGTTGGAAGGCATAACCCCCAACCGCTTGGCCACTTCTGTATAAGCATCTGCCAAATCGCCCAAATCGTGGCGGAACACGTCTTTGTCCAGCTTGCGGCCGGTTTCGATATCCCAAAGCCGGCAACTGTCCGGGCTGATTTCATCGGCGACAATCAATCGCATGAAATCCCCTTCATAGACGCGCCCGATTTCAATTTTGAAATCGATGAGCTTGATGCCAACCCCGTGCATCACACCGGACATAAAGTCATTCACCCGCAAGGCCAGCGCGACGATATCGTCGAGTTCCTGCTGACTGGCCCAGCCAAAGGCAATCACATATTCCTCTGGGACCAAGGGATCGCCCAAAGAATCATCCTTGTAGGAAAATTCCACAATCGGACGCGGCAATTGGGTGCCCTCGTCCATGCCAAGACGTTTCGCCATGCTGCCCGCGGCATAGTTGCGCACGATGACTTCCAAAGGAATGATCTCGACCTGTCGAATCAACTGTTCGCGCATGTTCAGGCGTTTGATGAAATGGTTTGGCACGCCGATTGCGGTCAAACCGTTCATAAAAAACTCTGACAACCGGTTGTTTAGAACGCCTTTTCCGTCGATGACGTCTTTTTTCTCGGCATTAAAGGCTGTTGCATCATCCTTGAAGTACTGAACCAAGGTGCCTGGCTCTGTGCCTTCATATAGAATTTTCGCTTTGCCTTCGTAGATTTTCTTGCGCCGTGCCATGTGGCCCCCATAGTTTTGAGCCCGCACTCTGCGTACCGGTCCCCGTTTGCAGTGCGTATAAGGGATGTCGTACCCCGCCGCAAGAACACCAGGGGCCTTGAAGTAAGGCCTCTCAACAGGCATATCAGTGGCAACACTGTAGGAACACGAGGATCACCATGACTGCCTTTGACGATCGCGAAAACGCCTTTGAGAACAAATTTGCCCATGATGCAGAAATGCAGTTCAAGGCTGATGCCCGCCGCAACAAATTGCTTGGGCTTTGGGTGGCCGAAATGCTGGGGATGTCCCAGGACGAAGCAGAGTCCTATGCAAAAGACGTCGTAAAATCCGATTTCGAAGAAGCCGGGCACGAAGATGTCTACCGCAAAGTCTCCGGAGACTTGGGGGACAAAGCAACTGAAACTCAAATTCGCGAAAAAATGGCGGAATTGATGGCGACGGCCAAAGCCCAATTGATGGACGAAGCCTAGTCTTCAATTTCCATATCTGTTTACAAGGCGCGCCATGACTGGTGCGCCTTTTTTGTTTTCAATTTTATGCGTTAAGCAACTTTCAAACCCGCGGTGATAGCCCATCCCCTACTGAATTTTGGTTGGGGGAATGTTTTGGAAAATTCTATCGCGCAGGTCCGTGGCACGGGGCCGTTTGCCAAAATTGCGCTGCGCCAAATAATCCCAATCACATTGACCGCGCTCTGCGTTTGGGTGCTTCAGTCCCGGATCGAGACGATCGATTTCGCCGATGTTTTCCGCATCCTGCGACAGTTTAATGTCTTTCAATGGTCCCTTGCTGTGTGTGCCAGTGCCGTCAGTTTTTGGGCCATTGGACGATACGATGCCATAATGCATCGCGTTTTGGGGACCGGTATAACGGCCCGGTTCGCCAGTCAAAGCGGGGCATGTGCCATTGCCATCGCCCAGTTTGTCGGGTTTGGGATCCTTAGCGGTGCTCTGGTGCGTTTGCGCATGTTGCCTGGGTTTTCGTTTCTTGCGGCCCTTCGCCTGTCCTTGGTGGTCTCTGTAACATTTATGGTCTCGTGGGGCATTCTCTGTGTCACCACGCTCACCTTCCTTCCCCACTCTGTCGCTCTCCCCCGGTTTGTCGCGCCGCTTTTGTTTTCCTTGATCCTGTGTCTTGGGGCCATGATTATACTGTTCCCACGGGTCTTTTCACGGCTACCGTCCCTCTTGTCGGTTGGAACGTTCACAGGGCTTGTCACCATAGATTTGTGCTGCGCCGCGATCGCACTGTTTATCTTTATTCCTATGGGTGCGACGGGCGACATATCTCATTTCCTGGTGGTGTATCTATTGGCATTTGGGGCGGGGCTGATCAGCGGTGCCCCGGCTGGCATGGGGGCATTTGAACTGACAATGGTTTCCCTGATGCCGACTGTCCCGGCAGAGCAGTTGGTGGCGGCGATCCTCGCCTACCGGATCGTCTATTTTGTCTTGCCGGCATGCTGCGCGGCGGTCTGTCTGGTGAACCCCAGGAAGAACCCGAATGAGGTCATGGGGCCTATCCAAACAGCCCCTTCGCCAGCAGAGGTCGAAAAAGCATTGTGGGTGTCTGATCGGGCCGAGGCCGGTCTTTTACGCCAAGGCGATCTGGACCATGAAATCACGAAGAATGGACACGTCTTGTTAAGCGCAACCTGTGGCCAAAGCCATGTCTGCCTAACCCCGCCCGCGTCCAACAAATCGCAGTCCCGCGACATGCTTGTTTGGCTGAAGGATCAAGGTCGCGCCAAAATGCGAGCGCCGTTTGGCTACAAATGCTCAGCCAGACTGGCGGCTACTGCGCGGCGCGCAGGATGGAAAACCGTTCCAATTGTTCAAGAGGCCTGGATCAAGCCGGACCAGTTTTGCACAAACGCCACGGGTTTAGGACAGCTGCGTCGGCACATTAAAAAGGCGCAAAAATCTGGTGTCGAAATCTGCGAGTGCGATGCGACAGACGCCATTTTTCCTGAATTGACCCGTTTGGCAAAACACTGGGCCAGCCAACACGGCGGCGAACGTGGGTTTTCCATGGGTCGGTTTGAACCTGCATATATCATGCACCAACGTGTGTTTTTGGCCTATTCGAACGGCACTTTGATCGCGTTTGTAAGCTTTCATGAGGCGCAATCGGAATGGGCCCTTGATTTGATGCGTCACAATGGGGACGCGCCCCACGGCACCATGCATTTTCTGATCACTTTCGCCCTTGAAAACGCTGCGTTGATGGGGGTGCAGCGCGTATCATTGGCGGCGGCGTCGCTGCAAAACACCACCCCTCATACGGTGTTCGGCAAACTATACGGAATGTTCAACAATCGGTCTGGATGCGACGGGCTCTATAGATTTAAGAACGCATTTGGCCCGAAATGGACAACGCTATACGCCATTGCCCCTGGGTGGATTTCTTTGGCAAACGGGCTTTACGATGTGCTGATGGCAATTCGCCCTCAGAAACGGTCTTAAAAGCGCCATATCTCATAATCATTATGACTTTAATGAAATTGCTTCATGTGCGTATTCGTGCCACATGTGCCTTTTCCTGGGGCGGTGCGCTTTGCCAGATCAACAGTAATTGCTGAAAGAAACAATACATGACCAATCCACTGACTCGCCTGCTTGAAACCCGAGACTGGCTTTTGGCCGATGGTGCCACCGGGACGACCTTGTTCAACATGGGATTGGGCGCAGGTGACCCGCCTGAATTGTGGAATGTTGAGGAACAGGACAAGATTACACAGCTTTACCAAGGGGCTGTGGATGCCGGTTCAGACTTGTTTTTGACGAACAGTTTTGGGGGCAATGCCTCTCGTCTGAAATTGCACGACGCTCAAAACCGCGTCCGCGAATTGAATATCGCAGCGGCAGAACTGGGCCGCAATGTTGCGGATAAATCGGACAAAACCATTATCGTCGCCGGGTCCATGGGGCCAACGGGCGACATCATGGCCCCCATGGGGGAGCTGACCCATGAACTTGCCGTGGAAATGTTCCACGAACAGGCCGACGGGCTAAAGGCCGGCGGTGCCGACGTTGCTTGGGCCGAAACGATTTCTGCCCCCGAAGAATACCATGCCTCTGCCGAAGGGGCCGCGCTTGCCGGCCTGCCATGGTGCGGCACGATGAGCTTTGATACAGCTGGCCGCACAATGATGGGGCTGACATCTTCTGGTTTGACCAATCTGGTGACAAAGATGGATCGCCCACCTGTGGCCTATGGCGCGAATTGCGGCGTCGGGGCATCGGATCTGTTGAGAACCGTTTTGGGGCTTACCGCACAAGGCACAGAAATCCCGGTGATTGCGAAAGGCAACGCTGGCATTCCCAAATATGTCGAAGGCCATATCCACTATGATGGCACGCCAGAATTGATGGCGGAATATGCGCTGTTGGCCCGCGATTGCGGTGCCAAAATCATCGGTGGATGTTGCGGAACCACAACCGAACACTTGCGCAAAATGCGCGAGGCCCTTGAAACGACCCCTTCTGGACCACGCCCAACTTTGGAACAGATCACTGAACAATTGGGTGGGTTTTCATCTGCGGTGGATGGCACCGGCGAACCGACTGCGCCGCGCGAACCCAAGGGACGCCGTCGCCGTCGGGGGTGACAGCAGCAAAGACCGTGGTTTCAGAACAACGACAGTTGCGTATTGCGTCCAGGCACGCGGAACAAATCGCATCGCAGCCCCTGGGGTCTGTGATGCAAACCGTGGCGTCGTGCAGAGAGTTTAAATCTTTGGCTGATCAAATCAGCGTAAAAGCCTTCTCCGCGCATGCGGAGCCCCCATTGGGCGTCGTAGGTCTGGCCCCCATGCATTTCGCGCACCCGCGCCATCACGCGCGCCGCGCGATCGGGGAAATGATGCGCCAACCAGTCTTGAAACAAGGGGCTGACCTCCAACGGCAAGCGCAGCATGACCCAATTTGCCGCGTCGGCCCCGGCTTTGGCCGCTTGGGCAAGGATGGTTTCAATGTCATGATCCGTCAGGGCGGGCACGACCGGCGACACCATCACGTGAACCGGGCAACCGGCCTGAGACAACCGTTCGATGGTTTTCAACCGCCGCAAAGGCGACGGCACGCGAGGTTCCATGACACGCGAAATCTTTGGATCAAGGGTGGTTACGGAAATTCCAACGCGGGCCAGACCCGCCTGCCCCATTTCGCCAAGAATATCGATGTCACGCTCGACCAAGGATCCTTTGGTGACAATCGTAACGGGATGTCGAAAGGCGCTCAGAACCTCCAGGATTTCCCGCATAATTTTGTATCGGGCCTCGATCGGTTGGTAGGCATCCGTGTTCGTTCCAATGGCGATCGGTTTGACCTCATAGTTTGGGCGCGAAAGCTCGACTTTCAAACGAGCCGCCGCATTGGGCCGCGCGACAAGCCGGGTTTCAAAATCCAACCCTGGGGAAAGCCCAAGATAGGCATGGGTTGGCCGCGCAAAACAATAGATGCAGCCATGTTCGCACCCGCGATAAGGATTGATCGAGCGATCAAAGGAAATATCGGGAGAGCTGTTGCGGGTAACAATTTTGCGAACCTCTTCAACATCGACCTCAGTTCTGACAATTTGCGGATCTTCCGGAATATCCCAACCGTCATGTTCGACCGTCCGTTCATAAGGTTCAAACCGTCCAACGGCATTGGATTGAGCCGCCCGCCCCGGCACACGCAAATGTGGCGGCAAAGTTTTAGAATTCGATGTCATGAACTGAACGTAGAACAAAGAAAGAACATTGGCCAGTCCAGACGGGCGGTAAAATCCGCGTCTGGTCGGTTGCAGCACAGGTTTTGTCGCAAAAAGCCAAGTGTTTGCCTAAATTTCAACGATTTACTGAACTTAACACAACGCGCAAGCGCCCCATCTGGAGAATAGCGATGGCTGACGAAGACGATATCATCCTGAGTGAACTCAGCGACGACGAACTGACCCTGCAGATGCATGACGATCTTTACGACGGGCTCAAAGACGAAATCATCGAGGGCGTGAACATTCTGCTAGAGCGGGGTTGGGAACCCTACGACGTGTTGACCAAGTCACTTGTCGCCGGGATGACAATTGTTGGGCATGATTTTCGCGATGGTATTTTGTTTGTGCCAGAAGTGTTGCTGGCCGCAAATGCGATGAAGGCCGGGATGGCCATTCTGAAACCTCTGCTGGTCGAATCCGGTGCCCCGCGCATGGGGAAAATGGTGATCGGCACCGTCAAAGGCGACATTCATGACATCGGTAAAAACCTGGTCGCCATGATGATGGAGGGGGCCGGTTTTGAGATTGTGGATCTTGGGATCAACAACTCTGTCGAGGCCTATATTGACACGATCAAATCCGAAGAGGCCGACATTCTGGGGATGTCCGCCCTACTGACCACAACGATGCCTTACATGAAGGTCGTGATTGATACGATGATTGAAATGGGCATACGCGATGACTACATCGTTCTTGTCGGCGGCGCACCTTTGAACGAAGAATTTGGCAAGGCTATTGGGGCCGATGCCTATTGTCGGGATGCTGCTGTCGCTGTTGAAACGGCCAAGGAATATGTGTTGAGAAAACACAATCAGATGGCGTCCGATTGATCGCGGCGCACCTGGTTCTCTGGCTAAATTGCAGGAGCTTTTGATGCCGGGTCGAGTTTTGGCTGCCCTCTTATTTGTTGTGATATCTGCCGCCGGTCTGACGGTATGGCTGGGATATGCGGTGGCCGACGGCATGGGGTTGGCGGCCGCTTGGCCTGTCTTGGGATTGGTGGTTGCCTTGAGCTTGGCCCTTGGCATTCGACTGCTGTCAAAGCGATTGAACAGTGACGACACCAACTGACACTCAGCTGACCCAAAAGGGTCTTGCCCTGGACGGATCGACCGGGCGCGTCTTGTTGATCGCCTGTGGAGCGATTGCGCGTGAGGTTCTTGACCTGATCAAAACCAACGGCTGGTCCCATATACAAGTGACATGCCTGCCCGCCATTTGGCACAATCACCCCGAACGCATCGCGCCTGGGATAGAGACGCTGGTTGCGCAACATCGCAAAGATTTTGAGCATATCTACGTGCTTTACGCGGATTGCGGGACATCCGGTGAATTGTTGGATTTGTGCAATAAACTGGGCTTCGAGATGCTGAACGGGCCGCATTGTTATTCGTTTTTTGAAGGAAATGCAGGTTTCGCAGAACGCACGCAGGAAGAATTCACGGCCTTTTATCTGACCGATTTCCTGGTACGTCAATTTGATGCTTTTGTCTGGAGACCGCTTGGTTTGGACAAACATCCAGAGCTTCGGGACGCCTATTTCGGGAATTACGAAAAGCTTGTCTATCAGGCGCAGACCCAGAATCCAGATCTGGACAAGCTGGCACAGGATTGCGCCGACAGGCTGGGATTGCGGTTCGAAAGACGCTTTACCGGGTATGGCGATCTAGAGACAACGATGCAAAGCTGGTTGGACTAGCCGATTGTCGCCGAGGCCAAACCGCGGATCCGTTCGATCATCGCCCGCAGCCCATTGGACCGTTGCGCCGATAAATGATCATTCAGCCCCAAACGCGCCAATTCCGCTTTGGCGTCGACGGCCAGAACCTCTGTCACGGTCAGGCCCGCATAAAGCGCGTGAAGGATGGCGATCAACCCGCTGACAATCATCGCGTCACTTGCGCCGCGAAAATCAAAAACGGCTTGCGGTCCGGTTCCCTTGATTTCTGCCAGGATCCAGACTTGGCTGGCACAACCGTCGACCTTTGTCGCTGGAACGCAAAACGCCTCTTCCAGCGGGGCCATTGCCTTGCCCATTTCGATGACATGACGGTAGCGATCTTCCCAATCGTCCAGAAAATCAAACGTCTCTGCAATTTCTTCAAAAGTTTCTGTAGGCATGTCTTGCTCCGGTGTTGGGTCTTCACCTAAGCATCAACAAACAAAACGTCCAGTAGGCTTTGACTTTTACCGTCCTTTGGTTTTGTCTGGCGGCTGGAAATATCGAAAGGGACTGTCGTGCGAATTCTTATTGTTCTTGGGGTGGCTGTTTCTCTTTCGGGCTGTTCCGAAGTTGGTGGCAGCAAGTTGAACCCATTCAATTGGTTTGGGGGAAATGACCCAGAGGTCAGCGATATAGAGCCGCGTGGTGGCTATGAGGACAACCAAGACCTTAGACCTGCCGTCGGGACCATCAAAAGCGTTTCAACCGATAGGACACCCTATGGCGTGATCGTTCACGTCGTGGCGCAGATGCCGACCCAAAATTACTTTGCGTTGGATCTGGCGGAAACAGCTACGAATGATCCCAGAGAGCTGGTCTTTGAACTTCGGGGCTGGAAACCCACAACACCCGGCATCGTCGGAACGGAATTGCAGCGGCAAGTGGATGTGGCCACATTTATCTCAGATCAAAATGCAGCGCCAATCCGCACCATTCGGATCAAAGGTGCGACCAACAGTTTGACCGCACGTCCTTAGATATCGATCACGCTGACTGAATTGCCGCGCACGGCCAATCCGACCTTGCCGTCACACAGCTTTAGTGCATCGCTGCCAAACACTTGTTTGCGCCAGCCTGACAGGGCTTTGACATCCCGCAGCCCTGCGGCGATCTGGTCAAGCTCGGAGGCATTGGCGATCAGCTTGGCGGCAACACCGGTGTTTTCGGATTTCGCCTTTAGCATCACACGCAACAAATCGGCCAATGCGGGGTTCACCTGCATTGCATCGCGCCCGTTATTGGCGACAGGGGCATCTTTTGGATCGCAGGCCTGCCCCGCTTTGATGGCCGCAAGAATGCCGTCGGCGATTTCACCTCGCCGGGCCTCGCGCAGCAAAAGCCGGGAACGGCCCAAATCCTGATGTGATTGCGGCTTGGTAGAGGCCAGTTCCAAGATCGCATCGTCTTTGAAGACCCGCGAGCGTGGGATATTGTTGGATTGCGCATGGGACTCGCGGAATTTCGCAAGTTCGCGCACGATGGCCAGGAATTTTCCAGAATTGGTTCTAGTCTTTACGCGTTTCCAGGCCTCTTCCGGACGGACGATATAGGTTTCCGGGTTGGTCAAGACCATCAGCTCTTCGGCGACCCAGCTTTCGCGGCCAGATTTTTCGATCTGACGGGTCAGCTCTTCGTAGATGACGCGCAAATGGGTCACATCGGCAAGCGCATATGTTTGTTGGGCATCGGTCAAAGGACGACGGGACCAATCGGTAAAGCGAGATGACTTGTCCAGCGACTGCTGTGCAATCTTGCGCACTAGTGTTTCATAGCCGACTTGCTCGCCAAACCCACAGACCATGGCGGCAACCTGCGTGTCAAAAAGCGGTTCCGGGATGACACCGCCTTCGACAAAGAAGATTTCCAGATCCTGACGTGCAGCGTGAAAGACTTTCACAACGTCGGTGTTTTTGAACAAGTCATAAAGCGGATCGAGCGATAGGCCATCGACCAATGGGTCCAGCAAAACCGCGTCTTCCGGCGCATCCCCTGGGATCGCCAGCTGCACCAAACACAATTTGGAATAGTAGGTGCGTTCGCGCAGGAACTCTGTGTCTACGGTGACATAGGGACGAGTTGCAGCACGTGCACAGAACTCGGCGAGATCTTCGGTCGTTTTGAGTGTGATCATCAAGCTTTTTCTAAGGTCAGAAATTTATTCGCGATGTGATATGCAATTGTAACAGAAAAGGAAAGCGCTAGAGCGTGAGCAGTCCTTTTGTCCCCTGCGCAAAGCGGCGCAAGACGGCGGGGTAAAGCTGGTGTTCCAAAGGCAAAATACGCGCAGCCAGGCTGTCAGCGGTATCCCCGGGGAGGATTGGGACACGTGCCTGGCCTAGGATTTCTCCGCCATCCAGCTCTGCGGTGACCTCATGCACACTGCACCCGGCCTCTGCGTCTTTGGCCTCTATGGCGCGGGCATGAGTGTTCAGCCCTTTGTATTTGGGCAAGAGCGACGGGTGGATGTTCAACATCTTCCCCTGCCATGTCTCGGTGAAATCAGGGGTCAATATGCGCATGAAACCGGCCAGACAAATGATGTCTGGCGCCGCTGCCGTCAGGGCCTTGTTCAAGGCCTTTTCAAAGGCGCCGCGGTCGCGCCCGAATTCCGTGTGGTCAACGATGGCCGTTGGAACGCCCATCTCTGCGGCCTTGGCCAACCCTTTTGCGTCGGGGCGATTGGACAGGACCAAAACCGGCATGCACGGGTGATCAGCATCCATGCTTTGAACCAGCGAGACCATGTTGGACCCGCCGCCCGAAATCAGTATCGCTGTGCGCTTTTTCAAAGAAGAGACCCGCTATAGCGAACGCCCTGCCCAGCTGTCACTTCACCGATCCGACACACTGTTTCGCCTGCGTCCTGCAGGACCAAGGTGATTGCATCCGCCTGATCCGCGGAAACGATTGCCACCATGCCAATACCTGAATTGAAGGTCTTTAGCATTTCAGCCTCTTGCAAACCGGATTGTGTGGCCAACCACTGAAAGACCGGCGGCAGATCCCAAGCGGATAAATCCACATGACACCCCAACCCGTCTGGAAAGGCGCGCGGCAAGTTTTCGGTCAAACCGCCACCGGTGATATGCGCCAAGGCATGGACCCCGCCGCTGCGGATCGCAGCCAGTGTGGATTTGACGTAGAGCTTTGTCGGGGCCAGCAGCGCCTGGCCCAGAGTTCCCGCGCCAAATGGCGACGCCGCGTCCCAACCAAGGCCGGAGGTTTCTACAATTTTGCGGACCAAAGAATATCCGTTGGAATGCACGCCGTTTGACGTCAGCCCCAACAGCACATCCCCTTTAACCACGCCGGACGGCAGATGCGCATCGCGTTCCATCGCCCCCACGGAAAAGCCAGCCAAGTCGAAATCACCGGCATCGTACATGCCCGGCATTTCCGCCGTCTCGCCGCCAACCAGCGCGCAGCCGGACTGTAAGCAGCCTTCAGCGATGCCTTCGACGATTCGCTCGGCCTGATCCACGGCCAGTTTTCCGGTCGCAAAATAGTCGAGGAAGAACAGCGGTTCTGCCCCCTGACATACAAGATCATTCACACACATCGCCACCAGATCGATGCCGATCGTATCGACTTCGCCCGTGTCGATCGCAATCCTAAGCTTCGTGCCAACACCGTCTGTTGCGGCCACAAGGATCGGGTCTGTATAACCGGCGGCCTTAAGGTCAAACATGGCGCCGAACCCGCCCAGCCCGGCCATAACCCCGGCCCGGTTGGTTCGCTTGGCGGCCGGTTTTATCCGCTCTACCAGTTCATTTCCTGCGTCAATATCGACCCCGGCCTCGGCATAGGTCATCCCGTTTTTCTGCTCTGTCATAGCGATCCCCAAAAACTTTGGCTTCCGATAGACCAACCGACAGCCAGAGTCCACGTCACAGGACGTCTTGACCGGCCCGTTTGGTCTGATAAGTAACGCTTCAAGGTCGGGCCTGTAGCTCAGTTGGTTAGAGCAGAGCGCTCATAACGCTTTGGTCGTAGGTTCGAGTCCTACCGGGCCTAC
>JBPOFA010000020.1:0-22305 GCA_051251595.1 Marinosulfonomonas sp.
GTCTTGCATTGGCCTGTGCAGTTTCAGAGACTGAAACTGTTGGCTTGGAGGATGCGATTGGGCGAGTCCTCGCGCATGACCTTGTTGCGCCCATTCCCTTGCCACCATTCGACAACTCGGCGATGGATGGCTATGCCTTGCGCAGCGTCGACTTTATCGGTTCCGGTCCGTGGGTTTTCAAACTCACCGGTCGTGTGGCTGCCGGTGACAACGCAAGCCAGGTAAAGGAAGTAGAAGCCGGGCAGGCAGTGCGGATATTCACAGGAGCCGGGCTCCCCCCGGGCGCCGATGCGGTGATCATGCAGGAACATGTTCGACGGGAAGGTGAAACGATCAAAATCGACGATCCGGTACGCACTGGCAACTGCATTCGTGTTCGTGGCGAAGACGCCTCGCAGGGTGAGCTTCTACTAACCAAAGGAACGCTTGTTGGATCTAGGGAAATCGGAGCGATTGCCTCGGTCGGTCTGGCAGAGGTCCAGGTGCGCCGCAAGCTGCGCATCGCGCTGTTCTGTACAGGTAGCGAACTGCGCCAGCCGGGTGAAACACTTGCACCCGGTCAAATCTATAACTCCAACAGATTCATCCTTCTGGCCGCATTGCGTGCGCCCTGGATCGAGCTGACAGATTTCGGTGCGATAGATGATGATCCCGCGAGACTGCGCGGGGCGCTGACCGCGGCGGCGGATCACGCCGACTTGATCGTGACTACCGGAGGCGTGTCGGTAGGCGAAGAAGACCATATGGTCGACCAACTTCGTGAAGCCGGCGGTGAAATAGAAGTCATGAAAATTGCCATGAAGCCAGGCAAACCACTTTCGGTGGGCACATTGGGCAAAGCGGTCTTCGTGGGGTTGCCCGGCAACCCGGTCGCTGCTTTCACGACCTGGAAGATCATTGGAAGCCAGATCGCCGCGAAACTGTCCGGTCAAGAGGAGATAGACCCCCGCCAGTCGATGGTCGAAGCGGCAGGATCTTCAAGCCGTCGTCCCGGTCGCCAAGAATATCGACCTGCTCGGATCGTCGGCATTTCGCCGGACGGACGACCGCAGGTTGAGATGCTCGATCATTCCTACTCCGCCAAAATTTCACTTATCTGCGAATCCGACGGGCTGGCAGTCATACCAGCGAACAAGGAACGAATCGAGGCAGGCGAAGCGCTCGAGTTTGTCTATCTGTGACAAGACAGGCACGACGTGCGAAGGCGATGGGTGGGAAAAGAGCCGTGCATCTAGGTTCTCTCGAACTTGTACCGGCTGCCGCCCTATACGCCCGGTGCTGTTGAGCTTACTTTAGACGTGTCTGCCTCAGATACTGGAGCTAAAAGGTTTCGCGCGTCGGCGTATTGAAACCGACGCGCGGCAGATAAACGTTTCCTGGCTTTATTCCCATTCCATCTCTTCATAGGTCGACTGTGCATTGCGGCCCTTAAAAGCGTCATAATGGGCCAGATAGCCCCAGGCCGACTGGTCGATTTTCGGAGCGTCGAGAATGTCGCCGCCCGCGTCGATCAGCGCCCCGATCTGGGTGCGCAGATTCACAAGATAATCGTGGGTGTCGCGCGTGGCCGTGGCCAGATCAGTCGCGCGGCCATGGCCAGGCACGATATGCGTTGGCTCAAAGGCCGCCATCGCTTCGAATATCGCGATCCAGCTGTCGGTGTCGCGGGCTGGACCGTTGCCCAGCATACGGTCCACGAAGACGATATCACCGGTGAACACCACGTCGCGCTCGTCCAGCCAAACGAAACTGTCGCCAACCGTATGGGCCGGACCGCGATGCATGATCTCGAAGCTGAGACCGCCGATTTCCAGTGTATAATCTGTCTCGAAGGTCACGTCGGCATAGGCCGGAACCGTGCCATCGAAAGCCGCACCAATGCGCTCGTGCTGGCCGGCGAGTTGTTGCTCCAGGCGCTCCTTCTGATCTTCGAGCGCCGCCGCCGAGGCAATGACGGTCGCCCCATGCCGCTGCCAGTAATCATTCCCGAGCCAGCGATGATCCTGACCGCCGGTGTCCATGACATAGGCAACCGGCTGATCGGTGATACTGCGGATCGCATCGTGGATCATCGCGGCCCCTGCTTCGCTGCCGCCCGGATCGATCAGCACCGCACCCGCGTCGGTAACAACGAGACCGAAGGTGGCATTGTTGCCGAGATTTCCCGCGTCGCGCTGCACCGAGAACCCAACCAATGCCCAGACATCGTCTGTCACGGGCTGGATTTCCAGCACATCCGCCAAGGCGCCGGATGCAGCGATCGACAAGGCGAACACCAGCGCAGCGCGGCGTGGCTCAAAGCTGGAACTCGTCATTGAATGGCTCCTCTCCCTCAACCACCGGCAGGGCGAGCATATTGCCCCATTGCCCCCAGCCGCCGTCGAGCAGGCGAACGTCTTCAAAGCCCAGCGATTTGAGCTGCATATAGGCAAGGCTCATGCGAAAACCGTCGTGGCAGTAAGCGATGATCGTTCCGTCCCGCGGCAGATCGGCGTAGAGCGCAGCAAGCTCCTCTTCGCTTTTCCAGGTAGCGTCGGAGTTCGTGCCTTGCAGGCTGACGATATTCACCGCCCCGGGTAAGTGACCGCCGCGTACCGAGTGGGCCAGAACCTCGCCAGTGTAGTGGGCCTCGGGGCGGGCGTCGAGCAGCATCATACCAGGGGTTCGGCGCGCGATAACCTTGTCGTAGACAAAGCCCCAGTCGACCGAAAGATCGGGGTTGGCCGCTTTCAGCGTCACATTGCTCGCCGCGGGCGTCACATCTTCCTTTTCGAGGTCGTTGAAGTCCTGCCAGCCCAGCACACCACCATCCAGCAGCTTTACCTGGTTCATATCAAAGCCATAGAGCGCGAGCAGGTAATAGACGCGGCTGGCGAGCGCGGAATTGCTGTCGTCATAAAGCAGAATGGTGCTGTCGTCGTTAACCCCCCATTGCCGCAGGGTCGCCTCGAACACGTCGCGGGAAGGAAACTCCATCAGCGTCGGGCTGTTGTTGTCGCCAAGGTCCTTGAACCTCTGCACCTGAACCGCACCGGGAATATGGCCTATCGTGAAATAGCGGTGTGGGTGGTAGCGGACTTCGAGAACGACGAGGTTTTCGTCGTCGATATGCTCTTCGAGCCATTCCGTCGGCACCAGAAAATCCCGCCCTTCGGCGAAGGCAGGAAAGAAGAGGCTCAGCCACAGGCCAAGCGCGATTACTAGGTGTTTCATGTGTCCTCCCAGACATTTATGGCCATATGTGGCGGTTTCCCTTTGTTGGTCGCCGCGGCGTTACCCTAAAAAGCAGAGATGCTCAGCACAAACAGTGCTGCAGAATTGATTCTGGTTTACTATAAAGTTCCTCCCAGAGACCGAGTTCAGGCAGAATGGCGACGACGCCCAAGTGCCAGATCCAGTCAGGGCGCCGTTGCCGTCGCGCGTCGCGTTCTGTGTGCGTGGTCAAGCGACTTCTTTCTCAGTGCTTCGATCTGCGGCCAGAACCGCATCTACGATGGTTTCCAATTCCGCTGGCAGATCAGGATTGCGTCGATACCGCACCCACTGGGCATCTCGCCGGTCCAGAACGATCCCTGCTTTCTTGAGCGTTTGCATGTGACGGGACATACGGCTTTGGCTGGCGCCGGTACGTGCCATCAACTCGCAAACGCAATGTTCGCCACTGCCCCACAGGATACGCACTGCTTGCAAACGCAGCGGATCGGACAACGCGACAAGAAAATCCCGCATTTCAATCTCACGTATAATTGATATCCTGCATATGCGCCTACCTGCATATATAGACAACTGGCCATTTTGACGCGGATAATCTAATTGACCGCACATCTATTTCTATTATTCATGAATTATGGACAAAGTGATTCTCGATCGTTTTACCGCCCTTGGCCACGAACCTCGCATGGCAGTATTTAGGTTGTTGGCCCGCCGTTTTCCGGACGCCGTTCCCGCAGGGGAAATAGCGCGCGCTCTGGACATCAAGCCAAACACACTGTCGGTCTACCTCTCGACCTTGTCGCAGGTTGGGTTGGTCGGTCAGACTCGGATTGGGACGTCCTTGCAATACCGGGTCAATTGGGACGCCGCACAGGAAGTCATCGATTTCCTGTTCCTGGACTGCTGCCGCGGACGCCCGGACTTGTGTCCACCTGCCATTTCTTCACACATCAGGGAGCGTTCGCAAATGACAGACAACAATTTGAAGATCCTCTTCATCTGCTCGGGCAATTCCGCTCGCTCGATCTTCGCAGAAACCATCCTACGCGACGCGGCCGGGGACCGGTTCGAGGTCTATTCCGTCGGTACTCGGCCCGCTTCAGAACTGAACACGTTTGCCGTTGAGCTCCTGAGATCAAAGGGGCATGATGTATCACCGCTGCGGGCCAAACACATCTCGGAGTTTCAGGGCGATGACGCGCCGGTCATGGACTTTGTCTTCACAGTTTGTGACCAGGCCGCGAACGAGGAATGCCCCGCCTGGGCCGGGCAACCGGTTACGGCCCATTGGGGTGTACCCGACCCGGTTCAGGCGCAGGGTACCGATGCCGAAAAACGCCTGGCATTCCAACAGGCCTACGGCATTCTGAAAAACCGGATTTCGCTATTCACCGCCTTGCGGCCCGATGCGCTGGACCGGGTCGTGCTTCAGGCAAGCATTGACGAAATATCACAACAAGGAGAACTGGCATGACCACCTATGCCGTCAACGGCCTCGGCCGCATGGGCAAGCTGGCCCTGCGTCCGCTTCTGGAGCGCGGCGAAACGGTCGCCTTCATCAACGATGCCATCGGCGATCCGGCAATGTATGCGCATCTGCTGGAGTTCGATACGGTGCATGGGAGATGGCCTGCGACGTTCTCTCACGATGACGACAGCATCACGATCGATGGCACTCGGATTCCGGCGCTGACCACCCGCAATCTCTCCGAGCTGCCGCTGGACGGGGTCGATGTGGTGATCGAATGCACCGGGGCGTTCAAGACAGCAGATAAACTGGCCCCCTACTTTGCGGCTGGGGTGAAGAAAGTCGTCGTCTCGGCACCGGTGAAAGAGGACGAGGCCGCCAATATCGTTTTTGGCGTCAATGACGACATTTACGATCCCGCGCGCCATCGCATTGTGACCGCAGCGTCCTGTACCACCAATTGCCTGGCACCGGTGATCAAGGTGGTGTTGGAAACATTCGGTATCCGGCACGGTTCCATGACCACGATCCATGATGTGACCAACACCCAGACCATCGTGGACCGCCCGGCAAAAGACCTGCGCCGCGCGCGTTCGGCTTTGAACTCGCTCATCCCCACAACCTCTGGCTCAGCGACGGCAATCATGCAGATTTTTCCCGAATTGACCGGCAAGCTGAATGGTCACGCTGTGAGGGTCCCACTGCTCAATGCTTCTCTGACCGACATGGTGTTCGAATTGGAAAGAGAAACGACGGCGGAAGAGGTCAACGCTGCTTTCAAGGCAGCCTCCGAAGGGGCACTAAAAGGCATTCTGGGCTATGAAGAGCGCCCACTGGTTTCGACCGACTATACCAACGATCCGCGCAGCACGATTGTCGATGCGCCTTCAACCATGGTGGTGAATGGCACCCAGCTGAAGGTCTACGCCTGGTATGACAACGAATGGGGCTATGCCCAACGGTTGGTGGACGTGGCGTTGATGGCCGGTGAATCGCTTTGAGGCAACGGGACGGTCTGGCAGCCTACATTGCCGTCACCGCGGCCTATTGGGCATTCATGCTCACCGACGGCGCCCTACGCATGCTGGTTTTGCTGCATTTCCATACGCTGGGATACAGCCCGGTCCAGTTGGCCTATCTTTTTGTCGTCTACGAGATCGCCGGGATCGTCACCAACCTGTCTGCCGGTTGGATCGCAGCGCGTTTTGGCTTGACCTCGACACTCTATGCCGGGCTCGCATTACAAGTGCTGGCGTTGGTCGCGCTGGCGCAGCTTGATCCATCCTGGGCGATTGGCGTTTCGGTCTTGTACGTGATGCTGGTTCAGGGCGCGTCAGGTGTAGCCAAGGATCTCGCAAAGATGAGCTCAAAAAGCGCGGTCAAGCTTCTGGCTCCGACAGAGGGCGACGGGCTGTTTCGCTGGGTGGCGGCACTGACCGGCTCGAAGAATGCAGTTAAGGGGCTTGGTTTTCTTCTGGGCGCAGCACTTCTGGCCCTGGTGGGGTTCAAAGCTGCGGTTTGGGGAATGGCCCTTGTCCTTGCGGTGATCCTGGTCTTTGTCGCGTGGCGTATGCCCGCAGGGCTTCCGCGCGGGCGCAAGGATGCAAAATTCCGCGAGGTCTTTTCCAAGGATCGCAACGTGAACTGGCTTAGTTTCGCCCGTGTTTTTTTGTTTGGCGCACGCGATGTCTGGTTCGTGGTCGGCATCCCGATTTATTTCCACGCAGTCCTGTCGGACGGTAGCGAAGAGGGTGCACGCAACGCCTTCTTTCTGGTCGGAAGCTTCATGGCGGTCTGGATCATCCTATACGGTGCGGTTCAGGCGGCTGCGCCGAAACTATTGAAGGCGGCCAGCCTGTCGCTTGGTGACATCTTAAGTCGCGCACGCCGATATGTCGCCCTTTTGGTCCTCATACCGCTCTCCCTGAGTGCACTTACATTCTGGGCGGGAGCCCCGGCGCCTTGGCTAACCGCCGTTTTGGTGATTGGCCTGCTGGTCTTTGGTGCGCTCTTTGCGGTCAATTCCTCGCTGCATTCCTACCTGATCCTCGCCTTCACGCACGAGACCCGGGTAACGATGGATGTGGGCTTCTATTACATGGCCAACGCCGCCGGGCGACTTCTTGGCACGGTGTTGTCGGGGTTGAGCTATCAGGCGGGCGGATTGCCCTTGTGCCTTGCAACGGCAGCGGCGATGTTGGCGGTCAGCTATTTCGGGGCAAGCCAGCTGCGCGTCCCGCAAAAAAAGGAGGCAGACTCTTGAGCCTGTTCGAACGTTATCTATCGGTGTGGATTCTCTTGGCCATCGTCTTGGGCGTGATCCTCGGCAACTTGCTGCCAGGGCTGTTTCAGCTGATCGCTGCAGCGGAATTTGCCAGTGTCAACTTGGTGGTCGCCATTCTAATTTGGGCGATGGTCTATCCGATGATGGTAGGGGTCGATCCCGCCTCTCTGCACGATGTAGCACGCCAGCCAAAGGGGCTTGTCATCACGCTTGCCGTGAACTGGTTGATCAAGCCTTTTACGATGGCTGCCCTCGGAGTACTGTTTTTTGAGGTCGTGTTTGCCGACCTCATCGCACCCGAGGATGCCAGCCAGTATATTGCCGGTCTGATTTTGCTGGGCGCCGCACCCTGCACGGCAATGGTGTTTGTCTGGTCGCAACTCACCAAGGGGGATCCGAATTACACACTGGTGCAAGTGACAGTGAACGACCTGATCATGGTGTTCGCCTTCGCCCCGATTGTCGCCTTCCTGCTAGGCGTGACCGACATCGTGGTGCCATGGGAAACGCTTCTGCTGTCTGTCGCTCTGTTCATCGTCCTACCGCTTGTTGCAGGGCTGTGGACCCGACGCAGGTTGGGCGACCCGGTGACGATCGACGCCTTTCTTGACCGGGTCAAACCATTCTCGGTGATCGGCCTAGTCGTGACCGTGGTGATCTTGTTTGGCCTGCAGGGGCAAACTATTCTGGCACGCCCAATGGTCATTGTACTGATCGCGGTTCCAATCCTGATACAGAGCTATGGCATCTTCTTCCTCGGATATGGTGCGGCCTGGCTTCTGAAAGTACCGCATCGGATCGCCGCGCCCTGCGCGATGATCGGAACATCGAACTTCTTCGAACTGGCCGTTGCCGTAGCTATCAGCCTGTTCGGCCTGCATTCGGGCGCCGCGCTGGCGACTGTCGTTGGCGTTCTGGTCGAAGTGCCGGTTATGCTGTCGCTGGTTGCCTTTGCCAATAGAACTCGATCCAAGTTCGCTTGAAATGGCATATCATAAATCGACGTGGAAACGGATACAAAGCAACCACTTCTTCTTGTTGGGGTAAGCCGAAGCCCTAGGAACCTTTGAAAGGAAGACGATGCACAAGGACTGCTACGGACAAATGTTTCCGAACGAAGCTGACCTGCAAAGTGACCAAGACGCGAAAGGAAAAGTATTCTCTTCTCACGTCAAGAAAAAGGGGCTTTCAATTCCTGAAAAGACTGCCCACGTGAACATCGAAGAGTGGGATGATTGCCTAACCTGTTCGGAATTCGACAGCTGTTACAAGATGTCGACCGGCAAAATGGCCATTCTTAATGCAATTAGGTGAAGTAGACTTGATGTGAATTGATACCGTTCCTTTCTCAGCAAGCTGAAATGGGGACGGCGCATCTCTTGAAGGGGTGATGAATGCCTGTTTTGGTGGTGGTGCAAACCAATCATCAAACTAAGAAACCACAGTGTTTATCACTACTGTAGTGAAACGCCATCCCGAAAACTGCAATGAAAACACGGCGTGGTAAGAACCTTCTTCACCGATACACAGGTTCACATTTTGAGTTCGGTGTCCGGCTCAAGGTGGATCGTGAACGAAGACCCCGGGAAATGGGCTTCCAGCGCCTTTTCGATCCTGTCGCATATGTCATGTGCGTCCCCGACAGCCATGTCGCGTCCGACGACCAAATGAAACTCGGCGAACAAAACGGCACCAGAGGACCGCGCCCTCAGATCATGAAACTGAATTGCGCCGGCCATTTCCTGTTCGATAATACGCTTAACCTCCGCTCGTGTGTCGCTGTCTATGCTGGCGTCCATCAGACCATCGACACTTTCTGAAATCACGTACCAGCCTTCTCGCAGAATGTTGAGCGCGACAAGGATGGCGAGGATCGGGTCGAGGATCAGCCATCCGGTTGCCAAAGCCAAAATCACCCCGACCACAACCCCGGCGGAAGTCAGAACATCGGTAAAGATGTGGCGGGCGCTCGCCTGAAGCGCGGGCGAGCGGTTTCGCCTTCCGACGCGCAACAGGGCATAGGCCCAAAGCCCGTTGATGATCGCGGCGATTACATTGACTCCAATCCCAAGCATGGGAGCGTCTTCGATATGAGGATTGGGCAGAGCTGCGACAGCTTCTCGAATGACCAGAAGCGCGGCAATCAGGATCATGACGCCTTCAGCGACTGCGGACAGGTATTCGGCCTTGGTGTGGCCGTATGGATGGCGGCTGTCGGCAGGTTTGTCCGCCAGGCGCACAGCATAGTAGGCTAGGCCCGCCGCGATGACGTTGACGGTGCTTTCAAGCGCATCCGACAACAAGGCGACCGAGCCGGTCATCTTCCACGCCAAAAGCTTGAGCAGGAAGACCAGCAGGGCCACCGGGATCGACCAGAGGGCAAATTTACGCGACACGTGATCCTCTTCCGAAGTTCGCCACCTTGCTATCTGCAAACTGAGTAGCCCGCGAGAGCAATTTGCGCCGAAGATGCACCATGGACCTTCGGCGTGTCACTCAGTCCTCAAAGATTCCTCGGTCCGCACCACGATGACATGCGGCGCAATTCGCCATGGACCCGGCCTTTTTGAGCTTGCGGGAAGAAACCTCGCCATCGTGCTCAGAGCGGAACCAGGGCATTTCGGAAATCCGCAGCGGTGTCTCGTCTGGCGCCACCCGGTACAACAGCCCCGAGGACCGCCCGCCTGCATCGGCAGCATTCTGAAC
This sequence comes from Marinosulfonomonas sp., assembly GCA_051251595.1. GTDB lineage: Bacteria > Pseudomonadota > Alphaproteobacteria > Rhodobacterales > Rhodobacteraceae > NORP110. The sequence continues at coordinate 9,672 of JBPOFA010000020.1, forward strand.
CAGGTAGGCCTCAATCTCGGCGCGGGAGGCTTCATCCAGCGTGGCGTTTTCGCCAAAGTGGTCATCCAGAGTGGCCATGATCATCGTCCAGGACCGCTGTGGCAGGAACCCAGCCGGGTAGGCCATGTGGCATTCGCTGCATTCGGCCTTGGTGGCGTCATGGGTGACAGGCTGCATGTATTCGCCTTCGCTGGCGAATACCGGTGCCGCGACAAGCGCCAATGCGGCGATTGAAAGTGCGTGTTTCATAGGAGGATCCTTTCTTCAGAGGCTCATGAGCCAGGAGATGATGTCGGCTTTTTCCTGCGCGCTGCAGTCGCGCCCAAGCACCGAGTTGCAGTTTCGTCCGAACCACTTCTCGACGAACTTCGTGTCGGTGAAGCGTTCGCCGTTCACGCTGGGGGCAAGGGGGTCGATCGGCTTACCGGTGCGGGCTTGACCGCCCTTCGTGGGGTCAGCCGTATGGCACGTCGTGCAGGACGGCGTGTCGGGTTTGCCGCCGGAATGCGTGGCCATGAACAGGGCCTGTCCATTTTCCGGCGACGGTGCTGCGCCTGCCTCGGCGCCGTATTGGTCAATCAAGGCTTGTGGCGAGGTGTCCTGCGCCAGCGCCGGATGCGCCAGCAATACAGCTGTCAGGATCAGTACGTGTTTCATTGGGAGGGCTCCTTGGGTATGGAAATCTGGAACGGGCTGAACCAACCGGTTTCGGCATCCTTGTGGCAAGCGATGCAATTCGAGCGGCTGTAAATTGTCCGGTGCTTGAACGTGTCCTCGTCAATCGAGGCATGAAGGCGTTGCCACATCTTGGTGTCAGGCAAGGCGACGGGGGTCGATTCGTGCAATTCTGCCCATAGCATTGCCGGTTTGCTGTCCGTGGATGCTGCGGCGTGAATGCCCAGCCAGTCCGCAATCTCGTCGCGGGTGTCGTCCGGCAGGCTGGCATCCTCTCCGAAATGATCACTCAGCACGTTCATCATCAATTGCCAGGACTTGGCCGGGCGTGTGGACGGGTGAAAGGCCATGTGGCAGGCGGCGCATTCGTCAACATAGACTTGTGCCATCGGCTCAACCGGCGGAAGGGGCAGGGGGCGTTGCGACAAGCCTTTGATGGCTACGGCAGCTCCAATGACCAGTCCGGAAATCAATAGTGCAGCAAGGGCCAGATGGGCAGGTTTCGGCGACGCAACCAGATCACCGTCGCGCATCTCCTTGCGCCCGGTGACCATCGCGCCGGCAAGGTTTTCCTTGCTGCGACGGCTTTCGATGATGACACCGGCGACATGCAGGGCAATGAGGCCCAGCAAGGCAAACCCCGCCAACTCGTGCAAGCCTGTCCAGAATGGACCATGAGCGGCTGGCAAGGAGGTCGCGAGCGGCCCGGCCTTCAACCCGCTGCCCAAGGCGGCGACGCCGGTCATGCCAAGGCTGACGATCAGCATCAGCAGAGCAAAAACCATCAGTGCCCCAAGCGGATTGTGACCGATATGACGAGCATGGGGCGTGCCCGTCTTCAGGTGACTGACTACTTGCCCGACACTTGGAAGAAACTGTGAAAACCTGGCGTAGGTTGGACCGGTAAACCCCCAGACTATCCTGGCCGAGACTAGTGCTACGGCAAAGGAGCCGGACGTCAGGTGCAGGCGTATCCACGAGGCATCCAGCAGGAATCCGGACACCAGGGCCGTGGTCACACTTGCCACCAACCCCCAATGGAACACCCGAATGAACCTGTCCCAGACAAGGTGTCTGTCATCGACCAGCCCTTCGAACGGCGCGGGAATGTCGCTCATCGATTCTGCCTCTCATCAAACTCAGCTGCAGTTTGTCAGAGACGCCCTGATGCTGGCCTGATGGGGGCTGTCAGGGAATTGTCAGGTTGTGGCCAGGGGCAGCTTTATCCGAACCATCAATCCGGGATCGCGGGCAATGAGCTCCAAAGACCCGCCCAGGGTTTCGGTCAACTCTTGCGCGATTGCCAACCCAAGGCCCGTGCCGCTTTCGTCTTCACGTCCACCTCGGCGCATGAGGGTTTCGATCTTTTCCCCGGGAATGCCGGGGCCATCATCAAGGATACTCACAACAGCCTGAGCGGCACGCTTTCTTGCGACGACAGTGATCTTGTTCTGCGCGTGGCGGGAGGCATTTTCGAAAATCGCGCCCAGGATTTCAAACAAGTCCTCCGTGCTGGCCGCAACCATCAGGTTGCCCGGCGCATCCACCTCCCAGTTAATCTCCTTGCTCGGGATGGCCTTCTGAACAACGGCGACAACCCGATTTATTCCACTGGCAAGGTCGGTTCTGGCGGCAGCACCGCGTGAGGCGATGCGAACCCGGTTGAGTTCCCGATCGACATGCCTTTGCATGTTGTCGGCGATATGCTCGATCGACGCTGCGGTGTCATTCAACCCGGCCTCTCGCACCCGACTTGCTTCACCCAGAAGCGCCTGCAGCGGCGTCTTCAGCCCGTGCGCCAGGTCACCCGCCCGATATCGCGCCTGTTCGATGTCTTTCTCGCGCTGAACCAGCAGGGCGTCGACCTCGCCTGTCAGGGGGCGGATCTCGGATGGGAAATCGGCGCCCACGCGGTCCTCTTCGCCGGTCCTTATCCTTGCAAGACGCTGTTCGACGGCGTTCAGGGGGCGAAGGCCGAAAACAATCTGAACAACCCCGGCTGTTACAAAGAAGAGGGCCAGGACAAGCGTGTAGGGCAACAGGTCTTCGCGAAACTCGTCGGTGCTTTCCGCCAGTTTGGCAGCGTCCATGGCCACCGCAGCACGCAGGGGGATGCCACCAAGGCGCGCGGGAAGCTGTACGCTACGCTCCATAACAAGCAGCTGCGTGTCGCCCGGGCCTGCAAGGTCGTGAACATGCACCGCCCCGTCCTTCAGGTGATCGGGCGGAAGGTCCAACGCGAAGTCCCAAAGCGATCTGGACCGCATCTGCTGATCCTCAGTTTCAATCTGCCAGTAAAGACCACCAAAAGGCGTGATAAACCGCGCATCTGCGGGGGCCGAACCGATCTGGATCTGCCCGGTTGCATCCCGTTCGACCCCGGCAAGGATTTGGTCGAGTTGGACCGAAAGCTCCTCGATGGCCCGTCGCTCCACATGCGAGGCAAACAACTGCCCCAACCCCCAGAATGCGAGCAACAGTGCGATGGACACCGAAATTGCCGAGGCTACGAACAATCTAAGGCGGAGCGAGCCTGTCTTCACTCAAGACCCTCCGCAGCCTCAAGGAAGTAACCGAACCCGCGTCTGGTGCCAATGATGCCAGCCCCCAGTTTCTTGCGTAGGCGGGTCAGGATGGCTTCCAGTGCATTTGCCTCGCGGGCGTCATCATCGCCGTAAAGATGCTCAAGAAGTTCGGTTGGCGGAACCACGCGGTCGCGATGTAGCATCAGGTACGACAACAGGCGATACTCCAAAGCGGTCACCGAAACCGGAACCCCACGAACCGACACGGCCATCCTGTTCGTATCAATCGCCAGATCACCCAGGGTCTGCACCGGGGAGCCCTGACCGGCGGAACGGCGCACCAATGCCCGCGCTCTTGCCACCAGTTCTTCCATGCGGAACGGCTTGGGCAGGTAGTCGTCAGCCCCGGCTTCGATCCCTTCGACCCGTTCATGCCAGGCGCCACGCGCGGTCAGCACCAGCACCGGCATTTCCCGACCATTGGCACGCCAGCGTTTCAGGACGCTGAGACCGTCCATGCCAGGCAGTCCCAAGTCAAGAACAACGAGATCGTAATCCTCGGTATCGCCCAGGAACCACGCGCCCTCGCCGTCCTCGGCCGTTTCCACATGAAAACCGGACGCTGCCAACGCCGCTTGCACATCCTTGCGGATGACCGGATCATCTTCGACCGCGAGAAGCCGCATCAATCGTTCCTTTCCTGCCAGCCTTCCTGCTCGACTTCGAGTATCTCACCCGTGGTGGCATCCACCATGACCTCGATCATGCGGCCAGCGCCGGTGATCAGCTCCAACTCATAGACATATTTGCCGTGTTCGCGTTCGAACTCCGCTTCAAGCAATCGGGCGTTGAATTCATTCAGAATGACCGGAATGATTTCCGCGAGCGGAATCACCTGCTGCTGACGCACCGCGTCACGTGCCGCATCATGATCGTCGGATGCAACTGCGGGTGTGGTCAAGGCACACATCAGGATGATCAGAACATGTTTCATACCCATAGCCTAACGTTTTTGCACTGACAGTTCACTGACACTCATCGTCAGATCGGCATCAGTGTTCATATGACAAAAGAGGGCATCAACAGGGCAATCCCGCCCGACTGAAACTGGAGAACACCATGAAAACGATCCTTCTTGCCACCACCCTGATCGCGGCTGCTGCCACAGCTTTTGCCGTCAACGCCGCGACCGACACCGCCCAACCTGCTTCCCCTGCAAACATCGTCTGGATGCCCGTGGGCGAAATCGTCGCCAAGATGGAAGCACAGGGCTATCAGGTTCTGGAAATCGAGCGCGAAGATGGCCGCTTCTATGAGGTCGAAATGCGCGACGCCAACGGCTTTGAAGTCGAGGCCTACCTGGACGCGACAACCGGTGAGCCGCTGCGCCAGATGTCAGACATGGGCGACGACGACGACGACACGGTTGGCCAATATGGCGACAAAGACGACGACTAAACAACAATACGAAACGACCGAAACCCCCGCAGCGTACAATCGTTGTGGGGGTTTCATGTGCGATCAACCCGACCAGAATTCATGTTTGAAGAATTCGTTCAGGTCAAGAAGCCAACTCGCCGGTGGCAGCCCAAGTACCGTCAACACGATCAGCGCAATCACGACCGCCAAACCGATCACGGCTTCAAGCCTATGCCCATGAGGGCACATTCTGTTGCCCAAGATCATCGTTTGGAAGGTTCGAAGATGTAGGGCGGCATGCCACAACGAGAACCCTACAAAAAGCGAGGCCAGCACAATGTGGATGTTATCCCATCCTTGCCGGTCCAAGCCCATCACCTGCCAGTCAATCGCGTTGGAAATCTTTCCTTTCGGTGCGAAATACAACAGCGCACCGCTGACCAGCATCGCCAGAAAAGAAAAGGTCACGCCAAAAACCGATATGGCCCTACCTGTTACCTTAGACCTGACATGTGCGCCTGATTCTGCGTTGGCCATAACTGCCTCCATTTCTACTAAGCAAACAATAGGGCGGTTTTTGAGTTGTTGCTTTGATCCAGATGAAATTATCCTCTTAGACTTTGCGCCTGCATCGAACGGCAGGTTCAACGAGCAGCACCGCAGATTCTCGCCCTACCGATGAAAGGCAGCTGTGGGCCGTTCGCGCCAGTTGCGGCTAGTTGTCTCAAGGGCCGTTGAGTCTAAGGTTTATCGCCTCTGCAGCTCGCGCTGACAGCAGCCACAAACCTTAGACGAACCGGAAATTGGCCCTTCGTGTTTCAATGTCTGCTTGCGTCGTACGCAATATTACGAACTTGGTTGCTCACGGTATGGAACTTAGCTTTCACCGCGCTTCGAACAATGTCTCCAAGATAGGGCAGTCGGGAACGTCACCTTGGCTGCACTCCGCTGCCATCCCCACAAGTGCCTTTTCCAACTTGCGCAGCCCTTTGATCTTTTCACGCACAGAAGCCAAGTGCCCGATGGTCAATCCATGTACCTCGCCACAGGTAAAGTCTTGCCGGTCAACCATTTCAAGCAATTCGCGAATTTCATCAATGCTGAACCCAAGCTCTCGCGACGTCTTGATGAAGGACAGCCGCTTGAGTTGATCATGATTGTACTGCCGGTTGCCGCCCGACGTGCGATCCGGTTTTGGCATCAGTTTGATACGCTCATAGTAGCGGATCGTTTCAATGTTCACACCGGTGCGCCTTGACATCTCACCGATTGCGTAGCCTCGCGTTTTTGTGACCTCAGGCATTGAAGAATCCCCTTGCATCTGTAGCCCCTACAGATCGCATGTTACACCAAGAAACCTGAATTGCGAGCACTTGAATGACTGACTCAACAAACGCTGACCTGAACAAACACGACCCTGAAAGCCGCAAGGCTCGCATGATTGCTGCGGGCGGCATTCTTGGAGCCCTTGCGGCCTCAACCTGCTGCATTGTTCCGTTGATCTTGTTCAGCCTTGGCGTATCCGGCGCATGGATTGGCAATTTGACGGCGCTTGAACCTTACAAGCCGATCTTCATCGCAATCACGCTTGGGTTTCTCGGCTACGGCTACTGGATGGTTTACCGCAAACCTAAAGCCTGTGCGGATGGAGAGACTTGTGCCCGACCACTTCCCAATCGGCTGGTCAAATCTGCACTTTGGGCATCAACCATTCTCATAGTGATCGCGTTATTCTGGAATTGGATTGCGCCGGTCGTCGCCCCCATTCTTCTTGGTCTGTGAAAGGAACCATAATGAAACTCTACACACCAGTTTTGGCCTTGATTGGCTTCATGGCCGCCGCTCCTGTCTTTGCGGCTGAGCAGACAGTAACATTCTCGGTTCCGGGTATGACCTGTGCCAGCTGCCCTTTCATTGTTGAATCGGCGATGAGCGGCGTCGAAGGTGTTATACAAGTGAGCGCCGATGCAGACACTCGAACGGCCGTTGTAGTCTTTGACGACGCCATAGCCAATGCAGAAGATATAGCGTTTGCGTCAACGGCTGCGGGCTACGAAGCCGAGCTTGTTTCTAACGACAGCAATTCCTGAGCTTAAAATGAAAGATAGCTCAACAGGAGGTTTGCTGGCCTTCATCGTGACTGCCCCGGTTGTCGTCATCTGCTGTGGTGGAAAGTTGGCTCTGGTTGGAACTGCGCTTTTCGGAACCGCTGGTTTTCTATCTGGCGCCAATGTGCTGACCGCATCCCTCCTGGCAACACTTGGCGGAATCGCGTTTCTGGCAGCACGATCCTTCATGCGGTTGCGCAGGCAAGATCGAGATTTCAGAGAGGGCGACCGAGGTGAACGACAGACTTCTTAAACTCGGCATCTTTGGCACGGTGATAGCCGCGCTGTGTTGCTTCACGCCAATTCTCGCTGTGCTTTTCGGGATTGTGGGGCTGTCGGCCGTAGTTGGCTATCTCGATTATGTCCTATTGCCCGCTCTTGCTGTGTTCGCGCTGATCACGATTTATGCTCTCATCCGCCGTGCGCGGATAACCTGATACCGAAAGACCAAAAACATGTCCGGCTGTTGTTCTTCGAATTCGGCAGATGCCGATACATTTGACCTCGCTGTCATTGGCGCTGGATCTGCTGGATTTTCTGCCGCGATCACGGCAGCCGAAGGCGGTGCCCGCGTTGCGCTCATCGGATATGGAACCATCGGCGGCACTTGCGTCAATGTCGGTTGCGTCCCGTCCAAGGCAATGATCCGCGCAGTGGAAACACTGCATTCAGCCAAAACCGCTGACCGGTTTGATGGTGTGGAAGCCACCGCAAAAGTGACCGATTGGGCGGCCTTGGTCGCCCAAAAGCAAGCCTTGGTGGATGATCTGCGGGCAGCAAAATACGTTGACGTTCTGCCAAACTATGAAGGCGTGAGCTACATCGAAGGCCAGGCGCGTTTCGCAAGCGATGGCTCTCTAGAGGTCGGAGATCGCACCATTCGCGCGCCAAAAGTCATCATCGCGACGGGGTCTTCGCCACTTGTGCCAGATATCCCCGGAGTGGAAGACGTCGATTGGCTGGACAGCACCTCAGCACTTGAACAGTCAGAACTTCCCAAGTCACTCATGGTGATGGGTGGCGGCTACATCGGCGTTGAGATTGCTCAGATATTTGCCCGCGCAGGTGTCGAAGTAACCATTGTCACGCGTCGTGGCTTGCTTCCAGAAGCCGAACCAGAGGTCAGCGAAGCTCTAACGAAAGTCTTTGTCGATGAAGGCATCAAGGTGCTGGACGGGCTATCATACGACAGGTTTGAAAAATCGGGCGAGGTTGTCACGTTGCACGCCACTCATAACGGCGTGGCGGTCAGGATCGAAGCCGAGAAGCTCTTGTTGGCGACGGGTCGCGTCCCGAACACGGGTTCCTTGGGGCTTGATGTCGCTGGGATCGACATCAACGCGCGTGGCGGAATTGTCATCGACCCGCAGATGCGCAGTACCCGAGACGGGGTTTATGCGACAGGCGATGTGACTGGGACTGATCAGTTTGTCTATATGGCGGCCTATGGCGCGAAGCTCGCCGCCAAGAATGCGATGAATGGAAACACACTCAGCTATGACAACAGCGTCATGCCCGCTGTTGTCTTTTCTGATCCTCAGGTCGCCAGTGTCGGCCTTACCGAGGCGAAGGCCGAGTCCGCTGGTCATGAAGTGACCACATCGGTCTTAGGCCTGGAGCATGTGCCTCGTGCGTTGGCTGCCCGCGACACGCGCGGTCTGATCAAACTGATCGCGGACAAGGACACTAAGCAGCTATTGGGTGCGCATATCATTGCCCCGGAAGGAGCAGACAGTATCCAGACCGCAGCGATGGCTATCAAAATGGGAATGACCTACGACGATCTAGGCGCAATGATCTTTCCCTATCTCACAACGGTCGAGGGTCTGAAGCTGGCCGCACAAACATTTGATAAGGATGTAGCCAAACTGTCCTGCTGTGCGGGATGAAGGCGGCCATGGTACGAAGCAGCTATCTCGACTGGTCAGTGGTGTCTGATGGGTATGTTGCCGAGGCTCTTGAGGCGTTAATGACAGCGGAACGGATGGCAGATCGGTGGGATGGAATTACTCCCCAAGAGCTTGCCATTCACCGACTGGTGCTCCTCGGATTCGTCAGGACTGGAATGCCCCCAACATTGAACGACCTCAAGATGTCCACTGGGCAATCATTGGTGGATTTAAGATCATCACTTCGGAGCCTGCAACGACGCGATCTGATCATTTTTGAAGACGGCGTGATTGTAGCAGCCTATCCGTTCTCCGCGACCCCGACGCAGCATCGAGTTTCACTGGGCGGCAGGCGCATCAATGCTATTTGTGCCATTGATGCATTAGGAACCGCTGCGATGACTGGCCACGAGACGACTGTTCAGTCCGCCTGTCCCGAGTGTGAAAGGCAGATCAAGGTTTCAGTCAACCGGGATGGATTGGAAGTAGAAGCTGTGTACCCCAAAGCTACCGTCATCTGGGCCGCAGTATCGGACGTGAACGGGTGTGCTGCTAAAACGCAATGCCAGTCCATGTTGGCATTTTGCTGTGACGAGCATCTTGAAGAGTGGAAACGTGGAAGACCTGCCGGAACCGGCTTTCGTTTAACTCCCGAAAAAGCCACCCAAATTGGAGCAGCTGTTTTTCTACCTTTCGTCCACTCCAGCGACAGGCCTATCGAATTGACGCCAAATTCATGAATGACCATCTGGGCACGGACGCTGTCTATCCCTCCGCCAACTTCGAGCTGGGCCAGATGCTTTAGAGCGAGAGGCTGAAAGCCGACATTCCTACTAGATGCAGCATCAGGGAGTTTGGGCTCTCTGCCGACCTTCTCTGCGCGCAGAACGAATGGCTGTTTTCCCGCAAGGCCGGGTTGGCGCAGGGTTTGTCAAAGCATCTACATGTCGATCCGCCACATCCTAAAGCGCCCCTGCCCTGTCATCTCACGGATCAAGCCCCTTTCTTCCAGCCTAACCAGGTTGCGTTGCACAGCAGCCCGGCTCGCACCGGTCAAGGCCTCGGCCATAGGAGCCGAGGTCAAAGGCCATTCTGTGAGGACTTTGCGCAATGCCACAGGTGTACGACCCGACAGTTGCGCCATCGCACTCTTCGCGCGAACGCCCCATACTTCAATACCATCCAGATGACGCATCGCAGTCAAAATGGCGCTGTCCATGCCATCCAGCCAGCGGTCCAACCGCTCTAACGGCAAGCCGGAGGCACGCAGCCCCCCTGCCCCACCCATGGCCAGCGGTGCAAAGATGGCACCGCTTCCGTCGCTGGCCGCGATCCTGGCAGCTGTGACGGCCGCTTCGATCTGGTCGCCGTGTTGCCCGAGACCCGCCATGCTCCAAAGGTGATACCCCATACTGGCCCGTGTAATTGGGTGCAGATCGGAAGCTGCCGTCATCACAGCTAGCCATCCGCCAGCGCGATCTTCGAAACGCTCGGCGCTGTCCTTGATGTTCTCGGGATCGCGGCGGTCAAGAAACGCTGCAAGATCGACCTTCGGGCCGGGACCACCTGTCAGGCGACGAACAGCCCACCCAATTCGGGCCAGCGCTTCCGGATCATCCTGCGCGCCAGACAATCGCATTGATATCCAAAGAGCGAGGCGGTCAGAACTCACCCGATCCCCTGCAAGCCAGCTGAGGTCTGCCGCCTCGATCAGTGCCAGTCTGTTTCGCCAGCCATTCGGGCCACGCAGCAACCGGTCATCCAGCGCACCTAAGCGTCCAGCCACCTTTGCCAGCCGCGCAGCGCGAGCCCCCTCTGCCTTTGCCCAATCGTCGATGACCGCGGTATCAGGCGGTTCCGCCCGTGGCCCGGGAGGCAAATCATCCGGTCCTTCTTCGAGCGGCCCCGGAAGGAACCAGAGGTCGTCTTCGTGAGCCTCCTCATCCCCCTCGGTAGTGATGAGGGGGTCGTCGAAATCATCAAGAGAAATAGATGCGTGCGGCTTCATATGTGCAAAATACTAATATTATGCACATTACCCAAGCGGTTTTTCCGGCCGTTGCCCATGCTCTTAATATAGTATGCGCGCGCGACCGCCGGCGGAACCTCTCAGATCGCGCTCAGCGCAAGGAAACCAAGGGATTTGTGCACCAGCGCGACGAGAGAACACTTGCTTGCATTCGTTTACAAACGGTCGTTTATTAGTGATATGTAAAACTGCAAAAAGCATGATTTGATGCCCTTGATAGGCTACGCGCGAGTTTCCACAGAGGATCAGACCCCCCTGCCCCAGTCTGAGGCCCTTCAATCTGCGGGTTGCGTAGAGATCTTTGAAGAACACGCCTCAGGCGGCAATCGTGCGCGGCCAGTACTTGCCCGCGTGCTCGAACGCGTCCAGAGCGGCGACACGCTGGTTGTCGTTCGGATCGACCGGCTTGCACGGTCTCTGTCGCACTTGCTGGAGGTGATCGAACGTCTGGAGGCCAAGGGGGCTTTCTTCCGTTCTCTCCAGGACCCCATCGACACGGCATCGCCACAAGGCAAGTTCACGCTGCAGGTTCTGGGCGCCGCGGCCGAGTTCGAACGCGCGCTGATCCGGGAACGCACCAAGGCGGGGCTGGCGAGCGCCCGTACTAAGGGCCGAGTCGGCGGCAACCCGGGCCTGCGCGCCCGCGATCCAGCGGCGCTACGCAAGGTGCGACTGGCGCGGCAAGACGGCTACATGGAGCGGCTGAACGAGACCGCGCAGGATTGGGTGCCCCATGTGCGCCGCCTGCGGCCCGATATGGCTTGGGAAGACATGTTGCGGATCATCAACAGCCCCCTGCCCCATGATCGCCGCTGGACGCAAAGCCGCCTGCTGCGCGCCGTGAAAGCCTATGTGCGCGACGGGTTCCTGCCCGCCGAGGTTCTGGGCCGCGCCGGACGTCGCGAAGCCGAAGACCGCCTGCCCGCGATCGTCGCTGCCATCAAGGGCGCGGACCCCGAAATCACATTGCAGGCGATCTGTGACCGGCTAGAGGCGATGCGCGAACGCACACCACGTGGACGCACGAGTTGGCAGCCGTCTTCGGTGAAAATGCTGCTTGAACGGGCGGAACGAATTGGCCTCATGCCGCACGAATCGAGCCAAGGTTAGGTGTAAGTTCTGACCCGAATTCAGAAAATCCACCGGAAGAGAACTCCACAGGAGGCGGAAAGTGCCATTAGTTGCTTGGGTTTAGCTGCTATTGTACCAACTCTACAGAATAGCAGCTCGATACGGCTATATCTGTATTTAATCTATCTATATCAATGGTTTGCTGAATTTTGCTCGCGGCGGCACTTATTGGTGCTGTGGATAACTTTCACACTACATTTAGTTTTTTCTTGCCGGACTCGCTGGATCGTGGCATTCCCATTCTGACGGCAAAATGCGTCAGGCACGCTGTACACCGTCAGAATGACCAAGAGCCTTAGCAGGGGCCAAGAGTGGGCGGCAGGACATGGATGATCGTAACGTTAGATATCCGCAAGGCATAGGCTCTTCTGACATTGGAGCGTTTGCTGACAATCTGGCCGAGTCCTTGGATCGCCAGATGAAGATCGCATTCGAACCCGAAGAGCGGAAGTCCCTAAGACGCTTCAGTTCCACCGAAGTTGCCGGCCTACTGCGCGTAAGCCCTTCTAACCTGCGCAATCGGCACAAAGACGGCAGCTTCCCTGAAGTGCACACAGATAACCGCGGACACCGGTTTTACACCGCCGAAGAGGTCGACGAGTTGCGCGATATTTTGGGGCGCACGGGAAAGAACGTAGAAGCCTATCGCCCAGGTCGCCGCGATGGCGACCGTCTTCAGGTGATATCTGTCGTTAACTTCAAAGGCGGGTCATCAAAAACGACTGCAACGATTCATCTTGCGCAAAGGTATGCCTTGCGCGGTTATCGTGTGCTGGTCCTGGACCTCGATCCGCAAGCAAGTTTGACCACGTTTTTCGGCTTTCGGCCCGAGCTTGAGTTCGCCGATGGCGGCACAAT
>JBPOFA010000021.1:0-18340 GCA_051251595.1 Marinosulfonomonas sp.
GTATCAAGACTCAGAAGAAAGCTGTTCGGATGAAAATTCAGGATATTAAAGTTATCGTTGCGTCCCCGGGGCGAAACTTTGTGACCGTAAAGATCATTACGGACGAAGGATTGCATGGCATCGGTGATTGCACGGTGAACGGCCGAGAATTGGCGGTGGCCGCCTATCTTCAGGAACATGTCATTCCGTGTTTGATCGGCCGTGATGCCTCGCGGATCGAAGATATTTGGCAATATTTGTACCGTGGGGCGTATTGGCGTCGTGGTCCCATCACAATGGCCGCGATTTCGGGAATCGACATGGCCTTGTGGGATATTAAGGCTAAGGCTGCGAATATGCCGCTCTATCAATTGTTGGGTGGGGCATCGCGTGAGAAGGTGATGGTCTATACCCATGCTCAGGGCATGACGATTGACGAAACGGTTGAGGCCGTACAAGCCAAAAAAGAGCAGGGCTATGAGGCAATCCGGGCCCAATGCGGCATTCCGGGCCTGCCTGCGATTTATGGAACAGGGAAGGGAGCCGATCAATCTAAGGGCATGGTGGAAAACCTGCCCCATGAAGAGGTCTGGTCCACGTCAAAATACCTTCCTCATATTCCCAAGCTTTTTGAAAAACTGCGCGACACGATTGGGTGGGACACGCATTTGCTACATGACACCCATCACCGTTTGACACCAATCGAAGCTGCCCGCTTGGGCAAAGATCTGGAACCGTTCCGTCTGTTCTGGTTGGAAGATCCGGTACCTGCTGAATTGCAGGAAAGCTACAAGCTGATCCGGGAACACACGACCACGCCGATCGCTTTGGGCGAAATCTTTAACACGATCTGGGATGCGCGTGAGCTGATCCAAGAGCAGTTGATTGATTACATCCGCGTCACCTCGGTCCATGCGGGCGGTGTGACTGGGCTTAAGCGTATTTTTGATTTTGCATCGGTGTTTCATGTGCGCACGGGCTGTCACGGCCCGATGGATGTGTCGCCCGTCGCTATGGGGGCCAACCTGCATCTTGATCTGTGGGTGCCGAATTTCGGGATCCAGGAATATTCGGGATACACAGAGGCAACGCATGAAATGTTCCCACATGCCTGGTCACAGGATGGCGGCTATCTGCATCCAGGAGAGGCCATTGGACATGGTGTGGACATCGACGAAGATGTCGCCGCGAAACACCCCTATGAACGGGCATATCTGCCGGTCAACCGTCTGGAAGACGGCACCTTGTGGAATTGGTAAGGGATAAACGAATGAAGATCACCAACATCATCCCTTATCCAACCTGGATCGGGCACCGCAACCAGCTGATCGTGAAGGTCGAGACAGACGAAGGCATTTACGGTTGGGGCGAAAGCGGGTTGTCCGGGCGTGAAAAAGCCGTGGTCGGGGCAATCGAACATTACCGAGAGTTTCTGATTGGCCGAAACGCCTTTGATATCGGCGGTATCTGGCAGGAAATGTACCGCAGCCAATATTTCGAAGGTGGGCGCGTGTTGCAGGCAGCAATCTCTGCCATCGACATTGCCCTGCATGACATCAAAGGCAAGGCGCTTGGCGTGCCCGTGTATGAGTTGTTGGGCGGCAAGCAACGCAACAACATCCCAACCTTCGCCTCTGCGATGAAGACCCCAGGGGATGAGATGATCGCGCAGGCCCAAGAGCTGATGGATGCGGGATGGGATGCGATCCGGTTCTTTCCAGCCGGCGCGGATGAGAACGACATCTTTGAGCCGCGCGTCTCTATCGGCGAGACGGCGAAATGGCTGGTCAAAGCGCGCGAGGTTTTGGGTGACACTGTGGTGCTGGGCATTGATTATCACCACCGTCTAAGTGTCGCTGAAAGCGCGAGTTTCTGTCAGAAAATGCCGTCAGGCACTTTGGATTTCCTCGAAGAACCGATCCGCGACGAAACACCAGAAGCCTACGAAGCCTTGCGTCGTATGACGGACGTTCCCTTTGCCATCGGTGAAGAGTTTGCCAGTAAATGGCAGTTTTTGCCCTATATCGAACGTGACATTCACCAGTTCAACCGCATCGACATTTGCAATGTGGGCGGTCTGACCGAGGCGATGAAAGTCGCCGGTTGGAGCGAGGCGCATTACGTCGATATGATGCCCCACAATCCATTAGGTCCAATTTGCACCGCCGCAACGATCCATTTCTCGGCGGCGGTTGCCAATTTCGCCTGGCTGGAAACCCGCGCGACTGTTGGTGAAACCTATATGGGGCAGTATGAGTCACCTGTCTTCACACAGGAACCAAAGCTTGAAGGCGCGGTTTATCCAGTTCCTGATCTGCCGGGCTTGGGGGTCGAGGTGGATGAGGAATTTGTGAAGAAACAAGACTTCAAGTTCTGGGAAGCCCCCCACTGGAAACGTCGGGATGGCTCGGTGACCAATTGGTGAATTTTAAAAAGGGTCTCGGTCTTCGGGACCCCTTTTAGGATGTGATAAAAAAGCAGGAGTTGAACCGTGAGAGGCGTAATATCAACCGCGATCCTTGCCTTTGCCGCTGGCGCCGGGACTTTGTCGGCGCAAGATTTGCCAAGTTCGGTCATCGCGGGTCAGAATTCCTTTGAGATGTCGGTCCTGGCAACAGGCTTTGAAGGCCCTTGGGAACTGACCTGGGGACCAGATGATCATCTTTGGGTGACGGAACGCATGGCGGGCCTGATCAGGCGGGTGGATCCCACAACCGGTGAAACATCTGTTGCGATCGAACTTCCTGACGTTGTTTCAACGGCCGGGCAGGATGGTTTGTTGGGGCTGGCGATCGACCCGGAATTGGGGGCAGGGACGGGCCATGACTTTGTTTACACGGCCTACACCTATACCGACAAAACCCTTCCCCCAGTGGGCGATGGAAAGTTCAGCACGCTTTTTGCAAAGATCGTCCGGCTGTCTTATGACCCGGAAACCGGCAAATTGTCTGACCCGGTTGATTTGATTTCAGGCTTGCAGGCGGGCGGAGATCATAATTCCGGACGGCTAAGGTTCGGCCCTGACGAAAAGCTGTATTATTCCATCGGCGATCAAGGCAACCAGCAATTCAGCAATGCATGTGTCCCGATAGAGGCGCAGACCCTGCCCACGGCAGATGAAATTGCCGCGCAGGATTATTTTGCCTATCAGGGCAAATCCTTGCGTTTGAATCTGGATGGATCGATCCCCGACGACAATCCCGAATTTAACGGTGTCCGCAGCCATGTTTTCACCTACGGGCACCGAAATATGCAAGGCTTGGTCTTTGCCCCGGACGGCACGCTTTATGCCTCTGAACACGGGCCAAAGGCGGATGACGAAGTGAATGTTCTGCGCGGCGGGGCAAACTATGGTTGGCCTCATGTGTCGGGATTCGTGGATGACATGGCATATCAGGACGCAAGTTGGCCGGACGCGCCAAACTGTGCGGAATTGGGCTTTAGTGATCTGCAGATCCCGCCCGGTGTGCCCGTCGTTAAAGAAACCGACTGGCCCGGCACGGCGCAGGACCCATTGGTAACGATGTTCACCGTGCCGTCGGATTGGAACTTTTCCGATCCGGTTTGTGAGGGCATGGATTTCATCTGTTGGCCCACAGTCGCCCCGTCAAGCCTGGATTACTATCCTGACAGCCCGGACGGCATCCCGGGATGGGGGAACGCGTTGATTGTCACGACGTTGAAACGTGGCTCTGTCTACTTGATCCCATTGAGCGACGACGGCGTATCCCTGCGCGGACCGATCGAACGGTACTTTCAATCCGAAAACAGATTTCGCGATGTGGCGATCGGACCCGACGGGCAGACGCTTTATGTCGCGACAGATCCAGGTGGTGTGGTCGAGGCCCTTGCGGGTGGCACCACATTTGAGATGCAAAATCCCGGCGCAATACTGACCTTTACGTTTGTGCCAGAAGGCTAGGGTGGGTTCAATACCGGCGATGCTCTGGAACGGCATTGAAAATGCGCGATGTCCCGGTTGATGGAATTTGAGGTTTTGGCCCGGTGTCAGGATCGAAAACGCGGCCGTATTTGCGCAAATAATAGGTGTTTTACGGCTGTTTTATTGGCGTTTTTATAGGGGGGAACAATATCTTAGATTATGACGGGGTGTTCGTTGACAGGGTACTATACGTCCGCTACATCTTTATAAGATTAACTTGTTTTGGACGACTGTTTTTTGGGAGGAAAGCAGATATCCAATCGTTTTGAACCATCTTTTATCGTGTGTTTTTGATGATCGACGTTAAGGTGAAGTGTCAGAAATCACGTCTAAAAGTCAGTTCTGCGGAAGTTTTTTGACGGCCTCATGTGTCTTATTGAGGTTTTTTAAGGCGTTGTTTTCTCGCCAAACTATCTAACCAATCAGTGGCAAACACTGTTCTAATTTTATAGGGAGGAGCCAATCAATGGCCAAATTTAAGGTGTCGCTTGCCGCGGCTGCCGTATCTGCCAGTCTCGCGTTTGGAATAGCGCCGAATGTGCTTTACGCGCAGTCGACCGAAGCGGTTGAAATCGTACCGGACGCACCGCTGGAAGATGTGGGTCGTGAAAATACACTCATTCTGGGGTGGAGCATTACATCCCCGATCGGTGTGACAAACCCATGGGCTTTGCCGGGCTACACCCACCAGGAAGGCAACGCCTTTATGTGGGAACCACTGATGTATTTCGGTATTTTTGCTGACGAAGAAATTCCGTGGCTTGCCGAAAGCATGGAATATACCAGCGACGATTTCACGTCTCTTCAGATCAAGATGAACCCAAAAGCCAAGTGGAGCGACGGTGTTCCTGTGACTTCCAAGGATGTTGTGTTCACCTTGGAAGGTCAGCTGAACAATGACAGCTTACCCTACCATGCGGCCTTCGAACAGTTCGTGGAAAGCGTCACTGCGGTTGATGACCTGACCGTTGATGTCCAGTTCAAAATTCCCGCGCCACGGTTCAAATTCGAAGTTTTGACCGAAAAATTTGACACCGGTATTCCGATTGTTCCAGCTCATGCGTTGGAAGGTTTGGAAAACGTCTCGGAGTATCCAGGTGGGATCGAAATTCCCCATTCTGGCCCATATGATCTGGTCGCTTGGAACCAAAACCAAAAGATCTTTAATCTGCGTGAAGACTGGTGGGCCGCAGAGGCCGGCATCAATCAACTGCCTGACGTGAAACGGATCGTGATTGCAAACCTTGGAGGCCAGGTTGGTCAGAACATGGATACGGTTGCACAGCGTTTGGTGAACAATGAGATGGATTCTGCACTGGATATGCGCAGTACCGTCATCGGAAACATCCTTGCGCAAAACGATAAGATCACGACCCACACAGGAAGTGAATCTCCATATGGGTATCTGGACTGGTGGCCGAATTCCTTGTGGATGAACACACAGCTTGCACCGTTTGACGATGTCCGTGTGCGTCGCGCAGCAAGCCTTTTGATCAATCGTGAATTGATCAATGAAATCCTGTATGAGGGCGCTGAAATTGCGACGATCTATCCGTTCCCTCTATATCCTGGTCTGCAGAAATTCGTAGACACACCAAAGGTGCAGGAAATCAAAGAGCGTTTGCAGCCGGGCCTCTACGATCCGGATGCAAGTGCGGCCCTGATGGAAGAAGCCGGGTTCACGCTGAATGGCGATGACATGTGGGAAAAAGATGGCGCGACCATCAACGCCACGATCCATGGCTTTGAGGGTATTCACAGCGACATCGTTCCGATCCTTGTGGAAATGCTGCGTCGTGGTGGTTTCGAAGCTGCGACCAACTTTGGGACGGACGCGTATCAGCAAATGGCTGACGGTGCGCCGGGCATGTATATGTTTGGCCATGGTGCAAGTTTGAAGGACCCATATGCGGCCCTAGAACTGTTCCACAGCCGCTTTAGTGCTGCACAGGGGACATCGGCTGGATCGAACCGCTTCTCGCGCTATTCAAACCCAGAGTTTGATGCGATCCTTGATCAGATGGCACCATTGTCTTCGGATGATCCAAAGTTCATAGATTTGGCGGCTGATGCTTTGGAAATCTACTGGGCGGAACAAATCGACATTCCGATCATCCAGTGGCTGCACCGGATTGCCTATAACCAGACATACTGGACGAACTGGCCAACGGCGACGAATGTCGACAAGGGTGAGAACGGCGCGTTTTGGGCTCAGACCGGGTTGCTGGTTGTGTCTAACCTGAAAAAGGCGAACTAGGTCTTAACCCATAAACAAGGGGCGCGCGTCCTTGGCCGCGCGCCCCAAACTTGCCTGAACACCCAGCCAGTTGGAGAAATCAGTCCATGGGGACCCTGATACTTGTAGCCAAACGCTTGTTTTTCCTTGTTGTCGTCGTTTGGGCGGCTTCAACGATCACATTTTTTATTCCCAGATTGTCAGATCGAAATCCTGTACGCGAACGCTTCGCGGAATTGGCCCGCATGGGGGGATTTTCACCTGGCGATCTAGAAGCGATTATCGAAAGTTACACCAAGCAATTCGGGCTGGAAAAGCCGCTGATGGAGCAGTATTTCGACTACCTCAACAGCATCATTCATTTTGATTTTGGCTATTCTCTGAACCGTTATCCAACGACGGTCATTGAACTGATCTCGCAAGCCTTGCCTTGGACGATTGGTCTTTTGATCGTCACGACGATCCTCAGTTTCATTATCGGCAACCTGTTGGGGGCTGTGGCCGCGTGGCCAGCGGCACCGCGTTGGTTGCGGAATTTCTCGCTGCCATTTGTGCTGTTCATGGGCGTACCGCCCGTTTTGATGGGGGTCCTGCTGTTGTTCTTTATCGGCTTCCGGATGAAACTGTTGCCGCTTGGCGGGGCCTATTCGCTTGGCGAGGTGCCAAATATGTCGATCGCCTTCGCGCTCGACATGCTCAAACACCAGATCCTGCCGGCGCTGTCGCTGATCCTGGGGACCGTCGGGTCGTGGGTGCTGACGATGCGGGGCATGGGCATCACCATTCAGGGTGAAGACTATGTGAACTTTGCCGAGCACAAAGGTCTGAACGGCAAGATCATCTTTCGAGATTACTATCTGCGCAACGCGTTGTTGCCACAGGTCACGGGTTTTGCCCTTGCTCTTGGGACGGTCGTGACATCTGCCGTGATCGTCGAGGGCATATTTGGCTTGCCCGGCGTTGGCACGGTCTTGATCAATGCGATCCGGGCCAATGATTTCCCGGTCATTTATGGGATCGTTTTGTTCATCACGATCGGCATTGCGTCGATCATGACCTTGATGGAGTTCATCTATCCGCTTCTTGACCCACGGATCGACAATCAGCAGGGGGCAGGCGCATGAGCGATACCACAGCCGTACCTACAGAAAACCTGCAACCGTCAAAAATTGTTTTGTTGTTGCGATATCTGAGACGTAACAAAAGCCTTGGTATAGGTTTGTTTGTCTTGTTGGGTTTGGTGGCCTTCACGGTCATCGGGCTTTTGACCATTGACCCGCGCGATGCTTATCCATTGTCAGCGGCGACGCGGAAACCGCCCAGCTTTAAATACCCGTTTGGTACCGACTTTTTCGGCCGAGATCTGTACGCAGCCATGGTTGTTGGGATGTGGCAGACGGCCTTTATTGGTTTGATTGCGGGGGGCATCGGCACATTCATTGGGGTCGTGCTTGGGTTTATCTCTGCCTATTTTGGGCGTTGGACAGATTCCACGATCCGCATCATCTGCCAAATTCTGACGCCAATTCCCGTCCTGCTTATTCAGGTTGTGGTGGCAGGGTCGCTGGACAAACGTGACGTGACAATTTTCACGATGGCGATGATCGTCGTGATGTTGGCCTGGATGGGACCGACACTTGTGATCCGCTCTCAGGTTTTGACGATGAAGGAACGCCAATTTGTATCAGTCGCCAAACTGTCTGGCGTTGGTGATTTCGGCATTATCTTTAAAGAAATCCTGCCAAACCTGTTGCCCTTCATTGCGGCGGCTTTTGTGGGGCAGGTGTTCCTTGCGGTTTTTGCGTCATTCTACCTGGCTGTTCTGGGGCTTGGGCCGCTGCGCGAACCATTGCTTGGCAACATCATTTGGTCTGCCCAATCTCAAGGGGCGTTCTTTAATGGATGGTGGTGGTGGCCGATCATCCCATCAGTCCTGATGATCCTGATCCTTGGGTCACTTGCGCTGATCAATATGGGGCTCGACGAGCTGGCCAATCCTCGCATTCGGAAGTCGGAATAAGAACATGAATACGAACGTAAAAGAACGCGCGAACACGCAGGAAACCACTGATCCTGTTTTGCAGGTCCGTAATCTGGATGTGACCTATTACACGGATGCCGGCCGGGCCAAGGCGCTGGACGATGTGAGTTTTGACCTCAAAGCAGGTGAAAAGCTGGGCATGGTCGGGGAATCCGGATCGGGCAAAAGCACATTGGCCCTTGCCATGATGCGCATGATCAAACAGCCGGGCCGGATCGAAGGGGGCAAGGTCTCTGTCGGGGGGACGGACCTGATGGCGCTGGATAAGGATGAGATGCGCAATTCTCGTCTAAGTCGGATCGCCTATATCCCGCAGGGGGCGATGAACTCTTTGAACCCGGTTATGCGCATTGGCGCGCAGATGGTGGATGCCGTCCGCGCCCATTTGCCGGATGAGCCGAAATCGGCGGTCATGGACCGCTGCATGGCTTCTCTCCAATCCGTTGATTTAGGGCGGGGAACGTTTCGGATGTATCCTCATGAACTTAGCGGGGGCATGAAACAGCGTGTCTGCATCGCCATCGGCATTTTGTTGCAGCCGCAGGTGATTATTGCGGACGAACCCACCAGCGCTTTGGATGTTGTGACACAACGTCAGGTCATGGAAACGATTGACCGCGTGCAAAGCGACATCAACGCTGCGGTGATTTTGATCGGCCATGATATGGGTCTTATGGCCCAGTTCGTGGATCGGGTCGCGGTTATGTATGCCGGGCGGTTGGTTGAGATCAGTACCGTGCGGCAGATGTTTACAGACCCAAAACACCCTTATGCACAGTCCTTGATCAGCTGTTTGCCAAACCTCGACAACAAAGGGGTGTTCCAGGGCATTCCGGGGCTGGCCCCATCTTTGTTGCGCCTGCCCAGTGGCTGCGCGTTTCACCCTCGCTGCGGTCATAAAATGGATATTTGCTCTGCCAAAGTCCCAACCGTCGAACATTTGCTGGATGACAGGATCGTGGCCTGCCATCTCTTTGATGGGGAGTCCTAGGAATGGAACATCTTCTTGAACTGCGAAATGTCTCCAAGACCTACACAAGCGGCTTGGTGAATGCGAAATCCAACGTAGCATTGCGCGACATCTCATTGAATTTGAAAGAAAATGATCCGACTATTTTAACGGTTGCGGGGGAAAGCGGCAGCGGCAAAACCACATTGGCCATGTTGTTGTTGGGCTTCATCAAACCGACAACGGGGCAAATTATCTATCGCGGCAAAGACATCAGCACATTGCGGGGTGAGGAAAAACTGGAATTCCGTCGTGAAGTTCAGGCGGTTTTTCAGGATCCCTTTGCTGTGTTCAATCCGTTCTACACGGTGGATCACCTGTTGGCCGTGCCGATCAAAAAGTTCAAACTGGCCAAGTCCAAGGCAGAAGCCCGGGACAAAATGGACGAAGCTCTGACCGCAGTCGGGCTGCGGACAGAGGATGTGTTGGGACGTTTTCCCCATCAATTGTCTGGCGGTCAGCGCCAACGGATCAACGTGGCGCGCGCGCTGTTGTTGAAACCTCGGTTGTTGATTGCAGATGAGCCTGTGTCCATGGTGGATGCGTCCTTGCGCGCCAGCATTCTGGAAACCTTGCGCAACTTGCAGCGGGACCATGGCGTTTCGATTATCTACATCACACATGACCTGACCACGGCCTATCACATCGCCAATTCCATCGTGGTTCTGTACCGCGGTGGCGTGATGGAGGCAGGGAACGTGGATTCGGTGATCAAGACCCCACAACATCCCTATACCCGCCTGTTGATAGACTCGATTCCCTGGCCGAACCTTGAACAAAGATGGGGCGATCAGGAAATCATTGCGCGCGAAGCAACCGAAGCGAAAACGGGCTGTCCTTTCTTTGGGCGATGCAGCTCTGCCTCTGAAAGATGCAAGCAATCACCACCGATGTTTGAGATTGAAAAGTTTCAAACCGCCTCATGCTATTTGCATGATCAGCACCCGAAAATTGATCCGGACCGTTTGTCGGATTATTTGCCGGTGTGATCGGTTGCGGGCCTTTGCCGCGACTGCAGAGGTATCAGAATTTTGATATAAGGAACTGCGATCATGCTTGAAATCGCTGAAATGATCGAACCGACGCCATCCCCGATTTGGAAGCTGTCCAAACAGGCCGGGGTGGACCTGGCCGTGGCCGGTTTGCCCTTTGACGATCTTGAACCCGGGGAGGGCCCATGGGATTACGCGCCTTTGGCCCGCATGAAGAAACGCTATGAGGATGCCGGGTTTGAGATCCGTGTGATTGAATCCCGCCCGCCTCTGAACCTGGCAAAACGGTCTTTGCCGGGGGGCGATGAAGAAATCGAAACCGTGTGTAAGCTTATTGAAAACATGGGAAAGCTTGGCATTGGGGTTTGGTGCTATGAATGGATGACCGATTTCAACTGGCTGCGCACGGATCTCAGCAAACCGTCGCGTGGCGGATCCGTCGTGACAAGTTTTGATTACGGTCAGGTCGTGGACGAACCGACGGAATTTGGCCCCATTCGCGAAGATGAACTATGGGCCAGTCTGGAACATTTCCTGAAGATTGTTCTTCCCGTTGCGGAAAAGTGGAACGTTAAACTGGCAATGCATCCCGATGATCCACCGATTTCCCCCATTCGCGGGGTCAGCCGGATCATGCGCAGTGTTGAGAACTTTCAGCGGTTGCTGGATCTTCATCCAAGCCCGATGAATGGGATTACCCTGTGTCAGGGAAATTTCACATTAATGACGGATGATTTGCCCGCCGTGATCCGCGATTTTGGGGAAAAGATATTCTTTGTGCATTTTCGCGATGTGGAAGGCGTGCCGTCCAAGTTCCATGAAACCTGGCACGATGCGGGCAAGACGGACATGCTGGCCTGTATGAAGGCCTATAAGGACATTGGTTTTGATGGTGTCTTGCGCCCCGACCATGTGCCCACTGTGGAAGGTGACAGCAATGACAATGCCGGGTATTCCGCCTTTGGTCGCCTTTATGCGATCGGCTATATTCGCGGATTACAACAAGCGGTTTATGAAGAATAGGATCAACTGATGAAAATTGCGGTTACGGGTGGCAGCGGCGGGGTCGGCCGCGCGGTGACAAAAGAGGCCCTGAAACAGGGACATTCGGTTGTCAGCATTGATCGGGTCCTGCCAGAGACACCTTCAGATCACGAAAACCTGTCTTTCAAGACTGCGGATGCCACAGAATATGCAGAGCTCGTCGCGGCCTTTGAAGGGTGTGACGCCTTAGTGCATTTGGCGGCCATCCCTGCGCCGGGACGGCACCCGGATCATGTCATCCACAACAACAATGTGGTCAGCAGCTACAACGCGCTGCGGGCGGCGGTTGAACACAACATCATGCGGATTTGTCAGGCGTCGAGTGTCAACGCCATTGGCCTTGCCTTTAGCAGAACGCCTCGGTTCGACTATTTTCCAATTGATGAAGACCATCCCAATTACGACGAAGAACCTTACAGTCTTTCAAAATGGATATGCGAAGCCCAAGGTGACAGTTTTGCCCGTCGATACGAAGATATTCGGATTTCCAGCATGCGATTGCATTGGGTCGTGACGGATCGCGCATTTGCGGCAAAAAGCTATGACACCGATAATCCGCTGAGCAAAGCCCATCACCTGTGGGCCTACACACGGTTTGACTGCGCAGCCCGTGCCTGTCTTTTGAGCCTAGAGGCGGATTTCCGGGGCCATGAGGCGTTTTATATCGTAGCGCCCGATACAACCAGCGACACGCCAAGCCTGGAACTGGCGGCCAAATATTTGCCTCATGTCCCGATTACCGGGGACCTTGGTGGGCATAAAAGCTTTTTCTCGTCCGCCAAGGCAGAACGTCTTTTGGGGTGGGTCCACACATAAAAAACAGGACTTTGCCGCAGGGTTTAGCTGCGTTCCAGAACACAGACGGGTTTATGCAAACTGCACCGATGTTCTGACAGCTCAAATACCCCATTTTCCGGGTCGCATTTGATACTGGTAAGAGTGTTGCTGTCCTGATGGGCGGCAATCAACCAATTGCCATCCGACGTCAGGATAAAATCACGCGGCGTTTCACCGCCGCTTGAAAACGCCCCGATGCGTCGAACGGTATCTGCCACTGAAAAACAAGCAATAGCCGATTGCCTGCGCCCCGACAGATATACGAATTTTTCGTCCGCAGACAGGCGAATGGCCGCGCCAGCCCCAAGCCCATCCATGGGCGCCGGAAAGCCTTCATGGACGCTTTCCATGGCCCAGCCCATGCCGTCGCGCTGAAGGACGATCAGGGTTTCATCCAGCTCACATATCACAAACCCGCGGGTTTCAGCCTTATTTATGGCGATATGCCGTGGCCCGCACCCAGCTGGGAGCGACAAGACCAGTGTCTCGATCACCTCATCTTGCGCGTTCAGTTTATGCGTGGTCACACTATCTGTGCCCAAATCCACCACATGCAAAACAGAGCCGCGATCAGTGAACGCCACACAATGCGCATGAGGCCCGTCTTGTCTTTGGGGTTTGGGGCCCAGGGGCAGGGTGTTTTGGATCGCTTTGGGGGCCTGCAACACGCCATCACTGCAGCGGCACAGGGCGACATCACCCGTCCAATATTGCGCAGAGGCCAGACGAGCATTTGTGGGGTCATAGGCCAGATGACACGGCAACTCTCCTGCGATGGACACATGAGACACGGGGGTAATGGCCCCCCCCGTGCCCGTCGAAAATGACAACAAGGCGGGATCCTCATCTTTCATGGTTTCCCGCACAGCGAACAAATGGTCTGCTCCACCGGTCAGAAGATATGAAGGATTGACCACCTCGGCGCGCGGGCGTGCCGTCCCAAATGCGCCTGTGTCCGTGTCAAATTCTACCGAACATATCCCTTCGGGTACCCCTGTGGGGTCCTGGGTCAAGGCAGTATAGGTGCCAACCAAAAGTTCCATGGTGTCTCTTCCCGCAATTCAGCTGTTTTCAATGGAAAGCGGTCCCAAACGGTCCGCCCATAATTTTGTTAGGTGTAACCCGGTTTCATTCGGGCGCAAGCAGGGACCGCGATCATGGATTGCAAAACCGGCGCGCAACCCGAAAAGGCGTTTGCCATAGCAGATCAAATGTTCAATCGATTGCATAACGAATTGAATGGCGGGCAGGGCGGTTGCATGGTCCGCCTCGGCCAGCTCTATCTCGCCCGACACCCAATGGGCATAGCAAGATCGCGCAAGGTCGATGGCATCTGGGGCCAGAATGAAACCATTCGCCCCGCTGCGCAGGCAATCAGTCATCTCAAGCCCTCCACGTCCGTTAAGAAGCGTCAGACCACCGCCCGCCGCCTGTGCCAATTTGGCCAGATCAAGGGGTGGGGCTTCTGCCTTTATCACGTCAAACAGGTGGTTCGAGGCTCTGAGATCCAGGATGTCCTGATGGTTCAAAGCCCGGCCAAGATATTGCGGGGCGTTTTGAATGCCAAAGCGCACGTCAAACCCGTCAGCAACACGCAAAAAGAAATCGATATATTCCTGGCTAGAGAAACTGCCCACAGAGGGTGGCTGAAGGATAAGAAATTCAGCGCCTTCCTGAACGGCACAGGTCGCGATCCTGCGTTGTTCGGCAATATTGTTGCCCGTCAGTGTCACGGAAAATGGGACATGGCCCACTACATCCTTGGCGACCGCCCGGATTATATCCACCCGTTCATGCTCCGATAGTTTTTGCACCTCTGTCGCAAGGCCAAGCACCGTGACGCCGTGCATCCCCAGCTCTACCATCAACTGGGCTTGGGCCCGCATCGCCCCTAGATCTGTCTGTTCGGCCTCATCAAACAACGCATAAAGAACAGCGTGGATTCCGCCCAGATCGGCCCGCGGGGCTACCATTCTGAAATCGACCCGTCTTTGTGGCGCCATACCGGTGCCCGCCAGCGGTTGTCGGATGTGGCTGCCTCTTGCAAAAAGACCTCATCAATTTCAATGCCCAACCCGGGACCATCCGGAATTTTGAGCGTACCATTTTCCACCTTAAACTTGCTGTCGGCCGTCAAATAGTCGTTCAAATCGGTGCCGACATTGTAGTGGATCCCCAGACTTTGTTCCTGAATGAACGCGTTATAACAAACGGCATCAACCTGCAGGCAGGCGGCCAGGGCGATCGGGCCAAGCGGGCAATGCGGGGCAAGAGCAATGTCATAGGCCTCTGCCATATGGCCAATGCGCACCATTTCAGAGATGCCGCCGACATGGGCGGGGTCGGGGTTGATGACGCTGGCTGCGCGTTTTTCAAAGACGGGTTTGAAGTCATAGCGGGAATGCAGCCGTTCCCCGATACAAAGGGGGATGGATGTCGCCTGGGCCAGTGCGGCCATCGCGTCGATTTGCGTTGAAACGACCGCGTCCTCGACAAAGATCGGGCGTAAATGTTCCAGCTCTGACATCAGAACCCGGGCCATGGGATAGTGAACCCGGCCATGGAAATCAAAGGCAAGGTCCATCGTGCTGCCAACCGCGGATCTGAGGTCGGAAAGCTGCTGCACGATGGCATCAATCTTTGCGTAGGTGTCGACGATTTGAAGCTCTGAACAGATGTTGAACTTGACCGCGTCAAAGCCAGCCTGCTGCATCTGGCGAACCTCTTGGATTAAGTTTTCGGGGCGATCGCCACCAACCCATCTGTAGCTGCGCACATTGTCGCGCACAGGACCGCCCAGCAATTGATGGATCGGTTGGCCATAAGCCTTTCCCTTGATGTCCCACAATGCGGTATCAATTCCCGCCAGCGCGCTCATCAACACCGGACCGCCGCGATAGCACCCGTTTCGATAGATCTTTTGCCAGATATCTTCGATCCGCATGGGATCTTCACCGATCAGAAAGCCCTCAAGCTCTGCGATTTTGGTCTTTAACGTGTCTGCATGCCCTTCAAGTACAGGTTCCCCCCAGCCGCTGATCCCTTCATCTGTTTCAATCTTTAAGAACAGCCACCGTGGCGGCACGATATATGTCTTAAGCGCGACAATTTTCATCGGCTTCCTCCCTAAATGCCCATCAGTACAAATGCCCCGTGTTCTCCGGGGTTACTGTTTCAACTGATGAAGACGTTGATCTGCATGGCCCATTCGACGGTTTGCCCAGGCTCTAACTGTCGCCCATGCCCGTTTTTCATTGCAGTTTGTGGATCCTCGAACGGCGCGGTGGTCGGCTCTATGGCGATTTGGTGTATTGGCGCATCTGTTGGCCATCCCCCATAATCCAGCCATATCCCGCACCACGGTATATCGGCGGCGGACCAGGAAAACTGGATCCCGCCATTCGAACCGGACACAGAAATACGTGCCTTGTCCTCGACCTCGCCATAGGCCTTATGCGCTTGTTTGGCAGAGACGCCTTGGACCACCAAATCCGAAATCTCTGTTGGCAGAGCCGGGCGCGGCGACTTCACCCCATCAAGCATAATCTTTTCGCCCGGATGTGTGCCGAGCAGACAGTGCTGGCTCCACAAATAGGGAAACGGTTGTTTCGCGGATAAAGGGCGCGAGACGCGGTAACGGGCCGTGACGCAGTCCTTGTCCAAAATCAAATCACGGGCAAAGCGATATTCCGAACAGGTGAATACACTTGTCAGGCTGTCCTTGTCGCAGCGCACTTCATGCCCGCGCCCCCAAAGATCGCCATGATCACGGTTTGGGGTAGGGTTTGGGGTTTGCGCGATAGAGGGAAAGCATTCGTCCCAACCAATTGACTGCTCTCCGCCAAATGTCGTCGCGTCCAATGTCTTTGTGATGTCGCTACCCGTGGTCAGCCAATTTCGGCCCGTTCGCTTATCGCAGAGCTCAACCACGCGGGCGCCAAGACTTGGCATTACAACCAGTTTGACCGTGTCGTTTTCCAGTACTTCAACCTGCGGTTCAGACATCAAATCCAACGTTCCGTTTCCTAAGGTTCTACGCAAGGCGGCAATCGTCGTTTGGGATCACCATCGGTAGGTGCGCGCACCTTTTTGAATACGCAAATTCAGCCCTACCATTTCTTAATATGTTTATAAGATTAATGAGATTTTAATCAATTCTTTGTTCGGAATTTTCAGAAATCGCGATGGAATATTGATAAAAACCGCACCACAGGCACCCTAGGCCCTGCACAACATTCAGTCTTCGAGCGGGTTAAATCCCAGCTCGGCGTCCTGAATGGCGCAGTTGATCAACGACCGCATTGCCAGTTCTGCGCCGACGGCATCACGTTTGACAAAAGCCTCATAGACACGTTCGTGAAGTTCATGGGTCTCTTCCATGCCCACCATCCGATCCGTGTAGCCTCTGGCCCGCATCTGGTGATCGAACAACAATTCCAATGCTGAACTGATCGTCCCAAAGATTTGGCCCAGCATTTCGGAATTCGCCGCATTTACGAAAGCTTCATGAAACGCAATATCCGTGTCGATGAATGCGTCTCGCCGTGCAAGCTCGTCCGGGGTGTCCTCAAAATATGCAGTCTTTTTCGCTTCCCATGCGCGATCGATCCGGTCCCGCGCGGCTTGGTCGGTGGTTTCTGCGGCGACATAAGCAATTCCTGGTTCAACCACATATCGGAACTTCAACAGGTCCGTTAACAATCGCTTACGATCACCCGCCTGTATGCGCCAATCCATGACATCCGGGTCCAACAACCGCCAGGATGATCGGGGCTGGACGCGGGTCCCATCAGAGGTTCTGCTTTTAATCAGACCCTTGGCCCCCAGAATGCGGCAGGCTTCGCGTATGACAGACCGGCTCACTTCGAGTTCCTCAACCAGATGCGCTTCTTTTGAAATGGCTTCGCCCTCGGCCCATCTCCCGCCAACAATGGCTGTTCCAAGTTGCGAGACAGCGTCGCCCAAAATGCCACGAACACTTATTCGGCCATGAATCGCATTTCCGCGGTCTTTGGGTGAGTTGGGGTTTTGCATAGGGTCCTGTCGGATTGTTTTTATGAAGTGGGCTTATGAGCGCCTTTTAGGATCGCAGTCATCGGCCCTGTATCGAAAATAGTCATCTGCGCGCCAAGGAAAAGCGTGTGTAGGGGGGCATTTTCTTGTCGTCTCGTTTCCATGCGGACTCTGGTCTTGTTGGTTCAATCAACCTGGATTCCGGATTGATAAACCAAATTTAAATTTTAGTAAAACGCAGCCTTTCTTTGCCTAAAATTTAGACAAACGGTAGCACTAGGTCTGGCAGACAACAAAACTCCCCATGACCAGGTCAGTGTGTGCGTTATTTTGTGGGCGCGTGAAAATGAAGTATTACAATTTGGTTCAGCAAATTGTACGAGGCCGCCATTGGCCTTTCGTGAAAGTCAGTTCGGTGCAAAGAGTTTCGACAGAAAATAGTAGCTCAGCATTTTTGGGTCTGCCGCGACGGCTTGGCCGCGTATTAAGTGATACGAACCCGAATGAAACTGTTTGGCGTTTGGTATAACCCCTCAATCAAATCCTTCAGCAACTCGTCGGAGAACTTTTCCTTGTTGCCCCAATCTGCGGTGCCAAAGACGCGAAATAGAGTGTCCGGATTGGCTCGTTCGATTTCGTGCATAGCTCGATGGAGCGCGGCACCAACATTCACTGCGACTCCGCGGACGTCCTTCCAATGGCAGTCTTCGGGAACAACAAAGCGGTGTATCTCAGGAAATAACGAAGGATCAGCTTCACCATAGATCTCCTGCGCTTCGACGGTTTCTTCGTCCCAGACGTCGGAGATGCGTTTGAAGAACAAGAGAGGAAGAATATAACCCTTCCAGTCAGTGCGATCGACCGCTGACCCTCTAAGGGTATTGGCGGCGTCCCACAGCGCAGGTTTCAATTCTGTTGCTTCGTTTTTCATTTGGCCAAAAGAACTTAAAACTCAACAGTTTGCAACAAGTCAGCGGAATAGGTTTCCTGTCTGCGATTTGTCATCGCCGTCTTTTCACGCGATGTATCTGATTGGAAGGAAGATTGAGATATTGGTGTCGTTGGTCTCATTCTGAATTCAGCGATATATCAATGTTGCAGATATGTTGCAGAATGCCAAAAGCCGCCCAAGGGGCGGCTTGTTACTCTCTTGTTATCTAAGAGAGATTTTGGCTCCGGCGGTAGGGATCGAACCTACGACAAATTGATTAACAGTCAACTGCTCTACCGCTGAGCTACGCCGGAA
>JBPOFA010000022.1:0-16061 GCA_051251595.1 Marinosulfonomonas sp.
GGGATGGAGCAGCCCGGTAGCTCGTCAGGCTCATAACCTGAAGGTCGTAGGTTCAAATCCTACTCCCGCAACCAACGATCCCTGCGATAGCAGGTTGTCTAGTGCCTCGGCCTCCGAAAGGAAGTCGGGGTTTTTCTTTCCTGCCGCAAACCGCAGGATTGCGCCCAGATCGCCGCGCAGGATGATCGCCAATTCCCCATTGTCAGGCATGAGCGTTACTTGCTCGATCAACGACCGCAAACCCTGATCACACATATCTTCGACCCAGATGACAAATACATCCACTCAGATGCGGTCTTTGGCGTGAAGGAGAGCCTTCTGGCCAAGTTCGACCTGATCGAAGACCCCACGCGTATTGCCGCCGAAGGCGCAAAAGGTCCGTTCTATGAAGTCGTGCATGATTTTGTGTTGGCACCTGCGTCATGACCGGTCCTTGCATCATCTGTGTCGCCATCACCGGTTCCCTGCCGACCAAAGCACATAACCCCGCCGTACCGATCACTGTGAGCGAACAGGTAGAAAGTACCCAAGCGGCCTTCGAGGCCGGGGCGACGACGCCAAGTGACAAGAGATAGGGCGAGACACTCATGCTTTTTCCTTTCTGGTAGGGCTCTGGAGCAGATCTGACAGGGCAAGGACTTCGTCCTGCCGCAATTCATGACCGCCGTCGTGGATGTGAGTGTCGACCGTTGTCCCCTGCGCTGCGAACCAGTCAATTAGGCGCTGGCTGAGCGGCCAAGGGCAAATTGGATCGCGCCGCCCGGCGGTGATCAAAACGCGCTTGCCAGCAAGGGCAGGGGTTGCCTGAGGCTCCCAAGGGATCAGAGGATGCAGCAAGCCAATCCTGTCAAAAAGGTCCGGGTGCGCCATCGCAACAGACGCAAGGATGTTCGCCCCGTTCGAATAGCCAAAGCCATAGTTTGGCGTGTCAGGGTGGCGTGCCTTGTGATCCGACACGAAAACGGCCATCGCTTCTGTTCTCTGGGCGAGATCGTCCATGTCATAGACGCCTTCGCCCGTACGACGAAAGAAACGCGCTGCACCCATTTCCGAGACATCCCCACGGGGCGAGATGACGCCCGCCCCCGGCAACAGTTGCTGTGCGAGATCAAAGAACTGCGTCTCGTCGCCGCCCGTGCCGTGAAAGGCAAAGATCAGCGGGGCTCCGGCCTCCGGGACCTTGGTCAGCTCGTGGTAAGTTTCAGCCAGCATCTCTGACCCTCCTCAGGTTGCAATCGAAGGCAATAAGCCTTCGATTTGGGCGCGGTGCGGCTCGTAACGGCTGGGTAGTTTGAGTGCTTCACCCAGATGTGCCGTGTCCTCATCGCGATCAAAGCCAGGCTCATTGGTGGCCACCTCGAACAGCACGCCACCTGGCGTGCGGAAGTAGATCGCCCAGAAATAGTCGCGGTCTATCACCGGTGTGACCTGATAACCCGTGTCCATCAGGGCCTTGCGTACTTCGAGTTGCGCCGCGCGATCCTCAACCGCGAAAGCGATGTGGTGCACTGACCCTGCACCCTGCCCGGCGGTTTGTGCGCCCGGCAGTTCCTCAAGGTCAATCGTGTCAGCTGCATTGCCACCCTCGATCCGGTAACGGGTGACATTGCCCTCGGTCTCATCCTTCTGATAGCCCATAAAGCCCAGCAATTCGCCGGTTGCGGCTGCATCGCGCAAGCTTAAGCGTGCGCCATGAAAGCCAAGCACGCCCGCGTCCTGAGGAACATCCGCGCCAATCCAAGGGGTGCGGTCGCGTGCGTCACTTTCCACAAGCGCAAATCCATCACCATCCGGCCCATCAAAGCCGAGACGGTTCTCTCCCAGAAAACTGCCCTCAATTAGACCGGTCACGCCTTGTGCCGAAAGGCGGTTCTTCCAGAACCCCAAAGAACCTTTGGGTACGGCAAACTCGGTGATCCCGACCTCGCCTGTCCCGCGACGCCCGCGGGGCATATCGCCAAAGGGGAAGTAAGTCATGACAGAGCCGGGCATTCCGACCTCATCACCGTAGTAGAGGTGATAGACTTCCGGGGCGTCAAAGTTCACGGTCTTCTTGACCCGGCGCATTCCGAGGGTCTTGGTGAAGAACTGATTATTTGCGTTGGCATCACCTGCCATTGATGTGACGTGGTGCAAGCCTTTGATTTCTTTAATCATCGCTTTGCCTTTCGAGGCTGAATTTCGGTTTCGAAATCAAGATAGGGCATTGCGGTGTTATCAAGAATAGAAACATTGTTGCATTAACTGTTGTTATAGATGCAATAATGAAACATGCAGGAAATCAAACCGATCCGGGTCTTTTTGAAAGTGGTTGAGCTGAGAAGCTTTGCAGCGGCGGCGCGCAGCCTCAAAATGACGCCCGCTTCTGTCACACGCATCGTCGCCAGGTTGGAAGAAGATCTTGGTCAACAATTGCTTGTGCGCACCACGCGTCAGGTGGCCCTGACCAGCGCAGGGGCCATGGTCGCCGCGCGCTTTGGCCCCATTGTGGAAGACTTTGATCAGGTGAGCGAGGAAATCACCCGCGCTGTCTGGCCGGATCGCGGACGCCTGTCGATCAATGCGCCGATGTCCCTCGGGCTGAGGTTGATGCCATCCTTGATTGACAAATTTCGACTTGCCTATCCGAACATCTTACTTGATGTGACTCTGACCGATCGTCTTGTAGACATCGTCGAGGAAAACTGTGATCTCGCAATTCGGATTTCAGGTCCCCCCAACGACAAGTCGACCATCTGGCGCAAGATATGCGAGGTGCCCCGCCAGGTGATTGCCGCACCCAGCCTGTTCGAGCGCACGCCGCGCCCCACCACACCTGACAATCTCGATCCGGCGATGTGCATGTCTTACTCTTCTTCAGGGCAACCAGAGGTTTGGAGATTTGAGAAAGGCGGGCTGAAACGAACTGTCTCGGCCGGATCCTCCATCGTCTCCAACAACGGGGACTTTTTGTATGCGTTGGCACGTTCGGGAAATGGGATCACGATCCTGCCGGATTTCATCGTGATGGACGGAATTGCCAGCGGAGCGGTCCAACCCGTTCTGGCGGACTGGTCAGTTCCTACGCTTTGGCTAACCCTTTTTTATGCACCCTACGAAGTCTTGCCGCCGCTTGTGGCAACCTTCACTGATTTCTTCGAGGCCCATCTTCGCGAGGTGGCGGAACTCAATTTTGAGAGCTAGGATCAATGCGGATACCTTAGTTCCGCCTTGGACCGTCAACACTGTCTCGTTCTCTCAACTGCACTGGAAGCACTGTCTCAATCGGCATACTGTCACAATTCCATGACAGGATCGCAGCCATTAGTCTGGCCGCAACTGTTCCTGCGTCGAATTGTTGGATCCGAAATGTGGAAATGCAGGAGAACTATGTCGAGACGTCACATGTTATCCATTTATGTGGAATGACTTGAAAACAGTGAAGGTTCAGGATGTTAACCCAATGCGTCCCGTATCGATCCCGAGGAAACCAGACCGGTATCGACAAGAGATACTTCCAATGGAGGATTGGGCCAAAACCCAAGCTGCCAGAGGCGGTTGGGCAATTTGCGTGTGAAGATCGTGTGCACAGACGTATCAGCGCGCTCCTCTGCGGGCGCGAAAGCGGAAATCGCGACATCTGCACGTTGTCACGCCGCGCTTGCCAATTCTACGCCACAAGCCGCGGGATCACGTTCTCAACCAACTGCAGAAATCGTAAGTTGCGAGCCCCCGCAACCAACGATACTTGCGATGCCTCCGCTGGCCCTGCCGCGGAGGTTTTTGCATTTCTGGGGCCTGCACGCAGAGATCGTCTGTTGCGCCCTCCCGCAACCAAAATAATACACGCAAAGCGCCCCACAAGGGCGCTTTGGGCGTTTGTAGAGGTCGCATTGAGAAAGCGGGCGCACCTAACCTCAATGACGCACCAAAAAAAATAGCAAAATACTCTTCAACAAAAATCATATTAAAAACCGGCGCAATGACGATGCCGATCAATTTTGATAAGACTGAGCTGCATACTATAAGCTGTTGTTCGTGCGATGCGCCGAGACTGGCGAGATAGAGCCCAAATTTTTAAGTTCTGCGATGCGGTGAATGTCTGCAATGGCATCCGAAAGGACGATAGCGAAACTTGTTCGCCCGTAAGGCGGTTGGTATCAAATAGCATGACCAAGATTGGCCGGAACTTAAAGAAAATGCGCTTGTGGAATTTTTTGTTGGCTTTGCTGGTTACAGCAAACCTTGCAAATGCAGATGTCGTTCAGGTGCCTGTGACCGCCGATGGCTCTACGGACCTAGACAAGGTACTAGATAACTTTCGGATGGCGTTTCCGGTCTACTCGAATGGAGTGCAGCCTACTGATTTTACCGGCGAAATGCTGGGCGAGGTATTTTCTGGGCGTGTGTTTAAGGGTGACATAGCAGATTTCTTTTTCCTTTCTATAGATGCTCCAACGCTTTCAGAACACGCACACTTTCTGGTTGCCGTGTTAGCCACAGATGTAATTTGCCTTCAGAACGGTCTCAGTCCGGGGCCAGTCCTTTGGCAGGAAACAAAAGTGCACAATGGAACTGCCTGGGAGGTTTCAACTTCCTGTTCTACTCCCAGGAACCAGACCAGTGCGAAATGAGACGCCGTGGTACAATTTGCAGTCGCCACGAAGGCCTGGTTCGAGCCGCGATTCACCAACTGGACTGACCGCCGTGCATGCAGTTTCGCTAGCATTGACGCTACTGCTATCTGGGAATGGGGTGCAGTTTGTTTAAATTTTTCACTTTTCACATTCTCGCCTGCGCTACGTCACAAAGTAGCGCATTTGAGGTTTAAGAGAGACCCAGTAACCAGTACTAAGGCGAACTGAGAATGATGGCTTCTGCGGTTGGCAAAAGTCTTCTACCCTCTTTCAAGGATCTACCATGCCGTTGTTCAATGCTACCGTCTATTCCTACAACGCATTTGGGCCTGCACCGACGACAAATGTCGGAAGTTTCTATGCCAATTTTTCCAACGGTTCGACGGTGACGGTGCAGTCGGGCACCGCGTTCACAAACAACACCGGAACCATCGAGATCAGCGATGGCGTGCTGAGCCCCAGTGGCGGTGTCGATACAATCATTGACGATACAGGCGACGATGATCAGGTGTTGGTCAATAGCCTTGTCATCAACGGCACGACCTACGGCGATGCGGGCGATGCAATTCAGGCCGAGGCGATCACTTACATCCAATTCAGTGACGGCTCAAATGGCCAATTGGTCCACCTCAACCTGCGCGACACCCCCACGCAAAACCAACCGCAATCCGGGGAATATGTTTTCCTCGTACTGCGGGAAACCTTCCCGGGCAGCGGTGTATATAGTAAATCCACCTTGTCAGAGGGTGAAACCTTTACGGTTCAGTCCACCTCTGGGTCTGGCGCAGTGCCATACGATGTTTTGTGCTTTGGGATCGGCACGAAAATCATGACCCAAACGGGCCCTGTCGAGATTCAAGATCTACAGAAAGGTGCGCGCGTTATAACTCGATCGGGAACAGCGACACTGCGTGCGGTCATTTCCTTCAAAGTACCACTGTCGCTTATGTTGCGCCATCCCGACCAGCGTCCCGTGCGTATCCAGCGCGGCGCTTTGGGCAATAACGTTCCAGAGGCGGATTTGGTTGTATCACCGCAGCACCGCATTTTTGCCAGTTCTAAGATCGCCGAACGTGTGATCGGCACCAAAGAGGTTCTTTTGGCCGCCAAGCGGCTGACTGTCCTTGCGGGCGTGGGGTACGAAAACATGGATTGCGACATGACCTACTTCCATCTGTTGTTTGACAATCATGAGATTGTCTATTCGGAAGGGGTACCCACAGAGAGCCTCTATTTAGGGGCCGCGACTCTCTGCAATTTGGAAAAGGAACTTTGGGAAAGCGAGGCAAACGCCGCCGCAACACATGATCTTAATCACACAGATTTCGCAGCTGTGGTCCCCAAAGGGGGCAAGCAAAAGTCGATCATTCGCCGTCATGGCAAAAACCAAAGACCGCTGATCGCTTCCGACGCTGGATTGTGGATCGCAACAGACGCGGCGCGCTCTCACCTACAGTGAACGACTTCTTTCTTCCCGATCTACCGATTAATGCGTGTCCAAATCTCACACTCGCATTCAAGCCAATTGACCAAGCGCCCTTCGGGGCGCTTTTTCGTTTCAGTATGTCGAGTATCGGGGTCAGTCAGTCGTTTCGGCGAACCAGCTGTGGTGGTCTTTCTTCGTCTGAGCGATCAAAAGGACGATCTGGCTCAGGTGCTCGCGCAAGCAGACATCCGTGGCAACAAGATCTCGCGCGGAGATCGCGGCGAGCAGGCGAACGTGTTCCTCTAATGCAATCTGTTGAGACGTTGTCGTGAGGGTCAGCATTCTGATTCGATCCATGTGACCTTTGCTTTCGCGGATAAGGTCCCAGATATATCCAAGGTCAGAACAAAGACAAATTTCCAGATGAAATTGGTCGTCAAGCTCATGGAATTTCTCGCGGTCCTTCTTGGCGATCGCGTCGCGTTGTTCATCAATTAAGTTCCTGAGCAACGCAATTCCGGCGCTATCAATATTCTCACATGCTGCCCGGCAGGTTTGTAACTCTAGGGCGACCCGGATGAAGCGCGCGCGCAGTACGGCCTCTTCTGAAATGAGACTTACCGTGGTGCTGCTTTGAGGGCGGATCAACAAAAAACCAAGTTTTGCCAGACGTTTGAACGCTTCACGGACCGGCTGGCGCGACACCCCCATCTTTTTGGCGACCTCGGTTTCGGAAATTTTGGTCCCAGGCGGAAGCGCCAGTGAAAGAATGCTCGCGTGCAGCTCTGCAAAAACGCGGTCAGCGACAGTGGGTGGGGTGAATAGCTGGAGCTGCGCAAGGGGTAAGTCGCTATTCGTTTGCTGCCCTACCTTTTCCATCAATGTTCCCCCCCTGGTTTGATGTCAAATGAACCTACACCAAATGACCTTGTTGTTTCAACTGGGTTATTAGTTGACACCGGGTTTTTAGCTAACTAGGTTATTAGTCAACATCGCTGATGTGAGTCGACATTGTCGATCTTGGGAGGGATCAATGGCACTATTGAGTGAAGACAGGCTATTTCCAATTGAACCCGCAGTCCGTGAGATCGCACGGGAGCTGTATGAAGGTGTTCGCGGCCTGCCTATCATTAGCCCACATGGTCACACTGATCCCCGTTGGTTCGCAGAGAATGTGGCGTTTCCAAACCCAGCAGAATTGTTTGTTACCCCGGATCACTATGTGTTCCGCATGCTGCACAGTCAGGGCATTCCGCTTGAGGCGCTTGGCGTTCCGCGTGTCGATGGTGGGGAAACGGAACAAGATCCACGGAAAATCTGGAACCTGTTCGCGTCCAACTATCACTTGTTCCGCGGCTCCCCTTCACGCATCTGGGTCGATCACGCATTGCAAGAAGTGTTCGGTGTGAAACAGCGCCTTTCGGCTGCAACCGCTGATGCGATTTACGATCAAATTGACAGCTGTCTCGCGCAAGATGACTACCGTCCGCGCGCTCTGTTTGAGCGGTTTAACATAGAGGCGATTTCGACCACAGAAAGCGCGATTGACGATCTGGCTTGGCACAAGATGATCCGCGACAGTGGCTGGTCGGGCAAGGTCGTAACAGCCTACCGTCCTGACGCTGTTGTTGATCCTGATTTTGATGGCTTTGCCGACAACGTCGCCAAGATGGGTGAGATGTCGGGCGAAGACACATCGACCTGGGCCGGGTATTTGGCCGCGCATCGCAACCGGCGGGCATTTTTCAAGTCTTTTGGCGCAACATCCTCTGATCACGGCCACCCAACAGCGCGCACCGAAGATTTCCCGCAAGATGAGGCTGCGGCCCTGTTCGATAAAGCGCTTCGGGGCGTATGCACCCCAGATGAAGCTGATGCGTTTCGGGGGCATATGCTGACCGAGATGGCGCGTATGAGCCTTGATGATGGTCTTGTGTTGCAAATCCATCCGGGGTCCTCGCGCAACCACTCTGATCAGATCATGGCCCAGTTTGGTCGCGACAAGGGATATGACATCCCATCTCGGACCGACTACGTGACCGCGCTCAAGCCTTTGCTTGATGCCGTCGGGCGTGAACCGAACCTTACGATCATCCTGTTCACTCTGGATGAAACAACCTATTCGCGCGAACTGGCCCCATTGGCCGGCGTTTATCCTGCGCTGAAACTTGGGCCGCCATGGTGGTTCCATGACAGCGCCGAAGGCATGAAGCGTTTCCGTGAAGCCGCGACCGAAACAGCAGGTTTCTACAACACGGTCGGCTTTAACGATGACACCCGCGCATTTTGTTCGATCCCCGCCCGCCATGACGTGGCGCGGCGTGTGGATTGCTCGTATTTGGCCACGCTGGTCGCCACTGGGCGATTGGATGCGGTCGATGCACCCGAGGTCGCACATGACCTCGCATATGGCCTTGCTAAAAAGGCTTACCGGCTCTGAGAGCTAAATTTTTCGGGAGGAAAGAATGACTTACATGAAAACACTAGGGGCTGCCTTGTTGGCCAGCGCCGCAATGGCATCAGCCGCCACAGCTTGCGAAATCACACTGCGTTCATCAGACACGCATCCTGAAGGCTACCCAACTGTTGTTGCCGTTCAAACCATGGGCGAAATGCTCGAAGAGCGTTCCGGCGGCCGTCTTTGCATCGAAGTGTTCCACTCTGCTCAATTGGGCGAAGAAAAAGACACAATCGAGCAAACACAGTTTGGCGCGATCGATTTGAACCGCGTTTCGCTTGGCCCGTTCAACAACATCATTGAGGAAACTCAAATTCCATCGCTGCCATATATCTTCCGTTCAGTAGAACATATGCACAAAGTTATGGATGGACCTGTTGGCGACCAGATTTTGGAAGCCTTCGACGACCACGATCTTGTTGGTCTTGCCTACTTTGATGGCGGCTCTCGCAGCTTCTACAACTCTAAAAAGCCAATCCATTCAATGGCTGATCTGGCCGGGCTGAAATTCCGTGTGCAACAGTCTGACATGTTCGTTGACATGGTCGGAGCACTGGGCGCGAACGCGACACCTATGCCTTATGGTGAAGTTTACTCTGCGATCCAAACCGGCGTTATTGATGGTGCGGAAAACAACTGGCCATCCTACGAAAGTTCAGGTCATTTCGAAGTCGCAAAGTACTACACTCTGGATCAGCACTTGATCGTTCCAGAAGTTTTGGTCATGGCGAAATCCAGCTATGAAAAGCTGAGCGCAGAAGACCAGGAACTTGTTCGCCAGGCGGCACGTGACGCTGTTCCTGTAATGCGTGAACTGTGGGCCGCGCGTGAGCTTGAATCAGAAGCACGCGTTCGCGAAGCTGGTGTCGAAGTTATCTCTGACATCGACAAAACTCCATTCATCGAAGCGATGGTGCCAGTCTACGAAAAATACGTGACTTCACCGGTTCTTCAAAAAATGGTCGCCGACATTCAAGCGACTGAATAAACTCTCTCTTCCCTTTGGCCCGCACCTTCGTGGTGCGGGCCTCTTTTTTCATAGAAAGGTCGCTCAGTGAAAGATGTCATGACATCCGTTGCAGTTGTGACTGGGTTCATCGCCAGGTTCGCCCTTTGGGTCGCCGGAGCGGGATTGGTCCTTATGACTGCGCTGATCGCAGCCCAAGTTTTCTGGCGCTATATATTGAACGATAGCATCATCTGGACAGAGCCAGCCTCTGTCATGATTATGGGTTGGTTCATTTTCTTGGGCGCAGCTGTGGGGATCCGTGAGGGCTACCACCTGTCTTTTGATGTTTTGCTCTACGTCGTTCCTGAGCGTGGGAAACTGTTCCTCAATTCCTTGTCTGACTTCTTCGTAGCGGCCTTTGGCGGCGGTATGGTTTGGTACGGTTGGCAGCTTGCAGCCAAGACAGCAGGCAACAAGCTGCCAAGCCTTGGTATCTCGGGGGCGTTTGATTTTGCGCCTGTCGTCATGGGCGGCGTATTGATCGTCCTCTTTTCAATAGAACGCATGGCGCGCCGCGCTGCGGGTTTGCGGACCGCCCGTTTCGGCGAAGATCCGTTGGAGCAATAGTCATGGAACTTTACATCCTTTTCGGCACATTCGTCTTTTTGCTGCTGATTGGCACGCCTGTTGCCTTTTGCCTTGGCGTGTCCAGCTTTGCGACGATTGCTTATCTCGGGTTGCCACCTGTTGTTGTGTTTCAACGGCTTAATTCGGGGGTCTCGGTCTTTGCGCTGATGGCGATCCCGTTCTTCATCTTTGCCGGTGACCTGATGGTCCGCGGCGAAATCGCCCGCAGATTGGTCGCCCTCGCCGGGGCCTTTGTAGGCCATTTTCGCGGCGGGTTGGGCCAAGTGAACGTTGTTTCATCTGTCATGTTTGGTGGCGTGTCAGGGTCGGCTGCGGCCGATGCATCTGCTGTGGGCGGGCTGATGGTTCCGCAGATGAAAGAGCGTGGATATGACGTGGACTACGCGGTGAATATCACCGTTGTCAGTTCCATCATCGCGCTGCTTTTGCCGCCGTCACACAATATGATCATCTATTCTATTGCAGCTGGTGGGCGTATCTCGATCGCTGATCTGTTTACCGCAGGGATTATCCCTGGTTTCATACTGGCCATGTCACTGATGGGTGCAGCGTGGTGGGTTGCTGTACGCAAAGGATACCCCACGCAACCCTTCCAAGGTTTCCGTGCTATCGGCAGCTTGTTCGTATCTGCGGCCCCCGGCCTGATCCTTGTTGCGATCATTTTTGGTGGGGTGAGATCCGGCATCTTTACGGCATCGGAATCCTCAAACATCGCCGTCGTCTATGCGCTGTTGGTCACATTCTTTGTCTACCGCAGCCTGAAATGGCATGACTTTGTCGAAGCGACTTTCGCAGCTGTGCGCACTACGGCGATGGTTTTGTTGGTAATTGGCTGTGCGGCCGCCTTTGGTTGGTTGCTGGCCTACACAAAAGTGCCCGCAACGATGGTCACGGCTTTGCAAGGTGTGTCGGACAATCCGATTGTGATCCTGTTGTTGCTGAACGTGGTTCTGCTGATCCTGGGTACATTCATGGACATGTCCCCCTTGATCGTCATCACGACGCCGATTTTCTTGCCCGTTGCCACCGCCTTTGGCGTTGATCCGGTGCATTTCGGCGTGATCCTGATCTTGAACCTTGGCATCGGACTTTGCACGCCACCGGTTGGCGCCGTGTTGTTTGTCGGTTGTGCGGTTGGACGTATCCCGATCTGGGATGCAGTGCGATCTATCTGGCCATTTTACGGAGCCGCAGTTGCTACGCTTCTTCTGGTTACCTATATTCCGGCGCTGTCATTGTGGTTGCCCTCGCTGTTTCGCTGAGCGGTGAGAGCAGACACCTCAATTTGGTCTTTGTGATAAATGGCATCGGGGTTCAAACTTGCGGATGTCACGCCTGAAAACGTCACCGGATTACCCGCCTTACGCAATGTTCTTGCACACCCGCTGCACGTTTTGTGCACGGGGCAACCCTTAACGTCGATGGAGGCAGGCTTGCCCGCTAAAAGATTGAAATCATCACTGGGGCAACGCCCCGCGACAGGAATTGTTCACCTTGGTCTTGGCGCGTTTTTTCGCGCTTTCGGCTGCGTCTACATCGCGGATGCGATGCAGGCATCTGGGGGCGATTGGGGCATCGTTGGTGTGTCGCTGCGCAGCCCTAAAACCCGCGACGCGCTGCGCGATCAAGACTGGGCCTACACCTCTGTTTCCTTGGATCCAAGCGGTGAAACCCCAAGGGTGATTGAAGTCCTCAACGACGTGCTCGTTGCGCCAGAGAACCCTCAGGCAGTGTTGGACGCCATGATCGACCCGGCGGTGAAAATCGTGACACTGACCGTTACCGAAAAGGGCTATTGCCACAATCCTGCAACGGGGGCGTTGAACGTCGAACATCCGGACATTCAGCATGACTTGGCGAATGCGATCCCAGTTTCTGCACTGGGCTATATCACGCGTGCATTACAAGCGCGCCGCGCTGCGGGCCATGCGCCGTTCACGGTATTGACCTGTGATAACCTGCCTGACAATGGCCGTTTGTTGCAGGGTTTGGTAAACGAGCTTGCCGCCCTGATTGATCCCGCCTTGGCGGACTGGATAAAGTCCGAAGGGCGGTTCCCCTGCACTATGGTTGACCGGATCACACCGGCAACAACCGAATCTGACATCACGCGGGTTGCGGCACTGACAGGCTATGAAGATGCGGCACCTGTGATGCATGAACCTTTTGCGCAATGGGCCGTCGAAGATGACTTTGTCGGCGGACTGCGCCCCAACTTTGCAGCAGCTGGGGTTGAACTGGTTGCCAATGTTGGTGCGCATGAGGATATGAAGCTGCGTATGCTGAACGGTACCCATTCGGCCTTGGCGTACGCGGGCTATTTGGCAGGGCATGAGACAATCACCGACACGGTCTCTGATCCCGTGTTTGCGGCCTTTGCGCGCGCGCTTTGGGCGGAAATTATTCCAACCGTCACACCGCCGGCCAAAGTGAGTTTGGATCAATACGCTGATGCCTTGTTTGACCGCTACGCCAATCCAAACATCCGCCATAAGACCTGGCAAATTGCGATGGACGGCAGCCAAAAGTTGCCTCAGCGTTTGCTTGGAACATTGGCTGACACCTTTGCGGCTGGTCGGTCTGCGCCGACGCTGTGTTTGGCAGTTGCCGCGTGGATGCGC
This sequence comes from Marinosulfonomonas sp., assembly GCA_051251595.1. Lineage (GTDB taxonomy): Bacteria > Pseudomonadota > Alphaproteobacteria > Rhodobacterales > Rhodobacteraceae > NORP110. The sequence goes on from JBPOFA010000022.1 coordinate 12,719, forward strand.
TATGTTGGTGGGGTCGATGAAACGGGTGCGCCGATTGATGTGCAAGACCCGCTTGCCGCCGATCTTCGCAAGCTGTCGGACGCGGCACAAACACCGGAACAGGTGGTCGCAGCATTGCTGGACATGCGCGAAATTTTCCCACAGACTATTGCTGAAAAGTTGCAAGAACCGGTCACGCAGGCCGCTGTTGGTCTTTGGGCCGACGGGGCACGCGCTACCATTTCAAAAACACTAAGGTTGTAAACATGATTGAAAGCTGGCGCTGGTACGGGGAATTCGATCCAATCACTTTGGCCGAAATACGCCAGACCGGCGCCCAAGGCATCGTCACATCCCTGCATGGCATTCCTTACGGAGAGGTTTGGCCGGTAGAGGCGATTGCCGCGCGTAAGGCCGAGGTCAACAAGGCGGGCTTTCACTGGAATGTCGTTGAAAGCCTACCGGTTCATGAGTGCATAAAACGTGGCGACGGGGATTTGTCTTCGCTGTTTGCAAATTACCGTCAATCGATGGCCAATCTTGCAGGGCAGGGGGTGGACACGATCTGCTATAACTTCATGCCGTTGCTGGACTGGACCCGCACCGATCTGGACGCCCCCGTCGAAGGCGGTGCGACCTGCCTAAAGTTTGATACCGTGCGCATGGCGGCATTTGAAATTCATATGCTGGGCCGCGACGCTGCCCATGATGATTACCCGAGCGATGTCATCACCAAGGCCGCAATCTGGTTTCAACAGGCCACGCAGGACGATCGCGATGCGCTGCTTGCGTCAATTATGGCGGGTTTGCCCGGCGCGTTTGATCGCTATGACATAGAAGGCTTGCGCCATGTGCTGCAAGCCTATGAGGGCATCGATCGCGATGCGCTGCGTGCCAATTACAAAAGGTTCCTGGATGAGGTCGTGCCCGCGGCTGAAGATCTGGGCATGAAGTTTGGGGTGCATCCGGATGATCCACCTCGCGACATTCTGGGCTTGCCACGTATCGTGTCAAATCTTGAGGATCTTCAATGGGTGCTCGGCGCGAAGGACAGTCTTGCCAATGGGATCACGCTGTGTTCGGGGTCACTGGGCGCCAACCCGGAAAATGACGTGGTCGATATCGCATCCAAAGTCGCACATCGCATTCATTTCGCCCACCTGCGCAACGTAAGCAAAGACCCCGATGGCTCTTTCAAAGAAGCAGAGCATCTTGAAGGCGACACAGATATGGTGGCCCTGATCAATGTGTTGCTGAATGAACAATCAAAACGCCGCGCAGCGGGTCGCACCGATTGTAGTATCCCATTTCGCCCGGATCACGGCCATCATATGTTGTCGGATCACACGCGCGAATTGGTTCCGGGCTATCCGTTGGTCGGGCGTCTTCGCGGCCTTGCGGAACTTCGCGGGGTCATAAAAGCGCTATCGCACGTTTGACCCGCTGATGTGCCATCCATCGACACGACACTTAGTGGATGGAATTAAGTAACGCTTCGATGGAAAACGGTCGCGCCCAAACCTGCGCGTCGGCGGATTCTGCCTTGGTCTGACTTCCCGCATTGTGTTGCCCCGGTTCCCCGGTATTCTGGCGAAAAATGGCGGAAGATCGGCGACATGCATTTCACGCGCAGGAAGACACTATTGGGTTTGGCGGCCGTGGGCCTGTCTGGCTGTAGCGCCAACGCTGGTCGCCAGACGACAACGTCGCGCGGTGTTTCGGTCGATATGCAACCCGTTCCCAATTCTGGATATGATGCATGGGTTCGGGCTTTCCGCTCTCGCGCTGCCAATCAGGGCATATCTTCAAATGTGTTGAATTCGGCGTTCCGTCGAGCGGGCTACTTGCCCGGAGTAATAGAGCGGGACCGCAACCAGACCGAATTCAACCGAACGCTGGAAGACTACCTATCCATCGCAGCCTCGGACGAACGTGTGTCTAAAGGGCGCGCAGCGTTTGCGCAGCACCGGGCAAAATTGGATGCGATTGAACAACGGTATGACGTCCCCGGCGAAATCGTGACCGCGATCTGGGGATTAGAAAGTTTTTACGGTGAGCGACGCGGTGATATTTCCGTGGTGTCATCAACCTCTACCCTTGCCTTTGACGGGCGTCGCGGCACGTTCTTTGAAAAGCAATTGATCGCGGCGCTCAAAATTCTGCAAACCGAGGACACAACGCCATCCAATCTCGTGGGGTCCTGGGCGGGCGCTATGGGACACACGCAATTCATACCCACATCTTATCAGGCCTTCGCTGTCGACTTCACCGGCGATGGCCGTCGCGACATCTGGTCGGACGATCCAACAGACTCGCTTGCGTCCACCGCATCTTACCTTGCGCGCAACGGATGGGTTCGAAATGTGAAATGGGGCGCAGAGCAAGGCGTCACCTCACTGGACGGTACGCTCATTGAACCTCAGCCAGGGGGACCGAAATTCGTCGTGACGCAGAATTTCCGGGTGATAAAGCGTTACAACAACTCTGACAGCTACGCGATAGGTGTGGGGCATCTCGCTGATCGCATTGCCGGGGGCGGCCCAATTCGCGCCAGTTTCCCCCCAGATCAATACGGTCTTAGCAAAAACGACCGAATCCAAATGCAGCAACGCCTTACCGCTCTTGGATTCGATACAGGTGGTGCCGATGGCGTCATTGGCCCCAACACCAACAAGGCGATCTCTCAATATCAATCGAGCATTGGTTTGCCCGCAACAGGACAGCCTTCAGTCGAACTGCTTCGCAGGCTTGGATGAAGGCAAGGCTAAGCGCCGTTTTGGCGGAGCGCACGACTTAGCCGCAGTTGCGCACAAACTGGTCTGGCCCTTTTGTGACTGGGACAACATCCACCGTTCGATCACCCAAAGGGGGAATCGGATTCGCGGCATAGGGCGTTCGATGCGGCTTGATTCCAGCTTTCAGTTTCAGAGTCCGTTCTGGATCCTGAGTCGTCATCAGTTGGGGCATATTTACTTTACATAAGCCCCTAAATGACCGGTCAAATGCAGGGAATCCAATGATGTTAGCCCCGCATATGACCTGCACAAATTTTGACGAAGTCGAGTATATCGACCCGATGCATTTCGGGGCAGGAGAGGTATAAACACGCCAAAATCCTGGTGTATTGGCGGTGTGAATCTGATAAGTATAGTTTTATATCAATTACTTAGGGTGTAATGGTGTGATGTGCCTAGTGGCCTTTTCATCATGCGAAAAAGTCAGGCAATTAGGGCGAAGGGAGCATCAAAGTCTGCCAATTTGGCGCCCTGAAAGGAAGAAAGACAGATAAATGACATTTTTACGAAAAAACTGCTTGCGGTCGTTGATGTGGAACACTAAACACTCCCTTACCGAAACGGCGGCA
>JBPOFA010000023.1:0-12639 GCA_051251595.1 Marinosulfonomonas sp.
GGCGAAAGGACGCGAAATAGACTTTTAGGCAGGTCGACGTTGATTCCTGGTTGGTTGTTAAGAGATGCTAGTGAAGGGACGGCTGAGTCGTTTGAAGATTTCATCAGCGTGCTTACTGGCGAATGGAAGCCTCCCTGTTGTCCCTTCTCCCTTCAAAGAACAAGGGTATCTACCGCTCCAAGTCGTTACCTCCGTTGTGACTTCCTGTAATTATTGCGACAACACAAACCGAGAACACTGAGGTATAGTCACCAAAGTTCAATAATAAGCGCGACAGATTACCAACAATAGGTGCGACTGGATGGATTTGGTAGGCAATAGCTGCGACAAACGCCAGCAGGTACGCAAGATACGACCAACGCGGCGCAGCGTCTCCGGCGTGTACGCTTTCCGTGGTGAGCAGGCCGTGCCGTTCGAGTCGACGCTTGAGCGTGACTTCCTGATACGCACTGAGTTCTTTGCCAGTGTCGCTGATGTCGTCTCACAGCCAATACAGATTCCCTTTAACGACCAGTCCGGACGTGAGTATCACTACACCCCGGACTTTCTCGTCTATCGACACCTTGGCAATCGCACATACCACGAGTATCCACGCCCCCAACTGATTGAAGTAAAGCCTGACAGCGAATGGCGCAAACACTGGCGTAAATGGCTCCCCAAGTGGAAGGCGGCACGCCGCCTGGCTCGGGAAAACGGCTGGGATTTTCGGATACATGATGAGTCACGTATTCGCGATCAGGCATTGGAAAACATCCGCTTTCTGGAGCGCTTCAAACGCTCTGACTTCCCAGAAGAAGAAAGCCGTTGGGTCCTGGAGACCGTTGAGCAAATGGGGTCTGCACCCTTTCATTATTTGTTGACCCAGCACTTCCAGGGCAACGACCGAAGTGTTGGTGTCGCACACCTATGGCACCTCCTTGCAATGCGTCGACTCGATTGCGATATCAATCGCAAGCTCGGCGATTTTACGGAACTCTGGATCTGTGCCAATGAACAATGATCAAGATGACCAGTCGTTCTCAGACACGGGGTACGATCCCGTGCGCGAAAGACTGGACATCGTTGTAGGCGCCCTTGTCACCCATGAGCAGACGGTCTATCGCATAGAGCAAGTGATGAACTTCGAGTCGGTGATGGGCACTGCAGTTGAGTCCGGTCGAAGTGCTCAGCTACGCGTGGGCGAACTGCGCCCGCTGGCTGATGAAAACAGTAAGACTGCAATAGCTCAAAGTGACCTTGCGGAGATCGCCGATGATGATTGGCGCATTGCCCAGCAGCGCTATGCCGCGATTGAACCATTCGTTGGCGGCATCGTTGTCGGCAGAGACGAGGCATCACGTCGTGCAGAAACAGTTGGCGTCAACACCGCTACCTTGTATCGATGGTTAAAGCTCTATCAGTCTCGTGGAGTGGTGACTGACCTGATTCCGAAGAAGCGAGGCTGGCGGGACGGCAAGGGTCGGATCGGCCCTGCGGCGGAAGCCGTTATCGAAGAGGTCATTGACGATGTCTACCTGACACCCCAACGCACAACGGCCCAACAAACCATATCGGAAGTCAAACGACGATGCCACGAACGCGACATCGAACCGCCCAGCGCCAACACGGTTCGGCAACGCATTGCCAAGATCCCAGAACGAACACGACTTCGCAAACGCGGACACAAAGAGCTCGCAAGCAGTCGTTTCCATCCTGTTCCCGGCTCGTTTCCCAATGCCGACTTTCCACTGTCCGTGGTGCAGATCGATCACACGCCAGCAGACATTATTCTGGTTGACGATGTGTTTCGCAAACCCATTGGACGACCCTGGATTACGCTGGCTATAGATGTATCCACCCGTATAGTCACTGGGTACTACTTGTCATTCGATGCACCGTCTGAGACTTCTGTCGGTTTGTGCGTGGCGCATTCAGCACTGCCCAAAGAAGGTTGGCTGGCCATGCACCAAGTCAATGCCGAGTGGCCCGTCTGGGGATTTCCGCAAACCATCCATGTGGATAATGGCTCGGATTTTCGTTCTCAGAACTTCGAACGCTCATGCATGCAGTATGGGATCAACCTCGAGTTCCGCCCTGTCAAGGTGCCTCGCTACGGCGGCCACATTGAACGCCTGCTAGGTACATTGTTGAAAGAGATCCACGATCTACCAGGCACCACCTTTTCGTCGATCAAGGAAAAGGGTGAATACGATCCAGAGAAGAATGCCACCATGACGTTCTCGGAGTTCGAGGAATGGTTTGTGGCCCATATCACGAAGCTCTATCACCATCGCCTGCATGCCAGTTTGGGTATGACACCGGCACGACAATGGGAAATAGGTGTTTTCGGTAATGCTGAGACTCCCGGTGTTGGACTGCCACGTCGCCCTGCTGACCCGTTGACAGTACAGCTGGATTTCATGCCAGCGTTCGAGCGAACAGTGCAGCCTGTTGGCGTCACCATCGATGATCGAACGTACTACGCCGAAGCTCTACGCCCGTGGATCAGTGCAAAGGACAGCCGTACCGGAGCCAAACGTAAATTCGTTTTCCGTCGTGATCCACGCGACATCAGTACCATCTGGTTCTTCGATCCTGATCTGAAGCAGTATTTCAAAGTACCGTTTGCCAATCTGTCGTTGCCCGCCATCAGCTTATGGGAGTATCGACAGATTCGTGACAAGCTCAAACGCGAAGGACATGCCAGTGTGAATGAATCACAATTGCTTCACGCCCTTACCGAGCAACGAAGCCGTATCGAGAGCACCAAAGAGAAAACCAAGACAGCGCGACGCTCAGCACAACGTCGCAAACAACACGAGAAGAACGTCTCGCCAGCTACACCAACAGCCAAAGAGACGCCGAGTGAATCGATACAGCCAACCACATCAGCGATAGAGTTGCTAGAAGGCGACATACTCAGCGATTTCGGTGCCATAACATGAATAACCTTGAGCACATCCATCCTGACTTCAGACACATCATGGCGCTGTCTGACAAGGAGCGTATCGAGTTTATGGACCAGCCGCGCTGGGTATCATACCCAGTTGCTCAACGGACGCTGGATCATCTGCAGGGGCTTTTAAACAAACCACCCAGACCAAGAATGCCAAACGTTCTGATTGTCGGCGAGTCCAACAACGGCAAGACAACGATTGTCAAACGATTCTTCGAGCTGTGCGGGCGAGGCTACGTCAACGATGAGTCGGAACCGGTTAAACCCGTTATTCTCGCCGAGGCTCCACCCAGCGCTGACGAGAAGAGTCTGTACCTGTCCATACTGCATCAGTTTCATGCGCCGCATAGACCTTCCGATCCGGTATCGAAGCTGCGTTATCAAGTGGTGCACCTGTTTCGGGCCTGTAGCGTCCGGTTACTGATCATTGATGAGTTTCACTCGCTACTCACAGGCTCTGCCATCAAGCAACGTGAGGTCATGAACGCGATCAAATTTCTGTGCAATGAACTGGCAATACCGATTGTTGGAGTTGGTACACGCGACGCCGTACGTGTGTTGCATACCGACCCTCAGCATGCCAGCCGATTTGATGTCATGCCCATTCCGAACTGGGAGCTGAACCCTGACTTTCAGAAGCTGCTGGCGAACTTCGAGGCCGTGTTACCGCTCAAGCACCCGTCGCGGCTCTACCAACCGGAGCTTGCCAACCTGCTGCACTCGATCTCTGAAGGTGTACTGGGCAACCTGCTGCGCTTGATTACAGAATGTGCTACCCAGGCAATCGTTAGCGGAGCAGACCAGATCGACAAGTCGATTATCGAGAACAACGCATGGCTACGCCCCACGCATGGCATCCGGGAGCGCGTGGGGTAGCCACTCGGTGGCCCCTCTCAGTACCGCTCCTACCCGACGAGATACTATCCTCCTGGCTGGTTCGTGTAGCCTTGGGCAACGGCTGTGACCCGATGACTCTAACGGGATTGTTGTGGTCAGATTGGCGCTGTTGGACCATGGATATGGACCGTAAGGTGCCGGATGACAAATTGCACGTTTTGAGCGTCGCCGCCGGGATTGAGCGTGAACAGTTGAGTTTTGCCAACCTCTACTCACTCGCTCGATTGATTCGTGAGCCAACCACCGACCGTGCGTTGTGGCCGTGGATCACAACACTCGGCGCGCGCAACACGAGTCGACGAGCAGGCATGCAGTTTTGTCCGGAATGCCTCCGGAGTGATCTTCATCCGTATTTCCGACTGCAGTGGCGATTGGCCTGGCATACCGTCTGCGAGCACCATGGCCATCGACTTGTCGACCGATGCCCTGACTGTCAATCACCCGTAGCCTATCATTGCCTTGATGCGACCGACAAGCAGATCACGCAGTGCCATCGATGCGCTCGGGAGTTACAAACGGCCGAGACTGCATCAGGCAGCATGGCGGCACTGACCTTTCAACGATCAGCCGATTCACTGCTGCGGGGTGAACGCTTGAACTTTGCCGGGAGAACGGTTCAGTCATGTCAGGACTGGTTTTCACTAGCCAGTTTCATGGTGACTCTTGTCAGACGGGCTGCATTGAGAAAAACGAACAACCTGGAGCATTTCCTTGACGCCATGAAAGCACCAGTGCCACCTATCTCACGGATTGAGCATGGTGTTGATTTCGAATCGATGAGGACAGCAACTCGTCATCAGATACTCAGCTCAGCCTGGATACTCCTGAGCGCAACCCGAACTCAATATCAAGAGACGTTTTCATCGCTGTCTCTGTCTCAACAAACCTTGATCCCCACCGGACAAACCACTCCGACGTTGTTGCAGGATCTTGTCGCCACCCTTCCCGATAATTCACATAAACGAAAACGACAACCCATCACACCACAAAATGGCCCCATGTCCATGCGCTCTGTCGTCGCCAGTATGGCAACGCTGGAACGTCGCCTGCGCAGACGCAGACTATGATGGATTCCGACGCTCATTCAGCTGCTTCGGCGACGCACTGCTGCGATGAGTGCGGGAAGTCTGTGCTCAAGATCTGGCGAGTCCGGTTCGGGCACCGGTACTGCAGCACGTGTTATGCACGGGTGTTCAAACGCCTCCAGTGCCCGCGCTGCGGCAACTTTGCCCGAATACCGCGTAATATTCCCAACGCCGTCTGTCGGCTGTGCGATCAAGATGAGCCCTGCCATCGATGTGGCAAAACAGACTATGCGGTCGGCAAACTGACGCCATACGGACCCGTTTGCTTATCCTGCGCCCCGTACTATCGACCGAAGCGACCTTGTGCTCTCTGCGGCGACCATTCCCCACGATGTGTATCCATGGAGAAAAACGGTACGACCGTTCTCGTATGCCCACGCTGCGCACCGACTGAGAATCGCACCTGCCAGGCGTGTCACCGTTACCGGCGACTGATTCAGACCGATGATGGCAGATGGCTCTGTACACCCTGTGCTGAACGCGGATTGATTGACTGCCCTCAATGCCATAAGCCGATGCCAGCAGGCTACGGTAAGCGCTGTGAGAGCTGCTATTGGCAACAATTGCTGATCAAGCGTATCGCGTTAAATCAAGCAGCGTTATCAAATGGTGAGATGCAAACTCACCTTGACGCATTTGGACACTGGTTAGCGGAAGAAGTCGGGGTTCACAAGGCCGCGATCACGATCAACAAATACCTCCCTTTCTTCATGGAGCTGGATAAACGCTGGCAAACAGTACCCGACTACAAGACACTGCTATTGCATTTCGGGGCGGAAGATCTGCGCCGAGTACGTTTACCCTTGTACCATCATTCAATTAAACTTCAGTATAAAACTGTTTTGGACTCAATGTCCAATGTCAAAAAAACGTCGATTTACAATGCGAGAATTACAAGCAATAACAGATTCTGCAGTGACCATAGGCGACTATCGTTCTGATTTCAACCAATAAACAAGCAATTTACTAATAGACCAATGCACACAGTATGTGCAGACGACAAAGAACAGCCAATTGACGCCCATATTCCACACGTTATATTGAGTTGGCACCTCCCAAGCCCATCCCATGTCATACGGATAGGGAGGTTCAAACCGAGATTGATCTTGCGAAATGTAATTCAAAGGCCAACCTAGTTGAACACTAGCGCGATCAGCATCTGATTCGACTCTGTCATGTGTCCAGAGCATCACAATCATCATCAAAATGATAGACTCGAATGCCCTTAACGCACTTAGAAGCCAAGTGTTGACCTCCCTAGCTACATAGGAGCTGAGGTGGAATACGCACACCAGTACAACAAGTATTCCAAGTAGATATTGGGTTGCGGGTGCCATGATTTTCTTCAACTACCTTAGCAATATCGGCTCCTAGATTTGGTCGTTCAGGCCCTTAACTTAAACTGACCTTCATTAAGATTGATCTCGCAGTCTGGCAATTACTGACAAAGCAGCCATCGCACCAATAGTCTAGCGTGTTTCATCCAAGCAGTGCTTATAGCATAATATCACCGCAAGCTGCCCTGTGCCCTTTGAAGGATTCCCAGCGCCACTCTATTAGCTATCGCACAATCCCTACTTTACTCAGTGCGTTGATCATTGCTGCCTCACAGGGAATGCGCTCAGATGCAGCAGTAGCGTGCTTGAATGCAGCAGCAGTGCCAGGCACTAATCTGATCAAATCCCCAACGACACCTTTCTTGAAACTGGCTTGATCAAGAAAGTTAGCCAGCCAGTTCGGCAGAAGGTCATCGTCTTCAAGAATCATGACGACCCCCCGAAAACTCTCTTTTGTTGTTCGAGTACGCTCGCCTTCGACGTGGGTCTTCTGTCGACGTTGGATTTCAACGATATGAACAGAGCTACCTCGGCATTGCAGATTGATAACAAGCAACCCTCTGATAGTGTGGTTTGACCGATCAAGGTACTGCCAACTACGTACTCCGCCTGAAATTGATGATGAGTCATTGGATACAGCATTGCTACCAAACACTTTGAATGCAATGCCGTGTGGTTCAGGGTGGCTGCTGTATCCATTATCAAAGGTAAATGAACGAACTGATTCAATCAGTTCAGGTTCGATCTGATTCAGGAACAACGCAGCATTCCACATGTCCCGAAGAGTGCCGCTGGATTCCAGAATCTGAGGGGCATACTGCGCGACATAACCGGTGTTCTTATCAGTACTATGCGCTTCACCACTGGAATAATTCCCTTCAGATTCTTGCGAAACGCGCGATGCCGAGGCACTTTTAGCTCGTCCGTGAGAGATTGGCTTTACTATACGAGAAGTACCCAGAGTCTCAAAACCATCATCCTTGGTTTCCGTGTTTGTTGCTCCGTGATCTGGCTCTACTTCACCCGTAATTGTCAAAGGCTCAGTAGAGTTCATGTCACGGTGACTCGACGCGCCCGCCCAAGCTTTATCAGTATTCTCTTTTGATGCAGGTTCGACTGTACGGTTCGTATTCGTCCTATCAATATTTATGGCTGGACCTTCCGGATCACTGCTGCCGACGATGCGAAGCCCCAGAAACGACTGGCTATCGTTGAACCAAACGCCCTGAACCTTGATCCGGGCAGTTCCTTCGAACCAGGGAGATACCTGGATAAATGCGGGCACCTTGCCATCAGGGTCGTGCTGTGATTCGATCTGCGCATAGATATTCTTCGCAGCATTTCGAGTAAAGGACTCGTACTTTGCATGAGCCAGAAATACAGCGTCTGTATCCCTTATTCGGGTTCTTAGGTTCACTACCCATTCCCGACTTGTCTTTGTTGCTGGCGACTCTCCGTAAAGGCGGTTGTCTTCTGCCCCCTCAATATTCGACCATGGAAAAGTGGCCAGTACGCGCTTGATTTCCTCTGAACGTCCGTACATTCTTGAGAAAAATTCTAGGCAGGGAATTACCAAGCGATTCTCATTCGCTAGTTCAAGAATCAGATGTTCATTCCGATCCGCACGTATGTGCAAAGGATACAATTCTTGAGGGTATGGTGGTGCTTGATCCTGGTGCAATGCTCTCTGGAATGAGTTACAACACCATCTCCCTCTGTCGTACGACACGGTAAAGAATGCCTCATCGAATACAACCGTCGCAACCTGAACATTAGATCGCCATATTGTGCCAATTCTTAGCTGGCCTAGTGTAGTCAGCGGCACTCGACGGAATTTGATCTGATCAGAGACCCAGCCATCATTATGTTCACGAAACGCTACCAGTGCGAGAGGCTGGTACTCCGCTCGGTTGTTCTTGTACAGTCCACAGTAGGACCACACCATCCATTCATGAGTTTCGTCTGGAAGCGAAGGTACAATTCGCACGTTCCGGATTTTCGTTTCACGCTGGTAGTTGAGGTGCACGTCCTGACGCTATCGTTGGTTGAACTTCCTCGTCTCTGCAACATACTTAGCTATTTTTCATGGATACAGGATGCGGCATTCGGGATATTGTCGCATCTATTTCTCAACTGTCGCATTAATTTATGGAAGTCACATCCGTGAGGACGGACAATGAGTATCGGTGCTCTTCACTTATTTTCACACCGGCCAAGTGTGCGAGTGTTTCCAAGTCGTGTGTTTTCAGCTCTTTTGGGAAGTTCGCTTCTGGTATCCATTCTTCCTTGTATGGTTCGCCAAATTTGTTCAGAACCCAAATTGCTTTCAATATGTTTTCCAATGAAAAACCGTAGAGCATTGCGGCCACATTTTCTAAATCCGACTTCTCGTAGACGTCAATCAAGAGATCGGCTCTTTCTGTAGTGGCTCGGGCAGCGGCGATCAGAGAACGGGAGTGACGGAACCACGCGAGGGGGTTGCTGACCCGTTCCGCAAAAATATGTTGAGTGTGATCATAACCATCGTTCATCCTGATGCCTCGTGCAGGGTGTTGGAGCTCATCCGATCATACCTCCAATCTTAGATGGGGTGCCGGCGTTGCCGTCGGGCTCTGCCGGGATTGCGCCTATCGGCTTCAGTGCCTGCGGCACCAGGGTGGATCCACCCTGCCCCTCTGATCCCTCACCCTCTTGCACCTGCCGGTGCGCTACAGAAGTATGTCGCCCTGCGCTGCAGGTCGTGTTGTGTTGATGCGCCCAACGGCGGAGCCGCCGTCCCCCGCGTGAGCTAGGCTTCGCCTGGCTCCCTTCCCCCTCGCTACTTGGTCGAAAACAGCTCGACCAGGTAGCTCCCGACAAGACACTCACTGGATACGGATAAGGAGTGGCCATCGTGGCCACGGTGGGAAAGTGTCCCTGTTGTCTGGTTGCTTAGGGGCGCTGCCCCTGGCGCGTGCAAGGCGTCTCCCCAATCTTCCGCGCTCCTTCGTCGCTTGTGCAGACAGGGGACTCCCCTAGCCTTGCACTTGCCCACCCCGGACTTCGTCAGTCGGCCAGAGGCCTAAGCAGCGGCATTCGCCGCTCTTACGCTTCACTGACGACTGAGGGTGTTGTATGAACGCGAGACTAAATAGTTCTGAAAAATTCAATAGACGGTCCACTGCGGCTATGGTTGTTCAACTAAAGAATGAGCAATCTGATTTCGAATGGTATCCGACAACACCAGAGATACTTAGCATCGTCAAGGCAGATATTGAACAAGAAGGATACGAACACCCTTCAGTTCTTGATTGCGGTGCGGGTGATGGGCGAGCGTTAATCCACTTGACCGAAGGGAAGCGCTACGCGATAGAGAAAAGTCAGCCGCTGTTGCAAGCAATGGACAATAGTATCTATATCGTTGGTACAGAGTTTACGCAACAAACACTAATCGACAAGAAGGTAGACATTATCTTTTCGAACAGTCCATACAGGGAATTCGTGGCATGGGCGGTAAAAATAGTTAGAGAGGCCAATTGTCGTACGGTATACCTGGTGATGCCAGAGAGATGGAAGGATAACAGAGAATTAAAGGACTCAATAGAGAGGAGATCAGCTGCTACTGCAATTCTGGGTAGCTTCGATTTTCTATCGGCTGATCGAGCAGCTCGCGCCAAAGTGGAAATTGTTCGCGTTGATCTCGGATACAAAGGTGGTTATAGCCGTAACTACGGCCCAAGAATCGATCCTTTCGATCTATGGTTCGACAACGAGTTCAATGTTCATGTTAGTAATGAGGCAAAAAGTAAATTCGATTGGACATCGAGCGCGCAGGCAGAGCACCGTGAAACCGTACGAAAGGAACTTGTAAGCGGTCGCGATATCGTGAGTGTGTTGGAGCAACTGTATCTGAACGAGCTAGCGAAGTTGATGAACAACTACAAGGCTATCGAAACACTTGATTCGGGTGTTTTGAGAGAACTTGACGTAAACATCAAAGGGCTGAAGGAAGCTTTAAAGATGAGGGTTGAAGGGCTGAAAGATTGTTTTTGGAAAGAGCTTTTCGACAACATGGATAAGATTACAAAAAGACTGACTACTGATGCCCGAAAGGAGATGTTAGACAAGCTGACAGCACACACTCACGTCGATTTCACGGCATCCAATGCGCATGCGGTGCTTATATGGGTGATAAAGAATGCGAACGAGTACTTTGATGGACAGCTAATTGCGCTTGTGGAGCGCATGACAGAACAAGCTAATGTTGTATTGTACAAATCTAACGAACGTGTTTTTACCAATGAGGATTGGCGATACAACAGTAAGCCCACCGGTCTTGATCGATACGCTCTTGACTACAGGATCGTTCTTGATAGGATCGGAGGCTTGTGTATCTCATCCTATGAATACGAGATAAGAAAACATAACGGTCTGAGCGAACGAGCTTATGAGCACATCAGAGATGTGATAACTGTCGCCGGCAACTGCGGATTCGATACGAGTGTATGCATGGATCCCGGCTCTTTCGAATGGCGCTCGAACAAAGCTGTCGAGTTTCATTACTATGACCATAGGCTACAAAGGGAAGTCTTGCTAATAGTCGTCCGAGCTTTCAAAAACGGCAACCTTCACCTGCGAATGAGTCAGAAGCTGATCTGTCGGCTAAATGTTGAGTTTGGTAGATTGCGAGGATGGCTCAAGGATGCACATGAGGCCGCCGAGGAGTTAGATATCGATATCCGTCAAGCAGAGAGGAGCTTCGGAGCCAACGTCCGGTTAGGCGGTGACAACGTTCTAAAGTTGTGTTTTGATACAGCCAAAGGTAGCCACGTGTAACGCTCAAAGCTGGCTCTCTGTAGTGACCCCAGCAGGACATGTCCCTCTGGGGTCACTATAGCTAACACTTGAGAGGCGCGTACACTACGGCTCTATCTGTTTTTAGGGGCAAGGGATTGATCCAGGCCTGTTCTAACAAACATCCTGTAATCCGAGCGCTGGGGTTGCGCAGAAATATGCGGTGATTCTATGAAAAAACCAACAATACAAAGAAACTCAGAAAAATTCTTTATCGAGGTGCCTGGCGGCAGAATTTCTGCAGACGAAGTTGGCGGGCTTAGTGAAATTGCTGCTGAAATGGAACGCAACCAGCTCAATCCACAGCTGTTTCTCGATGCGTGGAAGGATGCAGTCCAGTTAGCCGGACCACACTATTTTCACGTCACGTGTCCTAGTGTTTCTGAGGCTGTTGACAAGCAACAGCTATGTCCAGACATGTCGGCAATTTCATCGTCGCTAGGGGTTCTATCGACTGGTGAGCGGGTATTTCTCGTGTCTCTGTATCAATTTTATTGTGATTCAGACGCTTTTTCTCTCTGCGAAGAAGCGGGTTTGCAATACCCATCCTTGGCAGACATTGCTCTACTTGATCGTTCAAGACGATCTGTCCTCATCAAGCTTATTGACTCCTACTCTGGCTGGTAGTCGGTGCTCGTTGATTGTCGGGAATTTTCGCTTAGATGTAGACTTCTATTGACATGCGCGCCAATGGCGCGGTAGTGTGGCGTCTGGTTCTCATGGGAATTACCGATGTCTGAGCGCGCAGCAGGTTATAACGTCAAATATGAAAATACGGACGCTTTCAAGCGAGCCATCGAATTGGAGAGATTGCGTTTAGAGAAGACGTGTGGCACTGATTACTCTGGTCCGGATCCAAGTTTGATAAGAGCGTTGTTTGAATTTTCTGATTGGACACTGTCTCGAGGAGCGGCACTACTCAGAGTAGATGTTTCTACATTGCGGCGATGGATGGCTGATAGTGCGCAGCGACAAAGCCGCGAAATTCCCTACGCAGCGTGGTGCCTGTTGCTGTTGCTCAGTGGCAATGCCTCAGCAGAATCATTTCTTGGCGTTGAATCTTGACCCCTCAATGCCGAGAAAAGTCTCACAGACTGCTACGTTTGAGGTTGTAGGCTGAAGTAAGGCAGTGAAATGCGGCTAGGGTGAGACAGTTGGGTGCCGGCGTTGCCGTCGGGCTCTGCCGGGATTGCGCCTATCGGCTTCAGTGCCTGCGGCACCAGGGTGGATCCACCCTGCCCCTCTGATCCCTCACCCTCTTGCACCTGCCGGTGCGCTACAGAAGTATGTCGCCCTGCGCTGCAGGTCGTGTTGTGTTGATGCGCCCAACGGCGGATTCGCCGTCCCCCGCGTGAGCTAGGCTTCGCCTGGCTCCCTTCCCCCTCGCTACTTGGTCGAAAACAGCTCGACCAGGTAGCTCCCGACAAGACACTCACTGGATACGGATAAGGAGTGGCCATCGTGGCCACGGTGGGAAAGTGTCCCTGTTGTCTGGTTGCTTAGGGGCGCTGCCCCTGGCGCGTGCAAGGCGTCTCCCCAATCTTCCGCGCTC
>JBPOFA010000024.1:0-11452 GCA_051251595.1 Marinosulfonomonas sp.
CGTTTCAGTCCCATAGTTCATCTCCTTTGTTGCAGTAAATGCTATCAAAGGAGCGGCATCAAACCGTGACAGGTCCAAAACGTATTTTTGTGTTTAAAATCAGATACGTGCCTGCAATTGATTGGGTTCCGTCCCCCAAAATATCCGCCAAAATTATTTTCATCTCGCATATTGGTCTGTAGAGATGTGCCCGGTTTTTTTGACCTTTGGATCGCGTCACTCAAAGGAGGGCCACAAATGACCACAGAGAAGTTTGACGTTTACACCCATGTCACCAATCAGATTGTCGCACAGATCGAGGCAGGAACGCCGCCTTGGCGCAAGCCGTGGACTGGCGGCGGGTCATCGGTCAGCTTGCCGGAACGGTTCAACGGCGAAGCTTATCGGGTATGAATATCCTGATGCTTTGGGCCACAGCGATGGTTAAGGACTGCAGCTCAGTCCGCTTGATGACGTTCAATCAGGCCAAGCAGCTTGGGGGCCATGTCCGCAAGGGCGAGAAATCCGCAACCGTTGTGAAATACGGCGCCGTCGAGCGTGAGGACGAAAACGGCGAGGAACGTCAGATCCCCTATGCCAAGGCCTACCGCGTGTTCAATGCTGATCAGATTGAGGACCTGCCCGCAGAATTCTACATCCTGCCCGATCCGCCGTGTGATCTTGGCACCGTGGCTGATCCTGCGTTAGATGCGTTCTTTGCCGCAACTGGCGCGCAGATCGACAGCACCGAGGAGCCGCGCGCCTATTACAATATCAAGTCAGACCGCATCCGCATGCCGCCGATTGGCACGTTTCACAGGGCCGCAGGATATTATGGCACCTTGGAGCATGAGTTGACCCACTGGACGGGAGCCACAAAGCGACTGGACCGCTTGGGTCGGTTCAACGACCGCAAGGCCTACGCATTCGAGGAGCTGGTCGCGGAAATCGGTAACTGCACGCTTTGCGCGCGAATCGGGGTGGTGCCAGCCTTCGACCAGGGCGCGGCCTATATCGAAGGCTGGCTTGAGGCGATGAAGGAAGACAGCCGCGCGATAATCCGCGCCGCGTCCGAAGCGCAGAAGGCCGTGGATTACATCATGGACCGCACCGCGCAGGCCGACCGGATGGCCGCCGAGTAACAGCCCGTACCGCCGAAATGATCGAGGCCCCCGTCAGCAGGCGGGGGCTTCTTGCGTTTCCGTGTGATCCAGGTGGTGGCGGTTTCAGGATGACCTGTCGGCGGGCAACCTGGAAGGCCACCAGCCGACAGGCCCGGCGCTTCGCGCGGACGTGCATGAGATGCCCAAAAATCGTCGTGCCAACACCGAGGGAAATGCAAGGAGCCCTTCTCGTGGAGACCTATTCTAAGGGTTTTTGTCCCTGGTGCCCCAAAGTGGTGGAAAGCCGCCGTTGACCGATCCCGACAATGCCGCTCACAGCTTTCCTGAAGCGGACATTGACAATGTTGCGCAGCAAGTTGGTGGGGCTGATGACTGCATCGCGGACTTTGCGGTCATTAAGTGAAAAGCCCTAAGCGTAGCGAACGGCCTTAACGGACATGGCCATTCAGCTTTTTGCTGCGCGGCAGCTATACCGAGTGGACATAGATTGATCGGGATCATCGATGCGTTGTAAGCGAGGAATGCGATCGACCATTGAAATGAATAACGGTCAAATATTCGTTCTAAGGTGAATTTCGATCCGGATACTTTCTTGTGAACCAAGTGTGTTCCGGTCGTCTACAATCCCTTTCAAACGACGGATTGCACTGCGAACGAGGTGGCCGGGATTCTGGGCAACGACTGCGTCAAGCGTCTGTGAGCGCAGTGCGTCTTCGTTATATGGGGTCCGCTCATGCGCGATCTTGATGATCCTTTGGTCGATATCAAGCCCCTGTACCACGGATAAAGGTGAGCGTGCTTCTGAGGCCATAACATAGATACCAACAATGTCAGGGTTACTTTGCAGAGTCGTCTCAATGATCTGCCTTGCGCGTTCAGAATTCCCATAAGTTTCGAGTGACGGAAGCGCATGCAAATTCGGAAAACTGCGGTTCATAACATCATCAAAACCCAAACGCCGTTCGAGACTGTCGCGAGACTGCATGCTTTCTGCGATCACCATGACAGAACCGGACCGCTGGCCCACAAATTGCCCCAATAGTAGTGAGGCTGTCGCACCCGCCGCCCTGTTGTCGATGCCAACCCAATTTTTGTCCATCAATGACTGGTTGGAAATGAATGGCAGTGCGGCGATCCCGCGTTCCTGAAGACGCAAGATAGCATCACGAACCTGCGGTGTTTCTGGTGACATTATAGCGACGCCAGCAACGTCGGATTTTTCCAGTGATGTTAGGAAGGCCGCGATACTGTAGGGGTCGTTATCGTCGATGTGTTGCACATCGCAATGAATATGGTCCGCCGAAAAAATGATATTGGCTTCGTGGATGTGCGAGACGATTTGTTCCAGGAATTGATCGCCCGATGACGGTAATGCAAAGATGAACCGGTAGCTTCGTGATTTTGCTAGGTTAGCAGCTTGCAGGTTCCGGACGAAGCCGAGTTCCTTGATAGCCATGTTAACCCGATCAACGGTCTTTTGTTTGACGCCCTCGCGCCCGTTTAGTACGCGATCAACAGTTGCGCGGCTGACTCCTGCAGCTTTTGCAAGATCTCTTGTCGTGGGGCGGATCATAAGGTTTTCCGGCGGCGTTGTCTTCATTACTTGTGTCTTATCATATGGTTGACTTGCTTCAACTTACATTAAGCGGGTCTGTTTTGCGATCTGTATACCAATAAATGAGGCACGTGTCTCAAAAAAAAGCTTGTCTTGAGGCACGTGCCTCAATATTAAAGTTGCCAGTGAGATTCGCAGCAAGGAGGTTGCGCATTCCGCAAACCTTGGGAGGAATAATCAATGAAAACTAATCTGATGATGACAGTGGCCGCGAGCGCGGTGCTTGCCACCGGCCTGTCTAATGCGGCATCTGCCGAAGATCTGACGTTGTGCTGGGCTGCATGGGACCCCGCAAATGCCTTGATCGAATTGAGCAAGGACTTTGAGGCTGAATCTGGCCACAACATGAGTTTTGAATTCGTGCCTTGGACCAGCTTTGCAGATCGCATGCTGAACGAGCTGAACTCTGGCGGCCAACTCTGCGACTTGATGATTGGCGACAGCCAATGGATTGGCGGCGGCGCTGAAAATGGTCACTATGTCAAACTGAATGACTTCTTTGATGCCAATGGCATCTCGATGGACGACTTCATTCCTGCGACGGTTACTGGTTATGCCGAATGGCCAAAGAACACGCCAAATTATTACGCTTTGCCTGCTTTTGGCGATGTTGTTGGGTGGACTTATCGCAAAGACTGGTTTGATCGCCCGGAACTACAAACAGAATTCATGGACACTTACGGCCGCGATTTAGGTGTGCCGGCGTCTCTCGAGGAACTGCGCGATATCGCAGAATTCTTCCAAGGGCGCGATATTGATGGCACGACTGTCTATGGTGCCGCAATCTACACAGAGCGTGGGTCCGAAGGTATCACCATGGGTGTGACGAACGCCCTTTACAACTATGGCTTTCAATACGAAAATCCTGATCAGCCCTATGATTTAGAGGGGTTTGTAAACTCTGACGGCGCTATCGCTGGTCTTGAATTCTACAAATCGCTCTATGACGTGGGCTCACCCCCCGGTTCATCGAACTGGTACATGGGTGAGAACATTGACGCCTACCGTTCTGGTCAAGTGGCCATGCAGATGAATTTTGCCTTCATTTGGCCCGGAGTCGAGGCGGATGAAAACGTTGGCGGTGGAAAGTCAGGTTACTTTCCAAACCCGGCCGGCCCAGCCGGGCAATTTGCACAGCTTGGCGGTCAGGGAATCTCTGTTGTTGCCTATTCTGAGAAGCAGGACGCCGCGCTGGAATATATCCAGTGGTTCGCACAGCCTGAAATTCAGGCGCAATGGTGGGAGCTGGGCGGATATTCTGCGCTGAAAGCTGTCGTGGAAGATCCAGGTTTTGCGACAAGCCAGCCTTATGCACAGACTTTCCTCGACAGCATGGCGATCGTGAAAGACTTCTGGGCAGAACCTGCTTACGCTGATCTGCTGATCCCTATGCAAGAACGTATCCACAACTACGTGATTGCAGGCGACGGCACAGCAAAAGAAGCACTTGATGGCTTGGTTCGCGACTGGACCGAGGTTTTCGAGGACGAAGGCAAACTTTAACCTTCCCTCCCTGTTAGGCGACTTCAAGTTGTCGCCTAACAATGCAGCCTCGGCCACAGTTTGCAGGCCGAGGACATGCCTTTCCACAAACCATCACAGGCATTGCTGCCGCAGTCGATGCCACCAAGGACCTTCATCCATGAAAAGCACGCCAATCGACAAGGCAGCACAGAGTACGCCAAGAGGGATGGCTCGGCGCATACGTGGTCTGTCAGATCGAACCATCGCCTGGATTTTTGTGGCACCGACGATCTTCTTACTCCTTGCTGTCAATATCTTCCCTCTGATTTGGACGATCCGGCTCAGCTTCACCAACTTTCGGGTGAACCGTCCAAACAACGATGTCGAATGGGTGGGTTTGCGGAATTACCAGCGCATCCTGAACGATCCTGACATCTGGAACACAATGCAGGCCACGGCGCACTTCTTGATTTGGACGATCATCTTGCAGGTGCTGATCGGGTTCACCTTGGCCTGTCTCATCAACAAGAAGTTCAAAGGAAACGACCTGTGGACGACAATCATTGTCTTTCCGATGATGCTGTCACCCGCCGTTGTTGGTAATTTCTGGACGTTCCTTTACCAACCGCAAATTGGTCTGTTCAATTATGTCATTACTTTCATCACCGGCGGAGACCCAGCTGGCTTTTCCATGATCGGCGATGTGCATCTGGCACCTTGGGCTATCATTATCGCGGATACCTGGATGTGGACGCCTTTTGTGATGTTGATCTGTTTAGCTGGGTTGCGGTCTATCCCTGACAGCATTTACGAGGCTGCTGAATGTGACCGCGCTAGCAAATGGCGGCAATTCTGGACAATCACAATTCCGATGGCGCTGCCCTTCTTGATGTTGGCTGTGCTTTTCCGCGGGATCGAGAATTTCAAGATGTTTGATCTTGTCGTCCAGCTCACAGGCGGTGGTCCTGGAAACACGACGACTCTGACGTCGATTGATCTGAAACGAGAAGCATTCGAGAAATGGCGCACCGGTTATTCGTCTGCCTATGCTGTGATCCTCTTTGTAACCGTCTTCGGCCTTGCGTCGATCTACGTCAAAGCGCTGAATAAGGTGAAAGAGAGATGAGTTTTTCTGTTACAGAGCCGGGCAAAGGCACCAAGTGGTTCGCTGGAATTCTGGTGGTAGGCTATGCGATTATTACCTTGATCCCCCTGATATGGATCATCGCCACAGGGTTCAAATCACCCACAGATTCAATTGCTTATCCGCCTGTAGTCTTGTTTGAGCCAACATTGGAAGGCTACGTGAACTTGTTCACGGACCGCACCCGCGCGACCGCACAAATGATCGAAGACGCGGGCCCGCCCGAGACTTGGTACGATGAGATCGCACGCTCGCGCGGCACCGTGATTTCTGGCCCCTCGCGCTACGGTGAGCGTTTCCTGAACTCTGTTGTCATTGGTTTTGGTTCTACGGCACTTTGCATGATTTTGGGAACGATGGCGGCCTATGCGTTCAGCCGTTTTAAAGTCCCGCTGAAGGACGATCTGTTGTTTTTCATTCTTTCAACCCGCATGATGCCCCCAATTGCTGTGGCGATCCCGATCTTTCTGATGTTCCGCAATCTGGGTTTGAACGACACACATATCGGCATGATCCTGCTTTACACGGCTGTGAACCTGTCGCTTTCGGTCTGGCTGCTGAAGGGGTTCATTGATGAAATCCCGATTGAGTATGAAGAGGCAGCCCTGATCGACGGATACACCCGTTTTCAAGCCTTCTACAAAGTCGTCCTGCCACAAGCAGCGACAGGTATTGCCTCGACTGCAATCTTCTGCCTGATTTTTGCTTGGAACGAATACGCCTTCGCAGTTCTGCTCACCTCTGGCACGGCACAAACCGCGCCGCCGTTCATACCCAATATAATTGGAGTGAATGGTAAGGATTGGCCCGCAGTTGCAGCCGGAGCCACAATCTTCCTTGTGCCCGTCATGGTTTTCACAGTCCTTTTGCGCAAACACTTGCTGCGCGGCATAACATTCGGAGCGGTTCGCAAATGAGCAATTTTATCCGCAATTTCTTTGGGGGCTTGCTGCGGTTACGCCGCGGCGCGTGGGAAATGCTCGCGTCAATTCTGATTGCAGTTGGCGTGGTCATGCTGATGCAGCCCGTCGCGATCGGGCTCTACACCTACTCCTTCATTGTCACCCTTGTTGGCACGGTGTTGTTCATCATCGTCAGCCACTTTCCGGAGTAGGCGCATGGCACAGATTAGAATTGAAAACGTGCGCAAAGACTTTGGGTCGTTCAACGCAGTGAAATCTTCAAGTTTCACGATTGAGGACGGTGAATTCTTCATGCTGTTGGGTCCTTCCGGCTGCGGCAAGACGACAACGTTGCGCATGATGGCGGGTCTTGAATTGCCGACCAGCGGTCAGATTTACATCGACGGTGAGGAAGTTGGTCAAAAGCCCGCCAGCCATCGCGACATTGCGTTCGTCTTTCAAATGTTCGCGCTTTACCCACATTTGAATGTTGGCAAAAACATCAGCTACCCTTTGATTTCCCAAGGAATGCCAAGAGCCCAAGTAAAAAAGAAGGTGGCCGAGATCGCCGAAATCCTGGGAATAACAGACATCCTGAAGCGTCCAGTTGGTGGACTGTCGGGTGGTGACCGGCAACGGGTTGCCCTTGGTCGGGCCATCGTACGTGATCCAAAGGCGTTCTTTATGGACGAACCTCTTGGCGCGTTAGATGCAGAGTTTCGCGAACATATGTCCGAAGAATTGCGTGCGCTGCATGATCGTATGAATGCCACAACGGTTTATGTGACGCATGACCAGTTAGAGGCGATGCAGATGGGCGACAAAATCGTAGTGATGAACCACGGCGTTGTCGAGCAATTCGGCGTGCCGCAAGATATCTATGACTGGCCGGCCACGAAGTTCGTCGCCGAGTTCATTGGCTCGCCATCGATGAATTTTCTGAACTTTCACGGTATGGTGGGAAATGGGGAAACGCAGGTGACTTTCGGGGATACACGTTTCGACATTCCATCACAGCTAGAAGGTCGGAATGGTGATCTTACCTTTGGGGTCCGGCCTGAGCATGTTCGGCTTGATGATGCCGCTCCTTATCGAGGCGAGGTTTCTGCGACCGAATATCTTGGAACCACGCAGATTGTGACAATCGAAACGCCAAACGGTACGCTAAAGGCCCGGGTTTCGTCGACTGATACCGTTAAGGTCGGGAATCGCACGGGGCTACATTTCGACCCACGCACTATCACGATCTTCGACGCAAGCACTGGGCAAGCATTACGCAGCCAAGCCAATAAAGGAGTGCTGTCCCATGGCTGAAGTGTCCCTGACCAGCGTGTCCAAAAACTACGGCGATGACGTCGCTTTGACGGACGTGACAATGACAGTCCCGGATGGATCGTTCGTTGTGCTCTTGGGGCCGACGGGTGCGGGGAAAACAACAACACTCCGAATGGTGTCAGGTCTCGATATTCCCGACGTCGGCCAAGTTCACATTGGTGGCCGCGATATGGTGGGGCTAACACCTGCACAACGCGATGTCGCGATGGTTTTCCAGCAATACTCGCTTTATCCGCACCTCACTGTGCGTCAAAACCTCGAATTTCCGCTGAAGTCGCCCACGCTGCGCACACCGCCAGATGAGATTAATCGCAAGGTCGGTGAGGTCGCCGAAGTTCTGCAGATCAGCCACAAGCTTAACAACAAGGCGACAGCTTTGTCGGGTGGTGAGATGCAGCGCGTTTCAATCGGGCGGGCATTGGTACGCAATCCGTCGGTCTATCTGATGGATGAACCGCTAAGTTCGCTGGACGCAAAGCTACGGTCCGACTTACGGATTGAGTTGAAGAACATTCAGGCAAATTCTGGCGCGACCTTGCTT
Organism: Marinosulfonomonas sp.; assembly: GCA_051251595.1. Taxonomy (GTDB): domain Bacteria; phylum Pseudomonadota; class Alphaproteobacteria; order Rhodobacterales; family Rhodobacteraceae; genus NORP110. The sequence goes on from JBPOFA010000024.1 coordinate 8,105, forward strand.
TACGTCACACATGACCAGATTGAAGCGATGACGATGGCGACCCACGTTGGCGTCCTTGACAATGGCAAGCTCGTGCAATTTGGAACACCGCGCGAGATCTACGAAAATCCGGTAAGTGTATATGCCGCAAGCCGTCTAGGTCAGCCGCGGATCAATGTGCTGCCTGCGGACCTGTTCGCTGGCGCACCAGTTGCGGCTAAATCCATCGGCCTTCGACCTGAACATATTGTTCAAGGTGATGGGGCAGAAAGCATGGTGCAACGGGTTGAGCGTCTTGGCGATCAAACGCGACTACATTTGATCTACAAGGATCACGCTTTGATCACCGTGACGGACGCACACACCACATTAAAGGGCGGTGATATTGTGAAAATTCGCCCTCAAAATCCATACTATTTCGACGCCGCTGGCGCGCGCGTGGGCTAAGGGGAACTGACCGTGAAGCAATTCATTAATCAAAAAGAAGATATCGTCATCGAAGCCATTGATGGGACAATTGCCGCATCAGGCGGAAGTTTGTCGCGATTGGATGGCTATCCCCACATTCGCGTGGTCGTGCGGTCTGACTGGGACAAATCTAAGGTTGCTCTTGTAACCGGCGGTGGCTCTGGCCACGAGCCTGCGCACGCTGGGTTTGTAGGCAAAGGGATGCTGACCGCTGCCGTTTGCGGTGATGTGTTTGCTTCTCCTTCAGTCGACGCGGTCCTTGCCGGTATTCTGGCTGTGACAGGGCCAGCAGGCTGCTTGTTAATCGTCAAAAACTACACCGGAGACCGACTGAATTTTGGACTAGCAGCTGAGCGCGCACGGGCGTTTGGACACAAGGTGAATATGGTCATTGTGGACGACGATGTCGCCTTGCCTGATTTACCACAAGCAAGGGGTCTTGCGGGTACGCTGTTTGTACACAAGATTGCGGGTGCGATGGCCGAGAATGGCGCCAGTTTGGATGACTGCGCGATGACCGCCGAACGCATTGTAAAGGCAAGCCGGAGCATTGGTATGTCTCTTGATACCTGCACCGTGCCTGGTTCATTCAAGGAAGACCGCATTCCCGAAGGTATGGCCGAATTGGGTCTGGGTATTCACGGAGAGTCGGGCGTCGAGCAGGTGATATCGGCAGGTGCCAAAGATGCCGTTGCGAAGATTTCAGAAAAACTCATTGCGACAATGTCTGACAAACCGCATGTCGCGTTGATCAATAATTTAGGTGGTTCATCTGTTCTGGAAATGTCGATCCTGACAAATGAATTGCTGTCTCAAGACATCGGCAACAGGATTGAATACGTGGTTGGACCAGCAGCCATGATGACAGCGCTTGATATGCATGGATTTTCAATCTCGGTGATGGAATTGGTGGACGGTGACGAGGCATTTTTAAAGCAAGCCGTTGATTGCCCCGGTTGGCCCGGCTGCCATCCGATTACACCAACATCGGTTCTTCCGCTACCTGATGGGTTGTCCCCCATCCGCGCGCCTGCGTCGGAACATGGGCCTACAAAGGCATTTTTGATTTCATGTTGCGAAGTTCTGATCGCAGCCGAAGATGATCTGAACGCATTGGATTCTAAATCAGGTGACGGGGATACGGGGTCAACATTGGCAACCGCGGGGCGGGCACTTATTGACGCGATAGATACGCTCCCTCTTGCTGATCATACACAGCTCTATCGTGCGATCGGCCTCGAATTGAGCCAAACGATGGGTGGGTCGTCAGGTGTTCTGCTTGCAATCTTCTTTGCGGCTGCTGGTGACGCTTCGTCATCGGGACAACCGATGCATCTTGCACTGCGATCTGGCCTGACCCGACTGCGCCAGATTGGCGGAGCAAACCCGGGAGATCGGACCATGGTTGATGCCCTCAATCCCGCCCTTGAGGCCCTTAACGAAGGGCTAGAGCAGGCCGCGAAAGCCGCGCGGGAGGGTGCCGACTATACTGCGACCCTCACTACCGCAAAAGCTGGCCGGGCAACTTACATCAATTCAGATAAACTTAGAGGTCATATTGACCCGGGTGCCGAAGCTGTTGCCCGCTTGTTTGAACATCTAGCAAACTTGGGCGGGGCGAAAGCATCTTGAACCGCGGCTTTTTCCGCATTTCGAGTGCCATTGGAGGGAGCCAAAAAAGTCGATTTCAAATACAATTCCCAAAGAAAACTCGCTTATCTGGCAAGGCTTGCAATAATGCTGCTGGCTTTATCCCGTCTCCATGGCAGGTCGTTTGCTTTCGTTTTAATAATGAGTGAAACAGGACAAGACCACGGACTGAGTTTGCACAGTGCCTCTCTGGAAACCGGACCTTGGCAGCGTATTGGGTGAGGTCTGCTTTGTCCCGCACAACAGACTTTCGTCCAAACCGCAGCGAATGACCGCAAACCGCCTATTCTGTTGAAAAACACCGTGTTGCTGGCGCAGAAAGTATCGCTTCAAACACGCAATTGGACATGAGTTAGTCGAGCAACTGCGTAAGAATGTGACAGTTGACTGGCATCTAAATGAAAGCGCGCGAGCCAAACTGCGCATTCTTGTTCGGCGAATTTTGAAGAGATACGGTTATCCGCCAGACCTCGCACCGATCGCGATCAGCATTGTGCTCAGCCAAGCGGAGACATTACTTCGCTGTAAGAAGTTGGGAAGTCCGGGGCAAAGTGATTTGGGAGATTTTGCTGAAGGATAAGAACACATGGTGGTATGAATTGTGGTATCCTCCAGAAATTTTGAATTATTTTACATATATTTTATATGGTTACCGGAAAGATATAGATGACTTCGTCTCCGCCACCCACCCCTGTCTCTGTGGCAATTTGCTTTTCTTCCCTGTTATATCGCGACTTTTCCGAAGCTTGCCATGTGCGTTCGGCATGGGAGACGCATGTCATCGGTGCAGTTATCCGGCCTTCCGGAGCCCGCTCAGGGCTGCCCGAACGGAATGGGGTTGCCAGCCTGTCGCGGATTGCAACGCGCGGACATCTGCCCCATTTTTGCGGCTCAATAGTTTTTGGATCAGTTCAGACTTGGTCGCGGGTCGCGCCAGGGTATTGGTTTTGGGCATATCTGGGTCCTCAGAATTCGGGCCGGCGGAATGCCGGCCCCAGTACTGAGGTGCGCCCGGAACGAAGCCGGGCTTGGAGGTCAGTGACGCTCCTGCGCCACTGGAAGTCCAGTCATTTTGCAGACCCGTAGAGAACCGAGTCGGGCAATTCAATTCCGAGCTTTTCCGCAAGGCGACGTGCTGTTTCTATGGTCGCCTTGCTGTTGGCTTGTTCAGCTTTGTCTAACGTCAACGCTTGTGGGACAGCTTTGAGGTTTTCGTAACGGAGGATTTCTGGTTCATCGTAGCCTATATGG
>JBPOFA010000025.1:0-10916 GCA_051251595.1 Marinosulfonomonas sp.
TGGTAGCTCAGTTGGATAGAGTACTTGACTACGAATCAAGGGGTCGGGGGTTCGAATCCTCCCCAGTGCGCCATTTATTTATTTTAGTACGCTGTAAATAAACAATTAATTTTGAAATTATGATTTCAATTCCCCCACAATTCCCCCCATTAGGGTTTGGACCATATTGGTATTACCCAGCACAGTTTGTGTAGGCGTTTCGACTGATTGTTCCATATGTCGGGCGCCGGTCCACTTTCATGGACCTGTCACAATATCCGTTGGTGCCCCAAGCCGTTCTGCTTGTATTCGCATACAAGATAGTTATAAAATCTGTTTATTTTCAGCGCCTTAATTGAGGTCTGAGCGGGTTTGGGGATTTCCTTATGATGGAAAACAAAGACGGTTGTGTTCGCCGCCCTGGTGGCAATCCCAATTTGATGCAGAAAAGCGGCGTCTTGGCCTGTGAACTAGCTAGCCGCAAAAAATATGCAAGGACCGATGTTTGCAATGACCAAGTATGTCCGGGCCTTAGATCGAACCCCAACACACAATCACTAGTATAACTGATTGGATGACCCTAACTGGGCACCGCCCCTTTCCAATGCATTCGACCAGAAATACCCCCATACTGTTCAGGACATATGACATGATCTAAAAACTAAAAGAGAATATCTGAGCAGGCTTTGGCTATTTTGGAAGGGTTGGAATCCAAAAACCAGTGATTGGACTGGAAACGGACATTGGAAATTTATGCAGCGAACGGCAGCTCTGAGCCCTTAGTGACCAGTGCTGCAATATCGACACTTTAGCAATAAGGATGGAAAGCGGACCTCCGGCGTCCAGCTGCTCAGAATTCTTATGTATCGTGGTCTCGCGAGGTTTCGGCACGAAAATGCGAAGGTGTCTTCCCGGTCCACTGCCTGAATGCTCGAGTTAGTGCTGACGGGCTCGAAAACCCAACCCGCAATGCGATCTGTGCGACAGGTGTGCTTGTGTTCGCGACAAGCTCAACCGCGAGGTGCCGACGGGCCTTGTCTTTCATCTGACTATAGTTGACGCCTAGGGCCGACAGAATACGCTGCATCTGCCGTGGGTGCGTGCCGCAGATTTCAGCAAAACGGTACAGCGACATATCCTCAGCATCGATATTCTCCATCAGCACGCTACGAAAATAGGCAACTGTCGCGCCATCGTCGGCATCCCGAGCAAATTCCCCACGCGGGGTCTCAGTTACGTCCCAGCCGGCTGAAAACGGTTCCCAGAGCCATTGCGGAGGGAAAGAAATTCGCAGGCCGTTAATGTTGGACTTGATGAAAGAGCTTTTGGGCAGGAAGCCCGGTGGAAAGCCTGCATTGGTTGGCGCAGTAACGATGATGCTTTTTGGATCGAATGTATTTCCCAATCCCCGTTTGATCAGACTTACGTAGAAGACAACGCCGATGGCATCCAGTTGTGTGGTTGGCACTGAAACCACGAGCTTGCGTTGGACTTCGAAGCTCGCAGCTTCGGCTGATGCGGAAAACAAGTAACGCACATTGTCAACTTGCGTCGCGATTTCCACCACAATCCGGGCCAAGAAATCTCCCAACGTCACGGCGTTTTTTGCTGCATCCCTAATCCCTGGCGCGCCTTTGTTTGCGGATTCCATCGCCACCTTTGCGCCGAAATGAATATCGCCGAGGGTTTCCGCCATATCCTCCATTGCGGCGTAACATGCGGACGCATCGACAAGCATCGTAGGTGTGGTCAGCGCGTCCAAAGGTATCCTGTGTCTGAGCAACAGCGCTTCAACATCGCCACCCCGTCGGTCAAATTCTGTGGTGAGCGGGATCAGCACCAGCATTACCCTTGTGAATTTTGGGTCAGACTGATTGTTCATCCGAGCTCCCGCTTTTCTGCCAAAAAATTAACGTCAGGTGACAGCATTCTCGTTTGGCTGGCACGGGATGTAAATGGCCGGCCCGGGAATCATGGTAGGCATCTTTAACGGAGAGAGAATCTTCGGCGCTCGGACGGGTCGCTGGAGTCCAAAATTCGAAGGGAATTGAATGTGTTCAAGACAACGTATTTGGCTGCTTCTGCGATAGCCACTCTATTGTCCTCAACCGCGGTCGTGCTGGCCAATGACGTTGTGATCATGGGCGGTCGGGTGATCGACCCAGAGACCGGGCTTGATGCCATTCGAAACGTTGCCATCGAAGGCGACAAGATCGTGGCCATCAGCGAATTCCCTCTCGAGGGCGATGTTGTGATCGATGCCACTGATCATGTCGTATCGCCCGGTTTCATTGACCTGCATGCACATGGTCAGAACATCGGCGACTATCGAATGCAGGTCATTCAGGGCGTCACCACATCGCTGGAGCTGGAATCCGGCGTTCTACCCATCGGCGATTGGTATGACGCGCAGGCGCAGAAAAGCCTGCCGATCAACTACGGTGCCTCCGCAGGCTGGACATACAGCCGAATCGCGACCTTTTCGGACACCGACCCGCTGGCAACAGCAGCCTATTTTCAGGATGCACAGAGCCGCAACGACTGGAAGATGGATATTGCCAATCCGGATCAATCCGAAAATATCCTGTCGCTGCTTGAACAGGGCCTGAAGGAGGGGGCAATCGGCATCGGCGTGAACGCCGGCTATGCGCCGGGCTATGGGCAGAAAGAGTATTTCGCCCTTGCCGAGTTGGCCAACGAATACAACGTCCCGACCTACACACATGTGCGATACGCCAGCAACATCGAGCCACAGAGTTCCTTCGAGGCGGTCAAGGAGCTGATCGGCAACGCTGCGATCACCGGCGCGCACATGCATCTTTGTCACATCAATTCGACCTCGTTGTCCGATATTCATGCCACGCTGGCGCTGATTGAAGAGGCGCAAGCCAAAGGTATCAGGGTCACGACCGAGGCCTATCCTTTTGGTGCCGCCAACACCGTGGTTGGCGCAGCCATGTTCAGCGGCCCTGACTGGCGCAGCCGGATGTCTTCGACAGCAAATAACTTTCAGCTCGGCGCGGACAGGATGACCGAAGACGAACTGGCGGACTATCAGTCCAACAAGCCCGGCACGTTCATCACCTGGCATTTCCTCGATGAGAACAAGCCGGAGGATCTGGCCCTGCTGGACGCGTCGGTGACACATCCTTCGGTGCTGATCGCCTCGGATTCCGTATTTTGGTCCTACTTCGACGAAGATGGCAACGTCCAAACCTATGAGGGAGATGAATGGCCGCTGCCGGAAAAGGTGTTCAGCCACCCGCGTTCGACCGCGACGTTTTCTAAAGTTCTTCGCTCCTATGTGCGTGAACGCGGGCTTCTTTCTCTCAATGAAGCGATCCGCAAGATGACGCTGATGCCCGCAAAGACAATTGAAGACAGTGTGCCGCAGATGCGCAACAAAGGCCGGATTCAGATTGGGATGGACGCAGATATCGTCGTCTTTGATCCGCTGACAATCGCTGATCTGGCGACCTTCGCCAATGCCAACCAACCGACTGTCGGTGTGCAGACCGTTCTGGTGAATGGCGGCTTTTCGGTGCGCGACGGGGAACTGGTTCTGGATGCGCCATACGGTCGACCAATACGCAACACTGTTACGAAATGAAGTTTTTTAACCTACTGGAGCATTCATCAATGAGCAGACTTAGATTTTTAGCGACGACTGTTGTTGTGGGCGGTCTGGCCGTATCAGCGGCGTACGCCCAAGACTATGACCTCGTGATCAACAATGGCAGGGTTATGGACCCTGAGACGATGTTCGATGACATCGCCAATGTTGGCATCTCTGATGGACGCATCGCAGCCATCAGCAAGCAGCCTCTTTCCGGTGCGGAAACCATAGATGCCACGGGTCACGTTGTGGCCTCGGGGTTCATCGATACGCATTACCACGCCGTAGATGAATTCGCGACCAAGATGGCGCTGCGGGATGGCGTCACCACGGGGATGGATCTGGAACTGGGCGCGTTCAATGTCGGGGGGTGGTATGATGAAAAGGCAGAAACCGGCTGGCAGGTGAATTATGGCACCACAGCAGGCATGATCATGGCGCGGATGGCGATTCATGATCCTGAGGCTGGACTAAGTGAGCCGACTGACTATGCGCGGGCAACCCCCTATATCGCCGCGGCGGGCGCGGATGGAGTTGTGGGATGGTCCGTCACCAGATCGTCTATCGACCAGATGAACGAGGTCATGCAAATCCTGGACACCGACCTGAAGAACGGTGCGATTGGGGTTGGGGTGGGTGCCGCCTACATGGCGCGCGGTCTGACCAGCTACGAGCTTTTCGCCGCTCAACGAGCAGCCGCAAACTACGGCCGTCTGACCTCCGTGCATACGCGGTATCATCTGATTCAGGATACACCGACGGAAGCGCCCATCGCCTTTGACGAGATCTTCACCAACGCGATGTTGCTGGATGCACCTCTTTTGATGGCCCACAATAATGATTACGGCTGGTGGGAAATCGAGGAAAAACTCCAGATGGCCCGCGAAAAGGGCCTCAATATGTGGTCGGAGTATTATCCTTATGCGGCGGGATCGACACCGGTGAGTGCAGACTTCCTGCGCCCGGCGGAATGGCGGGAAAAATATGGCTACCGCTACGAAGACACGCTCTACGATCCGGTCGATGACGCCTATCTCACGGATGAGTCATACGCGGCACTTCTTGAATCCAATCCGGGACGGGCTGTTGTCGTGTTCTTTCCATACCGCGAAGAGTGGATGCCCTACTGGTTGACAGTTCCGCATATGACACTGGCCAGCGATGCAATGGCGGGTGTCGGCGAAGATGGTGAATTGCTGCCATGGGACGCGGAGTATTCCGACTATCGCGGTCACCCCAGAACGTCTGGCACCCGCGGGGCGACCTTCCGTATGGGCCGTGAACAAGGCGTACCACTGATGTTCACCATTGCGCAGGCCAGCTACTGGGTTGCCAAACATCTGGGTGATACCGGGCTCAAATCGATGCAAGACCGTGGCAGAATGCAGGTGGGCAAAGTGGCAGACATTACCATCTTTGATCCTCAAACGATTACTGACAATTCCGGCTACAAGGTTGGCGAGCACGGCACGCCGACGACAGGTATTCCGTATGTCATTTTGAACGGCACGATTGTGGTCAAGGAAAATGAAGTATTGCCCGTCAAGGCCGGTGAAGCCATACGCTTTCCGGTCGAAGCCGAGGGACGTTTCAAAGCAATCGAGGTCAACAAATGGCTGAACGAACACACGATCGGCGTAAACCCGGAATTAGTTACGATCGACGTCCATGATGACTCTGGGGCAGGAGCACTTCTGGACGGTGAAGACTAACACATACTGAGGGCCCGTGTGTTTGAAATTGGGAGACTCTCCCGCCAACAGCATGGGCCTTCAACCAACCGTCGAGGTTTTCTTTGAACGAAGACAGAGAAATCAAAATGTTGCGCGACGACATTATCAGCGCGCAATGTGCTTCGGTCACTAAATCTGCCTGCGCTGCGATCAACGGCTCGTGGCGAGCTATGACGACTGTGGCTTGGTATGCAATACAGACTTTACGAACTCAAAGTGCTGCGCTGGCAATGAATGGTGGACTTTCGTGAGCTGAATCGCCGCGTTGACAAACTATGTAAACGTCTGCTTTGGGTTGTTCTCAATAGTTGGAACAAATTGAACGAAGGTCCGGAAAGTCCGCGTTGCAGTCATGGCCGAATTTTTGAACAGCGTCTGCTCTCACGCGAAGCGGTCGGTTGCGGCTGAAAGTTCGAAATTTCCTTGCCCAGCGACCGCTCACCGACGCTTAGCTGTCATCTGAGAAAACAACTCGGATGACCGAGTCGAGCCCAGAGCAGACATGGTCCGGTGCCGACACTCGCAGATGCAGCAATGTAATTGACCGAATTCATCAGCTGCGCCTCAGCCAGAAAGGCGGACATTGGTCGCGATCGCAGCGAGGATCGAAGAAGCCACGGCGAGTTGCGGACAACCCGGCCGGATGCAACAGCGTTAAACTCGACCGGCTGGCGAAGCACCATGCGCTTCCCCACGACGAACTTTTGCGACCCCAAAAAACGGTAAGGTTACTCAAACACTACGCAACTAATCTAAACTGCATGATCTCTCCGCCAGCGTGCAGGTGTAGTCGCGGTCCAGCGCTTGAACGCTCGGATAAAGGCACGAGCCTCAGAGTATCCGAGCAATTCAGATATCGCGGCGATATCTTTGGATGAGTATTCGAGCAACCTATATGCCAAGGCCATCCGTGTCTGATCCAGCAACTCGCGATGGCTTGTCCCTTTGACCCGCAACCGCCGGTGATAGGTTCGAACGTGCATGCCAAGCATCGATGAAATATGGTGCGCGTCCACATGATTAAATGCCAAGGCCGTCTGCATCAGGCGCCGAACGTTCTCCGAAAGGTCTTCTCCTTCCTGAAGTTCCAGCGCTGATATCTTCTCGGCGATGAGTTTCGCAAGCGCCGTATCCGTCGAAGGCAGCCGACGCGAGAGCCAACTTGATGAGAATTCTAGGCCATAGATCGGAGCATCAAACTGCAAGCGCACCTGAAAGAAGTCGCGGTATGGCTTCGAGATTTTCGGAGGCGGGCGAACAAACCATGCCGAGAGCGCCTTAAAATCAGGGCCGCAGAGTTCGCGCATGATGTTGAGCTGAGCCGCCACGGCACCATCGCCCGCCTGTTCATTCCCAGCGATGCCTGCATCAGTAATTACATAGGAGAACAATGCTCGTCCACCATCGACAGCGAGGCCGATTTCGACTCCCTGCGCTTGGAGGTGGAAGTGTCGGATCAGCCGCCGCAGTGCGGTCTCGACGTCGGGAGCGTGCCGCGCCAGAAGCCCTACTATTCCAAGCTGGTCAAGGCCGTCCCTTTGACCAACCAACAGCCCGAAATGCGGGCACCCCGACACTTTCGCGCAACAATCAAGCAACCTACCACGCTCAGCAAGTGTTATACGATTGTCTGACTGGTCAAAGAGAGTTGGCTCAAAGTCCAAGTCGGCTATGATCTGCGACGGATTCTGTCCGAGTTCCCGCAAAACATCGGGCAGGCCATGTACCGTAGAGATGCGAAGCACCGGTTGGGCAGTTTTGATCGGAGCGGTCATCCTTCAAATCTACCGGTTGTGTCCGAAAATGTCTATTCTTTGTCATTTCCAGACGTTCCCAAACCCTGTCCCCTTCGGGCACCCTTTGGTGGTCAGGCAACGCTAACGAAGGAAACAGGCTCGCAGCGGAACGCCCTGCCAGGTCGATAAGAGACAGATCAAAGGCCCTGAGGGAACGACACATCCTTCAATTGATCTGCCTCAAAGAATAATGCCAGTTCGCATGCAATAGCTGGCTGGAAACATGCTTGGCAGCATGAATGGTCGAGAGTTTTTACGAAAGCAAATTAGGAGATCAAAATGGCGACGATGACAATTAAAGGCAAAGAAATGCGATCAGTCGAGGTGGACTGGAAAGATTTCTATTACACCAACTGCCCGTTGATTTCCCCCAGCAATGTCGATCAGGAAATTGGCTGGGTTAAGGAAGAACTCAAGAAAATCGGCGTCGCATACAAATTCCTCCGCTCTACTGTCGAGAATGACTGGTATCCGCACTACGTCCATAATCTGGACAACCTGATGCGTTATGGCGGTTGCGGTCCGGCAATCCACACTCAAGCGGACATCCGTCGCACCAAGCTCATCGGCACAACGCATGTCTACGAGGGTGGATGCATGTTGGTTCGGGCAAGAGACGACATTTATCGAATGACGGATCTGAAGGGCAAAAGGATCGGCCTGTCCAAAAGCATGAACGTCATCAAAAATGACTGGTGGCGCTTCCAGGAGGAACAGGGCATCGAACTGATGCTGCGCATGAATGGCATGACCCGTGATGACGTGGAGATCGTTGATTTCCCTTACCCGGATGATTGGTATGACAAGCCAGAGATGCTCGCGCCAATGGAAAACCCTTCGGAATTGTGGCTCAAGCGCGACATCAAGCATGACTTAGGTTTCCGCCCACTGGAAATGCCGCTCCTTGAAGGCAAAATCGACGCAATCTACACCCAAAGCAAGGTGTTCCAACATCTTCAGGAGCAAACAAGCAAGGTGAAGGCTATCGAGAACCTTGCCAACTATCCGGATTGGACGTTGCAGGGGGCGAATGTGCCCGCAACCATGACAGTTTCCGATGTTGCCTGCCAAGAGCACCCTGAAATCATTGTCGCGATGATGAAGGCCATGATCAAAGTGGGGCGCTGGTCCAATGAGCACAAACACGCGGCTGCGGTCATTCTCAACAAGGGTACCTATTACCTTGATGCCGAGGATACCTACAACGGCATCAAACACGTGGACATGGTGCCAACGCTTTCCCCGTATAATCTTGAAGCCCTTCAGATCAACAAGGACTTCATGCTGAGCCACGGTTACATCGAAAACGACTTTGACGTGTTCGAATGGGCTGCCCCGGAATTCCTTGAAAAAGCAGCCGCGGAATTGGCTGCGGAAGAATGGGAGCTCAAAAAAGGCGCCAGGGTACCATCTGGGTCAACTTTGGAAGAAGCGATGACAGCTAGGCTTGGCTGACAGCTTGGTGAAGCATCGGTCGGCGAACGTTTTGCCCAACCGGTGCTTCACCACAAATTCCACGGGGTGAACCCAACGCAAGTCAAAGTGTCAAAAGCGATGAAACTCAAACACGTGATAGCCATGGCGGCAACAGGGCTTGTGCTCATTTTCTCCAGTTTAGAGGCTAAGGCCCAAGGCATCGATAGCGACCAGTCTGATGGTGTGAGCCGAACGCAAGATAAAGAGGCAAAAGCGATGTATCCAAAATCCATCTCCGACACAGACCTGCCAGAAGGCAAGAGAACAAAGCTCAAGCTTTATGTAACGTCTGCAGAGGCCTATGAAATGTGGCGCGCCGATGCAGACAACGTAAAGATCATTGACGTACGCACCCCCGAGGAATTTGCTTTCGTCGGGCATCCGGAGATGGCGTGGAACGTCCCACTTGCCTTTGTGACCTACCAAAGGGAAGTGGGCAAAACGAAACACTCGGTCCAATGGAACCCGGATTTTGTCGACGAAGTGAAGGGGCTGGCCGGTCTGGGCGACGTCCTTCTTGTCACATGCCGATCCGGAGACAGGGGTGCGATGGCTGTAAATCAGCTTGCAGCAGCCGGTTTCACGGCCGCCTATAATATAGTGGACGGTGTCGAGGGCGATAAGGTTGACGACCCGGGGAGTGTTTTTCACGGGAAAAGGATGCGGAACGGATGGAAAAACTCTGCGCCTTGGGTCTACGGATACGATCCTGAAAGGATCATTCTCAAGGAAGGCGCTTCCAAACCCACCAGTCACTAAGATCGGGCCGCATCCAGCGACCAAGAAACCTGACTGTGCAGGCCGCTCCCGACCACATTTATCGGAGAAGAAGATATGCGATTCAAACACTTAGTAGCGAAGACGGCCGCAGGTATCATTCTGATCATCTCCGGCGCGGCGGCCCAAGCTCAGGATGTCGCGGGCGACTGGAGCGGTAAGTTGACTCTTTATGGATGGGTTCCGGGCATTAAAGGTGACCAGACACTTCCAAGCGGCGATCCGCTGATAGATTTGAGCGGGAAAGATGTTCTTGACGCATTGGACGGTGCGTTTTTTGGGGCTGCGGAACTTCGTCGTGATCGTTTGGGCCTGCTCTTTGATTTCATGTATGCTGACCTGGAACAGGATGGCTTTGCCACGGGTACCATCATTCCAGGTGCGGCACCTGCAAACGCATCCGCCGCTACAACCTTCAAGGTGGCTACGGCAGCGCTGGCCTATCGGACGTATGAGACCGAGAAACAGGTCGTCGATGTGTATGGTGGACTCCGATATTACGACGTTGATGCAGATTTTACCTTTCAGATCCCTTCGGTTGGTTTTGGGACAACGCTGGGGGCAAGCTCTTCTTGGACCGATGTAATCATTGGTTTGCGAGGCCAGGTCCAACTCACCGACAAATGGTCGCTCACTGGTTTGGCAGATGTCGGTGGCTTTGGTATCGGAAGTAGCTCAAAACTCAGTTGGCAAGCGCTTGTTACCGCTGATTACGCTTTTTCGGATCGGCTCACTGGGCGGATTGGGTATCGCCACTTGGGCATCGACAACAATTCGAACGACCTGGATCTGGACTTGGACCTTGGCGGGCCCGTTATCGGTCTGACATGGGCCTTCTGATGCACCTTCGGGCATCAGATATCAGCTGCAACTGACGCAACAACTAAAACCGTGCGATGCACAAATTTGACGGAGACAAACATGCTCAAAAGTCCATTTGAAGAAAACGCAAAAACGGTCTGCGCTCAAACCGCGAAACCGTTCCGTGCACCTTTTGCGGCAATTCTGGCTGTTGCGATCTTGAGCATTGCAACGGCAGCAAATGCTCAGGAAAACAATGCAATTGGAAACCTGCCACACGCCCTGATTTGCGCAAAAGACAATGTCATAGTGGTCGGATACTTGGCACGCGTTAATACAGATGGCAGCGCAGTATACATGACACCAAGCAATATAGTCGTAGAAGTGTCTGCTGATGGGGTTGTTGCCAACCGATCCGATGGATCATGCGCCGGAAAAAGTCTTGATGAATTGCGTGACGGTGGTCAGACGCGTGAATTCCGAGAGTAAGTGAGTTCTTATGATGGCGGTTTCCAGGACGGCGGAAGGGCCAATCAATCGGCTTCACCTTAATACGCGAAGCTTCAGTAAAATAGGAATATGTTGCGGCTTTTTGAAAGAGACACGCATCGTTTGAAGCTTTGCCGTTGCCAACGGCTAGGCTCATAGAAGAGGGGATCAGGGGTGTTTGTTTTCCAGAGAAAAAGCAACTTGTTTTCAGTGTTTGCGACTACAGCGACGTTGGCGTTCATTTTCTTC
>JBPOFA010000026.1:0-8316 GCA_051251595.1 Marinosulfonomonas sp.
AAAAGGTGCATGAGCAAGGTTCACCCGAGCTTGTAGCAGTCATTCGAACTGATTGCGGCGAACGGCAGCTTTGAGCCAACCGGACCCGTTGAATCTTCGCTGCGCGCTCGCAGAGATATCGTCGCTGCAGCACCGCGAATAGCATTGCTACAGCGCAGCGCGAAAAGCTGCCGTACAGGCAAGCTGCAGCGAGATTTTCACGGGCAATGACCGGGTCGCGGGACAAGCCTGCCCTTCGTGCGATTCGCTATGTCGGCACTTCCAGCCCAAACCTGTCGTTTATCGGTAAATCGTGTGCTGCTGCATGGTTGCTCCAAATGGGGGGGGATACTGCACACCGAATCTGGAGGGCATCGGCAGATACTTGTCTGTAGGCTAACCGATCATCCTGCCGTGAATTTGCATGACGAGGGCATTCGTTGAATTCAGCAAGAGCCAGCTTCGGGCTCGGAGGTCCTCTTGTGTTCGGTTGTATGGGTTGGCGAGATCAGATTTTGCCCCGAACAGAGACCGAAGTGCGACCAAGGCAAACGGAATGCCAGGGCACGCAATCAGGATGATTTGCGTACGACGATGTTGGGCTCAATCAACAACGTTTTTGAAGCCAAGCGTGTTTCGCTTTCTATCAAAGCAATAATTCGTTCGACGGCCTGTTGGCTGACTTCATCCGAGGCGTAATTGATCGTCGTAAGCGGCGTTGAACCAAATTCCGAGACTTCCGAATTATCATAACCAACGATGGCAAGGTCTTCAGGTATGGATATTTCATTTTCCAGACACCAGCGCGCCACGCCGATGGCTAGCGCATCTGTGGTTGCAAACACGGCTGTAGGGCGAGGTGTCTGGTTCAGGATAGTCGCCGCCACAGCGTAACCATGGGCGGACGAATTTCCTTTCGGATCGACGACTGTAATGCTGGCTGCGCCGTTTTTTGCCCTCTTCAGTGCTTTTTGTGCGCCGTCGAATTTCTCGGTGTTTCCCGATCCGAAGGCCCCATCCAGCAGCACGATATTCTTGTGACCTCGGGCAACAAGATGTCCAACTGCCGTTTCGGCCCCTACGCGGTCGTCCATCGCCACGACTTGCAACCCGGAGTCAGGCAGATCTGCCAGAGCCAACACTGGAAACCCGGCGTCGCGGGCTGCCTGTATATGACTGATTTTGCTGCGATTTGTCGGATAAACGATAATGCCATCCACCTGATGGGATTGAAAACGCGCCATCGCTTTTTTTTCGTTTTCCAGGCTGTTGTCGCTTGTCGCAAACATCACCCCATAACCGGCGTTGGCCAGAAGGCGTTCAATGGACCTCGCCGTCAGGGTGATCGTCGGATTCATGATGTCGGTCAACACCAGACCGATTGTATGCGTTGCCCGGTTGGTCAAGGACCGCGCAATTTGGTTGGGAAAGTAGTTCTGCCGCTCGGCTTCCTGCATGATCAGGTCGCGAGTCTTTTCCGGAATTCGGTCGCTACCTCTCAGTGCGAGCGAAACCGTGTTCACCGAAAACCCTGTAGCTTCCGCAATCTCCTTCAGGCGCGGTCTTGGACGCGACATGATACTGTTCCCAGATTAGGCTTTTCCGTCAAATATGAGCAGCGTTTGCGTTTGTCTACCAATCAGCCACGCGATCACCGCCCATGAACTGGGCGCTCTTGTCTGTGTATTCAAACAATTCAATTTTTACGCCGTTCGGATCCTTGATCCATGCCTGGTAGGTGTCGTCACAAGCAAATTTCTTTGCGGTGATGTCGATGTTGAGAGCCTTGATGTGGTCAATTGCCTGATCGATATTTTCGACTTCGAGGCACATGTGATTGATCTGGTTCGTTTCGCTGAACGATGCTTCGCCCTTTTGAAAAACCTCGATATGTGTCCGACCGCCCGCGTTCAGATAAAAGCCAAATATCTTGTCGTCCCGCAGGAAATTGAAAGCTGTATCCAATCCCAGAACATCTTTGTAGAAATTCCGTGTTTCTTCCACGTCGTTGGCGAAAATGCAGACGTGGGCCACTTGTTTAACTTTGATCATGTGATCCTCATGAGTTGGGCCCGACGTGAAGTCGGGCGATCTAGTCCCAGTCGGGTCCCCATTCGGGGTCGACGATACGGTCGTTGCGGTCGAGTTCTTTGATTTGTGCGATGTCGGCGGCGCTGAGTGTAATGGAGGCTGCGGCCAAGTTTGACGCCATCCGGTCGGGGTTGGCCGACTTTGGAATAACAACGTGGCCTTGCGCGTGCAAGAAAGCCAACGCGACCTGAGATGCCTGAGCATCGATCCGGTCTGCAATCACCTGCAGGGTCGGGTCATTGGCAAGTTTGCCGGCGGCCAACGGCATGTAGGCCGTGACCTGCAAGTCGGTGTGTCGGCAGTAATCAACCAGAATTCCGTTCTGAAGATAGGCGTGGCATTCAAACTGGTTTGTCGCCAGTTTCCCCGCGCCGATTTCGGCATCTACGGCTTGCAGATGCTTGCGCGTGAAATTCGACACTCCAATAAGGCGGGTAAGCCCCTCGCTTTGCGCTCTTGCGAGTTCACCGATGTAATCGCTGACCGGGATCTTGTCATAGTGAGCGGGCCAGTGGATCAACGCCAGATCGACGTTGTCGATCTTTAGGTTATCGCAACTTTGACGAAGACTGCTGCGCAAACTGGTGAAATTTTCTGGCGTGATTTTGGTGGTGACGAACAGATCTTCGCGATGCAATCCACAAGAATCAATCGCATTTCCGACGGGTGTCTCGGTGTCATAGGATTGCGCTGTGTCCAGATGCCGGTACCCGATTTCGATGGCCGCGAGGATCGCTTCGGTGCCTTCCCGGCCAAGCAACCCGTATGTACCCAGACCAACTTTCGGAATGTCGTAACGCATTGTTGTCATTGGCTAACCTGTGGTCAGTGTCGACCCAAAAGGGCAAGGTCTGTTCGCAAGCCGCCGGCGCGGCACCATAGCAAGATTTTCTCGCGGGCTGACTAACGTGATTGACCTGCGAACAAATTTAAACCTATATTACCGGTAATACAGAGTGCAAGGCAAAACTTTGAGCGCCTTGTTTGGGGGGGCAATTCTGGCCCGGTTTCGAGGAACATAATGGCCATCCGCTATAGTCGATTCACACCAAGACTGGCGCTCGTTCCGGCAATAATCGTGACGCTGGTGGCGTTCGTTGGCGCGACCTTTTGGACCATTTATATTTCGTTCACAAAGTCGCGGAGATTTCCGGACTATGAAATCCATTGGGAGAATCTGAGCCGGCAATACGACCGTTTGTTCAACGATCCGAACTGGGCAACTTCGATCAATAATCTGATTGTTCTGGCAATTGGGTCAGGTCTGGCGATTGTGTTTGGCTTCATTCTTGCGGCGTTGGTGAATCATGAGCAACGCGGCGAAAGCATTTTCCGCACAATCTTTCTTTATCCTTTGGCCGTCTCTCTCATTGTCACCGGGATCGTGTGGCGCTGGCTGTTCAATCCCTCGTTGGGGTTACAGGGCTTTTTGCGTGGGATCGGCTTTGAAAATGCGACATTTGACTGGTTGGCTGAACCCGAAACGGCAATGTACGGCGTCATTTTGGCGATGGTCTGGCATGGGATGGGTTTCTATCTCGCGTTGATGCTTGCCGGACTGAAGTCGATCAACACAGAAATCTGGTCTGCAGCCAAATTGGATGGGGTTTCGTTTTTCCGGTTCTATCTGGAAATCATCATTCCAATGATGAAGTTCACGTTTTTGACCTGTGCAATCTTGTTATCGCTAGGTGTGGTAAAAACCTATGACATCGTTCTGGCGATGACGAATGGTGGGCCCGGCACATCATCGTGGACACCTGCATATTTTGTTGTGAACGCTCATTCCACGCGTGGCAACATTGGCTACGCTTCTGCCGCCGCTGTCATCATGCTGCTAGTAACTGCGCTGATCTTCTTGCCACTGGTGCTGGTGACAACCTGGCAAAACCGCCGCAAAGAGGCGAAGGCAACATGAGTACCATTCGCACATCGACCAAGGTTTATCCGCGCCGTCGCCGTCAGATCAAGGGATCGTCAATTGCGATCCTTGTGTTCCTGACGATGTGCGCGGCGTTCGTGTGTATCCCGCTTTATGTGGTGGTCATCACCTCTTTCAAAACGCTGGATCAGATTGCCTTGGGCGATATTCTGGCGTTGCCGACAACGTGGACGCTGGATGGATGGCAGCGCGCATGGTCAGAGGATTGTTCGGGCTTCAGTTGCGGTGGCGTCAAAGCCGGGTTCTGGGTGTCTATGAAGATCCTTTTCCCCAGCCTTTTTATGGCGATCAGCCTGTCTGCCGTCACCGGATATGCGCTGGCGCTGTGGAATATCAAATGGGCGGGCACGTTCCTGTTCATCCTGTTTATGTGCGCCTTTGTACCGTTTCAGATCATCATGATCCCGATGATCGTGCTAATCTCTAATATGGGGATATATGGCACGATCTGGGGCATTTCGGTGGTGCATGCGATCCTGTTCATGCCGCTACTGACCCTGATTTTCCGAAACTTTTACAAAGACATACCGCAGGAAATCATCAACGCCGCTGTTATGGATTCCGGTAGTTTCTGGCGCATCTTTTTCGAAATCGTTTTACCTATGTCGGGCAACATCATGATTGTTGTGCTGATCCTTGTGGTCACAGGGGTGTGGAACGATTTTCTGGTGGGGGTGACGTTTAGCATCAACACCCAGCCAATGACCGTCATTCTGGCCAAGGCCGCCGTCACCGGCATGGGAGAGGTACGTTACAACGTGGATATGGCAGCAGCCTTGCTGACCGCTATTCCACCGCTTGTTGTGTACTTTGCGCTTGGGAAATTTTTCGTTCAGGGCATCACGGCCGGGGCAATCAAGGGGTAGAACGTGCCGAATATCGAATTTAAAAATATCGTCAAACAATTCGGCGCTGTGACCGTACTTGAGGACCTGAATCTGACCGTCAATGACAGTGAGTTTCTGGTCTTGTTAGGGCCATCCGGATGCGGCAAGACGACGTTGCTGAACCTTTTGGCGGGGTTACTGGATGTCACTGCAGGCGAGATCAATATTGGCGGTCTCGATATCACCGATCTCGATCCAAAGGATCGGGGCCTTGCGATGGTTTTCCAATCTTATGCGCTTTACCCGACCAAGACCGTGCGCGGGAATTTGAAATTTGGTTTGTCCGCCCAAAAGCTGAGCAAAGATGAAATGAACAGCAGGGTAGAATGGGCGGCGGATATTCTGCAAATCACGAACCTTTTGGATCGCAGGCCGGCCCAGTTGTCGGGCGGCCAGCGGCAGCGTGTTGCCATTGGCCGTGCGCTGGTCAAGAACGTCGATGTGTTCCTGTTTGATGAACCTTTATCGAACCTCGACGCAAAACTGCGCACCGAGATGCGTCTTGAGATCAAAAAGCTGCACAATGAGCTGCAAAAAACCATCGTTTATGTGACCCACGATCAGGTGGAAGCCATGACCATGGCAACGCGAATTGCGATCATGGACGCCGGGGTAATTCAGCAAATCGGCAGCCCCGACGATGTTTATGAAATGCCGGAGAACCTGTTCGTCGCGCGGTTTATCGGGGCACCGCCGATGAACCTGATCAAGACCACGGTTTCGGTGAACGGCCAAAAAATTACCGCGCGACATGCGGCAAGTGCAACGGACATAGATCTTTCGGACTATGCGTTTCGCAAAATTCCGGCTGACGGAAGCCAGGTCTACGTCGGTATGCGACCCGAGCATTTTCTGGTGGGGGTCGATGCCAAGGGCAGAGATCTGACCCATTTTGAATTGCCCGTTGAATATTCAGAAAAAACCGGAAGCGACGGCTCGGCTTACCTGTCTTCCGGAGATGAACAAATAGCCATTCGGGTAGAGCCGGAGCTGGTCAGAGAACTGGCACCGGGGAAATCAGTGAAAGTCGCATTTCCATCTTCGCGGCTGAGCATTTTCGACGCGACAAGTGAGCGCCGGATTTAAAGACGAAAACCAAGGGAGAGAGACTATGAAGAACAAATTAATAGGGCTTGCCACAGGTTTTGCCATGACTGTGACGGCAGCGACCGTCGCCCAGGCGACAGAACTGAAACTTTACCATTCGTGGTCCAACGAAAGCGAACTTGCAGCGCTGAACGTCTTTGTCAGTGAAATGGAACGACGCGGTCACGTGATTACCGAGATGTCCGCTCCACACGAACAGGCCGGATCCAGCCCGTTGAACAGCCTGATCATTGCGGGCACGCCACCTAACATATTCTTGTCTGGGCAGGCCGCAATTTTCCGCGACCTGCGCGACATGGGTCTGGGTGTCGATATGGGACCCTACTACGACGAGATCGGTGCCTCGGGTAATTTCCCGGCCATTGTACGCGAAGCAATCAAAGTAGACGGCGAGACCCGCAAGATTCCAAGCGGCATCCATATCGACGGCATCATCTACTACAACATGAAAGTCGCCGAGGCCGCCGGCGTTGATCCGACATCCTGGACCACGGTCGATGAAATGTTTGCCGACATGGATAAGGTGAAGGGTGCTGGTTACAACTTCATGGCGATGGGCGGTAACACCTTCCAGGCCGGGTATTTGTTCCATGCGCTGCTGGCCGCAACTGCCGGTGAGGATGTGTTCTATCGCTTTTACAGCGGCACGCCTGATCCGACCGTGTTTGACGAGCCTGGTGTCACAGACGCAATCAACCTGTTCCGTCGCATCACATCGCAAGCTGACGAAGGCTGGGTGAACCGTTCGTGGAACGAAACGACCAACACCGTGATTTCAGGTCAAACGTTGATGCATCTGCACGGCGACTGGATGAAGGGACAGTGGAAGGCCAACGAAAAGGTTCTTGGTGAAGACTACAACTGTATCAACCTGCCGGGGTCCAAAGCCCTGTCGGTGACAGTGGACGCCATGGGCATTCTGGGCGGCGTGTCGGACGACGTCATGGCGGCCGAACTTGAAATGGCCAGCATTGTCGTTGATCCGGTGAAGAACGCGGAATTCGCGTCTTTCAAGGGGTCGACACCCGTTCGTATTGATGCTCCATCAGACAAGCTGGATGCGTGCAACAAGTTGGTGCTGGATTCACTTCAGGTGCCCGGCTTTTCAGTCCAGAACCCGTTCTATCACGGTGATACGGACTGGATTAACAGCGTCTGGAACGCAATGTTCACCTTCCAGGGTGACAAGGACATGACGCCGGCTGATGTGATTTCGGTGCTTAAAGACGAGCACGCTGCAATCTTCAACTAAGACATTCAATTCGGGGCGTCACTGTTGTGATGCCCCGTTTCGCACAACTCGAAATTTTGGATAGATCGCCCCGGTTTTTTGACCGGGCCGGTTGTCTGTATTCCAACGCAAGGAGAAGAACATGGCTGTTTTTCCAAATATCGCCCATGTCGCGCTGCAAGTTCGCGATTTGCAGGCCTCGATTGATTTCTATGCAAAGCTGGGATTCCCAGAGTTCCTGCGCCTGAACAACTACGACGGCAAGCCTTGGATCGTCTACATGCGCGTGACCGATGATTTCTATTTCGAGCTTTTCCCCGGTCCGGACACCGGATTGGTGAAAAAAGGGCAAACCGGTGTTCATCACCTGTCGTTGCAGTCTGACGATCTGGACGAAACTGTAGCTCACCTTGATGGCGTCGGAATTCCGTTGGAGTCACCCCTGAAAGAAGGGCGCGGCGTTGACGGCAACCGAGGATGTTGGATCGTCGATCCAGATGGGAACAGAATAGAGCTGATGGAAATGGCACCAAACTGTATTCAACTTGAGGCGCTGAAAAAGCTGGCGGCCGGCGGTGGGGCGACGGCTCTCCTGAAACCATTGTAGCCCGCAGAAGAGTTCGCGAGCGGAGCACAAACGAAAGCTCCCGAATTCGCTGCCCACTGGAAATCTCAGTCATTCCGCCCTTACGGCTTCTTGCACTTTTCGGGCAATGGCGTGCTGTTATCTGGGACACCAGACTTACGGAACGAAGCGACTGGGATTGATTTGTTGTCAGCATGGATCAGAGCCAATTGCTGTAAAAGTTAGGATGCGCTGGCGACGTGTTCATCCTCTGCGGGCGATCGCATCCATTCGCCCAACGTCCCTTGGAAAATGCCGCCATTTCGAGTGTCTGCTATCATGAGCGCTTGCAACGAATATCCGTCTGCAGCGAACGACTGCTTTGCGCACTTCGCGTTGCCGTTGCCAACGGCTAGGCTCATAGAAGAGGGGATCAAGGGTGTTTGTTTTCCAGAGAAAAAGCAACTTGTTTTCAGTGTTTGCGACTACAGCGACGTTGGCGTTCATTTTCTTC
>JBPOFA010000027.1:0-7240 GCA_051251595.1 Marinosulfonomonas sp.
GGCATTGGTCAAAGATGATGAAGCCTATGCGCCAACAGGGCAGCGCCTTAAAGATTGGCTCTTTGGTGGAGCGCATATTCCGACGGTAAACGCGCTGTTTGATGTGGATGCATCGGGACTGGCGGTACACGCTCATTCTCATCTT
Source organism: Marinosulfonomonas sp. (assembly GCA_051251595.1). Taxonomy (GTDB): domain Bacteria; phylum Pseudomonadota; class Alphaproteobacteria; order Rhodobacterales; family Rhodobacteraceae; genus NORP110. The sequence goes on from JBPOFA010000027.1 coordinate 146, forward strand.
TCATGAGATGAAGCGCCAGATCCCGCGCACCGCCGCGCTGATTGCCAACAAGAATCACAGCGCACGCTCCGTTTTGAGGCCAAGCGCGAGGACCAATTCGGAGCGCATGGCAGCAACATCAACACAAGCCATCTTGATCGCAAGTGCTGTCGCTGCGTCGATTTTGATCGTTCCGTTTTCAACCGCCCAATTCAGTTCATTGAGATCGTTTGCCAATTGAGACCGCCCCAACAATCCGAGCACCCGCCCGAGCGCTTCGTAATCCTTGACCGGATGTTTGCCTCGCGTTTTGCGCGGTTGGGCAGATGCACCAAACAACCGCTTACGAATATACGCACTGCGCGACATACCAGCCGCATCCCGTTCCAGGCGCTCTTTCTCAGCATCAGTAACGCGCAAAGATATCGTGTGGGTTTGTTGGGGTTTGGACACAGCGGACTGTTGAGGCCTGCGTTCCACATCTGTGCGAGCTGTCGGGACCTGCCCAGATGGCCGCCCGAAAATGTCAGTTAGTCGTGAGAGCGGTTTCATAGACGCAACTCCTCATCTTCGAGGGTCACGCCAGCTTGTTTCAGGTGCTCATCCCACTCCGCCAATACGTCCAGAATGTCATGCAAGTGCCTCTGACAGTCATCTTCCGGCGGATTCTCGGCGCCCACTTGAGAGAAATTTTCGGAAAGATTTTGGTTCCCGGAAAAGTTCGATGTTGTTCCTGTTGAGGGCACCACTTATTTAGTAGAAATACATATATTACAGCAACTTGCGTGTATTTCCTGAAGACGTATCCCCCAATTCATCCCCCAGCCGAAGCCTGTTTTACGTTCTTCGACAGGTCGGTTGAGCCATAAGTGCTTTGGTTCGCACTTACGATAGTGATCGGTTAATGGTCTCGATGATAGGCGCTCATGGGCGGATACTGTTGAAAAACTCCGTTTTTGGCAGAATCGGTGAAATTTTTGTCCGTACGGCGCAACCAACTTTTCGAGGCGAGGGGTTCGACCAAATTAGTCTGCTGCCGCTAATGTGTCAGCTCACTGCTCCTCATGGCAAATCTCATCTGACTTTGCGGTATCACGGGTTCTTTCCGAAAAGTTACAACATCTGAAATCGGAGTTTTTCAACAGTAGGGCGGAATGCGGTCGTTCGCTGCGTTTTGCACCGATGTCTGCAATGCGGGATAAAGTGTGCTTTCGCTGCGGCTGCGCGAATGTCTTCTTTGAGAAAACGCCTCACAATCTGGACCATGACATCGGGAACGAGCCATACATTTTAAGTGTAATCTAACTCTTAGATGCATAAACAAGGATAGCGGCTGCACCGACAATACATGCAGCAAGCATTGCTACACTTTGAAAGCCAGAAGCAGTATAGACAAACCCCATCACAACTGGACCTGCGAAGACAGCCGAGTATGTCACGCCACTGTTCAGGCCCATTACGGCGCCCCGTGCTGACTGCGCGCACCGGTTTAGGGAAACGACAAGAGCGTTCAAGCCAAGCTGATTGAGCGCTCCCCACATCACAGCTGTCATAAACGCAAACGACGGCTCGGTTAGCGCAAAGCGCCAGATTGCATAAACGCAAGCGATGCCTAAGAGAACCGACAACAGATATTTTCGCGTTATCTCTGGCGAGATGATACCAAGCCCGATACCAGCGATACCGAACCCCGCGCCGTATGCCAGTACGAACAAGCCGACGCCTTTCGACGATAGATCAAACGCTAGACGCACACCTTCTCCAAAGAAGGCAAACGTACCGTAAAATGCTGTCATGTAGCCAAAGATGACCAAAAGCAAAAATCTGATCCCCGGAAGACGCAATGCGTACAGTGGCGATGCTCTCTTACCTTGCGCTACCCCTTCGCTGCGCAAGACGAGGAACAGACCCAGCGAAACACACGCAGAAATAACCGCCAAAAATATATAGACTGCTCGCCATCCGCAATGCGCTGCAATAAATGCAGCCATCGGGACGGCCAGAACCAAAGACAGCGACCAGCCTGTCAATACGATTCCCAACCGCGCTGTCTCGCGCCCTTGTGGGGCTGTTGCCGCAGTGATCGCATATGTTCCCGGCAGCAAAACACCTACAGCCACACCGGCAATCACTTGTGCAAAACACAGAAAAACACAGTTCTGGCTTGCTCCGCTTAGTATTTGTGCCACTGAAAGTACGGCGGCAGCACCGCCCAGCGTCCACCTCGGCGCTACGCGGTCGATCACTGGCGAAAGCAAGAAGGACGACAAAGCCGTGGCCCCACCAAACGCTGAAATGGCCCATGCGATCTGAGTGGTTTCCGCCCTTAGCCCGTTTGCGACCTCGGTCAAAATCGGGCTAAGAACAAAAGCATTTGAGCCGACGATAACGACAGCTGCGAACAATAGACAAACCTGAAAAGTCTGAATTTTTGACGTTATTTGTGATATAATTAGTGATCTCATAAGGTATATTTGTATAAATATCTTATATTGTTCAAGGATCTTTAGGGGTATTCATAGTGAAAACGAATGGCGTTCAACGAAAGGGGCAACGCACGGCTGGCATCGATGACAAAGACCGAATGCTGTTAAGGCTGTTGGCCGAGCGCGCTGACCGATCTTATGCAGAATTGGCAGAACAAGTGCATCTATCGGCCCCTGCGGTTCATGAGCGGGTCAAGCGCTTGAAACGCGACGGGGTGATCTTGGGCACGGTTGCCAAGCTGGATGGAGCAAAGATCGGCTGCCACCTGCTGTCCTTCGTACATGTCATGACCGAGGGCTGGGGCATTAGCGAGCCGATCCTCGCACTCAGAGAGCTGGCCGACGTCGAGGAAATCCATACCGCCGCAGGAGATGCCTGCCTCATACTCAAGGTGCGGACGTCTGGCACAGAAAACCTTGAAACCCTTTTGTCCACGATACTGGCAATCAAAGGCGTTCGTTCAACGCAAAGCTACGTTGTGCTTAGAAGTTATCTTGAGCGCGGACCTATGCCAGAAGGTGTTTCGACAACGTCACAAATAAAGTGATTTTGACATTTGACGTCGGTAACAAAACCTTGGTCAATCCTAGAAGCCGACCTTCGTTCGCAGTAGCCGCATCGGTTGAATCGGGCTCGAACCTGCCTTTCGCTGCAAGCTGTGTCAATGGCAGCTTTGGGCCGTTCGCGTCATGCTCTGCCAATCTTCGCCTCCCATTGCAGGGGCACAGAAAATGTCCGCCGTCATGAAAATTCCCTCCATCCTAGATATGGAATGTATCGGAAGTGTTCCGAGAGCCCGGACATATTCACAGATCAAGCACTTCGCGTTCTGTGATCGGGTGGGATGCTACAAGGACTTTCCGGCGTTATTTACACAAAAAACGACCGATTTGACACCTGTCTTTCTTTGGGCCTGCGCAAGTTGAGGTGCACAGCCAATTCGTCCAGCACGTCCGGTGTCAGACGCGGCAGAAGCCATTGGCGGCAGAATTCTGCGTCAAGCTCAACGGTCACTCGAGGTTCGCGGAACGCCGCAAGCGAACCGGATGGTGCGAGCAGCGCAAAGGCATCAATAACCCGGCGGGCGTAGGCTTCGCCTTGTTCAGTCAGGGCGACGGCACGATGGCCCCGATGAAAGAGCGCTACGCCCATCTCGGCTTCGAGTTTTCGGATTTGCGCACTGATGGCGGCAGGGCTGAGCCCCAACTCTTCAGCCGCCCGCGCAAAACTTCCATGGCGCGCCGCAGCTTCAAATGCACGAAGGCCGCTGAGATTGGGGTGATCCGCCATTGCATAACCCAAGGTTACTCTTGAGGCTCTAATTCTTTCTTGAGCAGCTCATGTTTGTCAATGATTGAAGAGGTATCTGCTATCGGAGCCTGCCTGTGCCTGCACCTCTTCTGCTTGTATCATCCGCATTCTTACTTGCACTGGGCGCCGTTCTCGCCAAGGCTCTGCTTTCGCCGGGATCTACAGCGCTACACCCGCTCCTTTTTCTTGTCGCGCAACTCGGAGGCGGACTCCTCGTGCTTTTTGCCTTTGCAATGATCACCGGGCAATTACTCTGGTCGCGGAGTCTCAAGCGACTGGCGATCCCCGGTCTGATCATCGGCGCAGGATCGATTTGCACAATCCTTTCACTCTACTTCACAACAGCATCAGAAGCATCGCTGATTTTCGCAATACAACCCATGATCGTTTTGGGGTTGGCGTGGGTCTTTTTGAAGGAACGGACACCTGGAGCATCGCGGGCCTTGTACTGGTTGCTGTCCTCGGCGTCATCGGCATCGTGCAGGCTGGTGGCGTGGGGGTGTCACTCAACCGTGGGTATGGACTGGGATTTGCCGTTTCTTCCACGATTTGCGCTGCGGTCTATGTGGTCTGGATGCGCAGCGCGACACAGGCTTCAACGCCTGTTATGGCATTGATCACTGTCCAGGCGGTCGCCTTTGTCGTTGCCATCAGTGCCTGGGCAGCTTGGGGGCTTCACCGATCTCCGCGCCGCCGTGACGCTGGTGGAGCGACCGGAAGGCTGCGCCCGCCTCGATGGATTGCAGCTGTTGCGGATCGCCGACCAGCACGACCTTGGCCCCCGCGTCTGCGGCATGTGACAGCACGCGCTCCAACTGCCGCGTGCCGACCATGCCCGCCTCGTCGATAACCAGCACATCGCGCGCGGTGAGGTGATCGCGGTCGTTCGCCCAACCATGTTCCAGACTGGCGATGGTGCGCGACGCGATGCCCGATCCGCTCTGGAGACCGTCTGCCGCGATACCGGAGAGGGCTACGCCCCGAACCTCGAAAGCCGCCGCTTCCCAAGCCTCTCGCGCCACGCCCAACATCGCGCTCTTTCCCGTCCCGGCATGGCCCACGACGATCCCGATATCACGCCCACCGGTAATCTGCGTCAGAGCGTCAGCCTGCTCGCGCGACAGAACCAGACCGCGCGCTTCCGCACGCGCCAAGGCTGCTTTGCGATCCGCATCCCGCACTTCATGACGTTGCTTCTCGGCCAAGACTTTGGCGGCCCGATGCAGGCGCTGTTCGGCCTCGATCATCGCGCGGGTGGTGAAACGGTCCTCGCCGCACCCATCCTGGCCAAGCCCAACCAGATCGGGCGCGCTTCGGATTGCGTTGTTCACCGCGTTGAACTGATCGATCCCATCGCTGTGCCGATGTGCGAAGCGTGCCATGTCGCGCTGCGTGAAGGTCGATTGCTGATGGGTAATCGCGTCCAGTGCAAGCGAAGGTTCCGCGATGATCCTCGCTCCGTTGTCGCGTGCGATCTCACGATGCAGTTCTGTCCGGTCGGCAGGGCTCCCTTCGCCGGCGATACGCTGCGCGGGCGCGCCGATCTGGCTTTGCGGCTCCAGCGCGATGCCTTGGTCTCCCAGACTCCTGTGATCGATGCGTGCGTCGATGTCGAGTTCAGCCAACCGCTCGTTGGCAAGCGTCGCCCAGCGTTCCCTCCAACGCTCGACCATCCCGGTGCTGTTCCAGTCGCGCACCTTTTTGCCAAACCCATCTTCATCGACGGACCGCATCGTCAGCATGACATGGGCATGGGGTTTGGGCAGGCCATCCGCACCCCTGTCCCAATGCACATTGAGATCGGCGATCATGCCTTGATCCACAAACTCCGACTGCACGAAGTCGCGGGCGAGCGCGATGCCTCGTGTCTGCGTCATCTCGCGCGGGATCGCGAACTCCACCTCGCGCGCTAGTTGCGCATCCTTGCGAACCTCGACCGCCTCGACCGCATTCCAGAGCTGTTCGCGGTCGGACCATGCTTCGGGTGTGGTCTCGGGCAGCAGCACCTCGGAGTGCACAACGCCGCCCTTGGCGGTGAAGTCATGGGGACGGTCCAGCCGCTCGTCGCGCAACCGCGATGCTGCGCGGTAGGCAGCGGACGCCACCGCGCTGGAACCAGCGGCGCGCCCGATGACCTTCACGTGGAGATGATAGATTGCCATGATGGGCAGATCATTGGCATGGGAACGCCCACGTCGGAACGACGTATAAGCGCGCCCTCCCTCAATAAAATCTCGGGATGGACCGGTGCGTCCCCAGCCGTCCTGGCGACTCTGCTGCCTTCTGAAACATGCCCCGCTATCCTCGCTGCATCAACAGGTTATGGAGGCAGAAATGCGCAAACCACGGGATTATGATGCGGAATTGAAAGGACTGGAAGCGAAGGCGAAAGAGTTGAAGACCCGCAAAGTGCAACAGCTTGGCGAGTTGGTGATCGCCACAGGCGCCGATGCGTTCAGCGCCGACGAACTGGCGGGCGCACTGATCGTGCTGGCCGAGACCACGGACACCGGCAAAAGGGAGGCATGGGCAAAACGCGGGGCCGCGTTCTTTCAGCGCCGGTCGCGGCGATCTCAGAAAACGGCTGACCGCAACGCGGAAAGCACTCCGGCGCAACCGAGCGGCAAGCAACCGGCATCAGGCGACAAAGGCGCGGCGTGACATGCGCAACTGGCAGGTCGAACGCCGCAAACGCACACGGCATCTGATCGAACTTGGAGGACGTGCTGCACCTCATGGCGTTGCTTGCCTAAGAGGGCCCGCGCTTTCTCCGTGGCTTGAATGTCAACGTCTAGGCCCAGCGCTGCCGCGTGCTTCATGCAAAACCTTTCGCCTTAAATCAGATGCCAAGGCATGGGACGATGACGAAGAACATGCGCTGCGCCATGGGGCGAAAGCTGTCAGCAACTTCAAACTCTATGATGTGTTCGACAAGTACGCCCGTGAGCATTCGCACAAAAAACGTGGGGCGCGATGGGAGATCGTGCGACTTGAAAAGCTGAAACGTGACCCGATCGCACAGATCAAACTCACAGATTTAAAACCAATCCATTTTGCCGATTGGCGCGACGCGCAATTGTGCGCATTGGCGGCGGGCAGCGTTATTCGCGAAATGCAAATCATGAGTGTGGCGCTGAACGTGGCGCGGCGCGAATGGGGCTGGATCGATGCCAACCCTTTGTCAGAGGTGCGCAAGCCGCCAAAAGCCCCCGCACGCGATCGCTTGGTCTCACGTGATGAAATCAGCAAGCTATTGGAGGTTGGCTTGATTGTCGAAGAAAACACGCCTGAGCTGTTCTTTGGCAATCCGCAACATGA
>JBPOFA010000028.1:0-6718 GCA_051251595.1 Marinosulfonomonas sp.
CGTTTACATATATAACTGTCGTCGGGCCCGATCCGTGATTCTCATCACAGGTCGGGCCCTTTCTCGTTGTGTTTGAATTATGGTCAGTCTTTCGAAATGTGGCCTAATGTCGTTGGCCAAACGAAAAATATGACGATTTCAGCGATGATTTGGGTGGAAAAACGGCATCCGCCCCTTTTTCGCCACATTTAGCGGGTAATTTCAATTCAACAGCAGTGGGGGCTGCCTGTTGAAAGAGTCTGCCATGACTACCAAAACGAACAATGTTGCGCGCTGTTTGAAAGGCCCCATAGGGCAAGAGCGCCATCTTTGCGGCCTCAGCATATCGCGTCCCGCTGCGCAGCAGACTGCGCCCGACGCCAGTGTTCGGTTTGGGTGGTAGAAATGCGGAAAACACCTGACCATTCTGCAGCTGACACCGACGCACGCATTTTTCGGACATGCTCCATGCACCTTAGCGGAACGGAAGCCATAGCGCTGAGTGTCTCAGAGGCCGTTCCGCATGTGCGCTCCCGCCATAATATCCGCAAGGCTTATCAATCCAGCGACCAAAACGCCAAAAGGTCAATGGACAGCCCGCTTGGGGTCGATTCGGCCGTCAGGGCTCGCAAAACCACAAAACCTGACAACGGCACGGATCGTGGGTCAAAGGCGATCAAGCTGTCTTTGATCAAACGGCTTCATACCAATTCAAACGCCGGCTTGGTGAGTATCCGTGATGTTTATAACGCCGTCGACGACTTGCTTTCATAGCGCAGGCCGAACTAGCGGCCGGTGCAGTTGGCGCAAGACCAACCGTACCGGCAAGTTTATTGAGAAACGCCGCTAAGTTTTCCTGTTGTAAGCGGCTTTCTAAATGAGGATGGCCAAACGGATCGCATAAGCGACAACCCCGAGGGCCGCGACGCTTGCCACCCAGATTGCAATGAACCATCCGATTTTGCGCAGGGTAGCGGATTGCATCAGTGGTACCCTTCTTCCGGATTAATTTTCCCTCGGAACACCCAATACGCGTAGGCTGTGTAAGCAAGGATCATCGGCACCAATACGACCGTTCCGACGAGCGCGAACAACAGGCTTTCGTCCGGGGCTGCGGCTTCTGCGATGGTAAGACTGGGGGGCACAATGTTGGGATAAAAGCTGATCCCGATGCCGATAAAGCATAAAACGAAAAGCGTAAGGGCTGCCAAAAACGGCTGACCGTCCTTGCCCGCGTTCAACCCGGTAAACAGCGCCCAGGCCGCGGCAAAAACCGCTACCGGCATCATAACGCTTAGTATTGACCCAGGCAGATTGAACCAACGCTCAAAATAGACTGGATCTTGAAACGGTGTCAGGACGCTGACGATTCCGATAAACGCGAGTGTGCCGGCGGCTAGCCACCATGCAAATCCTTGCATCTGGCGTTGCAGGCTGCCTTCGGTTTTCAGGATCAACCAAGTGGCACCGAGCAACGCATATCCGGTCACAGCCGCAAAACCGGTCAGGAGGGAAAAAGCACTTAACCAATCCCACCAATCACCAGCGTATGAACGGTCGGCGACCTCAATGCCCTGAACCAGAGCCCCCAAAGCGATACCTTGCATAAAGGCCGCAACGAGGGAGCCACCAAAAAACGCGAAATCCCAGACGGGTTTCCAGCGCTCGGTTCGCCAACGGTATTCAAACGCCACCCCGCGAAAAATCAACGCCAACAGCATGAGAATTATCGGCATATAAAGCGCGGGCATGACGACGGCATAAGCGAGCGGAAATACGGCAAAAAGCCCGCCGCCGCCCATGACCAGCCATGTCTCGTTTCCATCCCAGATCGGCGCGATGGAGTTCATCATGGTGGCCTTTTCACGTTCGCCATCAGCAAATGGGAACAGGATTCCGACGCCAAGATCAAAGCCGTCAAGGATCACATAGGTCAGAACTGCAAAGGCGATGATCCCGGCCCAAATAAAAGAAAGTTCAAACATCTTAATACTCCTATTCGCCGGGAATGGATTCAGGGTTGGTTTGGGCCACCGGTGTGGTTCCGGCGGTGCGGATTGGCCCGTCTTGCAAGCCCAGATGCGGTGTGGCCGCGGGTTTGTTCATCATCTGCAGCAGATAGAACGTGCCGGCACCGAAAATGAAAAAGTAGACCACGATGAATGCCAGCAAGGAGGCTGCAACCGCCGGTGCCGCTACGGGAGCAAGGCTGTCGGACGTACGCAGCAGACCGTAAACCGTGAAGGGTTGGCGGCCTACTTCGGTGGTGATCCAGCCTGCAAGCACAGCCACAAATCCCATAGGTCCCATAAGTATCGCGGCACGCTGCAAGAGGCGATCGTCATAAAGGCGCCCTTTCACGCGACGCCAAAGGCTCCAGGCACCAAGGCCCAGCATCGCAAACCCAAGACCAACCATAATGCGGAAGCTAAAGAATACGATGGCGACGGGGGGTTCTTCATCATCGGGAATGGTGTCGAGCCCATCCAGCGGCGCGTCCCAGTGATGTTTAAGGATCAGGCTTGAAAGATTCGGGATTTCGATAGGGTAATCGATGCGGCGTTCTTCGGCATTCGGGATGCCGAACAGGATCAACGGCGCACCGTCCGGATGGCTGTCGTAGTGACCTTCCATTGCCATAACTTTTGCCGGCTGATGTTCAAGAGTATTGATGCCGTGCATGTCTCCGGCAAGAATTTGCAGCGGAGCCACGACGACAAGCATCCACATCGCCATCGAAAACATCCGGCGCGCTGGTGCGTCGTCACGGTTGCGCAGCAAGTGCAGGCCGCCAACCCCCCCGACGACCAAAGCTGTTGTGAGGTACGCCGCCAGCACCATGTGCGTCAGACGATAGGGGAATGACGGATTGAAAACGATTTCCCACCAGTTTTCCGGTACAAACTGCCCCAGTTCGTTGATTCCGTAACCCGCAGGTGTCTGCATCCAGGAATTCACGGACAGGATCCAGGTCGCGGACATCAAGGTACCAAAGGCGACCATAGCAGTCGCGAACATATGCAGCTTGTCGCCCACACGCTCCCGGCCAAACAGCATGATGCCAAGAAAACCTGCCTCCAGAAAAAAGGCCGACAGAACCTCATAGGCCATAAGCGGGCCAAGGATCGGTCCGGTTTTGTCTGAAAAAACCGACCAGTTGGTCCCGAATTGATAGGACATAACGATGCCAGAAACGACCCCCATTCCGAAGGCCACTGCGAAGATCTTCTTCCAGTAGGTAAACAACGTCAAATAGGTCTCATTCCGCGTTTTCAGCCAAAGGCCGTTCAGCACCGCAAGGTAGCTGGCCAGACCAATGGAAAATGCGGGAAAGACAATATGAAAGGACACGGTGAACGCAAACTGCATCCGTGCCAGTGTTTCTGCTGTGAAACTATCGAACATGGGAGGCTCCGTTTTGGCCTGCGGTTAGTTGCTACGTGGCCCGAAATCGTCCGCGGTGACAATTGCATCACCGTTTCGGTCAATCACTTCAAGCCATGCGGAAGAGCGGGCCAGAAACTCTTCCCGCGACACCTGACCGTCCTTGTTTGTATCGTTGAAGCCAAGTGTAAGTCCCTCTTGCATGCGCCCCGCCCCTTTGCCCTGCGCATGGTTTCCTGCATTTGCAGCCATATCTGCGGCACGGGTTTCATCGAAAAGAACGTATTCCTCTGCGCTAAGCAGGTCGTCTTCGTCCTGGTCAAACATATAGAATACGTCGCCGCGGCGTTCGGTGATTTCTTCAAGGGTGACAAAGCCGTTGGTGTCCATATCCCAGTTTTCGATAAAATGTGTGCCGGGCGTTTGCTGTGCGAGCAAAACATGGGGAAAACAAAACATAGTTACTACGAGAAGTGAACGTTTCATGTGAGCGCCCTTTCTTAAAGTTTGACGGTGCGTAGATACGGGCGGAGAGTATCGAAGCCTTGCGGGAAGGCCGCGTTGGCATCCACATCCGAGACCGAGGGCGGGATGATGACCTTTTGCCCCGGCATCCAGTCTGCAGGTGTGGCAATCTTGTATTTGTCGCCGGTCTGCAAAGCGTCGATCACCCGCAAGATCTCGTCAAAGTTGCGCCCGACGCTCATGGGGTAGGTCATTGTCAGACGGATTTTCTTGTCGGGATCAATGATGAAGACCGAGCGCACTGCGGCGGTTTCGCTCTCGCTCGGGTGGATCATGTCGTACTTCTTGGCGATGGTCAGATCGGCATCGGCAACGATGGGAAATTGCAGGTTTGTGTTCTGCGTGTCGTTTACGTCGTCGATCCATTTCACATGTTCTTCCACGGTGTCTGTGGACAGGCCGATCGGCTTTACCCCGCGTTTGGAAAACTGCGCTGACAGCTGTGATGTTCGGCCCATTTCTGTGGTGCAAACAGGCGTGAAGTCAGCCGGATGGCTGAAAAAGAACGCCCAGTCATCGCCGATCCAGTCATGAAAACGGATCGGGCCTGTTGTTGTGTCTGCGGTAAAGTCGGGGGCGGTATCGCCAATTCTAAGGGTCATGCTGTATTTCCTATATTTGAAATAGTTCTTTAATCCGATCTAGCGTGACCTCTTTACAAAAGCAATAGTTTGAATATATCTTTTTGGTGCGACAACAGGATGCAGCCATGAAACTGACGAGTTACACCAACTACGCGATGCGCTCTTTGCAATTGGCGGCCTTGAAGGCGCCAGAGCTTGTGCGGATTGATGATGTGGCAAAAATCCATAACTTGTCCCGCCCCCACATCATGAAGATCGTGCATGAACTGGGCAAAGCCGGATACTTGGAAACCGTGCGTGGCCGCAGCGGCGGCTTCCGGCTTGCCCGCCCCCCAGAAGATATTATCGTTGGTGAAGTTGTTCGGATCACCGAGGGCCCGTTGGATGTGGTTGAGTGCTTCAACCCGGAAAAGAACACCTGTCCGTTAATGGGTATCTGCGTCCTGTCAAAAAAGATGCAGGAGGCCACGGCGGCGTTCATGGCTGTGCTGGATGATCTGACGATTGCGGATATTGCGGCCAATCGGGGCCAGTTAATGGAGCGGATTGCACCGCTCGAAACACCACGGCTTGAAAAGGCGACACAATGAATACCCCCTCCGAATGGGTCGATCGGTTCCCGGGATTGTCACGGCTTGACCTGCCAACGCGGCAATTGCTCACGTCACGCAGTGAAATTGTCAAAGTCCCCAAAGGCACGATGATATTCGGGCCCGGTAACTCTCCGGAGAACATGTTGTTTCTTCTGGACGGGACTGTGCGGGTTCAGCAGGTGTCGGATACTGGCCATCAGATCGTGCTTTACCGGATTGAAGCGGGACAAAGCTGTGTTCTGACAACCGCTTGTTTGCTGTCCTACGAAGATTATTCTGCCGAGGGTATTGCCGAAACAGCCGTCGCGGCTGCGGCGGTTCCACGCGTGGTGTTTGATGATCTCGTTGCGCAGTCAAAACCGTTTCGTGATTTTGTGTTTGCAGCTTTTTCCAAACGCATTACCGACTTGTTCCAGATGATCGATGAGGTGGCGTTTCAACGCCTCGATGTGCGGCTTGCGGATAAACTCATTTCTCTGTCGAACGGGATGGAAAAGGTCGACACAACGCATCAAAAGCTCTCCGTTGAGTTGGGTTCCGCGCGTGAAGTTATCTCGCGCCAGCTCCAAGAATTCCAACGGCGCGGCTGGATTGAACAAGCGCGGGGCAGCATCAGCTTTCTCGATCGCGATCAGCTCGAAAAGCTTGCAGACCATGGCGCGTAAATAATTTTGGAGTTTGGTGATAAGATCACCAAACTTTTGCAGCCGAAAGAGCTATTGTGAATATAGCTTTTATAGGAGACTGCAAAATGACCGTAAATGTTGGTACTATCGACCGCATATTCCGCGCCTTGTTAGGCATCGTTCTTCTGATTGTACCCTTTGTCAGTGGACTAGCGATGTTCGACGGGACAGCCGCTACAATGATTTCAGTTGTCGTGGGCCTTGTGATGTTGGGCACATCGGCGATCAAGTTCTGCCCGCTCTACCGCATCTTTGGCATTCGGACGTGTGGCCTGTGATGTTCGAAACAGCTTTTACTCCGATTCAATCGCTTAGCGGCGGGGCCTTGATTGGTCTCGCGGCAGTCTTGTTGATGTTGGGACTTGGCCGCATATTTGGTGCAACGGGCGTCCTTTCGGGCCTCATCTTCTTTGAAAATCGCGATGAACTGTCTTGGCGTGCCGCGCTCGTTGTCGGAATGATTTTGGCTCCACCGTTGCTTTTCGTCGTTACGGGGTCGATGCCCACGCTAACCATTCCGGTGAATCCTGCGATGATCGTGATTGGCGGCGTGATCGTCGGACTTGGCGCAAGCCTGGGGTCGGGTTGCACATCCGGTCACGGCGTTTGCGGGCTTTCCCGCCTGTCGGCGCGCTCGCTGGTGGCCGTTCCGACGTTCATGTTGACGGGCGCCGTCACCGTTTTCCTGATCCGCCATGTGTTTGGAGGCTAGGCTATGAAACAGATATTTGCACTTATCACCGGTGTGGTTTTCGGCACAGGCATCGCGATTTCGGGCATGATGGACCCGGCCAAAGTCCTCAACTTCTTTGACGTTGCGGGCACTTGGGACCCCAGCCTTGCCTTTGTTATGGGTGGCGCGCTGGTGGTCACATTTATTGGCTACCGCCTTGCGTGGAAACGCAGCGCCCCCTTGTTTGGGGAACGCTTCCAGATCCCAACCAACAGCACCATCGACAAGAAGCTT
>JBPOFA010000029.1:0-6643 GCA_051251595.1 Marinosulfonomonas sp.
TTGGCTCCGGCGGTAGGGATCGAACCTACGACAAATTGATTAACAGTCAACTGCTCTACCGCTGAGCTACGCCGGAATACCGGGGGCCGTAATAGCAAGGTGTCCTGACGACGTCCAGTGTCTTTGTTACTATTTTTTGACAAATATTGCAGAGCGTTTTTTCCCAGGTTTTTGGGCTGGGGAATTGCCGTCAAAATCCAGGGAAACCTCATTTTTTTCCAACAAATCAATCAGATGGGCCAGAACGTTTCTTTGCGCGGCAGGAAGCAGCGTTGCGTCCACGTCCTGATAGACCGCGCGGGTAATCGTTTCACAATCGGCAGCCCCTTGGTCGAGGACACCAAGAATCTGTTCGCTCCGCTGATGGCGATGTTCAATCAACCATCGCGCGCGGTCTTGGGGCGCGTGGATCGCTGCACCATGACCGGGGTAATAAACCCGATCTTTGCGTTCAGCCATTTGTGTCACGGAACGCAGATAGGCGCTCAGATCACCATCCGGCGGGGACACGACCGAACTGGCCCATCCCATGATCAGATCGCCAGTGAACACACTGTCCTGCCATGCAAAGCACATGTGATTGCCGAAATGCCCAGGCGTCCAAATCCCCTCGATCGACAATCCTCCAACATCCAGGGTCTCACCGTCGCCCAGAACCTCATCCGGGGCGAAACTTGCGTCAACACCTTCACCACCAGATCCATCCAGAAGTGGCGCCCATTTGGCCATAGACGTGCTTTGTCCCGCACGCGCGTCCCCAAACGCGTATACGGGCGCTTGGGTCGCGCTCGACAGGGCTTGTGACAGCCCGGAATGATCCGCATGGGCGTGCGTGACCAAAATGGCGACGATGGTTTCCCCGGGTGAAAGGGCGGCCATGATATTCTTAAGATGCCGTGGATCCGCTGGCCCAGGGTCGATGACGGCCACCTTGCCCGCGCCAAGAATATAAGTGTTTGTGCCCCAGTAGGTCATCGCCGACGGGTTTGGCGCACGAACGCAGCGCAGGCCTGGTTCCGGTGCCGGGTTGTGATTTCCAGTCATAATGGGTTCCTTGCCGCGCATTCTGTGTTTACCAAGAGTGTATGAATTTCGAATGGCTCAAAAGATATGTCCCGCGCGGGATTTATGGACGTGCAGCGCTGATCCTGCTCTTGCCGATCATCACTTTGCAAGTGGTGGTGTCTGTCATTTTCATTCAACGCCATTTTGAGGATGTTACCCGGCAAATGACTGCCAGTCTTGTGCTGGATTTGGGATATCTTCAACAAGAGGTGAATTCCGCGCCCACGCTAGAGGCGGCGCTGGTCCGGATTAACAAATTGTCACGTCCCTTGGCGATGAATGTTACCCTGCCATCCGATCCCGCACCTGCGAGTGATTCCAGAGGGCTGCTGGACCTGTCCGGGCGCATCGTGATTTTGACGCTGAAGGAAAGAAACCGCAGGGTGCTCGCCGTTGATTTGACCAAAGATTCTGACTTTGTGGAAATTTGGATGCGGACAAATCATGGGGTGATGTCCGTTTCTGTCCTTCGGGGTCGCGTTTCTGCGCCCAACCCGCATCAGTTCTTAGTGTTGATGTTGTTTGTCAGCCTCCTGATGACGCTGGTCGCCTTTGTCTTTCTGCGCAACCAGCTGCGCCCGATCCGCCGCCTTGCCCGGGCGGCGACGGCCTTTGGGAAAGGGCGCAACATCCCCTATAAACCCGCCGGAGCGCTCGAGGTCAGGGCCGCAGGAAACGCGTTTCTGGACATGCGCGCCCGCATCGAGCGCCAGATTGAACAGCGCACGATGATGCTGTCAGGGGTAAGCCACGACCTCAGAACCCCCATCACCCGGTTAAAGCTGGGACTTTCTGTGATGGAAGATGTGTCTGAGGCCCCAGAATTGATTGAAGACGTCGAGGACATGCAACGGTTACTGGATGAGTTTTTGGCCTTTGCGCGCGGAGATCTGTTGGATGATCTCGCCGAAACCGATCCCGTCGCGCTGGTTCAAACCGTCGTGGAAAAGGCTGTGCGCGGTGGCGGTGATGTAAAGCTGGGAACCATAGAAGGCGCGGGGACTGCGATGATGCGTCCGATTGCCGTTCAACGCGCGCTCGACAATCTGATTGGCAATGCCCTGCGCTATGGAAACTGCGCTTTGGTCGACGTGGTACTTTTTGAACGGGCCGTGACGATTTCGATTGAGGATGATGGCCCCGGCATTCCCGAGGATCAGCGCGAACATGCGTTGAAACCTTTTGCCCGGCTGGATGAGTCGCGCAATCAAAACAAAGGTTCCGGTGTCGGGCTGGGGTTGTCGATTGCACATGACATCGCCCGACGTCACGGCGGATCTTTGCGTCTTGGGCAAAGCGACAGTTTAGGCGGGCTAAAGGTCGATTTGGTGCTGCCCCGGTAGCACCATCAGAAAAGGTGCCAGAGAAAGGGAATGTCTGCGCAAAAGTGAGAATCACCGATTTTTCGATGTTAATTACCCTATCGAAATCAATCGGTTACAAGTCCCGAAAAATTGGGCAAAAGCAATAGCGTGCGCATGAAAGCAATAGCTTGCGCAAACTTTTTTGCACTTTTTTCCAGATTTTGCACGCCAACAGACAGCAAAAAGCCCACGTCGCAAAACGCGGGCTTACTCGTATGTTACTGCTGGTGAAGGTTTAGTCGGCGATGGCCTCGATGAACGGATGATCTCTCCGGTACATGGTCTCGTATCTAGTCATATCTTCTCCAATCCCGAAAGCTCCCACTTTCAAGTTATCTATTTCCAATGGTGAGCCATTGATCTCGCTTGCCTGGCCTTAGTGCGGCTCGCTTTGTGCAAGTATGCTCGGGCGATCAGCCCCGTTTCAATTCATGCAGTCCACGATGAACTACTGGTAAGGTCCATCGCCAAACTGATACAATAAAGGTCTCCTATTGCAGGTCGCAGCAAAACGATCACGCTAATGCAATTTGAGTCAATTATTATTTTATTACATGGACTTAGACTTTCTTTCCTCTATCAAAATTCGCACTGAAGAAACGCCATTTATGGTCGATCTTCACACGCCATTTCTCTAACTCAGCAGACATCATTGCCTGTTGTGAAGAGGATATAGATGCCGAAATTCGCATCGGAAAGATATCAAACGAGAAGACCTGTGGATCAACTGTCTACTTAATTAAATCCCGAGTGAGCGCCAGCGTCGACGCTGATCTTCGCCCTCAAGCCATCTGAGGTGATCATCAGACCCCAGATCAATATCTTGCGGGAGAGTAAGCTCTTGAACGCAGATACAGCGGCCCAGGAGGCCGCCATCAAGCTCTGTAAGTGACTTGGTTACATTCTTCTTAAGGCGTACGGCAGTCGCATATGCCAACCCAAAACGATCCTTGATATCATGACCACTTGGTATAGAACGGACTGTTTCATATCTCACGATCTCTGCTGATAGGCGAAAATAGACGCCTAAATCTAATCTACGGCGGTGCAGAATCGTCCCTGATGTATCAGAAAACTGCGTTTTGCAGTTTCGACAGGGATAGAATTTTTCGCTGGTTAGATTGCCAAAATCTTTTTTTGAACAGACAGGGCAGATTGGACCGTCTGGCCAGCGGATTTGTCGAAAACGATCTTCGCAAGCTGATTCTGTCGGGAATTCTTCAACGACTCCGCCGGCGGGCAATCTTAGATAGAGTGAAAGCCAATGGATCTGTTCAAGCGTTGCATTTGGAAAACCGTTCTTCGTCATAGCCATGCCTATATCCAAATTTGCGCACGGGTTTCTCATTTCCCATGGCGGTCTGTTCTGAACGCAGCATCGCATCTAATCAACTCTCATTTCATGCATCCGAGGGCGTAGAAATTGGACCGATACAAAATTGGTCTTGGAGGCGGACCAATGAGCTAAGCACTGGTAAAAAACATCATCGTGCTATTGAAAACGACGTTTGTCATCCATTTAGCGTTGATCCATGAGTTTGTTTTGCTGGATTGCCAGTATAGCGGACATTGGTGCGCCGTGCGGCGAAAATCCGCAAAGAGCCCTTTGGGGCCGCAGGATTCCTCAATCAGTTGTTCGCCCTGTGACCACGAACTGAGGCGAAACAACCAAGTACGACCCGTTGGCGTGAGCATGTTCGATTTGAGAGACCACTTGATCGACCGCGTCGTGGTCTATGGTCCCACTTTCCTTGGCGTACTTCGCCATGTTCCGGATCATTCCGAGTAACCGGCCCTCAACATCTGCATCAGCAACGATTGTGACGCCTACGTCCTGAAAACCAGCCTCCACGAAGGCACCGTAAAGTTTCCGCCCCATGTCCGAGTTACGGCAGGCGTGTGATGCGGCTTTGACGAAGTCTCTCCATGGCTCATGTGCCACGGGCTCCGCTACCATCATGTACCAGTCTCCGTCGATGGCGTGAGCGAGTCCTCCGGGGCGAAGCACCCGACGAAACTCCCTCAACGTTTCGACCGGATCATCAACATACATGATGGTGTTTCGCGCCGTGACCCGGTCCAGCGAGGCATCTTCGAGCGGAAGCGAGACGCCATCGTTCAAGTAGGTCGTTACGCGTTCCAAGACACCGGCAGCGGCGGCATTCTCCGTTGCCAGCTCTAGAAACTCGGCATTTATGTCGATGGCATGAACTGTTCCTTCCGCTCCGACTTTCTCGGCGAGCGCAGCGGAGACCTTCCCAGGACCACACCCGAAGTCGGCAACCGATTGTCCCGTCTTGATGTCAGCGGGGAGGTAGAGTTTTTCCGTTCCTTCATCCCAACCAAAACCGCCACGGTAGGCGGACATCCTGTCAGGTTCGATCGACCTCCAGTGATTTTTGTAGAACGGGTCGTCCGTCAAATGCCTGCCCTCGCCAGTTTCGAGACCAGCAATAACACGAGTCGGTTCCGATGGCAGCTTTGTCCCGCGCATCCGACATTAAGGACCAAGCGCCGACCGTCCGCATTGAAGCATTCAGTCGACCAGGAATGGCCCTCTTTGAGCAACGACCATTGACGGTACTGGAAACCTAAAAATGAAGCGCATAAGTCTTTTGAAACAGCCTCACTATTCTTACACTGAGATCAAAAGCACAAATGCCCTTGTTATCACCGCCTGCCCCAAAGCCACGCGAAGGATTGGTATCGATCGTGTCGCGCGCCGCAGGTGAGAGAAAACTATCGACAGGCAACTTCTGCAATGAACTGGGATTATCTTTCAAAAAGCTGCTCCAACATGATGAGAAGCAGGTTAGGGGATGTTCAGCCCAAACTTCATGATCAAGCACTGCGTCTAACGCCGAAAGGCTGGGCTCCGGGAGGCCGCGCCTTTGACCTTCTGTTAGAGCAAACTCACGCAACTGCGTGCGCGTCAGGTCTGGAAGGTCAAGAACCACGCAACGGCTTTGCAGCGGCTCTGGCAAACCCTTCCGGCTGTTCGCCGTCAGCACCCAGTTGGCCCAGGACATATCAAAGCGGATCTGGAAAAAGGGACACTCCCAGCCCTCCGCAGTCATGCGCTCCAACAACGGAAGCAGAGCATCAGTTAATGTATGACGCGACCCGTTGACTGCGTTGACGTCTCCCGTCTTTTCGACTTCGTCGACGATCACCAGAGGGCCGGCGTGGCGTTCCCGCAGCACGGTCTGCATGAGTTTGCCTGGTGCGGCGCTGCCCCATCCGCGCTGAGCCCCGACCAGTGAAAACGTCGCCGGTTCACCGGTCGCCTCGATTTTGGTTGTCGGCACTGCGAGGTGATGCGCCAGGCGACGCGCCCAGAAGCTTTTGCCGATGCCAGGCGACCCAACCAAGACCAGCGGATTGAAACGTAAACCAGGTAGCCCCTCACGCGCGGATCGCCTGAGACCATGCCAGACTTCTTCGGTCGCGTGCGCCATCCATGGCATTTCTGCATGCAAGGCCGCAGCGATCTCGTCCGCTTTGTGCTCGGTGTGGATGTGGGTCACTGAGACACCATCCCGCAACGCATTCAATTGGGTTTTCGCCGCGTCTGGCAAATGGCTCATGCCGGACAGGCTTTGCATTCTCTCTAAGAATCGGATCGCACGGCGCTTGGTCATTGTACGATCTTTGTCATTGATCAATTGATGCCAAAGAACCGGATCATTCCCATGATCAACGCTTCCCTCAGCCATCAACTTCCGGTTCCTTAACTCGCGTAGTGTTTCTTTAAGGCGATCTTCAACTTCTCTCATGCGAGGCAGCTCATCGATAAATTTGAGAGAGCAGAATGATATGGGCGTTTTTGAGAGCGTCACGTCGGCATCCTTTCAAGCGTTGCAAACCGCAACGTCATTTGGTTCAGGCCTTTCCAGCCTTAGAGTTTGATTGAAAGGTTCCGGAACCTAGCTGCCTTTTAGAAAGGTAATCGGAGGCAGGCTGTCAAATCAGCGTCAAAAATGTGTTCCTGAATGCTGCCAATTCTTAGAGAAAATTCACCGTATCGCGTTGTAATAAAACAATAAGTATTCCCGCTGATAGCCGCATCACACAAGCTTTGCGCACGCTATTGCTTTCTTTTGCGCACACATTTGGTTTTTCTGACAAAAGGTCGGAAATTTGGTAGGCCCGGTAGGACTCGAACCTACGACCAAAGCGTTATGAGCGCTCTGCTCTAACCAACTGAGCTACAG
>JBPOFA010000003.1:0-437502 GCA_051251595.1 Marinosulfonomonas sp.
GTTGCTGATCTGACCTTGGAGAACCGTTTGCTCAAAAAAAGCATGCTCGGGGATGGGGAGTACGAGGAATGAGATATCCTGGTTCAGAGAAACTTGAGATCATCCGCACGGTGGAAGCCTCGCATCTGCCAACACGCCGGACACTGGAGACAATAGGCATTCCCAGCACGACCTATTACCGCTGGTATGATCTGTGGTCGGAAGGTGGCGTCGATGCGCTGGAAGATACGGCACCGCACCCAAGGTCTGTGTGGAACCGCATTCCGGATGAGACGCGAGAGGCCTTCATCGAGTTTGCCCTGGAGCACGAGGACCTGACGGGTCGTGAGCTGGCGGTGAAGTACACTGACGAGAAGCAGTATTTTATCTCGGAATCATCGGCTTACCGCATCCTGAAAGCTGAGGACCTGATAACCGCGCCAAGGCATATCGTGATCAAGGCGGCCAACGAGTTCAAGGACAAGACCACCCGAATAAACGAGCTCTGGCAGACCGACTTCACTTATCTCAAGGTCATCGGATGGGGTTGGTTCTATCTCAGCACGATCCTGGATGACTACAGCCGCTACATCATCGCGTGGAAGCTGTGCACCACGATGAAAGCGGAGGATGTGACCGACACGCTTGATCTGGCGTTGGCGGCATCGGGGTGTGAAAGCGCCACCGTGGCAACCAAACCCAGGCTGCTGAGCGACAACGGGTCGTCATACATCGCGGGGGAGCTGACCACCGGAATATTGCCAAGCGTTGTGGTGTAGCTTCCCCAATTCCGACACTGCTGGATTGAAGTCTCCACAACTGAGAGTCTCACCTTCGTTTCCGTGGCGGGCAACCACGAATTACGCAGCGCTCTTCCATTTCACGGGGGTAACGTAAGCGATGCTATCCCCAACACTGATCATCACCTCGCCGTCCTGGATGTTGACTTGCAGCTTCATGGCGCGGCTTGCCAGTTTGGCCAATGCGTTTGTATCCGTCTCGGGAAAATTCATCACCTGAAGGTTCTCAAAGCGAGTGGTGCTGTTTTTGATCTTGTCCCACCACATCTCAGCCGTCCTGCCGCCATAAGTATAGACAACGACCTTATCGGCTTTACCACAGGATTGACGCATCACTTTCTCGCTTGGCAGCCCAAGGGCGACCCAAACCTCAAGCTCCCCACTCAGGCTTTTTTGCCAAATGTCTGGCTCGTCATCGGTTGAAAGCCCCTTTGTCATCTCCAAATGCTCATGGGCATTCAGCGCAAAAGCGACAATGCGCACCATCAGCCGTTCGTCCGTCTCTGAGGGATGTTTCGCAACGGTCAATTTATGGCTTTCATAATAGTGACGATCCATGTCGGAAACGGAAAGTTCAACTTTATAGATTGTGGCCTTTTGCGCCATGATATGTCCCAACATTTTCGAATGTTAGAATGCCTACTCCGTCAGGTGGCTTTGTGAAAGCAGATACGGGGTCCATTCATGCTGACGCGCGAAAAGTCGTTGCCGAGTTGGGTGACCTTGCCATGTTGTATGGGCGATCTTTACCAGGTCAACGGCTCATGGCTTCGGAGGAAAAGCAAAAACCAGGCTTGGCCATGACGCCTCTTCGTCGTTGTAGATGTCGTCCAATGAAACACAGGCTGGTGATGGAACAACAGTCAAGCTGAACCATTGGACACGCGCGAAGTCTTGAAAGATTTGGGGGCAAAGGAAGGAATTCGAACGCCAAATTCCACGGCAAGTCGAATTGCCATAGAGCGGAGCCAAAAACCTAGTACAGAGAATTTCTGAGCTAGGCCCGTTGTTATGATGCTCATGCAAAGGCTATGTTGCCAGAGGTAATGCATTCCACGCGTCCTAGCATTACCATCATCCAAGCAATCGCCAATCGTGATTGTTTATGACCCCATTTTCAAAAGCCGTGGCTGAGTGTAGAGGTGGACGCACCAAACTCGTGGCACTCTCAGAAGAACGATCGCGCCGAAGGTTTGGCTTTGCGTGGAGGTGGATCACATTCTGGGTAAGAGCTTTCAACAAGGCATCACGCTTCGGCACTTGCGTGCGCTGGTCGCACTCTCAGATCTGAAGTTGATTGCGCGTGTGTCTGAGGTGCTTGGGGTGACGCAGCCAGCCGTGTCAAAACAGATTGCCGAGTTGGAAAAGATCGTGGGCGTACCCGTTGTCACACGCGACCGCAACAGGCTTTACCTTACGCCTGTGGGTATCCGTCTTGCAGATCATGCCCGCCAAGCACTTGGTCAACTTGATCGCGCAGCCTTTGACATTGAGGCGATGACCAGTGGGGTTTCTGACTCTGTCTCTGTTGGCGTGGTCAGTTCAGTTGCGCCCACTTTGTTGCCCGGCACCATTGCGCTGTTCAAGCGCAGCACGCCGCAGGCAAACGTATCTGTCTCTGAGGGCCATTTTGTTGAGCTATTGCCCCAGCTTGAAGCAGGCGCGCTGGACCTGGTTATTGCAAGGATCTGGCAGCCCCAGGAATTGGCCGGGATTGACCAAATGGCCCTGTTCTCAGAGCCGATCGTTGTTGTCGCCGGGCGCAATCATCCGCTGTCGCAAGGGGGGGATGTGTCATGGGCGGATGTTGCCAGCTATCCGTGGATATTGCCGCAACCGAACTCTGTCGCGCGTCAGGCTGTGGATACCCTTTTTGCGGCAAATGGCTTGTCGCCTCCCAATAACACGATCGCATCTTTGTCGATAACCCTGAACCTTGAACTATTGCGGGCGATGCCCGCGCTTGGATTGCTTCCGCAGAGGCTCGCGCAGGCGCAGGCCGCGCGGGGTGAAATCGTGATTTTGTCCCTTGAGACACGTGACATGCTGTCAGAGGCGCGCTGTTTTTGGCGCAAAGACCGGGTTTCGCAGAATGCGACGCTGACATTGTTCCTTAAATGCTTGCGGCAAACCACTGAAGAGTCCAAAACCATTCCATTTGGTTAATGTTTCTGGCGAAATTTTCACTATATTCTGTGTAGATCACCCTTTATCTTAACCAGACACACGGTTTGGGAGGGCTAGGGTGTCAATTCGAACAATTGAGATATCTGGTATGAGCCTTTGAGCAGCGACGCATTGCTCGCGCGATCGGCCTGTGAAATTCTTGCTGCCTTCAAGGCGCGGGATTTGACGCCGAGTGCGTATTTGGCAGCTTGTCTCGAGCAAATTTCCCGCTTCAACCCCAAGATAAACGCCATTACCGCAATGGACATCGAGGGCGCTATTGCTTGCGCCGCGGCCGCAACTCAACGTTGGCAGGACGGCTGCCCGCTGGGGCCGCTCGATGGGTTGCCGATTGGCGTCAAGGATTTGCAGAACACCAAAGGCTTGTTGACCACCCATGGCAGCATTCGGGCGCGGGGGTACATCCCCGATGTCGACTTGCCGATGATTGCGCGCTTGCGTGCGGCGGGCGCTATCATTCTGGCAAAGACAAATGTCCCCGAAATGGGGGCCGGAGGAAACAGTCGAAATCGGGTCTGGGGGGCGACGGGTAATCCGTTTGATGCCAACCTGATTGCGGGGGGGTCGTCTGGTGGATCTGCGGCGGCACTTGCGGCCAACTTTGTGCCACTGTGCACAGGTTCTGACACGGGTGGATCGCTTCGCATGCCTGCGGCACTTTGTGCTGTGGTGGGCTACCGGCCCTCTGTTGATGTGATCGCCCATCCCACACGACCCTTGGGGTGGTCGGGCATTTCAGTTCTTGGCCCAATGGCGCGTACGGTAGATGATCTGACGCTGATGCTGGATGTGTGTCAGGGCGATCACGCGGATGATCCGTTGACCGCGCCCTCTGTCACGGGCCGTTTCGCAAGGCTGCCATCGATAGAATTGAAAGACCTGCGCGTTGGTTTCAGCGAGGACTTTGGCGGCGCGCCGGTCGAGCAAAGCATCCGAGAGACGTTCCGCGCGCGTCTTGAGGTGCTTCGTCCACGGGTTAAGGAATGCCGCGCGGCGGATCTTAACCTTGGGGACATGGACCGCTGTTTCGATATTTTACGGGCAGAGAGTTTTGGCGTGGCGTTTGGTGAGGCCGCGGCACAAGACCCCGACAGCTTTGGTGAGCATATAAAAGAAAATGTCGCCCTTGGGCAAACCATGTCACTGGCAGATCGGGGTTGGGCCCATGCCGAGCAAACCCAGATTCTGCGCAAATTCAACGCGCTGATGGATGAGTTCGATGTGATCGTTTTGCCGACATCGCCGGTATCGCCGTTTGCATGGACAGAACCCTATGCCGACGTCATCGACGGGCAAAAGATGGACATCTATTACCGTTGGCTCGCGCTGTGCTATCGGGGCTCGTTGACGGGCGCGCCGTCGATCACATTGCCCTGCGGCCGAGATGCGGCAGGGATGCCGTTCGGCCTTCAAGTTTTGGGGCCAGTTCGTGGCGATGAACGGCTGCTGAGCGTAGCGAAAGCGATGGAAGACCTCTTTGCACGCTCAGATCAGACGGCGCGGCCTTTGGCAAATTTGCAAAACCTTCCACATTCAGATGTGGATCTGAGGTCTATTGTGACGCACCCGCCGGTTATGGGCGCAGCGCCTGAAGTCCAAAAACGCGATATGCGGACAGCGGTTTAATATGTGGCTCATCCCTATCATCTTTGTTTTGCTGCTGATCAGCGGCACGGCCTTTGCCTATCTAATGGGGGCCGTATCTGTCGTGACTTTTGTCGCGGTGGACAAAAGCCAGTTCCTGTCGATCCTGCCACAACGCATCTTTGCCCAACTTGACGTCTTCGCCTTTATGGCGATGCCACTGTTCATCCTGACAGCAGAGATAATGAGCCGCGCCGGCGTAACGCGCAGCCTGATCGATTTTGCGATGGCTATTGTTGGTCGGTTTCGTGGCGGTCTGGGACATGTGAATATACTTACAAGCGTTTTCTTTGCGGGCATCTCAGGATCGGCGATCGCGGACAGTGCTGCCTTGTCGCGTACATTCGTGCCGGAAATGAAGGCGCGTGGCTATGATCCTTATTATGCGGGTGCCATCACCGCAGCATCGTCGATGATTGGGCCGATCATCCCGCCGTCGATCATCATGATCATCTATGGTGGCCTGACCGGGGCATCCGTGGCGGCGCTATTCATTGCCGGCGTTGTCCCGGGCCTGCTGCTTGCGGTGGCGCTGATGATCCTCAATGCCGTCATCGCGCACATCAAAGGACACCCCGGCGGCGCGTCTGACGATCTGCCACGGTTCTTGCCAAGCCTGCTGAACGCGGCACCGGCATTGTGTCTGCCTGTCGTGATCCTTGGCTCACTTGTGTTCGGATTGGCAACGCCAACGGAAGGCTCAGCGATTGCGGTCTTTTTCGCGCTCATGGCGGGGCAGTTCTACAAGGGCTTGAACTGGCGCATGATCTTTGACGCGGTTGAGGCCACGGCCAAGATGACCGGCACGATCTTTATCATTCTCGCGGCGATTTCGGTTCTGGGGTATCTGGCGGGCCAACTGGGCTGGTCACAAGCTCTGGCGACGTGGGTCGACTCATTCGGGCTGACGGGCACAAAATACCTGTTTTTCCTTGTGTTTATCTTTCTGATCGCGGGCATGTTCATGGATACGCCCGTGGCCCTGACCCTGTTGATCCCACTGTTTGCGCCGCAAGCCTTGGAACAAGGCATAAGCCCAATCCAACTGGGCATCGTGCTGTGCTTTAATTTATGCGTCGGTCTGATTACGCCGCCCTTGGGCAAATGCCTGGTGGTTGTATCGGCCCTGACCAACCTCAATTACTGGCGGCTGGCCTTTGCTTCGCTGCCCTTCATATTCGTTCAGGTGCTCTTGTTGCTTGCTCTGGTCTATTGGCCTGCGCTTAGCCTCACTTTGCCGCGCCTGTTCGGATTTTCAGTGAACTAACCAAAACTAAGGGAGGACGATCTATGAAACTCAAGGCACTTACATTAGCGGCATTGCTTGCAATGGCCACGTCTGCATCGGCAGAAGTCAAAATTGCACTGGACAGCAAGCCGGACCTGGAAACATCAGGCTCTTACAACTGGGCATTTGCTTTTGGCAATGCGCTAAAAGAAGCGGGCATGGACGTGCGTGAAATGCCGCGCGGTTCTGTCGGAAATGAAGCCGAGAAGTTCGATCAGGTCTCTACCGGCTTGCTTGAAATCTCGCTTTCAGATGTGCGCGCTGTGGCGCAGGTCGATCCGTTCATCTATGGGGTTCGCCTGCCATATATCTTCGACGATATTGCGCATATGGACCGCGCGTTGGCTGCGGGGGATGTTTACAACCGCATCAATGAAAACCTCGCAAAACAGGATGCGATCCTTTTGGCACTGGCACCGCTTGGGCCGGCCTCCGGTGTGATTACGACCAAACAGGCCGTGCGCTCTCCGGCGGATATGGCGTCGCTACGGATGCGTGCCTTGGACGATGCGCAGATCGCGATGTATCAGGCTTGGGGGTCCAGCGGCACGATCGTACCTTGGGGTGAAGTCCCGGCAGGCCTGCAAACAGGCGTTATTGACGGCTATCTGAATTCGCCCTTCGTTCCAGTGATGTTTGGTCAAACAGACTTCATCAAGAACTTTGCCGATGCAGATGTGATCTGGCCACTGCGGGCGGTTATTGCGTCCAAAGATTGGTATGATGGGCTGTCTGACGCAGATCGTGCAAGCGTTGACGCAGCCGTTGAAACCGCAGATGCGGCGGCCCGCGAGTGGCTGGCGGCTGCATCCGTCAACGGATTGCTGGCGCTCGAGGAAAACGGCGTTACAGTTCAGCGGCTTACACCAGAGGAACGCGCCGTATTCCGCGAGGCGTCTCTGCCGGTCTACGATTCAGACCTGATGACAGCAGAGGACACCGCGCTGTGGAAGAAACTGTCTGACGAGAACCGCTAAATAGATGGGCGGGCTGTATTCTGCGGCTCGCCCCTTTTTTGAAACCGGAGTTTGAAGTTGCGCCATCTCATCATCAGCACCAGTGACCGCTTGCATCTTGTGATGCGCCGGACTGCCGTTTTCGCGGTCTGTCTGATGTTCGTCACGGTCGTGGTGCAAATCATTGCGCGTTATGTTTTCTCTTCGCCCCCTGTCTGGACCGAAGATGTTGCACGCTATGCGATGGTGTGGACCGGACTGCTGGGTGCGACGCTGTCGTTCAAGACGCAGTCGGATGCGGTGTTGATGCAAAGTGTTTTCCCCGATCCTCCTCATGTCTTGGCGATCTTCGCAAAAGCGGTCCAAAGTGCTGCGGTGCTCACCTTTATTCTGCCGGT
Organism: Marinosulfonomonas sp.; assembly: GCA_051251595.1. GTDB lineage: Bacteria > Pseudomonadota > Alphaproteobacteria > Rhodobacterales > Rhodobacteraceae > NORP110. Next base: position 7,253 of record JBPOFA010000003.1, read on the forward strand.
CATCTACTTTTGCTTTGTCGGTCTGAAGGGCGGATTTGCAAAAGGGTATCTCGCACGCCAGTCCGGACTGACCGCAGATACCCTTGGCATTCCGATGGTATGGATTTCTGTCGCGGTGCCCATTTCAATGATCATCATTCTCATTCACCTCTTGGCCCGGTGGGCCGGAGACGATGCATCAGAAGATGCGACTGCTCAACTTGACTGAACTATCGGATTTACGGTGCAAGCTCTTGCAGCGATTGTCGAGTTCCGCCAGGATCATTGATCCGAACAAGACCCATCTGGAGGGCCGATATCGATGGCGTGACAAACCGACAGTGCGAAAGGCTTGTCAGAGTGGCAGGGACCCCAGAGGTGATCCACGCAATCAACCGGGCCCCCGGTGCGACGGTCGAATTGCTTGCACGGCGCTCGGATCAAAGCCCGCGTAACATGAGCAATGTGAGGGGAGATAGCTCTATGACCACCGAAAAATTCACCAAACCTTTTCAAGGAAGTACGACGTTTCTGTATCGTCCAACCTAGCCGAAACAAGCACGGCGCATAGGAACCACCATGTATCAAGGAAATTATCTGGCCGAGAGATTGTGCGCCGCACGAAAAGACACAGGAAATAGCCTGTTCCTGCGCAATCATCAAAGCGGTGAAGACGTCACATATAAGGCCTTTTTTGCCAACGCCGAGCGCATGGCAAAGGTTTTGGTTGCGATTGGCGTTGAACCCGGTGACCGCGTGGCCGTGCAGGCCCCAAAGACTATCGCCATGCTGGAACTCTATGTCGCGACGGTTTTGGCCGGGGGCGTGTTTCTGCCGCTCAACACGGCCTACACACCTACCGAAATCACCTATTTCCTGGCCGATGCTGAACCACGGGTTTTTGTCTGTGATTTGGCACGAGAAGGAGAGTTATCGCCCGTGGCGAAAGAAGCCGGTGTTGCGAACGTGTTGACCATCGGGGCCGATGAAAGCGGATCATTGGCTGAACTGTGCGATGCAGCGGCGCCGGGGTTCAATGCCGTCTCCAGAGGGCCAGACGATCTCGCCGCCATTCTTTACACGTCAGGAACAACCGGGCGATCCAAAGGGGCCATGCTGACGCATAAGGCGCTGGCGTCAAACGCTGAAACCCTAAAGGAAGCTTGGCGCTTCAGCGCTGATGACGTTTTGATCCACGCTTTGCCGATCTTTCATACGCATGGTCTGTTTGTTGCAACAAATATCACGCTGATGGCTGAATCGTCTTGCATCTTCATGCCCAATTTCGATGCGGATGACATCCTCGGCTACATGCCCAAGGCCACGGTGCTCATGGGCGTGCCGACGTTTTATGTGCGCCTTCTTACCTCGGAAGGGCTGTCCGACGCTTCTGCGAACATGCGTCTGTTTGTATCCGGATCCGCACCGTTGCTGGCCGAAACCCATGATCGCTGGCGCGAGGTGACCGGGCACGCGATTCTGGAACGCTATGGCATGACCGAAACAAATATGAATACCTCTAACCCCTATGACGGCGACAGGCGCGCAGGCACGGTCGGCTTTCCATTGCCGGGGATCGAGTTGTTGGTCACGGACCCTGCAACTGGTGCGACCTTGCCCCAAGGCGAAACCGGTGTGCTAGAGGTGCGAGGCCCGAACGTTTTTGCAGGCTACTGGAACATGGCCGAGAAAACCGCAGAGGAACTGCGCGACAACGGTTTTTTTATCACGGGCGACCTCGGGCGCATTGATGAGATGGGATATGTTCATATCGTCGGGCGCCAAAAAGACCTGATCATCTCGGGCGGGTACAACATTTATCCCAAAGAGATTGAGCTTTTGATCGACGCGCTTGAGGGCGTCGATGAAAGCGCCGTCATTGGCGTCCCGCACCCAGATTTTGGCGAAGCAGTCGTGGCTGTCGTCGTTGCTCAGAGCGGCGCTGCAACCTCAGCTGCGGACATTATGACTGGTATCAAGGATGATTTGGCCAGGTTCAAACAGCCCAAACGCATCGAATTTGTCAAATCTCTGCCCAGAAACGCCATGGGAAAGGTGCAGAAAAACGCATTGCGCGAGATTTACGCCGGAACCTTCAGATGATGCAGGTTCAAAGCATAGGTCAAATTTCGGCGTGCCGAGAGGGCTGACCCATGGCTTCGGATGTTAAGAGGAATTGGAAAGAAAAAATTGGGGAATGTGACATGACAAATGGCAACATCGGTCCAGCCATTTCAGCGTTAAAAGACTTGTTGGGCGATCGCCTTTCGACAGGTGAAAGCATCCGGGAAATCCATAGCCGGGACGAAGCCTATTCCGAACCAGCATTGCCGGATGCGGTTGCTTTTCCTGAAAGCACGCAAGACGTTTCGCAGATCATAAAAATCTGTTCGCACTACCAAGTGCCCGTGGTTCCCTTCGGCATTGGCACCTCATTGGAAGGTCATATTATCCCGATCCATGGCGGGATCAGCGTGGATACCAGCCGGATGAACAAAATCCTCCACGTTCACGAAAGCGATTTGGATGCCGTTGTTCAGCCCGGGGTTACGCGCACGCAGCTGAACGATGAACTTCGCGCCACTGGATTGATGTTCACGGTCGATCCGGGGGCCGACGCCACGATTGGCGGCATGACGGCCACGCGTGCTTCGGGCACCAATACCGTTCGCTATGGCACCATGCGCGAGAACGTTTTGGCGCTGGAAGTTGTGCTGCCTGACGGAACGATCATCAAAACCGGCTCGCGCGCTCGGAAATCATCGGCAGGATATGACCTGACTCATCTCTTCGTTGGGTCCGAAGGGACACTTGGGATTATCACCGAAATTACAGTGCGCCTGTTTGGTCAGCCTGACGCAATTCTGGCCGCGACCTGTGCCTATGAAACGGTCGATGATGCCGTAAATAGTGTGATCATGGCCATTCAAATGGGTCTTCCGTTGGCGCGGGTTGAGCTGTTGGACGAAATACAGATGAAGGGCATGAACCTTTTCAACCCCGGCCTGAATCTGCCCGAAAAACCGCATCTCTTCTTAGAATTCCACGGGTCAGACGCAAGCGTGAAGGAACAGGTGGAATTGTTTGAAAGCGTCGGAAAGGAATTCGGTGTTTCAGGCTTTGAGTGGGCGACCAAAGTTGAGGACCGCAATCGCTTGTGGGCTGCCCGGCACAACGCCTATTACGCTGGAAAATCGTTGCGCAAAGGGTGCGAAAGTGTCGTGACAGATTGCTGTGTCCCGATTTCAGCGCTGGCTGACTGTATCACGCGCACCAAGGCGTTGATTGAGCAGGCAGAGCTGATTGCGCCTATTGTCGGGCATGTTGGTGACGGCAATTTTCACTTGCTGATCCTGTTCGATCCGAACGACCCAAGCGAATTGCAGCGCGCCAAGTCGCTTGCATCGGACGTTAACCGCGTTGCCCTGTCTTTCGGCGGGACGGTCACCGGAGAACATGGTGTTGGCACAGGTAAAAAGAAATACATGTTAGAAGAGCATGGCGATGCCTATGCGCTGATGGCGACGCTCAAGCGCGCGATTGACCCAGAGAACATCATGAATCCGGGCAAGATCGTCGACGTCAACTGAGGTTCATTGAAGAAAAACGTTGCAGCGCCAAGTCGTGCAAAGAACGGCGGACGTCGGTGACGTCTGACGTCGACAAAGGGCCGCCTTATAGCCAAAGCCAAACCCTAGCGCCCCGCGCAGATCTTGGCGTGCAGATCGGAGCAATAAGACCAAAGCGATTGGCCCAGATGCGAGTGAAATGGCAACCACGGTGATGAAATAGGACAAAGCATCTGGCATCGACATCATGACATGTCCTCGCCAAACTTGGCTGCGCCAGACGTCGCGCGCCGGAACATCCACCGAAACACTCCGATAAAGCCGATGAACAGATAACTGGCTTGGATGAGTGCGGCGGAAAGGTTGAACTCTGAGAACAGGCTGACCCCAACGAGCGCGGCGGCGGTCATGTTACACAGTGTGAAGGTGAGGCCATTGCCAACCCATTTTAATGTCTGTGCACATTTGATTGTAGTGGCGATCTATTCGTTTGGAGTGGGGTAGGTGGTTGTGGCGGTTGGCTTCAGCGTTATGGCCACGCTTTTGGTGCTTGGGTTTAACCTCAAAGCAACGCGTGATCTTCACATGATGTGGTCCGAAGAATTACCGCTGGTTTGCGTCTGCGCCCCGGAACACCCGGTGGCCGGTTTGGCCAGCATTACAACCAAAGAAATCCGGGCCTATCCCCTTGTCGTGCAAAGCAGAGCCCTGGCCATTCGCCGCATGCTGGAGGCGCGGCACACCTGGTTGTTTACCAACGCGCAGCCGCCCGTGGTTACGAATTCGCTGCAACTTCTCAAGCAGCTCGTGTCGGCTGGTACGCATCTTGCGCTGACCTCACAGCTGGATGCCGAGGCGGAATTGGCCAGCGGCAAAATGCTTGCCATTCCGATAACGGATGCAAAGGTGCACAGCCAGTCGGTCGGGGTCGCTGTCAGTGTGAACCGGACGCTGCCGCGGATTTGTACGACGGTGGCCGATCTTCTGATACATGAGATTTCCGCCAGCGTCGAAGATTTCAAAAGCGACATTCCCCAGGCGCCGGTCTAAAGACCAAAGACACGGCCCCAACCGGTCACACGCGCCGGGTCCAACCCGACCTCGCGCAGGCAATGCGCCGCCGTAACCGAGACCGAGTCGAGCACAGGAATACCGATGGCGTCTTCGATGCTGGCCGCCACAGCTGCGCCCCGAAAGTTGGTGCACACAACAGCGATGGCGTCGGGCTTGGCCTTGGCCACCTGTTCAATCATCGCACCAACCTGTGCTGGCGGGTAGGTTGCAAAGCTGTAATTGCCTTTGTCGTCCAACCGGGCCGCATCAACCACCTCGATCCCTTGGGTCGCATAGTTCGCAATCATCCGTGTTTCGATATCTGCGATATAAGGTGTGACAACGCCTAACCGTCTGACCCCCATGCTGCGAAACAGCGCGTCATAGGCCAGGATCGTCGAAGTGGCAGGCACGCCGGTGCGTTCCGTAATCGCCGCGCAAAGTGCGCGGTCTTTTTCCAACCCAAGCCAACTGGCAGAGGTGCCGTTCCAGGCAATCAGGTGCGGATTGGTTTCGGCCAGGCGGTCCGCCGCTTCGAGGATCGGTTCCAGTTCGAACTGCGATTGCGAGGCCTCGGACATAGAAATTTCCACCACCCGGAAGCGCCCGAAATGAACCGAGGCTTCGTCGCCAAACGGCGCGAACATGGCGCTGGTATAGGGTTCCAGCACGGTGTTCGAGGATGGCGTCAACATGCCGACGCGCCGCCCGTCGATTGGGGGGAAGTTCATGGTGTTACCTCTGGCTTGGCGCGGGCGACATGGGTGCCTGTGTTGGCACCGACAGGTTCACCGTCGCGCATCACGGTTTGGCCACGCAAGATCGTACGGACCGGCCAGCCGGTAACCTCGAACCCTTCCCAAGGGGTGTAATCAGAGCCATGGTGAAGGATGTCCTGGGTGATCGTCCGGGTCAGGGCCGGATCCCAAAGTACAATATCGGCGTCCTTGCCAATGGCGATTGCACCTTTGTTTTCAAGGCCGTACAGGCGCGCGTGGTTCGTGGCGGTCAATGCGGCAAAGGTTTCAAGGCTAAGGCGTCCCTTTGTTACGCCTTCCGAAAACAGGATCGGCAAACGCGTTTCGATCCCTGGAATGCCATTGGGAATATTGCGGAAAGAGGCGCGTGCGCCTGGCCCGTCCTTGCCCGCAGGGTCGGCAAAGCGGAAGGGGCAGTGGTCAGAGGAAAAAACGTCAAAAGCGCCTTGTTCCAGCCCGGTCCAGATCGCCGCTTGCTCGGCCTGATCGCGCGGCGGGGGCGAGCAGACCCACTTGGCCCCCTCAAAGCCGGCGCGGTCCAGATCGTTGCTGGTCAGGGTGATATACTGGGGGCAGGTTTCTGCAAAGACACGCACGCCGCGCGCTTTTGCGCGTTGGATCTCTTCGAGCGAAGCGCCGTTGGAAACATGCACGATCATGACCGGAACGTCCGCAACCTCGGCCAGGGTTGTGGCACGGTGCGTTGCTTCGCGTTCGACCGGAATGGGGCGTGTGCGTGCGTGATGAACCGGTTCAATCTGCCCTGCGCGTTCGGCCTTGTCTCGTAGGAATTCAATGGCGTCTTCGTTTTCGGCGTGCACCATGGTCAGCGCACCCTGTTCGCGGGCCACGCCCATGACTTGTAGGATTTCGGCATCTGTCAGACGCATGCCCTGGTAGGTCATAAAGACTTTGAAGCTGGTAAACCCCATGCTGATCAACGCCGGCAGATCTTGTCCTAATGTCACAGGGTCTACGGATTTGACGATTAAGTGAAAGGACACATCCGTCAGACAGGCGCCTTCGGCCTTGGCCAGATAGTCGGCGACCGCCTGGCGAAGCGTTTGCCCATCCTCTGGCAAACAGAACGGCATGACTGTCGTATTGCCACCGCAAGCCGCCGCACATGTGGCCGAGGCGAAATCATCTGCCATTTCAATCCCAGGGCCGGAAGGTTGCGAAATGTGAACATGACTGTCGATGCCGCCGGGCATGGCAACAAGGCCCTCGGCTTCGATCACCTCTTTGCCGTTCAGATCTGTGCCCAGTGCCGAAATCCGACCCTGCTGAATGCCAATGTCGCACAAGGAAACAGTGCCGGATGTGACGACGCGCGCGCCTCGAATTACCAGATCATGTTTCATCGGAATGGTCCTTTGGGAAAATGGTCAACTGAACGAAGGTCACGTTTGCACGGCGCGTCGGCTTGGGGGCGTGACGTTTACAAAGCACGCGGCCTGCAATGATGGAAATCCCAAACATCTGGGCGCGTCCATAACAAGTCTGTCGCCCGTCACCTGTGCGGGTGTCCTTTTGCATTGATTGTTCGAAAGGAAAGGGGCCAATCTGGCAACCCGAGGGCGGATGTATTGCTTTCGGTCTATTGTATCGGCCTGTAGAAGTTACGGTGCTACGGAAGTCGCCTAAGGGGCACTTCAAGGGGTTGAAATAAAAAGAAATTTACGTTTCGGGTGTTTTGCTCAAATGTACTGCCCATGTGGCGATTTTCGCCCCGCCAAGCCTCAATTTTCCGGTTTTTTGCGCCAAAGATTGCCCGTTTGCCCCCAAATGGGCCTTTGGCAAAACACCTTGGCGACCGCTAAGACCTGATTGGGCCAGTCATACGGGTCTCTTGTCATTTGAAAGAAATTCCGCCCATGCCTAGTCTATGCGCACATATGCCACAGAGTTCATCGGTTTTTTAATCTGCGGGTAACAGGAAACGGCTGTGGTCGTGGCATGGGCGGCGAGGCAGCTGTCGGTTGCAGTCACATGAACGGCTGGTGTAGGGAATGACTTTGAACGTTAATATTTTTCAAGATAAGACACTGGGCTGTGGACGTTCACGAGATGAAGTCTTCGACGTCCAAGATAACCGGAGACACCCCCAATGTTAGACATTTCGCAAATGCGCACAGTTCTATCAGATCACTATGATCTTGCCCCTTCTGTCGAATGCGCTGATGCTTTGGCAGACATCTATGCGGGCATGTCTCGTGTTGTGTCCCCGGCGGACTGGGCCATTTATGCGCCCTACGTCAAAGCGATCAACGCGTTAAAGAAAGAACGAAATGCCGTGATCCTGGGGCATAACTACATGACCCCGGAAATTTTCCACGGGGTGTCCGACTTTGTCGGCGACAGTCTGCAACTTGCTATGAAAGCCACTGACGTGGACGCAGATGTGATCGTTCAGGCGGGCGTTCACTTTATGGCAGAAACATCCAAAATCCTGAGCCCGAAGAAAACCGTTTTGATGCCGGATATGGAGGCAGGTTGTTCCCTTGCCGAAAGCATCACCGCCGATGGTATCGAAGAAATGCGCGCCAAATATCCGGGTGCGCCGGTTGTCACCTATGTGAACACCACAGCAGAAGTGAAAGCCGCATCGGACATCTGTTGCACGTCTTCCAACGCGCTTCAGATCGTAAATGCGATGGAAAGCGATACGGTCATCATTACGCCGGATCAGTATCTGGCACAAAACGTTGCCAACCAGAGCCATAAGAACATCGTATATTGGCCCGGATCATGCATCGTTCACGAACAATACACCGCAAAAGATTTGCGCGACTTCCGCGAATGGAACCCTGGAACGCGGCTGATCGCACATCCCGAATGCCCGCCTGATGTTGTGGCAGAGGCCGATTTCTCTGGCTCGACCAGTGGAATCATCAAATATGTGACGGACGAGAAACCGCAAAAAGCTATGCTGATCACCGAATGTTCAATGGCTTCCAACATCGCGGATGAACTGCCAGAGGTGGATTTTGTCGGGCCCTGCAACATGTGTCCTTACATGAAAAAAATCTCTCTTGAGAAAATCCTCTGGGTGCTGCACAGCGGCGAAAACGAGGTTTTCGTGGATCCGACTGTCGCTGAAAAGGCCAAAGCATCCGTGCAGGCGATGATAGATCTGTCACGCAAGTTGGGTCTTTGATCCGGATGAAGGCCCTTCAGACCGAACGTGTCGTAATTGTTGGTGCTGGCCTTGGCGCACTATATGCAGCCCTCAGCTTGGCTCCGCGCCCTGTGGTGATGATTTCGCCCGAAACTCTGGGCGAAGGGGCCAGTTCGGCCTGGGCCCAGGGCGGGGTTGCCGCAGCGATGGATCGTGCGGACAGCCCCAAAAGTCATGCCGCAGATACGGTTCAGGCGGGCGATGGCACAGTCGATCGCGACGTCGCGGATATGGTCACGCAAGAGGCGCGCGCCCATATTCTTGCGCTGACAGAGCTTGGGACACCATTTGATCGAACAGAAAACGGCGACTATGTCATGTCGCGCGAAGCTGCCCATACCTATGCGCGTGTGGTTCGCGTGAAAGGGGATCAGGCCGGGGCCGAGATTATGGCCGCACTGATTGAAAAAGTTCGCGCCACCCCGTCCATCCAGGTGTTGGAAGGGGCGATGGCACTGGATTTGACGCTTACTGACGGGCGGGTCAACGGGGTCATCATTCAGTCGGCCCATGACCCGCATTCAGCGCCTATTGCGCTGAACGGCAGCGCGGTGCTGCTGGCAGGGGGCGGGTCCGGCGGACTTTATGCGCTCACAACAAACCCGCCGCGCATTCGCGGGCAAGTCATCGGTTTGGCGGCCCGCGCAGGCGCTATGATTGCGGACCCAGAGTTTGTCCAATTTCATCCCACCGCAATGGATGTCGGCGAAGACCCCGCGCCGTTGGCCACCGAAGCCCTTCGCGGTGAAGGTGCGATCCTGATCAACAACGAAGGCGAGCGGTTCATGTTGGCAGAACATCCCGATGCCGAACTTGCACCACGTGACGTTGTTGCGCGTGCGATATTCGCTGAAACCCAGGCTGGCCGACGGCCGATGCTCGACACGCGTGCTGTGTTGGGCGAAGCGATCAAGACGCAATACCCCGCTGTCGCAGAGGCCTGCGCGCGCAACGGGATCGATCCCGCAATCGAACCCATTCCCGTCGCCGCTGCCGCGCATTACCATATGGGTGGAATAGCCACAGACATGGATGGCCGCGCGTCCTTGGACAATCTCTGGGTCTGCGGCGAGGCGTCTTCTACAGGCTTGCACGGCGCCAACCGGCTTGCATCGAATGGCTTGTTAGAGGCTTTGGTTTACGCACGTATCTGCGCGGAAAACATTTCACAAAAGCTGCCTGAAATGACTGCCGCGCCGCTCGACATTACGTTTGAGAACAAAGAAACATCGCCAGAGCCGGCATCCGTGGCCGAGCTTCGCCAAACGATGACCTCGTTTGTGGGTGTCGTGCGCAACGCGATCGGTTTGAAAACGGCTTTGCGCAAGATCGCAAAGCTTGAATCAGCAAACACGTCCAGCGTTTCGTTCCTCAACATGACTGCGACGGCAACCTTGATCGCGGCTGCGGCTTTGTCCCGCGAAGAAAGCCGAGGGGCCCATGAACGATCAGACTTTCCAGACACGTTACCCGGCGAGGGCCAGCGCTCGCGGCTAACGCTTGCGGGTGCGATGAAAATACGGTCAGAAATTTGCGAGGAAACTTCATGAGCTTTGCCAGTGTTCCCGACTTGATCCTAGAACCAATGATCCGCAACGCCCTGATGGAAGATCTGGGCAGCTACGGAGACGTGACGACTCGCGCTGTGATCCCGGCACAGACGGTGTACACCGCGCATCTGAACGCCCGCGCCGACGCCTGTGTGTCGGGGATGCAGGTTGCACGCATCGCGTTCCATCTGGTGGATGCAACGCTGAAGATCGAAACACATCTTGATGACGGCATGGCGTGCAAAGCCGGGCAAACCCTTATGACCATCAAGGGCAGTGCCGGCTCAATCCTGTCCGCAGAACGAGTGGCCCTGAATTTTGCCGGTCGCTTAACCGGCATCGCGACAATGACCGCGTCATTCGTTGCCAAAACCAACGGCACCAACGCCCGGATCACATGCACGCGCAAGACAACACCTGGCCTGCGCTTGGTCGAAAAACTGGCCGTGTTGCACGGCGGCGGGTTCAACCACCGTTATTCCTTATCGGACGCGATCCTGATCAAGGACAACCACATTGCGGCGGCGGGCGGCGTGCGCAATGTGCTTGAGGCCACCAAGGCGCATGCCAGCCACATGATGGCTGTTGAGATCGAAGTGGACCGTCTGGATCAGCTTGCAGAAGTGCTGGAGGTCGGGGGTGCGTCGGTTGTTCTCTTGGACAACATGAACGACGAAACGCTGCACGAGGCGGTCGCCCTTGTTGCCGGGCGCATAAAGACCGAAGCCAGTGGAAACGTTACCCTCGATCGGATCGCGTCAATCGCGGCAACGGGCGTCGACTATATCTCTTCCGGGGCATTGACGCATTCGGCCGCGACCGTTGATCTTGGTTTGGACTTTTGACGGCACGCATCGCTCCGCGGCTGTTTAATCTGGCCCCATAGCGACACAAGGATCACTGCCAAATCCGTCCTGTGCGACCCGCATAGGGTTGAAATTGGTGCTGCGAATAGACACTCATGCAACATGCGTGTTTCAAAACCACTCTTTTTGATAATTATCCTGGGCGTTGCAGCTGCTCTGTACTGGGTGTCTTTCAGTTTCTTTAAGGCGCAAGAAATCGAAAAGGCAGAGGCGCGTCTAACGCTATACCGAAGCGCGTTGGAAACCGAATTGCGGCACTTTGCACATTTGCCGTTCCTGCTGTCGTTGGATCCGGTCGTCGCAAGCACGCTAGAGGGGGCTTCCACCGATGCGCTGGATTATCGGCTTGCCCGGTTCGCCCAAAGTGCGGGACTTGATGCGATCTATTTGATGGACAATCAGGGAAAGACCATTTCGTCTTCTAACGCCAAAACGGCGACCAGTTTTAAGGGGCAAAACTATGGGTTCCGCCCCTATTACAAGGCCGCAATGAAGGGCGAGTTGGGAGAGTTTTACGGCATCGGCGCGACGACCGGAATTCCCGGCTATTTCTATGCCATGCCAGTGCGAAGGCCAAATGGCGACATCGCGGGCGTGATTGCGATCAAGATCGACCTGTCTGCCCTGCAGCACACGTGGCAGGATTCCGGCGAGAATATCCTTTTGGCCAATAACGATGGTGTGGTCTTATTGGCCTCCAACCCGGACTGGCGCTACAAGGCAATGTCACCCTGGACGCCCGAAAAACGCGACAGCATCGTCGCGTCCCGGCAATTCGGGGCAGAAGTTCTGGACGCGTTGGATTGGGATGTCGACGCGCTGGGCCAGACAGCAAGAGTGGGGCAAGACCGGTTATTGTATCTTAGCACGGCCGACCTTCCGAACAGTTGGAGCTTGCACTTCTTCGTGCCGAACGATCAGGCCGTGACGCGGGCGTGGTTGGTGGCAGGCGGCTTTTTGACCTTCACCTTGCTGACATTCAGCCTGTTTCAGGTGAACCGCCTCCGGCTTGTGCGAAACGCGCTGAAAAAGTCGGAACACGAAGAATCTGAGTTGCGATCAGCCAACCGACAGCTTGCCGTTGAAATCGAAGAACGCCGCGCGGCTGAACGGGATCTTAAGCAAACCCAGGCAGAGCTAGAGCGTGCAGGGCGTCTTGCTGCATTGGGCCAGCTTGCGTCCTCGGTCACGCATGAGCTTGGCCAACCGATCGCGGCGATGAAAAATCAGCTGGCCGCGTCAGAGATGACGGTCGGCCCTTCAAAGCTGGGCGATAAGATGCAAAGCCTTGTAGAGCGGATGGAAAACATCACGCGGCAGCTCAAATTCTTTTCCCGAAAAGGGCGCGACAGTTTTGAGCGTTTCGACCTGGCCGATGCCATGCATGACGCATTGGAGTTGTTGGAGCCGAGCGTCGCAGAACGCCGGGCGACAATTGCGTTTGAAAAACCCAACCGCGCCACCATGGTGACGGCCAATCGGCTGCGGATCGAACAGGTCATTACAAATATCGTGCGCAATGCGCTGGATGCGGTGGAAGAGACTGACAAGCGACTGATCACGGTCACTATGGGGGAAACGCCGCAGGACGTCTGGTTTGCTGTGTCTGATACGGGCCACGGTCTACAGGGGAAATCGTTGCAGTCCTTGCAAGAGCCCTTTGCGACGACCCGCGAAAGTGGCCATGGTATGGGGCTGGGTCTGACCATTTCGGCGGGTGTCGTCGCGGATCATGGCGGTACCGTTCAGGCCGAAGACCAGAAAACTGGCGGGACAGTATTTCGCGTCACATTGCCAAAGAGGGAGCAACGCAGTGGCTGAGAACAGGGTGTTGATCATTGATGACGACCGGCTGATGCGAAACTCTTTGGTTGATCTGACCGAGGCAGCGGGCTGGACGACCAAGGCCTTGGCGCGGGCCACAGATGCTGAACGCTGGATTGATCAGTTTCAGCCCGACGTGGTTCTATCCGATGTTCGCATGCCAGAAACCTCTGGTCTTGACCTGCTGCACTCGTTGGTCTCTGCACCGCCCGTGGTGCTGATTTCCGCCCATGGTGATATCCCGACGGCCGTCGAGGCGATGAACAACGGGGCCTATAGCTTTGTCGAAAAGCCCTTTGACCCCAAGCGGTTGTTGTTGATCCTGACCCACGCAGCCGAAGCCCATAAAATGCAGAAGAACAATCTGCGTTTGATGGAACGGCTTCGTCAGCTGTCTGGCGCTGATCGCGTGTTGCTTGGGCGAACACCTGCGATGAACCGTTTGCGCGATACGATCGCCATGGTGGCGGGCACGGATGCCAGCGTCTTGGTGCAGGGCGAAACGGGCACCGGTAAGGATTTGGTATCTCGGATGATCCATGATCTTTCCGACAGATGCGCCGCCCCCTATATCGTCGTGAATGCCGCGCAGATCAGTGCCGCCCACTTGCCGCATATCGCGAACGAAGCAACGGGTGGCACGCTGCTGCTGGATGAAATCTGCGCGTGCCCGTTGGACATGCAACCAACCCTTCTGCGCCTCATTGATGCAGGAGAGGTGATGGCCCCGGATCAGGGCTCTCCGCAAAAGGTTGATCTGCGGATCATCGCCGCCACCAATGAAGACACGGACGCCGCGGTTAAGGCCGGACGATTGCGGGCGGATTTGCTCTATCGGCTGGATGGGTTTTCGTTGGATTTGCCGCCCTTGCGTGACCGGCGCGATGATATCGCATTGATCGCGACACGGTTTTTGCAGGAATATGCTACGCTTTACGATATCGACCCGCCGCAACTGGACGATGAGGAATGGGCGGCATTGATGGCCCATGAATGGCCCGGCAACGTCCGTGAGTTGCGCAATCTGATGGACCGTCGTGCCATCATGGCGCGACATGGCATGGGGTCCATTCACGACGTTTTGTCCCTTGAGGAAAGCACCGCACCCCCGCGCTCTGGTCTAAGAGAAGCCGTCGCCGCGTTTGAGCGTCAGATGATCGGCAAAGCGATCCAGTCCAACGATGGCCGCATGGATGATGTCGCCAGTGAACTGGGCATTGGCCGCCGCACTTTGAATGAAAAGATCGTCAAGCTCGGCCTGGATAAGGATGCGCTTTTGTAGCTCTGCGGAAATCCGCAGGGCGCAGTCTGTGCGGCCCGCAGATTTCTTCATGTGTGAGACCCTTCAAAATGTGGTGAAACGGCACATAGTTTTTTTGGGAGGAAAGCAAACATGAAGAATATCGTGACAACCGCTGCGGCAGCCGCAGTTACCGTTGGATTGGCAGCCGCCGCACAAGCCGACGAATGGAACGTGTCCCTTTGGGGCAAACAACGTGCCTTTACAGAACATGTTGAAAAGCTGGCCGAACTGGTGTCCGCGAAGACCAACGGCGAATTTACACTGAATATCAGCTATGGTGGTTTGTCGAACAACCGCGAAAATCTTGATGGTATTTCCATTGGGGCCTTTGAAATGGCGCAGTTCTGTGCGGGCTATCACCGCGACAAGAACCCCTCAATCACCGTGTTAGAGCTGCCATTCCTTGGCGTGTCTTCGCTTGAACAGGAAATCGCGCTTTCGATGGCGGTTTATCAGCATCCGGCAACTGTGGCCGACTTGGCACGCTGGAATGCCACGCTGCTGATGCCTTCGCCATTGCCACAGTACAATATCGTCGGTGTGGGCGATGCGCCTAAGACACTTGCGGATTTTGACGGGCTTAGCGTGCGTGCAACCGGTGGCATCGGCGCTGCGATGGAAACGATCGGTGCCGTGCCAACGTCTATGTCAGCGTCTGAAGTTCGTCAGGCGATGGATTCCGGTGTGGTCAAGGCTGTGGCCTTTGCCCCCCATGCCCATATGTCTTTTGGCACAATTGAAAACGCCACCTGGTGGACAGAAAACCTCAACCCGGGCACGGTGAACTGCCCAGTTGTGGTGAACACAGATGCGTTGGAAGGTCTTTCCGATGAACACCGGGACGCCTTGTTGGGCTCTGTGGAAGAGGCATTGGCGCATTACGTGGCCAACTACAATGGCGCGACAATGGACGCTTGGGGCCCCGCCCTTGCAGAGCGTGATATCGAAGTGGTCACCTTCTCTGACGCTGAACTTACCAGCTTTAAAGAAGCGGCTGCAGCACCTGCCGCCGCGGCATGGATCGAACAGAACAATGCCGCAGGCCTTCCTGCGCAAGAGCTGTATGATCTTGTCACCGGCATGATTGCCGAAGGCCAGTAACCTTCTACAAACCCCGCGTCGGTTTTGGCGCGGGGTTCTTCCACGACAAGAATTTCAAACGGGTTGGGGGGTAAGATGGCAACAGCGTCTCTTGTGCTGACAGATGACAGCTTGCTTAGCAAATGCGACCAAACACTTCTACGGCTAGAACGTTTCTTGGCGCTCATCAGTGGGATCAGCGTGTTCGCGCTGATGGTCTTGGCTGTCGTCTCTGTTTCGGGGCGCAACGCGTTGAACGCGCCGCTGCCGGGATATGTTGATTGGATCGAACAGGTCATGCCGCTGATTGCATTCATGGGGGTTTCCTATGTGATGCGCGAGGGCGGACACATCCGCATGGACATCCTGGTCGGCAAACTGCGTGGCCGTGCCCTTTATACCGCAGAATTGATCACCACGGCTTGCGTTCTCGTGCTGATGGTTCTGCTGGTCTGGGGCAGCTGGGCCCATTTCGATCGCAGCTTTGATTTCGCAGCCCCCATGTGGAGCCGTGACAGCTCTATGGATATTGCGCTGCCAATCTGGCCTGCCAAGCTTTTGGCCCCCGTGGCCTTCAGCGTATTGTGCTTGCGCTTGTGTCTGCAGATTTGGGCCTATGCCCGCGCGATCGTGACAGGAAAGGCGATTGCCGTGCCTCTGATCGCAGATGCGGCAACCCAAGCAAGAATGGAAGCGGATCAATTGGATGGGCAGGACTGATGGAGCCGATTGACATTGGATTATGCGTAACGGGCGGCATGCTCGTTCTGGTCATCTTGGGCATGCGGGTGGCTTTTGCGGCCGGACTTGCCGGGATGATTGGCCTGATTTGGATTTTCTGGGCCAAGAAAAACTATGGCATTGACGATTTCGGTTGGGCGCTTGGCGTCGCGGTTAAAACGGCCGGGCAGGTGCCCCATTCCAAGGTCTCAAGCCAGGCCTTGTCGTTGATCCCCACATTCATCCTGATCGGATACTTGGCCTATTATGCGGGGCTGACCAAAGCACTGTTCGAAGCCGCAAAACGCTGGATCGCGTGGGTGCCGGGTGGGTTGGCCGTGTCGACGGTTTTTGCCACAGCTGGTTTTGCCGCTGTGTCGGGTGCATCCGTGGCGACCTCTGCCGTGTTTGCACGGATTGCCATCCCTGAAATGCTTAAGATCGGATATAACAAACAATTTGCAGCTGGCGTCGTGGCCGCAGGTGGAACGCTGGCCTCGCTTATCCCGCCCTCTGCTATTCTTGTGATTTACGCGATTATCGTTGAACAGGATGTGGGAAAGCTGTTGCTTGCGGGCTTTATCCCCGGCGCATTTTCCGCGTTGATTTACGCGGCGCTGATCATCGGCATGGCACTGACATTCAAGGATTTTGGCCCCCCGGTCAGCGGCTTTACCTGGCGCGAGCGCTTTGAATCCCTGCCGCCTGCCTTGCCAATCCTGTTCGTCGTCGCGACCATCATCTGCTTTGTCTACAATCCTTTCGGAGGCGATGCTTGGGGCACCCCAACCGAAGGCGGCGCGATTGGCGCATTCGTGGTGTTCTTGATGGCGCTTTACCAGGGCATGCGGTGGCAGCAACTTAAAGAAGCGTTGCTGGAAACCGCCAAGCTAAGCGTGATGATCTTTACGATAATCTGGGGCGTTTTGATTTATGTGCGCTTCTTGGGCTTCGCTGACTTGCCAAGTGCGTTTTCGGATTGGATCACCTCCCTGACCGTTTCACCGATGCTGATACTCATCTGCATCCTTCTTGCCTATGCGGTTTTGGGCATGTTCATGGACGCCATTGGCATGCTGTTGCTGACGCTACCGGTGGTGTACCCCGCGGTCATGGCCCTGAATGGCGGCGAGGCCGTTTCGGCAGCCGAAAGTACATTCGGCATGTCCGGGCCAATGTGTGCCATTTGGTTTGGGATCCTGGTTGTGAAAATGGCAGAGTTCTGCCTGATTACCCCGCCGATTGGGCTAAACTGTTTCGTGGTTGCCGGCGTGCGAGACGATCTGACGGTGCAGGATGTGTTCAAAGGGGTTACCCCATTCTTCGTTGCGGACGCGGTCACCATCGGTCTTCTCGTTGCTTTTCCGTCGATTGTGCTGTGGTTGCCAAGCCTCGCTTAGGGCTGAGGGCCGCGTCGCATTGGACGCGGCAGCAACGCTCAAAGACACCTTCAGCACCCTAAATCGGCAGTTTTCCGGTCATGCTTTCCATCACGCGATCTCGGCGGATAAATTTATGCCAAAGCGCACCGCCAATATGTGCGAGGAGCAAAAGCGGCAGAGCGGTCAGCGCCGCTTCGTGTAGCGCGATCATCGTGCGGATAAACAGGTGACCCAGGAACGGTGACGCATAACCATAGGCAATACCAAGGCCCGTTCCCACGATCGCGAAAACCGATCCGTAAAGGCCGTAATGGACCGCCCGAGAGCCCAGCTGTTCCCATTTCGGGGCCGTTTGAGGCAAGCGCGTCGCCCCCCCGATTTTGTGGGTCCAGAGCAGGCGCACCAGAAACAACACCCCCAGGGCCGCGGCGAAGATCACTTCAAAGCGAAACAGCGCCGGGTCGGCCAGTTGGTTCACATTATTCAGCCCTTTGAAGTAGCCATAGCCAATCAGAAGCGCTGAAAGCCAATGGATGCCTTTGGTGACAAAGCCGTGTGGCTTTGCAATCGATTTCGCTTCTGCATGTGCAGGGGATGTCATGGGAGGCGCCTTTCTGCCGGCTTGGATCAAGCTTCGACTTCAGCGTTTTTAGGGGCGGGCACCGCCAGCGCGACAAAAGGCGAGGCGATCATCGCGACGCCGACGGCCATCAGCGCAAACAGCGCCAGTGTCCCCACAAAGACAAACCCCAAGCCTGCCATGACAATGGCGGCAGCGAACAGGACAGTGTTAGAAATTGCAGTCGTTATTGTGTTGATCAGGGTGTTCATTTGGTTTCTCCAGTTACATCCTTTGTTTCGATGAACTGTAGATAGAGCGTCGGTTTTACCCGCGCCTGACCGGGAGCTTACAATTCTGTAAAATTGACCGTGACCCGCAGCCCAAGCGGATCATTTTCTGTCAGCTCCAGATGCGCACCGTGCCGGTCGGCCACAGCCCTCACCAACGCAAGGCCCAGCCCGGACCCACTGCTGCTGCGGGCCGCATCAAGGCGCACCATCGGTTTGATGATTTCTTCAAATTGGGCCGGGTCCACCCCCGGGCCGTTATCCGCCACGCCCATTTTCCGACCGTGGACAAACAACGTAATCTGATCGCCGCCATGCACCAACGCGTTCTGGATCAGATTTGCCAAGGCTTGCACCAACATCGTGCGATCCGCCTGAATTGTCGCGGGCATCGACAGATCCAGCACCAGCCTCTTTCCGTCATCCTCTACAACCGGACCAAAGGTTTCGACCATGTCAGTCGCCAGCGTTTCAAGGGCAACGGGTTCAAACCCATCCCGCCCATGGCCCGCCTCAATCCGGGCCACGCGCATGATCGTATCAAAGATTTCCGACAGGCGATTGGCCTCTTCCAAAGCGGCCCCGCGTCCGTCGCCATCGGGCAGCATTTCAAGTTGCGCGCGCAGCCGTGCCAATGGTGTGCGCAGGTCATGGGCGATGCTGGCGCTGAGGTGGCGGGTTTGGGATACAAGCCGTTCCAGTTCCGCAGCCGTTTGGTCGAGGTTCTGTGCGATATCATCCAGATCATCCTTGGACCGCGCATGGCCCGTGCGCGCAGAAAGATCGCCCGCAGCCAACCGCCCCAAGGTTCGGTTGATCCGGACCAGCCGCCGTTGGCTGAGAAAACCAGCCCAAAGGCCGATTGCAAGCGTCAAAGCAACGACGATTCCGGCCGTTGTCCAAAGGATCTGTGCCTGAAGTTCCTGCGCATCCTTCGTCTCTTCGATTGGAACGCTTACCATGACCGGCGCGCCCTCACTGTCTTGGGCGACCAAAACGCGCCAAGCATCGGAACGCAAAAAATCGTTGCGCAAACGAACCGTTCCGCCGCCGCGCGACACGGCGCGTTGAAACGGCTCTGGCAGCCCCTTCAGATCGTTCAATGGACGCAGGATCAACGCCGGGCTGTCTTCGCGCGAGTCGTCAATTTCGGCGCCCTGTGCAAGGGCCACCAGGCTGGTATCAATCCGGCGATCCGTGGCCCTTTGGCCAAGGGTGAGGGCAACGAAAATCGTCACCACAAAGCCAAGCGCAAAGATGAAAGACAACACCGCCGACAACCGCAATGTGGACGAACGCCCCAGCCATTTGATCTGATGAAAGCTTTTACTTACCAAAGACATAGCCTTCGCCCCTGCGGGTGCGCAGCAGCGCCTCTGCAAATGGTTTGTCGATCTTGGCTCGCAGCCTGCTGATATGCGTTTCCACCACGCTGGTCGTCGGATCAAAGCTCATATCCCAGACCTGTTCAAGCAGCATCGTGCGTGTCACAAGTCGCCCGGGCCGCCGCATGAAATACTCTAACAGCTTAAATTCTTTCGCCATGAGGTCGATTGTCTGGCCTTGCCGTTCGCACAGGCGGGACAATAAATCCAACGTCAGATCCCCATACCGCAGGGTGGTCTGGGTGGCTTCCGTCGCCTCTCCTCCGTCGCGCCTGCGGCCTAGGGCGCTGACACGGGCGGACAATTCTGCAAAGGCAAATGGCTTTGTCAGATAATCGTCGCCCCCGGCCTCAAACCCTTCAACACGGGCGTCCACCTCTGCCAGGGCGGTCAGAAACAAAGCAGGGGTGCTGTCCTTTGAGGCGCGCAAGGATTTTAGAACCGCCAGACCATCCAGCCCCGGAACCATCCGGTCAAGGATCAGCAAATCAAAGTCCTGACCCATTGCGGCCATCAGCGCGTCTTTGCCGTCGTCAAAATGATCGACGACATGGCCTTCTTCGCGTAGTCCGGTCGCGATCCAGGGGCCAAGTTGTTTGTCATCTTCCAATAGCAATATGCGCATCGTGATCCTTAGGTTCGATTGGCAACGGTGATAGGCCGCCATTTCTGGCAGCCTATCGTGCTTCGGTTTCAGACGAAAACCGAAAGTCGTTTAGGCATCGTCTCCGTCACCGTCGTAGTCCCGGTCGTTGTTGTGCTTGTCGCAATCGTCACCGCCGGCTTTGACCTTCAGAAGCTTTCCAGTTTCGGCGGAAATCTTGACTTCCTTTTCGGTGCCATCTGCGGCCATGATTTCAACTTCATAAACCTGTTTGCCGCGGTGGCTTTCCTGTTCAACGTCGGTCACTTCGCCGGGCACTTCTTCTAGCGCGATGGCAATAATCTGCTCTTCGGTCAGGCCCGTTGTGTCTGCCGCTGACTGTGCCGACACCATGCCAGCGATGCCGCCTGCCAAAGCCAAACCTGCCAATGTGCTGCCAAAAATAAGTTTCGTGTTCATGTCATATCTCCGTTTTCAAGTTGTGGAGGGCTTGTTTGCCTTCCGATGAAACAGAGATAGGGGCCAGAGTTTACGGGTGATCGTCGCGAAGTTTACAATTCAGTAATGTTGTCGCGAAGGGATTTTGCCGAGCGACGGGCAGTGCTGTCTTTGAGAGGGATTGGGGGTTCGGCTTTAGGTGAAGATCCGATCTGTCGCTGGTTGAGTCGTCGCGTACAATGCCGCTGCACACGTCAAAAGTTAACAATTGTGCACCAACGCCTTTTTGTTTCAAATTTGGAAATATTTGAAGGCGAGCGGAAGACTGGTTTCAGTACGTCCCAAGTTTGGCAACGGCAATCCCGGAAGACCCAACTGCCCCGCACCGGACCTTTCGCCCTGTGCTGCAATTTCGGCAAATACCCATTGGTTGGGTTGTGTTTGAAAACGCGGAACGGAATTCGAGAAACAAGGGTGTCTTCAGTTTCACAAAATCACATTGAACAAAAATACGGGCGCGGCCCAATTTATGTATTGCTGAGGTTCATCGTTCCAAGGTCCTGAACCGTTGCAGTGGTTCATTTTGATTCAAGAATGCAAATACATCCTTAGATTGTTATCGCTTTGGGGCCATCCAGATTTGAATTCGTTCCGCCCCGATGAGCTTTCCCACCAGAATTTTTGGTCGGATGGTACAAGAATGTGATCAAGTCATGGTCTTCATTTCTCTGGCGCCAATAGATCAAATTCGGTTGATCAGAATTTCGAATGATTGGTCGAATTGACGGCAATCGCAAACCCATTTCTTTTGCTGGTCAGACCTGTTCACTAAGTCGACAGCTATGTTGGAAACGACCGAAATTCTCCAGCACTCGCGCCGAAATATTGTGGAGCCTCATGCAAAAAAGAAGATCTTTTTTCCGCGAAGCCAAACTTTAGTGATTGTTTTACAGAGAGTTGTTGATACGTTTCTTGCAATGTTTGCTTGCCAAGAATTTTAAAATCTAAATTTACCTCAAAAAGGAAAGAAGAAAAATGCTCAAAAAAACACTGACAGCGGCGGTTATCGCCACCGGTCTTATGTATCCAACAATTGGGTATTCCAAAGCGATAACATGCGCGCTCGAAGGGCATCATCTGACTGGTAACTTCAAGGGCGGGGGTGACACTCAGAGATATGTGGAACAAATTTTGGGTTATGCTTTTCGCGTGGATCCAGCCAACCCTAATGTGGTGTTGATGGCGTATAAAGATGGTTGGTATAAGGCTGAAGGCGTCAAAATTTCCAAAACAAAGAACTTCACTCTTTATAAGCACCGCGAAGGTTCTCTCAACTTTAGGTTTAGAGTTTACAACGACGGACGTGCGATTGCCGGGGCGCAAAGAACGCCAGTCGATAAATATGTCTACATGGAAGCAAAAGGAAAATGCGATAACGTCTAGCGCGTGCTTTTTGTTTCGCAGCGTTTGTCCCAATGGGCTTGAAGGCCCAAAAGGGGCAAATTCGAACACGCAACAGCCAAGTGTTATGAGAGCAGGCTCAGTTGTTTTTGAGCCTGCTGAAGCTGTGGGATTCTCCCCTTAAGGTCTGGGGCGTTTAAGATGAAACATTCCTTAAGGATGATGCCAACCAGCCGATGATTTTATATTTCGACGGGTGGTAGGGGCCTAGATGCTTTGAAACCGCATGCGCGTTCGGATGTGACTGTTGTTGATCACATTGGTCATGGCAACACGTGCGGCGGCGGACTCGCCACAGGCGATGGCCGTTGCAATTGCGCGATGGTTTTGCGCGACTTCCACTTTGCTTTCCGGAAAGGCGTCATTGGCCTCGGCCATAAACATTGAATACAGCGCCGTTTGGACCATGTCCCCCAAGGAATGCAAAAACCGGTTGCCAGAGAGTTTCAGCACATGTTTGTGAAACTCAAAATCAGCCACCGCGAAATCCGCGCGGTCTGTCGCTTCTTCCATGTCGCGGCACAGCTGGGCCAGCCGCTCATGATCAACAGAGTTGGTCAGCGTTGCGGCCTTTGCCGCCGCCGCCGGTTCAAAGATCATGCGGATCTCAAACAGCTCTTCATAAAACTTTGTTGGGTTCTTTTGTGAGGCGTGCCACATCAGCACATCCTGATCGAACATGTTCCAGTCGTCCGGGCTGCGCACATGGGTGCCGACCTTTGCTTTTGACAGGATCAGGCCTTTGGCGATCAGGGTCTTCTTGGCTTCCCGGACAACAGTACGCGACACACCGAACATTTCGCACAAGTCAGGGTCCAGTGGAATCATCGTACCGGCAGCATAGTCGCCAGCGACAATGGCACGCCCCAATTGGTCGACCACGAACGTCGTATGACTGGACGCCCGTTCGACCCTTCCGCCGGAATGCACAAAGCTCATGATGGCGTTATGAAACCGGTTGTTGTTTTTTTGCGTGCTGTCGATGCCCAAATCAGTCCCTTTTGCAGCAGGATGAATGCAAACAGCAAACCCCCAATAACAATTTTTGTCCACCAGCTAGACAGTGAGCCGTCAAAAACGATGTAGGTTTGGATCAATCCCATGATCAAAATGCCAAAGAACGTTCCCCCCACAAAGCCAAATCCACCCGTCAACAGGGTGCCGCCAATCACGACGGCGGCAATTGCATCCAGTTCAACACCGACCGTCGCCAGAGAGTATCCCGCAGAGGTGTATAGTGAAAACACGATGCCGGACAGCCCGGCCAATCCGCCAGAAATCGCGTAAACGCCAATCGTGGTAGAGGCCAGCGGCACACCCATCAGACGGGACGTCGCGCTGCCGCCACCCAAGGCGTAAACGTTCTGACCAAAGCGGGTCCGGTGTGCGATCAAGGCCCCCACGATGAAGGTCAAAATCATCACGCCACCGATCAACCGAAACCGCGCGCCACCGCCCGTTTTCCAGTAGATCGACTGCAGCGTGTCGTAAAATTCGTGGGTGATTGGAACAGAGTCTGTGGACAACAGATAAGCCGCGCCTCGCGCCAAAAACATGCCTGCCAGCGTGACGATGAAGGGCGGCATCTCTAGGAAATGGATAAGCGCCCCCATGGATGCGCCGAACGCCGTGGCAATCACCAGGATCATCGCAAAGGCGACCAAGGGGTGAATAGAGGTGTCGCGCAAGATGACGGCCAGGAACACCCCGGTGAAAGCGATGACAGAGCCGACAGACAAGTCGATGCCGCCAGACAAGATGACAAAGGTCATGCCCACAGCGACGATCCCAAGAAACGCATTATCCGTTAGCAAATTGGCGACGACGCGCCAGGACAACATGCTTGGATATTGCCAGGCGCAAAGGGCGTAGGCCAACACGAATGTGACGAGTGTGACAAGCAAGGGAAGATGGCTGGCACGGATCATGATTGGTCCTCCTGTAGGGATGACACCGGTTTTGCTGTTGGTGGGGGCGCCGATGCCCTGAGGATGTAAAGAAGATGTCCGACCTTCGGCGACTGGATGACAAGAATGGCCAGGATCAGAAGGGCTTTGATCACCAGATTGAATTCAGGCGGCATGCCCGACAGCAAGATAAGAGAATTAACCGATTGGATAATCATCGCCCCCAAAAGCGATGCCACGATAGAAAAGCGTCCGCCCAGCAGGCTGTTGCCGCCGATAACCACGGCAAGGATCGCGTCCAGTTCCAGCCACAGACCTGCATTATTGGCGTCAGCGCCCTGAATATCCGCCGCGACGATAATGCCGGCGATAGCAGCCCCAGTCCCAGACACCACGTACACGCATAACAGCAACACACGGCTGTTGATTCCGGCAAGCCGCGAGGATGCCTCATTGGTGCCGATAGCCTCTATCAACATGCCAAGGGCAGTGCGTCGTACGAAAGTGGCGACAAATGCCCCAAGAATAAGCCAAATCACAACAGGCGTCGGGATGCCCAAAATTGTGCCCGCGCCCAGATGGATCAGACCGGGATCAAGAAAGGTCAGGATCGTGCCTTCGGTGATCAGCTGCGCAATCCCGCGCCCTGCCACCATCAGCACAAGCGTGGCAACGATCGGCTGGATGCGCAAAACCGCGACCAAGACGCCGTTCCACAACCCGCAAAGCGCCCCAACAGCCAATGCCCCGGTCACCGCCACCATAAAATGGTGGCCTTCGACAACCAGCGATGCAGCTGTCGCACCTGCAATGGCCATGACGGCACCAACGGACAGATCGATGCCCTTTGTGGCAATGACCAGCGTCATCCCCAGACATAAGATCGCTGTTGGCGCCCCGCGATTGAGCACGTCAATCAAATAGCCAAACAAGCGTCCGTTTTGCATCTCGATTTTGAAGAAATCCGGAAAGACCAGAAAATTCAGCCCCAAAACCACGGCCAAAATGATCAATTGCGGTGTAATCCGGCGCAGGAAAGCGTTGCGGGTCATTGGGCGATCTCCCCCGTTGGTTCGGCGGCGATGGCACGAATGATATTGTCTGAAGTAATCTCATCACCATTCAACTCGCCAACCTGTTGACGGTCGCGCAGAACGATGACGCGGTTGGCATAGGCCACCAACTCTTCCATCTCAGAGGATGCCACCAAAAGCGCCATGCCGTCTTTTTGTAGCCGCCCGATCAGGGCGATGATTTCCGCATGCGCCCCGATGTCGATCCCGCGTGTGGGTTCGTCGAGGATCAGAAAGTCAGGGTCCGTTGCCAACCAACGCGCCAAAATGGCCTTTTGCTGGTTCCCCCCTGACAACAGCCGGATGGGCATATCAAGATTGGCCAAACGAATGTCGAGCGTGCGGACATAATGTTGGGCGATTTGTTCCACCTTCCGGCGTGGAATAGGGCGCATCCAACCTTGTCGCGCCTGCAGCGCCAGCGCGATATTATCCCGCACGCTAAGGTCGCCGACGATGCCCTCTGTCTTGCGATCCTCGGGGCAAAGCGCAAAGCCATGTGCAATGGCGCTGCGTGGATTTTTCACCTGAATGTCTTTCCCGCGCAAGCGCAGCTGGCCTTTGTCAGCCTTAACTGCGCCAAAAATCAAATTCGCGGTTTCCGTCCGGCCAGAGCCCAAAAGCCCTGCAAGACCAACCACTTCGCCCTCTTTTACATCAAGATCAAAAGAGGCAAGCATGCCCGTTTTTTGCAAGCCTTCAACCTGCAACAGGGATTTGCCGCTGGCCTCTGGCACGGGCGCTTTCACCTGCGCGGCCAACTGACGGCCCAACATCATGGTGATCACGTCATTGCGGCTGGCGGTGCTAAGATCAAGCTGCCCGACCATTTGTCCGTTGCGCAAAACCGTTGCGCAATCGCAAATCTCAAACACTTGATCCAGAAAATGCGTAATAAAGACAACTGAAAGACCGCGGGCCTTGAGCTGTCGGATGACCGAAAACAACAACTGAACTTCGTCATGGTCAAGACTGGCCGTGGGCTCATCAAGGATCAGAACCTTGCCTGACATCTCGACCGCACGCGCAATCGCTACAACCTGTTGGATGGCGACCGGGTAGCTGGACAAAAGCTGCGACGGATCAATCTCTATTCCGAAATCTTGTAAGGACTTGCGAGCATCGCGGTTCATGCGGCGACGATCCACAAATGGACCGCGCATGGGCTGACGGCCCAAAAACAGATTTTCCGAAACGGTTAGGTTCGGCAATAGGTTAACTTCTTGATAAACCGTACCAATGCCCAATGATTGACTGCTGAGGGTGGATGTTGGATCGACGGTTTCGCCATCCAAAACGATCTCTCCACCATCGCGGCGATAGACGCCGGTCAGACATTTAATGAGGGTCGATTTTCCGGCCCCGTTTTCCCCCAGCAGCGCATGAATTTCACCGCGATTCAGGGTCAGTTCCACGTTGTCCAGGGCGACGGTGCCCGGGAAGAATTTGGAGATCCCTTTCGCGTGGAGCATCGGGGTACGGTCATTGGTCATGGAAATATCCTCAGGCAAGGAAACAGGTGATGGCAACGCACAACTGCGCGTTGCCATCGAATGCAATCAAAGGAGACCTGTAAAGGTCTTATCTGGTTAGTAGCCCAGACCCTTTTTCATTTCGTAGATTGCCTGATTGTCGTCATCCGCTGTGTACAGACGAGATTCTGTCTGGATCCACTTTGGAGGAACAGTGCCGAAGGCCAGGTAGTTCGCCAGAGCGTCCAGCGCAGGACCAGCCATGTTTGGTGTCAGTTCGATAGAGGCGTTCATTTCACCCGCAGCCAAAGCCAGGTGCGCATCAGGAACACCGTCAATTGAAACGATCTTGATGTCCGTGCCTGGGTTCAGACCTGCTTCTTTGATCGCTTGGATCGCGCCAACGGCCATGTCGTCATTATGTGCGTAAAGCGCGCAAATGTTTTCGCCGCCTTCAGCTTTCAGAAAGCTTTCCATTACAACTTTACCCTGTGAGCGGGTGAAGTCACCGGTTTGCGACCGGACGATTTCAAGGTTGTCGTGACCTTTGATGGCGTTTTCAAAACCCGTCTTGCGGTCAATCGCAGGGGACGATCCCGTTGTGCCTTGCAGCTCCACAATGCGGCAATCTGCGCCGTCTTGGTCGTCAACCAACCACTGGCCCGCAACTTCGCCTTCGTGGACGAGGTCAGAGGTAACAGCCGTCAGGTAAAGATCGTCAGGTGCGTCTACCGTGCGGTCCAAAAGGATCACAGGGATGCCCGCATCTTTGGCTTCTTCAAGAATTTCGTCCCAACCTGTTGCAACAACAGGTGCGATCAGGATCGCGTCAACGCCTTGGGCCACAAAAGACCGCAAAGCAGAAATCTGGTTTTCTTGCTTCTGCTGCGCATCGGCAAATTTAAGGTTGATACCGCGCTCTTCGATTTGTTGTTTCGTGACGGTCGTCTCTGCCGCACGCCAACCGGATTCTGACCCGATTTGCGAAAAGCCGATGGTGACTTCCGCTGCCGCCGCAAGGGGTGTAAGCGCAATGGCGGTGGCAAGTAGAGTTGATTTGATAGTCATGTGTTCCTCCCAAAACTTAATGTGCGACTCATTAAGTATTACTTTATTACTTTTGTAAAGCGGCTGGTTTTCGAGCCCCCTTATTGGCCCGGATTTTCAGGCATCGCACAGCAGTTTTCCAGCCGAATTTTGTGCGGCATGGGGTGCTTGCCGGTGTGGTCGGGCCAAAAGACTGCGAGGGGGGCATGGGGTGCCGTAAGTGACTGACAATAATAATTTATTGCGTCAGTTTGAGGATCAAGAAAATCGCCACTTGGAATGTGACACGGTTCCTGTGGCCGACGGATCTGAACCGTGCAGATGAAAGGTGCAAAAGGTCACCAATTCACGCGGCGGGCGCGAGCCGGTGACCCTAACTGCGATACATCAAAGCGCTGGAACCCTGGCGGTTATCGCCTACTTGCTCGTCTCTTGCGCAAGCGCCACGCGGGCCTGCAGTCGGCTTTGCGCCTGATCGATGACCACGGCCGCGATGATCACAAGGCCTTTGATGACCATTTGCCAGAATGACGACACGCCCATCATGATCAAACCATCTGACAAGATGCCAATGACAAATGCACCGATGATCGTCCCGATGATTCGACCGCGTCCCCCGGACATCGATGTCCCGCCCAACACCGCAGCGGCGATCGCGTTCAGCTCAAAGAACTCACCCGTGGCAGGGTGGGAGGCCTTGAGCTGGCTGGCGATGATCAGCCCAACCAGGGCGGCCATGAAGCCTGAAAACATGTAAACAAAAAGCTTCACCCGGCGCACATTCACACCCGAAAGCGCCGCGCCGCGTTCATTACCGCCGGTCGCGTAGATGTGGCGCCCAAGGGTGGTGCGCTTCGCAAGATAGCCCGCGCCGATCGTCACCGCGATCAACATCCAAATCATGACGGGTATGCCAAGAAATGTGCCCGCCCCGATCAACGGAAAACTGGCAGACCCATATTCGGCGGTGCCGTTCAGGTTTGGGAACGTCCGCCCCTCTGACAGCAGCAGCGCCGCGCCACGGGCCACATAAAGCATCCCAAGCGTGGCAATGAACGGGGCCACATTCAGCCGCGTTATGAGGGTGCCGTTGATCCAGCCAATGAATATGCCAACAAGCGAAACAAGCACGATGATTTCAAAGGTGTTGAACTGAACCGACCAGCCAATCCCAAGGTCGATTCCATTCAACAAAAGCCAGCCTGCGATCATGCCCGTAAGCCCCACGATGGATCCCACGGAAAGATCAATGCCCCCGGTAATGATGACAAAGGTCATCCCGACCGCAAGAAACGCGTTAATCGCCACATGTTTCGAAATCAGCACCGCATTGGCCGTAGAAACAAAGTTTGGGGCCGCAAATGAGAAATACCCAAGCACAAGGATCAGGGCCACGAAGGTGCGCGCCTTTAGCAACAACAGGATCCAGTTGCGATTTGGCTGCGCGCTGGACGAGGCGAGATTGGTGTCCATGGTCATGCGGAGGGCTCCTTGATTTTACTTGGGGTCGCGGCGGCGATGACTTCGGCTGCAGGTGTTCCGTTGGCGAACTCACCCGTGACGCGCCCGTCGGCCATGACAAGAATGCGGTCAGAGAGGGCAAGGACTTCTTCAAGGTCGGAAGTCACAAATAAGATCGCGATGCCCTGCGCCGCCAATTCGCGCATCGTGCGATAGATTTCGGCCTTGGCCCCGATGTCGATCCCGCGCGAAGGTTCATCCATCAGTAGGACTTTGGGGTCGGTCATCAAGGCTTTGCCAATGACCACTTTTTGCTGATTGCCACCGGACAGCGACGAAACGGGGTTTTCGGGGCTTGCCACCTTAATGGTCAAACGTTTGATGAACTGTTTTGCCTTTTCAGCCTCTGCCCGCAGGCTCAGATGAAAGCCTTTGGTGAATGTGCCAAGCGAAGACAGGGTCAGGTTTTCGCGGATCGCCATGATCTGAACCAGACCATCCCTTTTCCGATCTTCGGGAACCAGGGCAATCCCGCGCGCAATCCGGCCTGCGACCAGTTTTTCGCGCATCTCCTGATCTTCCACAAAGAATTTGCCCGTCGAATGCGGATGTTGCGCCATGATGCATTCCAGAAACTCAGAACGCCCCGCGCCCATAAGACCGTACAGCCCCAGGATTTCGCCTTTGCGGATCGACAAAGACACGTGATCAACCGTATATCCGCCGCCCATTTTTGGCAGGCAAATATCCTCTGCGCGAAACAGCTCTTCCCCAAAATCATGAGACAGGCTTTGCGAAAAGTCTTTTGATTTGTCGCCGATCATGGCGCGCACGATCCAGGGGATGTCGACCCCATCCATCGAACGCGTCCCCGTCACCGTGCCGTCGCGCAGAACCGTGATATAGTCGCCCACGCGGATCAGCTCTTCCAGGCGATGAGAGATATAAACGATACCGACGCCTTGCGCCTTTAATTCATCAATGATTCGAAACAGAACTTCGACTTCTGCGGCGCTGAGCGCCGAGGTCGGTTCGTCGAGGATAAGGATTTTTGCGTCTTCCGCCAATGCTTTGGCAATTTCGACGATTTGTTGCTGGCCAATGCGCAGATACCCAAGCGGCGTGTCCGGGTCGATATCCTGTTCCAGCCGTTTCAACAGTTGGGCCGCGCGGTTCTGCACCTGCTTGGCATCGATGTCGATGCCAAACCGGGTTGGTTCCCGGCCCATAAAGATATTCTCTGCCACGGACAGATCGGGAAATAGATTGAGTTCCTGAAAGACGATGCCAATGCCAGCGGCAACAGCGTCATCTTTGGATCTGAAGCTGACAGGATTGCCGCCAACGGTGATCTGGCCTTCATTCAGGGTTTCAACGCCGGAAATGACCTTCATCAATGTCGATTTTCCAGCGCCGTTTTCACCAACCAGCACGTTGACTGCACCCATGCGGATGTCAAAGTCGACCGCGTCCAGCGCGCGTGTTCCGGGGTAAATCTTGGTCGCGCCGCGAATGCTTAGCCCCACTGGATGTGGCGTGGTCATGGGGTGATCTCAATCAGGATCGGCGTCACCACAAGCGCATCCTCTACCCGACGAAAGGTGGTCACACCGGTAAAACGCATGGTTTGTCCCAGGATATCACCTTCGGGCAAATCCAGCTCTGCCGAGGCGCGGTCATTCAGCGCTCGGCCCAGTTTAGCGAATTCGATTTGGTCGCGAAAATCGTCAAATTTGTAAAAAGGCGCGACGTCGCGCAAGGCAGTCCCTTTTACGACCGGCCCAAGTTGTATTGTCACATCGGCGTTCTGATCGCCTGACATGTCAAGGCTGACTGTTCGTGCGCGGCTGTCCAGTTTGGTGGCGACAATCGTGCCTGTTCCCGAAACGGGCACGTTCCAGGCCCCACCAGAGCTTTTGACGCCATTGACGGTTTCCGCTGCGTCCAGGCCGTTTGAGAGCGCCTCTTTCAAGGCCTGTATCGTCACGGCATTCTGCGAAATATAAGGTATGAGCTGGCTTTCATACGTGTCGAGAATGCGCTGCTGCGTGCGCGCATCGTCGCCGCTGGCATCAGCTGCGATTTCTTTTTCACCCTCGGGGGTGTCTTTCACGACCTTGCATCCGGTTACGCCAAGCGAAACGGATAGAATGAGCAGGGTTTGGAGCAGTCTGGGCATAAGTCTGACCTTGCAGAAAAGGCCCGGCCCGCAGTGAAGGCGCGCCGGGCGTCGAGTGTTGTCAGTCTTAGTTCAGCGCGAAAGTCTCAAGCGCGCCTGCATTGTCTGCATTAACCAATTCGCAATCCATCAATTGCTTTTCGTCAAGCCCGGTTGATCCGGTCTTGATGTATCGGTCTGCCTGTTCCACGGCCATTTGGGCCTGTGCAAAGGCTGGTTGCAGTACGGTCGCCTTGATGCCACCGGCCAGAATGGAATCGCGAACGTCGTTCGATCCATCAAAGCCCACAACGATGACATCGCCACGTCCCGCAGCTTCAAGCGCGGCATAAGCGCCCATTGCCATCGTATCATTGCCTGAAATCACACCTTTGATGTCCGGATTGGCCTGCAGCATGGATTCCATGACGGTATAGGCCTCTGTCTGCGACCAGTTTGCGGTTTGACGCGCAACCATTTCCAGATCTGGATACTGGTCAATCACGTCATGATACCCTTGGCTTCTGATCCCAGCATTTGTGTCGGATTCTTTGCCGACAAGCTCTGCATATTTGCCTTCTTCACCCATCAAGGCGACGAATTCTTCGGCACCCAATTGTGCGCCCTGATAGTTGTTCGACACGATCTGGCTCACGGCGACACCGGTTGCGGTGATCTCTCTGTCGATCAGGAATGATGGAATGCCGGCATCCTTAGCTTTTTGAACGGCTGCGACGGATGCGTCAGCGCCTGCATTGTCCAGGATGATAGCGGACACGCCGGATGCGATGACACTGTCGAAAAGCTCTGACTGTTTATTGGCGTCATCGTCGTGAACAAGGACAATGGTGTCATAGCCCAGTTCTTTGGCTTTTGCCTCTGCACCATCTGCTTCGGCCTTGAAGAACGGGTTGTCATGGCTTGGCGTAATGATTGCGATTGTCTCGGCGTTCGCCGCGAAGGCTGGCGCAAGGCCTGATACGGTGGCTGCGATCGCAGTAATCAATAAGCGACGTTTAATATTCATGTAGTCTCTCCCTGTGACGTCGCGCCTCCCTGACACGACTTCGCGCCCAATTCTGTCGTTTAACTTCGTTTTGTCAATTAATTTGTTTTCATTTGTGTAGTTTTGCTTTCGTATACTTATTGATTTCGCCCGTGAACCTTCTTGGGTGACGGGGTAACATTCTGAAAAAATAAGACAATTTAACGCATATATTCGAATTCTTCGGAAAGGCGATGGAGTCTTGCGATCTGCACTTTTTCTTCAATTTGCGCCTGCGGGATGAAAAGTGAGTCCAAACGAAAGCAAAAGGAAGTAGCTGAGGGGCTGGCAGACCTGCCGTTGCGGGTGCTGCGTGGCAAAGGATGTTTTTCGCCTCATGAGAGGCGGATGCCCGTCTTGTTAAACTGTTGGTCATCGATCCCGCCGTGGGATTTTTGCGCCCTCGCGGAAGGCCAAAACGTGAAGGGCGGTCTTTGTCACAAACGCGGTGCATAGCCACCGCGCAGATGGAATTCAGCGCAGGTGGCTTAGGTCTGCCCTGGGCCTATCGCGGTCTAACTTGCCGCAGCCAGCAAAGAGGCATTGCCGCCCGCTGCTGTCGTATCGATGCAGGTGTGACGCTCTAATATGCAACGCTCTGCCAGATCCAATTCGGCACAAAGTGGGATCAGGCGCCCCTCTCGTTCGGCCAGGGCGATGCGCGCGTCCTTAAGATCCGCGTCCGCCCCCCAAAGCGCCACCAGGTGAAACCCGTCAAGATGGGCCAGGTCTGACCGGGGCAGGCGACCGTCGATTGCGAAATCGCCCGTAGCCCCCGGAGCGACCTGAACTGCAATGCACCCTTGCGCGGTTGCGATATCCGCTTGCTGTTTCGCAGCCTCGGCAGTTGGTCCAAGGCACAGAACAACGCCGCGCCCAAAGATGGTCAATACGTTGGATTCCCCGGTAGGGCCGGGCAATTCAACGCTGTCCAATGCTTTGCGTTCCATCGGGGGAAGCGTGTTCAGCAGCGCCTGCACGCTTTGGGCCGTGACCTCTGGGCCTTTGACCTCAGACTGCGTCGGTTTCCCCGGATTGCAAAAGCGTTTGGTGTAGTGGGGGCCGCCAGCTTTCGGGCCAGTCCCTGAAAGGCCTTCTCCGCCAAATGGCTGAGAGCCAACAATCGCGCCGATCTGGTTGCGGTTGATATACATGTTGCCCACGTTCAGGCGGGACGTGACCTGCTCAATACGGTCGTCAATGCGTGAATGCATGCCAAATGTCAGGCCAAAGCCAGACGCGTTGATCGCGTCGACCACGCTGTCCAGCTCATTTGCTTTGAAGGTGCACACATGCAGAACCGGGCCAAAGATTTCCCGATCCATATCCTGCACGCCTTTAACCTTGATCACGGTTGGGGCAACGAATGTGCCTGCCTCAGGGGGGGGCAGCTCTTTCAGCACACGGCCTTGGACGCGGGCTTTCGCGATATAACTGTTGATCGCGTCGCGGGCGGTGCTGTCGATAACCGGGCCGATATCGGTCGCAAGGTCCCATGGGGTGCCCACGACCTGTTCGTCCATCGCGCCGTAGAGCATCTCTAGAAACGGCTCGGCGACATCCTCTTGCAGGTAGAGGCAGCGCAGCGCGGAACAGCGTTGTCCCGCAGATTGAAAGGCCGAAGCGACAATGTCCCGCACCGCTTGTTCAGGCAGCGCGGTGCTGTCGGCGATCATCACATTCAGACCGCCCGTTTCGGCGATAAGCGGTGCCGTCGGGGACATATGCTGCGACATCGTCCGATTGATGCGCTGCGCTGTAGCCGTGGACCCGGTGAAACAAACCCCGCTGATGCGGGCGTCAGAGGTCAGCGCAGCACCGACAACGGCCCCATGCCCGGGCAGCAGTTGCAGCGCGCTGACGGGAACGCCAGCCTCATGCATCAGGCGCACTGCGATGTAAGCGGTCAGCGGCGTGGATTCCGCAGGCTTGGCCAGCACCCCATTGCCCGCCGCAAGGGCCGCTGCGATTTGCCCGGTGAAAATGGCCAAAGGAAAATTCCACGGGCTGATGCAGGTGAAAATACCGCGGGCAGGGGCGGAAAGCTCCGTCCCTCTGGCGGCGTAATAGCGTAGAAAGTCGACCGCCTCGCGCAGCTCTGCGATGGCGTCCATCGGGGTCTTGCCGGCTTCGCGTGTGAGAACGGCAAAGATCTCTCCGAAATTTTGCTCATAAAGATCGGCGGCTTTGTTCAGAACATTGTTGCGCTCTTGGGCCGAGGCCCCCCATTTTTTCGCGTCCTTGAGTGCTGCAGCGACGTCAGCGGCAGAGGCCAGGGTGACAGTGCCCAGCTTGTCCGATGGGGTTGCGGGGTTTGTAACGTGCTCGACATCTCCGCCAGATGGGGTGGAAACCATCAACGGCATGGCGGACCACATGTGGTCCTTGAACGCATCACGGGCTGTGTTGAGGTCCATCAGATCGGTTTCGCTGTGCAAATCCCATCCCCGGGAATTTTCACGTTCTGCACCATATAGCTTGGCCGGGGCCAAGACGGCAGTATTTGCATGCGTTGGATCATAGGCGTCAAACGGATCAGCCGCGACGATTTCCGCTGGAACGGATTTGTCGACGATCTGGTTCACAAAGCTCGAATTCGCGCCATTTTCCAGCAATCGGCGCACCAAATAGGCCAATAGATCGCTATGGGCCCCAACCGGCGCATAGATGCGACAGCGCACGTCGTTATTCTTGCGCAGGATGTCATACAAAGCCTCGCCCATTCCGTGCAATCTCTGGAATTCATAGACCGCATCTTCGGGGGCAACTTCCAGAATGGTGGCCACCGTCTGGGCGTTGTGGGTCGCAAATTGCGGGTAGATCCGGTCGTTATAGGCAAACAGTTTCTGGGCACAGGCCACATAGGAAATGTCGGTCGCGACTTTTTGCGTGAACAAGGGGAAGTCTTCAAGCCCTTCTACCTGCGCGCGCTTGATCTCTGTGTCCCAATAGGCGCCTTTCACCAGCCGCACCATGATCTTACGGTCAAGTTCCGTCGCCAAGGCGTAAAGCCAGTCCAGCACATGGGCGGCGCGTCGTCCATAAGCCTGAACGACCACGCCAAAACCATCCCAGCCGGCAAGCGATGGGTCCCGCAAAACCGCCTCTATCACGTCCAGCGACAGGTCCAGCCGATCGGCTTCCTCGGCGTCGATATTCAGCCCCATACCGGCCGCTTTTGCAGCCTGCGCGAGCTTTGACGTCCGGGGCACCAGCTCTGCCATGACACGATGTTTTTGGCCGACTTCATAACGTGGATGCAGCGCGGATAGTTTGATCGAAATCCCGGGATTGGCGCGGATGTCATCCGAGGTGCTTTGGGCCGCCAATGCCTCTATCGATTTGGCATATGAGGCGTTGAACGTGTCAGCATCCGCCTGCGTCATCGCTGCTTCGCCCAGCATGTCGTAGGAATAGGTGTAACCCGCTGTTTCGTTTTTCCTGCCGCGTCGCAACGCATCTTCGATTGTTTGGCCCAATACGAATTGAGCCCCCATTTCCTTCATCGCGCGCCCAACAGCGGCCCGGATCACCGGCTCTCCCAGACGTTTGATGGCCCCTCTAAGAACCGAGGCCACGCCGTCGCTTTCGCCCTCTTGCAGGACCTTGCCGGTGAACATCAGCGCCCATGTGGACGCGTTCACCAAAGAAGAGCTGGAATGCCCCAGATGCTCGCCCCAGGCAGATGGCGCAATCTTGTCCTCGATCAGGGCATCTATCGTGTCCGCATCCGGCACCCGCAACAGCGCCTCGGCCAGACACATAAGTGCGACGCCCTCGTCGGTGGACAGGCCATATTCTGCAAGGAACACATCCATCAGCCCCGGTTTCGCATCGTTGCGAATGCCGTCGATCAGCGTGACCGCACGGGCCTTGATCGCCTCGCGCGCTGTCGTGGAAATCTGGGCCTTCGCGATCAATTCATCGATAATGAGCGTTTCATCCTTGGTGTGATACGCACGAATTACGGAACGGATATTCGACAATGTTTGCATCTGCGTTCCTCATCTGACGCCAAATTGATCGTGGCTCACCGCTCTGATCAACACGATTGATTCTGTCGGACGGATCGGTGATTGATCGGAGGTATTCTTTGTACAAGATCTTTGTCAATGGGCGCGAGATCGCGGTGCTGGTCCTGCAGGCCATGCTCTTTCATCAATGTGCTGTTTTGGCTTGCTGAGGCGTGTTTGCGCGGCTTTTTTCAGGGTGCGGTCTTGGGGGCTGGGTTCGTAAGCCTGATCGGCCCCGGCACCTGTCCTGGCTTAGTTTTTGGCAGCGTCGCCTGCTTTGGCCTTTTGGCATTCAAGCACGCCACTGACCGCGTTTTTTGTGCCTGTCAGGTTCATGTCAAAAGTCGCGCCCTTGCTTCCGGTGATCTTTACGGATTGGCCATTGGCAAATTCTTTAACAAAAGCCGGGTTGTCAAAAACAGCATAGCCCCCCTGGACGCCATTTTCGATTTTGCCCACAGCGTCGCCACCAAATCGGGACGTGCCAAAGTTAAACTCTATATACCCAACAGCCCCGTCTTCGATGTCTGTCCAGGCCGGATTGTAGATCGCGAAAAAGCCGTTTTCCTGGTTCAGATTGAGCCCAACCTGTACCTCGGTTTTGTCTTCCATCATGCGACTTGCATAGCAGCGCGACGCATCGCCAGTTTCAGCGATGACCGTCCATTCGCCGACGGTTTTGAACACTTCTGTTTCGGCCGCCGCGCCGGGAAACGCAAATGTCAGAGAAGACGTCACCGCCAAAGCCAGAGAATGAAACCGCATGGGCGTAGCCTTTCTAATGCACGCAAACTTATGGGCATTATGCAGGGTGAGGGTCGTATTTCCAACCCGTGTCGTCGGGCTAATCGACGCTATTTTTGACTTGGATCACGTGATGGCCACCTTGCAGGGTGAATTCTGTGCCTTGCGCAGCGGCCCAGCCTTTGGGCAAGCGCACCTTGGCGCTTGTGCCTGGGGCCAGTTCTACACGCCATTCTACACTGTGATTGTCTTGCATATGCCAGGCGCTTTTGACGGTTCCGGCCTTGGAATCGTATTCAGCTTTGACATAGCCAATGCGAGGATCAAACAGCGGGCGCATCACAACAGTGGCAAAGCCCGGGTTCAGTTCATCCCAGTCGATCCCGGCCAGTCTGGCCCAAACCCATTCCCCAATTGCCCCATAGGCGTAGTGGTTAAACGAATTCATAGCTTTGGACTGAAAGCCCTTTTCCGGCGTCCAGCCATCCCATCTTTCCCAGATGGTGGTGGCCCCATGCAAAACCGAAAACCCCCAAGAGGGGTAGGTTTCTTTTAACAGCAAGTCGATCGCGGCCTTGGGGCCCAGCCAATCTGCAACAACGGGCGCAAGGTGGCGCACCCCCAGGAAACCCGTTTGCAGATGCCCGTTCGCTGCGTCCAACAGCCGTTTCAGGTGGCGGGCCGCAACGGGCCGATCTGGTTCCGGCAGCAGATCAAAATCAAGCGCCAGCAAATAGGCGGTTTGCGTGTCCCCGGTCAGCCGCCCGTCGGCGCTTTTGAACGCGGCAACAAACCCCGCCCGCAGTCTTTGGGCAAGCGCATCCCAGTTGGACCAGGGTTCCCCGACTATGGCCGCCAGTGTGGTCATAAGATCAGCCAGTCTGATCCAATAGGCCGTGTTGATCAGGACCCGGTCGGTTTCCGGCCCAATGGACAGCCAGTCGCCATAATTGTTGTTCACAAAATTCCGGCGCAGCCCATCCGGGTTTTCCCGCGAAATCACGTCCATCCATGCGGTCAGGGACGGCCACCACCGTTTGATCTGTGTGGGATCGCCATACCGACACCAATGATCATAGGCCAGAATGATGGGGGCATCGCCCCAGGCGGGGGCTCCGGGCTGGGGGGAAAGACGGTAGGGATTCAAAGGCTTTGTCGGTGCGACATCCGGAAAGACGCCATCGCTTGATTGACCGTCGATAATGTCTTGCATCCATTTTTCGGTGAAGGCGGCAACATCCATGAAATATCCGGCTGTGCGCCAGAACACCTGCGCATCTGCGGTCCAGCCATAGCGTTCATCCCGTTGCGGGCAATCCGTGGGCACGGACAAGAAATTGTCCCGCTGCGACCAAAAGATATTCGACATCAACTGATTAAGCATTGGATGCCCGGTTTCGATTTTACCGCATACAGGCAGGTCGCTGCCGATTGCAATTGCGGCCACATCAATATGCTCGGGTAGGGCGCTGCAGCTTATCCCGGCATATTGAAAGCCGTGAAAGGTAAAGCGCGGCTTGAAACGTTCTGGTCCGCCGGTTTTGCAAATGTAGATATCTTCACAAACGGCAAATCGCAGGTTTTCCGTATATAACGTCCCATCATCAGACAGGCGCTCTGCGTGGCGCAGCCGGATTTCGGTGCCCGCAGGTGCAGTGATATTCAGCTCTAGATATCCGGCGATATTCTGGCCAAAATCATAGATCACCTCGCCAGAGGGCATCTGTGTTTCAGACACTGGCGCAAAGCGCGCAACTTCGCGTGCAGGTGCGGCCCGCGCCGCGTCAAGCTGGGGCGCGCGCGGATCCGGGGTAAAGCGTTCAACCGGCTGCCACAAACGCGTGTCCGCGCCGGGTTTTGCCCAGTCTGCTTGCTCAAGCCGGGCATCATACTTTTCCCCCATCAGGAAATCAGAATAGCAAATCGGCCCCGGCCGCGTTTGCCAGTCTTCATCGCTTACGATCCGTTCGACGCGGCCATCCCCGTAGTCCAGATGCAACTGACACAACAGGGCCGGTCTGCCACCATAATGGTTTCCCGCGCGTCGTTGGTTGTGACCAATCCGGCCGCTATACCACCCTTCGCCCAGGATCGCGCCCAGGACATTCTCGCCCGATTGAAGCAGGTCAGTCACATCGTGAACCTGATATTCGACCCGTTTGTGATAGTCGGTCCAGCCCGGCGCCATGACATCATCGCCGATACGCTGGCCGTTCAGGTAAAGCTCGTACAGGCCAAGGGCAGAGGCATAGACAAAAGCGCGTTTTGGCGGGTCTGCCGTGAAACTGCGCCGCATGTAATCAGCGGGCCGCGCCTGAAACCGGTTGTCATAGGCCGTGTCCTGCGGCACGTCGCGTCCGGCGGGCAGTACGAAATAGCGGGCGATCCAGCCAGCGGTCCAGTCGGCGTCGCCCAGCCCGGTGTAAAACGCGGCAACCGGCGCAAAGCCGGACATCAGCCCTTGTTCGTCGCGCAGCCGCACGGTCCAGTAAACCTTGGCATCTCGGGGCAAAGGCGGGCCGCCCCAATAAACCGGCACGCGCGCAGAGCCGTCGCGTATGTCGCTGTCCCACAAATCCCCGCGCCCGGCGGCGACCTCGTTTGGGTCAAACCCGGCAATGATATGCCAGCCCGTTGGTGTGCCACCATCACCGCTGACGCCCCAGCTTAGGCGAGGGGTCTCTGTGTTTAACCCACGCGCCAGCTCAAGAAGTTCGCAGCGCAGTTGCGTTGGTGTGATCCGGACCTTAGGCGGCGACACATCAAAACTCCATCGCGCGATTTCTCGCATTGGTGATATGTGCATCCATGGCATCCATTGCGCTATGCCTATCCCGGGCCAACAACGCCTCAATAATCGCCAGATGGTCGGCGAAGGCCGCCGGAAGCGTGGTTTCGCTAAGACGAATCCGGTCAAGCTTGATCAGCCGCATTCGGATCGCGTTGATGTTGTAAGCGTTCTGGATCAGCCCGTTTTCGGTCGCTTCGATAAGCAACCTGTGAAAGCCGTCATCGATCTCTTGACCCCGGCTAAGGACATCTTCTGTGGGGGCGGTGCTGAGTTCGCCGACGATCTTTTCATGCAAGGCTTTTTGGTCTTGCAGCACCTGCATCGAAATGTTGCGCACGGCATGCACGATGGCCTCGCGCTCTAGCGCGGCGCGCATTTGAAAGGCCTCGCGGATCATCGGCAGGTCAATCGCAGGGATCTGAATGCCGCGTTGGGGAAAGACATTGATCAACCCCTCTGCTTGCAAACGTGGCAACACTTCCCGCAGCGCCCCAAGGGACAGGTCCATCATGTCGATCAAATCGCGCTGGCTGACCAATTCACCAGGGCGCAAACGCCCGTCCAGCAGGGCCGTTTGAAACTGCTCATAAGCGCTGTCACGAACCCCACCATCGCGTCTTTTTGGGGCGGGCCCTGATTGTTTGCTCAACTGAAATGCCCCCCTTTTTTGACGCTTTAACCCGAAACCAAATCCCGTGCCTCGTCAAGCGTTTCAATGATCTGGGCCATCAGATCGGCCGGGGCGGGGCGCAAAGGGGCAGCGGTGCGGGCAAAAGCCGCTTCACCCAGCCGGTTCGCCAGCAGCGCCTTCAGCACCACAAGCCCGCCATTTCCATCAACCGCTTCTATTCTTTGTTTGGCCAGTTCTTCGGCCGCGCGATCCGCGTTGCCGGAATAAAGGTTCAGGCAATCTTTCACGTAAAGATTGGGCATCCCGCCAATAAGCCCGGCACCGCCACTGGCGACCATTTTGCTAAGGATGCGATCATCCCCGGTGAAAATGGAAAGATCCGGCAGGCCTTTGATCAGCGAAAGACCACTGTCTAGGTCGCCTGTGGAATCTTTAATCCCAACAATGCGCCCACCACAGCGCGCAGCAACGGCCCGCACCAGATCTGGGGTAAAGGTTACGCCCGAAAAATGCGGGAAATTATAGAGAACGATGTCCAAATCTGGTGATGCTGCGCGTTCAATCACAGATGCATAAAAATCCGCGACGCCCTCGCCGGTGGCGTCGTAGTAATAGGGGGGGATGATCAGCGCCGCGCGGCAACCAAGCTGCGCAATCGCGCGATAAAACACCGCCGCATCCTCTACAGAACAGCACATGACACCGGGCACTTGCCGCGACATGTCCACGCCCGACTGTGCCATAGCGGTAAGGGCTGCAACCTTTTCACTGACGGAAAAAGACGCGCCTTCACCCGTCGTCCCAAAGGCCGAGGTAAAGTTGCATCCTGTGTTCAGCATGTCTGCACAATGCTGCCCAAGCGCGTCCGCGTCGATGGTTCCCTGTGATGAAAGAGGGGTTACTGATGCGCAAATTACGCCTTTTAGATCCGTGCCATCACGCATGTCTTTTCGTGCTCCTATTGATGGAACCAGTTATCGCATAACTGATACAATAAGTGTTTACATCAGCCTGTCTGCCTCGTAAAGTGCCGTTCGTACAGGGGAAGACATTTTCCCTGGGCCGCTTTACAAAAAGAAATCTTCGGGTTTTCGGGAGGATCCAAAATGACCATCAAACACGTTGTAGGGGCGCTTGCTTGCGCTACTGCGTTTGCCGCACCAGCGCTTGCTCAGGACGCGCAGGTGATCAAATACACCACTGCTTCTGTCCCAACGGATATTCACACCAAGGCGATGCATGTCTTTAAGGATTCGTTGGATGCCGCCATGCCGGGCCGTTTTGACGTTCAGATTTTTGATTCCGGCTCGCTCTTTGGGCAGGGCGCTGATCTTGATGCATTGCAGCGTAACAACGCCGAAATGACCTATCTTTCCTATCAGCTGATCGCCGATGCGCTGCCGCAATACAGCGTGCTGACCGCTGGCTACCTGTTTCAGAATGCTGACCACTACCGTGCGTTTTTGAATTCTGACATGGGCGCTCAGCTAAAGACAGACGTGTCCGAAGAAATCGGCGTGCAGATTCTGGATGCCTGCTATCTTGGAACGCGGCAGGTGAACCTGCGCAAGGCACGCGATGTGCAGACCCCGGATGATCTGGCGGGCGTGAAGCTGCGCATGCCAGGCTCTGACGCTTGGTTGTTCCTGGGCGAAGCGCTGGGCGCGAACCCGACACCGCTGCCATTTGGCGAGGTCTATCTGGGTCTTCAGGCCGGCACTGTGGACGGGCAAGACAATCCGCTGCCAACCGTTGAGGCCGCAAAATTCTATGAAGTCACCGAGAAGATCGTTTTGACGAACCACTTGGTGGATGCCGTGAACGTTGTTGTGAACAACCAGACTTGGGATGGTTTGAACGACGATGAAAAAGCCGCGATGAGCGCTGCTGCCGTGGCCTCATGCGACTACAACAACAAAGAACGTTACGCGGTCGAAGACGGGCTTGTCGCGTTCTTCAAGGAACAAGGTCTGCAAGTGACCGAGCCCAATCTGGATGCGTTCCGCAGCCATGTGCAATCCGTCTATTTTGACTCTGACCGTTCGGCCGCTTGGCCCGACGGTTGGGTCGAAAAGATCAACACACTGGCAAAGTAAGCCATGGCGACGCTGTCAGAACACAGC
Source organism: Marinosulfonomonas sp. (assembly GCA_051251595.1). Lineage (GTDB taxonomy): Bacteria > Pseudomonadota > Alphaproteobacteria > Rhodobacterales > Rhodobacteraceae > NORP110. Next base: position 49,720 of record JBPOFA010000003.1, read on the forward strand.
GGAAAACGGTTCAACGGACGCCTGCTTTTGCGGGCGTCCGAAGCCATTGGGGGCACGCTGTTCCTGCTGGCCTTTGGGGGCTTTATCATCCAGGTGTTCTTTCGCTACGTGATGAACGACCCCCTGCGGTGGAGCGAAGAGTTCGTCATGATCTGTTTCATCTGGACGGTGTTCTGGGCGGCGGCCTTTATGGTGCCGATCCGCGAACATGTGTCTTTTGATGTGGTGTACGAAGTCGTCGGCCCCCGAACACGGCGTGTCTTTTCCATCATCGCGATGCTGGCCGCCATCATCGCTTTTTTGATGTTGATACCGCCGACGCTCGATTATCTGGATTTTCTGCAACGTAAGAAAAGCCCGGTCCTGCGCATTCAGATGCATTGGATCTACGGGTGCTACATTCTGTTCGTTGTCGGGTTCATGCTGCAGTCCTGCGCGCGGTTGGTGCGGCTGTTCGGTGCCAATTGGCGCGATCAACTTTAATGGGGCGCTGAGGCTATGGATTTTCTGCACGACCACGCTTTGCTGCTGATGGTCATCTTCCTGATCGGAATAACAATCACCGGGCTGCCCATGGGCATCGCGATGATTGTCTCCAGCATCTTTTATCTTGCCATGTCGGGGCGCGATGTGGGGCTGGCGGCGGAAAATGTCCTGAACGGGGTTTTTGGCAACTTCGTGGCCTTGGCCGTGCCCCTGTTCATTTTTGCGGCCAATATCATGAACGCCGGCAAAGTGTCGGATCGTTTGCTGAACTTTGCGCTGGCCTTGGTGGGCCGTGTGCCCGGCGGCATGGCGCAGGTGAATATTCTGACCTCACTGATCTTTTCTGGCATGTCCGGATCAGCGATTTCCGACGCGGCAGGTGTGGGGAAAGTCGTCACCGGCATGATGGTCAAAGACGGGCGCTACCCCCCAGGTTTTGCCGGGGCAATCACGGCGACATCGGCGGTGATCGGCCCGATATTCCCCCCCTCTATTCCGATGGTGTTCTACGCCTTGATATCATCCACATCCGTCGGTGCTTTGTTTCTGGGCGGGGTGATCCCTGCGATTATCCTGTGCACCGTCTTGGGCGGGGCGGTGATGATCATGGCCAAGATGCGCGGCTTTCCGGTCGAGGAAGCGATCCCGTGGCGCCTGTTCCCACTGATCGTGCTGCGCGCCCTTCCAGCGCTGTTCATGCCGGTTATCCTGCTGGGTGGCATCTATAGCGGGGCCTTCACCCCAACCGAAGCGGCGGCCGTATCCGCATTCTACGCCTTGCTTTTGGCCGGGTTCGCTTACCGGGAACTCAGCCTCAAAGACTTCTGGGATGTCGTCATCTCGACCGTGCGCACAACGGCAGTTGTGACATTGGTTTTATGCGGCGCATTTATCTTTAACTACGTCGTCACCGTCGAACGCGTGCCACTGGCCGTGTTCGAAATGGTCACGCAGATGGAACTGACGCAGGTGCAGTTCTTTTTGCTGCTCAACGTCCTTTATCTCATCCTTGGGTGCTTTCTGGATGTGTCCACGATCATGTTGGTTGTGACACCTCTGTTTCTGCCCGCGGCGGCTGCGCAGGGTATAGACCTGACCCATTTGGGGGTGGTCTTGGTGTTTAACATGATGATCGGGCTGATCACGCCGCCCTATGGAATTCTTTTGTTTATCATCAAAGCGTTGAACGGCATCCCCTTGCGCGACATGATCCGAGAGGTCTGGGTGTTCCTGGCCCTGTTGATCGCAATTCTGATGCTGTTGACCTTTGTGCCAGAGCTCGTCCTGTGGCTGCCCCGCGCTGCGGGCATGATGTAGCCGATTTGTTTTTTGCCCGCGCGACAGCCCCCTTATCGGGGTGTCACAGGTTGATTGTCGCTATGTCTCGGGCTGTGCCACGAAATGGCCGGCCTCTACCTGTGACATGCTGTGCCGGGGAACTTTGTGCCCGACGGGGTGCAGCGGGCTTGGAATGTCGCCGTCATTTCGCGCGGCATAGGGCCGTTCAAAGGTAGGGTCGGGCACCGGAACGGCCGACATCAAACGTTTGGTATAGGCGTGCTGTGGATTCCCAAAAATCTGCGCCCGGCTGCCGATCTCTACGATCTGGCCCAGATGCATCACCGCGATCCGATCAGAGATGTTTTCGACGACCGCCATATCATGGCTGATAAACAGGGTCGCAATTCCGAATTCATCCTTCAGCGACCGCAGCAAATCCAACACGCGCGCCTGAACAGACACATCCAGCGCAGAGACGCTTTCATCGGCAATGACCAGTTTGGGCGTCAGCGACAGGGCGCGGGCAATGCAAATACGTTGGCGTTGACCGCCCGAAAACTCATGCGGGTAATTGTCCAGCTGCGCCTCTGTCAACCCGACCTTGTCCATCAGAGACGCGGCCTTGGCGCGACGGCTGAACGCGTCCCCAATGCCGTGAATTTTCAACGGTTCTGCGATCTGCTCTCCGACGGTCATTCTTGGGTCGAGCGCTGCCATCGGGTCTTGAAAGATGATCTGGGTCACAGCGCTAAGTTTGCGCCGCGTCTGGGCCGTCATCGTCCCGACACGCTGTCCGGCGATGTTGATGGACCCTTCATGGGGCACCAACCCGACAATGGCGCGGGTGATGGTAGATTTCCCACAGCCGGATTCCCCGACCAGGGAAAACGTCTCTCCGGCGCGGATGTCAAAGGACACACCCTCGACCGCGTGAACCCGATGCGTGACACGGTTCAAAAGCCCGCCGCGAATGTCATAGCGCACCTGAACGTCGCGCAGGTCGGCAATCACCGGGGCATCGCTGCGCTCTGTCGCGGGGCCACCCGTGCCCATGCGGGGAACGGCGGCTAACAGGTCTTTGGTATAAGGCCGTTCCGGGGCCGCGAAAATCTGCCGGACCTCTGCGGTTTCCTCTATCTGGCCCTTACGCATGATCACAACGCGATCCGCCATTTCCGCCACAACGCCCATATCATGGGTGATCAGCAAAATCGCGGTGCCCTGCGCCTTTTGCAAATCGCGCAACAATTCCAACACTTCGCGCTGCACGGTCACATCCAGCGCCGTTGTGGGTTCATCAGCGATCAGCACGTCAGGCTTGAGCGCCAATGCCATCGCGATCATCACCCGTTGCCGCATCCCGCCTGACAGTTCATGGGGATATTGCATCAAACGACGCGCCGGTTCGGACAGGCGAACGGCGGTCAGGGCGGCCAGCGCCTCTGCGCGGGCGGCGCGTTTGGACAAAGTCGTGTGGGCCTGAATCGCTTCGATCAACTGCGCCCCGACGGTCATCATGGGGTTCAGGCTGGTCATCGGTTCCTGAAAGATCATCGCAACCCGGTCGCCCCTCAGCGCCCGCATCTGATGTTCCTCAAGGGCGGTCAGATCTAGGCCGTCCAATGTGATTGTGCCGCCGGTCACACGCACGGCAGGGGGCGGCAATAGCCCCATGATCGCCAGCGAGGTTATTGATTTTCCCGACCCGCTTTCCCCAGCAAGGGCCAGCGTTTCGCCGGGCCGCAGGTCAAAACTTATCTTTTGGATCAAGGGCTTTTGGCCCGCATCCGTCTGCACGCTCACCGACAGATCGCTTACAGACAACACAGGCGCAAGGCTGTCTGACGCCGCAGGGGCGTCAGACATTGGTTTGGCGGTCTTGGTCATTCAAATACGCACCGTGGGAAGTAGAAACTGACCACCCAGTTGGGCATGTCGACAATCTCGGAAATCCGCAGGTCCCCGCAGGTGCTAACCAGCATATAGGCGTCAACCGCATCCATGCCGCGCGTGGCGCAAAGGAAATCCACCATGCCCGCAACCGCATCACGGCTGGCGCTCATCAGGTCAGGCCCGATGCCGGTTGTCACCTCATAGCCCTTGGCATCCAGATGCCGAGTGACGGGCCCCGGAGTTGTAAACCGAGGCATTTTCAGATTTGCGTCTTTCACCAGATCAAGCGTCAGGATGACATCCATCGGCGATTCAATCGCGGTGCCGCAGACTTCGCCATCGCCCTGGGCCGCATGGGTGTCGCCCACACTGAACAACGCGCCCGCAACCTCTACCGGCAGGTACAATGTTGTGCCTGCGGACAGGTCGCGAATGTCCAGATTGCCGCCAACGCGACGCGGTGGAACGATTGAATGCAGGCCTGGCTCTGCCAAAGCATTGCCGATGGTCCCGGCAAAAGGTTTCAGCGGCACAGCGCCTTCTTTGCCGAACATGGCTGGGGCCATGCTGTCTGGATCATAAGACCAGACATGCAGGGCCGGATCCGTGAATTGATCCGCCAACAGACCAAAGCCCGGAATATTCGCCGTCCAGCCCCAGCCTTTACCGTCTTGGGTTTGCGGCGCAAAACTGTCGAGCGTGATTTTCAGCGCATCGCCAGGTTCTGCACCCTCAACCCAAATTGGCCCAGAGACCGGGTTGATTTTGCCAAAATCAAGTGTTGCAACATCAGCCACGGTGGACGACGGGCCAAGCTGGCCCGCCGAACTGTCGTGGCAGTGAAATTTGATCGTCTGGCCCGGTTCCACCCGTTCAACCGGGGCAACGGAATTGTCCCAACCGAAATGGTGTTGCGCGCCGTGGATCGTATAATCACAAGCCTTACACATGGGATTACTCAGTCACGTAGACATAGTCATAGTTCACCGGGATAGAGACCGGATCGACATAAAGGCTGTCATCCCCACCCATACGCGCTGATTTCATCGTATAGCGCTGTTCGTTGAACACGGGCACCCAAGGCGCTTCTTCCATGACTTTCATGTAAACATCAGACCACATTTCCAACCGCTCTGGTGCAGAGGGGTCCAACATGCTGTCTGCGGCTGTGGCTTCGGCATCAATGCCTGCGTCACAGAACTTGGACCAGTTCCAACCGCCTTCTTCAGCGCCAGAACATCCCAGGATCGGACCAAAGAAGTTTGACGGATCGGGGAAGTCAGCAATCCATGCCATACCGCCAGACCAGATCATCGGGGCTGTGCCCGCGCCGCCGGCCTCAATCACATTGGCTTGCGCAAGGGACTGGATAGAGGCGTTAACCCCGATCGCGGCAAGATCCTGCTGGATGGCTTGCGCAATACGTGGGTTTGGATCCGTGTTCATCACGTAAAGCTCTGTGTCAAACCCGTCCGCAAACCCTGCATCGGCCAGCATTTGCTTGGCGGCTGCCTGATCAAACGTGTAACCTGCATAGCCTTCGGTGTAGCCGGGCATAGAAGGTGGCAACGGCTGTGTCGCTGGAACGGCACGACCATTGATGATCTGGGTGATCCGTTCTTTGTTGATGGCCATGTTGATGGCCTTGCGGACTTCGACATTGTCCAAGGGCGGGATCGTCACGTTCAACGTGATATAGCCGGTTTGCAGCTGCCCACCTTCGACAACACGAGCGGCCTGATCCGGATCGCCCATGACTTCCTGGAATTTCGCCGGTGGAATACCGTCGCCAGGCACGTCAACTTCGCCATTCTGCAAACGCAGCAGGGCAACGATAGGTTCCTGACCAACCTCAAAAGTCACAGAGTCCAGATAAGGCAGACCTTCGCGCCAGTAGTCGGGGTTCTTCCCAAAGACCAGCCGCTGGCCGATGGTCCATTCATCCAGTTTGAACGCACCCGTTCCAACCGGCATCTTGCCAAAGTCGCCAGCAGCTGCGTCAACAGCTTCTTTCGGGACAATCGAGGCAAAGTTCAGCGCCATGACATGCAGGAATGTCGCGTCAGGACGGGACAGTTTGATTTCCACGGTCAGCGGATCGATGACCGTAACGCCCTCCAACGTGGTGGCAGAGCCGTCAGACATGGCGTCAAATCCGGCGATGGCACCAAAGAAACCAGCACCCGGAGATTGCGTTTCAGGGGCTGTCACGCGGTCCAGCGAGTATTTGACATCCTCGGCCGTCATTTCGCGCCCGTTGTGGAATTTCACACCGCTGCGCAGCGTGAAAGTAAAGGTCATGCCGTCTTCTGAAACCGTATAGCTTTCAGCAAGGCCGGGGCGCAGTTCTGTCGTGCCGGGTGCATAATCCATCAGCCCGTCAAACAGGGATTTGATCATTGACCAGTTTTGCCAGTCATAGCCGATCGCCGGGTCAAGTGTGGCCACGTCGTCCTTGTAGGTCACAACAATCCCGCCGCCGGATTGCGCATCCGGATCCAGCATTTCTTGCGCCAGGGCAGGGCTTGCCATGGCTGCAATCAGCGCAGTTGAAATCAGTAGTTTTTTCATTTTTTCTCTCCTGTTGGGGTGATTAACGAATACGGATTCTTGGGTCGATAAGTGGGGTGATCAGATCGGCCAGCAGATTGCCCAGCACGATCGCACAGGCCGAAACCAAGGTGACGCCCATGATGATTGGAATGTCGACGCGCTGGATGGCCTGCCAGGCCAGCTGGCCGATGCCGGGCCATCCAAAGACGCCTTCGACCACGACGATGCCGCCCATGAAAATGCCGATATCGATGCCGATCATCGCAATGACGGGCAAAAATGCATTGGGCAGGGCATGGCGCAGAATGATGCGCGACCGGTTCAAACCTTTGGCCCGCGCGGTGCGGATAAAGTCGGTGCGCAACACTTCGATCATGCTTGAGCGCATCATCCGCGCGTACCAGCCCGACCCCAAAATCCCAAGCGTCAGCGCCGGCAAGACCAGATGCGCCGGCGTGCCATAGCCGCCAATGGGGAACCAGCCCAGCTTGACCGCAAACAGGTACAGCAACAGCAAGGCCACAACGAATTGCGGCGCTGAAACCGTCACGAAAGAGGTCATCATCAGGCTGTTGTCAATCGCTTTGCCCCGGCGCAAAGCGGCGATGATCCCCATGCTCAGGCCAATCAACAGCTCTGCCGCGATGCCAGCGGCCATCAGCAGCAAAGAGGCGGGCAGACGCGCAGCAATCAGCGTCGCGACATCAGTCTTTTGCAAGTAACTGCGGCCCATATCGCCCTGAAACAGCCCGGCCATGTAGCGGCCGTATTGTACGATAAAGGGCTGATCCAAACCCAGTTGAGATCGGATATTGGCAACGGTCTGCGGTGTTGCAGACCGGCCTGCAATTTGGCGAACCGGATCGGCGGGCAGAACATAAAGCAACAGAAAGGTGATAAAGGACACGCCCAGCAGGATCAGCACGGCCTGGATCAATCGCCCCACAGCATAACTGCCCATCAGTCAGACCCCCGCAATGTTGGGTCCAGCACATCGCGCAGCCCGTCCCCGACCAAATTGAACGCCAGCGCCAGCACCACAATTGCGGCGGCTGGAAAGAACACCAGCCAAGGCGCGGCCTGAAAATAGGTCTGGTTTTCAAAGATAATGTTGCCCCAGCTGGGCGTGGGGGGCTGAACGCCCACCCCAAGATAAGACAGCGTAGCCTCTAGCAGCACTGTCGTCGAAATCCCAAGCGTGCCCCAAACGATGATCATCGGCACCAGATGCGGCAGAATATGTTTGAACAAAATCCGTGCCGTGCTGGCCCCAAGGGTGCGCTGCGCTGCAATAAAATCGCGCTCTGTCAGGGAACGGGTTTCCGTGTAAATCACCCGCGCGGTCTGCACCCAATTCACCATCGCGATGACAAAGGCCACGATCCATAGCGAAGGGTGGAAAATCGCCGCAAGGCAAATCGCCAACAGCAAGGCCGGAAAGGCCATCATCAAATCAGTAAAGCGCATCAGAACCGCGCCAATCCAGCCCTGGAAAAAACCAGCCGTCAGACCAATGACGGTGCCGATGATCAACGCGATCCCATTTGCCACGACGCCGATGATCAAAGAGGTCCGCGCCCCGTAAAGCAACCGGCTTAGCAAATCGCGGCCCAGCAAATCTGTACCCAAAAGATAGTCTGGCCCGGGGGGCATGGGCTCTCCAAATAGGGTCAGCCCGTCGAAATGTTGTTCAAATGGATCATACGGCGCGATCCACGGCGCGGCCAAAGCAGCCCCGACGATCAAAAGCACAAGGGTCAGCCCGAACATCGCCATCTTGCGCCGCCGCAGGCGTGCCCAAACCCCGTCCGGACGCAGCCGAGGGGCGTCCTGTACCAAGTCGCTCATCCGGCAGAACCTTTTGGAAAGGACTTTGGCGTGGTCTTTGCGCGGGCAAGAATGCGGGTCGCAGCGTCTTCGATCGGAATCCGTGCCGCCATCGCTTCATCGCGCAGCGCGCCATAGGCGGCTTGCTCTGATCCATGGTGTTCCATCAGATGAACCACGGCCTGAACAACGGTCTGCCGTTCGCCCAAACGCCGGCGTAGATCTTCGACACTCGCGGACAGCGCCCGTTGTGCTTCAAAGGCGTGACGGGCAATCAGAATGGCGCTGTAAACGCCGCTGCCGCCCACAGGTTTTAGGATTTGCGCATTCGCGCCCGTCGACAAGGCCCACTCGATCCGACCGGGGGCTTCTGACCCGATCAGCGCAATCAGCGGCATCGGGGCCTCGCCTGGGGACCAGGGGAATTGCTCATCAAATCCCATATCGGCATCAAAAAACACGAAATCCGCAGCCAACGCATCCGCCCCAAGCTCTGGCCAGCAGGTCGTGACCTGTAGCCCAACCGCCTGCAATTGCCGTGTCAGCGCCGTCACCGCCGGGTGCGGGCGATGCAGAATAACCGCATGGGCGTTGCCTAAATCTACGATCCGAACGTTGCGTTTCATGACACGACCCTCAGATGGGTGCGTACGGTCGCTGGAACAGGGCGCGTCAAATACGGATCCCCGGCCAAAACCCCGCCGTCATGAACCACCTCAAAGGCCCAATTCACGACCTTTGCGATCAGAACCGGCTGATCCGTGTGGTGGTTCTTGGCATCAATTCCACGTTCCGCGCCGGGGGCCGACTGCAACAGCGCCGAAATGTCATGCATATCGCCGCTTGGTGTGTTTTCCAGCAGATCCGCCAGGGACATCACAGCCTGATGGGCTGCAGCCTCGTGACTGCTGCCAAAAGCACCCGAGCCATTTTGAAAATACGGCCCGGCCGAAACCAACCCCTCTGCCGCATCTCCGATGTCATCCAGCTCGCATTCGGTCAGGTTGCAGGACAGGACCGGGCAAGATTCTGGCCGGAACCTTGGGTCACTGTCGCCCAAGGCTTTGTAGGCTTTCATAAACGCGTAAGAGGAGGGACCGATCAGATTGTTCAAAATGAAATCCGGTGCCGTCGCTCGTACTTCTTCGATCATGCGATCCACATCGACAGAGCCAAGCGGCAAATAGCGCTCGCCCAGCACCTCTCCATTCACATTGTGGATTTCGCCACGGGCCAAGCGGTTCATCTCCCAGCCCCAGATATAGTTGCTGCCCACCAAATAGCCGCGCCGCCCAAAGGTCGGGAAGGTCCAGTTGAGCAACGGCAACAAATGTTGGTTCGGGCAGGCATGCAGATAGACCACATGATCCGACGCTTCGAACCCTTCATAGGGAACGGCGTACCACAGCGTGCCGCCGTGTTTTTCCAGCGTCGGGATGACTTCTTTACGGCTCCACGATGTCACACAACCAATAATGTGGCGTGCCGGCGTGGTGCTAAGGATGTCTTCACACAAAGGACCGTAAAGGTCGACATTCCCACCCGGATCCCGAGACACGGCATCAAAGCGGATCAAGCGATCCGGGTCCGCATTGACCCGCTCAATCGCGTTTTTTGCGCCGGTCAGGCAGGCCATGCTGATGCGGGCATAACTGCCGCTGCGCGAGTAAAGAAGTCCTAGTGTTACGGTCCGTTTCACAAGTGTCCCCAAAACAAAAAAGCCCCGTTCTGAGCCGACTTGGAAATCAAGACGATCAGTTCGGGGCGTGAATGCCGAGTAGCGTTAAGCTGAGTTGTCTAAGCATTGTGGAGCGGCCCAATGAAAGTCAAGGGCGCATCTGCCGCGAACCGGCGAACCCGGATATGTGCCTAAAATGCATATTTCTTAGGCGCAAATGGGCGGTTGCGCCTATTCCATAACCCGTTTTGGCGCGAAATTCGGTGAATTTTGCCAATCGGCATGGGGGAATCGGCCCCGGTTTCTGCTGCGTCTCGGCAGGTGCGGCACGGGGGTGCTGCTATGATTTCAACACAGAAACCGAACGTTCCGCCGCCTGAATGGTATTGTTCGAACCGGGCAAAGTTTGCACCAATTGGATAAACAACAGATCGGCCAGCGCCAGTTGGGCGTCACGCGATGTGATGGCAGAGGATCGCGGCTTTTCGTCATCCGCCACGGTATATAGCCGAATGTCAGCGTTTTCGGACAATGGGTTTGGGGCCAAACCGGTGATGGATATAAGCCGCGCACCAGTGTCCTGCGCTTGTTGGGCAATGCGCAGTGTCTCTAGGCTTGTCCCGGAATAGGACAGGGCGATCATAACGTCCTCTGTGCCCAAGGTTGTGGCGTTGGCAATTTGGATGTGGCTGTCGGCGTCAAAAATGATCACGAAGCCAAGTTTTTGCAGCTTATACCCAAAATCGCGCGCCACCAGCGAAGACGCACCAACCCCCACAAGCTGAATGCGTCGCGCCCCGCTGATCGTATCTAAACAGGCGCGAATATCGGTTTCGCTATTGGCCGACAGGGTTTGCTGAATGGAATAGATTTTTGATCCCATGAGCTTTTGGATTGTGGTGGCATAGCTGTCAGAGCTTTCGATCTTGCCATGCACGCCACTGGCCGGGACAGACCACGCCCGCGCTGCCGCCTGACTGACGGCCAGCTTAAATTCCTGATACCCGCGATAGCCCAGCTTCTGGCAGAACTTCACCACGCTGGATTGGCTGCGCCCGGTTTCTGCCGCCAGACTGGCAGAGGACATTTGCACCGCACGGTCCGGGTCGGCCAGCACGAATTGCGCGATCTCTTTTTCGCCCTGCGTGAACGTTTCGATTTTAGCGTCGAGCATGGCAAGAATGGACATCGGGTCGGCCTTTTTGGTGCTGCGTTCCGCAATGGGTGAAACGGGGGCTGTGGCGGCCAAGTATCCCCGAAAAACGGCTCAATGTGAATGCTGCAGTTTTGCTGTCAGGGCGGGGCAATCCTATCTGCTTGTTTTGCTTGGAATAAATTATGCGATGCGGCGTTGACAATGGTAATAATAAATTCCAACCTGACCGAAGTTGCCAATGAAAGAACTGGGATGACCACCAAAACTGCTCTCGCAGATTTGCAAAGCCTTGTGTCAGAGGGGCGCAATCCGCGGACCACTGACATTGATTTGCTGCCTGTTGGCGATCTGCTGTCGCTGATCAATTCCGAAGACAAGCTTGTCGCGACCGCCGTCGAACGGGAATTGCCCGCAATCGCAACTGCTGTTGAATGGATCGAAACCGCCTTTCGCGCCGGCGGACGTCTGATTTACACCGGCGCGGGAACCAGCGGACGGCTGGGCGTGCTGGATGCCTCTGAATGCCCGCCGACGTTCTCGGTGCCGCCGGGCATGGTCATCGGTCTGATCGCCGGGGGCGACACAGCGCTGCGTAACGCAGTGGAAGGCGCCGAAGACGACGCCGACCAAGGTGGGCGCGATCTGGACGGCATTGGCCTGACCGAAAAAGACGTGGTCGTTGGCATCGCTGTCAGCGGCAAGACACCTTACGTGCTGGGGGCCCTTGGCCGGGCGAAAGACATCGGCGCACGCACCGTCGCGCTGACATGCAACCCCGGCTCTGAAATCACAAAAGCCGCAGACCTTACAATCGCCCCGGAAGTCGGGCCAGAGGTGCTGGCCGGCTCAACCCGGCTCAAATCCGGAACAGCGCAGAAAATGGTGCTGAACCTGTTGACCACCGCCTCGATGATCCGGATCGGGAAAACCTATCAAAATCTTATGGTCGATTTATCGATCTCTAATCGCAAGCTCAGGACACGTGCTGTCGGGATGCTTTGCGAAATTACCGACGCCTCGCCCGAAGAAGCCGAACAGCTGCTGGCCGCAAGCGGACAAGACGTCAAAACTGCCATCCTTATGAAACTCTCTGGTCTTGATCTGACACAGGCAAAGGCCTGTCTTGAACAAGCCGGGGGCGTCCTAAGGCAGGCCCTAGAGCAGATACGGAATTCATCCGTACAATCGTGACTGGCCCCGCGGGCCGGTTGATCCACCTCGTCTTGAACAGGGAGTTCAAAATGTATCGTCCAATCTCAAAATCTCTGGCCCTTGCCGGGCTTGCCTTTGCTGTCAGCACAACAGCCCTGACCGCACCCGCCTTTGCAGAGTCACTTAAAGTCGCTTGGTCGCAAGACGCCACGGGCCTTGACCCGCATAAACAAACCGCCTTTTCGTCGATCCGATTCCTGGAACTGATGTACGAACCCTTGGTGCGTCTGGATTCCAATGCAGATATCGCGCCCGCCCTGGCAACGTCCTGGGAATTCAATGACGACGCGACCGAACTGACCATGCTGCTCAACCCGGCCGCCAATTTCCACAATGGCGCGCCCGTGACGGCGGCTGATGTCAAAGCGTCCTTCGAACGGATATTGGATGAAGAAACCAGCGCCTCTGCGCGGGCGAACTTTACCTCGATTTCATCGATCGAAACGCCAGATGACAAAACCGTCGTGTTCAAACTGTCCGAACCAAATGTTCCGATCCTGACAGCCATGGCGTCTGTCAACGCCGCCATCGTCCCCGCCGCGGATATCGAGGCAGGTACAATCGGCACGCAGGTCGTCGGATCAGGCCCCTTCGTTTTCGGCAGCTGGAACCCGAATTCCAACGCGACACTGACCGCCAACGCCGATTGGGCCGGGGGCACCGTGGCGATTGACGGTCTGGACATCAGCGTGCTGCCCGACGAGACCGCAATTCTTGCGGCATTGCGGGCCAAGCAGGTTGATTTCGCGCTGCTGAACGATCCTTTCGTTGCGTCCCTTGTGCCGGATGTGGCCGGGCTGAACCTGGTGAAAAAGCCGGTCTTGTCCTACCATGTTCTGCAATTGAACCCATCTCGTGGTGCAATGCAGGAATTGGCTGTGCGTCAGGCGATTTCCTGTGCCGTAGATCGTCAGGACATCCTGGACACCGCGCTGCTGGGCGAAGGCGAAGTCACCGGCCCGCTGACCATGGGCGCCTATAAGACCGACGTTTCAGAACTGTTCTGCTACGAACGTGACCTGGACAAAGCCAAGCAATTGCTGGCCGATGCGGGCTATGCGGACGGGTTTTCCGCCACAGTAATGGCTGCAACCGGTGAGCCACCAACCGCCGCCGCTGAAGCGCAGGTTCTGCAATCTCAATTGGCCGAAGTGGGCATCACGCTCGACATCGAAATGAAAGAGCTGAACGTCTATGTTGACGCCTGGCTCAAAGGCGATTTCGACATGGCGGTTGCCCTGAACGGCGGCAAGCCCGATCCCTTCACCATGTACAACCGCTACTGGACCAAAGACGGCAACCTGCAGCATGTGGCCAATTACATCGACGATGATCTTGATCGCCTGATGAATGAAGGCCGCGAAGAAACGGATCAGGCCAAGCGCAAGGAAATCTTTGCCGAGTTCGATAAGCATCTGGCCGAAATGTCACCGTGGATCTGGCTCTATACCGGGTATTCCTACGCGGCAGAACAAGACTATGTTCAAGGCTTTGAAGCTACGCCAACCGGATCCTTGTTCGGTCTCAACGCCGTTTCCATAAACAAATAGCCGGGGCACCCCCAAAGACGGAGACCAAGCCAAATGTCTTATCCCCTAAGACGGCTGATGATGTTCCCAGTGGTTATGCTGGGCGTGTCGGTCTTCGTCTTTGTTGCAATCCGTTTGGTGCCGGGCGACGCGATCACCGCGATGCTCGGCACTGAATCCGGTCTTTTGACACCGGCCCAAAGGGAATCGCTTACCGCGTATTTCGGCCTGGATCAGAACTGGTTCGTGCAGTTCTGGCGCTGGCTGAGCCATGTGTTGCAGGGCGATCTGGGCACCTCGACCACCTATGGCAAACCGGTGATGACCATCATTCTGGAACATTTCCCCCTAACGCTGGAACTTGCGGTGCTGTCGATGATCATCGCGCTGGCAATCGGGCTTCCGGCCGGAATTTATGCCGCGACCCACAAGGATAAACCCGCAGACCTTGCCGTGCGGATCATTGCGATGATCGGGCAATCCACGCCGGGCTTTGTTGTCGGTCTGCTGCTGGTGTTTGTCCTCTCCGTTGGCTTTGGCGTGCTGCCGCAAATGGGCACCTTCGTCCCGCTGAGCGAGGACCCTTTGCGCAATCTGTCGCAAATGATCTTGCCCGCGCTGACACTGGGAACGGCCTTTGCCGCCGCCGTCATTCGCATCTCTCGTTCTGCCATGCTTGATATTTTGCGCGAAGATTACGTGCGCACTGCGCGGTCCAAAGGCATGCCGCGTCGCCGGGTGATCTGGCGCCATGCCTTGCCCAATGCGCTGATCCCGGTGGTCACCTTATCGGGCGTTGAATTTGGCTATCTGCTGGGGGGCGCGGTTCTGGTGGAACAGATCTTTGCGCTGCCCGGATTGGGCCGGGTGGTTCTGGATGCGATCCAGCAACGGGACTACGCCTTGGTCCAAGGATCGGTCCTGTTCATTGCGGTCAATTTCATGATCGTCAATCTGCTTGTCGACATGGCCTATGCCGCGCTCGACCCGCGCATTCGGTTCGAAACAAAATGATAGAGCTGTTCAAAGATATCGCACGCCACCCGTCCGGGCGCATCGGGCTGATCATCGTCGCGGGGTTCATTCTGGCCGGTCTGCTGGGCGAGCTTGGCCTAAGCCCCTATGATCCGCTGGCCCAGGACAGGATCGCCCGCATGCAAAGCCCCAGTGCCGCCCATTGGTTCGGAACAGACCTGTTTGGCCGCGATGTTCTAAGCCGGCTGATGGTCGGCATTTCGCAATCCTTTATCATTTCCTTTTGTTCGGTCGGCGTCGCCAGCCTTGTCGGTGCCGCGCTTGGGCTAAGTGCGGCCTGGTTCGGCGGCCTCTGGGACGCGGTCGTGATGCGCTGGATGGATGTGTTGCTGGCCTTTCCCGCGATCCTGCTTGCGCTTTTGATCATCGCGATATTCGGCCCAAGCGGATGGACCAGCATCTTGGCCATCGGCATCGTCTATACCCCGATCTTCACCCGCGTCGTGCGCGGCCCGGCTCTGTCGCTGAAACAACGCGACTTTGTCGACGCCGCCCGCACCTTTGGCAGCAGCCGTCGATACATCATGACCCGGCACCTGGCGCTGAACCTTGTCGCGCCACTGACCGTTCAGATCACCCTCGCGCTCGCCTGGGCGCTTGTGACAGAGGCCGGGCTCAGCTTTCTGGGGCTGGGCACGCAACCGCCCGATGCCTCGCTTGGGCTGATGCTGTCAGAGGCCCGCAATCTGATGGAGCTGGCCCCCTGGCTGCTGCTGGTGCCCGCATTGGCGCTGATGGTTGCGGTTCTGGGCTTTAACCTGTTGGGGGATGCGCTGCGCGACATCCTTGACCCCAAAACCAGAAGGGCCCTGGCATGAGCGCGCTTCTGTCCGTTCGTGATCTTCAGGTTGGTTTCGGCCCGCAAGCCGCCGAAAACCCTGTCGTCCATGGGGTCAGCTTTGACCTGGCCCCTGGCGAGACTTTGGCCATTGTGGGCGAAAGCGGTTCCGGGAAATCAGTGACCGCCATGTCCGTGAACCGGCTGGTGGATTTCGGCAATGGCCGCATTCTGGGCGGAGAGATCCAATTCACCCAAGCCAACGGCACCGTTACTGACCTGACCCGTGCCGATGAGGACAAGCTGGAAACCATCCGGGGCCGCGAAATCGGGATGATCTTTCAGGAACCGATGACATCGCTGAACCCGGTTCTGACCATCGGAACCCAGATCGAAGAGGTCTTTCGCCACCAACATGGCCTGTCGCGCAGCGCCGCCAAATCAGCGGCCCGCGAAGCGCTGGAACGGGTGCGCATCCCCGATGCGGCGCGTCGCCTGACCTATGCGCCCCACCAATTGTCGGGCGGGATGCTGCAGCGGGTGATGATCGCCATCGCGCTTGCCTCTAACCCACGTTTGCTGATTGCCGACGAACCCACAACGGCGCTGGATGTGACCATTCAGGCCCAGATCATGGCGCTTCTGGCGGAAATGAAACGTGAAACCGACACGGGTATGATTTTCATCACCCATGATATCGGTCTGGTAGCGGGCTTTGCCGATCGGGTCTTGGTGATGCAAAACGGGCAGGTGGTCGAACAGGGCGCATTGGACGACGTGCTCGACGCGCCGCAACACCCTTACACGCAGCATCTGCTCAAAGCCGTGCCGCATTTTTCCGATGGCAAGGCCGTGCGCAAAGACGTCGTGCGCAAAACCGGCGTGACCACGGCGCTTGACGTCAAAGAACTCAGCGTCCGCTTCCCCGTACGCTCTGGCTTTTTGCGGCGACAGACCGGAAATGTGCACGCGGTCGAGGATGTCTCTTTTGACCTGATGCAGGGCGAAACCCTGGGCATCGTCGGGGAAAGCGGGTCTGGCAAATCAACCACGGCGCGGGCGATCCTTGATCTTGTGCGCCCCTCGCACGGCACCATTCAGGCCAGCGCCGCCCAGCAGGGTGGCACGGACAAGCCGGTGCAAATGGTGTTTCAAAACCCAAACGCCTCGCTGAACCCGCGGCTGAGCGTGGAACAGCTTTTGGCGGAACCCTATCTGGCAACCGGGCGTCACATCGACGCCAATGCCCGCACCCGAATGGCCAGCCTGCTGGAACGGGTCGATCTGCCAACCAACAGCCTGTCGCGCTATCCGCACGAGTTTTCCGGTGGTCAGCGCCAGCGCCTGTGCATCGCCCGCGCGCTGATGCTGAACCCGTCCGTCCTGGTGCTGGACGAGGCCGTTTCGGCACTGGATGTCTCTGTCCAGGCCCGCGTTTTGGATCTGCTCATCGATCTGCAAAAAGACTTTAACCTGGCCTATCTGTTCGTGACCCACGACATGGCCGTGGTTGAACGCATCGCGCATCGCATCGCGGTGGTGTTTGCGGGGCAAATCTTGGAAATCGGCCCGGCCGCAGATCTGCTGTCAAACCCGCGCCACAGCTACACCCGCGATCTGATCGCAGCGGTCCCCAGCCTGGAACGGCGCCACAGCGACTATCGGCTGGACACCAGCGTGATCCCTTCGCTTGTGCGCCCCCTTGGCTGGGAACCAAAGCCCAACCCAATGAACCAAGTTGGCCCCGATCATCTGGTCCGGGCAGAACAGTGACATGCCAATGAAAACCCCCTTTGACACCGCGTTCGCTCTGCTTGAAAAGGCCGTTGAAAAAGGCCCGATCCCCGGCGGTGTGCTGGGCCTTGTCACGGCAAGCGGCCAGCGCTGGACGCGCGCCATCGGCCAAGCCCAAACCACACCGACCCCGCGTGAAATGCAGGTGGAGACGTGGTTTGATCTCGCCTCACTGACCAAGGTGATCTTTACCACCGAACGCATCCTCCGCCATGCCGCCGAAGGGCGCATTGATCTGGATGCACCACTGGTGTCGGTGATCCCCGATCTGCACCAATATGACATGGGGTCCTGGCAGCGGCAGGTCACCTTTCGCCAATGTCTGGGCCACCAGACACCTTATCCGGCGGTCGAACCGATCTACACCTATGGCGACAACCCTGACACGTTGCGGGCCTTCGTGCTGCAACGCAATTGGCGCAAGGGGCCACCGGTCTATTCCGACATCAATTTTATCCTGCTGGGCATCGCGCTTGAACGCATTGAAAACCGCACGATCCGCCAGATGGACCCGGGACCGGGTTTTGCGTTTTCCCCCAACCCCGCGCTTTGCGCCGCAACAGAGACCTGCACCTGGCGCGGTCGCGTGATCTGCGGCGAGGTGCATGACGAAAACTGTTATGCGCTGCAAGGCTCTGGCCATGCAGGTCTTTTCGGCCCCGTGGAGGCCGTGCTGGATTTTGCCGCAGGTCTTTTGACGCGGGACGCAAAGGGCGACCCCCACACCGGGCTGTTGCGAACGCAGCTATCACCGACCCGCACCCATGGTTGGGAAAGCCCCCAGTCCGGCTGGCACGGCGGGGACGCCTGTTCCCCGGAAACGATCGGCCATACCGGGTTCACCGGAACGGGCCTTTGGATTGATTTTGCACGCGGCCATGCCTGGACTTTGCTGACCAACCGCGTGCACCCGACACGCCACACCGACAGTGGCATTCTGACTTTGCGGCGTGCCGTTGGCGATGCCGTCAATCAAAAGGACTAAACAGATGGATCCAGTTTGGACCGTAGGGCTGATGACGGGCACCGTGCTTGACGGCAATATTGATGTGGCTCTGCTCAAAACCGATGGTGAAACGATTGCCGAATTCGGGCCCTACGCGCTTGTGCCCTATCCCGATGACATCAACGCCATGCTGGAACAGACCTTGGCGATTGCCAATGATTGGAGCTTTAAGGGACCCGACCCCAGCCTGTTCGCCGAGGTCGAAGACGCCCTGACCCTCGCCCAAAGCGCCGCTGTGCGCCAGGTCGTCAAACAGGCGGGACTGACGATGGATCAGATCGCAGCCGTCGGGTTTCACGGCCAAACGGTTCTGCACCGCGCCCCGACGCCCAGCCGCAATGGCACCACACGGCAGCTGGGCAATGGTGCCTTGATGGCCGGGTTCCTTGGCACGGATGTCGTCTACGATTTCCGCTCAGCGGATATGGCGGCAGGCGGGCAGGGCGCGCCGCTTGCTGCTGTCTACCACGCGGCCTTGCTGCAAGGCATCAACGCCCCAACCAGCACCGCAGTGCTCAACCTTGGGGGCGTGGCCAATGTCACCTGGCGCGGATCCGATGGCACGCTTGTCGCCTTTGACACAGGCCCGGCAAATGCGCCGATCAACGATTTCATGAAATCCCTGGGGCAAGGCGCGATGGATGTCGATGGTGCACTTGCGGCGCAAGGCACCGTGGACGAAGCGCTCTTGGCACACCGCATGATCTTGCCCTATCTGACCCAAGCCTACCCCAAATCGCTCGACCGGTTTGACTTCGGCTATGATTGGGTCGCAGGCCTGTCCGCCCAGGATGGCGCAGCCACCTTGACCGCGTTTTCCGCGGCGGCCGTGGGCAAAGCGCTGGACCTTTTGCCAGAACGGCCCACGCGCGTAATCGTCTGCGGCGGCGGACGGCGCAACCCGACGCTCATGCAGCAACTGGCTTTGCGGGCAGGGGTGCAGGTCGATCTGGCTGAAGACCACGGCTGGCGCGGCGACGCCATAGAGGCCGAATGCTTTGGCTTCCTCGCACTGCGCGCCCTGCGCAATATGCCGATCAGCTTTCCAACGACCACAGGCGTACCCGCCCCAATGACCGGTGGCCAGCTGGCAAAAGGGCCCGCCCGGCCATGACCCCGCGCTTCAGCATCACGGATCAGCCCAATGCAGAGATCACCAAGCTCGGCAAAGCCTTGGGGGCCTTTAACGATCGCGATGTCGGCCCGGCAGACAAAAGACCCCTGGCCGTTTTGGCCCATGACGCAGACCAACAGCTGATCGCCGGGGTGTCCGGATACACGGGCTGGGGGTGGCTCTACATTCAATGGCTGTGGGTGGATGCCGCACAGCGCGGCCAGGGCATTGCAGGCGACGTGCTGCGCCAAGCAGAGACAGAGGCCCGCGCCCGTGGCTGTCGCGGCGCACATATCGATACGTTCAGCCCCGTCGCCCTGCGCGTCTACCAGCGTCATGGCTATGAAGTCTTCGGCGAAATTCCCGATTTCGTCGCCGGGCGAACCCGCAGCTTTTTGTCAAAACGGCTGGACGGGCCAGCCCCCTGATCCCTCAAACCTGCCCTCTGCCAGTCATAGGATAGAGCCCTGATAACGCGATTTTCCTTAATCGAATTAAGGATATACAGCCCTGTTGATTATACCAGAATTTACGTTATATATGGGCGACTATCTGATTGGGACGTGGAATGAACCAGAAATTCAAGTTGATAGACGCCGAAACCGATTTTTTGGTTCTAAAGAGCGCCGCAAACAAAGACCGTATTCGTATTCTAAAGCTTTTGAATCGCAACAATGGCCTGAATGTTAACGAAATCGCAGAAACGCTCGATCTGCCGCAATCCACGATTTCTGCACATGTTCAGTCCCTTGAAACAGCCGGCCTGATCCGCACAGAAATGGTCAAAGCCAGCCGGGGCAGTCAAAAAATCTGCCACGGGGTCTATGATGAAGTTATCGTTGCGTTCAACAAGCAAACCGACCCTGTAAAACAGGACGTGATAGAGGTCGCGATGCCATTGGGATTGTTCACCAATTTCTCTGTGGTGGGGCCTTGCGGAATGTGTTCGCCCGAAGGGATCATCGGCCTGTTGGATGTGCCTGATACCTTCATGGAGCCAGAGCGCATGAAAGCCGCTTTATTGTGGTTTACCAGTGGGTTCGTGGAATATCAGTTTCCCAACAACTCGAAACTCAAAGGCATCGAAATTGGCAAGGTAGAGTTCGAACTAGAGGTCAGTTCCGAAGTGCCGGGCACCCATGTGGACTGGCCGTCGGACATTGTGATTTCCATCAATGGAATTGAGCTGGGAAGCTGGACCTCACCCGGTGATTTTGGCGACAAACGTGGCGTCTACACCCCGAATTGGTGGAAGATGAAGGGCTCTCAATACGGTCTTTTGAAGACCTGGCAGGTTACAGAAAAAGGGTCCTATGTGGACGGCACAAAGATTTCGGATGTCACCCTGGCAGACCTCGATTTGTCGGCCCACAGATCCATTCGGCTGCGAATCGAGGTAAAGCAAGATGCAAAGCATCCCGGCGGCCTAAACATCTTTGGTCGTGGGTTTGGCAATTACGATCAGGATATTGTTTTGCGGCTTCGCGCCAAATAGGCCATTGCGTGGCAAAGCGATGGTCGTGGCGCAATCGACTCTCCCTTAAAAAATTGAAATAAAACAGAAAAATGGGCTTTCCGTCTCGCACGGGCTTGCCATTATGCGGGGTAAGCCTGTCGACCCCTTAGTTTCGGCTTCACGAAACTTAGGGTTGACAGCTTGGCCTTCCTGCCTCAACTCTACCATTAGTTCAGGTTTGAACCTGAATTTATGATACAAATGGGAGGAGCTTTCATATGAAAGCGAATGTGGCAGTCCACAGGGATTTCCGGATTGGGCGAATTGATGATCGTCTCTATTCGGCGTTTATCGAACATATGGGCCGCGCGATCTATGGCGGCATTTATGAGCCGGACCATCCGTCCGCCAATGCGGAAGGGTTTCGCACGGATGTTCTGAAATTCGTTCAAGATCTCAAAATCCCGGCCATCCGCTATCCGGGCGGCAATTTTGTATCTGCCTATAACTGGGAAGACGGCGTCGGCCCGAAAGACCAGCGCCCCGTTCGCCTGGATCTGGCATGGCGCAGCAAGGAAACAAATCAGGTCGGCCTGAATGAATTTGCAGGCTGGGCCAAAGAGGCAGGCATCGAGATGATGCTGGCGGTGAATCTTGGCTCTCGCGGCTTGGACGCGGCCCGCAATTTTCTGGAATATACCAATTTCCCAGGCGGAACAGAGCTAAGCGACCTGCGCCGGTCCCACGGTGTGGAACAGCCCCATGACGTGAAAATGTGGTGCCTGGGCAATGAGATGGACGGTCCCTGGCAGGTCGGTCACAAGACCGCGATTGAATATGGCCGCCTTGCAAATGAAACCTCTAAGGCTTTTAAATCCTTCGATAAAACGATTGAAACCGTTGTCTGTGGCAGCTCTAACGACAGAATGCCGACCTACCCTGAATGGGAACGGCAGGTGCTGGAAGAAAGCTACGAGAATGTCGACTACATCTCGCTGCACAAATATTACGGCAACAACAGCAGCGACACGCTGAACTTCTTCGCCAAGATCGAAAGCACGGGCCGCTATATTGAAACCATTGGCAGCACGATCGACTACGTAAAGTCAAAGAAACGCGCCAAGAATGACGTCTATATCTGCTTTGACGAATGGAACGTCTGGTATCACAACCGCGACGAAGACGATCGGCGCGTAAAGTCATGGGATTGGCCAGAGGCCCCGTCACTGCTGGAAGAGGCCTATAACTTCGAAGACGCCCTGTTCGTTGCCGGGCTGATGAATGAATTCATTCGCCGCTCTGACCGGGTGCGCATTGCCTGTATCGCCCAGCTTGTGAACGTGATCGCCCCCATTCGGGCGGACACGGGCGGCCCGGCCTGGCGTCAGACGATCTACTACCCCTACCAATTTGCGTCCCTCTTTGGGCGCGGCGTGGCCCTGAACCTTGCGGTTGACGCGCCCACCTATGATTGCCGGGTCGCAGATGACGTGTCCTATATGGATGCAGCAGGCGTGCTGGACGAAGAAGGCAAGACCGTAACGCTGTTCCTATTGAACCGCCATTTGACCGAAGCTGCGGATATGAACATTTCGCTCACGGGGTTTGAGGGCGCAAAAATCATCGAGCATATCTCGATGGAAGGCTACGATCTGCAGGACAAGAATACGGCAACGGCCACGGACAAAGTCGTCCCCGGCAAGGGCAGCGGTCTTGCGGTCGAAGACGGCCGCGTGCGCGGCAGCATCGCGCCCTTATCCTACCATGTTGTGCGTTTGGATGTAAGCTGATGAAACCGGCGGCGGGCATTCAACTCAACCAAGTCGCGAAACATTTTGGACCGCTCAAGGTCATCAAAGATGTTTCGATGGAGATTGGCGCAGGTGAGTTCGCCGTCTTCGTCGGCCCGTCGGGATGCGGCAAGTCAACCTTGTTGCGCATGATCGCCGGGCTAGAGGAAACCACCAGCGGTCAGATCGCCATCGCAGGGCGTGACGTCACAATGGTGGAACCGGCCAAGCGCGGTGTGGCGATGGTGTTCCAAAGCTACGCGCTCTACCCGCATCTCAGCGTGTTTGAGAATATGGCCTTTAGCATGCGTCTCAGCCGGACCCCAAAAGCAGAGGTTCAAAAAAGGGTGACAGAGGCCGCGCGCATTCTCAAGCTGGACGATCAGCTCGAAAAGAAACCTTCGCAATTGTCCGGGGGCCAACGTCAGCGGGTGGCCATTGGCCGCGCCATCGTGCGCAATCCTGATGTGTTCCTGTTCGACGAACCCTTGTCGAACCTCGACGCAGAATTGCGGGTTCAGATGCGCCTGGAACTGACCCGGCTGCACCAGCAAATCGGCGCGACTATGATCTATGTGACCCATGATCAGGTCGAAGCGATGACCCTGGCCGATAAGATCTTTGTCCTGCGCGAAGGTGTGATCCAGCAAGCCGGCGCGCCGCTGGAGCTGTACGACGACCCGGACAACCGCTTTGTCGCCGGGTTCATCGGCTCGCCCGCGATGAGCTTTTTTGACGCCACGATCGTGGACCGCACAGAGGGGCAGGTCACCTTGCGTCCTGTCACTGGGCAATCCGTTGATTTCGTCGCCTCTGTCAAAGGGGATGCGGCGGCCAAAGGCGACAAGGTCACCGTCGGCATTCGTCCGGAACATTGGGAGGTTTCGGACACCGGGATGAATGTCACGGTTGATGTTTCCGAGGAATTGGGCGGCGTCACCTACCTGCACACGCGCATGTCCGACGGCGTTGAAATCGTCGTCGAGCGCAGAGGAGAGCGTGACCAGCTCAATGGCGTGACAGTGGCCATTTCGGCTGCACCACAGAATGTCCTGCTGTTCGATAAGGACGGCCAGCGACTGCGTTAGATGTCGGCGCAACGCCGCATCAAAGACTGACCGCCGTCTGTCCGGAATAACCCGGATGCGGCACATTTGGGAGGAATACATGTTAAAACTCAAAGCTTTAGTATCGGCTTCGGTCATCGCGATGACAGCATTACCAGCGGCGGCCCAGCAAGAAGTGATCTGGTGGGATTTCCTGGGCGGCGGTGACGGCGTTCGCATGAAGGCGCTGATCGACACGTTCAACTCTGAACAAAGTGACATCAAGATTACCGCGACGACTTTGGAATGGGGTTTGCCCTTTTACACCAAGGTTCGCACATCGGCGGCCGTTGGTGAGGCGCCCGACGTGATGACATATCACCTGTCGCGATCACCACTGGGCCTGCAAGAGGGCGTGCTTAGCCCCATTACAGACGATGATCTGGCCGTTGCCGGATTGTCCACCTCCGACTTTTACCCGACAAGTATCGCAGCGGCGACGGCTGATGACACTCTTTACGCCATCCCCTTCGATATTCACGCACTGATCATGTATTACGATAAGGATTTGCTGGCAGGCTCTCCCTATCTGGATGCTGATGGTAACCTGACCGGGATCGACACTTACGAAGAATTTGGCGGTGCCCTTGCCTGGCTCAAGGAACAGGGCGTTGCCTCTCCCCTCAGCTATGCTTCGGCAGATGGCGGAACAACTTGGCGCATCTTCTATTCTTTGTTTTCCCAGCAAGGTGGTCAGTTCATCGTAGATGGCCAGGTTCTGCCGGGTGACAATCTGGACAAGGCCGTTGCAGCAGTCGAAGCCATGGCAAATTGGCGGGCCAATGACTATACGCCGGAATTGACGGAATACCCTGCATCCATTGCGCTGTTCACAGCAGGCGATGCAGCCTTCCATTTCAACGGCGTTTGGGAAGTTCCAACATTCACGGACCTTGCAGCCAATGACACGCTTGGCTTTGAATGGGGCGCGAATGAGATCCCACCCTTGATGGGGCAGGAAGCGACCTGGTCAGACTCGCATGCTTTCGCAATTCCAAACCAGGGCGACGAAACGATCTCTGGTGAAAAGCGCGAAGCGGTGATGAAAGTCATCGGCTGGATGGAAAAGAACGCTATCAGCTGGGCAACAGCGGGCCACATTCCGGCCTATCTGCCAGTGACCAACAGCGGAGAGTATAAGGGCATGGAACCGAACGCGACCTATGCGTCCCTTGCCCAAAACTCTGCATTTGATCCACAATCTGTCGTGACAGGCGTTGGTTCGCCAACATATGATGCGATCAGCAACCTGATTGTACCGGCTGTTCAGGGGCTGTTGCCAGCACAAGACGCTGTGGAACAGATGCAGCAAGAACTGCAGTCTATGCTGCGATAAAAGGTGCTCCCGTTGCCTCGGCCGCGCGTCTTTGCGGTCGGGGCACTTTTTCACCATGAGGAGATCCTGACCGTGGCGATGTTGGAAAACCGTCGAAAAAAAAACCTGATTGCGCTGTCACTTGTTGCGCCATTTGTCATCGTGTTCGGGATGTTCTTTTTCTATCCGACCGTGAAAATGATTCAGCTCAGCTTTACCAATGCGCCCTTGATCGGGCCGGGGGAATGGGTCGGATTTGACAATTACGCTCGACTTTTTTCGGATCGATTGTTCAAGACATCCCTGTGGAACAACGGCTATTTCATTCTGCTGACGGTCGTTCCGACCACCGCAGTTGCGCTTTTCATCGCTCTGGCGCTGAACCGCCTCAAAGGGCGCACCCAGGCCGCAATGATGGCCTTGTTCTTTCTTCCCTATATATTGCCCGTGTCGGTCGTGACCGAAATCTGGACCTGGATGTTGGATTTTCAATACGGTGTCTTGCAGCCGCTTATTCAAATGGTCGCCGGGAAAAACGTCTCTGTGTTCAAAGATCCCACCTGGGTGATGCCTACAATAGCAGTGATCACGATATGGTGGACCAACGGCTTTAACGTTCTTCTTTTCGTGGCCGGATTGCGAAACATCCCAAAAGACTATTACGAAGCCTCCGCCCTGGATGGCGCAACCAAGCGGCAACAGTTCTTCCGGATCACCTGGCCCCTGCTGTGGCCCGTGACAGCGCTTGTCTTGACACTTCAGCTGATCCTACAGCTTAAGATCTTCGATCAGGTCTACCTGCTCAGCCAGGGCGGGCCGTTCAATTCCTCGTATGTGCTGCTGATGCAAGTCTACCGTGAGGCTTTCCAGCTGAACCATGGCGGGTATTCATCAGCCATTGCCACGGTTCTGTTCTTGATCATCGCGGTGGTTTCGATCCTTCAATATCAGGTTCTCAAAGTTGGGGGGCGCGGCAAATGACCGGGCGGAAAATCGAAAACTCTGTTTTGACCCTGTTCACCTTGGTTGTGGCCGCCTGCTGGATTTTCCCGCTCTACTGGTCGTTTGTCACATCAATCCGGTCAGAGGAAAACGTCATCACAGCACCCGGCCTGTTGCCGCAGGAATTCAACCTTTCGGCCTTTTGGGATGCGCTGACCAACACCAGTATCCTCACCTGGTACTACAACTCCATCGGCACGGCTGTCATCGTCACCGCAGTGGTGCTGTTGATTTCGATGATGTGTGGATACGCTTTATCGCAAATTCGGTTCCCCGGGCGAAAGCTGTTGTATTTCCTGGTTCTGGCGTCGTTCATGATCCCGGCGCAGGCGCTGATCGTGGTGCAGTTCATCCTGATGAACGATCTGGGGCTGATCAATTCATGGGGTGGTATTATCCTGCCGCAACTGATCGCGCCCGTCGTGGTTATCGTCTACAAACAGTTCTTTGACGCAGTCCCTAAAGAGCTGCGAGAGGCCGTCGTGCTGGACGGCGGCGGCGAATACGCAATCCTGTTCAGGATCTACCTGCCGCTCAACTGGGGTATTACCACCGCCCTTGGTATTGTGACATTTGTCGGGGTCTGGAACGCCTTTTTCTGGCCGTTCCTTGTGGTCACGTCCGAAGACATGATGACCATCCCGGTCGGGATCACCCAAGTGAATGATGCCTTCGGTGTCGCCTATGCCCGCTCAATGGCCGTCGCCATGCTGGCCGCCCTGCCTGTGGTGCTATTGTACCTGATCTACCAGCGCCGCGTGACCGAAGCGGTGATGATCTCATCAGGCGTTAAAGGGTAAGCTACGGCCAAAAACGGCACGGCCCGCATGTGCTTTGCGGGTTGTGCCGAACCCCACCCGCCAAAATCTCAACAATTTACCTGCTCCTCCGCCCGCAATATCGCTTGTGGATATTGGATACATTATCCTATAAGAAGCCAGGAAAGAGCCGCAAGAGCCTGCCACATGCTGCGTAAATTTGGGTGTTGCGTCGGGGATGACGGGGCGCTCAAAATGAAAATTTGGGATCGGCCACTCACAAGAAACAGGCCCTGATCCACCAGCAATGTGCCCGGGCGTCTGACGCTGCATACAGATTGAAAGAGATGAAATGTCCAAGAACGTGTTTACCGGAACAATGCCCGCCCTGATGACGCCGTGCCTGCCTGACCGCAGCCCGGATTTCGACGGTCTCGTCAGAAAAGGGCGACAGCTGATCGACGCAGGCATGTCCGCCGTGGTCTATTGCGGTTCCATGGGCGACTGGCCCTTGCTGAGCGACGCAGAACGCATGGAAGGCGTTGAACGCCTCGTGGCCGAAGGCCTGCCCGTCGTCGTCGGCACCGGCGCGATCAACACGAAATCGGCCGTTGCACTTGCGGCTCATGCGCAAAAGGTCGGCGCGGTTGGCCTTATGGTGATCCCGCGCGTCCTGTCCCGCGGCTCTTCTGCCGCCGCGCAGAAAAACCACTTCAAGGCCATTCTGAACGCCGCACCGGACACACCTGCCATCATCTACAACAGCCCGGTCTACGGTTTTGCCACGCGGGCAGAGCTGTTCTTTGCGCTTCGGGCCGAACATCCCAACCTGATCGGATTCAAAGAATTCGGCGGCAAGGACGATCTGCGCTACGCAGCCGAAGAAATCACCTCTCAGGATGAGGACGTCACTTTGATGGTCGGCGTCGATACCGAAGTCTACCACGGCTTTGTCAATTGCGGGGCCACTGGCTCTATCACCGGGATCGGCACAGCCCTGCCAAAAGAAGCGCTGCTTTTGGCCAGCCTGTCGGTAAAAGCCGCACGAGGCAACGCAGAGGCCCGAAGCCGGGCGCTTGAACTGGAAAATGCGTTTTCGGTTCTGGCCAGCTTTGACGAAGGGACCGACCTGGTTTTGTACTACAAACACCTTCTGGTCCTGAACGGCGAAGAAGAATACCGCCTGCATTTCATCGAGACGGATGAGCTTAGCGCCGCGCAGCGCAACTATTGTGAACAGCAATATGACCTGTTCCGCAACTGGTTCGCCGATTGGGTGAAACAGGGCGGCGTTATCGCAGAATGCATGTAGTCGACAGCCACACAGGCGGGGAACCCACGCGGGTTATCCTGTCCGGAGGCCCTGACCTCGGGGCAGGGACCTTGGCAGAGCAGGCCAAAATTCTGGCGACAGAACATTGGGGCTTTTGCCAATCCGTGCTGTTGGAACCGCGCGGCCAGCCGGCCATGGTGGCGGCCCTCTTGGTCGCCCCGACCGATCCCAACTGCGCGGCGGGTGTCATCTATTTTGACGCGGATGCGGTGCTGGGCATGTGCGGCCATGGCACGATTGGCCTGACCGTCACACTGGCCCATCTCGGGCGGATTGCGCCGGGCGAACATCAGATCGAAACACCCGTTGGCGTGGTCAAAGCGCATCTGCATGACGCTAACACCGTCACCGTGCAAAATATCGAAAGCCGCCGTGTGCGCCAAGACGTGACCGTGCATCTGGACGGGCTGGGCCCCATCACCGGCGATGTGGCCTATGGCGGCAACTGGTTCTTCATCGTGGACCCAAGCCCCGTGCCCGTGCACCCGCAAAACATCCCGGCCCTGACCACAGCCGCAATCGCCCTGCGCGAGGAGGCAAATGCGCAAGATGCCAACGGTCCAGACGGCCCGCCGGTTGATCACGTGATCTTTCAAGGCGCCTCTGACACCCCTGGCATGCACAGCCGGAATTTCGTGCTGTGCCCGGACAACACCTATGATCGATCCCCTTGCGGCACCGGCAGCTCTGCCCGGCTGGCCTGCCTCGCGGCAGAGGGACGGCTGGCACCAGGGCAAGAGATCGAACAGGAAAGCGTGATTTCCAGCAGCTACCGCCTGTCCTACCAACCCGGACCAACCGGGGGGATCATTCCCTTCATCACCGGGCAGGCCCACATATCGGCTGACACGACGCTCATCTTTCAAGACGGTGACCCCTTCAAAAATGGGATCACTCTGTAACGCGGAACGGCAAAGATCAAAGATGAAACAGCAACAGGATATCATCGTCATCGGCGCAGGCATTGTCGGGCTTAGCGCCGCTTTGAACCTGCAAAAAGCGGGCCGCTCTGTTCTGGTGCTGGACAGCACCGGGATTGCGGCAGAGGCCTCGCAGGGCAATGCCGGGGCCTTTGCCTTTGCCGATATCGTACCCCTTGCCACCCCCGGCATCATGCGTCGCGCCCCGAAATGGCTGCTCGATCCCTTGGGGCCGCTGTCGATCCCGCCCGCCTATGCGCTGAACATCGCGCCGTGGATGCTGCGGTTCTGGCGGGCCAGCTGGCCGGACCGGTTCGCACAGGCCCTTGGCGCTCAGGCCAGCCTGATGACATTTGCCCGCGACGCCCTGGAACGTCAGATCAAAACGGTCGATGGCGAAGCCATGATGCAGCGCCAGGGGCAGCTGCAACTCTACGAAGGCGCGCGCGACTTTGAAAACAGCCTGCCCGGATGGGACCTGCGCCGCGATCACGGGATCCGGTTCGATCTGTTGAAATCGCCCGAGGCCATTGCCGAAATTCAACCCGGCCTTGCGCCGCGTTTTACCCATGCAGGCTATACGCCCGACTGGATCAACACCTGCGACCCTGCAGCGTGGACCAGACATATTGCGAAAAACTTCGTTGAACGTGGCGGCACCATTGCCATCGAACATGTCACTGGCCTGACGCCTCAACCTGATCACATACGGGTCAGAACGGCTGGGGAAACCCTTTCGGCCCGTCAGGTCGTGGTGGCCGCTGGCGCATGGTCCCATAGGCTGGCCCGTGGCCTTGGCGATAAAATTCCGTTGGAAACCGAACGCGGCTACAACACCACGCTGCCCGCGACAGCCCTTGACCTGCGCACCCACCTGACCTTTGGCGGTCACGGCTTTGTGGTGTCCAAAACCGGCGGCGGCATCCGCGTTGGCGGCGCGGTAGAGCTTGGCGGCCTGTCACGCGCCCCGAATTACAAACGCTCTGACATTCTGTTGCAAAAGGCAGCGCAGTTCCTGCCCAACCTAAAAACAGAAGGCGGGCGTCAGTGGATGGGATTTCGCCCTTCTATGCCCGACAGCCTGCCCGTCATCTGCCCCGCGCCAAACCACTCAAATATCATCTATGCCTTTGGCCATGGGCATCTGGGCCTGACCCAATCCGCCGCCACTGCGGAACTGGTCACAGCATTGGCAAACGGGACCGAACCGGCTGTCCCGCTCGCCCCATTTGCCGCCGATCGGTTCTGACACCAGCCTTAGGGCAGGGCCAAAAGATCTTTGTGCAGCTGCTGGGGAATCTCGACATAGCCGCGCTCCAGATTGCGCGCTCGCGCCGCAAAGCGCCGCTGCGAGGGCAGCCTGGCCCCCTGATCCAGAATATCCGCAAACAACCGTTCGGCCCGCGCCTCATTGGTCGCTCGATTGCCCCTGTTGAAAAGGTCAGGATCGAACGCGATGATCAGCTCTCCGTGGTAAGGGGCGCCGCCCGCGCCGCCATCGTAATCCGTGCTTTCCAAACTGGTCATGTCATCAATCAACGGCCCGGCCAGCAATTCCACCATGATCGACAGCGCCGACCCTTTATATCCGCCAAAGGTCAGCATGGCCCCGTCCATCGCGGCCTGCGGATCATTGGTCGGCTGCGCGTCCTTGTCCACCGCCACACCATCGGGCAGGGGCTTGCCCGCACGCCGGTAAAGCTCAATCTCACCGCGCGCAAAACCGCTGGTGGCAAAATCAAAGGTGAACGGGTTCTGCCCCGGCCGCGGCCAGCTAAAGGCCATCGGATTGGTCCCAAGGCTGCCGCGCGTGCCACCCGCCGGGGCCACATAGGAATGGCTGGGATTCATCGCCAGCGCGGCCAGCCCGGCTGCAGACAAGGCTTCGACCTCTGGCCAAAGCGCCGAGAAATGAAAACAGTGGTTGACCGCCAACGCCGCAATCCCATGGGCGCGGGTCTTTTCAATCAGCTTGGGCAGGGCCTGTTCCACGGCCAGCAACGACATGCCGCCCCGCGCATCGGCCCGCACGATCGCGCCGTCCCCATCTTCCACAAGGGGCAAGACCTCGCTGTCAATCTTGCCCGCCTTTATGGTCTGGCAACACAACAACAGCCGGTACACCCCATGCGACTGGCAATCATCCAACTGGCAGGTGTACAGCATATCCGCAATCGCCCGCGCATGCGCCGCGCCATAGCCAGCGTCGGTCAGCACATTCAGGCACAGCGGCTTGATATCGTCCAAAGAGAGTTTCACAGTCAAAGTCATAACAGCATGCACCGCCGGTTGGTTGTGGGTTCGCGCTTGGATACAATATTCAATGGGTTGATTTCAACGCGGTACTTGCCGGCAATGGGGCAAGCCGGACTTGGAATACTAAGCCCTAGGTGGTAAATGTATCCAAAATTCGAAATC
The DNA here is from genome assembly GCA_051251595.1 of Marinosulfonomonas sp. Lineage (GTDB taxonomy): Bacteria > Pseudomonadota > Alphaproteobacteria > Rhodobacterales > Rhodobacteraceae > NORP110. The sequence continues at coordinate 81,160 of JBPOFA010000003.1, forward strand.
AGTTCAGGTGGCAAGTATGGCCGTTCGGCGCCCAATCGCAAGACAAAGCATTCCAGATGCAATCGCAGATGATCTGCGCGAACGTATCCTCAGTGGCGAATTGGCCGAAGGAGAGCCCATTCGCCAAGAGGCACTGGCCCGCGACTATGACGTCTCTCGCATGCCGGTGCGCGAGGCGCTGAAACGTCTGGACGCCGAAGGTCTGGTGCAACTGACCAACAATCGCGGGGCCTCTGTCAGCAGCCATTCTCTGGAAGAGATCAGCGAAATCTTTGACCTTCGCATTCTGCTGGAATGTGATCTGTTCCGCTGTGCGATCCCGAAAATGACCGCCGATCATTTCGCCCGGTGCGAGGATTTGCTGCGCAGCATGGATCTGTCCTACACAGAGGATGCGGTGGAAAAATGGGGCATTCTGAATTTCGAATATCACACCGCGCTTTACGCCGCCGCGCAGCGCAGCCTGACCAATGAGGTGCTGCAAGGCCTGAACCTGCAAAGCGACCGCTATGTCCGCATGCATCTCAGCGTGCTGCAACAACGCACGCCCGCCCGCGATGAACATAGACAGCTTTTGGATCTGGCCAAAGAGGGCAAGGTCGACGCGGCTTGCGATGTGCTCAACGACCACATCCTGCGCACCAAGAATGAGCTTTTGGACCTGATCGCAGAAAAGCGCGCCGCCAAGGCGTGACGCGGCCCTGTTAGGCATTCGGTCACTTTCAACCGTGCGCTGCGTTAACCCGGGTCAAAAGCCGACAAACTGCCATACGTTTTGCCGACGCTTTGCAGACGGGTCGCCGACACGGGGTTTTCCCTTAATTTTAGCCGTTAACCTGTGATTCGCACCGTGACTACGCCGCTTCGGGCGCTGGCTCCGTACGGTTGCTTAACGGCACCTCTTTCAAGGCAAAGGAAAAGATCAAACCGACCAGCGCCAGACCGGCCGCCAAAAGGTAAATTGGCTGCAGCGACGCGACCACGCTTTCGGCCAGTGCCATTCTCGCATCATCGGGCATGGCGGCCAACATCTTTGGACTGATCTGCAGCGATTCCCCTGCACCTGCGGGCATATCGGCCATCCGGCTCGACATTCTCGCCGCAAAGATCGCCCCGAAAACCGCCACCGCGATAGAGCCACCGACCTGGCGAAACATCAACCCAGAGGCCGTCGCCGTGCCCAGCTGCTCACGCGGCACCGCATTCTGCACCGCCGTTGTGACCACAGGAAAGATGAACCCCATCCCCGCCCCGACACAGGCCAGGGATGCCCCGAAAACCAAGGCGGATGTCACGGGCGTCAAACGGCTCAACAGCAACATCCCAAGGATCAGAAATGCCGTGCCAAAGATGGGCAATAACCGATACTTACCGGTCTTCCCCATGGTGCGCCCGGCAATGGTAGAGGTGATCACAATGCCAAATGTCATCGGCACCAGCATCAAACCCGAAATCGTCGGCGAGGCCCCTTGCGCGATTTGCAAATAGACCGGCAAAAAGGTCAGCGATCCAAACATGGCCGCCCCGGCGACAAACCCGATGATCGACGTGACCCAAAACACATTGATGCGAAACAGGCTCAGCGGAAGAATTGGTTCCGCCGCGCGTATTTCGGCCCAAAGAAACACCGCCAGCGCCAAAATCGCCAATGCGGCCAAACCAATGCTTTCGGCGGATCCCCAGGCAAAGCTGCGTCCCCCAAGGCTTGAAAACAACGTGATAGAGGCAAGGGCCACAGACAATGCCGCCGCGCCCAACCAGTCGATCTTTCGTTTGACGCGCTTGCCCGTCGGTTTGAACCCCCGCGCAAACCCGGCCACGGCCAGTATCCCGAACGGAATGTTAATAAAGAAAATCCAGTGCCATGTTAAAACCTCGACAAACCACCCGCCCAAAAGCGGCCCAATCACCGAAGACACCGCAAACACCGCTGCGAAAACACCCTGAACCTTGCCCCGTTCCCGCGGCGGGATAACATCCCCAATCACCGAAAGGGCCAGCACGAACAATCCACCTCCGCCGAGCCCCTGCAAAGCGCGCGACAGGATCAACATGGTCATAGAGCTCGCCATCCCGCACAGGGCCGACCCCACCAGAAACAGCCCCACAGACACGAAAACAGTGTTCCGGCGGCCATATAGATCGCCGATTTTCCCATAAAGCGGCGCAACCACGGTAGAGGCCAGAATATAGGCCGTGACGACCCAGGACAGATGATCAAGACCGCCAAGATCGGCAACAATCGTGGGCAAAGCCGTTGAAACGATCGTTTGATCCAATGCGGCCAGCAACAACAGCAAGCCGATCGACCCGATGATCAGTTTGATCGATTGCGGGGGTTGGTTTGCTGCCGGGGTGGGTTCAACAGTCGACATGAGAGCTCCGAGTTTAGACCTGCTTTGGCGAATATGAGGGTGGTATCGTGTGAAAATTTATATGTCAATGTCATGTATATGACATATTCAACTAATTGACCTTAGCCTTTGTATTTGCGACAAACACCGGAACATGACCAAAGAAAACAAACCCCAAAACCCGTCACGGGATTGCCAGGCCCGCATTCCAGACCTTTTGGAAAAGGCTGGTTATTCGCCCGAGGCGGCAAGTGCTTTGCTGGACCTGGACTCAGGCATGTTCCAGTGGAAAAGCGCATTCATGAAGGGCGAGGTCCCGGTTCAGATGATCCAGGAACTGGGCGTTGATCTGGACCTGACGCAGTTCCGGTTCCTGACGGCCATCACCCGCATTCAGGGGGGCATCGGGCGCCCGGAACCACAGGCCGCGACGATCGGGGGCGTCGCCGAAGAGCTCAACGTCGATCCCTCCCGCGCCAGCCGTTTGGCGGCGGATTTGATCCAACGGGGCTACCTGCGCCGCGAGGCCGCACAGGATGATGGGCGCAAATCTATCCTTGTTCTGACGGACAGCGCCGAACAGGTGTTTTCCAGATTTCGCGAGCTAAGGTGGACAAAGTTCATGGCGATTTTCGCCGATTGGGACACGGCCGAAATTGCCGATTTTTCCCGTCTCTTCGGCAAATACCTGAAAGGTGCCCGCAGGGAACTTTACCGGAAATCGACATAAGCCCTGCATCGGGAACCATGGCCTATCCCTTTGACAGGCCATGGTAATTTCATGTCCTAAAAGCGGATGGATGCCATCCGGAACGGGGTGAACACACCGTTGTCGTCGTCCACCTTACGTTCCAGACTGTCCACGAATTCTGTCTTGCGCCCCTCTGGAACCTCCAGGGTCAAACCGCCCCGACGCCCCGCAGCTTCGGACAGGCGCAGCACATATCCCTCGCCGGATTCAGCCGGTTTCAACGCATGCAACCGCATGTCCAGACCAGACCATTTCACCGGCGCGATTTCATCAACCGCCTCAAAGGATGCAGGCGCAAAGCGCAGCGGATCGTTGATCAGATCCGCCTCGGCCTGAACCTCTTCGCTCCACCAGCGACCATCATGGGGCATGATGGAATAGGTGAGACTGTGCTGCCCTTCATCGGCCAGCATATCCGGGTACATTGGCCCGCGCATCAGGCTAAGGGTCAGCGTGTTGCCCTTGGCCGAAAAGCCGTATTTATCCGCCGACAACAGCGCCGCACCCCATTCGGTTTCCCCGATCGACGCAAAGCGGTGGCCGCAGGATTCAAACTGCGCCCGCTGCCATGTCGTGTTGTCATGGGTGGGCCGGGACTGAACGCCAATCGCCTGATCAAACTCTGCCGTATCCGTCAAAACAGTGACAGGGAAGGCCGCCCGCAAATAGGTACGACGGTCATGCCAGTCGATATCCGTGACGATATCCAGACGCGGGCTGTTGCTCCACAATCTCAGTTTTTGGGTGATGTGGCTGGCCCCGAAAGACCGCATAACGGTGATCTCTGCCATATGCGGGCCCGTTGCCGTAACCGTGCAACTGTCCAGCGCCAACAGCTCTTCGCCCCCCAGATCAAAGCCGGGTTCAATGTCCCAAGCGTCATAGTCCCGCGGCAAATCATTGTGATAAATCATCAACTTATTCGCAGCCCCGTCGATCAGCTCGCGCCCACGGCGTTTGTCAAAGATCGACCCAATGCGCCCATGCGCATCGATTTCAACACGCACCAGATCGTTTTCCATGACCTTGTCGGACACGGAAACACGGGCCGGGCTGGCCGCCCCGACAAAGCCCACGCTAAGCGGCGACAAAGGCTGATCAGAAGCCGCGACATAGCCACCGTCGATCTCTTGCGCGTCAAGGCTGGCGGGCAGGGCTTGCGCCGAGGAAATCTGCCAGCGCGCCTTGCGACTGCCTGAAAGATTGGCCACGGCCACGCCTTTGGTCGCGCCTGATTTCAGGGCGGCGATCTTGGCCAAAGCGTTAGCGGTGATGGCATCGCTGCGTTCAACCACGCCTTCCAGTTCGACCTCTGTCTGCTCATAGGCTTCGCGAATGGAAGAGCCGGGAAGAATGTCATGGAACTGGTTGCGCAGCATCAACTCCCAGTCGTCCTGCAACGCAGGCCGGTCAAGCTCTACCCCCGAAAGCTGCGCCAGCACGCTGGCCGCTTCGGCCGCAACCAGACTGTATTCCGCCCGTCGGTTCAGCTGTTTTGTCCGCGCCTGCGTCGTCAAAGTCGCGCGGTGATATTCCAGATACATTTCGCCAGACCAAACAGGCACGGCCGCGTCTGTCAGCTCTTGCTGAAGCGTGTCGATATGATCCTGGATGTTGCCATGTTCAATCGTGGGCAGGCTGGGCATCATGTTGAAAATCGGGAAGGCTTCAATCTGATCCGGATCAGGCCCGCCACCGCCATCGCCCCAGCCATAGGTGGCGATCACAGTGTCAGACAAGTCTTTGCCCGCATGTTTGGACCAGACTTCATCCAACGCCTGCGGCTTCATCTGCATGTTGTAGCCGTCATTGTCATAGGCGTTATAGGTGTGCACCAAAACCTCTGACCCATCATTCCCTTTCCAGTGGAAAAGGTTGTCTGGCATCTTGTTGCTTTCGCTCCAGCTGACCTTGATGGTCACCAGAGTTTCGATACCGGCATTGGTCATGATCTGCGGCATCGCAGAGGTAAAGCCAAACGTGTCAGGCAACCACGCCGTCCGGTTGAGCGCGCCGAAATTTTCAAGGAAATAGGACTGGCCCAATAGGAACTGCCGGGTGAACGCCTCTGCCGATGGCATGTTGGTGTCACACTCAATCAACATCCCGCCATTGACTTCCCACTGCCCGTTGGCCACGTGCTTTTTGATCTCTTCAAACAGGGCGGGGTCTTCTTCTTCGACATGTTTGTAGAACAACGAAGAGGATTGCAGGAACTTGAATTCGGGGTGCGATTTCATCAATGAAACAACGCTGTTGAACGTCCGCACGATCTTGCGCACGGTTTCCGGCTGCGGCCACAGCCACACATAATCGATATGCGCGTGACCCGCCGCCAGAATGCGGCCCTGCTTGGGGTATCGACGGCGCAGCTCTGCCAGCCCGGCGTCAATAGCCTCAACGCTCCGTGTCACCGACGCCAGGGCATCCCCCGTCAGCGCCTTCATCTCGCCACCAGGTTCAAAGCTGCGTTCCCAGATCACCTGCGCCCATTGCTGATCCGCAAGACGCGGCCCGACCTCGGCCGTTTCCGTCGGCAGCCGCAAGTGGGACAGACCGATTTGCGCGACCTCGTAAAGCGAACGCGCCAGCTCTTCGTCTTTGACCGTCAGGGCGGTGTTTGCAATCGCTTCGACCCGGCGATGCAGGGCGCGAATGTCGGTTTGCACAGACACCAGCTCTGCCATTTCCAGCTTTGGATCGCGGTTTGGAATCCCAAACAGGCTGCGGGCTGCGACCTCTGCATGGATACGGAAGGGTTCAGTCGGCAACGGCGCGAAACGACGGTGGCACGGGTTGGCACCAAAAGCGTCCAGCTGACGCCCATCCTCGGCCAGCAGACGCACCATCGCTTCGCCCCCGAAATTCAGGCGCAGCTCTGCATCCGGGCGATCAGCGACATCCAAAAGACCCGATTGAAAACTGTGAATACCGATCCGGTTCGACCAGGCATCCCCAACTTTGACGTCACGCGCCTCGCCATCTGGCGCGGTCAAGGTCCAGGACCCAATCGTTTGGCGGTCATAAAGCTCCCAGGCGGACAATTCATGGACCCAAACCTTTAGATGCTGGGTCAGCTGTTCAAGACTGCGCTGTCTGTCGCGATATGCTCGCATGGTATTCTCCTGTCTTCAGGGCAATGATTTTAGTCTGTTTCGAAACCAACCCGTTTCTAAACGGGAGCGGTGGCTTCAGGGATCTCTTTGGGCGGCCTAGGGCGCGGAAGGGCAGGCGCGCCCGTTGCTGTCAAAGGCATGCAGCATGGATGGGTCCGCCTGAACGGTAATCCGGTCGCCTTGCTTGCCGATACCGGGCGTGTCGCTTTTGTAAATCAACAAGGGCGCATCCGGGGCAGCACCATCAATCTGCAAGTGGCACAAGGAAAACTCGCCAAACTCTTCGATCACATCGATGACGCCGGACAGACCGGGCGTGCCTTCGGGGGCGCGGCTGATATGTTCGGGGCGCAGCCCAATGGTCGCAGAATCGTCGGGCAAGGTGACGTCACCCGCACCTTGCAACAATTTCCGGGCATCCGCGACGTTAAGAAAGTTCATGGTCTGCCCGCCGATAAACCCGGCCACAAAAGCATTGGCTGGCGAACGATAAAGTTCCAACGGCGACCCAACCTGTTCGATCCGCCCCGCGTTCAACACCACAATCCTGTCAGCCAGTGTCATCGCCTCTGTCTGGTCATGGGTCACGTAAATCATCGTCGTGCCCAGTTTCGCATGCAGCCGGGCGATTTCCACGCGGGTTTGACCGCGCAGTGCGGCGTCCAGATTGGACAGCGGTTCGTCAAACAAGAACACCTCTGGTTCGCGCACAATCGCGCGCCCGATCGCAACACGCTGACGTTGCCCGCCGGACAAGGCTTTGGGCGCGCGATCCAAATATTCGCCCAATTGCAGGATCTCTGCGGCTGCGTCGACACGGTCCTTGATAAGGTGTTTCGGCGTGCCGGAAACTTCCAGCCCAAAGGACATGTTTTCGCGCACGGACATATGCGGGTAAAGCGCGTAGGACTGGAACACCATGGCGATGCCGCGCTGTGGCGCAGGCATTCCGTTGACCACCTTGCCGCCGATTTCCAGGGTGCCGGATGTGATATCCTCTAGCCCTGCAATCATCCGCAACAACGTGGATTTTCCGCAGCCTGACGGGCCGACGAAAACAATGAACTCACCATGTTTGATCTCAAGATCAATGTCATGAATGACGTCCACAGTCCCAAAGCTTTTGTGAACTTGATCCAGCTTTAGATCCGCCATCTCAAGCCTCCTTTTGCAATTGTGTTGGGGGCCGGAACATGAAGGTCCCGGTTGTGTTCAAACTCTGGTCGCAGCGACGAGAATAGATGAGGGCAGGGCGCGTCATCCTTTGACCCCGACGCCGGCAAATCCGGTGTTCATGTTGCGGCGCAACAAGAAGTAAACGCCAATTGCGGGGGCCGCATAGAGGATTGAAAACGCGCATAAAAATCCATATTGGATCGCGCCGTTCCTGCCGAATGCAGAATACAGTCCCATAGACATCGGAAACGACGCCTCTGTCCGCGAAAACAAAAGCGGGAACAGGAATTCGTTCCAAGCGCTGGTGAAGGTAAAGAACCAGACAACCGCCATGCCCGCCCGTGACATCGGCAAAACGACCCGGCGCAGAATCGTAAACAGGGACGCGCCCTCGACATGCGCGGCCTCTTCCAGTTCTGTTGGAACCGTGTCGAAAAAGTTCTTGAGCAGCAACAAGGCAAAGGGAAGGTTCAGCACGCTCAGCGCGACGATGATCCCTAGATTGTTCAGCAACCCAAAGCTTTGGGCCGCGAAATAAATCGGCACCAGAATGCCGGTCGGGGGCAGCATCCGCAGCAGCACCAATGTCCACAGCAAAGTGTTGCGCCCAGGAATATGCACCCGCGACATTGCATAGGCAGAGCCGCTGGCCACAATCACCGTCATTGTGGCGGTGCCGCAGGCGATCACCAACGAATTCCACATTTGCCGCAGCGAACTGCCAGACAATGCATCTGCGAAATTCCCGATGCCAAGTTCAGCGGGCATGCGCAGCTGGCCATTGGCCGTGTTGTCAAAGGCGTTGGTGATCAGCCAGCCAAACGGGCTGATCCAGATGACGGCCATAAAGGCCAGCGCCACTGTCATCATCGGTGAGGGGGCGTTTTGATTTTGCATTATTTCGGCTCCCGCAACAGACGCAGATAGAACAGCGACAGGACCCCAACAATCGCCAGCATCGCCACGGAAATCGCGCTGCCGTAGCCCAGCTTCCCGATGCCAAAGCTTTGTTGGTACAAAAAGATCGACAACACCGTTGTTTTGTTGCCAGGTCCGCCGCCGGTCATCGCAAAGATCAGTGGGAAATAGGTAAAGGTCCAGATTGTGATGAACAGCATATTCGTCCCGATATGTGGGCGGATGATCGGCAGAATGATCCGGCGCGTGCGCTGCCAACCATTCGCGCCATCGACCTTGGCCGCCTCGATCACTTCGCGCGATACGTTATCAAGCGCGGCAGAATAAAGCAGATAAGACCAGGCGGTACCCTTCCAGATATTCGCGATGATCACCACCTGAAGCGCGTAATCATTGACGAAATTGACCGGGTCCATCCCCAGGGGGACGACGATCAACTGGTTGATAAGGCCGGATTTACTGGTGGTCGCGGACCATAGGAAGGCCGCGACAATGTCTGGCAACAGCCACCCGAGCATCAGCGCGATTTCCAGCAAGCTGCGCATGGTGCTGCGCATTGTGCGCAGGATCGTGGCCAGGGCAAAGCCCAGCACGCTCTGCCCGACAATCGCAGAGAAGAATGTGAAATTCAGGGTGACAAACAGGCTTTCCATAAAGCCGCGCCGGTTGATCAACCGGTCGTAATTGTCCAACCCCACGAAAGACCAGTTGATGGCCTTACGTCCGAACAGCTCTAGATTGGTAAAGCTGAAAAGAAAGGCCCAGCCCGTGAAATACAAAAGAATCGCGACGAAAAGAACGGCCGGAACTGCTGCAATAAGCAGGACCGGAAGAGAACCGGACAGCCAAGGGCTGACCCAGGAATTGGATTTCGACTTCATTGAGGATTCCAGATGGACGGTTGGGCAAGGTGCGGGTCAGGGCGAACCCTGACCCGCAGTCGTTTTATTACTCGATCGTTTCGACGTTTTCTTCGCCAAATTCGTCGACAAGAGCGTCGTGATACTCTTGCAAAACGTCCTCGACGCTTTCGCCGTCAAGAATCGCGCCGGTCATTTCCTGAACCAGCGAGGACACAACCTGATAGCCAGGATATGTGTCACGCCCTGTCGTCGTCGCCGCCATCTTTGTGGCTGCGGCCAGATAGGCGTTTTCCGCATAGGCCGGGCTGTCCCCAACATCTGTGCGGACAGTCATACGGCCGCCTTCGATGATCCAGTTCTGGTAGTTTTCGAAATCAAAGATTTCCGTCATCAGCGCCAAGGCCGCGTCCTTGTCTTCAGAAGCCGCGTTCAGGCCAACCGACCACCCGCCAGAGATGTTGGTGGTCTTAGGTGCACCATCAACACCGGACCCCGGCCATGGCGTCCAGCCGATCATTGCATTGCGTTCTTCGACGCTTGGCACGTTCACGCCGTTGCAATCAAACAGACAGGCCCATTCCCATGACCCGCTAGCAAGAATGCCCAGATTGTCATTGTCCAGCGCTTCACGGATCGCTGAACCGATATCCGCGGCATAGTTGATCGCAGGGTCGGTCAGTTCCTGGTCGATGTAAACATCATGGTAAAGCCCGACAGTGCGTGTCAGGGCAGGGCTGCTGCCGATCCATTTACCCGCATCCCAGTTACGCAAACGGTTGGCGTCATTTTCAGGGGAACCTGCACCCAACAGGGCCATGTAGAAGCCTTGCATTGTTGCAGCTTCGCCCTGCTTTGTGCCCGCTGGCAGAACAAAAGCATAATCGACACCAGCTTTTTCTTTGACTGTCGCGGCCGTTGCCAGGACGTCATCCCAAGTCTTGGGGGACCAAGGCATTTCAATGCCTGCTTTTTCAAATACAGATTTATCGTACCAAAGCATGCGCACGTCTGTATCCGTTGGAAGTGCGTAAGGATGGCCGTCAAAGGATGTAACGTCCAGCAAGCCCTTCATGTAATATTGGTATTGATCCCAGTCAGACAGCGCGCTGTCCAAGGGTTCCAGATATCCCGCTGCGGCCAGTTCAGCGACCATAAAGCTGTCGATCACGGCGACGTCGGCTGCGGTGTTGGCGGCAAGGTCAACCGCGATGCGGTTTTGATAGCCAGCGCCGGGCAACTTGATGCTGTTTACTTTTTCGCCCGTTTTGGCTTCGTAATTTGCGATGCCAGGCTCAACAAGTGTGGCGATCCAGTCCGGGTACATAATGGACACGTCTGCGAATGCAGGCATGCTTGTCGTCGCCAGTGCACAAATGGCGGTCAGTGTCTTCTTCATTCAGATTTTCCTCCTCAAATGTCGCGGACGGAACTCCCATGATCTGCCCTGCGACTGACAGAAAGTAAGCAGTAGAATCTCACAATTGCAACGTTATAATTTCTTCTTTTGATGAAAACTTGGGCATTTCAATTGAAAAACTGTTTAAGTTTGGATACCTACAGCCAATCTTGGGCTTCTGTGTTTGACAGACAGCAACGTTATAATTCGATAAGAACGGTAGGGGCCGTGGGGGAGAATCGCCTGACTTGAAACATTCACGTCCGACATTGCGAACAATATCTGAATTGACGGGCCTTAGCCTGTCGACGGTTTCTTTGGCTCTACGCGGCGGTGAAAAACTAAAGGCAGAGACGCGTGAAAAGGTCCGTGAGGCCGCAGAACGTGTGGGTTATGTGCCCGACAAGGCCGGGGTGCGTTTGCGCACGGGACGGGCCGATGCAATTGGCATCATTTTGGATGGGCGCGAAGATTCGGTTGGGTTCTCTCGGAACCTCATTCGCGGTATCAATGACGCAGCGGGCGAACGTTCTATCTCGCTTAATGTCTACCCGGAATTTGACCGCGTGACGAGCGAACGGACAATCAGAACTCTGGTCAGTTCCGGGCATGTGGATGGGCTTATCCTGACCCATACAGAGCCGCAGGACAGACGTGTAAAAATGCTGCTGGAACTGGACTTTCCTTTCGCCACCCACGGGCGCACAGAATTGTTCACGCCCCATGCCTACCACGATTTTGATTCCGCAGGTTTCGTTGAAATGGGGCTGCGTTTGATGGCGGATGGCGGGGCGAAACATGTTCTGGCCGTTCTGTCTGACAACAAAACATTCAACCACAGAAACGTTTGGCACAGCTTTGAAACCTGTCTTGGGCAGTTCAATCTAACGGGCGAGGTCCATGAGGACCGCCCAGTTCCAGAACAGCACATCTCCCAGATCCGAAAATTTGGGATGAAGATCGCAAAGGACGGTGTGCCCTATGACGCCATCCTGTGTGACAACGAATTGGTTGCGATCAGTCTGGTAACCGGTCTGCGGGATGCCGGTGTTGTTGTCGGAAAAGACCTGCAGATCGTGTCCAAGCAAACATCCAATCTGCTGCCTGCGCTCTTCCCGAACGTGATCGGGCTTGAAGAAACCGTTTATGAATCGGGCAAGGAACTGGCGCGTCTTTTGTTTGATTGCATGGACGGCGTGGACGTCGAGAAACTGCAAACGCTCGCCAAACCGATTTTGCACCGAAGCACCTGAATGATGCCGGCCGCCCCCGGTTTGCGCCGAGGGGCAGCCGATTGGTCAGACGGGTGATGGCAAAGCCCTGTTCTGTCGCTTTTCACCAAGCATCAACATTGCAGGTGTCACAATCAGCGTCAGCACCGTTGCCACGATCAATCCACCGGCAATGGCCGATGACAGTTCGGTCCACCATTGCGTCGAGGGCGCGCCGTAAACGATGTCTCGTGTGAAGAAGTTCAGGTTCACGCCGATGACCATCGGCATCAACCCAAGGGCCGTCGTGATCGAGGTAAGAAAGACCGGACGAAGGCGTTGTGCACCCGTTCTCAGCGCCGCTTCGAGTGGCGATTGCCCTGCTTTCTTTAGATCGTTGTAATTATCGATCAGAACGATGTTGTTGTTCACAACAATCCCGGCCAGGGCGATCACGCCGATTCCCCCCATCACGATCCCAAAGGGCCGTCCCGTGACAATCAAACCAAGCAGAACGCCCGCGACTGAAAAGACAATCGCGCTCATCACCATCAGGGCCTGCGAGAAACTGTTGAACTGAAGAACCAGGATCACAAACATCAGGAAGATCGCCGTCAAGAAAGCGCCGACCAAAAAGATCATGCTTTCCTGCTGGTCTTCGGCTTCACCTGCAAAGGTGAACTCTGCCCCCTCGGGCAACGTGGCTTCGTTCAACGCGGCTGTCAGTGCGTTGATCTGATCATTCACCAACAATCCCGGCGCAACATTGGCCTCGATCGTGGTGACACGCTTTTCGTCGATCCGGCGGATGACCCCGGTGCGATTTGTCGGCTCGAATGTGACGAAGTTTGAAATCGGCACCAGCCCCGAGGACGTCGGAACGCGCAGCCCGGCAAGTTCGGACAAGGAACGTTCTTCGCGCGGGAACCGCACGCGAATGTCCTGAGAGCCATCCACATCATCCGGGCGATAATCCGCGATGGTGATCCCCTGGGTCAGCAATTGTACGGCTTGTCCCAGCAGGCTGACATCCGCGCCAAACCGTGCGGCTTCTGCGCGGTTCACAAGGATCGAAACCTCTACCCCCGGAACCGGGCGGGTGTCTGTCACATCGGTGAACCCTTCGACCTTGTCCATGATGTCCCGGATTTGTTGCACCGCCTCGGCTTGCGCATCGGGTGTGCGGGCCGTGACCTTCAGGCTGACCGGCTTGCCAGAATTCGGGCCGCCGCTTTCGGTTTGAACCTGGACGTCGATCCCGGCGATGTCGGCCACGCTTTCGCGGATTTCCGTCCCGATTACCGCCGCTGTGCGGCGCGTGTCCCAGGGTGTCAGCTCTAGCTGCAAAGTCCCGATCGTTTCTTCATCACCTTCCCCCGCGCTCATCATAGAGCGGGCGTAGATGCTGGCGATTTCGTCATAGCCCAACAGCCGATCCTCAACCGCACGCACCAAAGCGTCCCGCTCAAAGATAGAGAAATTGTCGCGCGCGCGCACCTGAACCTGCATGAATTCAGGTTCAACTGACGGAAAGAACGTAACCCCTTTGCCGAACTGACCGTAAAGCGCAAAGCCCCCCAGCAGCAGCGCGATGGCCAGCAAAACGGTCGCGCCCGGTTTCAGGATCGCCTTTTCCAAGAGGCGAACATAGGCCCCGGTAAAGCCGGTCATATCGCGCGGATCGCCAAACTCTGACGCGTAAAGCGCCGCCTTGGCTTTGGCCGTTTGGGGTTGCCGTTTTCCGATCAACCCGCCCACGACGGGAATGAATATCAATGCCATGAAGAGCGATGCGAACAGGGTCAGCATCACCGTGATAGGCAAAAACTTCATGAATTGCCCAACCATGCCCGACCAGAACAAAAGCGGGAAGAACACGCTTAGGGTCGTTGCCGTGGATGCAATGATTGGCCATGCCATGCGTTTGGCGGCAAAGGAAAAGGCCTCTTTCGCAGGGGCGCCTTCTTGCAGCTTTCTGTCGGCCAATTCGGTCGTCACAATGGCCCCGTCCACCAGCATCCCCACCACAAGAATAAGGGCAAACAGCACCACGATATTCATCGTGTACCCCATGGTCCAAAGCGCGATGACGCCGGCCAAAAAGGCACCGGGAATGGAAAGGCCCACCAAAATGGCGGACCGCGTTCCAAGGGCCAGAACAATGACGATCATCACAAGGATCACGGCTGCGATCACGTTGGCCTCTAGATCCGAAAGCATGTCTTTGACCTGCTTGGACTGGTCCTGCAAATAGGTGACTTCGATGCTGTCCGGCCAATCACCTCGCAGCTCTTCAACGACTTCTTTGACGGCGGCAACGGTCTCAATGATATTCGCGCCGGAACGTTTCTTGACTTCAAGCGCGAGGGCAGGTTGCCCGTTGATCCGCGCAAAAGAGCTGGGATCTTCGAACGTGCGCCGGATGGTGGCGACATCGCCAAAGGTCACAACCGCGTTGCCACGCACCTTAACGGGCATCGCCATCACGTCGTCCAAATCCTCGATCAAACCGGGGACTTTCAGGACAATCCGGCCCGACCCAGTTTCAATGGCACCAGCCGCGATCAGACGGTTGTTGCGTTGTATCTGACCGATCAATTCATCAAAGGACAGATTGTAGGTTTGAAACACGGTTGGGTCGATCAATACTTCAAGGAATTCATGACGTTGACCGCCGATATCCGCCTCTAGGACCCCTTCGAGCCCCTCGATTTCTTCCTGCAGCTTTTCTGCCATGCTGTTCAAGGTGCGTTCCGGAACCGGACCAGACAGGATCGTCGTGATGATCGGGAAAAGGGCCGTATTGATTTCGGTTATGCGGATGTCATTCGCATCTGTGGGCAGGTTGCTTTGAGCGCGGTCTGCGGCCTCACGGACCTTGTCCAGGGCTTCTTCTGTGTCTGATCCGGGGCTGAATTCCAGCTGGATACTTGCAAAGCCTTCAGAGGCGTCAGAGTTCATGCTTTCCAAACCAGCGATGGAGGCGAATTCCGTTTCCATCGGTTCCAGCAACAAGCGTTCTGCGTCGGTGGGGCTGATGCCGTCCAGTCCCGTGGACACGTAAAAGAAGGGCAGCGGAATTTCCGGGTTGGCCTCTTTCGGAATCGACACATAGGAATATGCCCCGACAGCCAGGGCCAGAAGTAACCCCATGACCACGACTCGTGACCGGGAAAATGCAGCGTCGATTAAGCGGTCCATTACTGGTCTACCCCGGCACTTGGGGCGACTGTTTCGCCCGCATTTACATAGCCTTGGCCGACGGTGATGACGTCCGCCTTGTCCGGGATGCCCGTGACCCAGATCCCATCCAGCTGCGCCTTGACCACGTCGATCGGATAAAACTTGACGACATTGTCTTCATCAACCGTTTTGACGCCCAGGGTGCCGTTGGTGTCCAGTGATACGATCGAAGGGGACAAGAAATGCGCCGTTGTTTCACCCGTCGGGATCGTGACTTCGGCCGAGATCCCTGCCGGGATTGCGGCGTCGTCGTTGTTGACCTCGATCTCTGCCAGAAAGGTACGGGTTTCAGCGGCCGCAGATGTGCCAACAAAGGTCAGAACACCGTCGCGTTCTTCGCCGGTGATAAAACGAACCGTGGCGGGTTGCCCGACTGAAAGGCGTGTTAGGGATTGCTGGGGTACTTGTATGGCGACGGTCAGGGGGGTGATATCAACCAAACGGCCAACCTCTGTTCCTGCAGAGACATATTCGCCTGCTGACAAGTCCAAGGTTTCGATGCGCCCTTTGAAGGGGGCCTTGATTGTCAATGACTCTGCGTCTTGATCCGCCGCCGTAACCGCCGCTTCGGCAGAAGCCAAAGAGGCGCGGGCTAAGGCCACCCTGTCTGCAGTCGCAACGCCGCGATCCAGCAGTTTTACAGCATTGTCAAATTCCCGCTGCGCGCGGGCCAGCTCTTCAGCGGCGCGTTTGACATTGGCCGTATTCGTTGTCGGATCGAACCGGGCAATGATGTCGCCAGCTTCGACGTCTTGCCCCTTGCGCACCAAGACTTCGGCAACATCACCTGATGTTTCTGCGCGCAGCATTGTGTCGCGATCTGGTAGGGCCTGTCCCTCTGCGCGATAAAACTGGGCCACTGTTTTTGCCTCTGACGTGGCGACAGCCACTGTAATGGGCTTTAGTTTTTCCCGCGGGGTGAAGGCTTCCGTCTCTTCCGAAGGAAAGACGAACCCGCTGCCCATCCACCCGACGATCGCCAGAACAAGAAACGCAGCGATCCAGGTTGATCGCGTGGCCCCTTTGTCAGAGTCAAATTTCAGCGGTTGCACATGTGTCTCTGGCTCTTGGACCGGGGCGTCAGCGCTCAGCGTCTTGGCGGCCATTTTGTGCTTTTTGGCGCCGTCTTTTTTGTCTTTGGATGTGAGTGTCTCATCAGTCATTTACTTGATCCTTTTGAACATCCGCATCTGTTCGGCTTTTCTTTTCACGTGACTTGATAAGTTTTCTAATGGCTATGGAAACCGAGGTGTCCATTGTTTCGTAGAAATCCGAAAAGTCCTTTAACCGGTCTATCGCGTCTGAATTTTTGGGTAGGCTGTTGATCGTAAGTTCGATGTCGTCCCGCATCGAACAATTACGCTTCATGAACCCTTCCAACATGGAAATATAAGGGTCCGAGGCGAGCTGAAAGAAGTCCTGCCGTTCGCCCGGTTTGTTGCTGCGTTTTACAAGGCCGCGTTCTTCAAGCAGACGAATGCTTGTGCTGACGCTGGCCCGGCTCACCTGTAGGCGGGTTGCGATGTCGCCGAAAGACACCAGCTCTCCATCAAAGATCAACATGCCCAAGGCCCGACCGGCTGTCCGAGGCAATCCTTCGGCCTGAACCATTAATCCTGTCTTTTCGATGAAGTCTTGGCGAATCGCGTTAATCTGTGCGCTGCAGGACATTGTACCCCCAAATTTGCAGCGGGGTTTTAGACCGGGATTCTCATAAGGTCAAGTTTGTTCAGTTGTAACTGAACAAACTATTGCAAGAGCGCTTCGGCGTGGTGTCGCGGTCAGTATTTCCTGAATCCCTTGTTTCGCGAAATTTGGAACGAACCGTCAATTCCCTGAAACCTGCGGTCATATCCGCAAGGCGATCGCTGTCATAAATCATCCGTCATATTCAAAACAAACACTCTGGATGATATTATGAAACTTTATCTTACTTTGGCTTTTGGGTCCGTCACCGTTTTGGCAGCCTGCGCGGATAGCGGTGCGGGATATTCGCCGATCTTGGATGGCACCCCGAATGCCGCCTATGAGTCCGATCTGCGCGCCTGCCAAAACTTGGCGAAAAACCAAAAGCAGTTCGACCAGGAAGCCGTCGCGGCAGCTGTGATCGGTGGTGGCGTCGGCGCGGTCTTGGGTGATCTGGACGACGATGGAACCGCCGCAGAAGGTGCGGTTGCCGGCGCATTGGGCGGAGGGCTCGCCGGGGCCGTGAACACGACAGAGCGGCGCAAAGAAATTGTAATAGAATGCTTGAAACAACGCGGACATCCGGTTGTTGGATAGACGAATAGACAGGAGCAGATAGATGATCGTTGAATGGGCAGCAGCCCTTTTTGCTGCACTGACATCACTTGCGGTTTTTGTTCAGATCGCGCTGGTCTTCGGCGCGCCCTGGGGGGTGCTGACAATGGGCGGCCGGTGGCCGGGCGTCATGCCCCCCGCAGCGCGTGTGCTGTCGTTTTTCCAAACGGTTCTGCTGATCACATTGGCTGGAACCGTTCTGGCAGAGGCGGGCCTGTTGGGGGCCAAGCCACCGCAATGGATGGTGTGGGGCACTGGGGTGATCACCAGCTTGTCCGCCGTGGCCAACACCGTAACCCCTTCGCTGCCGGAACGCCGCTTATGGGCCCCCGTCACAATCCTGATGGTCTTTTGCTTTGGGATTGTCCTTGTGTTTTGAAATTTGCCAGGAGGCGAGAAATTGAAAACCGTATTCATTGCCGGGGCCACCGGCTATCTTGGGAAACATCTGGTCGCGGTCTATCGCGCCCGGGGCTGGCATGTGCGTGCGTTGGTGCGCAATGCCGCCAAAGCCCGCACCGAGGGATTGCCCGCAAACGAGTTGATCCAGGCAGAGGCTACGCGGCCAGACAGCCTGCAGGGCGTGATGGACGGCGTTGATCTGGTGATTTCCAGCCTTGGGATCACCCGACAGAAAGATGGGTTGGACTATTGGGACGTGGATTACCAAGCCAACGCAAACCTGTTGGACGAAGCGCTGGCAGCAGATGTGGAACGGTTTGCATATGTGCATGTCTTGGGGGCAGAGCTAATGCTGGACGTTCCGTTGGTTGAGGCAAAACAGGCCTTTGTCGAGGAACTGACAGTCGCGCCAATCGACTCTACGATCATTGCGCCATCCGGGTATTTTTCGGATATGGCCGACTTTCTGACAATGGCGAAGTTGGGGCGCGTGTGGGGTTTTGGATCGGGGCAACATCGTTTGAACCCAATCCATGGGGCGGATCTTGCAACGGCGACAGCAGATGCAATCGAAGCGGGCCAAGACTGGTTGGATGTGGGCGGCCCGGAGATTTTCACGCAAGATGAGCTGGCAAGCCTTGCTTTTGCGGCCCTTGGCCTTACGCCAAGAATTACGCATCTACCGGATTGGATCCGACGGGCCATCCTGGCGATCCTGCCGCGCGTGACGCCGGCCCATGTTTCCGGGCCAATTCAGTTTTTTCTTACGGCACTTGGGCAGGATATGGTTGGGGAGCCTCATGGCCGGATGCATCTGGCTGACCATTTTAACGAACTGGCATCAAAGGCCGCCGAAGCGAAATTGCGGGTTTAGGCCATGCCGGTGGATTGGTTCCTGAATTCTGCAGGGGTTACGCCGGTCCATCGCCGAAAGGCCCGCACAAAAGACGAGGCTTCGGAGAACCCGACCAAATAGGCCGTTTCGTTGATAGACACTTTGCGTGCCGACAAATAGTCCGAGGCCATACGGCACCGAAGGGCGTCCAGAACCTGTGCAAATGTAACGCCCTCTTCTTTCAGGCGTCTGTACAAGGTCTGCCGGCTCATCCCCAAATCGGATGCGACGCTTTCAACGGTGACATCGCCCTTGTGCAGATGGGGCAGGACATGCGCCTCTATTCGGGCGCGAAGGCTTTGGTCCTGTTCCAGTTTGGCCAACAGGCTGTCCGCACGTTCGGTGAAAATGCCGAACACATAACCGACGTGATCGTCAAATTCCTGCTCTAGCCAATGCGCCCCGATCAGCATTGCGTTTCGCGGTGCGCCGAATTTAACAGGGCACCCCAAGGCCTTTTCATATTCATCCGCATGCCCCGGCGCGGGATGCGTGACCTCGATATCCAATGCAAAGGGATCATCGGGAAATTCGCGACCAAATTCGCTGGCGAAGCGGCCGAAACTAGATTCTGTCAGCTCGGGGAACGCGTTTGGATTGGGGCGGTTGTCGACGATCCATATGCCCTGTTCACAAGGCTCAATGCTGAACCTTTCAGCCCCGTCCATCACGTCAACCTCTATCATAAGCTTGCCGTAACGGTTCAACTGAACCATTGAATCCGCCATCGTTTTAGAGCTGTGGACGATCAGGCCAACGATAGAGATGTTCTTGAACTCTGTGTCTATAGCGTGATGCAGCACAAAGGCTGGATCGTTGGTCTCGCGCTTGGCGCATAAGATCAGCTGTTGAAACGCATCCAGCGCGATGCGTGAATCCTGGTCTTCCAGGCCAGCGTCATCCACGCCAAGAGCCCCCAGCAAAACGCCGCGATCAGCCCCTTGCTGGACTGCATAATCAATATAGGCCCGGGCTATTCCAGCCGCGACGGTAGGTGTTTTCATAATTCAAAAATATCACAGTCTGATACGAGAGAACAAGCAAATGAAACGTCCGGTTCTCTGCAAATTCATGCGGGGGTGGTAAAGTTCCTTAACAAAACGAAACACATGTAGATCGAAGGAGTTGCGCATGAAAACGTTTGGAACAGTCGGGGGCATTGCCGGTTTTGTTTGTGCGGCCACCTATATCTTTGGATTTATCCTGTTGCTGACCCTGTTGGCACCATCGGGCTATGGCAGCGATACGGCTGATGCGGGAAATGTCCTTGCTTTCATCAACGAAAACACCGGTCTGATGATCACGTGGAACCTTTCTATCTATGTGGTCAACGGCATTGCGCTTGGTGTTTTGGCCATCACACTGGCGGACAGGTTTCCAGAAAAGTTTCAGGGATTCGTACGTGGGTTCGGATTGATGTGGGCGACGCTGGTTGTCGCCGCTGGAATGGTCGCGAATGTCGGAATTTCTACGGCGCTGGCGAAATATGAAAGCGCCCCAGACGCAGCGGTTCAGTTGTGGGAAACGCTGAGCGCGGTTGAAAATGGTCTGGGCGGGGGCAATGAAATCGTCGGGGCTGTCTGGGCCATTGTGATTGCCATTGCAGGTCTGGCAAGCGGAGGTCTGCCCCGCGTCTTTTCACTGTTTTCAGTTGTCATTGGGGTGAGCGGGCTTTTAACCGTGGTGCCGCAATTGGGCGAGGCCCCCGGTGCCATTTTCGGCCTGGGTTACATCCTGTGGTTCATCTGGATTGGCGTTATTTTATATCGCACGCCCAAAGACGCAGGCTTGGTCCCAGCCGCCGATTAGCGGCCCGTCGACGCCCGGAAAATTCACCGGGCGTCGAATGCTTATTTGGCCGTAAACCCGCCATCAGTCATCAGATTGGCCCCGGTCACAATCGCCGCGCCTTCGGACGCAAAATAAAGCGCCGCCGCCGCGATTTCTGATGGCTGTGCGAACCGGCCGACCGGTATATCGGCCTTGGCCTTTTCGCCTTTTTCGCCGGCCCAACCGACAAGCGCCATCGGCGTTTCCACCACCGTGGGTGAGATGGAATTAACGGTGATGCCAAACTTGGCCCATTCCAGCGCCTGAATTTTGGTCAGCCCAATCAACGCAGCCTTGCTGGATCCATACGCCGCATGATCGTCAATCGCGACGACCCCAGCCTGAGAGGCAATGTTGACGATGCGTCCGCGCCCGGATTTCTTCAGATAGGGCAGGGCTGCCGCAGAGACCAACCAAGGCCCCCGCAGGTTCACAGCAAAGGTCCTGTCCCAGTCCTCAACATTCATCTCGTCCGCGGGGAAAACAATGCCCAAACCAGCATTATTTATGACGATGTCGATGCCCATGTCCTGACCGATACGGGGCACTTCGGCCTGAACCGCCTTCGGATCGCTCAGGTCAATCTGGTAGGCCCGGTGCTCTGACCCCAGCCGAGCGGCAAGCTCGGTCGGGGCGGTCAGGTCAACCAGGGCCAATCGGGCACCTGCGGCGGCAAAGGCTTCGGCCATTGCGACGCCGATGCCACCGGCGGCACCGGTCAATAACACAGATAGGTTGGAAAGCTCTGCCATATTGTGCCCCTAGCGCGTTGTGTAGCCACCATCCGCGACCAGAATGGTGCCGGTGCAATAACTGGACGCATCGGTGCACAGGAACAGCGCGGCCCCTGCGATTTCATCAACTTCACCGGCCCGATCCATGGGTGTCATCATCTTCCAGGTCGGCGCGAGGTCAGGGTTTGCAAGCCCGCCCTCGGTCATGTCCGTGTTTATATATCCAGGCGCAATGGCGTTGGCACGGATGTTGTCGCCAGCATAGTCAGACGCCAAAGAAACCGTAAATTGATGGACCGCTGCTTTGGATGCGTTATAGGCCGATTGCGGTTGGGGAATGTTGCAAATCATCGCAGAAATCGACCCCATGTTCAGAATGACACCGCCGCCCTGTTTCTGCATATGCGGGATGACAGCACGACAGCTGCGGAACACGGAATGCATATTGATGGTCATGATCCGGTCATAGCGCTCATCGTCAAATTCGTGGGTCGGCGCATTGTCTGCGACACCTGCGTTATTCACCAAAATGTCCAGTCGCCCGTAATCAGCCGCAACCCCGTCAATCAGGGTTTTCGGGGCGTCTGCATCCATCATGTCTGCCGCGCGAAACTCGACCTTGAGCCCTTCAGCGGCGAGTGTTTCCACCGCGCCGGAATCTTGTCGCGACGAAATGATAACCGTGGCCCCAGCTTCGGCCAGCGCGCGCGCGACACCCAGCCCGATTCCACGAGTTCCCCCAGTCACAAGCGCGATTTTCCCATCCGCGCGGAATCTGTCAATAATCATAGTCTTACTCCCTTAGGTCTTTGTCTTTGGTCGCCGCAAAGCGCGCGTTGACCATTTCGGTTAATGCGATTGTATTTTTCGTTCAGTGTGTAAAATAAATTGATCAAGCTCGGCCCGTGTTCCGGCGCCTTCCATCGGGCCGCGTTTCGTAACATTGCGCGCACCCGCAGCGCAGCCATAGGTCAGCGCCGTGTCGATATCCATGCCAAGACGACGGCAGGCCACATACGCCCCGCCAAAACAGTCGCCCGCACCGGTTGGGTCAAGTTCCTCGACCACGAAAGCCGAGGTCTGGTGCTTGCTGCCGTCCGCGCAATAGGTGGTCGCGCCGTTGCCGCCGTCTTTGAGTGCGATTTCGGTAACGCCAAGATCGAACAGCTTGGCGATTGCCTGTTCTTTGCCCTCAACCCCTGCGGCCAGTTCCAGCTCTTCGCCCGAGGGCAGCAACAGGTCTGAATGCGCCACCAAGGTTGCAAATCTGGTTTCGGTTTCTGTGTCGTATTTCAGCTCTTTGCGCAAGTTCGGGTCCAGCGAAAGGGTGCCTCCACGCGCTTTGATCCTGTGCATCGCCTTTTCAATGACGTCCCAGGCGCCTGGCATTGAAAGGGCTGATCCCATGACATGCAGATGGCCAGAACGCGCAATAAGCGACTCTACCGGTTCGGTCCATCCGAACCGGGCCGCGGCCGATTTTGCGATGTTGAAGACAAAGTCACGCGACCCATCCGCGCGATACCGCACAAAAGCGCTGCCCGTCGGGTAGGTCGGATCCACCGAAATGGCAGAGATATCGACACCGTCCTGGCGCAGGCGGTCCGTGTTCACGCGCCCAAAATCATCGTCGCCAACGGCGCCAACCATTGCGGCAGACCCGCCGATTTTGCCGCATTGATCAATAAAGATCGCAGGCGCGCCGCTTGGATAGGGGCCGACCAAAAGAATTGCCTCTGAAAATCCATCACCAACGGTGGTTGCGACGATCTCCACAAGGATCTCGCCAACGCAAACGGTTGGTCCAAGCGTGTCAGGGGCAAGTGCAGTTTCTTTGGGCATCGTTATGTGTCTTTGTTTTGGGCATCAGGCCGATGATGCGGCCTCTTGCCAGTTGGTTACGTCGTTCATCAGTTCTTCGTTTTCGATAGAGAGAAAACGGTTGTGCAACATGCAGGCAGCCCCAAGGGCGGACCCGTACCACCCGCTGTTGTCCACGGAAATTTCAGGTGTCGGGAAATTCCCATCCTGAAGCGCCTTAATATGCGCAGCAACGCGGGCCTGTACCAAAGGGTAAAGCGCGGAAACAGACCCGCCAATGACAATTCGGTTGGGGTCGATCATGCGGCTGACCTGAACAAATGCAAAGGCTATGTGACTGGCCCATTTTTCCGCAATCAGAACGGCATTTGGTTCCCGGTCCCGGACCTTTTCAAGGAAGCTTTCAAAACTGGTGTAGTCCAGATTTGTCGCCTTTCTGTGCATGTCCAGCAGCGCCTCTAAGCCAATATAGTTTTCCAGGGTCGTTTCGTGTTCTGCGCTAAGACGCAAATGCCCGATTTCCCCGGCCAACCCGTTGCCGCCCCGAAACACCGTTCCATCAATCACAATCGCGCCGCCGACGCCTGTTTCCAGAAGTAAGAAAAGTGTCACCCCGTTATCCGCGTCCTGGCGCAAATAGGTTTCGCCAAAAGCAAAGGCGTTTGCATCATTTTCGATCTGCACAGGGATATCGATCGGCAAGTGTTTGCGAACCAGCGGTGCCAGATCCACATCGACCCAGCCAAGGATCGGGCCCAGGCTGACATGGCCGTATTGGTCCATTTGGGCCGGTGTGGAAATGCCGATGCCCTTGCATTTTTCAAGCTCAAACGGCGACATTTGTGCAAAAGCGATGTCCAGCGCGGATTTGACAGCAACCTCTACGTCGGAATTTGTCCCTTTAAATTCAATGACATGAGATTTCTTGACCTTGGCGGAAAGGTCAATTTTGACAACGCTGATATGCTCGACACCAATTTCGACGCCCAAGAATATCGCCGCGTCAGGCACCAGTTCCAGCAGAATGCCGGGGCGCCCGGTGCGGACGGGGCCGTTCCGGTTGAAATCGGTGACGGGCATTTCCCGGACCAACCCTTTTGAGGCCAGCTGCGCGATAATATGGCCCGCGGAGGATCGGTTCAGACCCATGTTTCGGGCCAGCTCGGATCGGCTTTGTCTGCCCACGCCATAGATTGATCGCAATGCGGCGACCGCATTGTTTTGGCGAATACGCCGCGGGGAACTGGATCTGGGTTTTAGCTGGTCCAAGACATTGCTTTCGCTACTTTTAGATACTTTAGCTAGGCAATCAGGCCCGTGCGTTCGTTGCCCGGCGCCGTTCCGCTTCGGCGCGTTTCAGGTCAATGAATTGCTTGGCATGTGCTGCCAACGGGTCATTATCTGTCCAGGTATCACGCCAAATGCCGCAGGCCAAAGACAGGGATTCATCAACGACCGCTGTTGAAAAGCTTTCGAACACAGTGTCGCGCTGATAGTCGATGTCCAATAGGGCGTCAAAGATCAGATCAAAATTGATCGTACCGTCGCCCAGATAGCCTCTGTTGGATTCACCGATATGGAAATAGCCGATCTTGTCCCCGGCAAGCCGGATCGCTGCTGCCGGGTTGGCTTCTTCGATCTGCATGTGGAACGTGTCCAGATGCAGGCGAACGCAGTCAGACCCGCTGTCTTCGATAAATTTCAAACCCTGCGCCGTTGTGTTCAACAGGTTCGTCTCAAATCGATTGACGACCTCAAGCACAATATCAACACCGGCTGCTTTGCCGATCTCACCGATCTCTGCGATTGTCTGGGCCGAGTTCATCCAGCCATCTCGCGTGGGATGCGTGTTGTATTTGGTGTGGGCCGAATAAATGATTCCGCCCAGTTTGTTGCCGCCGATATCACGCACAGACTTGACCGCATCGGAAAGAACGCGCTTGCCCGCCGCAACCTTGTCTTTGTCCTCGCTGGAAATATCTGTATCCAGCGACAGCCCCATGGTCACGCCAATTTCGATGTCCAGAGATTGCGCCCTTTTGGCCAGGGCGTCCAAATCAAACAGCTCTGGTCGCAGATAGGCAAATTCGATCGTACGGAACCCATGCTCGGCCGTTTTTTCGATCGCCGTTTCCAGCCCTTCTTGCGTCTGACCCCCGGTCCAGACGAATGAGTGAATTCCTAAACGGCCCATTTGCGTAATCCTTTATTGCGGTTTCGGTCAGAGGTTAGAAACCTTTGGTGTTTAGTGCAACAAAGGATTGGGAGCTTCATGAGCAATAGGCAGTTTTGGCCTTAGATGCTTCGTTCCAATGTTGTATTCGCCAACAAAATGCTTTGCTGTACCCTGCAACAAATGCTGCGGTTGCAGCATGGTGCTGGCCACCTTTGCAGTGTCAAAGCTGTTGTTTCAGGTCTTTGGCGCGAATGTCTTGCGGCCGTGCAGCGTGTTCGCTCTATTCCGGGTACCAGTAGTTTGCTTGCGCAGCATCGCGTTTGATCACAACAAAATTATTTGTGAAAACCCGGTAAGGTTGGCTCCACGCGCCGTCCGGCCATTGCACACGAATCTCTGCACGTTCGGCGACGCCGGTGCCCACATGGACAAAACCGGTTTGCCCAGAGGCATGACCCCCGCCAATCTGAATCTTTCGGGTGCGCGTGTCGTTCCCGGATTTGACCAAAACCGTCGCGCCGATGCCGGTTGCGTTGCTGTCGCCGTTTTGCAGCTCAATTTCCAACCAATTGCCCATGGGGCGGGGCCCGGCATCTGTGCGCGCGCCTGTGTTGCGAAACAGGCTGACATTGTCTTCGCGGTTCACAACCACCAGATCCAGCATTCCATCCATGTTCAGATCAACCAAAGCCCCACCACGCCCGCGTCGGGGCAGGCCAATGCCAGCATATCCGCCCGCTTCGACAAATTTCCCGTCAAACGTTCCCAAAAGCAGATTGTCCGGATCAAACGCAGCAAAGTCTGGCATTTCCTCGACATTGCCCTTGGCGATGAACAAGTCTTCGCGTCCGTCATTGTTCACATCTGCAAATTGGGCGTGCCACCCGGTAGAGGGCTTTAGGTCTTCGCCCATATAGGGGCGGTGCGCTGTTGCACCCAGATCATAGGCCTCTTCACGATAGGACGGTGTGCCTTCGTCGGCTTCATCATCGCGAGTCTGTAGGCGCGTGTCCCCCATAGAGGTCAGCGCATATTCCGGAAACCCGTCTGCATCCAGATCGGCCTCTGCGATGCCCATGCCCCAGATTTGCACGCGCTTCCAACCGTCAGCGCTGCGGAACGGCGTTGGCACGCGCCCGGGCGGCACGCGCCACATCTGTTCCTCGCCGTCGCGGTAATACTGTCGGTCATTTGTGATCCGAAGCGACGGTTCGCCGGATCTGTTCCAGTCCGTAAAGATCATCGACAGGGCGCAAAAGCCTGGCGAAAGAGCGATTGGGTCGTCATAGGTGACGCCGTTTTCTGTTGCGTTTGGCCGCAACAACACATTGTCATGGCACGTGCCCCAAGGGGAGCCTGGGGCATAGCGATCGACGTAATTGCCGAATGCAAGGGTGGGGAAGGCGGCGTCTTTTTCGAACGTTGCGGCAAAGGCGGTCGTCCAGGCGCGTCCGCCGTCAAACCCAAAGGTTTTGTTTGCTTTCTCAAAGCTACAGTTCGGGCCACCTTTCAGGATCAGGTTTTCCCCCACGCGCAGCGAGATGAGGTCCATCATGCCGTCCTGATCCACATCCAGCGGATAGAATCCGGTTGTCCCAGTCTTGGTTTGCTCTGGCAATCCATCTGCTTTTGCACGGAATTTCAGCGCTTGCCCGGTCTTGCTTTCATTGACGAAAATTTGTGCCGGGGAGGTCCCCCCCGCAATCGCCAGATCGGGTTTGCGATCACCATTGCAGTCAAGCGCGGCGACGCCGCCGCCGACGAAATGCTCCCAAGGCCCGGTATAGCTGTGGGTGACGTTTGCCGCGATGGATTCTTCGACAAAGCTGGGAATATCCATAGGGATAGAGCCAAGCGCCGGTTGATCAGCACCCTGCGCGCCACCGGCAAATACGATGGCAAATACGGCCCATTTTGTCAGAGATGTCATTGTTCGATCTCCAAAGTCTTGAGATACGCGATCAAGGCGCTGCGGTCGGCATCGCTGGCGTTTACATAGCTGTCTCGCGCGGCCCGTGCGTCACCGCCATGGGCGCGAATGATTTCATCCAAAGTCGTAAAGTCGCCGCGATGGCCATAAGGCGCGGTTGAGGCGATGCCCCAAAGTTCAGTGGTTTGAAACACATCGCGCCCAACAAATCTTTGGGCCAGTAACTCATTGCCAAGGGATGCGATCTGTTGATCCGTCATCTTGTGGCGCTTTAGGTCGCCAAACAGCGGAACCATGACTTGCCCGGCAGCATTTCGCGGAAGTGTTTTGGCCCAGTCCAGCAGATCCAGATTGATCACCGTTTCGGCGGCCTCACCCTGACGTAAGGTGCCCGCGGCATCATTTGGGCCGGGGTCCGTGAACCGAAGACTGTCCAACGGCAAGGCACGGATGTGGCAGGCGTTGCAGGCAAAGCTGTCAAAGTTCGCGCTGCCCGTTGCTGCGGCTGCGCGCCAGTCGGCCTGTTCCGGGGTCTTGATTGTCGGCGGGGGCAGGGTGGCTTGCCAGGCGACCAGCGCGGTGATGTCGCCCTCTGTCAGCTCATCCGCTGTTCCGTCCTCGTCAAAATCGTCTTCGCCGGTCCAGCGTTTTCCAAAGCGTTCCGTCGCCTGCATGCCGTGGTGGTGGTTCGCGGCGTTGACCGTAAACTGGCGCAAAGATGGAAAGACGCCTTTTTGGCTGAAAGGGCGAATGACCAAGTCGCTGTCGACGCCGTCAATTTTGTCGATGTCCAAAATGCCATCTGGATGGGCAGTGATTTCCCCAAATGTCACGCCCTTGGATGCCAGCTGTACCGTGCTTGGCACGCCAGAGGCGCGTGCGGCTTGCAGCGCGTCTGCGCGTTGTCGCTGAAGGTCTGCCGTCATTTCACGGGCCAGCAGTTCAACCAAGCCGGCGCCGAAAAGGTGGTTCGTGTTTCGTTCGTTGGAAAACTGCGGGTCCGTGGTGTCGAAATCTGCGTTGTTGAACCCTTCGGCAACAAAGACATTGGCCGCAAATCCACCGGCCCCCCCCGCGACGGGGTCGGCGTGGCATGACGAACAGGCATTCGCGTCCAAGCCTGACGTGCGATGAAAATCACCTTGGGGCGCGCGTTTTCGTTTGGTTGGGATGATGGCTTGCGTGGCCATGCGACGGCCAACGCCATCAAGCGAGGTGAATGAGGCCGTGAACAGGCCTTCACCCGCGGCGATCAAAGCGTCGAGGGTTTCCAGATCAAGTTCGCCCACGTAATCCGCACGGTCAGAATGCGACTGAATGGCCCTTTCCGACCATGGGGCGTCTTGGGCATAGGCTGAGGTGGTAAATAGGATAGCCGTCGCGGCGACGTAAAAAGATCGCAGGATCACGATGCGAACCCTCCAAAACATGTGTGTTTGGTGCCTGAAGGCATGCGATTCCCGTGGCGGAGCCCCAAATTGAAAATTTGAATGCATCGCCGAATTACTGTGCTATACACTGTCAAAGACCCTCCCAGGATGTTTGAAACACCTCTGTGGTTCGCCTATTTTGTCTTGGGATGCAACAAAGATAAATGCCGGAACGTGCGACGCTGTTCCCGTAAAAACGTGGTGTGCATTCATTTATTGTTGCAGCGTAGCGGTCAAATTATTCGGATTTTTCAATCTCATAGGCCAAGTTTGTTGTGTTGTGCAACGAATGTTGCATAAAAGAGTTTGTGTATTTAAGGTCCCTGCACGGGCGAGTCAGTTCTTGCTCGTTGAAAGGGAGAAAAATACATGAATTTTGCATTGAGACTGGGGGCGTCTGCTCTTGCGATGTCAGTGATGGCCACATCGGCATTCGCTGAAGGAAAAACAATTGCTGTTTCTTGGAAGACATTCCAGGAAGAGCGTTGGAAGACTGACGAAGCTGCAATCAAGGCTGTCGTAGAAGCTGCCGGTGATACCTATATTTCCACAGACGCACAGCTGTCTGCGCAAAAACAGGCCGCAGATATCGAAGGTCTGATCACACAGAATGTCGACGTGATCATGGTTGTTGCCTATGACAACAACGCGATCCTTCCATCTTTCAAGGCCGCATCTGATGCTGGCGTTAAGATGATCTCATATGACGTGCTCGTCGAAGATCCAGACGCGCTTTACGTTACTTTTGACAACGTTGGTGTTGGTCGTGCGATGGCCAAGGCGATGCTGGAAAAAGGTAAATCCGAGGGTAACTTTGCGTTCATCAAGGGCGACAAAGGTGATCCGAACGCGACGTTCCTGTTCAACGGCATCATGGAAGTGCTAAAGCCGAACATGGATGCGGGTAAGATCGTAAACGTATGTGAAACCTTCACTGATGGCTGGAAGCCGGACAACGCTCAGAAAAACATGGAGCAGTGTCTTGCCTCGACCAACAACGAAGTTGACGTTGTGATTTCCGAAAATGACGGCATGGCATCCGGTGTTGTTGCCGCACTTGAGGCGCAAGGTCTTGCCGGAACCGTTCCTGTAACGGGTCAGGACGGCGACAAAGCCGCGTTGAACCGCGTTGCTTTGGGAACGCAGCTTGTGTCTGTTTGGAAAGACGCACGTGCATTGGGTAAAGTCGCTGCCGAAGCAGCCGTTGCAATCGCAAACGGCACTGATCCTGCTGACATCCCTGGCGTTGGAACGTTTTCTGACGGCCCTCAGGGCGTAACAGTCAATGCGATCCTGCTTGCTCCAAACCCGATCACAAAAGACAACCTGTCTGATGTCATCGACGCGGGCTGGATTTCAAAAGACGAAGCCTGTGCAGGCGTTGCTGCAGGATCCGTCGCTGCGTGCGATTGATCGTGTTTGATCTAAAATAAATAACCGGGCCGCGCATTATTTAAACGATGTTGCGGCCCGTTTTTTCAGAGACAAAATAACAAAAGGCGCAAGCTTGCTGAAAAGCGCCAAGGCACAAAAACTGGGAGGCGACCAATACATGTCGAATGACGGAGACATGGCTGAATCTGCAACAACAGGTCAGTCAACAGAGCCAACGAACGGGGCCGAGACATCGGCCAAAAATCCGTTCCAAAAATTCTTGGCGGCGACCGAACTGGATACAAGAATGCTGGGCATGGTCGCCGCATTGTTATTGGTGTGGTGCATTTTTGACATCTGGAGCGGCGTCATGCGGCCCAATACCGGGCTGTTTGGGGGATCGTTTCTGACGCCTCGAAATCTTTGGACTTTGTTGGTTCAAACCTCCTCTATTGCAGTTATGGCGACAGGGATGGTGCTGGTCATTGTGATGCGCCACATTGATCTGTCCGTCGGATCGATGTTGAGCCTTGTCGCCGTTACAATCGGCGTCTTGCAGGTTTCTATTCTTGGGCCGGCACTTGGTGTTGGAAACCCAAGCATCTGGATCATTGCCGTGGTCGCCGCGATTGCGCTTGGTACGCTGATTGGGGCGTTGAATGGGTATTTGATTGCTTACGCTCAAATCCCGGCCTTTATCGTGACCCTTGGCGGGCTGATCGCCTTCAGCGGTATCGCGTTTCTGGTTTCAGACGGCGTTACGATTGCGCCGATGGACAAGACGTTCAAGATCATGGGCGGAAGCGTGTCGCAAGGCTGGTTCGGCCCCGGCCTCAGCTGGACACTGGCCGTCATTGGTTGCGTTATTCTTGCGGTTTCTATTCTTAACGGTCGCCGCCAAAGGCTGCGGTTCAATTTTCCTTTGCGCCCCATTTGGGCCGAAGTCACATTGGCCGTCGGCGGTTCGGTCGTCATCCTTGGCATAACGGCCGTTCTCAATTCTTACCCGTGGCCTTTTGGTGTGATCAAACAATATGCCGAGGCCAACGGTTTGGACATCCCGGCGGGTGTCGCCGACCGGGCCGGAGCCGCCATTTGTATGGAAGGCGAAAAGATCGTGCGATGCGCAGATGGTTTGATGAAGCAAACCGGATATGCCTTGCCTGTCATTATCGCGATTGCAATCGGCATCGTGATGACATTTGTGTCCACGCGCACGCGTTTTGGCCGCTACGTCTATGCCGTCGGGGGCAACCCCGAAGCGGCAGAACTTGCCGGTATCAACACCAAAGCCCTGACCGTAAAGGTCTTTGCATTGATGGGGGCTTTGGTTGCTGTCTCTGCGATTATCTCTTCTGCCCGTCTGGATGCGGCGACGATTGCACTTGGGACCCTGAGTGAGCTTTACGTGATCGCCGCAGCCGTTATCGGCGGCACATCCTTGGCCGGGGGCGTCGGTACGATTTATGGCGCCATGATCGGGGCCTTGATGATGCAGTCTATTCAGTCAGGCATGGCCCTGCTGAACCTGCCTGCTGCCTATCAAAACATCGTTGTGGGTGGTGTTCTTGTGCTCGCTGTCTGGCTTGACCAGATTTACCGTCGTCGCGTGAATTGAGGAATAAGATCATGACAGACACACCTCTTGTAGAATTGCGTGACATCTCGATTGCCTTTGGCGGGATCAAGGCTGTTGATCACGCCTCTATGGATCTATACCCCGGCGAAGTCGTCGGGTTGCTCGGGCATAACGGGGCCGGGAAGTCGACACTGATCAAAATCTTGTCGGGCGCATATAAGCGCGATCACGGCGATATTTTGGTGCGCGGCGAAGTGGCAGAGATTTCCAACCCGCGCCATGCCAAGGATTTGGGGATCGAGACGATCTATCAAACACTTGCCTTGGCAGACAATGTCGATGCGGCGGCAAACCTGTTTCTGGGGCGAGAGCTTCGGACCAAATGGGGCACCTTGGATGACGCCGCGATGGAGGCCAAGGCCCGCGAAGTCATGGGCCGTTTGAACCCGAACTTTCAGCGGTTCAAAGATCCGGTGAAATCCCTATCAGGCGGACAGAGGCAATCCGTGGCGATCGCACGCGCGATCTTGTTCAACGCGCGCATTTTGATCATGGACGAGCCGACAGCCGCCCTTGGGCCGCACGAAACCGAAATGGTGGCCGACCTGATCAAGCAATTGAAAAAGGATGGCATTGGCATCTTTTTAATCAGTCACGACATCCACGATGTCTTTGATCTGGCGGATCGGGTGACGGTGATGAAAAACGGTCAGGTCGTCGGTTGGGCGAAAACCAGTGACGTCACCAAGGACGAAGTGCTTGGGATGATCATTCTGGGCAAATGTCCGCCGGGCGCGACGCCCGGTCCAGGGGCGCTCAGCTCTGACTGATTGGTCAGACCCAATCAAACCTTTATCAAATTGGCCCCGGGCACCAAGCGTGACCGGGGCTTTTTCGTGCTGCCGCGGGGCGGAAACAGGGTCTTGGATTTTAACCTTGTGAGGGCGCAGGCTTGGCGTCACCTTGCCCTTGGGAGGAATCGACATGGCACATCAGGCAGAATTCATCACAGACCCGGGCGGGGCGATTACGGCCTTTGCTTTGGGCGATATCCAGGAAACCTATTTCCCGGGTGAAATCACCAAAGGCGTGGATGATCTGACCTATGAATTCGTGAATGGTAAATTGCCATTGGAAGAGGCCCCTTGCCGCAAAGCGCTGCGCAAAGAGATCGCGGCGCGTTCTGTTGAATTGCGCGATGATTTCCCGGTCACGGCGTTGCACCTTCCTGGGTTCAACCGGCGTGTCGAATTTTCGGGATTTTGGCATCGTCCGACCCGGTTGGCGCGGTGGATACGGACGCAACTTGCGCCGGGCAAGGACGGCACCTCTCCATTTCGCCTGTCGACCTGCGGCGGCGTGCATATCTGGGCCGATGGCGTGCCGGTCGCGGGTTTTGAACCCTATAGCCGAAATGAACCTCGCAGCATCGATATCGATATTCCGCTAAAGGCCGAAGGCACCGAGGTTGTTCTGTTGCTCGAAGAAATGGCAGAGCGGGACACCAGCTATTTCATAGAGCTGATTTGGCTGGGGACGGACAAGTTAAAGGCCCAAATCCCCACCAGCGCAGATGCCGAAACCCTTGCCACTCTGACAGATCTGGCACGGTCGATTCACCCCGAAAAAATGGTTTTTACAAAAGGCGACGACTTGCAGCTTCGGGTGGATCGCGCCGCCCCGCATGACGTGACGGTGCGGGCCGCGGTGCTGCCAACGGTGCATATGACACACATGCCGCCATTGCTAGAGATAGAGCGCAGTTTGAAGGCGGGTCAAAGCGCGGTGTCGCTTGGCTCGATTGAAACCTTGCCGGACTCCTATCACGGGTTGGACCTGGAACTTTGCGTTGGCGAAACGCGGGTCCATCGCCACATCGGGTTTGCCTTTTTGCGCGACCCTGTTCCCACGCGGTTTGCCGAAGATTTAGCGGCTCGAAAGTCCCAGGCGCTCGCCTATTCCGCCCGTCATGGCGACGCGAGAATTGGCCGTGTGTTGGCCCATCTAGAGCAGGGCGGTGTAGTGGATGCCAAAACCCTCGCTATCCTGGACGACACGTTGGAAACGATCGACCAACGCAAAGACTGTTCAGATTTTGTGATGGTGCCGCTGCTGTGGGTCTATGGCAAACATGCAGATCAGTTCACGCAGCGCGATCAGGACAGGATGCGGAAAACTATTCTTGGCTATCGCTATTGGGTTGATGAACCGGGCAACGATGCCATGTGGTTCTGGAGCGAAAATCACGTGCTGTGTTTCCTCGTCAGCGCTTTGATGGCCGGGCAACTTTTCCCTGAAACGCGGTTCGAAAATTCGGGCATAACCGGTGCGCAACAGGTCACCCTGGCAAAGCAACGCCTGGGCCGCTGGTTTGACGCCGTCGAAACCCATGGTCTGGGAGAGTGGAACTCTGCCGCTTATTACCCCATTGATTTCATTGGGTTGATGGGCTTGTACGAATTTGCGCAAGGGGCCATCCAGGGCCGTGCCAAGGGTGTTTTGGATTCCGTTTTTGAAATGACGGCACTGCATTGCCTGAATGGCGTATCGGCGGGCAGCATGGGGCGGGCCTATGACAAAGAGCTTCGGGCAGGCCCGTTGACAGAGCTGTCCTTTTTCGCCGCCGTCGGTTTTGGCATCGGTTGGTTTGATCAAAGCGTAGCTGCGATTTCTATGTTTTGTGCCTCGGACTATGCCCCGCCCGAAACCTGCGCCGAATACGCGGACCCGCCGGAAGGGCGTCAACTGTCAGCACGCTACGTGCAAGGTTTCGGCGCAGCGGCCCGGTTGGCCTTGTGCAAGTCGAAATCCGTTCAGTTGTCCGCCAGCATTGATGGCGAGCCGGGCAAAGACGGCCACCAACAGCATATGGTGGATGTTCTGGGGGCAGGGCACCCCTTTGCGCGGGTCTGGATCAATCATCCGGGCGAGGATGACCCCTGGGGGTCAAACCGCCCTTCGTTCTGGGCCGGAAACGGGATCATTCCGCGCGTCGGGATGCATGAGGGCACATGCCTGTTTCTGTCCGACTTGGGCGCGGACCCGCGGTTGGCCTTCACCCACGCCTACGCGCCGCTCGACATGTTCGACGCATGCGAATTCGGTCGTGATTGGATCGCGCTGCGCACCGCTGATGGGTTTGTCACGCTAAAGGCCACCGGCCCAATCGAAACCATCAAAGAAGGCCCCGGCGCAGGGCTGGAACATCGTTGCCACGGCGCGCAAACCGGCTGGGCTGTCCAGGTCGGTGAATTGCCGCCGGGGGGATTGGCCGAGGTCGCACGCCGGGCTGAGGCGAGTTCTTTGCAGATATCCGACGGCCCGTTACAGCTCTCACTCACGAGCCCGGATGAGGCAAATTTGGTATTGGACTACGCCAAAGGCCTGCTCGTTGATGGAAGTTTGGCACCTTTCTCAACTGTGTCGACCCAGCCCCAGACAACTTGGCGCTTCCTTACAAGTCAAGACGGCGGCGAAGCGTCTTGAAACTTCGTCACACTATTCTGGTTTTTTGGAAAAGCTCACCAACGACAGCGCATAAAGGGCAATGAGCAGTAACGCCCCTGCGGACATGGTCCAGACCTGATCGTAGTCGACTATTGGGAAATATGATCTAAACGGCGTCGACAACACCCCGCCCAACACCAAGACTGAAAGTGATGCACGTGCAAATGGCATGAAGGTGTAGAGGCCCGGCAAAAGAAGCATCGGCACCATGAGGTAGTGAGTCCATGCCAAGGGGAGGAAAAAAGTCGTCGCGCAAATTATGCCAAGAAGTCGTCCATAAAGAGCATCGGAGGCACGCATGTTTTTGGATCTGTATAGCAGCAGTGCAATGGCGCTGATCATGGCTATTCGACTGACCCACCTGACCCATTCGGTTGTGCTGACAATAACGAACTCTTCGTATTCTTGCGGGGGGGTAAGTCGCCGGTCAATGATATCGATCCATTGGTAAGCCAGAGCTTCAAAGCTGTGATTAAGCGGCGTTATAATAAGATTCTTGTTTGCGCGGCCTAACTGTTCAACAAAAGCGAGATGCAATTCAGGGCCTGCCAGGGCCAAACTTGTCATCAATAAAAGCACGCCAGTGATGCACGCCGAGGTCGCGGCTTTCCAGTCGCGATCCATCAGAAATATCAGACCTAAAAGAACAGGTGTAATCTTTATGGAGGCGGCAAACGCGAGCACAATCCTCGCGGTGACACTTGCGCCCGCGCGATAGCGTTCAAAGGCCAGCAGGACTAGAAATACAAGCGTAAGCTGCGGCTGGTTGAGCCAACTGGCCAATAGGAATGGGCTGGTCAGTATAACGATTGCAAAACTTAATAGGTACCAAATTCCAAGGGACATCCTTGGCGGCTTCACAATGCGATACGCGAGGATAATTGATGCCGCCAAAAGAATGGCCTGAACGAGCAGAGCAATATTGAAAAACTGCATAGGGCCAATTTGTGAGGCCATCGGTGAAAGAACTGCCGCCCACAGAGGCGGGTAGACATATGGCGTCACAGTTTTGTCCTGGAAACCTAATTCAGTTGCCATCTCCTTCCATTGAACTGAGGCATCCCCCCCCAAAAAACACATCCCGCGACAAGTAAATGGTATCGTAAAATCCGAGTCCGAATGACCTTGCGGCAAAATAAATCGCGCTCATGTCGGCCGGCCACTGGTTTCCATACAACAGCCACGTGATAACGACTATTATTAGGCCCAGAACCGCGCATATCCCGTACTCACGAACGGAATTCAAAGTTCTGTTCGCTGGCGTTTTTGAAAACGGCATTCGGGGTATAGCACTTGGAAAATTACCCTATTTGGCAAGAGTTTCTTTATCTCTCATCCAAAT
The DNA here is from genome assembly GCA_051251595.1 of Marinosulfonomonas sp. Taxonomy (GTDB): domain Bacteria; phylum Pseudomonadota; class Alphaproteobacteria; order Rhodobacterales; family Rhodobacteraceae; genus NORP110. Next base: position 117,509 of record JBPOFA010000003.1, read on the forward strand.
TCGAATTCGGGTTCCCAAAAGTCAACGAAAACGTATCATAACTTGCGGCTAAGGCCTGCAATGTGTTGCTCGATATCTGCTGTGATTGCCATGCCTGACAAGCCACGCCATAGATGCGCGGCAACAGCATTGGCCACATTTGCGAATCCTCTGTCGTGAATTCCCCCCAAAAGGCCCCTTGCACGCCAATTATGTTGGACGCCAGCTCTGGTTCATCTTGTGGGACAGGATCCCAGTCAACCGTGTCGTCCAGAGAAACATAAGCAGCCCAATTTGCCCCCCAATCGTCGATGTCATCTGTGTGGGCCATATCCAGATAGATATGCTGTGCCGGCGTCATCACCACTTTGTACCCCGCCCGCGCCGCTGCAAAGCCTGGTTCTTTTCCGGTCCAGCTGAACAGGATTGCACCATGGCCGATGCCACCGTTTGAACCTTGTGCTGCTTCTTCCCAACCGGCCGGAACCTGACCGTTTTGCGTGACGATCTCTGCAAGGTTGGACATCGTCCAGCCCTGCAAGTCTTGCGTGTTTTTCAAATCTTCACGATCCATAAGCTTGCGCGCCGCCGGAGAGTTCATCCAAGTTCCATCTGGAAGCTCATCACAGCCAAGATGAAGGTGCCCAAATGGAAACATGTCACCAACTTCTTTTGCGACCGCGGACAGAACTTCCCATGTTTTGGGCATGGCTGGGTTCAGGATATTGCGGCGGTAACCTTGCACGCTTTCCTCTGTTCCTGTGTCGTCCGGGTCCAGCATCTCTGGAAACACCATGCCTATGGCCAGAGCGTGCGACAGGGCCTCTATTTCCGGCATGACCTCGATATTCAGATTTTTGGCATGATCGATGATCTGGGCCACATCGGGTTTGGAATAACTTCCCCCGGCCTCGATGGCGCGGGAAAACAGGGTTGGCATCAGATGACCTTCGCCACAGAGCTCTGTTCGCTGCCACAGCTCTGGATAGCTGTCGATTTGCAGGCGAAACGCCTCATCATCGGCGAAATGCCAATGGTACCGGTTCAGCTTCATCAGGGCCATCAGGTCCAACAGGTCCAGGATCGTGGCGACATGAAAGAAATGTCGCGCGCAATCAAGGTGTTGTCCGCGCCATTCGAAACGGGGGCTGTCCTGAATCACGCCACAGGGCAAATCGTTTTTGTGGGTCTGAAGCAGGGTCAAAAGTGTGATCCCGCCATAAAACCGGCCGCCATAGCTGTTTGCGGTCAAGACAACACCAGATGTCGAAATCTCTATCGTGTAGGCGTCGATTGGCAAGTCGGGGTCGGTTTTGACCGTAATTGCGTGGCCGCCGTCGACGAAGAAAGCAGGCAGCGCCCGTCTCTTGGCCAACTCTGCGACGGCGATCAGGGCATCGTCGTCAGATGCAAATCCGGCAATCTGCACGGATCCGCCGTTTGGGGTCCAACCTGTTGGTTGCGGGACCAGTTGCAGGCCCTCAAATGCCGGAACAGACCTTAGAGGCTGTGGGTCACAGCCAGAGCGGACGGGGGGCAGTGCGACGGATCCTTCTGCTGTGCGCAGATAAGGGCCCAAGGGCAACCATGCCCTGTTTGCGGGTGTTCGTTCCGTATAGGCCAGCGTGAGCTCATAGGGCTCGCCTTCAACCAAATCGGGCAGTTGCACTTCTGTGAAACTGCCAAGCTCACCAATTCGGGTGCCGCCCTTAACGACCTTCATCGGGACCATACCGGAACAGCAAAACACCGGTTCCGCCATGTCGCGGTCTGCTGTGATCAGGCAATGCATCATTTGACCGTCATTGGTGCAGTCGAATTTCATAGTTCTTCCTCGCGAAGTTCAGAAACAAAGTCATATAGGTCAGAGCGGTAAATGCCGCTGGAATATTCAATTGGTCGCCCGCTGCGGACATAGCCAGTGCGGTCGATTTTCAAGACGGCTGCGCCTTCTCTCAGCAACAGCATTTCTGCATCATTGGCGTTGGCGTTTTGGGCTGTGACCCGCTGGATTGCGCGGGTTGGTGCGCTGTCGGTCTTTCGCAGCACTTGGTAAAGCGACGTCTTGACCTTTGTTGGGTCGGGCAAGATATCAATTGGCAGGGTGGAGTTTTCGATCGCGATCGGCGTGTCGCCCGCACTGCGCAGCCGATAAACCCGCGCCACCCTGTCAGAGCTGGATACCCCAAGCGCAAACATTTCTGCCGAATTCGGCGGGTAAAGCCCGCAGGACAAGACCGTGCTGTTCGAGGTCAGGCCTCTGGCATTCAGGTTCTCGGTAAAGGACACAAGCGTTGACAGGGATTGTTTTAGTTTCGGCGCAGCACCGCGAACAAAGGATCCGGCGCCTTGCCGTTGTTCAATCAGACCGTCGGCGACAAGTTGCGAAATCGCCTTGCGGACCGTGACGCGGCTGATGTCGGCCAATGTTGCCAATTCGCGTTCTGCGGGCAGCTGATCCCCGGCGGATAGCGTCCCGTCAGAGATCGCTTCACTGATATGGCGATGCAGTTGTAGATAGCGTGCGCCCCCGCCAGCACGATGCCATTCCTCGGGGGAAAATAGATTAGCCGTGGTCATGTTCTCTGCGCTCCTTTGGTATTTAAAAATGATACCAATTTTTGTTTTTCATGCAAGAGGGAAACGAAAGACTGTATGTAACTATATATAAATAAAGAATAAAAAATAAAGCGAAAAATTTGGTATTAAAAATGGATATTTGTTTTCGCTTTGGTATCATAATCTAAACCGCACTGATTCGTTGTGGTAAATACAACTCGGGGGAACTGCATTGACTGAGATTGCTGGGCGCACAATTGCACAGAGCGAGGCTGCGACACGTCGCCGAAACGTTATTTCTGAAAAGTGGTTTGCCTGGCTTCTGGTTGCGCCATCCTTGATCTTCATTCTGTTCATTGTGGCCTGGCCTCTGGTCGAAGTGGTTCGCCTGTCTTTCCTAGAGGCGGGGCTTGGCGGCGAAAAATATGTCGGCCTTCAGAACTACACTGACCTGTTGGAAAGCCGTAAATTTCACCAAACGATCATTCGCACCTTTTATTGGATGTTCCTGTCCGTCGGGTTGAAGCTGATCATGGGTTTGATTGGCGCGGTTCTTTTGAATGCGGTGGTGCCAGGGCGCGCGTTGTTCCGTGTGTTGGTGATGCCGCCTTGGGTGATCCCGGTTGCGATCGGCTGTATCGGCTGGTTGTGGCTTTACAACGGATATTTCGGCGTTCTTTCAGGTGTTGCTCAACGACTGGGTATCATCGATGGCCCGTTTGAGTTTCTGGCCTATAAAACAAGCGCGTTTTATTCCGCGATTGTGACAGATGTCTGGGTTGGAACCCCGATGGTGACGTTGTTTTTCCTGGCCGCAATGCAGGGGGTCAGTCGTGATCTTTATGAGGCCGCATGGGTCGATGGGGCAGGGCGTTGGTATCGCTTTCGCCGAATTACGATCCCCCAGATCATGCCGGTCATCGTTTCTATGGCGTTGCTATCCGCAATTTGGACGTTCAACAGTTTTGAGATCATCTGGATTTTGACCAATGGCGGACCGCGTGGGGCGACCACCACCTTGATTGTGGACACCTATAAGACTGCAATTTCAAATTTCAAATTTGGAGAAGGTGCAGCCCGAGCGGTCGTCATCGTGATGCTGCTGGCCTCATTCAGCCTCATCTACATGTTCTTCTTGAACAAGGTCAACAAACACTACGGGGTGAAGTAAGATGATGGATCGCTACACAAAACTGCAACTGGTCGGAATCTATGCCAGCCTTGCCGTATTCCTTGCATTCATCCTGCTGCCGTTTTTCGAAATGTTCATGACGTCTTTGTTGCCGCTGGAACATCTCTTCCGCAGCCCTCGGCAGTTTTGGTCTGATGATTTTAGCTTTGATGCTTATAGCCGAATGTGGGTCACAGTACCTTTGCTAGGTCGCTACATCTTTAACTCTATTTTTATCGCAGCGGCTGTGACAGCGATTACAATGGTTCTGGTCATCCCCGCCGCCTATGCCTTTGCCCGCCTGAATTTCCCGCTGAAAAATGCCACATTGGGCGGGTTTCTGGCTGTGAATATGTTCACCGGCGCGGTTCTGTTGATCCCACTTTACCGCGTGTTGCGCACTATGGGCCTGTTGAACACCTATTGGGCCATGATCGTGCCGGGCGTCGCGTTTCTTATTCCGACCGGAATTTGGTTGTTGCGGTCCTACCTTGAAAAAATCCCTCGTGAACTGGAAGAGGCCGCTTTCGTGGATGGTGCATCGCGCATGTACACTTTGCGTCGCGTCGTGTTGCCGCTTGCTGTTCCGGGATTGCTGGTTGTTGGCGTGGCCGTCTTCATCGGTGCCTATGCCCAACAATTCTTGTTTGCGATCACGTTTAACCAGGTGCGCGAACTACAACCCTTGCCCGCTGGCTTGGTCGAATTCATCGGCTATCAGTCGGTAAACTGGAACGAAATGATGGCTGCAGCCCTGACTGGTGTTTTGCCTGTCATGGTCGTCTTCTTGTTCTTGCAAAAATACCTCGTGGCTGGGCTGACAGCCGGCGCGGTCAAAGAATAAACTTAACCAACGGAGAGACTGAAAATGAATCTTAAACCACTTACAATCGGGGCGCTGCTGTTGTCAGGGTCTGCCCTTTCGGCGCAGGCGCAAGAATTGCAGTTCATCATGTGCGGCGGCGAAGTTCGCCCGGCAGACCAGGCCGTTGTGGATCAGTTTGTCGCTGACCACGAAGGTGTGACGGTTAACCTGGAAGCAGTTCCATGGGGAACATGTCAGGATAAGTCACTGACCCTTGCAGCCGCTGGTGATCCACCATCCATTTCCTACATGGGTTCACGCACATTGCGTCAGTTGGCGAATAACGATCTGATCGTTCCTGCCGAAATCGACCCAGAAGCGCCATACCAGCCAGGTGTTTTGAACACGGTTACAATCGAAGGCACTGCTTGGGGATACCCACACGCGTTCTCAACCAAAGCGCTTTATCTGAACTGCGACATCATCGAAGAATCCGGCCAGGAATGTAAAGCTCCTGAAACTTGGGACGATATGTATGCAATGGCCAAAGGCGTTGTAGACAACACAGATGTTGCTGGTGTTGGGCTTGCGGGCAAAGATTTTGACAACACAATGCACCAGTTCCTGAACTACCTTTATTCTAACGGTGGTGTTGTGATCGATTCCGCGACTGGCGAAAACAAGCTGGACAGCAAAGAGACACGCGAAACGCTGGAATTCTACGGTAAACTGGCAACAGTTTCCCAAGAAGGCCCAACTGCGTGGGAACGTGATCAGCTGGTTGACCTGTTCAACGACGGCAAAATCGCAATGTACGTAAATGGCCCTTGGGGCTATGGTCGCCACAAAGAGACCATCAACCAAATGGTTGTTCCAGTTCCTCACGGACCATCTGGCGTTAGCGGTACAATCCTGATCACAGATTCTATCGTTGTGTTCAAAGGATCTGGTCACGAAGAGCTGGCGCATGAGCTTGCCAAGCTGATTACATCTGGTGACAGCCAGTACGATCTGGACAGCTCTTGGGGTCTGACACCGATCATGGACTACGCTGCCATGGGTAAAACTGACCTGTACTATGCTGACGGCATCTGGCCAAACTTCACAAAGACGATTTCTACAGGTGGACCAGAGCCACTGGTTGAAGATTTCGGGTCTTTGCAGTCGGTTTTCACCAACATGGTGCAAGGCATTATCCTGGAAGAAGACTCTGTTGATAACCTTGTGACGATCGCTGGCGAAGAGCTGGACGAAGCTCTTTAAGGCACAAAAAACGGGGCGGACACTATGGTGTCCGCCCGCACCCAAATTCCACAAAAATTCGGATAGGACACCAACGCCATGGCCACTCTTGGTTTGAATGCGATCAGCAAATCGTTCGGAACATCGAAAGTGCTGCACGAAATCAGCCTCGCGATTAAGGACAAAGAATTCGTCGTTTTTGTTGGCCCGTCGGGATGTGGGAAATCCACTCTGCTGCGGATCATCGCCGGGCTGGAAGAAGCCACATCCGGCACGATTGAAATCGGCGGCGAGGATGTCAGCGATGCGCATCCCGTGGATCGCGGCATTTCAATGGTGTTCCAATCCTACGCGCTCTATCCGCACCTGTCCGTGTTCGAAAACATTGCCTTTCCTCTTAGGGTGCAAAAGCTAGAGGCATCCGACATCAAGGAACGTGTTGGTCGCGCGGCAGAGATTTTGCAGCTGACAGACAAGCTTGACCTCAAGCCCGGGCAGCTTTCCGGTGGTCAGCGCCAACGGGTCGCCATCGGACGTTCGATTGTGCGCAACCCGAAAGTGTTCTTGTTTGACGAGCCGCTTTCAAACCTTGACGCCGCATTGCGTGGCGACATGCGGGTAGAGCTTAGCCAATTGCACCGCGAACTTGATGCAACCATGGTTTATGTGACCCATGACCAGGTTGAAGCGATGACCATGGCCGACCGTATCGTTGTCTTGAACGGCGGGCGCGTTGAACAATTCGGGACCCCGATGGAGCTTTACCATCACCCCGCCACCAAATTCGTTGCGGCGTTTATTGGTCAACCCAATATGAATTTCATCCCCGCCAGAGTGACCGGCAAGACAGACGGGCTTGCTGTTGAACTGGACGGTGGACATAAAATGGTTCTTCCGGTGGATGTTAACACCGTCTCTGTCGGCGATACCGTCGAAGTGGGCGTGCGCCCGGAAGATGTCGAAATCGGAACCGAAGGCGTCGACGTGACTGTAAACGTTCTGGAACGTTTGGGCGGAATATCAGTGACTTACGGAACGATTGGCAGCGCCGAAACCAGGTTCTGCGCCTCACTTAGTGGCGATGCACCGGTCAAGGAAGGTCACAATCTTACGCTGACCGTTGCCCCGGAAAGCTGCCATGTCTTCGATGCAGGCGGCCGGGTGTTGCGACGCATGGCAGCACCGGAGTTGGTTGAATGAAAGTAGTTACAGCTGGGATCGGATTGCGTGCGGGGCACGTTCTTTCGATCTTTAAGGAAACGATCCCAGACATCGAATTTGTCGGATATTACGACCCGCAGCCAACATTCTTGCATATGATTGGCGAGGATGTCCCACAATTTGATGACGTTGCAGAAATGCTGGCCCTCACAAAGCCCGATCTGTTCTTTGTCGGATCACCCAATAGCTTTCATTTGGAACATATCAAAGTCGGCCTAGAGGCCGGCGTGCGGATGTTCACCGAAAAACCTGTCGTCACCACCAAAGAGGATACGATGGAATTGGCCGCGCTTTTGGCCGATCACCCACAGGATCAGGTGATGGTGGGGCTTGTCCTGCGCTATTCTCAGCACATGGTAGATTTACGGGCCGTGTTGGATCAATTGGGGCCGATAACCTCGATCGAAGCCAATGAATTGATCGCCCCTTACCACGGTGCATTTTTCATGCGGGACTGGCGGCGCATGGTGCAATGGTCCGGCGGTTTCATGCTGGAAAAATGCTGCCACGACATCGACATCTATAACATGGTCACGAAAAGCCGGCCCAAGCGGGTTGCCAGCTTTGGCGGCAAAAAATCCTTCGTTCCAGAATTCGCCCCGACGTCGAACACTGAAAACGAAATCATGCATCGCAAGAAATCCGTTTGGGAAAGCATCGATGATCCGTTCCATTCCGATGGTGACATCATCGATTTTCAGAACGGGATTTTGCAATATGAAACAGGCTCTTCGCTGTCGTTTCATACCAACCTGAATGTACCGGATGAACATCGCAGGTTTTGCGTGATCGGCGCGCTTGGAATGGCCGAGGGTGACTTTTATCGCGGGCACCTTAAGGCAACCGCACGCGATGGCACCGTGATCGCCGAACATGACTATAATACCCAAATAGACGAGGTCCGCCGCAGTTCGCATTACGGCGCAGATCACATGATGGTCGAAGACATTGCCAAGTTCTTGCGCGGCGAAGTTGCGGCTTTGCCCGTCGGAATCGTCGACGCGCTAGAGGCCGGCCTTGCCGCCATGGCGTTGGATGAGGCGCGTATTTCCGGACAAATGGTGGATCTGACAGACACCTGGGCCGAATTTGATAGTTACGGATTGAGAAACAAGACATGAGCGCGCAAAACCCTGGCCAACTGATGGCCTCTGAGTCCGCAGAAGCGATAGAGGTCTTTTGCAAGACTGCTGTGCAGGATGTGGCGCAAGCAGTGGAAGGTCTGAACATGGCCGGCGCCACGGCGATCTACACGATCGCGCGCGGTTCCTCTGATGCGGCAGCAAACGTGCTGAGCTATGAATTCATGCGTGAATTGGGCGTTCCGGCCACGTCTTTGCCCCCGTCGGTGTTTTCGATCGGTCCGGGCGTGAAACTAGACGACAGCGCGGTTCTGATGATTTCACAATCCGGGGCCAGCGACGATTTGGTGCGCTCCGCACAAGGCGCTTCGCGGAAAGGCGCCAGAGTGCTGGCCATAACCAACCAGCCAAATTCACCGGTAGAGGCTGCGGCAGATTTGACAGTGCCGATCGGCGCAGGCGAAGAGCTGGCCGTACCCGCAACCAAAACCGTGATTGGCGCGATTGCCGCCGGGATCTCTTTGATTTCTGCTTTGGTGCCCGATTATGCACAACGCGCGATTGCCTCGGCCGATGCGTTGAAAGACGTCACGACAGAACACCCGAACACCAAGAAATTGGTGTCCGGATTGCTGCGCGCGCACCATGTTTACGTCATCGGACGCGATACAGGGTTTGGGGCCGCGCATGAGGTGGCTTTGAAGCTCAAAGAATGTTGCGCCCTTCATGCCGAAGCCTATTCAGCATCAGAAGTGTTGCATGGTCCTTTGCAACTGGCGACAAATCCTTTGACCGTCGTGATCCTGGATACGGAACTTGCTACCGCCAAAGACAGCCTGGATCAGGCAGAGGCCCGGTTCCGCGCCACTGGCAGCGACGTCTATCGAATTTCCCCCAATGATGTTGGGGTTTCTGGTCTGACCTCTGCTGCGGCGGCCGCGCTTTTGCTGGCATTGATGTATCCGGTTATCCTGAAAACGGCATTGGCCCTTGGCCATGATCCGGATGCCCCTGCAACCCTTTCAAAAGTGACAAAAACGGTATGACGAATCTGGATTCCCTCGAAAAATGGGCGACTTGGCGCGAGCTTCAGTCTCAGCCAAAGATTTGGGCCGATTGGGGACGCAGCTTTGATCCGTCTGACATTCGGTCTTGGATTGACGGCCTGGGTGTTGAAGAGGTTTGGTTCTGCGGGGCAGGGACCAGCGCCTATATCGGTGAAATCATCGTGGCTGGGCAAGAGGGACAGCCAGGCCCAAGATTGCGGTCTGTCGCCAGCACCGATCTTGTGGCGCGGCCGCAGGCCTATCTAACGGGCAATAAACCCTTGGTCGTCAGTTTTGGTCGTTCTGGTAACAGTGCGGAAAGTATCGGCACTTTGGACGTTCTCGACGCACTGGCCCCAGACGCCCCCCGCCTGCACATTACCTGCAATGGGGAAAGCACACTGGCCACACGGACCGGCGCGGGCCCGAGCAAAGTCATCGTCTTGCCGGACGCCACGCACGATGCCGGGTTTGCAATGACGTCCAGCTTTTCGACGATGCTGCTGACGGCCTTGTCCCTGTTTGACCGCACATCTGACTTTCAAACGATTGCTTCGGATGTAAGCAAAGCCCTGTCTGGTTTGTTGCCGCGCTATGTCGAGCATTGCGGCGCGCGTCCGGGCCGTGCGGTTTACCTTGGCTCTGGTCCACTGGCCTATGCCGCCAGAGAAGCGGCGCTGAAGGTGATGGAACTGTCCGCCGGCCAGATCCCGGCCCTGTGGGATTCCACGCTTGGCTTTCGTCATGGCCCGAAATCGTTTGTAACGGGTGACACCGCGATCACCGTGTTTTGCAGCCCTGACAGCCCAACCTCGGACTATGATGTTGATTTGATTTCAGAATTGCACGCGCAATTCCCAAAGGCGCGGGTGACATCTGTTGGCCCGGGCGGCGACATTGATTTTGCCATGCCACATGGTGATACGTGGTCTGCTCCGCTTTGCGTGGCGGCGGCACAGATCGCAAGTGTGATGTGGTCCGCCGATCTTGGCCTGAACGTGGATGATCCATTTGTGGGGCAGGGCACACTTAGCCGTGTTGTTGCCGGGGTAAAGCTTTATCCGGTGACGCGATGATCGCTGCTGGTATCGATTTAGGCGGCACAAAGATTGAAGTGCAGATTTTCGATGCCGACTGGCAGGTCGTTGCGCGCAACCGTGTGCCAACGCCGAAAGAATACGGGGCGCTGGTCAAGGCGCTGGCCGATCAGATCGCATGGGTGCGGGAACAGGCCGGCAAAGATGTGCCCGTGGGCGTCGGCGCAGCTGGTCTGGTTAACCCGGCCACTGGTCTGGCGTTGACGGCCAACCTTTGCGCAACGGGAAAGCCCTTGCCTCGGGACGTTGCCGAGGCCGCCGGTCGGCCAATAACATACGTAAACGATTGCCGCTCGCTCGCCCTGTCAGAGGCCGTGTTTGGTGCAGGCAAGGGCCATCGGTCGGTGATGTCACTGATCTTGGGAACCGGTGTCGGGGGCGGCATCGCCGTTGACGGGCATCTGTTGCCAGGCCCTTCCATGACAGGGGGGGAGTTTGGGCATATTTCAGCCCCCGCCCATCTGGTGCACAAACATGGCTTGGATGTTGTGAAATGTGGGTGCGGCCGAATGGGTTGCAGCGAAACTTTGATCGCGGGTCCCGGGCTAAGCCGGATCGCCAAGTCGATCATGGGGCAGCCCCTGTCACCGCCCGACATCGTTGCTGCGCGCGACAGTGATGAAAAAGCTATGCAGGTTTGGAAGATCTGGTGCGAGGTGACTGCGGATTTGCTGCGTGCGCTGACACTTATCGTTGACCCGGACATTATTGTGGTCGGGGGCGGCCTTACGAAAATTCCAGGCATGGCGGATGATTTGAATGCGGCGTTGGACACAGCCCGCCTGGGCGACTTTGAAGTGCCACCGGTTGTCGTTGCCCTGGGCGGTGACACAAGCGGCGCAAGGGGCGCGGCCTATGCGGCAGTGCAAGAAAAGACGAGTGTTTGACGCTCGATTGGAAACTGATAAGCCGCGCCATGTGTGGTTTCAGGGGAGGTGAGCATGAATTTCTGGTTAAGACCTGACAAGGTTTTTGATGGTGGAGATTTGAGATCCGGCTTGGCCCTCAAGGTTGAAGACGGGCGCGTGTCCGAAATGACGCCCGCCGATCAACTGCCCTCCGGCGCAAATGTCCACACTGTTTCTGGTATCGTGACGCCGGGCTTTGTTGATTTGCAGGTCAATGGCGGTGGCGGTGTTTTGTTGAACAAGACGCCAACGGCAGACGGCATCGGCGTCATTGCCCAGGCACATCGGCGCTACGGGACTACGGCGATCATGCCGACTGTCATAACGGATTCCCCCGGTGTTCTGACGGCTGTGGTCAAGGCCGCGATTGAGGCGAAAGACCAGGCTGGAATTGTCGGTCTGCATATCGAAGGCCCCCATATTTCCTTGCCCCGGCGCGGAACACATAAGGCGCAATTCGTTCGTAAGATGGATCAAACCACAATGTCCTGTGTCGCGACCCTGCGTGATGCGGGCGTGAAAACCATGGTGACCTTGGCGCCCGAGGCCGCAAGCCCCGAAGACATTCGGGCGCTTGTCGACATGGGCGCGGTCGTGTCGCTTGGGCACACTGATGCGCCTTCTGAGGACATGAAACGTGCCTTTGACGCTGGTGCGACATGCGCCACGCATTTGTTCAATGCAATGTCCCAGATGCACGGCCGCACCCCCGGCGCCGTGGGCGCGGTGCTGAATTCAGAATGCTATTCCGGCATCATTTGCGACGGCATCCACGTGGTCGACGAAATGGTCGGTCTTGCGATCCGGGCACGGCCCGTGGCGGACCGGATGTTTTTGGTCTCGGACGCGATGCCCACAGTTGGCGGCCCGGACCATTTTGATCTTTATGGAAATACGATCACTCTCAAGGACGGGCGTCTTGTGAATTCCGAAGGCGGATTGGCCGGGGCGCATGTCACCCAGGCAGAGGGATTGAAACGGCTGATCACCAAAGTTGGGATCACCCCCGAAGCTGCTTTGCGCATGACCGTGTCCACCCCCGCCGCCGTTGTTGGCGCCGGTGAGCTGGCGCAGATCTGCAAGCGCCCATTGGGGGATCTTTTGATCTTGGACCAATCCTGGGACGTTGCCGGAACGGTTTCAGAGCACATGGAAAATTTGGTAGAAACCAGCCATGGCTAGCCGTTCCCTAGAGGTCTGCGTTGACGGGCCGCAAGGCGTGGACGCATGCGCCACAACAACAGTGGACCGGATAGAGCTGTGCGCCGCTTTGGATGTCGGCGGGTTGACGCCTTCACCGGGGCTGATCGACTATGCAGGTCGGTTGGCGCCCAAGATCCATGCGATGATCCGGCCAAGATCCGGGGATTTCAACTTTGATGAAGATGAAATTCAGGTCATGTGCCGCGATATTTCTGCAATGCAACAGGCCGGTTTGGCCGGAGTGGTGATTGGTGTTTCGGACGGGCAGGGCGCATTGAATGTCAAAGCGCTCGGCACGCTTGTCGAGGCGGCAGGTGATCTCGATGTCACGTTGCATCGTGTCGTGGATACTCTGGTTGATCCGGTCAGTGCGGTGGACATCGTCGCAGAACTGGGCATTCGCCGCATTCTAAGTTCCGGCGGCGCGCCGCGTGCACGTGACGGTGTGGACTGTTTGGCGCGCATGCAACAACAGTCTGCAGGGCGGGTCGAAATCATGGCTGGCAGCGGTGTTACGGCCGAAAACCTTGCTGTTATTGCAGCAAAAACAGGCATCCGGGATTTTCACGGTTCTTGTCGGACACAAGCCCAGCCATCCGCTGGCGGTGACGGATTTGGATTTGGCGGGCAAGGTAAAGCCAAAACGGACCCTGGTAAGATTACAGATATGCGTAAAGCATTGGATTCACTTTAAAAATATCCAAGCCCCAAGGGGCATTGTTGGATGGCTTTGCCCAGGCACACGCGCTCTCCCTTGACCAAAATCGAAACGGCCCTGATAAACGCTTGACGAGCTTTCACCTCGTGCATAGTGTTTATTACTGACTAGTAGGTAATAAATTTGGGAGGACTACAAATGCGAACACGTTTTTTAACAACAGTTAGTTTCGTTGCGGGTATGGTTGTGGCGACAAGTGCGTCGGCTGAATGGAAGCCAGATCGCCCGATCAATATCATTGTGCCGTGGTCGGCAGGGGGATCAACGGATCAGGTGACGCGCGTTGTCGCCCCGATCCTGGAAGAAGAGTTGGGCGTTTCGATTGTCGTGGTGAACCAGCCCGGTGCATCAGGGTCAATCGGAACCAAAGAGGCGCTTGACGCGCCGCGCGACGGTTACACTTGGACGGCAAATGCCATCGCCAATAACGCGACATATGCCATCACAGGTCTACTGGAAGACACTTCGATAGAGGATTATGCAGTCTACCTTCACGTGGCGAATGCCCCGTTGGTAAGCGTCAATCCCGGCTCTCCTTACGAGGATTTCGGACAGCTTCTTGAAGCGATGCGTGGGACTGACGTCACAGTTGGTACTGCCGGTATCAATTCATCCGGTGGAATGGCCCTTGCCGCCATTCAAGAGGCCGCTGGCGGTGAATTCGGCGCACGGATGGTGACATATGATGGCGGGAATCCCGCCGTGATTGCTGCTGTTTCAGGAGAGGTCGTTGCGACGACACAATTGGCTGTGGAACAGACAGAAATGGCCAAAGCCGGAAGCCTGCGTCCCTTGGCCGTTCTTTCAGACACCGCCCTTGTGGTTGAAGGTCTGGACCCGGTCCCACCAATCACGGACTTCCTTCCTGACATGCACATCGCACCAGATTACTTCGGCGTGTTCGTGCCTGTAGGCGCGCCACAGGAGGTCTATGACACCCTGAACGAAATCTGGGAACGCCGGATCATGAACTCTCCTGAGTTGCAGGAATATGCGTCGTCCCGCGGTGCTGTTTTTGCGCCAAGCTATGGTGAAGAAGCCATTGCCCGGTCCATGCCTGTTGTAACAGCAGAGGCTTGCGCACGGGTAACACGCGGCGAAGCCGTTGTTGATCCGTCAGAGCTGAACATCACCTGCGAATGATGCGTTGAGACATGGTCAGGCCCGTTCGTGTTTCGTTTGGGCCTGACCGTTTGGGTAGACTTGGATCTGCCAAACGACATGGAGCACCGCAAAGCTTGAGCGCGCGCGTGTCCATGTGCAACACTCTATTCACCAACAGGAGCAAAGTGCGGCGATGATTTCTATGGCCCTTGCCGATCGGTTGATGGCGGTCTTCTTGATGGTCCTGGGGCTTGCGATGCTTTGGGGCGGTTTTGTCATGGAGCGGCTGGAAGTCCGGCAAATCCATCCTCTGAGCATCCCGGGACTGGTTCCAATGGGATTGGGGGTCTTGATCGCAATCTGCGGCGTGCTCTTGTTCATCAGCTCTGGGAAATCCAGCGCAAAAGAGGTCTTGGATCTGGGCAACCGATCCAACCTGATCTGGGCCTTGGTGCTTTGCCTTGTGTTTTCCGTCGTCCTCGTTGGCTGGATCCCATTCTATATGGCGACCTTTCTGTTCATCTCTGCCTTTTCGGCACGGTTCACATGGCCTGAAAAAGCCACGACGGGAGAAGTCCTGCGCAAATGCCTGTTTGCCTTGGCCCTCGGTTTGGTTTTTTCAGTCCTGATCTCGACCCTCTTTCAATACGCGTTTCTGGTTAGGTTGCCATAATGGGTGCTCTCGATAGTATTTGGGCGGCCTTCGCCACGCTGACCACACCGACAATGCTGTTTCACGTGGTCTGGGCCACCCTTCTGGGCATTTTCGTTGGCAGCCTTCCGGGGCTGACGGCCACAATGGGCGTCGCCTTGCTGACCAGCCTGACCTACTCGCTGGATCGGGACGCCGCGATCCTGGTTTTGCTGTGCATGTATGTCGGGGCCATTTACGGCGGCTCTCGCAGCGCGATTTTGTTGAACATCCCCGGCACCCCTGCCAGCGCGGCGACATCCCTGGATGGCTACCCGCTCGCCAAGCAGGGCCGCGCGGCTTATGCCATGGGACTTGCAACAATGGGGTCAGCGCTTGGCACCATCGCAGGCATCATTCTGCTGGTTCTGATTGCGCCGCCCTTGGCCAAAGTCGCGTTGAAATTCGGATCGTTTGAATTCTTCTGGCTGGCGGTCTTTGGGATTGTAATTTCCGGTCAACTGACCGCCGATGGCCACGCGCTCAAGGGATACATCGCCGGTCTGTTGGGGCTGGCCATTGCAATGATCGGATCAGAGGGCATCCACGCCGTTGTTCGTTTCAACATGGGCATCCCGGACCTGAACGGCGGGATTGGGTTGATCCCCGCCATGGTGGGCGTGTTTGGCTTTGCAGAGGTGCTAACGGCGATTTCTGACCGCGAAGGGCAGCTTGCGAACCCAAAAGAAGAACGCAAAGGCACCATCCCGCGTTTGGCCGACCTGATTAAGTACAAGGTCACTATCATTCGGTCTGGGATAATTGGAACACTCGTCGGGATCATTCCCGGTGTCGGAGAGGACATCGGCGCCTGGGCATCTTATGCGGCCGCACGACGCGGCAGCAAAGAGCGGGAAAAATTTGGCAAAGGGTCCCATGAAGGGCTGATCGCCGCTGAAACCGGGAACAGCGCTGTTGTGCCGGGGTCATTGATCCCCGCGATCACATTGGCGATCCCCGGCTCGGCCCCGTCTGCGGTATTGATCGCTGCCCTGTTCATCCACGGCATCCGGCCGGGTCCGATGATCATGATTGAACAACCGCAATTCATCTATTCCGTTGCGGTTATGCTTTTTCTTGCCACCATCGCTATTTTGGTTTTCGGCCTGTCTTTGACCCGACTGTTCGTCGCAGTGCTGCGCGTGCCCAATGCCTATCTTATGCCGATCGTGTTTTCGCTCTGCGTGATCGGTCCTTACGCCATTTCGCAACGTTTGTTTGATGTCTGGGTCATGGCGTTTTTTGGAGTCGTGGGCTTCTTGTTGCGAAAAATGAAATACCCGATGCCGCCGCTGGTTCTTGGCATCATCCTGGGTACATTGCTGGACAAAAGCCTGCGCCGCGGGTTGATCCTAAGCGATGGCGACATTTCCCCATTTTTCACACGACCAATATCTGCCGGTTTTGCGCTTCTGGTTCTGATTACTATTCTTGCTGGGATTCCTTCGGTCGGTCGTTTATTCCGACGCCTGTTCAAGACAGACAGATATCAGGAATGAAATGAAAACCGCAGGATCAAAAGCCAAACCAGCCAAAGTCCAACGCAGCCGTGACGCAACGGCCTCGCGAAAATTGATCCTCGATTCAGCCCTGATAGAGTTTTCGACAAACGGATATGCCGGCGCGCGCATGGATGAAATCGCGCGACGGGCCGGGGTCAGCAAACCGTTAATTTATGAATATTTTGGCGACAAGGATGCTGTCTATGCGGTCGCTTTGCGAGAGGCCTATGTCCAAATCCGCGAGGGCGAAAAAGAGCTGGACCTTGACGGGCTGTCACCAGAACGCGCCATCGAAGCGCTGGTCATTTTTACCCTGGAACATTTTCGGAAAAACCCCTGGTTCATTTCCATGCTCAACACGGAAAACCTGCGGGGCGGGGCCACCATTCGCAACATCCAGGATGCGCCCGACATTCAGTCAAATCTGACGAAAAAGCTAAAGTCGATTTTGGACAAAGGTCACGATCAGGGGGTTTTCCGGAGAGGAATTGACCCTGTCGACCTTTATATTTTTGTGGCGTCGCTTTGCTATTTTCCGGTCTCAAACATCCATACTTTGCGGGCTGTATTCAACAATCCGATTGACGATGAATGGCTGGATCGACGCGGAAAAGAAGCCGCGGAAATGGTGCTTGGGTACTTGCGCGCTTAGCGGATGAACGGCGTCTTGCGATTGTAGAAATGAGGCCGCCGAACAGGGTATGCGAACCGATCTGATTCTTAGCGCCGACGCGTGCTTTTCCTTTGAAAATGTTTCGAAGAAGATCGTTGATTTATGCGTGACGTTAAGTCCCCGTTCGTGATGGTATCCGTCCGGTAAGTAATTAAAAACAAATTGATAATTTCTCCACTGGAAGTTTTTTGTTGGAAACCCAACAAAAAAATTTGACCTTCGTACGCCTGTAACTTACTAATTGGTAAGTTATGTGAGCTCCTGCAGGAAAAGTCGGGGGTGAGCGGCAATGTGGGAGAGACGAAAATGAAGACACAGCGTATCGGTATTATCATGCACGGGGTCACCGGCCGCATGGGAATGAACCAACATTTGATACGGTCGGTTCTGGCGATACGTGATCAGGGCGGCTTGGCGCTCAAGGACGGATCCTATCTGGTTCCCGATCCAATTATTGTCGGGCGCAACGCCGACAAAATCGAAGCTTTGGCCAAAAAGCACAACGTTGAACGTTGGACGACGGATCTGGATGGCGCGCTTGCAAACCCCGATGACATCTTGTTCTTCGATGCGGCCTCTACCCAATTGCGCCCCGGATTGCTGCGCAAGGCTATTGATGCGGGCAAGCATGTCTATTGCGAAAAACCAATTTCCGAAGGCTTGGATGAAGCCGTTGACATCGCGAAATATGCCGCCGCCAAAAAGGTGAAGAACGGAATTGTGCACGACAAGCTGGATTTGCCCGGTCTGATCAAGTTGAAACGATTGCGCGACAGTGGGTTCTTTGGCGAAATTCTTTCTGTGAAAGGAGAGTTCGGCTATTGGGTGTTCGAAGGCGACTGGATGCCAGCGCAACGGCCCAGCTGGAATTACCGCAAACAAGATGGTGGCGGCATGGTGTCGGACATGCTTTGCCATTGGCGCTATGTTCTGGACAACGTGGTTGCGCCGGTAAAGGCTGTCAGCTGTAAAATCGCAACGCACATCCCGACAAGGTGGGATGAAAACGGCGACGCGTATAAAGCAACCGCGGACGACGCGGCTTATGCCTCTTTTGAACTCGAAGGCGGCATCGTTGCGCATATCAATTCCAGTTGGTGTACCCGCGTGCGTCGTGATGATCTGGTGACATTTCAAATCGACGGCACCCACGGGTCTGCGGTTGCCGGGCTTCACAAATGTTACAGCCAGCACCGGGTCAACACCCCAAAACCTGTTTGGAACCCGGACGAACCCCAAAAGCTCGACTTTTACGAGGGCTGGGACGAAGTGCCAGACAATGCGGTGCTGGACAACGGTTTCAAGGTGCAGTGGGAACAGTTCCTGCGCCACGTGGTCGAAGATGGCGAATGGAACTATTCGCTTTTGGAAGGGGCCAAAGGGGTTCAGCTGGCCGAGGCTGGCTATCAGTCGGACAAAGAACGTCGTTGGATCGACCTAGAAGACCTAGAGGTATAAGTCATGGCTGATCTATTGCTTCCCACGGCGCAGCGTGGGGTTGAAACCTATCGACTAAACGCCGCGCCAGCTGCAGGTGCCCTTGGCGAATGGAACCGCACCGCATATGCCGCAGCCCATGTTGTGGCGGACCCATTTGCCGAAGTCGACCCTTGGCTGCACGCCGCTGTTGACTGGGACAAAACCCTGGCTTTTCGGGAACATCTTTGGTCCCAGGGGCTGGGTGTTGCCGAAGCCATGGATACCGCGCAGCGGGGGATGGGGCTGGATTGGGCCACATCGTTGGAATTGATCCAACGTTCCACCAAAGACGCGCGTGCAGGGGGCCATCTGATTGCCAGCGGCGCGGGCACGGATCACCTTGAGTTCACATCTGACACAACCGTGGACGACGTGATCGCAGCCTATGAAATGCAATGTGAGGCGGTCGAGGCGACCGGCAGTCGTGTCATCCTGATGGCCTCTCGTGCGCTTTGCGCTGTCGCCAAAGGCCCCGAGGATTACGCCCGCGTTTACCAAACTGTGCTGAGCGGGCTGCAACAGCCGGCGATCCTGCATTGGCTGGGCGAAATGTTTGACCCGGCTTTGGCTGGCTACTGGGGCAATGCTGACCACATGGCGGCGATGGACAATTGTCTGGACGTTCTGAACGCCAATGCCGACAAGATTGACGGCATTAAGATTTCGCTGTTGTCAGCGGAAAAAGAAATTTCCATGCGGCGGCGATTGCCCGCGGGCGTGGTGATGTATACCGGGGATGACTTCAATTATCCCGAATTGATCAAAGGTGACGAACAGGGCTATTCGCACGCGTTGCTGGGCATCTTTGACCCTATCGCAGGCGCTGCCGGACGTGCGTTAAGCGCATTGGCCGCAGGGGATGAGGCCAACTACCACGCCGCCTTTGATCCAACTGTCCCACTGTCGCGCCACATCTTCCGTGCACCGACGCGGTTTTACAAAACTGGCGTTGTCTTTATGGCCTATCTGAATGGCCATCAGGACCACTTTACGATGATTGGCGGACAGGAAAGCACCCGGTCCACATTGCATCTGGCGGATATTGTGCGTTTGGCCAATGACGCGCGCCTGTTCACCGACCCAGAGCAAGCCGCAGCGCGGGCGCGGGCCGTCTTTGCCACGCGGGGGATCACCTGATGAAACCAGTTACACCTGAACGGCTGTCGCTCAACACAGCAACAGTGCGCGAACAATGGTCACTGCGCGAATGCGTCGACGGCTGTTTGCGCCATGGCATTGGCGGCATTGCCCCCTGGCGCGACAAACTGCACGAGGCCGGGGTCGAGGAAGGCGCCAAAATGATCAAGGACTCTGGCCTTGGCGTCAGCGGCTTGTGTCGTGGTGGTTGGTACACCGCAGAGGGCGCCTTGACGGATGCCGTACTGGACGACAACAAACGGGCCGTGGATGAGGCCGTGGCGATCGGTGCGGCCTGTCTTGTGATGGTCGTGGGCGGCCTGCCACAAGGGTCTCGTGACATTCAGGGCGCGCGATCCATTGTCACCGAAGGGCTGTCCAAGACCTTGGATTATGCGCGAACGGTCGGGATGAAAATTGCCATTGAACCCTTGCACCCGATGTATGCGGGCGACCGGGCTTGCGTGAATACACTGCGCCAGACGCTGGATATTTGCGATCAGTTGGGCGACGGGATCGGGGCCGCCGTGGATGTCTACCATGTTTGGTGGGACCCGGAAATTCTGGATGAGATTGCCAGGGCCGGCAAGGATCGCCTGATGGCCTTTCACCTATGTGATTGGCTGGTCCCGACAGAGGATTTGCTGACAGATCGTGGCATGATGGGCGACGGGGTTATCAATATCCCCCAGCTGCGTGCCGCGGTTGAGGCACAGGGCTTTGACGGGTTGAATGAAGTCGAGATTTTTTCAGCAGAAAACTGGTGGAAACAGGACCCGGATCATGTGCTTTCGACCATGGTTGAAAGAGCGCGCGACTGCTAAAACTGGATACACACCAAGAACAGGATGGTCCCTGATCGGGGCCATCTGCATCCCGGCGCAGTAGCGATCTACGCCAGCAGGCTAGCTTTCAAAAACAACCGTCTTGGCACCGTTCAGCAAGACCCTGTGGTCCAGATGCAACCCCACGGCTTTCGCTAAGACGCGACGTTCGATGTCACGTCCTTTGCGAACCAAATCTTCGGGCATGTCAGAATGGCGCACAGGTTCCACGTCTTGCGCAATAATTGGCCCTTCGTCGAGGTCTTCGGTTACATAATGGGATGTCGCCCCGATCATTTTCACGCCACGTTCAAAGGCCTGATGATAAGGTTTTGCCCCCTTAAACCCGGGCAAAAAGGAATGATGGATATTGATGCAGCGACCAGAAAGCCAGGCCGACAGATCATCTGACAAGATCTGCATATAGCGCGCCAGCACGATCAGTTCTGCGCCGGTTTCTTTGACCAGCGACTTGATTTGTGCCTCTTGCTGGGGCTTGGTCTCTTTCGTGATCGGCAAATGATAATGCGGGATCGACTGGTCGATTGGCAGGTTCAACGCCTCGCGCGGATGGTTTGATCCGACGGCCACGACATCCATGTTCAACTCTCCGATTTGAGTGCGGTAGAGCAGGTCAACAAGGCAATGGTCAAACTTCGACACCATGATCAGCACTTTTGGCTTGCGTGCTGTGTCGACCAGTTTCCATTCCATGTTGAACGTGGTGCCGATCGCTTTCATCCCGGTCTCCACAGTGGCAATGTCACCGGGATAGGCGAATTCTACACGCATAAAAAACTGGCCCGTTTGCGGGTCGTCAAATTGCTGTGCTTCAGTGATGTCCCCCATGCCGTCGGCCAAAAGCTTTGCGATGGCCGCAACAATGCCGGGGCGGTTCTGACAGTTCAGTGCAAGAATATAGGTTTTCATGGATTTGCCTTTGGTATCAACGGGCAGACCGTATATTTGCAAATCGGTGAAGACCAGAGCCTGGTTCAAATTTTCGCAGTAAATTCTGCGTAAAAACGGTTTCTGGACCTGGCCGATTTGGGATCGGCCAGGTCTGGAGCTTGTCGTAAGGACTAGCCCGCTTGAACGATTGTTGTGGTTGGGAACGGAATGTCGATTCCCTTATCGTCAAACGCATCTTTGACCGCCCGCGTCAGGTCGAATTTGATGTCCCAGTAATCCGGTGCGTCGCACCAGATTCGAACCGTGAAATCGACAGAGCTGTCATTCAGTGTACCAACCTTCACAAACGGCTCTGGGTCTGAATGGACCCGTGTGTCTTTTGCGATCAGGTCGTTGATGATCTGCTGCGCTTTTTTCAGGTCGGTTCCGTAGGAAACGCCAAAAACAAAATCCACGCGGCGCGTGTCGTAAGCGGAAAAGTTCGTGATAGAGCTGCCCCAAACTTGGCTGTTTGGAACGATGATCTGAACATTGTCTGGTGTCGTCAGTTCTGTCACGAAAATAGAGATTTCCTTAACAGTCCCGGATTCTCCGCCAACAGAAATAAAATCGCCCAGCTTGAACGGTCTGAACAAAATCAAAAGCACGCCAGATGCGAAATTGGACAGCGCGCCTTGCAAGGCCAAACCGACGGCCAAACTGGCCGCGCCCAGCATTGTAATGATGGAGGTCGTTTGGATGCCGAACCTGTTCAGGACAATGGTCAGGCCAAAAATCAGCACGACAAAATATGCGACGCGCCCCAAAAAGCTGAACAGCGTGGCGTCCAGCTCTTCGTATTTGCGGCCGGCCTTAACTATACGATTGCTGACCCATTTCGCCAGCCAGAAGGTCACAATGATGATGGCGATTGCAGCAATAAGACTTAGCCCCAAAGACGTGAGCTTTTCGACGGATAAAAGATCCGTCAACTTGAAGTTTTGAATATCGGTTTCCACAGTGTTTTCCTTGTTCTCGGGCCTCAAAAGTAAATTTGGCTCGTCTCTAAGAATTGTCTGGACTGTTTGTCAGGGTCCGGTGCGATGGGAATAGGGTTTTGTGCCTTTGATGGTCAAGCCATATCCCGCGTCAATTTTGGGACTAAGGCCCTGTATCGCAGGACACAGGGCTAAGTCGTGAATTCAGTCTTACGGGCCTGGATTTCGCTTGCCGTGTGATCAACGAAAGCACGAACACGTGCCGAATTTCGCAAATCACCATGTAACAGCAACCAAATAGACCGGCTTGGCACGACTTGTACGTCGGGAATGCGAAGCAGACCTTTGTGTTTGTCGCCCAAAAAACATGGAACCCAAACCATTCCCAAACCAGCCGCCGCGGCTTCAAGTTGGGTCTGGATTTCGGGCAATTGATGGCGGATGGCGGCCTTGGGAAAGGGGCTTTCGTTGATCCAGTCGTTATTTCCGCCCCAGCCAATCCAATGGGCGCCGCTGCCGTCGCCGATCTGCAGATCAGTGTGTTCTGCCAAATACGAGGGAGAGGCAAACGCCCCTAAAACATAGCGGCAAAGCTTTCGCCCGACAACGTCGTCTTCGACTTTGAAAGCAAGCCGAATGGACACGTCTGCCTCTTGCCGTCTTAGGTCAGAAATCTTGTTTGTCCCGATGATCCGGATTGTGATTTCAGGGTATTTCTTGGAAAAACTTACCAAAAGCGGGGTCAGAAAACCTTGGGTTAACGCAGGGGGCATGCTGACCCGAACCAAGCCCGTCGGTTCCCCATCAAGCCCGGAAATCTTGCGCGAAATCTGCAAAGTCTGACGTTCAATTTCTTCGGCGTGAATCATCAAAGTTTCACCCGGCTCTGTCAGCGCCAGCCCATCCGAAGACCGTTCAAATAGCCGCGTGCCAAGCGACTGTTCCAGCCGCAGGATTGCACGGCTGATTGTCGCGTGATTGACGCCCAGCTTTTCGGATGCGCCACGCAGGCTGCTGGCTCGTGAGGCGGCCAGAAAGACCCTTAAAGAGTCCCAGTCCAATTCTCTTTTCGACACGGCATTCCTTTCAGGTGGATCAAAAACGATCCGTGTCGGATAAATATCGGCAGTATCGGATCAAATAGCAACCTCCTAGAACTGGGGTCATTGCAACGCTTGGTCCCTTCGGGATCGAGCCCAAAAGTGAAACTTCGAAGGAGCCCAAAATGGCCAAAGTCAAAGTGCAAAAGATCATCAATGCCCCAGTTTCAGAGGTGTGGAAAACTTGGGATGATTTTGGTGAGATAAGCCAGTTCAATCCAAATGTCCGCGCGTCTTTCTTGCTTCACGACAGTGCGGAAACTGGCAAGGGTGCCATGCGTCAATGTGATTTTTCGGACGGTAAAAACCATGTCCGGGAACGGATCATCGGGTATGAGCCAGGCAAAAGAATGGTCGTCGACATATACGAAGGAACGGTTCCATTAAAGCGCGCCGTGGCAGAGGTGTCTTTTCAGGCGCTTGGCAACAGTCGAACACGTGTAACCATGCAAATGGATTTTGTACCAAAGATGGGTTTGCTTGGGAAAATGATGATCCCAATGATGAAGTCTCAGTTCCGCAAAGCGATTACAGAGCTGTTGCGGGGAAATGCGGCATTCGTTGAACGCGGGATGATGGCGCATGCTGCCTGATCACATCACTTTGGCCAGCGGAACGGTTCACAACCCAAATGAAGCCAGACATTTCATGAAGTTGAAACCGCGTCGCCGGCGTGTGCGCATATACTTTGGGGGCAACGTAATCGCGCAAAGCGACGATGCAGTTTGCCTGCTGGAAATTGGGCATGATCTTTATGATCCTGCTTTGTATTTGCCGCCTGCGTCTTTGGTCGGCGACGTGTCAGCGTCCGAAACGTCGACGCATTGCCCGCTGAAGGGCGATGCATCCTACCTGCATTTGAATGATGATCGGGGTATGGTTGTGGTTCAGGATGTGGCATGGGTCTACGCCGATCCATTTGCGTTTGCAGATGGCATTCGCGGATTGGTGTCGTTTAACACGGACCACGTCACGATAGAGGAGTCCCCTTTGTGATGCCTACGACTGCCGAAACCTACGGGCCCGCACAATACCACCTGGCCGACTGGCGCAGGCGGGTTCAGGATCTTTACTCTGAAATTAGGTCCAGCCCTGATCCGGCGCGCGCGCATCGATTGTGGTTGCACCGTAGGTCTGCGCTCTTTCGCTCCCATCCTCTTTCACCATTGCCAGCCGAGCATCGCAAGGGGTTTGGCGGTTTGCAGGCATATGCCTACGATCCAGCCCTGCGTTTTCACCTGTCCCTGATGGATGCGACGCCAGAGGAGGTTCATTATGATCTGGGAGCAGAGGGATCCATGACAGCCACGCGCATTGCGATGACTCATGGGATGGAGCGCCCCTTGGGGCAAGAGCTGTCAGTGTTCTGGATCAATGGCTATGGTGGCGGGCTGTTCCTGCCGTTCAAGGATGCCACTTCGGGGCAGGGCACCTATGGGGGCGGGCGGTATTTGATTGATGCGATCAAAGGGGCGGATCTGGGCCTTGATGACAAGGGCAATCTTATCCTGGATTTCAATTTCGCCTATACACCGTCATGTGCATGGAATTTACAGTTCGTGTGTCCATTGGCCCCCTTGGAAAACATGCTCGCCATAGGGATCAAAGCTGGCGAAAAAATGGACCGCGGGTAAAGCGCACTGTCGCGCAGGAGGACAGGCCTAGGCAACAAAGCCGACGACGCGTTCGATCAGCCAATAGGCAGAAATCCCGCCAATTCCATAGATCACCCCAGTCATGAAATTCGCGCCGCTTGCTTTTGGCAGGGACAATCGCCGCGCCACCCAGTTCAGCACAACGCGCAACACCAGGATCGCGCCGACAAACAGCAGTTGTCCGGCCTCTACGCCCAGATTGAACGTGACCAGGGCAGCGGGAATATCGCCCTGCGGCAGCCCGGTCTCTGACAAAGCGCTGGCAAAGCCCAACCCGTGCAACAACCCAAACGTGAACGCCACCAACCAAGGTTTGCGCTCTGCCAAGCCTGGCGCGTTCGGGTCCCGCCGGGCAAGCTCTACCGCGATGAAAACAATCGACAGCGCGATTATCGCCTCTACCGGGGGCACGGGGACATGGACATAACCCAAAGAGGCAAGGGACAGGGTGATTGAATGGGCCAGCGTAAACGCCGTTATGGTTTTGACCAGTTTCCAGTTTCCGTGAACCAGCAGGATCAAAGCCAGAACAAAAAGGATATGATCGAACCCAAGCAGGATATGGTCTATGCCTAACAGAAAATACGTCTTCACCACCGACCAAAAACCGGGGTCAACATCCAAGGTCTGCGTCGGGGCGTCGGCGGTGATACGTAGGAAACGCGTTGTCCCGTCGATTTGTTCATACCGAACCAGAACATCCGTGCTGGTTTTTTCCAGCCCTTCAATCCAGATATCCTTGCCAGCAAGCCCGCCCTCGCAAACAGTGTTCCACTGACCTATATAGGCGGCGCCCACATTGACCAATGGTGGCGGGCGTCGGTCGCTACAGCCTTGGGGCAGAACGGCAGTGATCTCCATCGCAGAGCCCGCGACATCGGGCACCTTCCAACTGGCCAAAATCACGCCGTCTTGTTGTTCCCGGATGTCCAGATACCCAGGCTCCAAAGCATGGGAATTTCCCGTCGCTGGCATCAGCACGGCACATAGCAAAACCGCTATGCGCATCAGGTATCGCAAAGCCTGCATCACCCGTCCGTTTCCGGTTCAACGACGATGTCATATTTTCCCAACAGGTCTTGGGCCTGTAATTCCAACAGCTCATTGGCCTTTGTGTATCGCCACTCTTCGACAAGGCTAGGGCGGACCTCTTCAAGTGTTTTAAAGACGGGCGGTGTTTCATCGGTGATAAAGATGAAGTGGCTTCCGTAGCCAGACCGAACCGGTCCCACCCATTCCCCTTTTTTGAGGCCCTGCACTGTGTCCGCGAATGCTTCACCAAAGGTATTAGCGATCCTTTGGCGGGCCGACAGAGGGACTTCGATAGGCAACAGGCTGCGTTGTCCAAAGCTTGCAAATTCCGGACCATCGCCAATTTCCGTGAGACGGGCGAGGATCTCTTTTGCCTCGTCCTGACTAAAGTTCTCCCCCAGATAGACCTGACGAAAGGCGATCAGACCTGGTTTGGAATATTGATCCGGGTTGGCATCCAATATTTTCTGCAACTCGGCATCGTCCGGCTCTAAAAGGGCGGTGCCGGATTCGACGAAGAACTCCATCTTTTGGCGCATCCGTCCGCGCACAACCTGATCATCCTGATCCAGGCCAAGGGCCTTGGCCTCGCGGTACAACGCCTCATCCCTCAGGTAGTTAGCGATCAGTGCATCCATTTCCTCTTGGGTTGGCGCGCGCATGCGTGTTGCTTCAAATTGCGATCTTAGATTGTCCTGGCGTTCGGCAGTGACAACAATCGTGGAGTCATCACTTTGCTCTGCTGGGCTTACGATTTGATAATATAGGAAAATCCCCGCCCCAATCAGCAGGAAATGCAACAGCGGTTCGGCCAGAAATTTGCGAAGTTTGGTCATAGCCTTCAATTCTAAAATCTAGGTTCAGCGGCAAGCCAGATAGGCACCAGAATCGCCAAACATGCCGCCGATGTCAATTCGATACGGCGGGCTCTGGCTGATAGTTGCGACCGATAAGAAAACGATAGGTCGTCATAGAATAACCAAGGCGTGTGATGTCGTGACGGGACACTCTTTCAATGAATTCAAATCGATCAGAGATCTTGTCGCTCAGCGGATGCCAGCGCGAGACGAGGATCAATGCATCCTGCCCGGCATGCGCGTCCTGATCGAACCAAATTGTGAACTGACTGATCCGATCTGCGATCACCTCGACATCCAGATCTTGGGTCAGGAACGCCAGAATTGCGGCCGTGCGGTAGTCAGAGGTCATCACGAAATCGACGTCTTGGGTTTGTTCCAGCTGCTCTGCCGTTTCCGTCAGCTCTGTCCAGCCAAAGGGGATGGCGGATTCATGGTCCGGGGTCCCAAAGAAGGCAGAGAGCGGCAGAACCGTGAAATTGAAATTGATCAGGCAGATGGTCACGATGCCATATACGATATGGGCCATTGCGGCGCGGCGACGCGCGAAGGTCAAAAGAGCAAAGGGCAGGATCGCGATAAAGGCGATAATATTCCAGTAAAACAAAACATGGGTGAAATAGGTCAGAATGGCGCAAAAAACCGTCGCAACAGCAAAGATCGTCGCCCCGAGCACGCGCCAATTGTCGACCCATTGTGGCACCCGTGCAGGCCCTTTCAGCGCGCGCAGCATCGCCACAAACAAGAAAGGCGAAAGCCCCATGATGGTCAAAACAGCAAAACTGACGAAACGCCCCGCAATACCACCGACGCCCGGGTCATGGCCAAGGCGGTCATTCAGATTGTACTGAAACGAAGCGGCGGAATTTGTGTAATTCCACCAAAACACGGGCGTCAGACACAAGACGCAGACCACTCCGGCAAGGTACAGATGCGGCGAGCGAAAGACAGGCCGAAATCTGGGAAAACCTGCCGCCGCCAGAAACACCCCAAAGGCAAAAACAGAGGCGTTGTATTTGGTGATCCCCGCCAGCCCGATACATATCGCCGCCCCATAAAGGGCCGGGACATTCACGCGCCCCGATGACGCCACAGCATCCAGCGCCTTAAAGGCCAGGATTGAGGCCAGGCACAGCAAGGCAATAAGAACGTGGTCGTTGAAAACGATCCCCGTGAACAGAAAGAACAACGGGCTGGAAAACGCGGCAATCAATAGGGCCAGTTTGGCCTTGGCGCTTAGGCTTGCATCATATTTCTTGGCCCACCACAACAACGTCCATGCAAAGACGATAGAGGACAGCACAGCCGGCAGACGCAGCGCGAACAGGCTGATGCCAAAGATCTTTGTGGTAATGCCCTGAAACCAGGCCTGCATCGGCGGGTGATCGTAGTAGGACAGGGCAGGGTGCTGGCCCCACAGCCAATAATAGGCCTCATCCGGCAATGGGGTGGCAAACAGGTGATACCCGATCCGATTGACCAGCAGAATAGCCAAGGCTGCGGCAAGGAACCATCCGGGGATTTGTTCCAGCACATTCGGCTGCCGAGGGGGCAGCGCGTCGGCGTCGGTATGGTGGATCTTGGTGCTCAGACTGTTCACCCTGTTTCGCGGTTACTGCGTTGTGGTCTGATAGTTAGCTGCCAAGTCCGGTGCAACCTTTGTTAGGCGCTGGCGGCTGTTTCTGTCTGGCTTATGAACGGGTCTTGCCCCACATTGATCAGCTGTGTTCCGGCCTCTGTCAGTTTGTTCAGGAACGCCTCTGGCGGTGTGGCATCCGTGAACAGCTCTAGCACTTCGTCAAAGCCACAGACATTGACCAGCCCGCGACGGCGAAATTTCGTCTGATCGGTCACAACGATTTTGCGTTCGCCGCGCGAAAGCACCATGCGCGCGAATTCGGCCTCTTCCAGGTCAAAATCCATCACGCCACTTTCCGCATCCAAAGCCCCGGCGGAAATAATCGCATGGCTGACGGAAAAGCGGCGAATGAAATCAATGGCCGAATTCCCAAGTGCTGCGCCTGAATCGCTGCGTAACTCTCCCCCCGCCATAAAAACAGTGTTGCCGTTGACCGTCGCCAGAGTTCGCGCAATATCTGATGAATTGGTGACAACCGTCAGCCGACGATGCGACATCAGTTCCCGCGCGACAAAGCTGGTGGTGGTGCCGGTGTCCAGCATGATGGCGTCACCGTTTCGGATGGTCGCTGCGACGGCGCGGGCGATTGACCGCTTCGCTTCGGCATTTTCGCGCATGCGTCTTTGGAACGGGGCCTCGCCGACTTGACCGGCCAAACCCACAGCGCCATGGATCTTGATCACAGTGCCGTTGTCGGTCAACGGGCGCACCTGACGGCGCACAGTTTCCAACGACACGCCCAATGATTCGGCGAGATCCGCAACGGTTACCGTCCCGCGTTCATTCAGAATATTCAGTATTTCAGTTTGATGTTTTGAAAGCATTTCATACGCCAATATCTGAGGCTTATTGTAGAAAATGTCACCATATTTGGCAAGCAGTCAGGTTAAACAGTCACGAAAACCACAATAAGCCACATTCTTTGATTGACTCACTATTCGCAGTGTCGTCATATTTTTGTAACCGGATTCCACGTGACGGCGACCGATAGAGTCGCGCATGTGGTGAAATCGGGGCTCAACCTGCATGCCAATAGGGGGCGATATGGAATTCAAACAAAACACGTTCAGGAAATACGGCGCGGCGCTTGCTGTGTCTGGAATGGCGATCATAGCGGCCTCTGGCGCTGCGATTGCACAAGAATCTACGGATCCGATCAAACTGACGTTGCACGACTGGACCGGCCAGCTGATCACAACAAATATCATGGGCGAGGTCCTGAAAAAGGGCGGCTATAACGTCGAATATGTGCAGGCCGACTATCTTGCGCAGTTTGCGGGTCTGGAAACCGGCGACTTGGATATCGCGATGGAAATGTGGGAAACCACAGGTCGCGAGGCCATGGATGCTGCAACAGCAACCGGTAAGGTCGAAAACTTTGGCCCGACCGGGATGAAGGCGAAAGAAGAATGGTGGTATCCCTCTTACATGAAAGAGCTGTGCCCTGGTCTGCCAAATTGGGAAGCCCTGAAAGAAGAGTCTTGCGCCGAGGCATTTGCCACAGCGGAAACTTCGCCCAAGGGTCGCTATCTTGGTGGCCCCGTCACCTGGGGTGGCTTTGATGATGAGCGCGTCGAGGCATTGGATTTGCCGTTTGAGGTGATCCACGCGGGCACGGATGCGGCGCTTTTTGCAGAACTCGAGAGTGCTTACCAACGCAAGGCGCCAATCATGTTGTGGATCTACGCCCCACACTGGGCACCCGCGAAATATGAAGGTGAATGGGTCGAATTCCCCGAATACACGGCCGAATGCTATTCCGATCCGGCTTGGGGCGGAAACCCAGACATGGCCTATGATTGCGGCAAACCGTTTGGCGAAATCTGGAAAGTGGGTTGGGCTGGCCTGAAAGACAAATGGCCCGGCGCATATAAAGCCGTCAAAGCCTTCACCATCAACAATGATGAAATGGGCGCGATGATCACTGCGGTCGATCTTGACGGTATGTCTGTCGAAGACGTGACTGCGAAATGGATGGCAGAAAACGAAGATCGTTGGTCCGCCTGGATCCAATAATCGCGGACACCATTTTTGGATCGCCTGCAGAAATGCGGGCGATCCACTCGTCACACCACCCAATATCCAAAGGTTTAAGCCCAGATGTCCCAACCGGACGCTAAACTTGTCTGCCGAAATGTCTGGAAGCTGTTCGGCAATCAGGCCGATGCCCTTTTGCGCAAGACACCCTCGCCAAGCGTAGAGCAAATCAAGGCTGCAAATGTCGTCAGCGCCGTGCGCGACGTCAATCTGACGGTCCACGAAAACGAGATTTTCGTAATCATGGGCCTTTCCGGGTCCGGGAAATCCACCTTGGTGCGGTGCTTGTCGCGTCTGGTCGAACCGACTTCTGGTGAAATTCTGTTCAACGGGGAAAACCTGTTGGCGGCCGATGAAAAGAGAATGATCGAAATTCGGCGGCACCAAATGGGTATGGTGTTTCAGCATTTTGCCCTGCTGCCGCATCTAAGCGTGTTGAACAATGTGGCCTTTCCGCTAGAGGTCCAGGGCGTCGCGCGCGCCGAACGCGAAGCGCGAGCGCGCGAGGTCATTGAACTTGTCGGCCTTGCAGGACGAGAGAATTCTTACCCTCGCCAATTGTCGGGCGGGCAACAGCAGCGCGTCGGGATTGCACGTTCACTGGCTGTCGAGCCAGAGCTTTGGTTCCTGGACGAACCGTTTTCGGCGCTCGATCCGCTGATCCGCCGCGAAATGCAGGATGAATTCATCCGCTTGCAGTCAGTCCTGCACAAAAGCATCGTTTTCATCACCCATGATTTTGACGAGGCCATTCGTCTGGCCGACAGGATCGCCATCATGAAGGATGGCGAGATCGTGCAAATTGGCACCCCTGAAGACGTGGTTCTGAACCCGGCGACGGATTATGTGACCGAGTTCACCAAATCGGTCGTCCGCGCCAAGGTCGTCAAAGTGTCGACCCTGATGAAACCCGCAACGGGTGAATTGCCGACCCGTCGTGTTAACGCCGCCGACACAGTGTCCGACGTTGCCGCAGAATTCATTGAAGGCGCGGAAAGCCTGCGGGTCGTGGATGCCGCTGGCGCAAGTGTTGGCGTACTGCACAGACGCGATGTCATTGAAATGATGCTGGGCGGATAATGGCATTGTCCGGGGCAGACATAACGGGCAAGCCGCCCGGCAAGATCAACAAAGGCCTGATCGGATGGGCCATTGCGATTGCGCTGTTTGTTTTGTTCTGGAACTTTGGACAACCCTTCATCGAATGGGCGTTTAAATATCCCAAAGGGTCTGTTGTCCCCGTGGCCAAATGGATCAGTCAGTTCACCAAATGGCTTATCAATGACGCAACATTCGGCCTGTTCACATTTGCTGAACTGACACGCTTCGTCGCCGCTGTGGTCGAAGTGCCTTACACCATCGCGCTCAGCCTGTTGTCGACGGGGGTGATGACGGGCCCGGGGTCCAGCGCCACGCAGATCCTACCGCCTTTGTCCTGGATCGCCGTCATAACAATCGTTTGCATGTTGGGATATTACGCAGGCGGCCGTCGGTTGGCGGTGATCGTCGGCATTTGCTTTTTGTTTGTGGCCGTGTTCGGGCAATGGACCAGTTCCATGGTCACGTTGGCCTCAATCCTTGTCGCCGCCCCGCTTGGGGTTGTCGGAGGCTTACTGTTTGGCATTGCCGGTTACCGCTGGCCGTGGCTTGAACGGGTTTTGGTGCCGGTGCTGGACTTGATGCAGACCATTCCGGTCTTTGCCTATCTTGTGCCGATCCTGATCCTGTTTGGATTTGGGCCCACATCAGCCATCGTCGCGACGCTGATCTACGCCATGCCGCCGATGACGCGGATCACCATGTTGGCGCTGAAATCGGTGCCGTCCGAAACCCATGATCTGGGCAAAATGATCGGCTGTTCCCCGCGACAGATGATGTGGCGGGTCTTGGTGCCTTCTGCCAAAGACGGGCTGCTGGTGGGCATGAACCAGGTGATCATGTTGTCGCTGAACATGGTGATCATCGCCTCTATGATTGGGGCCGGAGGATTGGGATTTGACGTTCTGGCAGCGCTGCGCCGGCTTGATTTTGGCGCAGGGCTAGAGGCCGGGTTTGCCATCGTCGCCCTGGCCATTGCGCTTGACCGGCTAAGCCAAGCCTTCGCCGCGCGCGCCTCTGTCCCTGGGGCGATTGAACCTGGGCGCACCCTGTTGGCCCGTCATCCTTATGTGGCGGCTGGCCTGGCTGTTGCGATCGGGGCGGCCCTGATCGGTTTGATCATCCCGGCGGTTCAGACCTATCCCGAACAGTTGCAAATCACGACGGGCACCTTTTGGTCCAGTGTCGTGGAATGGATCAATGTCAATTATTTCGACGCGCTTGAAGCGATGAAGAACTTTTTGCTGTTAAACATTCTGATCCCCTTCAAACGGCTTCTGGGCGGCATGCCCTGGCTGGGCGTTGTGCTGTTCCTGTCCTATGCGGGCTGGCGGCTGGCCGGGCCCCGGTTGGCTTTGCTTGTTGGGGTTTTGTCGCTGTTGATCGCGATTTCCGGTCAGTGGGAAAAGGCGATGATCACCGTTTACCTGTGCGGTATTTCCGTTGTCATTGCATCCCTTATCGGAATTCCAATCGGGATCATCGCAGCGGAACGAGACCGCTTGTGGGGCTGGGTCAAACTGGGCATCGACACGCTGCAAACCCTGCCGTCTTTTGTCTACCTGATGCCCGCCGTCATGTTGTTCCGCGTTGGCGATTTCACGGCGATGATTGCGATTGTCGCCTATGCGATCGCGCCTGCAATTCGCTACACGGTCCTGGGCATTCAGAGGGTTGATCCCAAGTTGATTGAGGCGGGCAAAGCCATGGGCTGTACGCGCTGGCAATTGTTAACCCGCATCAAACTCAAACTGGCGCTGCCCGAAATCATGCTGGGCCTGAACCAAACGATCATGTTCGCGCTGTCGATGCTGGTCATCACGGCCTTGGTCGGCACGCGGGATTTGGGCCAAGAGGTGTATATCGCCCTGACCAAAGCAGATCCGGGACGCGGGCTGGTGGCCGGTCTGGCCGTTGCCTTTATCGCGATCATTGCAGACCGGCTGATTTCGGCCGGGGCCGCGCGCGCCCGGGCACGGCTGGGGCTAGAGGAGGGCGCATCATGAACGACCTGCAAAGGATCCGCGATCTGCCGTGCTGGACGGGCGAGGTCAAAGTACAGCCCTTGACGGGCGGCCTGTCCAACGAAAGCCATCTGGTGACGGACGGTGCAGGCCAGCATGTCGTGCGTTTTGGTGTGGATTACCCATTTCACCACGTTGATCGCAGCCGAGAGATCGCGACCGCGCGTGCCGCCCACGCCGCAGGCTTTGCCCCGGCTGTGGAATATTCTGCACCCGGCGTCATGGTGTCGGAATTCATCACGGCCAAGACCTGGGCAGAGCCGGACATGGCCACAAACCCCGAACGCCTGGCAGACCTGTTGCGCAGGTTTCACACGCAAATGCCGGCCCATGTGACGGGTACGGGTTTCATGTTCTGGGTCTTTCACGTGATCCGGGACTACGCCCGCACGCTTCAGGCCGGGCAAAGCGCCTGGGCCGCTGAAATGCCGTCCTTTCTGGAATTGGCGCAGGAAATGGAATCCGTCCAAGTGCCCTTGCCGATCATTTTTGGGCATAATGATTTGCTGGCGGCAAATATTCTTGAAGACGATGACAGGCTTTGGCTGATCGATTTCGAATATGCCGGGTTTTCGACCGCGCTTTTTGACCTGGCCGGGGCGGCGTCCAACAGTGGCATGAACGATGTCCAGTCGCGTGCCTTGCTGTCATGCTATTTTGGCGAAGACCTGACCCCAGCCCTGTTGCAATCTTTTGACGCGATGAAATGTGCATCGCTTCTGCGCGAAGCGATGTGGTCCATGGTGTCCGAACTTCACCTCAAAACGCCCGGCGTGGATTTCAAGGAATACGCCCTTGAGAACCTCTCACGCCTAAACACAGTCCTTGCAGACTATCGCAGCCTCTATGGAGAGACCGCACAATGACCATTCCGGATCGTGCACAAATCGTTGTAATCGGGGGGGGCATTATTGGATGTTCCACCGCCTATCACCTGGCCAAAGACCATGGCGCAGAGGTGGTTCTGCTGGAACAAGGGCAGCTGACCTCTGGATCCACTTGGCACGCGGCCGGTCTGGTTGGCCAGCTGCGCTCGTCGGCCTCTATCACCAAAGTTCTGAAATACTCGGTCGATCTTTACAAAGGTCTGGCCGCAGAAACCGGGCTAGAGACCGGATGGAAGATGTCCGGCTGTTTGCGTCTGGCGACGAATGAAGACCGCTGGACGGAATATAAACGCCTTGCCACGACGGCGGGAAGTTTCGGGATGGATATGGAACTGCTGTCCCCCGAAACCGTGAAACAGATGTGGCCCTTGATGGACACAAGCGATCTGATCGGGGCCAGCTGGTTGCCGACAGATGGTCAGGCCAACCCGACCGACATCACGCAATCCCTTGCAAAAGGCGCGCGGATGCATGGCGCGAAAATCCACGAAAAGGTGCAAGTCACAGGCTTTGATATGGACGGCGACCGGATCACCGCGGTGCGCACCAACCAAGGCACCATTGCCTGCGAAAAAGTGGTGAACTGTGCCGGGCAATGGGCGCGGCAAATCGGGGCGATGGCGGGCATAAACGTGCCGTTGCAACCCGTCAAACACCAATATGTCGTGACAGAGCCGATCCCAGGCCTGTCCGAAGACGCCGCCACAATCCGCGACCCGGACCGCCGCACCTATTTCAAAGAAGAAGTCGGCGGCCTGGTCATGGGCGGCTATGAACCGAACCCGCAGCCCTGGACAACCGGAGATGTGCCCAATGACTGGGAGTTCGGCTTGTTCGATGATGATTTCGACCATTTCGAGCAACATCTAATACAGGCCATGGCCCGCATCCCGGCGCTGGAAAACACCGGCGTCAAGCAGATGATCAACGGATCTGAAAGCTTTACACCCGATGGAAACTTTATCCTTGGGCCGGGGCCGGAATGTTCGAACATGTTCGTGGGCGCGGGCTTTAACGCTTTTGGCATCGCGGCCGGGGGCGGCGCAGGGTGGGTGCTGGCTGAATGGACCATGTCGGGCGAAGCCCCGCTTGATCTTTGGGTCGTGGACATTCGCCGTTTCTCTGGTTTGCACAAAGACCGCCAATGGGTCTGCGACCGCACTCTAGAGGCCTATGGAAAGCATTACGAAATTGGCTTTCCCTATATGGAATATGAATCGGGCCGCCCGGCGATTGTGTCGCCGCTTTATGAACGTCTGCAAGCACACCGTGCGGTGTTCGGCTCCAAGCTGGGCTGGGAGCGTCCAAACTGGTTTGCCCCCGTAGGGACAGAGGCGCGGGACATCAACTCTATGGGACGGCAGAACTGGTTTGACGCCGTGGGGCAGGAACATACCCATGTGCGCGAACATGTCGGGCTGTTTGATCAGTCATCCTTTTCCAAATACGAACTGACCGGCGCGGATGCCGGACAGGCGCTGGATTGGATTTGCGCCAATAACGTCGCCAAACCCACGGGCCGTTTGACCTATACCCAACTGCTGAACACACGCGGCGGGATAGAGGCGGATCTGACCGTCGCGCGGCTGGCAGAGGATAGGTTTTACATCGTCACCGGCACCGGGTTCCGCACCCATGATCTGGCCTGGATTTCCGAACATTTGCCCAAAGGCGGTGACGCGACGCTGTCGGATGTAACCGAAGCCTTTGGGAC
Organism: Marinosulfonomonas sp.; assembly: GCA_051251595.1. Taxonomy (GTDB): domain Bacteria; phylum Pseudomonadota; class Alphaproteobacteria; order Rhodobacterales; family Rhodobacteraceae; genus NORP110. Next base: position 153,882 of record JBPOFA010000003.1, read on the forward strand.
CTTGTCGCTTATGGGCCCCAAGGCCCGCGCTGTTTTGGAACAGGTCACGGATGCGGATATATCCCATGCCGGCTTCCCCTTTGCCCATGTGCGCGAAATCACAATTGCAGGCCATCTGGTGCGGGCCTTGCGTGTGACCTATGTGGGTGAGCTTGGCTGGGAGCTGCACATCCCGATTGGCGCAATCGGCGATGTTTTTGACGCGCTGATGGTCGCAGGGGCGGCGCAGAATATCCGGCCCGTTGGTTACCGCGCCATTGAATCCCTGCGTCTGGAAAAAGGCTATCGCGCCTGGGGCAGCGACATCACTCCAAATGACACCCCGGCAGAGGCGGGGCTGGGCTGGGCGGTCAAAATGCGCAGCAACACGCCTTTCATGGGCCGCGAAGCGCTAGAGACAACCGCTGGAAAACCGCTGACCAAACGGCTGGCAGGTTTCACCCTGGACGACCCGAACACCGTCCTGGTCGGGCGCGAAACCATCCTGCGCGACGGCAAGCCGGTTGGCTATCTGACCAGCGGCGGGTTTGGATACTCGCTTGGGAAAAACGTCGGCTATGGCTATGTGCGCAACCCGGATGGGGTCAGCGACGACTTCCTGACCAGCGGCACATACGAACTGATCGTCGCAAATGAAACCGTACCGGCCACCCTTGGGATGGGGCCGTTCTTTGACCCAGAAAACACACGCGTAAAGGCCTGAACCATGACATTCCACGCTGATCGCCATGCCCGTATCGTTATCATCGGGGGCGGCGCAATTGGCTGCTCTCTGGCTTATCATCTGGCCCGAGCGGGGGAAAAAGATGTGCTGTTGCTTGAAAAAGCGCAGATCACCCACGGATCAACCTGGCACGCCGCCGGGTTGGTCGGACAACTGCGCGGCAAACGTGCTCTGACACAGCTGATGCAAAATTCGGTTGCCGTGTTTGATCGGCTGGCCGAGGAAACCGGCATGGCGACCGATTGGAAAAAGGTCGGGTCGCTGCGGCTCGCCGCCAGCGCAGATCGGTGGAGCGAGATCAGACGCTCTATGCAACTTGCCAAAAGCTTTGGTTTCGAATGCCACAGCCTGACCGCGGCCGAGGCGAAGGACAAGTTCCCGCTGATCGACCCCAAAGGAGTGGTCGGCGCGGCGTTTATTCCAAGCGACGGCTATATCGACCCTTACGCGTTGACCCAGGCCTATGTGACAGGCGCACGCGCCAATGGGGCCAAGATCGAAGAGGGTGTTAGTGTCACCGGAATTGAGGTGGAACAGGGCCGCGCGGTTGGCGTTGTCACGGATCACGGCACGATTGGCTGTGAAATTCTGGTGAACTGTGCCGGGCTTTGGGCCAAGCGCGTTGGCGAAATGGCGGGCGTTCCCTTGGCCGCTGGCGTGGTCGAACATCAGTATTTCGTCACCGAAAAGGGCATGGACCTGCCCGCCGATCTGACAACCCTGCGGGACCCGGACAGCAATTTTTACCTTAAACCTGACGTCGGCGGGGCCTTTGCCATCGGCGGCTGGGAAGACGGCACAAATGGCTGTTGGCAGGGGCAAACCCCCAATGACTTCGTACGTCAGCTGTTTCAGCCCAACATGGATCGTCTGGAACTGTTCGCGCTGCCCGCATCTGAACGCCTGCCGATTCTGAATGAGATCGGGATCAAGACCATTATCAACGGCCCCATTCCGGTCTCTGCCGATGGCGAACCCATCATGGGCAAAGCGCCAGAGCTGGACAATTTCTATGTCGCCTGCGGGTTTACGGCCGGGATCGCGGCCTCTGGCGGGGCCGGGCTGGCCATGTCCAACTGGATCTTGCACGGCGATCCGGGGCTGGACCTGTGGCCTTTCGACGTTCGCCGGTTTGGCGCACCGCATGCGCAAGGCGCTTACCTGCAGGAGCGCGCGATAGAGGCTTATGGCTCTTACTACAAAATCCACTGGCCGGGTGAGGAAAACGCGGCCGGGCGCGGTTTGCGCCACTCGCCGTTGCACCACGATCTGGCTGAAAAAGGCGCGGTCTTTGGCGCGCGTTTTGGCTGGGAACGGGCCAACTGGTTTGCGACACCCGGCTCTACAGCCACGGAAACCCACAGTTTTGAGGGCAAACACGGCAGTTTTGATGCCGTCGCCGCAGAGGTGCAGGCCATTCGCGAGCGTGTCGCGCTGATCGACCAGACCTCATTTTCCAAGTTCGAAATCTCTGGTCCGGGTGCGCAGGAAGCGTTGCAGAAAATCGCGGCAAATGATCTGGGCGGCGCACCGGGCCGCGCGATTTACACGCAACTGTGCAATGAGGCAGGCGGGATAGAGGCCGACGTGACCTTCATGCATGACGCCCCCGACCATTTCCTGATGATCACCGGGTCCGGCTTTGGTGTGCGTGACAGCAATTGGTTGCGTCAGCATTTGCCGGAAAATGTCACACTGCGCGATGTAACCAACGCCTATGCGGTTTTGAACATCTGTGGCCCTCAGGCCCGGACGGTTCTGCAAAGCGTCAGCGCCAGTGATCTGTCGAATGAAGGTTTTCCGTTTCTGATGGCCCGCCAGATCTCTGTCGGGTTTGGCACGGCTTTGGCGGTGCGGGTCGGCTATGTCGGCGAATTGGGGTATGAGCTGTATATCCCACAGGAATACGAGGCGGGCATTTACAAGACCCTTTGGGACGCAGGGCAGGGGCATGGCATCGCAAATGCGGGCTATCGCGCCATTGAAAGCTGCCGCTTGGAAAAAGGCTATCTTTATTGGTCCGCCGACATCACGCCAGAAACCAACCCGTATGAGGCCGGGCTAGGTTTTGCTGTGGCAGCGGAAAAAGCGGAATTTGTTGGCAAGGACGCCTTGGCCGCGATCAAATCGGCGGGCGTGACACAAAAGCTTGTCACGCTGACGGTGGACGGTTTTGCCCCATTGATCGGCAGCGAAACCGTTCTGATCAACGGTGAACCGGTGAGTGCGCTGACCAGCGCGGGCTATGGCCATCATCTGGGCAAGACCATCGGGTTTTGTTATCTTCCCGCTGATCTGACCACCGATAGCACCCTAGAGATAGAGGCCTATGGCATCCGTCATGCCGCACAGAAAGGCCCGCGCTGTTTGTATGATCCACGGATGGAAAGGCTAAAAGCATGAGTGATGACCTGAAACTGGCAAAACAGACAATGGCGTCGATCCCGGTTCTGCAAGGGCTTGATGCAGAACCTGTGCGCCTTGGTGGCTTGACCAATCTGGTGTTTCAGGTCGGCGATTATTGCCTGCGCATTCCCGGCGCTGGCACCGATGAATATATCAACCGTGCGGATGAATCCGTTGCCGCCAAAGAAGCGGCCCGATCCGGCGTCAGCCCCGAAGTTCTTTATTTCGACCCTGACACTGGTGTAATGGTGTCCCGCCTGATCGCGGACGGTAATACACTTTCCCCGGCGCTTTTTGCATCACGCCAGGGCGCCCCGGCGCGGGCAGGCAAGGCGCTGCGGCAATTGCATAGTTCTGACGCTGAATTCCCCTTCCATTTCGAGCTCTTCGCGATGATCGACGAATATCTGGGCATCCTGTCGGGCAAAGACGTGGCGTTGCCAGAGGGTTACCACGACGTGGTGGCAGAGGCCGAAGCCGTGCGGGCCGCGCTTGCCATGCATCCGGCGAAACTTGCGGCCTGTCACTGTGATCCACTGTGCGAGAATTTCCTGGATACGGGCACAAAGATGTGGATTGTCGACTGGGAATATTCCGGCATGAATGATCCGATGTGGGACCTTGGCGATTTGTCCGTTGAGGGCGAATTTACCGCCGCCCAGGATGACGAATTGTTGCAGGCCTATTTTGACGGACCGCCAAGCGCCGCGGACCACGGGCGAATGGTGATCTACAAGGCAATGTGCGATCTGCTTTGGACGCTGTGGGGGCTGATCCAGCTGGCCAACGACAACCCGGCCGATGATTTCCGGGCCTACGCCGACGGGCGCTTTGCCCGCTGTCGTGCTCTTATGGCCAGCCCTGATTTTGCCAGCCACCTGGCCGCCATTCGCGCCGGGTAGCCTAAACTCACGCTTTGGGGTCTGATTTCCTGAAGGCTTTCAAGGCAGCCCGGATAACCGGCATCAGCATCTGCGGCGTAATCAAAGACGCCGGATCATGGATGGCGGATTTGACCTGCGCCCGAGCATCGCGAAAATCGCGCCGGATCGTGTTCAACTCTCGCTGCACGCGCTCTGCTTCGGCTTCGATGTCTTTCAGCGCGATATCCTGTACCTCGCGCGCCATAGCGATTTCGTCGCTGCGCGAAGAGCTGTTGGCCAGAAATAATATCAACCCTGCCAGGATAAAATTGCCCAAAGCCACGATCACAGCGGCCAAGGCCGGTTCCATCAAAGAGCCAAGCCACAAGAACGCAGCGACATCCAGCATGGCGACGCCAAACAATGCGACGATCCCGGCGCCTGCGGCAATCGTTGATTTGCGGGCCAGATCGGCCAGCCGCCGTTCTGAAATCAGGGCCTGAGTGCGCCAGATGATCTTTAGGTTGCGTGTCACGTTCTGCATGTTACGTCCCCTATCGCCCCATGAACCGGCCAACCAAAACACCCACCACAAAGACGCCTGCCAAGGCCAGGCCGGGGTGGCTTTCGGCGGTTTCGGTCAGCTCATGAACCATATCGGTCAATTGGGACTGCACATCCGCGTCTGCGGGATCGCTTGTCAGGTCCTCTGGTTCATGGGTTACGTCATCAATGGGATCGGAATGGTCCGCGCGGGCCTTTGCCATCTGCGCCAGCTCTTCGCGCAACGCGGCCAGTTCGGTTTCAAGTTCTGCTTTTGTGGGCATGGGGCGTCCAATCTGGCGGTTCTGGATATGGGCTATCGGCGGGCTAACGCGTGAACGACAACCTGTCGCCGTCGTTTGTGATAAGGGTCAAAGTGTTTCCCTCAACCTGCAACATTTTGGTGTTGCTGAGCAAACCAAGGAGCGCGGTTTCACTTTCCAGATCGGGGCAGGCCATCCTGGTCACCGCCAGCGGACCAATAGAGGTATCCGGATAGGTTGTTTCATGCGTGCCGGTGAAATTGTTGCATTGGGCTTTGCCACTGACCGTGCCATCTTGAAGAAATTGGATCGTCGCGTCGCCGTCAACCAGCGTCCAGACATCCTCTTTCAGGGGGGAATGCATCCTGTCCATTTCCACTTTTGCGCCCAAACTGTCAAAACCATCGCCATTCCAGACCAAGGTGTCCCAGCAGTTGGACTGGTAGTCGCACTCGCTCCAATGGACCTCGGTTTTCAGGACTGGTCCAGTGTCCCCTTGTTCTACGTCCCAGGCCTTGGCCAGCAAGTCATAGTCTTTTTCATCAACGACCACATCCAAGGCGCATCCGCCAGTGCCGCAAAACAGCGACAGCGCAGTCGAGCAGGCAAAGGCAGAGCTGTCGACCACGTGGTCGGGCACACCGTCGCCCGTCACATCAACTTGGGTGACGGCCTTATCTTGATCAATCGTCAGTTCGCCATTCTCAAAAGATCGGCATTCTTTTTCAGCGTCTTTCAACAGGGCGGCAACCACATCAGAGCTGAATGCTGGCGTCGCCGCCACCAAAGCCCCTATACAAACAAGTCCCAACATTTGATGCATCAGAGGCCAGTCCTTTTTTTCAACGGGTTGAAGGACACAATAAGCCACAAGATTGCATTTGTCAGTAACGCTCTGCCCTTGTGCGCGACCGAACTTGGGCATTTTGGGTTCGTTTTTCGATGAAACGGCCAAAAAGAGCATTGGCGTTGGCGCAAATTCGGGTCATAGAAACTGGCAAACACCTGCAAATTTCAGAACTCTCGGAGAATGAACATGACCATCCGTACAGTCGTATGGGGCGAGAACGTCCATGAAACCACGAACAAAGTCGTTGCCGACATTTACCCTGGCGGCATGCACAAATGTATTGCTGATGCCCTGAACCAAGATGCTGGGATTTCAGCAACCACGGCGACCTTGCAAGAGGCCGAACACGGTCTGCCGCAAAGCCGCCTGGACGAAACAGATGTGCTGTTGTGGTGGGGCCATGCGGCCCATGGCGACGTGTCGGACGAGATTGTCGAACGCGTCGCTGAACGGGTTTGGGCCGGGATGGGCCTGATTGTGCTGCACTCTGGTCACTTCTCAAAGATCTTCAAGCGTTTGATGGGAACGCCCTGCAACCTGACGTGGCGCGAAGCAGGCGAACGTGAACGCCTGTGGGTCACCTCGCGCAACCACCCGATTGCCAAAGGCCTGCCGGATCATTTTGAGCTGGAAAACGAGGAAATGTATGGCGAGCCCTTCGGCATTCCTGATCCGCTTGAAACCGTTTTTGTGGGGTGGTTCCAGGGGGGCGAGGTGTTCCGTTCTGGTGTCACCTATAAACGTGGCGCAGGCAGCGTGTTCTACTTCCAGCCCGGCCATGAAACCTATCCGACATATCACGATGCCAACATCCAGACCGTGCTGAAAAACGCTGTGCATTGGGCCCATAACGACCAGCCAAGCGTGACAGAGGTCACCCACGCCCCGAACCGTCCGGTTGAGGACGCTTTGGAAAACATCACAGCACGCGGTCCCAAACTGCACGAAGACGGCGAAGAAGGCTTCCACTAGAAAGGTCAAACCAATGACAACGAAAAACATACGTCTTTTGATCCTTGGCACCGGCGGAATGGCCGGGGCGCATGCAGGTGCATTCGCTAAAATTGACGGCGTTTCGCTGGTCGCGGGTGTTGATATGGACCCCGACCGCCTTGCCGCTTTCCAAAAGGAATACGGGATCGAACACGGGTTCACCTCGCTGGACGAAGCGATTGCATGGGGCGAATTTGATGCCGCCTGCAACGTGACACCAGATTCCGTGCATTACAAAACAACGCTGGCCCTGATCGCAGCGGGCAAGCATGTGCTGTGTGAAAAGCCGCTGGCCACAAATCAGGCCCATGCCGATGAAATGGCGGCGGCCGCGCAGGCGGCGGGTGTTGTGAATATGGTGAACCTGACCTATCGCAACGTGCCTTCGCTGAACAAAGCGCACGATCTGATCAAGGACGGCGCAATTGGCGATATTCGCCATTTCGATGCCTCTTACCTGCAAAGCTGGTTGACGAATGATGCCTGGGGCGACTGGTCGTCTGAATCCAAATGGCTGTGGCGCTTGTCCACGGCTCATGGTTCAAACGGGACACTGGGCGATATCGGTATCCACATCCTCGATTTCGCGACCTACATTGCTGGCAGCGACGCGGCCAATGTGTCTGGCCGCCTTCACACCTTCCACAAGGCCCCCGGCGACAAGATCGGCGAATATGTCTTGGATGCCAATGACAGCATCGCGATGCATGTCGGTTTGGAAAACGGCGCAATCGGTGTGATCCACGCGACGCGCTTTGCCTCTGGGCATCACAACGACCTGCGTTTGCAGATTTTCGGAACCACGGGTGGTCTGGACGTCCAACTGACGGGCGACGTCAGCCGACTGCGCGCCAGTCTAGGAGAGGATATGCGCAAGGGCGAATGGAAAGACATCGAGTGTCCGCCCGTCCAAACGAACTATCAAAAATTCGCAGCGGCCATTCAGGCCGGGACAATGGGCAGCCCAGATTTCGCGCGCGGCGCGGCCCTGCAACGGGTGCTGGATTTGACAGCGGAATCCGCGGATCAAAAAAGCATCGTTCTGGACGTCTGATCAGGACCCCATGCCTCTGCCATGGACCATGTCACGGCAGAGGCATGGAATTTTCTACCAGGGCTTCGCGCCCAATAGTTTTTCGCCAAGCTCTGTCAGAATTGCAGGCTTGGCGTTTTTCTTTTCCCAATCGCGCGGGTCGCCGGGAAAATCCGGGCGATCCGGGTGATCCATTTCTGCCCACAGACGAATACGTTCCGCCCGTTCTGCTTCATTTTCAAATTCTGCCGGATGCATGGAAATGTACTGGGCCATGCGAACCTGACCGTCAGAAAAGTTCGGGCGCACCCCATGGGCCAGAAGAGAATTGAAAATCATCAGATCGCCCGGGTTCAAATCGATGTTTTCACGCTCGAGCCCCGTCATATCCGGCAACAAGGGATTGCGGTCGTCCGGTTGGGTTTTCACCCATTCATCAAAATGCTCAAACAGATAGGGCACGCATTGAAACCCGCCGGTTTCTGCGGTCTGAGGTTTCAGGCTAAGCACGCCTTGCACACCAATCGGCAGCGGGCGTTGCTTTGTGTCCACGTCCCAATGAATAAAGCCGTCAGGATTGCCGCTTTTGTCCTGTTTTGGCGGGTTCAGGTTGGCGCGGTCGATGGTGACCCAAAGATCCTCGCGGTCCCAGATGTCGACAAAGGCGTCATAAACCCGCTGTTCCATCCGGTTGTCCCAAAGGTATTGATGATTGTAGATCTCTACCATTCCGGCATTGTTCAGCTCTGCACGCACATGCGGGCGGCGCTGCGGGGCGTACCATGTGCCGGGATCATTTGGGTCCTTTTCGTCAAACTCCCACAATAGATCCGCCAGCCGGTTGGCCTTTTCCACAGGAACGGCGTTGCGCACGATGACAAATCCCTTGGTGATCCAATGGTTCCAGTCCTCTTCCGACAGAACGCGCAGGGGCAATTGCTTTTGAATGTCTCGCAGCTGGGTTGTTATCTTGGCGCTGGTCGGGTGGCTGATCTCTGCCGCTGTTGGCTGTGCTTGCATGGTGGTCTCCTCCTCTTTGGGAAAGGCTATCTTGGCTTGGGCCGGGAATGTTGTCTTTCCGTGGCGAAAACTGATACTATTCTGGCGAATTGTGGCAAGGATTGCGTGATGAGGCCCTTTCTAGAAAAGCTTCCCTATGAAGACGGATCTTCTTTGGCGGTGTTGAACAGACGGCTGGATCAAGAGATTCCGTTTCAATGGCATCACCATCCGGAATATGAATTGACCCTGACGCTGAATTCCTTTGGGCAGCGGTTTATCGGTGACCATGTGGGGCAATATGGTGATGGTGATCTGGTGTTGGTTGGCCCGAACCTGCCCCATACCTGGGCGTCACAAGGGGCTGTTGATCCGCACCAGCCCCATGTTGCCCTGGTGATTTGGTTCCACCCGGACTGGGCCAGACATGTCACGCAAAGCTTTGTTGAATTTCAAAGCATCGGCACTTTGTTATCCGGCGCCGGGCGTGGCCTGATCTTTGATCATGACACATCACAGGGCCTGCGTTCCAGTTTTGAACGGTTCTTTGAACAAACCGCGACGGAACGGATGGTGACCTTGATGCAAATGCTGGATCATCTGGGGCGGGCCTCAACTGGCCTGCCGCTTGCCTCTGCACCTGCGCAACCGGCTGGGATGACCGCAGGGCGCGAACGTATTGACCGAGTGTTGGAGCACATTCATGTCCACTATGCCATGGGGGTTGGGATGGAGGATCTGGCCGCCGTCGCCGCGCTAAGCCTGTCCGGCCTGCACCGCTTGTTCCGCAAACATATGCGCTGCACGATTTCGGAATATGTTCGACAGTTGCGGGTCGGGGATGCCTGCGCACGCCTTTCGGCAACGGATCAGCCCATTGCCCATATCGCACATGAGGTCGGCTATGGGGCCTTGGCCAATTTCAACCGCCAGTTCCGCGCGGCCAAAGGCATGACACCGCGCCAATACCGCGCGCATTTTCAACGGTAACCCCTTATCCGCAGGGGCCAGGGTCTGCCCGTTCCAAAGCGATCAGCCTTGTCAAATCAGATCGGCTGATGTCGCCCAGCACCGCCGTCCGTCCAACCACCAGGCCAGGCGTTCCGACCAGTGCAAAGGCATTCGCAAGCGCGCGGGACAGCCACATCTGGTCCGCCGTCTTGGCTGATCCCATGTCAGCCAACAGGCGGTCCCCGTCGATGCCGGCGCTTTCAGCCAGGGAAAGGATATACCCTTCTGTCGGTTGAAAACGTGCCCGCATCAACCTGTCATGGAACGCGTCAAACGCCCCTTGTTCACGCGCCGCAATCGCGGCCTGTGCTGCAGTTTCCGACGCGACGCCAAGGCCGGCCAGATCATGCCAGTTCAACGTAATGCCCGGAAGGTCACGCAGCAGGGGCGTCAGCCGTCTGCAGATTGGGCATTGATAGTCATAGAAATAGGCCACCGGAACCGTGTCAGGCGCGGTGTCGGGAAAGAGGGTCGCACAAATATTGGCATCCACCTCAGCTTGCGCGGCCAAAAGGGCAGGCGGCTTTTCCCGATCCAAACCGAACAACGGCACCCCGCCGCCGGTCACGTTCCCTGTTGGCAAACGACGAAAGCCCGCCGGGGCCGCCATCGCGCGAAAGTCAAACGGGGCAGGGCCGAAAACCGTATCGATCAGACCGCCGCGATAGGCGGCATAGCCCGCAACTGAAACGGCCCCAAGGCCAAGCACGGTACGTCGATAAAACCGTCCCTTTTCGTCGCTCACTGTTTGATCCGCCAGCCAGTTTTGAAGATCAGCCAGATCGCCCCAAGGCAAAGCACCATGAAAACGACGACGGCCGCCAGAGACACGCCCACAGGCACGTCGGCCACGTCAAAGAACGACCAGCGGAACCCTGAAATCAGGTACAGCACCGGGTTGAAATGGGTGATGGTCTGCCAGATGCCCGGCAGCATAGAGGCGGAATAAAACGCCCCGCCCAGAAACACCAACGGTGTGATGACCAGCAAAGGGATCAGCTGCAATTGCTCAAAGCTTTTGGCCCAGATGCCAATGATGAAGCCCAGCAGGGAAAAGGAAACCCCTGTCATCAACAAGAACGCGATCATCCAGAACGGATGGGCGATGTGCAGGTCGACGAACAGGGTTGAAGTGGCCAAGATGATCAAAGCAATGGCCACGGCCTTTGTTGCTGCGGCCCCGACATAGCCGATGACGATTTCGATGAAAGACATCGGTGCTGACAGCAATTCATAAATGGTCCCGATGAATTTCGGAAAATAAATCCCGAAGGACGCGTTGGTGACCGATTGCTGCAACAAGGTCAGCATGATCAGTCCGGGCACAATAAAGGCACCGTAATCGATGCCTTCTACGGTTTCGATGCGGCTGCCGATGGCGGCGCCAAAGACGACGAAATACAACACCGTTGAAACAACCGGTGAGATAACAGATTGCGCGATTGTCCTGAATGTACGCGACATTTCAAAGATATAGATCGCGCGAATAGCGTGCCAGTTCATGCTTTTTCCTCTACCAGAGTCAGGAAGATTTGCTCTAAAGAACTTTGTGACGTTTCCAGATCGCGCACGGAAATTCCCGCAGCGGACAAGTCAGCCAACAATCGTGTGACGCCTGTGCGGTCGGCCTGCGTGTCATATTCAAAGTCGAGCGCCGTGCCATCCGCTGACAGGGTCAACGGGTAGCTGGCCAGGGAACTTGGCAGCTCTTCCAGTTTCGACTGCAATTGCAGATGCAAACGCTTGCGGCCCATCTGCTTTACCAGTGTTTCTTTTTCCTCGACCAACAGCAGCTTGCCGTTGTTGATCACACCAATCCGGTCGGCCATTTCTTCGGCCTCTTGGATGTAATGCGTGGTCAGGATGATGGTGACGCCATCGTCGCGCAACGTCCGCACCAGATCCCACATCTCTTTGCGCAGGCTGACATCGACACCGGCCGTAGGCTCGTCCAGGAACAAGACTCGAGGCTCGTGGCTTAGCGCCTTGGCAATCAGCACCCGGCGTTTCATACCGCCGGACAGCTCGACATTTTTGGAATCCTTTTTGTCCCATAGGGAAAGGGACCGCAGAACCTTTTCAATATAAGCGTTGTCAGGCTTTTTGCCGAACAGCCCCCGTGAAAAACGGGTTGTGTTGATGACCTTTTCAAAAGGCTCAATCGTGATTTCCTGCGGCACCAACCCGATCAGACTGCGCGCCGCCCGATAGTCAGAAACCACGTCATGCCCGCCCACAGTGACAGAGCCCTCGGTTGGGCGGATCAGCCCGCAGACCGTCGAAATCAAAGTCGTTTTGCCCGCGCCATTCGGACCGAGCAAGGCGATGATTTCGCCTTGTTCAATATCAAGACTGACATTGTCCAACGCTTTGAACCCGTTTTCGTAGGTCTTGGAAAGATTCTTGAGTGAGATAATAGGAGCCATGATTGCACCTGCCGCTATTGAGGGTGTCGCGCGTCTATCTGGAAATGGGATGGTGCGCCAGGCTTGCACAATGGTTTTGCTGCCCTAAGGCCCGATGGTCGCGTTCAATCGCAAATTTTTTGGTAGTATTTGAACAGCAAAGGCTTGGGTTGTTTTCTGCCGCGCCATGGTTGCGTATCTTCGATTTCGATCGTCTCAGTGACAAGCGCATAGCAGTCATAAAAGCCGTCAATCTGAGGCAACTCTATATCACTTAGAAACCAAGGATAGTCCGTTGCAAAATCAGTGCCCGTCGCGGGGCCACCGATAATATAGTCGGGCTTGCGGTCCATGACGTATTTGCCATCGCCTTTGCCATGGCCCGGAACACTTTGCCAAGGTGCGAGAATTGGCACGTTTCTGCGCTTGGCGATTGTTGGATCGTTCAAGCCCAACATATCGATGAATGTCATCGACGTCGCAAAATAGGGCGTGGAACCGGCTGTATGAAGGGCGACAGTGCTGTCCTCAGGCCAGGTCTTTTTGATATACAAGCCAACAACGCGCCCGATATCCCCCGCGGGATCCATCGCCTGCGGTGGCTTGGTTATGCCACCAAAGAGCGTGATAACGGTAGCTGCAACACAGATAAACGATGCCAGCTTGGGGGGAGTGTTTTTCATTGAGGCCAAAAGCAATAGACCTGCCGCTGGCATGACGGGAACCAGGACACGGGCGGCGGGCATGTGATCTGCGCCAGACCAGACGACATAAGCAGATTGAAGAGCAATGGGCAGGAAGAGCAGCCAAAAATGAGGCGATGTTTGTCGTCTGACGATCGCCCATATCGACGTCAGAAAAGCGACCGCAAGCATCCCAACGGATGGAAGCGACATAGACACGAATTCCGGAAGGAACTTAAGTCGAACCAGAAATTCTACGTCTGTCTTTGCGTAAAACGTTAACGGAAGAATGTCGCCATAATATGTATATCGCCAGCCCATATGGGCAAATGAAACAAGGGCGGGTACGCCAACAACAATGACGGCAGGCAATAAACGTTTCTGAAATGTGCCGGTACCCCCCATTAGCAGACCTGCACCCGCGCCTGCGATAAAAACTGCAATATCAAGACGGGTCAAAACAGCCAACGAAAATGCAAGTGCGGCCCATAAAATGTTGCGTGGCGCAGCCGCCTTGCCCGCAATAGGAAGAAGTGCCAAGAGGCCCGCAGTTGCAAACGTTGATACAACCACGGCTTCAAGGCCACCCATTACCCATATTGCTATTGCAGGTGTTGCCGCGGTTGCCACAACGATGGATGCACGTGCCAATCTTGCCTGTGAACCTGGCAGGATAAGCCGCGATGCATAAACTTGCATTATCAGCATCGAAATTGCAGCGGCTAAGTTGATGATTTGGACGGCATAGGTAGGGTCGATACCGAACTTGATCGGTACCGCGCTGATCAGCACGTACAGGAAATTCGTGTATCCCTCGACATATTCACCAAAGTTCCACGTCAGTTCCCCGTGCTCAGCGAGATTTCGTGCGTAGCGCAATGAGATGAACGCATCATCATGAAAAAATTGCTGATGTTTGAAAACGAACACCAACAAAACAAGGCAGGCCAAGAGTGCAACACCAAGGTCTTCCCGCCTGTAATTCTTCATGTCATCGTCCGGGTTTTTGGGCCTTAGCGTCGGCGATCTCTGCGGCTGGACATCGGCTGGAATGCGACGCCAACATGGGCTTCGCAATAAGGCTTGCCCGTTTTGACCGAAAGCCCGCAGAACCAAAAATCATCTGTGGCGGGATCCCCAACAGGCCATTTGCAGGTCCGTTCGGTCAATTCCATCAAGCTGATCTTTTTGGATTTCTTTTCGACTTCGCGCACAGAGGCCAGCGCCTCTGGGCTGATTTCGTTGGCCGAGGGTTGCGGCGGCAATGGCTGGCCTGCCGGAATGATCTGGCGGCGGATGGGCACGACTGGTTTTGGCGCGGCCTCTGCCGGGGCAGGGGCCGGCTTTGGGGTTGCGGCCTTTGGCTTGGCAGCCGGTGCCGGTTTAGGCGTGGCCTCCTTCGCAGCAGGCTTGGCCGCGGTGCTGCCACCCGTCCGGTTTGAAAGGCCCAAACGATGGACTTTCCCGATCACAGCGTTGCGCGTCACACCGCCAAGTTCCTTAGCGATCTGGCTGGCCGATTGGCCTTCGCCCCACATTTTTTTCAGCGTTTCGACGCGTTCGTCTGTCCAGGCCATGTCATTTCCTCAAATGGAAACGGCCACGGGGCTAATCCGGGGCCGTCGGTCATCTTGGTTGACCTCTATACTAATCCCTCTAAGGGGGTGTTTACAAGGCCCTGATCCGCGCTTCACGCCATGCCAACAGGGCTGCGCCGGAAATAATTACGATAGCCCCCAGAACGGAAGCCCATTCCGGGACCACGGAAAAGAAGATAAAATCGTAAAGAGTTGCGAAAATCAGCGTGGCATAGGTGAACGGGGCCAGCAGGCTTGCATCCGCCCGCGCCATCGCATTCACAAACAGCGCCTGAGCAGAGGCCATCGAGACGCCGACACCAACCAAGGCCAGCCATTGCATCGCCGTTGGCTGTTGCCAGACAAAGACGGCCGCAACGCTGGCGATAACCAAACCGATCCCGTTGTTGATCAGCAAGATCTGGAAGGGCGGTTCTGTCGCGGACAGGCGCTTGATGAAAATAACCTCTACCCCCAGCATAAGCGCGGCCCCAAGCGCCAATAGCGCGGCCGGTTGAAAACTATCCATCCCCGGACGCAGCAGGATGAGCGCGCCGATAAAGGCGATGAAGGCGGCTGACCATCGGACGGGCCCCACGCGTTCGCCAAGCAGGGGGATTGCCAGGATCATTGCAAAGACCGGGTTCAAGAAACTGATCGCCGTCGCATCGCCCAGTGGAATGTACCCGACCGCTGCGAACATCAACGTCACCCCGGCCCAGCCGAAAAACGTGCGTGTCAGATGGCGCTTGAGGTTCGGCTTGGCAATTTGGGGGCGCATCCAGGCCGCACCGATCCCAAAAAAGGCCAAGGCAAAAATGAACCGCCCTTGGGTGATCTGCAACGGATGCATCGCCGGACCGAACATATCGGTCGAAAGCGTTTTGGCAAAAAACGTACTGGCGGCAATAAACGCCGTTGCCGCCGAAATCAGCATGATCGCCAGGCGAGGATTGGGGTGAGTCTTCATGGGCGGGACCTTAGGTCGCAGCGCATCTCGCCGAAAGCCCAATTTGAACGCCGATCTTTCCGGGGCATAAAGTGTCTTGCCAATCCACAGCAACATGACTAAGTCACCGCCATGATCACTGGTTTTGACATAACAACACCCCTGCGACGCCGACGCTAATACCGTCTGACGTTCTGTGATCCCTGTGCGCCAGTCGCACATCCCCCCTTTTCAAATCGTTGACTTGCCCTTCGGCCTTTGGCACCTGTTGGGCTTCTTTAAAAGGACCACCGCTATGATCCCTTCTATTCTGCCGTCTTATGCCCGGGCACCGCTTTCCTTTGTCAAAGGGGAAGGCTGCTGGTTGATTGAAAAAGACGGCCGTCGATTTCTGGATTTGGGGGCAGGCATCGCGGTGACGTCCCTGGGCCACGCACACCCCAAGCTGGTTTCCGTGGTCCAGGAACAAGCGGCGCAGCTGTGGCACACGTCCAACCTTTACAATATCCCCGAACAAGAGGCCCTGGCCAACAAGCTGGTCGACCTGACATTCGCGGACACAGTTTTCTTTTGCAATTCAGGCACCGAGGCGTCGGAATGCGTGATCAAAATGGCGCGCAAATACCAAAGCCATGTCGGCCACCCAGAGCGGATCAAGATCATCACCTTTGATGACAGCTTTCACGGGCGCAGCATGGCACCTTTGTCTGCGGCCAAGAATGACGCGATGACATCCGGTTTTGGCCCATTGCTGGACGGATTTGTCAAAGTGGCGCGGGGCGATCTGGATGCCGTTCGGGCGCAGATTGACGACACGACCGCCGCGATCCTCGTCGAACCTGTTCAAGGAGAGGGCGGCATCAACATTCATGAAGATGCGTTTTTACGCGGCTTGCGGGAAATCTGCGACGACAACGGCCTGTTGTTGTTGATGGATGAGGTCCAGTGCGGCAACGGACGGACGGGCAAGCTTTATGCGCATCAATGGTCCGGCGTAACGCCAGATATCATGGGCACAGCCAAAGGGTTGGCGGGTGGCTTTCCGATCGGGGCCTGCCTTGCCACCGAACGGGCCGCGTCCGGCATGGGGCCTGGCAGTCACGGGTCAACATTTGGCGGCAATTCACTGGCCTGCGCCGTGGGATGCGCCACCATCGACATTCTTTCGGATGAGGCGTTTCTGGCAAATGTTAACCGGGTTGGCGGGCTGTTCCGGCTAAAGCTGGAAGGTCTGGTCGCCAGCCATCCGGACGTCTTTGAAAGCGTGCGTGGCGTTGGCCTGATGCTTGGCCTGGTGTGCAAGGTGCCGGTTATGGACATGGTGAACGCTGGCTATGACGCAAAGGTTCTGACAGTGCCTGCCGCCAACAACGTGATGCGGTTGATCCCGCCGCTTGTGATCAACGAGCAAGAGGTCGGCATTGCCATTGACCGCTTGGATCAGGCGGCAAGTGCTGTCTCGGCTCAAACGTGAAGTGTTTCGACCTAACAGATAATCGCGACACGGTCGCAGACTTGAAATTCAACGGTTAAACCCGGAGCAAAATGACATGAACAATTTTTTGGATATTCACAAAACTGATCCGGGTGATTTGCGGAACATGATTGATCAGGCGCGGGTGATGAAAGAGGCCCGTGCCGGATTGCCCAAGGGCACGCCAGACGCAGACCAGCCGCTGGCCAATCACATGGTCGCCCTGATCTTTGAAAAACCGTCCACACGGACGCGCGTTTCGTTTGATGTCGGGGTGCGGCAGATGGGCGGGCAAACGTTGGTTCTGTCCGGATCAGAGATGCAGTTGGGCCATGGCGAGACCATCGCAGACACAGCCCGTGTGCTAAGCCGCTATGTCGATCTGATCATGATCCGCACATTTGATGAAACAACCTTGCTGGAGCTTGCAGAATACGCCTCTGTTCCGGTGATCAACGGCCTGACCGATCGCACGCATCCCTGCCAGATCATGGCGGATATTCTGACGTTTGAGGAACGTAATGGTCCGATCAAAGGCAAAAAAGTTGTCTGGACAGGCGATGGAAACAACGTCTGCGCCTCTTTCATTCACGCAGCCGGGCAGTTCGGTTTTGATTTGACCTTCACAGGGCCTGAAACGCTGGACCCGGAAGCGGAGTTTGTCGAATTGGCGCGCTCTAAGGGGGCGAAGATCACCATTGAACGGGACGCTGAAAAGGCTGTTCAGGGGGCCGATCTTATCGTCGCTGACACATGGATGTCGATGCATGATGCCCCGTCGGTTCGTGAAGGCCGTCACAATCAATTGCGTCCCTACCAGGTGAACGATCACTTGATGGAGGTCGCGGGCAAAGATGCGTTGTTCATGCATTGTCTGCCCGCACACCGCGAAGAAGAAGTCACAGGATCCGTCATGGACGGCCCGCAATCTGTGATTTTTGACGAGGCTGAAAACCGACTGCACGCCCAAAAGGCTGTTATGCGCTATTGTTTGGGCGTTTGATCCGAGTTGCCCGCGCTGCCGCATGAACCGCAGCGGCGCATAGGAAGAATAGCTAGATAAAAACCGCCTTGAGAACCATAAAGATCGTTCCTGACAATGCCGCAGCTGCTGGAACCGTGATGATCCAGGCGGCCACGATCGTCATAAAGTGCGAACGACGGACGAGCTTGCGGCGACGGCGCTCCTCTTTGGCGATCACAATCCCAGGCTTTGGCACGCGGCGTTGCTTTGCACGTTTTTCCATGTGCCACTCTCGGAAAAAGCCGACACCAAACACGGCTCCGACTGCGATGTGGGTCGAACTTACCGGCAGGCCCAGCCAGGATGCGATGATCACTGTGATGGCGGCAGACAGGGCCACGCAATAGGCACGCATCGGGTTCAGCTTGGTGATCTGGCTGCCGACCATACGGATCAGTTTGGGGCCAAATAGAAATAGCCCGAAAGAGATGCCAAAGGCGCCGATGATCATCACCCAATGGGGAATGGAAACCTTGCCCGCGAATTCGCCAAAATCCTGCGCATGCACGATGGCGGCCAGCGGCCCCACAGCGTTGGCGACATCATTCGCGCCATGTGCAAAGGACAAAAGTGCCGCTGATATGACCAATGGTATACCGAACAAAGTCTTGAGCGACCGATTTCGGTTTTCCATGCCCACGGACTGGCGGCGGATCAAAGGTCGGCTGATCGCATAGCTCGCCGCCCCGATCGCGGCCCCGATCAACAGGGCCGTGGGCAGGTCGATTTTTATGATCCTTTTGAGGCCCTTCACTGCAAGATAGGCGGCGAAAGCCCCTGCCATAATGCCGATCAAAACCGGCACCCACCTGCGGGCCGCGGCAATCTTATCCTCTTGATAGATGATATGAGACTTGATGAAGGCCAAAAAGCCGGCAGCGATCAACCCGCCCAAAACCGGAGAGATGATCCAACTTGCCGCAATGGCACCCATGTTGCCCCAGTTTACTGCCGTCAGGCCTGCGGCGGCGATACCAGCGCCCATCACGCCCCCAACAACGGAATGCGTGGTTGAGACCGGAGCGCCCACAAAGGTTGCCAGATTCACCCATAGAGCTGCGGAAATCAACGCGGCCATCATCGCCCAGATGAAAACCTGGCTGTCGGCCATGCTGGAGGGGTCAATAATTCCCTTGGAAATCGTGGAAACAACATCGCCCCCGGCCAAGAGGGCCCCGGCGCTTTCGCAAATCGCCGCGATCAAAATCGCGCCGCCCATGGTCAGGGCATTGGCCCCCACGGCTGGCCCCATATTATTGGCGACATCATTTGCCCCAATGTTAATGGCCATATAAGCGCCAAAGGCCGCCGCAGCGATGACAATCATCGAGGACGATTCCTGACCAATCAGAAGTCCCGCGGACAGGGCTGCCATAACAATAAAGGCCAAGGACACGCCAATACCCACCATCGGGCGGGACACGTATTGTGTTGCGTATTCAACGTGGCTGATCTTGTCGAGATCGCGGTCAAGTGTGCGCCAGCGGTTCTGGCCAGAATTCTGTGTCAAAAACATCGCCCCCAGTTTGCGCCACTCCCGATGATCGGTCGGCACAGACGGGGCACTGGCTAACGCCAGTTCCTCACGAAATCAACGTGTAACAGTAATATGACGTCAGAAGTTGCGCAGCAATTCCTGCAACTGTGGTTCTTGAACCATTTCAGCCGCTTTTTTGGCAGAGACCCAAGTCTGCTTGCGTTCCTCGGATTCAGGGAACTCATCCGTGGTTTCGCTAACTTCGATCGGGTACACTTGCGCCTCGCAAGTAGCATTGCCGCCGGTGTCCAGTCGTTTCACGTAGTCAAATGTTCCGATTGCCTTATTGGCAACCTTGCCCTTCACCACGCCAGCCTCTTCAAAGGCTTCCTGCATCGCGGCACCGGCACCATCCAACCCGTCAATTGGCCAGCCTTTTGGCAATATCCAGCGCCCTTGATGGCGGCTGGTAATCAGCAAAATCTGTTTTTTGCCCTCTTTCAGGCGTCTAAAACACAGCGCCGCAACCTGCACCCGTTTGGGCCGGTTGATCATCGGGCGGACAATCTGAGACCATGCTGATTTGAATATTACTGCCATGACACACTCACCGTTTCTTTTTTTATTTGTCCTAATAATACGTTTTTCTTAACAAAACGCAAATTTATCCACATTTTAACTGCCGTCAAGGGCGGTCATCTGCTTGCATCCTGCGTTCTTAGCAATAATGTGCGCGGTGGTATACCATTAGGAGTGACATTCATGGGTGAAGCACGGATTGGATTGGTCGGACTTGCGGTGATGGGGGCGAATCTTGCTCTGAACATCGCCGAGAACGGATTTCCTGTTGCTGTTTATAACCGGACGACGGAACGCGTAGACGAATTCATGGAAGGTGCAGGCGACTTGGCCAAGAACCTTGTGCCGTGCAAATCGCCTGAACAGCTGGTCGCGTCCTTGTCCAAACCTCGCGCGATCATCATCATGGTCCAAGCCGGAGCCCCGGTTGATGCTGTGATTGAACAGCTCAAGCCGATGCTGGATCCGGGTGACATGATCATTGATGCGGGCAACGCCAATTTCAATGACACGCGCCGTCGCGAAGCAGCCCTACGGGCAGAGGGCCTGTCCTTCATCGGCATGGGCGTTTCAGGTGGTGAAGTCGGTGCGCGTTTTGGCCCGTCCATCATGGTCGGCGGCAAGACCGAAAGCTTTGACGTCATCAGCGACATCATCAACGCGATCTCTGCCAAGTTCGAAGGCGACCCTTGCGCGGCGCATCTTGGCCCGGACGGGGCTGGGCATTTCGTTAAGACCGTTCACAACGGCATCGAATATGCGGATATGCAAATGATTGCAGAGATTTACGGCATTCTGCGCGATGGCGAAGGCCGCAGCGAGGCGGATATGTCAGCCCTGTTTGGCAAGTGGAACGAGGGCCCTCTAAAATCCTATCTGGTTGAAATCTCTGCCGCAGCGCTTGGCACGGCTGACCCTGTCACGGGCAAGCCAATCGTGGAAATGATCGTCGACCGTGCGGGCCAAAAAGGCACGGGGCGTTGGACCGTGATAGAGGCGCTGAGCCTTGGACAGTCCGCCTCGACCATCGAAGCGGCTGTTGGTGCGCGGTCCTGGTCTGCTGTGAAAGACGCGCGGATCGCAGGACAAGACATTTTGAACGCCGCCACGACGTCTGCAACAGCCCCTGTGGTTAGCGACGAAGATCTGGAAGCCGCGCTTTTGGCTGCCAAGATCATTGCCTATTCCCAAGGGTTTTCCCTGTTGGCTGCGGCCAGTGAAGAATTCGACTGGTCCTTGGACATGGGGCGCATCGCAGAGATTTGGCGCGAAGGCTGTATCATTCGTTCAGCGATGCTGGATGACATGGCCGCCGCCGCGCGGGCCGGCATGCCACATGGGCAGCTGATCTTTGCCCCTGATTTTGCAGAAAAACTGAACGGAGCGTCTGACGCATTGCGACGCGTTGTGGCGCATGCGGCGCTCAAAGGATTGCCGGTTCCGGCATTCTCGGCCGCATTGGCCTATTTCGATACGATGCGCACCGGGCGCGGCACGACGGATCTTATTCAGGCACAGCGCGACTTTTTCGGCGCGCATGGGTTTGAACGGACCGATGGCGGCTCTGGCCACCACGGGCCATGGGCCATGGGCTAATCACTTGTTGGGTCAAGTGTCCTTGCGACGCTTGGCCCGCAAGGTCGGCTCTTCTTGCGTGGGGTCTTCGGGCCAGGGGTGCTTGGGATAGCGCCCGCGCATGTCTTTACGCACATCCAGATAAGAGCTCTTCCAAAACCCGGGCAAATCCATTGTCGTTTGCAACGGACGTCCGGCGGGCGACAAAAGGGTCAGCTGAATCGGTTGACCCGCAATCATCGGATGGGTGGTTTGCCCGAACATTTCCTGCAACCGTACAGAAATCGCCGGAACATCTGCGCTGTAATCAATCGCAACTTTGCGGTTCATAGGCGTGGTGAAGTGTGCAGGTACGGCTTTGTCCAGACTTTGCATCTGATCCCAGGACAGGCAGGCCCTTAGCGCCTCTAAAAGGTTCAACGATTGCAGGTCGCCTGCCGTCTTTGCGCCACCGATATGGGGCAACAGCCAGTCGTTCAACGTTGCCATCAGCGTTGCATCCGACAAATCGGGCAGGGCGGTGCCGCCCCGGCGGGCCAGCTCTACCCGGTCGCGGAACAGCGCAGCAGGGCCTGAAATGGGCAGGCCCAATTCCTTGATCCCATCAAGCGCGGCCAAGGCCACCATATCTGCGGGGGCCGCCGCCCAGTGTTGATCGGCCAACGCAATGGCCCCTAAGCATTCCTGACGCCGCGCAACGACACGGCGCTCGCGGCGGGACCACTCTACCGTTTCGCGCCAGCTAATGTGATCAGCGTAGAGCTCTCTCAGGTCTGCCTCGGACAGTTCAATGGCCTGCCGGATCTTGGCTTCGCGCTGATCACCATCCAGATCCGTCGCAACAATCAGCCGTGCAGAACAAAGCGGATCATCAGCGGGCAGAAACGCCCCCTTGCCGCCGGACAATATCCAGCGGGGGGCATCCCCTTTGCGCCGCAGCCCGATCCGGTCGGGATAGGCCAGCGCGGCAAGGGCTGGCCAGTCGAGCGGTGATCCGCGATCCCCCGCCATTTTCGCCAGCCGCTTTGCCTCTGTCCGGATGCGTTCAACCGCACCACGGTCAAAACTGTGGCTGTGATTGGCGGCAAAATCTTTGGGATTGGTTAGCAGGCGTTTGCGCAGGGTCAGATCTGCGGCCCCCCGACCAATCGGGTCACGATCAGACAACAAAGCCGCCAAGGGGGCCGCCGCCGCGCCGCCGCGGATCAACATGTGCCCAAGGCGGGGATGCAGCGGCAGTCGGGCGATGGCGCGGCCATGGTCAGTGATCCGCTGCTGGCCATCCAATGCGCCCAGTTCGCGCAACAGGTCCTGCGCCCTCGCGAAAGCCCCCGGGTTGGGGCGGGTCAGAAAGGCCAGGTCATCTGTGTCCGTCGCGCCCCAGACGGCCAGCTCCAGCACCAAGGGTGCCAGGTCGGCAACTTCGATTTCGGCGGGTGGGAAGGCGGGCAGGGCACCGGCCTGACCGGCGGTCCACATCCGGTAGCACACACCCGCAGCAACCCGCCCGGCGCGTCCCTGACGCTGATCAGCCTCGGCCCCGGACACCCGCTCTGTCACCAGACGCGACATGCCAGAACCCGGATCAAACCGCGCGCGACGCGCTTGTCCGGTGTCCACGACAACGCGGATGTCTTCAATCGTCAGAGAGGTTTCGGCAATCGATGTCGCCAGCACGATCTTTCGCCCCGTCGCAGCAGGCCCAATCGCTGCGCGCTGATCGGCAAAGGGCATGGCTCCGTAAAGGGGCCGGATCGCGCAATCCTCTGGCAACCGCCCAGATAGCACGCGTTCAAGGCGGCGAATTTCTCCCTCTCCGGGAAGGAAGACCAAAACGCCACCTTCGGTTTCGCGAACGGCCTGTTCGACCAGATCGGCCGCGGCATGGTCAAAGCGCATGTCCTTTGGCACCGCACGCTCCAACAGGCGGGTTTCCACAGGGAAAGCACGCCCTTCAGATGTGATGTTTGGCGCATCCAGCAACTCGGCCACCGGCCCGGCATCAAGTGTCGCAGACATCACCAGAACCAACAGGTCCGGGCGCAGGGCGGCACGCGCCTCCCATGTCAGGGCCAAGCCCAGATCCGCGTTGATTGAGCGTTCGTGGAACTCGTCAAAGATCACCGCGCCGACGCCGGACAGCTCGGGGTCGGATTGTATCATCCGGGTCAGGATGCCCTCTGTTACCACCTCGATGCGGGTGGTTGGGCCAACGCGTGATTCGCCGCGAATCCGATAGCCCACACGGCCCCCAACCTTTTCGCCCAGGCTGCTGGCCATGCGTTCTGCTGCCGCGCGGGCGGCCAAACGCCGGGGTTCCAGCATCAAGATTCGCCCTGTCGTCAGGTCAGCCTCTAGCATGGCCAATGGCACAATCGTCGTCTTCCCAGCCCCGGGCGGCGCCTGCAAAACGGCAACGCCTTGGGCCGACAAAGCCTCTACAACTGTGGGTAAAACCTCTGATATGGGCAGATTGGGCAGTTTCATGGCGCCTTTATCTATGATCCTGAACTGTGGTGCCATAGGGCAAACCACGGACCGTTGAAATTCGCAAAATTCGAAAGGTCAGAGGATAAACCGCAAAACACCTGTGAAAGCGGTCCTTTTTTACGTATGAATCGCTTGACGATGGCTGTCGCAAGACGTAAACCCGCCTTCAGATTTTCAGGGCACGGTCTTTGGCGCGTGCCCGTTTTCATTAAAGACAATCACACGTCTTTCAGAACACGAAGGAGCGGACACATGTCGCGCCGTTGCGAATTGACTGGAAAAGGCCCAATGTCTGGCAACAATGTCAGCCATGCTAAAAACCGTACACGTCGGCGTTTCTTGCCGAACCTCAACGATGTCTCGTTGATGTCTGAAACACTTGGACGCACTGTAAAGTTCAAAGTTTCAGCCTCTGCGCTGCGCACTGTTGATCACCGTGGTGGTTTGGACGCATTCTTGGCCAAGGCAAAAGACGAAGAGCTTTCGCCAAACGCTTTGAAAGTCAAAAAAGAGATTGCAAAGGCACAGGCTGCCGCCTGATTTGCTTTTGAACGATCTAAGGTGAAGCCCCGCAGTCTGCGGGGCTTTTGTCGTTTGTCGTGAATGCAGACGTACCCGGTCGGGTCAGACAGCCAAGCTGTAAAACTCGACCGCTGTTCCACCAAAAATGCGGGCTTTGGCCCTGTCATCCAGATGTTGGGTGAGGGTCTGTGCGGTCTTGTGCCATTCATCATATTCGCATTTCAACCGGCACACCGGCCAGTCAGAGCCCCACATCACCCGGTCCGGTCCAAAGACGTTCAGGATGTGATCTGAATAGGGGCGCAGCGTGTCCGCTGAAATGTCATCCCCGGCCTCTGTGACCAGACCTGACAACTTGCAAAACGCGCTGGTTTCCGCCGCGATCTTGGCCATTCCGTTGCGCCAGGCGTCAAAACTGCTGGTGGATTCGCTGGCAATGGTCGGCTTCATGCAATGATCCATAACGACCTTAAGATCGGGAAAGCGTTTCAGGATCTTGAGGAAATTTCCAAGATGGCGCGGGTGTCCCAAAGCGTCAAAGCTCAACCCCAAGTCGGACAGCGCACGATAGCCCCATTCCACGTCGTCGCGCAGCATCCAGTCGACATCCTCGATATCCTGAATCATCGGACGCACACCCAGAAACTTTGGATGTTCTGCCAAGCGCTTTAACTGGTGCAAATGCTCTGGCTGCTCAAAGTCGATCCAGCCCACAACCCCGGCGACGCTGTCGCTCGCATCGGCAATCCCCAAGAGGTATTCGCTTTCCTCAATACTGGGGGCGGCCTGAACGATAATGGTTTTATCCACGCCCACGGCGTCAAGCTGTGGGGTCAGGTCCGCAGGGCTATAGCGGCGCGACAGGATTTCATTGTCACGCGGCATCCACCCGTAATCGCCGCGGGCGGGGTTCCAGTAATGCTGGTGGGAATCGATCGTGATCATTGTCCTACTCCTGCCCAATCGGTGCATCGGCCCGCATCAATCCGCGATCCTTAAGGTCCTGCCAAAGCTGGGCCGGGATTGTGGCTTGTGAGGCCGCCAGGTTTGACATCATTTCATCGGTGCCCTGACCGCCGGGGATGATGGACACGACACTGGGATGATGCAGTGGAAACTGAAATGCCGCGTCGACCATTCGGGTGTTGTGGGAAATGCAAACATCTTGCATGGCACCAACCTTGGCCAAGATATCCTGCGGGGCCGGATCGTAGTTGTAAAACGCGCCTTCGCGCGGACCGGTGGCCAGGATGCCCGAATTGTAAGGCCCGCCAATGACAATCCCTATCCCGCGCTCTTGGCAGAGCGGCAGAAAGCTGTCCAAGGCTTCCTGTTCCAACAGGGTATAACGGCCTGCCAGCAGGAACAGGTCAAAATCCCCCATTTCGGCCAGACGCTGACAGCCTTGCCATTCATTAAGCCCCGCGCCAAAGGCCTTGATCACGCCCTGATCCCGCAGCTCAAGCAGAGCACGATAGCCGCTGGCCATGAACTCAGAGATCTTTTCATCCGCCGCCTCCTGGGTGCCGTAGGTGAAAACATCCAGATCATGGGCATAAAGAATATCCACGCGATCAATGCCAAGCCGCTCTAGCGAAAACTCAATAGAGCGCATCACACCGTCATAAGTGTAATCCAACACCTCATTTCGGCTGGGCACGTCAAACCATTTGCCAAAGCCGTCGCGTTTGTCCGGGGTCGTGGCCCGCAACAAACGCCCGATTTTGGTAGAGATGATGTATTCATCGCGTGGTTTGCCCCGCAACATCCGCCCAAGGCGGCTTTCCGACAGGCCCAAACCGTACAGGGGGGCCGTATCAAAATAGCGCACGCCACTATCCCAGGCCAGTTGCAACAGGGCGTCTGCATCCGCGTCATCAACCGCGCGATAAAGATTGCCAACAGGTGCCGTTCCAAAGCCAAGTTCGGTAAAGGTCAACCCGCCATTGCCGATCCGGTCCCAGTGTCGTGTCTTCATGATATATCAATCCCCCTTGTTCACCGCTCAGTGTAATATATTTGACCTTGGGCACCAGCGTTTTCCACGCTAGGCTTTGATCGAAATATTTTTGCAAAGGGTCGCTGGAATGACAAAGTTCAAGAACGTATTCAAGGTCGACAAACCCGTCATCGGCATGGTGCATCTGGGGGCTTTGCCCGGCACCCCCCTACATGATGCCGAGGCAGGCATCGACGGTTTGGTGGCAAATGCCCGCAAAGAGCTGGCCAGCCTGCAAAACGCCGGGTTCGACGCAGTGATGTTCGGCAATGAAAACGACCGTCCCTATGAATTTGACGTCGATACGGCCTCGACCGCGACGATGGCCTATGTGATCGGACAGCTAAAATCCGAGATCACGGTTCCGTTCGGCGTGAACGTCCTTTGGGATCCCAAAAGCTCTATCGCTTTGGCCGCCGCTACGGGGGCGGGGTTCGTGCGGGAAATCTTTACCGGCACATATGCCTCTGACATGGGGCCTTGGACCCCGGATGCAGGGGCTGCGATGCGGTATCGTGATCGGCTGGGCGCACAGGACGTGGCCATGCTGTACAACGTTTCGGCAGAATTCGCCGACAGTCTGGACCGTCGCCCTTTGCCAGACCGCGCCCGCAGTGCGGTGTTTTCCTCCATCCCGGATGCGGTGCTGGTCTCCGGGCAGATCACCGGCGAAGCGGCCGCGTTTGAAGACCTAGAGGCCGTCAAACGCGTGCTGCCAGACACGCCGGTTCTGGCCAATACAGGCGTGAAACACGCCACGGTTGGGGACATTTTGAAAGTGGCTGACGGATGTGTCGTGGGATCTGCGCTGAAGGTGGACGGGGACACATGGAACGCCATTGACCCGGAACGCGCGAATGAATTCATGGCATTGGCACGCGCCGCGCGGGGGGAATGAAATGACAGCCCAGCTTCGGTCTGATCTGACGGATTTAATGCTTCTTCCCGGGCTCAGCGGCTACGAAGACCGGGTCAGGCGATACCTGGCCACGGCGCTTGACGGGATGGGGGTTGCCAGCCGGTCGGATCGATTGGGCAATCTGATCGCGACGTTCGAGGGCGACGCGGATACGCCGTCGGTCATGCTGTTTACGCATATGGATCAGCTGGGCTTCATCGTCCGCAAGATCGAAGAGGATGGCACGGTCCGGGTGCAACGCATGGGCGGGGTGCCAGAACGGGCCTTGGCGTCACAGGCGGTCTTGCTGTGCGTCGGCGAAGGGCGGGATGTGCCGGGCATCATCGCCAACAAGTCGCATCATTCCACCAGCCCGGACGAAAAATACCAGGTGGTCCGCGCCCAAGATTTGCAGATCGACACTGGGCTTGGATCAAAGCCAGAGGTAGAGGCGGCGGGCGTAAAGATCGGGACGCCGGTCGTCTACAAACCCCACGTGATGCCCATGGGCGCGGATCGCATTGCGGGCACCAGCGTTGATGACCGGGCGGGCTGCGCGGTGCAACTGGACGTCGCGCGGTCCCTGGCCAAACGCAGCAGCGGGCCGACGGTGCATCTGGTCTTTTCGGTGCAAGAAGAATTCAACCTGCGCGGCGCTGTCGTTGCAGCACAAGCCCTGCAACCCGATATCGCGATCCAGATTGATCTGATGTTGTGCTCTGACACCCCGGACATGGCGGATCTTGGCGAGATGCGGTTGGGGGACGGCCCCGGGATCAGCCTTTATTCCTTCCATGGGCGCGGCACGTTGAACGGCGTGATCCCGCACCCCTCTGCGGTGGCGCTGTTTGAACAGGCCGCGAAAACCGCCAAGGTGAACCTGCAACGCAGCGCGCAGGTCGGCGTTTTGACGGACCTGTCCTATGTGCAGCTGGTCGGCGAAGGCGTGGTGTCTATCGATGTCGGGTTTCCCATGCGCTATTCCCATTCTAGCCTCGAGCTGTGCGATCTGAACGATCTGGCTGGGCTGTCAAAGCTCTTGTCCCAGGCCTTGGCCGATATCGGACCGGATTTCGAATTGACCCGGGAGGAGGCAGGGCTGTGAAATACACGCTTGGGATTGATATCGGGACGTTTGAATCCAAAGGCGTGCTTGTCGATGCTGACGGCCAGATCATCGCCAGCGCAGTGTCGCCCCACAAAATGATCGTGCCGCAGGCCGGTTGGGCAGAGCACCGCGCGGATGAGGATTGGTGGGGGGATTTCGTCAAAATCTCCCGACAGATCCTTGCCGATAGTGGCGTTGATCCGACCGACATTCAGGGCGTCGCCTGCAGTGCGATCGGCCCCTGCATGCTGCCCGTGGATGCGGACGGGGCCCCGCTGATGAATGCGGTGCTTTATGGGGTGGATACGCGCTCGGAACTTGAAATCGCCGATATGAATGATCGGATCGGTGAAGACGCCATTCTGGATCGTTGCGGCAATGCGTTGACTTCGCAGTCCATCGGGCCGAAAATTCTGTGGCTCAAACGCAATCGGCCAGAGCCGTTTGCGAAGACGGCCAAGATCCTCAGCTCTACCCCCTATCTCGTGTTCAAGCTGACCGGAAACTATGTGATCGACCATTACTCCGCGGCCAATTTCAGCCCGCTTTATGATGCGGAAACGCTGGACTGGACGCTGGATCTGGCCGACGATCTGGTGCGGCGCGATCAATTGCCCGACATCTTGTGGACGACGGATGTCGCCGGTGGAATTACCCCTGCCGCGGCCGAGGAAACCGGGTTGGCCCCGGGCACCCCGGTCACCTGCGGCACGATCGATGCAGGGGCAGAGGCGTTTAGCGTCGGCACCCAAGATACCGGCGATATGATGATGATGTACGGATCGACCGTCTTTATCGTAGCCCTGACAGAAACGCGCGTGCGCGACCCGCGCCTGTGGTATGCGCCTTGGCTGTTTGAGGGGCAACACGTGTCGATGGCCGGTTTGTCGACCAGCGGCACGCTGACCCATTGGTTCCGCGACAATTTCGCCGCCGATCTACCAAAAGACACGGCCTTTGCCACCCTAGCAGAAGAGGCCGAAAGCTCTCCCCCCGGTGCAAACGGCCTGTTGGTTCTTCCGTATTTTTCGGGGGAACGCACGCCGATCCATGATCCGCAGGCCAAAGGGGTGATCTTTGGTCTGGACCTGACCCATACGCGCGGCGACATTTATCGCGCGGTGCTGGAAGGCATCGCCTATGGCACGGCCCATGTGATAGAGACCTACAATGACGTCGGCCAAGCGCCCAAGCGTATCCTTGCGGTTGGCGGCGGCACCAAGAACCGGATTTGGTTGCAGGCCACCTCTGACACAGGCAGCGTGCTGCAGATCGTTTGCGAAAACACGGTTGGGGCGTCCTTTGGAAATGCGCTGCTGGCCGCCATTGGCGTCGGCGCAGCCAAGCGCGCAGATATTGACCGCTGGAACCCAGTCGCCCAAACCATCACGCCAGAGCTGCATCCGGCCTATCAACGCCAATATCCTCTGTTCAAATCGCTCTATGAACAGACCCGCGATATTGCGCATAACCTGTCAAAAACAGACCCCTAAAGCCACAAGGCCCGTCGCTATTTGACAGCGCCTGCCGCCATGCCTTTGATGATGTATTTTTCCAAAAGGATGCCGATCACGATCAAGGGCAGGATCGCCGCAAAAGACAGCGCCGCCATAGACCACCAGCTGATGCCCTGACTTCCTGTCTGGCTGGCCACCATAACCGGCAAAGTCACAGCCTTTGATCCGGTCAGCAGCGCGGCAAAGAAGTATTCGTTCCATGTCAGCACAAGGCTTAGGATGAATGCCGCAACCATGCCGGGCAGGGCGATTGGCATGATGATCGTTAGGAACGCGCCCCAAACGGACAACCCGTCAACCATCGCGGCCTCTTCAAGCTCTGTCGGGATCGACGAAAACTGATCGCGCATGATCCAGATGACGATTGGCAGCACGGTCAAAGTGTAAAGCAGGATCAGCCCAAGCCGCGTGTCCAGCAGCGCCAATTCCTTGTAAAGCACCAAGAATGGCAGCGCCAAAACGACGGGGGGCAGGATCAGCTGGCTGAGGAAAAAGAACGAAATGTCCGAATTCCTCATAAAGCCAAACTTGTAGTTGAACCGCGACAAGCCATAGGCGGCAAAGCTGCCCAGAATTACGGCCAGCGTGGATGCGGACAAAGAGATGATGGTGGAATTCATGAACCGTTTCATGAACTCAGAACGCACGGTGGATTCATCGCCAATCGTATCGGGCGACAGGCCCAAAGACCGCCAGCCCAGCCATTTTGGCGTGAAATCCCACCAAGGGATCAGGTTGCCCTTCATCACATCGGGGGCCATCTTGAACGACGTCGTAATGGTCCAATAGATCGGGAACAGGCAGATCACTGTCCAAAGGATCAACAGGCTGTAAACAACGACCCGGCCAGCAAACCATTTCGCCTTGAACGCGCGATCGGCGTCGCTGTCTTTGAATATTTGTGTGTCGCTCATATCAGTATTTCGGCCTCATCCAACGGTCTGCGACCTTCATCAGAATTGTAATCGCGATCACGATGATCACCAGATAGACCATCGCCAGCAACGTGCCGTAGCCGACATTCGATCGGTCGCGATATTCGCGGAAAATAAAGCTGGTCACACTGTCTGTCGCGCCACCGGGGCCACCAGATGTGACGTTGATGATGATGTCAGCAAGCTTCAGCTTGAAAATAATACGGATCAAGATTGCCGTGATCGAGGCGGGCAGCATCAGGGGGAAGGTGACTTCCCAAAAGCTTTTCCATCCCGTTGCGCCATCGACGCGCGCGGCTTCTTGCAGTTCCTTGGGGATCGACTGAAGCGCGGCCAGGATCATGATCATCATGAACGGAATAAACGTCCAGGCGTCCATCACCATAATCATGAATCTCGCCACTTCCGGAGAGCTGAAGAAGGATGGCGACTCCCACCCGAGCCAGCGCACAAAACGGGAAATCGGGCCAAAGCGGATTTCCAACATCGACTTTCCGACCATCCAGCTGACCGCAACCGGCGACAGCATCAGCGGCAAAAGAAAGGCCACACGAAAGAACTTTCGGGCGCGGATTTGACCTGCCAGCAATAGCGCAAGGCCAAAGGCGATGATATATTCCACAAGGATCGCGGCGATATACCAAACCATGTTGCGCATGGCGTTCCAGTAAAACGGATCGGCGATCATCTGGCGCACATTGTCCAGACCATTGAATTTACGCCCTGCAGCCGAGGATAAGTTCCAGTCAGAAAAGGCGATTGTCAGCCCGAAGAGCAGCGGAAAGACCACCATCGACACCACGAAAAGCGCAGCGGGCAAAACGAAAAGAACCCGTTTTCCTTGTTCCCCGCGAATGATGACCTGCGACCAGCACAGGCAAATGGACCAAAGGACATAGGCGAATAATGTTGGCCGCCAGGTTGTCAGGCCCAGCTCTATCCAGCCCATTCGGTCTGCAGTTTGCAGGACCGCCACCAGCACCAAAACGGCGGCAGAGGCCCAAACAATGCCACGCCCAAACGCCCTGCGTTTGTCGGAAATATTATCCGCGGTGACTACGTGAAGAAGATCGCCGTCTGTACTCATTTCAGGATATAATCACATGCTAAGAGACTGGGAAAGAGAAGAAACATCGCGTTTCCTGGTGATGGGTCGATTGTTCCAAATGTGGCCAAGCGCGACTGGAAATCGACAGGCCACTTAGAAAGAAGGGCGCGTTTCGGAACGCGCCCTTCCCGGTGTTTGATGCAAAGACCTTACATGATGCCAAGAGAGGCTTTGTACAGCTTGATCTGGCTTTCGCGGCCGATCTGATCTGTGATCTTTTCCCACGCCGCAGCAATTGCGTCTGCTGTTTCCTGCGCGCTGCCGTACTGACCTGCATATCCCTTGGCCAGTTCGTCCTCTGCGATAGAGTAGTACTGGAAGATACCCGGAATACGGGGTTCGATGGCTGCGTTCGGGTGGTTGTAGCTTTCGGCGTTGGACCCAAGATAGTCCTCGACGAAGGCGCGATCATACCCGGCTTCTTCCCATTCGTCATACTGGAAGTGTGAGTTCCGGTAAGGCTGGAAGCCTGACGGATAGGCAGACATCCAAAGGCTGATGTCTTTGCCGCCCAGATGGGCTGCGGCAGACCATGCTGCTTTGCGTTTCTTCTCATCGCCCTGAACGCGCTTGGTGACGTAAACACCCCAACCAAGATAGGCCATGTTTGGCGCAAAGTTCGGCTCGTCCGGTGTTTCCCACTCTTCCGTTTTAGAGTTGTAAACACGATCAGACCCTGGGTTGATCGAAAAGCCAACAACATCGCCAACAACGGATGAATCAGACGTACGCGCGTTTGAACCCACGTCACCCCACCAGCAGATGCCGGAACCGGTGCCTGCAAGGAATTGTTGGAACGCAGTTGTGCCCGGATCAGCGTTGATCTGATCTGGCGGCAAATCACCCATTGTGTCCATGACATCCTGAATGGCCTGAACCCAAGCCGGGTTGTTCACCCGTGGCTTCATTGTTTCAGGATCGAACAGCCATGCCGGATCGTCCGGATGCTTGGCATAGGCCGCCGCGCGGTCTTCCAGGAAGTAGAAGCCGAAACCACCCCAACCTTTGAGCGGATCAAGGAAACCATAAGCTTCAAGCCCTGTCAGCGGGTCTGTCTGGCCATTCACGGCTTTGGTGAATGCCTGAACCTGCTGCCAAGTTGTTGGCGCTTCGGTCATGCCGGTTGCTTCGACAATGGCCGGATCGGTGAAATAGTCTTTGCGATAGGCAAATGTGTGGCAGTCGCCGTCAACCGTGATCCGGTATGTCTTACCATCCCAAGTGCCCACTGGCGGCTTGAGGTAATCCACGATGTCGTCAGCGTCGATCTGGGTTTTGACCCAATCAGGCATTTCGTCCAACAGGCCGCGACCTGCTGTGTCACCCTCAAACGGTGCGCCCATTTCGATGATATCGAAATCAACTGTGCCCGTTGCAATAGATTGCTGAAGACGTGGGTTATAATCAGCCTGCGCAAGGTCAATCCAGTTGATCTTGGCGCCGGTGTATTCTTCCCATGGCTTCAGAAAGCCGCGGAACAAGAAGTTGTGAAGGTTCTGGTTGTTCAGACCCATAAAGGTCAGCTCGACCCCTTCGAATTCGCCCTCGGCGACGTTTTCCATGGTCGGTCCAAGGCAAAGCTTACCGACTTTTTGCCAATCGGAATCGGTGGGTGACCCCATGCCGACGCCAGGAATTTTCAGAATTTCAGCGCGCACATTGCTGTGGCTGCCCGCAACAGACGGTGTCGCCGCCATGCCACCCATGGCAGACAGGGCACCAACGCTGGCCATGCCTTTCAGCATGCCGCGGCGGCTGAGCTGCGCCTTTACGATGTGATTGTATAGTTCTACTTTCACGAATAATCCTCCCAAAGCTCGGTGCAGTTGCCCACCAATGACCTAACAACAAGCAGCGGCTTGTTCGTTCTTCGTACCGGTCATTCGCAGCATGGCCTTTTCTGCAACCTGATATTTCAATGCCAATTATTGAACCCTTTCAATGTATTCCGTGTAAGTCAAGATTCGAACACGCTTGCAATTTGTGTGCGTAGACAGTTTCCTGCCGCTCATATAGGGGTTGTAAAAACGGAAACGGATCGAAATGGCCCAAGTCACGATTGCTGCGCTGCGCAAAGCGTATGGCGAAACAGAAGTCATTCATGGATTGGATGCAGAATTTTCTGACGGGAAATTCGTCGTTTTGGTTGGCCCGTCCGGATGCGGCAAATCAACCTTGCTGCGCATGATCGCAGGATTGGAAAGCATTACCTCTGGTGAAATCCGGATCGGTGATCGCGTCGTGAACAATCTTCCTCCGTCCGAACGTGACATCGCGATGGTTTTTCAGAATTACGCGCTGTACCCGCATAAATCGGTCGCCGCCAATATCGGGTTTTCGCTAAAGACCAAGGGTATGGATAAGGCCGAAGTCAAAAAACGCGTGGACGAAGCGGCAGAGATTTTGGGGCTGGGGCCGTATCTTGATCGCTACCCCCGTGCCTTGTCTGGCGGGCAACGCCAACGGGTTGCCATGGGGCGCGCCATCGTGCGGGATCCAAAGGTGTTTTTGTTCGATGAGCCGCTGTCAAATCTGGATGCAAAGCTTCGGGTGCAGATGCGCACAGAGATCCGCGAATTGCAGCAACGCCTTGGAACGACAACGGTTTACGTGACCCATGATCAGATCGAAGCCATGACAATGGCCGATATCATGGTCGTTATGCAGGGCGGGCATATTGAACAAATGGGCAGCCCGCTTGACGTCTATGACAACCCGGCCAACACATTCGTTGCCGGGTTCATCGGTTCGCCCGGTATGAACATGATTGACGCCGAATACCGCCGCGACGGCGACGGGGCGTTTGCGGAAATGTCCGGTGTTCGACTGGAAGTGCCCGACGTGAAAGACCTTCAAGACGGTCACAAGATTATTCTTGGTGTGCGTCCGGACAAGCTCGAATTTGCGCCAAGCGGCATTCCCGCCAAAGTCTTGGTGGTCGAACCGACAGGCGCAGAAACCCACGTGATCGTACGCTATGAGGGCAAAGATCTTGTCGCCGTATTCTCTGCGCGCCAGCCCTACACACCAGGGCAAGAGGTGTTCTTATTTGCGCAGTCCGACAACTTGCACATATTTGACCGCGAAACAGGCAAGGCCCTGACATAAGCGCCGAGACGTTATTTCAAATGTGGTGCCCCAGGCACCGATCTATGGGAGGATTAAGACATGTTAAAAGGTATAGACCCACGGCTGAATGCCGAAGTGTTATATGTGCTGCGGGCCATGGGCCACGGCGACACATTGGTGGTGTGCGACACAAACTTTCCCGCCGATTCCGTCGCACAGGACACTGTGCATGGTGAATTGCTGCGGATGGAAAACCTGACCGCAGGCGAAGTGACAGAGGCCGTCCTGTCCGTGACGCCGCTGGATACATTCGTTGATGATTTTGCCGTGCGCATGGAAATTGTGGACAACCCGCAAGACGTGCCGGACGTGCAGCAAGAAGTCCAGGCCGCGATCAACGCCGCTGAAGGGCGCGAGCGGCCAATGCTCAGCACCGAACGCTTTGCGTTTTATGACCAGGCCCGTGATGCCTATGCCGTCATTCAATCGGGCGAGCGCCGCTTTTATGGTTGCTTTATCTTCCGCAAGGGCGTGATCGCGCCAGACGCATAAAAAGGACAGACCATGGCTGGATCAATCGTCATTCTTGGGGTGTTCGTTGCGGACACGGCCTATCGTGCGGATCGTGCACCGGTGATCGGTGAAACGATCTTGGGCAACAGCTTTGCGCTTGGCCCCGGGGGCAAGGGCAGCAATCAGGCGGTCGCAGCAGCACGGGCTGGCGGCGAGGTGCATTTTGTCAGCAAGCTGGGAAAAGATCCCTTTGCCGACATGGCCCTGAAAACCTGGGCCGACGCTGGCGTCATCCCGGCGGTCACCCAGCATTCCGATAGCTATACCGGCGCGGCCTATATCTTTATCGAAGAGGCCACCGGCAACAATGCAATCATCATCGCCCCCGGCGTCGCGGGCACGATTTCACCGGCAGATATTGAGGCCCGCGCTGATCTGATTGGCGGGGCTTCGGTGTTCGTGACGCAACTGGAACAACCGATGGCAGCCGCGCACCGCGCGCTTGAAATCGCCAAGGCTGGCGGCGCAAAGACCATTCTGAACCCAGCCCCTGCCGCGGATCTGGCCCCAGAAATGCTGCGCCTGTGTGATTACGTAACCCCGAACGAAACAGAGGCCGAAGGCATCACCGGCGTCAAAGTCACCAATCTGGACGACGCAAAGAAGGCGGCGGATGTGTTGCTGGATATCGGTGTCGGCGCTGCCATCATTACGCTTGGCGAAAACGGTGTTCTTTATCGTGACCGGAACGAAACCCATCATGTGCCGATTTTCAAAGCAGGGCCGGTCGTTGAAACCACCGGTGCGGGCGATGCGTTTAACGGCGGCTTTGCCACCGCGCTTGCGCAAGGCATGTCGCCGCTAGAGGCGGTCAGATTTGGCAGCGCAACGGCGGGCATTTCTGTCACGCGGCCGGGAACCGCGCCGTCTATGCCGTCCCGGGATGAAATTGACGCGCTTCTCGCGCAGGAACAGGCCTGAACTGCCCATTGATTGGGCAGTGTGTCGATTTTTCGGGCTGATATGTGGGAAAAACAGGCTCAAACCTTTTGGTTTGGGCCCGCAATGTGAAAAATGCCCAGAATCATAGCTGCCTGGACCTTCAAGACTTGCCCGATGCCCTAACCACATCAAAACCGCACACGCGCCAGCCGCGCGCGAAAGGCACGCTATTGTTGCAGTGTCGCGATTCCGTGCGGGGCACTGAATTGGCCGATCTTAGACATTCAGGGTCAATGAAGGCCTTGTTCCCCAGAATGTCCGGAACCGACCTACAGGCGGTTTTTCTGAATACAGCAGGCGGCATCACTGGCGGGGATCGGTTTTCGGTTCAGGCGCGCGTGGATGAAAATGCCAGCCTGACCATGACCTCTCAGGCAGCGGAACGCGCCTATCGCGCTCTGGCCGGGGAAACGGGCAGGTTTTCCGTTGAATTGAGCGCGGGCAAGGGCGCAAGGCTCAACTGGTTGCCGCAGGAAACCCTTTTATACGAAGACTGCGCCTTGCACCGTGAGATGAAAGTTGACCTGGCGCAGGATGCCAGCTTTTTGGCCGTGGAACCGATTGTCTTTGGGCGCACGGCCATGGGCGAGGACCTGATCCGCGCAGATTTCCGCGAAAATTGGCGGGTGCGTCGAGGCAAAGACCTGATTTTTGCCGACACGTTCCGTCTGCAGGGCGATGCCAAGGCCCAGCTGGCCCATCCCGCGATTGCGGGCGGGGCACGCGCCATGGCCTCTGTGCTGTTTGTCGCCCCGAATGCCGATGCTTATCTGGACCGTATGCGCCCCCGGATGAGCCAGACAAGCGGCGTCAGCCTTATTCGTCCGGGCGTCTTGTTTGCCCGCTTTCTTGCCGCAGATTCGTTTCTTCTGCGCAAAGACTTAATCCCGGTTCTTGAACTCTTGAACCAATCCCCGCTTCCAAGAACATGGATGTTTTGACATGCAACTAACCCCTCGAGAAAAAGACAAACTGTTGATTGCCGTTGCGGCCGACGTGGCGCGTCGGCGCTTGGCCCGTGGCGTAAAGCTGAACTATCCCGAAGCCATTGCGCTGATCACAGATTTCGTTGTCGAGGGCGCGCGGGATGGCCGCTCTGTCGCGGATATGATGCAGGCCGGGGCGCAGGTCATTACCCGCGACGATTGCATGGAAGGCATCCCTGAAATGATCCCCGAAGTGCAGGTCGAGGCCACGTTCCCCGACGGAACAAAGCTCGTCACCGTTCATCAGCCCATTCGATAGGAGCCAAAAATGATTCCCGGAGAACTCTTTCCTGCCGAAGGCATGATCACCCTGAATGAGGGGGCCCAGGCGATTACCCTGATGGTCGCCAATACCGGCGACCGCCCGGTTCAGGTTGGCAGCCACTATCATTTTGGCGAAACCAACCCGGCCCTTGAATTTGACCGCGACGCCGCACGGGGCATGCGGCTGGACATTGCCGCCGGAACTGCTGTGCGTTTTGAACCCGGACAGCGGCGAGAGGTAAACCTGATCCCGCTTGGCGGCGATCGGCGTGTTTTTGGATTTAATCAAGCTGTAATGGGGGATCTCTGATGCCTGCACAAATCTCTCGGGCCGATTATGCGGCCATGTTTGGCCCCACAACGGGCGACAAATTGCGACTGGCCGACACTGATCTGGTCATCGAAGTGGAACGTGATCTGACGACCTATGGGGAAGAGGTCAAATTTGGCGGTGGCAAGGTCATTCGCGATGGCATGGGGCAGTCCCAGACCACTCGGGCGGACGGTGCTGTTGATACTGTGATCACAAACGCCCTGATCGTGGATCACACAGGCGTTTACAAGGCGGATGTGGGCCTTAGGAACGGTCGTATTCACAAAATCGGCAAGGCCGGGAACCCGGACACGCAACCGGGCGTGGACATCATTGTCGGCCCCGGAACAGAAGTGATTGCGGGCGAGGGCAAGATCCTGACCGCTGGCGGATTTGACAGCCATATCCATTTCATCTGCCCGCAACAGATCGAAGACGCGCTTCATTCTGGCCTGACCACCATGCTTGGCGGGGGCACAGGCCCGGCCCACGGCACTTTGGCGACGACATGTACGCCCGGGGCCTGGCATATCGGTCGGATGATGCAGGCGGCGGATGCCTTTCCGATGAACCTGGCCTTTGCAGGCAAGGGCAATGCTTCGGTCCCCGGCGCGCTGGAAGAACAGATTTTGGCGGGGGCTTGTGCGCTGAAACTGCACGAAGACTGGGGCACGACCCCGGCAGCCATCGATACGTGCTTGTCGGTTGCGGATGCGATGGATGTGCAGGTGATGATCCACACCGATACGCTAAATGAATCCGGCTTTGTCGAACATACGGTCAAGGCGATGAAGGGCCGCACGATCCACGCCTTTCACACCGAAGGCGCCGGGGGCGGGCACGCGCCGGACATCATCAAGATCTGTGGCGAGGAACATGTTCTGCCCTCATCGACAAACCCAACACGGCCCTTTACCGTCAACACGGTCGATGAACATCTGGACATGTTGATGGTCTGTCACCATCTGGACAAATCCATCCCCGAGGACGTGGCCTTTGCCGAAAGCCGCATCCGGCGCGAAACCATCGCGGCCGAGGATATCCTGCATGATATGGGGGCGTTTTCGATCATCGCCTCTGACAGTCAGGCCATGGGCCGCGTCGGCGAAGTGTTGATCCGCACCTGGCAGACCGCTGATAAAATGAAGAAACAACGCGGGCGTCTGGCCGAAGAAACCGGCGACAACGACAATTTCCGGGTGCGCCGCTATATTGCGAAATACACGATTAACCCGGCCATC
Organism: Marinosulfonomonas sp.; assembly: GCA_051251595.1. Lineage (GTDB taxonomy): Bacteria > Pseudomonadota > Alphaproteobacteria > Rhodobacterales > Rhodobacteraceae > NORP110. Next base: position 193,275 of record JBPOFA010000003.1, read on the forward strand.
GCCCATGGGATTTCCGGCGAAATCGGCAGCATTGAAGAAGGCAAACGCGCCGATCTGGTGCTGTGGAACCCGGCCTTTTTCGGGGTGAAGCCGGAAATGGTGCTGATGTCGGGAACGATCGTTTGCGCGCAGATGGGCGATCCGAATGCATCCATCCCGACGCCTCAGCCAGTCTATTCCCGCCCGATGTTCGGGGCCTTTGGGCGCAGTGTTGAAAACTCTGCCGTGACCTTTGTCAGCGCCGCTGCAGCGGATGCCGGGATCGGCAACACATTGGGACTGGCCAAGGAAACCGTGGCCGTCGCCAACACACGCAACATCGGGAAATCTGACCTTAAGCTAAACACTGCGTTGCCAGACATCTCTGTGAACCCGGAAACATATGAGGTCCGCGCGGATGGTGAATTGCTCACCTGCGAACCGGCAGAAACCCTGCCAATGGCGCAGCGCTACTTCTTGTTCTAAGGTAGGATTATGGGAGCACTTCAAAACACCGAAACCGCACGCTTGCATCTGACGCAAGCCGGTTATGCGCAAAAGGCGATTGTTTTTCAGTCTGTTAAACGGCATGTTCTTAGTCATGGGAGGAAACAGATTGTAACAAAACAGGACGTTTCCAATGTCAGTCGCCTCAACAAACGAAACATTCACCCAGTCACTGGGTCACCGGGTTGCCGGATTTTTCTCTTCCATCGGTCACGTGCTTGTGGCTGTGGCCGAAGCCAGCCCTCGTATGAAAAAGCTGGAACAGCTGGCGTCCATGACGGACGAAGAGTTGGAAGCAAAAGGCATGCGTCGCGAAGATTTCGTGAAATACGTCTTCGACGGCAAAGCCTTTCTCTAAGGTCTAAAATATGCGGGGCGGGTCATGTCTGATCTGCCCGCCGCACATTCTATCACGCCAGCCGCCGATTGGTCCGGCACGCCCGATGACCGCATCACCCTGACCTATGAGGGGCGTTTTATGCGGCGCAAAAAGCTGACGACTGATCTTGGTGTCGATGTTTTGGTCGATCTGTCTGAAACGACCTCTTTCAACACCGGCGATGTTTTGACCACCGTTGATGGCCGCACTATCGAAGTTGTCGCCGCGGTCGAAGAGCTCATCGAAATTACGGGCCCCGATCTGGTGCGCCTGGCCTGGCATATCGGCAATCGCCACACCCCGTGTCAGATCGAATCCAACCGCCTGTTGATCCTTCATGACCATGTGATCAGTGACATGTTAACGAAAATTGGCGCGACACAACGTGCTGTTTCGGAACCGTTCACACCAGAGGGTGGTGCCTACGGCCATGGCCGCACACATTCCCATGCCCACTAAGGAACAAGACGCGCTTTTGACGCTGGCCCAATGGTTTTCGCCGTCCTACCCACTTGGCTCTTTCGCCTATTCGCATGGGTTGGAATGGGCGGTCGAGACAGGCGACGTGTCCGATATCGCCAGCCTGAAAGACTGGTTAGAGACCATCTTGAACCACGGCTCTGGCCGAAACGACGCGATTTTTCTGGCCTGCGCTGCGCGGGCGGCATCGTTTGAGGATCTTCTGGACATAGATGAATTGGCCCGCGCCATGGCCCCTTCTACAGAAAGATTGCAGGAAACGGTTTTGCAAGGCTGCGCGTTTTCCCAAACAACCGGTGCGATCTGGCAAACAGACGTGGCAGAACTGACGCTTCCCGTGGCGGTCGGCTGGGCCGCGCAAAAATGCGATCTGCCGCTTGGGTTGGTGTTGGAGTTCTATCTGTATGCTTTCATATCCAACCTCGTCTCTGTCGGCGTGCGTCTTGTGCCCCTTGGCCAGACGGAAGGTCAGGCCTGCCTTGCACAGCTGAAACCACTTATCCGCCAGAACGCCGCAGTCGCCTTGCAGGCCAGCCTTGATGATCTGGGCAGCACAGCCGTGATGGTGGATATCGCCTCGATGAAACATGAAACGCAATACACAAGGCTCTTTCGGTCATGACCTCCCCTAATGGACCTCTTCGGATTGGCATCGGTGGCCCGGTTGGCGCCGGGAAAACCACACTAACGGCGGCCCTGTGCCGTGCGCTTAGTGCGCAATTCTCTGTCGGTGTGATCACAAATGACATCTATACTCAGGAAGACGCCGACGCATTGCTGCGCCTGCAAGTTCTTCCCGGGGATCGGATCATCGGTGTGGAAACCGGCGGCTGCCCGCATACGGCCATTCGAGAGGACGCCTCGATCAACCTTGCTGCTGTGGCCGAGCTGCGAAGCCGCCACGACGATCTGGATCTTGTCCTGATCGAATCCGGCGGGGACAACCTGTCCGCGACCTTCAGCCCGGAACTTGCGGACCTGACGATCTATGTGATCGACGTCGCCGCAGGCGAAGAAATCCCGCGCAAGGGCGGCCCGGCGATCACCAAATCCGATATTCTGGTGATCAACAAAACCGATCTTGCCCCACATGTGGGGGCATCCCTGGATGTGATGGAACGCGACAGCTTGAAAATGCGCAAGGGATTACCGTTTGTTTTCGCCGGATTGAAATCTGGTGCGGGCCTTGACCAGATCGTCAGTTTGCTGCTGGATCTGGGCGGGTTGCAGCCCAAAGCCAAGCCAAAGGTCGCCCCCGTTTGAATTTTCACGATTTGAGACGTTGAACACCGCCCGTTCGCGTCTTAGACCTATGTAAACACCAATAGAATTCATCCTTGGTGCTGTGTCGTTGTGGGGGGAGAGGCAATGAAGACTTATCTTGGAATTGATCTTGGTACCTCTGGGGTCAAAGCGTTGTTGATGGACGCGGATCAGAACATTCTGGGGTCCGGCAGCGCCAGCCTCGATGTTTCTCGTCCGCATTCCGGATGGTCGGAACAAGATCCCCAGGACTGGATCACGGCGACCACCTTGGCGATCAAGAATCTTGCAAAGGGCCATGACCTGTCCAATGTCGGCGGGATCGGCCTTTCGGGACATATGCATGGGGCCACGGCCCTGGATGCAAACGGGGTGCCGGTGCGCCCCTGCATCCTGTGGAATGACACGCGCAGCCATGTCGAAGCGGCAGAACTGGACGCAAACCCAATTTTTCGGGACCTTACTGGCAACATCGTCTTTCCGGGCTTCACCGCGCCCAAGCTTTTGTGGATGAAGCGGAATGAGCCTGATTTGTTCGACAAAGTCGCCATGGTGCTGCTTCCGAAAGACTACCTGCGCCTTTGGCTGACCGGTGAAAACATTTCGGAAATGTCCGACAGCGCCGGAACCGCCTGGCTTGATGTGGCGAAACGAGACTGGTCAGAAGAGCTTTTGGCCGCCACGGGCCTTACCCGCGACCAGATGCCAAGCCTTGTCGAAGGCACGGATATTGGTGGGCGGCTGCGCAAAGACCTCGCGGCAGAACTGGGCTTGCCAGAGGACACCCCGGTTGCTGGCGGTGGCGGTGACAATGCGGCCTCTGCGATTGGGATCGGCGCGGTGCGGGCGGGTGGCGCCTTTGCATCGCTAGGAACCTCTGGCGTTTTGTTCGTTGCGACCGCATCTTATGCGCCAAATGCAGACAGCGCCGTGCACACATTTTGTCACGCGGTTCCAGACCGTTGGCACCAAATGGGGGTCATCCTGTCGGCCACAGATTGTCTGAACTGGTTTGCCAGCATCACCGATATGACGCCACCAAAGCTGACCGGGGAAATCGGGACAGAGGTGAAAGTGCCCGGTCCGGTCATTTTCCTGCCCTATCTGTCCGGTGAACGCACGCCTCATAACGATGCCGAAATCCGCGGGCAGTTCCTGAACCTGTCGCACCGCACCACGCGTGCAGACATGACCCGCGCCATACTGGAATCCGTCGCCTTTGCCTTCCGCGACAGCCTTGAGGCCTTGGCCGTTGCCGGGACGAAGCTGGATCGCGTGATCGCGGTCGGTGGCGGTTCTGCGTCTCCCTATTGGTTGCAAGTTCTGGCGGATGTTTTGAACATGCCTGTGGATTTGCCCAAAGACGGGGATTTCGGCGCAGCCTTTGGCGCGGCGCGCTTTGGCCTGATCGCGGCCACGGGCGCGGACCCGGATCAGGTCTGCACCCCGCCTGAGGTTGAAAAAACCTATGTGCCGGACGCGTCACGCGTTTCTGCATTCGCCGACACGTACCAAAACTATCGCAAGGCCTACCCGGCACTAAAGGGGCTGTTGTCCTAAATATTCGCGGACACTCCCCAAGGCACCTATGGGCCATCGGACATAGATTTCGACCCGCGTGGTCGGACAGACAGAAATCATCTTGGGAGGAATAAGATGAAGACGATGAAGGGGCCAGCGCTGTTTCTGGCACAATTCGCAGGCGACGAAGCGCCGTTTAATTCATGGGATGCCATCACTAAATGGGCCGCGGATTGCGGTTATCAGGGCGTTCAGGTTCCCAGCTGGGACGGACGCCTGATTGATCTGGACAAGGCTGCTGAAAGCAAAACCTATTGCGATGACTTCAAAGGTCAGGCCGCAGCCAACGGCATCGAAGTGACAGAGCTTTCGACTCATTTACAGGGGCAGCTTGTGGCCGTTCACCCGGCCTATGACACAGCCTTTGACGGCTTTGCCGCCCCCGCGGTTCAGGGCGATCCGGCCGCGCGTCAGGCCTGGGCCGTCGATCAGGTTAAAAAGGCGATTTCGGCCAGCAACAAGATGGGAATAGGCGCTATGGCATCCTTTTCCGGCGCGCTTGCATGGCCCTATCTTTACCCTTGGCCGCAGCGTCCGGCGGGGCTTGTTGAAACCGCGTTTGACGAATTGGCCAAACGCTGGCGTCCGCTTTTGGATCACGCAGAGGAAAACGGCGTCGATATCTGCTATGAAATCCACCCTGGCGAAGACCTGCATGATGGCGCAACATTTGAGATGTTCCTGGAACGCGTCGACAATCATGCGCGGTGCAACATGTTGTACGATCCGTCGCATTACGTGCTGCAATGTCTCGATTACATCGACCACATCGACATCTACAAAGACCGGATCAAAATGTTCCACGTCAAAGATGCCGAATTTAATCCGACGGGGCGCCAAGGCGTCTATGGCGGTTTTCAGTCCTGGGAAAATCGGGCAGGGCGCTTTCGCAGTCTGGGCGATGGTCAGGTGGATTTCCGCGCGATCTTTTCCAAACTGGCCCAATATGACTTTGACGGTTGGCCGGTGGTCGAATGGGAATGCTGCCTGAAACACCCCGAAGACGGGGCGCGCGAAGGTGCGAAATTCGTCGCGGATCACATTATTCGGGTCACAGAGCGGGCCTTTGATGACTTCGCGGATGGCGGCACGGATGAGGCTGCGAACCGCAAAATGCTCGGTATTGGATAAGGAATTAGAACATGGCAATTGATGGAACTTCAGATACATTTGCGCGCCCTTTGCGCTTGGGCATGGTTGGCGGGGGGCGTGATGCCTTTATCGGGGCCGTGCACCGGATCGCTTCACGCATAGATGGCAATTACGAACTGGTCGCCGGGGCGTTCAGCTCTACCCCTGAAAAGTCCAAGGCCTCTGGCGCCGATCTGGGCATCGCCGATGATCGTTGTTATGGCGATTATCTGGAAATGGCGAAACGTGAGGCACGTTTGAAAACGGGGATCGATGCGGTCGCGATCGTGACCCCGAACCACATGCATTACCCTGTGGCCCGTGAATTTCTAAAGCGCGGCATTCACGTGATCTGCGACAAACCGCTGACCCATTCACTGCCCGATGCCCGCAAAATGCTGGCCGCAGCAGAGAAATCCGATGCGCTGTTCATTTTGACCCATAACTACACAGCCTACCCAATGATCCGGCAGGCCCGCGAGATGATCGCAAGCGGGATGCTGGGAAAATTGCGGGTGGTGAATGTAGAATATGCGCAAGACTGGCTGGCCGAAAATCTGGAAGAAGACGGCCAGAAACAAGCCGCTTGGCGTACAGACCCGAACCAATCCGGGGCAGGGGGATCAACCGGCGATATCGGCACTCACGCCTTCAACCTGGCCTCTTTCGTCTCTGGTCTGACGCTGGATTCTTTGTCAGCCGATCTTAGCAGTTTTGTGGATGGGCGCGTGCTCGACGATAACGCCCATGTCATGATGCGATTTGACGGCGGGGCCAAGGGCTTTTTGTGGTGCAGTCAGGTCGCGACGGGATGCGAAAACGGCCTGAAATTAAGGGTTTACGGCGAAAAAGGCGGACTGGAGTGGAGCCAGGAAAACCCGAATTACCTGTGGTATTCTCCACTTGGCGAACCCAAAAGAAGGCTAACACGCGGCGGTCCGGAAACCGGCGAGGCCGCAGCGCGGATGACGCGCATTCCTGCCGGCCACCCAGAGGGCTATCTGGAAGGTTTCGCAAACATCTACACAGAGGCCGCAACCGCGATCCGGGCGGCAGAGGCCGGTGAACCGGTTCCTCAGGATGTTGTCTATCCGACAGTGCAGGATGGCATGTTGGGTGTTTCTTTCGTTGATGCCTGTGTTCGGTCGTCGAACCGCAACGGGGCTTGGGTAAAACTGTCCTAACCAGCCCCTTTTTCGCGCGGCGGACTGATCCGTGCCGCCTAAAATAAAACCTGCCCCGCACGGGGCAGGTTTTTTGAATTTCCAGACGTGGCAATAGAACAGATTTTAGGGACCATTTTGCACAGTTTCTTGAAGCGCCGCAAAGACTTGTGGACCCAAAGCCTGATTGTTTGTATGGGTTCGGCCAAAGTTTACGATCAATGAGGAATATTTCGCGTGAATAGCGATAATCCGATCCAAACCAGTTCTGGTGAACCCGTATCACAAAAACCAGGGCAACTGGACGTTGCAGTTGTCATCCCGACCTACAACGAGCGTGACAATGTTCCCGAAATCATCAGGCGCTTGGATGCCGTCCTTGGGCATCTAAGATACGAAATCATCTTTGTTGATGACAACAGCCCTGATGGCACATCTGACGTCGTGCGTGACCGGTCATTGGACTATCCGCGCGTTCGATGTGTCACCCGCGTCGGTCGCCGTGGTTTGTCCAGCGCTGCGATCGAAGGCATGATGGCGACGACAGCGCCTGTTGTGGCGGTGATTGACGGCGATATGCAGCACGACGAAGCACAATTGCCAGCGATGCTGGACAAACTGAACGCGGAAAATCTGGATGTCGTTGTCGGCTCTCGCTACGCCGAGGGCGGTGGTTTCGGCGAATGGTCTGACCGCAGACGCCGCATGTCCGAGCTGGCCACCTCAATGGCCAAACGCTTGACCGGTGTTGATCTTTCTGACCCGATGAGTGGCTTTTTCATGGTGCGCAGCGCCAGCCTTCGCGAAAAAGTGGCCGACCTGACAGGTGTTGGGTACAAGATTTTATTGGACCTTTTGTCTGCGCCGGGCAAACAACTGACTGTTGGGGAAGTCCCTTACGAATTTCGGACCCGGGAATTGGGCGAAAGCAAGCTGGACAGCAAGGTCATTCTGGAATTTGCCGAGCTGCTGATTGCCCGCACAGTAGGGCGCTGGGTGCCGACGAAATTCATCATGTTCTCTATTGTTGGTGCATCCGGCGTCATCGTTCACATGTTGATCCTCACCTATCTTTTTCGCGGCGGGTACAGCAGTTTCTTTGTGGCCCAGGCCACAGCGACAATTGTCGCCATGACCACGAATTTCCTCGTGAACAACTTCTTCACATATTATGACCGACAGTTGCGCGGGTGGAAGCTTATCCCCGGCTGGCTGTCGTTTTGCGCTGCGTCCTCGGTCGGGGCTGTGGCCAATCTGGGGGTCGCTGTTTACATGTTTGAAACGGCACATGTCATCTGGTTTGCGTCTGCGCTGGCCGGGGTGATCGTCGGGTCAGCCTGGAATTACGCTGTGACCGCATTGCTGACCTGGAAGTCGTAATGGAACAGGGCGGGAAAGAAGGTAAGAACCCTATTTTCGTCCTTCTGTTGCTCTGGCTTTTTGCGACGGCTGTAAATCTTACCAAACCTTATCATATTGATGATGTTGCACATTTACTTATTGCAGAGTGGATCCAAACGGATCCGCTCCATCCCCTAAGTGGCTTTTTAAGCTGGGGTAATGTGCCAGAACCGATCTTTATCACAAACCAGCCGCATCTGTTCTTTTTCATGATGGCAGGCGTCATGTCTCTCTTTGGGTCGTCAGAGTTTGTGATGCATTTGTTTCTGTCGGTGTTCACATTTGCCGCGATTTGGTGGACCCACGCCAAAGGACGCTGCACAGATATTCCGCGAAAGAAATACAAACTTTGCCAATTTGTCACGTCGCATTCTGCAATTTCAGCGCCATAAAGATGCCGAAGTTGCATGGATATAAGTCCGGTAAAGCTCGATCATAGTGTTGTGGTCGATAAATTTGTTATGTCAGTAAAAATGGTGGTGCTTTATGAGCCAGATACATCCAGTAATTTTGTGCGGCGGGTCCGGGACACGCCTGTGGCCTAGCTCGCGCAAAGCCTTTCCGAAACAGTTTTCCCCGCTCATGGGTAAGGATAGCTTGTTCCAACATACATTGCGGCGCCTGTCTGACCCAATGTTTACCAAACCGATCGTTTTGACGAACGAAGAGTTTCGGTTTCTGGCGCAGGACCAGGCAGAAGAATTGGGTCTGGACGACGCTCAGGTCGTTCTTGAACCCGTGGGTCGCGATACAGCACCTGCGATTTTGACAGCGGCGCTTATGTTGGCTGACACACCGGATGCTTTGATGCTGGTGGCACCGTCAGACCACCTGGTTGAACGACCAGAGGTCTTGCTGGAGGCATTCAAGAATGGTGCAGAGGCCGCCAAAGACGGGCACCTCGTGACCTTTGGCGTGACGCCAGATGCCCCGGAAACTGGCTTTGGCTATTTGGAAATTGATGGAAAATTCACATCCGGCATTTCCGCGCCACTGAAACGGTTCGTTGAAAAGCCGAATGCAGAAAAGGCAGCTGAAATGCTCGCCTCGGGTCAATACTTGTGGAACGCCGGGATATTCTTGTTCCGGGTTCGCGATATCCTCGCCGCGTTTGAAGCCCATGCAAGTGACATGATCGCTCCCTGCCGCGAAGCTTTGGACAAAGCGAAAAAAGACCTTGGTTTCTTGCGTTTGGATGCTGACGCCTACGGCGCTGTGCGGTCCCAATCCATCGACTTTGCTGTGATGGAAAAAACCGATGGCATTCACGCCGTTCCGTTTGAGGCAGGCTGGTCCGATCTTGGCAGCTGGGCCTCTTTGCACGCGGTGCTGGCACAGGATGAAAACAACGTTTCCAAGGCCGGAAATGTCACGGCGATAGAGTGTGAAAACACTTTGCTGCGCTCCGAAGATGATAGCATTCATCTTGTGGGGCTGGGGCTTAAAGACACAGTCGCCGTTGCCATGCGCGACGCCGTTCTGGTGGCCGACATGAAGCAGGGACAAAAGGTCAAACAGGTTGTCGAAACGCTGCGCCTGAATGAGGCGTCTCAGGCCGATGACTATCCTCGTTTTCACCGCCCTTGGGGGTGGTACGAAACGCTATGCCTTGGCAACCGGTTTCAGGTGAAACGCATTATGGTCAAGCCCGGCGGCATTCTTAGCCTTCAAAGTCATGTCCACCGCTCTGAACATTGGGTCGTGGTCGAGGGCACTGCACAAGTGACCGTCGGCAAAGAGGTCAAATTGCTCTCCGAAAACCAGTCCGTCTATATTCCCCTAGGGGAAGTGCATCGCATGGAAAACCCGGGCAAAGTCCCGATGTATCTAATCGAAGTGCAAACCGGCAGCTATCTCGGCGAAGATGACATCAAACGGTATGAGGATATTTATGACCGCAGTTAAGCGCGGTCATTCCACCTCGTAAGCTCCAATATCAGGCGCACCGCCCAAACTGCGCGGTGTGCCGTCCAGATCAGTACGTGGTGCGAAATCGGCATTGCCCGCATTGATCAACTGGCTTCCTCGGGCAGGCCGTAAATCACCTGCCATTGGAGCCCGCAATTCCTGCGCAGGATAAACAAGAGTTAAGTTGCGCAATTCGGGTGAGCGGTAATCTATATTCCCTTGGACGTTGAATTTTGGTGCGATGTTGTTTGCAATAAGAATTCTGTCTTGTTGCTTCGCTCCGAAAACCCCAATCCAAGGTGCATCCGCCCGTGGCCCCAAACTGTTAACAAGAGTATTATTAGCGATTTTGGCTTTTGATGGACCGCTAACAGAAATTCCATGATATGCGCTGACCGAAACGGTATTATTTCGAATGATCAAGCCTTGTATTTTCTCACTCAAGAACATCCCTTGCATGGTGCATGAAAGGCCCGATCGTTTACCCGTCCATTCAAAGATCGAGTTGTTTTCAATGAGTAAATTTTTCATTACGCCATTGTTTATTTTTCCGTTTGGTCCTGTGGTCCAGGATTGAATTCCGTCATCATGGTTCCCATCGATGGCAACACAATCCGTCACATAGTTGTTGGCAATCCTGATATCGTCTGCCAAGGCGCGGAGAGCGTCTCCGCTGAAACCGGATATTCGGTTTGCTACGGCTTGCGATCCGTCGTTTTGAAGGGTTATTGCAAACCGCGTACCTATTACCGAACTGTTACGGACTGTATTTTTCGGGCCCGACAAGTCAAAACCGTTTGCGCGATTTGTCAGCCAGGTGTTTTGATTCCAGTTTCGATATTTTACAGCGTCTTTTCTTGATCTTAGATCTATCCCCGAAAACTCGATATTCGGTGAGTCTGATTGAGTTTGCACTATTGAAAACCATTCTACAATGTCGTGGTCCGGCCAGATTTTCAAATTTTGGAAGTGAATATTTCGACTATTTTTGACATGAATACTTTGGAAATGAGCTTCAGCGTCGGTTTCCCCAACAATGCGTACGGGGGAACGAAACTTAATCCCCGAAATTTCGCTAGCGCCGTATTCGCCGCCCTTGAGAATTACAGTATCACCACCAGTTAGTTTTCCGCTTTTGAGAGCGGCCGTGAGGGTGATCCAAGGTTCTGTTTCACTTCCAAGATTTTTGGATTGGCCGGCAGCGGCCACATAGTAAGTTTCGGCTAACAAAGGGGAGGTGTAGGCCGTAGTTAGAGCGAGCGCGATGGCAGCCAAAAAATTGTATCGCGACTTCGACAACGCCAAGTTTAATCGTTTGTTTCTGCCATTTGTTTTTAAAGAAGCCATAATTTCCACACTATTGAATACTAATGCACTGGAACTTGACGGTTACAAGTTTCCTGTCGAATATCACTGCTGGGCAAGTCTAACACAAGATACTAGACACGTGTTAAAGTAAAATATGTCGATTGATTGAATGAAACATTCCAAAGAATCCCAGCTCGGGTCCATATTCTCGCGTTCGCTGCGTGCTGAGCCTGTTCCGAAATTGATTTCTCATTCAAGTGAGTTTGTCAAAACCAATCGGCTAGTCTCGATTGTCTGTATAACCTTCCTGTTTTCATTGATAATTCCGTTGAATTTCAGTTTGGGATCGTTTCGTATTTCACCGTATCGATTTGTTTTGTTGGTCGCATTTATTCCATTGTGTTTTTCTTGGCTGACTGGTGGTTGTGGCAGGGTCCGCCTTCCAGATGTCTTTCTGCTATTATTTTGTATATGGTCTATGATTGCTGTGGCGGTAAATACTGGTGCTAGCGCTTTTTCTTTTTCGGCAATCAATGTGGTCGAGACCTTTGGAACGTATTTGTTAGCAAGATGCGCCATTAGAAATCTGGACGATTTTTTGCGTTTCGGTAAGGTGGTTTTCATTATATTACTGATACTTATTCCATTTGCCATGATGGAGGGGGTCACTAAAACACCTATTTATCTTGAGATGTTCAAGGCGTTTGGAAATACAATCCACGCGACAAACAGTGATATTCGCCTAGGTTTGAGAAGAGCGCAATCTGCATTTGAGCATCCGATACTGTTTGGAGTTTTCGCTTCGACCTCGTTCTCTTTGCTGATTTATGCGCCAAGGAAGAACAAACCTGGAATCGTCGGCCTGCGTCGCGGGTGGGTTGCGGTGGTTGCAACTTTCTTTTCACTTTCTTCGGGGGCCTTTATCCCGGTAGTCGTTCAAAGTGGATTGATGCTGTGGAATCGAATTTTGGGCAAAGTGGCTTGGCGTTGGTGGTTGTTAGCTGCCCTTATCGTTTCGGCTTTCATTGCCATTGACTTGGTTTCTTCTCGAAACCCCTTCAGGGTCTTCGCTGATTATTTGGTGTTCAATCGAGGCAATTCATATTGGCGCGTTCTCATCTTTAACTACGGAATACAAAACGTATGGGATCACCCATTGTTTGGTTATGGTACCGATGGAGGTTGGGTCCGTCCAAGCTGGATGGTAACCGCCTCTGTTGACAATTTTTGGCTCGTTATGGCGATGCGCTATGGCATTCCCGGTTTCGTGTTCTTTTCGGCAGCCTATATAAGTGTTATTGTGAGTTTGATCCGAGCGAAGATACCCTCGCAGGTCGAAAACAATCAGCGCTATGCTCTGGTCTTTTCAATTGTGTCTACCGTGATTGCCATTTCGACCGTTTGGTTGTGGAACGCGACCTACACGTATCTTTTGTTTCTTCTCGGGGCGAGTGCGTGGCTGTCTGATTTGCGCTCTACACGCAGCGTTCCAACTCACCAAGATGTTGAAGAATTGGGGCAAGAGGGGACTCGCAAGAGAACTTCAGAGTTAAGATGGTCGCGAGGGCAAACGCCAGAAATTTCGGGAACCCAAGCGCGAGGGTTATCCACGAAACCGCCTCGTGAAAAAATACGATATAGTCGTGTTGTACCCGGTTCTTCGGATCACGTAAGTTACAAGCGTAATTCTGACGAAGGCCATTGATACAAAAGACGCAAACGCGGCGCCTTCGATGCCAAATTTGCCAATGAGCGCATAGTTCAAAATGAAATTAATTGCTACGCCAGTAGTGGTAACTGCCATCACCAAGCGTTCGCGCTTTAACATTATCAGCAATATGGCATCTGGTCCCGCCAAAGCTATTGTTGCTTGACCTATTAAGAGAATGCGCATTGCTGTTTTAGCCTCAATAAATTGTGGCCCAAACAAACCAAGATAAAATCTTGTCCAAACTCCAAAAATTATGCAAATGGAAATGCCGGTGACAAAGGACACGATCGCGGATTGTTTTAAGTAGTATTGAGTTGAATCCCGGTCGTTGATCGCAATTGATCGTGATAGCATGGGCCCTACCAGTTGCAGCGCCACCATATTTGCAATTGTGACCAGCAATGCCGCCCGGGCGGCGGCTCGATAGATTCCCACTTCATAAGTCCCGAGAAGTGAACCGACCATCAAGACGTCTAGATCAAGTTGCAATCTGTTTGCGATGGTCGTCATCAATAGTGGTAAAGCACCAGCGAACCAGATACTTAATCGGAACTCAGGTCTTGACAGTTTTTGGGATTGTGTTCTCCAAACTTTGTTGAGAACCAATAGCATAACCGCCAATACGGCAAACGCGGCTACCAGGGTAATATCAAACAAAAGTGTAGGCGAGAGTTTGTGCCCCAAAAGCAGAACGGCTCCGATCAGTGCAAGGTAAATAACTTGCCGTGCAATGGACTCAAGAAACTGTGAGGTTAATATCCGTTGATAGCTGTTGAGCGTGTGAGATACAGACAAGACAAAACCGTGAACGACCGCTAATAGTGCAACAAGCTTCCACCCCGGGGCCAATGTAAGCAGCTGAAAACGTTCCAAAATTGCAAAAACTAACGCGGCAATTGCGCCGGTCGATAGAATTGTAGCGCAAAGAGTTAACAAATAGCCGACGACTAAGCTTTGTTTGTCTTTGGTAAGATATTTCGGGATTTCCCTTATTGCCAAGTCCCCAAGTCCGAGCGGGAGAAGAATGCCAATAAACACTGCCCACGTCGAAGCCAAAACAAAAGCACCCAATGCTTCTGCACCAAGCAGACGAGCAACGATTATCGATCCACCAAATTGTATAAAAAGCCCGCCAAATCGCATTGAAAATGATATGGATGCTTTGCGGATGAATTCTGGTGGAGACCGAAAGATGTTAGAAATTTTCGCACGCATTCAACTCGGTCCCGAGATTGGTTCTTGGTATTGGTCGTTGTCAGTTAAGTTGACATAGATGACGCATGTGTCTTACGCCACAAAAATCCCAGAATGTTTGTTGATTTTTGGCATTGCATCGAAGGTGCTGCAAAATGACTGGAAATTGTCAACATTGGTGACAAACGGACGGCAAACGAGGATCGACCGGCTGCTTCATTTATGATTCTCTAGAAACTCCTTTTTAGAGGCGGTATAGTTCAAATCTGCAACATAAGTACTTGGCATTGGGACATAAAAACTCGGCTCCGTTTGAGAAAATTGAAATCCTGAACGGGTAGGTCAGGCTGAACAATGGCGCGACAGCTCCATTTGATGCTTGAACTTTGGTGTGCCCTGTCCTCAATGGACAGCAAGGTATTTGGCAGATTTGAACATTCAAAACCGGCCACCTATTTGCCGCTTGGAAAGGAATTGACGCTTGTGATCTTACTTGGTGATGTGTCCCACAATCGCGACAACAACCTGAATCTAATTCGGGTAATCGCAGCAACTTTGGTGCTGGTGTCGCATGCCTATCCGATCACACAAGGAGTTGGTGCAGAGGAACCCCTGAAGGCAACCGTCGGTTATTCACTTGGCACTATTTCAGTCTATGTATTTTTTGTCATATCAGGCTTCCTGATTGCGCAGAGTTTCGAACGTTCCGGCGAAATCAAGAAATTCCTTGTTGCAAGAGTACTGCGACTATGGCCGGCGCTCATTGTATCCATTTTGCTGGTTGTATTTGTACTGGGCCCCTTGGTCACGACTCTACCGACGACAGATTATTTGGTTGATGAGTCAACATGGGCATTCTTATTGCGCAACGTGACGCTGGTATCGATACAGTACGAACTTCCAGGTGTATTTCAGGACCAACCATATCCGGCCATTGAAGGGTCAATCTGGACGCTGATTTACGAGGTGGCGTGTTATTTGGGGGTATTATTAATTGGGGTCTTGGGCTTTCTTCGTCCTTCTGTGAAGACAACGGTCTTATTTGCTTGTTCACTGGTGGCCCTAGCAGCTTTGGACGTAAGTGGGATCTCGCTACACAAAAAAATTGCAAACCTATTGGAGTTGGCTTTGCCTTTTGGTATCGGCACTGCGTTCTATATTTGGCGTGTCCATATCAAACTTTCTCTGGTTATTGTGTTGATATTGTCTGCTGCGGCTTGGGCCGCCAAAGGAAGCATGATTTTTGAGCCGGTCTTTATGGTCTTTCTTGGATACAGCGTGCTGTGGCTTGCCTATGTTCCGGGAGGTAAGCTGCGCCACTACAACCAATTAGGTGATTATTCTTACGGGATTTATATCTACGCATTCCCTTTACAAGGGATGGCTGTGTGGATTTGGGGACCTATGACCCCTTGGGCAAACATAGCCTTATCATTGCCGCTAGTGCTTGTACCGTCCGTTTTGTCTTGGCATTTTATTGAAAAACCCAGCCTTGCGCTGCGTGGACGTTTCTAGTTATTTTTAATTGAACGAATATAGAATTGGATGGTCAGGAAGTCATGGAAAATCCCAAGTGTGAGTGCGTTGAAAAGCCTTTTTTTTGGTCCATCGAAGTGTTTTTGAAAAACATCTATCTCTAGCCCTGAACGTGACAAAAGGGCTTTGGCCGTATCTTCTACAAACCAACGCATGTGAGTCCGATCCAAAATTCCACTGTCTTTCAGGTCAAACTTTCCCTGGAAAACCAATGGAACCACTAGTTTGTAATTTCGCACATTGGGGATGCTTGCAACGATACATCCTTTCGGTGAAAGCATTGCAGAAAGTCTGTCGAGAACATCCCAAGGGTCGGTCAGATGTTCCAAGACATCTAAGCAAAGTATCACATCAAACGGTCCGGCTTCGTTGGACACAGTATTCAATAGAGCTGGGTCTTCAAGGTTCCCGCCGTAAGCGTGGTCAATATCAGAAAGACATTCATTTCCAACAAGATCCACAACCGTTGCCTCAACAACTTTTCCTTTAGATTTCAGATATGCTGCACTAGCGCCGATTCCTCCCCCGACGTCCAAAACATTCCGTTGTCCGTCTGGCACTAAATCAAGCACATCTTGACGGACAAGCGTGTGATATTCGTCGCGAACTCCCACCCAATCTTGGGGCAATTTCTTTCCTCCGTTTTCACCCCGATCTTGGCCGCTGTTTGGCATCCCGTCAATGAACTTGTGTACGGTGGACTTACCGTACCTGTTCCGCACTATACGTACCGATCGTGTTAGGGGAAGGCTTGGCGGCAAGCCACGTGAACGTTGCGAGCTGGATGCAATATTTGGTGGAACAAGGTTGCGCCAGTATATTGCTACATCTTGTAGCATGTGATTGCAAAATAGTCAGCTAGACTAAAGACGCAGCTCGTCGCTACCAACCCGAGAATAGCCTTTTGGGGTGCCAATTTGAAACTTGTTAAAACAAAAGCACGTCTATCGCAGACATCGAATATGATCCGATGGCAGGGCCCTGAAGCGGCTTTCCCACACTTTGAATTACGCCGAACCAACGGGGCTGTAGGTCAACGGGTGTGAAACCGCCTTTTGTGGCCTTGTGACCGATCCAACGAACGGCGACTATGTTTCTCAATACCCATGGTCTCGTGATCTGCCGCGCAACAATATGATCATTTACGCAAATCTGCATAAGCAATTCTCTTTGGTTACCGTCGGGGTTTCACCAGCGACAACGTGATCGCGGTTGATGGTGCGGCCGCTTGGTTCTCAACGCTCGCGTGGCATAAAGAACCACACCTAATCAATCTGAGCTAGATCAATAGCCTGACAGCCATTGCGACCGTTGGTTCCAGACTTGGCGCCACTTTGGGGGGGAGGAGGGTTCAGGAGCGGCCCTGCTCCCCAGCAACGCGTGATGCACAGTTTCGAAGCTGTAGCGGCTGGCGGCCCATAGCCACAGCATCGCCAATCCAAACTGCGCACCCGTCGTGGGCCAGTGGTCGCGGATAAGCGTCGCTCTGGCACGAGCGACCATAATGGTTTTATCGACCCGGCGCGCTGATGATGCCCCAACTAAATGCATGATCTCGGCATCTGGCACAATGATCGGTTTGGCTCCACGTTTAATCGCCCTTAAGCAAAGGTCTGACTCTTCGCCGTACATAAAGTATTTCTCGTTGAAACCGCCTAGTTCATGCCAAAGCGTGGAGCGAATCAAGAAGAAGCAGCCCACTACAATGTCGACTTCACGAACCGTATCCCGGTTCCAACCGGCGATGGCTTCGGTGTTAAACGCTGGCGATTTGGGAAAGGCTGCGCTTAATCCGACTGCAGAACAAAATGCGCTCCACGGGGTGATACGGTTCCAACATGAAGCAATGTTGAGCGATCCATCTGGAAACACCGTTCGGCCGCCGTAAATGCCGTTCTCTGGATGCGTTTCAGCAAAGGCGACAATCCGGTCGATTGCACCGTCATAAACTTCGGTGTCGGGGTTCAGCAGCAATGTCCACTTAGTGGTTACGGCCTTAGCAATTAGGTTATTGGCCTTCGCAAAACCGAGATTTTCGTCGCTATCGATCAGTTCTACTTGGGGGAACCGTGCACGGATAGCCTTCGCAGAGCCGTCGGACGAAGCATTGTCGATCACCACCGTATGGAATACCGCAGATTTGGTGTTGGCCATCAAGGTTTCAAGGCATTTGAGAGTTAACGCCTTCGTATTGTAGCTGACCACGATTATAGTCAGTTCTGCTGGGTCCTTAAGTGTCACGTACTTACCTGCTTTGAATTATTTGATTGTGAAACAACATATCTTAGGTCAAAGAAGCCCCGGCAAAGCAAAACATCGCAAGGGGTTAAAATAGCTACCGCTGTGATGTACCTTCAACAGGTACACTCCGGTTGGCCCTAGCCGCTTGGTGATTTTCGCTAAATTTTGGGCTGTTTACCTTTACGTTTACATTGGTTTGCCATGTGCCCTTGGCAGTAGCTTTGTTTTCGGTTCCGTTCGGTTATAGACCTGGTGACAAAGTGAATTTGTCTGGCGGCTAGACAATTTACTCCATTCCGCGCAGGTAGTCGCTAGCTGCGAAAGCTACAGCCAGACAAGAGCGTGTTGCAATATATGTGCTTTGGCGCACCGTTGGTCCCGATCTCAATGGATTGGACGCAAACGGGAAACAGAATTGTAAAACATTGGTGCATTACTTGACTGTGATACCAAGAACGTATCATGGCTACGGTCAAACCGGAAAACCGAAGTTTGAAGCCGGGATACTCGTTGAGTATTTACATTTTGGAGTGAAAATAGGGCGGATGGCCAGGGACCAACCATGTGCTTCTCAGGGGGCCGCAGACTTGAATACTGCTGATTCTAAATTCAAATCCGACCTCGATGTCGCGATTATCATCCCACATTACGATGACACAGAACGTTTGGAACGCTGCCTTTCGGCTCTTATGCTAAACAATCTCGAAAATGTAGAAGTCCTGGTGATTGATAATGGCTCGCCGATTCCGCCCGGTGAAAAGCTCTTGCCGTATTTTCCGACTGTGCGCTTCCTGACAGAGCCAGAAAAGGGAGCTGGACCCGCACGCAACCGAGGAGTGCGGGAAAGCCGTGCTCCGATCTTGGCTTTTCTCGATGCCGATTGTATTCCGGCCTCTGATTGGGTCAACGTTGCCCGTGCCGGCCTTTCCCGCGGGGATGTGATTGGCGGGCGGGTTGATGTGTTTGACGAAACTCCAGCTCCGCGCAGTGGTGCTGAAGCTTTTGAGGCGGTCTTTGCATTTCAGACGCGCGAATATATTGAAACAAAAGGGTTTTCGATTACAGCAAATTTGATCACATCAAGGGTAGTTTTTGAAGATGTCGGACCTTTCCGCCCGCATGTCTCCGAGGACGCCGAATGGGGTCAGCGGGCCACTTCCAAAGGATATCGGTTGGTTTATGATGACCGGTTGCTTGTCCGCCACCCAAGCCGAAACGACTGGACTGCACTTCGAAGCAAGTGGCTACGATTGACGCGGGAAGACTTTGCGCTTCAGAATATTCGGAGGCCTGGACTATCGGCCAAAGTGTTCTGGACCACCAAAGCTCTGGCCATGCCTGTCAGCGTTGTTTTGCACCTGCCGAAAATTCTGTCCAGTTCCAAGATTGACACCGCACAGGAACGGATGCGCTGTATCGGCACGCTTGCCCGACTCCGATTCCAGCGGATGATTTGGATGTTAAAGCAAATCAACGGACGCGATCTTTCTCTCTGATCCTAATTGAACACTGGTCCAAATAGAATCGTTTCGGCGCTTCGATTTGTAAGAAACAGTGCCCGTATTAGCGTTGGATGTTTCGCTGGGCGACCACACGGGCCGGTACGCCGACGGCAACTGCAAATGGTGGGATCTTGCCACTAACAATAGCTCCTGCGCCAATGATCGCGCCTGCACCAATCTCGGCGCCGGGCAGAACGATCACTTTAGCCCCCAGCCAAACGTCGTCTCCAATGGTTATACTTTTTTCATCCATTGCCTGTATGGTCACGGGAGCGCCATCATTGAAACGATAATTAGCTGCTGTTACTAAAACATCTGGACCAAAAAGGACGTCATTGCCTATCACAATGCGACCATGTTTGGGGCCTGCCCATAGGGCGCAACGTGCACCCAAGGCGATTCGATCTCCGATTTCAATATTCTCAGCATTTGCAAAAATTGCGTTCGGACTAATTGCCGATCCGATCCCCCTCTTTAATTTTCGCAAGGGGATTACATGCGAGTAGTTGTAGTAATTAACTATTTTCAACATATGAATATACGCGCGTGGATCAATCACTCCGGTAATGAACCGAAGAAATTTCTCGAATTTGGTCGCCTTTTTTGGGGCGACAGGGTTTTGTGCGTGATCTGTCATGTCAGTGTTCCAAACGCGCTGGACTCGTTTGCCAAGTATCAGGCAAACACGTGGGGTGTTTTGCATTTTTGCAAAATTTGGGTCAAGTGTTGTATGAATTCTTTTTCGTTCGTCCAACAGGGGGTGACGAAATATCAAAGTCGCCTTTGCGCTAGCGGATCTGCAAGGCAGAGCTTTTTTCTTTCGCGTCGACAGGCAATACTGGCTTGTATAAAGACAAGAGAGCTTTTGAGTCTAAAGGCTACCCAGAAATAGGGAACACCCTTGTATCTGTTATTGATTTTTTTTTGTTCAATATGCTCTTACATCTTTGGCGTAGCACCTTCGAAAATAAAATTTCGCAACGCGTCAACCAATTTTTTTTCTGCAAAACGGGGTAAAGGCTCCGTCATCAAGTTTTTTTCCGCTGTCAAGAGATCGTTAAGGGTGCCTGGTAAGTCGGTTTCCCCGTCCACTGCGTAGATCCCCGAGCGGGTTCGCAATTTGGCTACAGTAGTCATTTGGTGATCATTGCGGTGTTCACCAAGATCGGCGTGGCGAGGCATTATTATGATCTGTTTTCCAGAACTAAGCGCCGTTATGATCGATCCCATACCTGCATGGCTAATAACAAGCCTCGCAGCTTCGACATGTTGGCTGAATACTTCGGGTGTCATTTTTTCCGTCCATTGGATATTTTTTGGCCGATAGTCGTTCGGCCCTAACGCCCCGACCTGTGCTACAACCCGTTCGCAGGAATCCGTTTCGGCGCTCCAAGTATCCATCGCCTTGATCAATCGATTAAAGGGCAACTGTGTGCCGACAGAAACAAAAATCATATGACCGACCCCCGAAATTCGGGTGCTGTGCCATCCGATCCGGCTAGATGTTCCCACTGCGTCAACCACAAATCGGCGTATTTTCCAGCCATTTGTCCGGACAGGGATAACGCCTCACCATTGGCGATACTATCTAGCCAAATCGTTCGCGCACCGAACAATCGCCCCAAACGCAGTGCGAAATACCCAGGAGCGGCGCCAGTTGTGATCACAATATCTGGCCGGACTCGCAACACCACCCAGATCATCCAAAGCAGCGACTTGACCAACCGCCATTTTTCCCATCGATTGGCTTCGGTCACCCACGTGTAGGCCGGTTTGGGTTGCCCGCGTTCAGCGGCAAGGCGTTCAACTTCGTTGCGAAAGCCGGGATCGGTGCTAACATATGTGACACGGCAATTGTCCCATGACGGAGCCAAGCGACATAACTGGACCCAATGTCCACCGCCTGAGGCAACCACCAAAACACGCGGATTTTTTTGAGGCAGGGTGGATTGTGCGCTGTTCATGTTCAGTGTGGCCTTCTATCGAAAATGATTAGGGCCTTAGATTCCGAAAAACAGTTGGCAACATTTTGCTTTGAATTCCCTTCAGAAAGCGTATTTTTCGGGCCCTCAGCGAGATTTTCACACTTCATTAATACTCTCTATCTGGCAATAACC
The DNA here is from genome assembly GCA_051251595.1 of Marinosulfonomonas sp. Classification (GTDB taxonomy): domain Bacteria; phylum Pseudomonadota; class Alphaproteobacteria; order Rhodobacterales; family Rhodobacteraceae; genus NORP110. The sequence goes on from JBPOFA010000003.1 coordinate 214,676, forward strand.
CAATCGTAAATAGAAGGACGACCGCCGAATGACTTTATTGCGGCTAAGATGCCTCAAATTCAGTGCTTTGGCACGTCTTATTGGTATGTCGCTCCATGATATCAACGATGGTTTCTGAAGTGCGAAATTGATGCGTTAGACTGAACAAATGACGTCGAAAAGCCAGCGCGAAGAAGGGCTGGCTTTTGCTATTTTAGTACGATTGGCCTGCGTTAAAGAAGCATGTGGTAGTCTAGCACCGTATCGTCCTCGTCGTCGTCATGCGCCGTAAATGGGTCATCGTCCTCGTCATGCTGTTGCATGAGATCGAGCAGATCGCCGACTTTTATGTCTTGAAGCATGTCACGGAATTCGTGCTGAGCCTTTTTTACCAGTTGCTTTTTGTCGGCATTTCGGTCGAATCTCTTGACATTGATGAACTTGGATACGTTTTGCGCTTTGAAACCATGACCAGAATAGCCATGTTCTATCATTGACGCGCCATCTTGTTCTGATTGTTCGGAGTCCACCATCAACTGTCTGACGTCATCCTCGGTCAACTTGTCAAGCATTTGATTTAACTCAACTTTCGAATCGTGCAACCTCGCTCTTTGCCAAGGTTTCACCCCCTTGAAGTGGAACCTCAGAACGTCACGTAGGCTTCCCTCTGGTTGCAGGGCTGGGTCGTCGCCTGCATCCCCGATGTCGGGATCTTGTTCGTTGTAAGGCGCTGTCGGGATGGTAGGTTCAACGGGGGCGGGTGGTTCTGTGGGCTCCGTTGGTTCTACTGGAGTGGTCGGTTCTGCCGGATCACCAGACGGCGTCGCCGGGTCGGATGGTGTTGTCGGATCAGACGGAGCTGTTGGATCGGTCGGAGCTGTTGGATCGGTCGGTGTCGTCGGACTTGTGGGCTGCGGCACGTAATCATTTTTTGGGGGGGTAAGTACTGAATAATAATCCTGTGAACTTGGGTCCGCGTAATTAATGACTGTATTGTTCGTTGTCGGATCGGTATTGCCGGGGAGAAGGATCTTTCCTGCAACATTGTTGTATACGCTTGTGCCGGTAGACGAACTGGTATTGATCCATGGTTCCCCTTGGACGCCAGTAGAGGTAGGTGTGGGGTACGAATAACTCGTTGGATTTAGCAAGACAGTGTTGTGGTGAACTTCAACCCCTTGCGTTTGTCCAATCGTGATACCATGCCAAACGCCTGTATGGATGACATTGTCAAAAACTTTAATGTCTTGATATTGTTGGCCCTCAGGTCCGGCGTTCCCAACTACATTACTGGTCACAAAGATCCCTTGATAGGCTGGCCCTGTGCCGGTATCCATAATGTTACCTGAAATTTCAACGTTGGACGTCACAGATTGGGCACCAAGAGCAAAGATCTGAATAAAATCCGAATGGTTGACAGTTTGAACTGAGCCATACGGATCATGCAGGTTGTTATTGTTGATTGTCGCGTTTTGAATTCCCCGGCCTTGGATGAAATCAGTCTGAATGCCAGTTATTTCGTTGCCAGAAATATCGATGTTTTTAACTTCCGCAAACGTGATCCCGCGGGAATAGTCTTCGATCAAGTTACCAGAAATTTTAATGTCTGACGAATTCCGAATGAATGCTGCATTTGCACCAATATTAGCGCTACCGGCGCCGTCGTCGTAACCGTCCGCAATACTGCTCATGTGATTGTTGACAAACTCAATATGATCAGAGCTTTCAATGCGCAGTTCCTGGTGGGGTACTATTCCGCCGGAGACGCTGCTGTCCACATGCAGTTCTGTCATCGTAATATGTGAAGAATTCTGCAGGTAGATGTCAGTGACATTTGGCGGTGTGTTCGGGTCGAGCGCTTTGATCAGGATCGGATTGTTGGCATCCCCCAAACCATTTCCAGAGATGTTAAACGGCCCACCATTGCCATCCAGCAAGATCGTACCGCCCCCGGACGAATCGAGATTGGACAGAGCAGATTGAAGCTCGGCGTTTGTCGTCACTGTAATCGTTGCGTTCGAATGTCCGCTATATGCGGTGTAGGTCGTGGTCATATTCTTCTGTCCCAATTCATGGCCCCCGGGCGGAGGCAGGCGGATGAGTCGGACCGTGATAGGTCGTCGGTTTGGCAGCGTTCCAACGCGGATCGTCGAAACACAGGCCACACTAGATGCCGAAAAAAGGCTTAAGTTTGTCTAAAGTTAGAGGAGGATTTGTTTGCGCAGGTTCCCGCTTTTGCGTGGCAGAATTCCGCCGTACCAAGCGGGATGTCGCCACCGGATTGCGGGTTTTCGCCAATCAAATAAGGGTTTTGTCACGTCAGCCTTGCACGATTTCAACATCGTGACGGGAATTCGCTCAGCCCGGACCGGAGATTTTGACCGGGCCGTCCGATCGGCCTGAGCATAACGAATCGATTCGTTACAATTTTAAATTGAATTAGCCCCGAACGTTTAGGGATTTGGGGTCATAGAGCGGACGCAGCGACGCTTTGGCCGCGATCCGGTTGCCGGCGACTTCGATCTCGTAGGGGGAATTTAACAAATCTTGCGACGTTTCCCCTACGCAAGGCACATAGCCCAGGCCAATCGCTCCGCCCAGCCAATGCCCGTATGCGCCAGAGGATGTATAGCCTACGACTTCGCCATCCCGCAGGATCGGTTCGTTGTGGTAGAGCAAGGGGGCCGGATCCAGCAACTGGAACTGGACCAGACGCCGTTCCAACCCGGCCTCTCGTTTGCGCAACACCGCATCGCGCCCGATATAGTCGGTCTTATCGCGCCCAAGCGCAAAGCCCAGCCCGGCCTCTAGCACATGGTCTTCGCAGGTGATGTCATGGCCGAAATGGCGAAAGCCTTTCTCGATCCGGCAGCTGTCCATCATATGCATCCCGCAAAGCTTCAGCCGGACATCGGCCCCGGCCTCTGCCAGTGTTTCGAACACATGGGCGCACATGTCGGCAGAGACATAGATCTCCCATCCCAGTTCACCCACATAGGAAACGCGATGCGCGCGGGCCAGGCCCATACCGATTTCTATCGTTTGGGCAGTGCCGAAAGGGTTCGTGTCATTTGAAAAGTCAGCCGGAGACACCAGACGCAGCAGATCCCGCGCCTTGGGGCCCATCACGGCCAGCACGCCTTCGCCGCTGGTCACATCCGTCAGGACGACGTTGAACGCGCCCTTGTGGCGCTCTAGCCAGATCTGATCGGCCATGCGGGTGCCAGAGGGCGTGACGATCAGATAGGCGTCAGGGGTTAGCCGGGTGACTGTGACGTCGGCTTCGATCCCACCATTGCGGTTCAGGAGTTGAGTGTAAACGATTTTGCCCACAGGCACGGTCATATCCGCGCCGCATACGTGGTTCAAAAATGCCTCGGCGTCGCGGCCCTCAACGCGGATTTTGCCGAAACTGGACATGTCATACATGCCAACATTTTCGCGAATGGCACGATGTTCCCGCGCTGAATTTTCAAACCAGTTCTGGCGGCCCCATGTATAATTGTATTCCCGAGCCTGCCCCGGATCCGCAAACCAGTTGGCGCGTTCCCAGCCTGCGGCCTCTCCGAACACTGCCCCGCTTGCGCTTAACGCATCATGAAATGGGGTGCGCCGAATGCCACGGGCGGTGGATTTTTGACGGAACGGGAAATGATCGGCGTAGAGCAGACCAAGCGTTTCTTTGGATCGTTCAAACAAATAGGTCTTGTTGCCCTGAAAGGGCTGCATGCGGGAAATATCGACGCCGCCCAGATCAAATGGCTTTTCGCCTGCATCCATCCAGGCGGCCAGCGCCATGCCCGCCCCCCCGGCCGATTGAATGCCGATAGAGTTGAACCCCGCCGCCACCCAGAAGTTATCGAGCTCTGGCGCCAGACCCAGATGATAGGCGTCATCCGGGGTAAAACTTTCGGGGCCATTAAAGAACGTGTGGATGCCAGCCTCTGCCAGCATCGGCATGCGGGACACGGCCGCCTCTAGGATCGGTTCGAAATGGTCGAAATCCTCGGGCAGTTGATCAAATTCGAAATCCTTGGGGATGCCGTCCATGCCCCAGGGTTTTGAGACGGGTTCAAAGGCCCCCAAAAGGATCTTGCCTGCGTCTTCTTTATAATAGGCGCATTCGTCGGGGACGCGCAGAACAGGCAATTGGGCCAGCTCTGGGATTGGTTCGGTGACGATGTAGAAATGTTCGCAGGCATGCAACGGGACGTTGACGCCCGCCATACGCCCGACCTCATGCCCCCACATGCCGCCGCAATTGACGACAGCATCGGCCTGCAGAAATCCGCTTTCTTCGCCGCTGACCCAATCCACCCCTGTTGCCCGCCGCCCTTCGCGTCGGATGCCCGTAACCTGCACCCGTTCCAAGACCTGCGCGCCCATTTGCCGTGCCCCTTTGGCCAGAGCCAGCGCGATGTTGGCCGGGTCGCCCTGGCCATCCTTGTCTATATAGACTCCGGAAAGGACATCCTCGCAGTTCAGATGCGGATAACGGCGTTTGATCTCTTCTGGTCCGATCTCGACCACATCAACGCCAAAGGCATTCGCCATAGAGGCAGAGCGGCGCAGCTCTTCTTGCCTCTCGCGCGTTAGGGCAACCGAAATCGATCCGTTCTGGCGCATTCCCGTAGCAACGCCTGTTTCCTGTTCCAGCGCCGCATAAAGATCGGCACTGTATTTGGCCAAGCGCGTCATTGTCGAAGTGGCCCGCAACTGACCGATCAGACCGGCCGCGTGCCATGTGGTGCCGCTGGTCAGCGCTTTGCGTTCCAACAGGACGATGTCTTTCCAGCCGGTCTTGGCCAGATGATAGGCGACGGAACAGCCAATCACGCCACCGCCGATGATAACAACACGGGCTTTTTCAGGGATCGTTTTCATAGGAACCTCAAACAATGGTGTGGCCAGCCGCGCGAATACGCTTGGCCAGTTCGGTGATGTGGGCGGGGCCGACCTCGCAGCAGCCACCGACGATGGTGGCGCCGTGGTCTATCCAGCGCAGCGCGTGATCCGCATAGGCCGGGGGGGTAAGGTCTCTGCGGCTGTCCAGCACGTCAACCGTGGGGCCGTCTTCCAGAAACTCTGATGTGATTTGCTGAAAACCATTGGCATAAGCCCCGTAGGGCAGGCCCGCATCCGACAAGGGATCAAGGGCATCCAGCATCACCTCTGGCGCGGAACAATTGGCCAGAACCGCCGCAGCCCTGTCTTTCACCACGGGGATGATGTCTGACACCGGTTCCCCCGACCGCAAAAGCGCGCCATTGCGGTCATCCACCGTCACCGACAACCACACAGGTTTGCCGGTTTCCAGCGCACCGTCCAGAATGGCCCGTGCATGCAGAACAGAAGCGACGGTTTCGCACAGGATAAAATCCACATCATCGGCCAAACGCGCGGCGGCCGTCGCATAGGCGGGCCTTGCCTGCTCGTAGGGCGGGTGCAGCTCTGGGCGATAGGTGGCCGCCAGCGGCCCGACAGAGCCTGCGATCCGCGTGCCTGTGGTGCCGCGTTGCGCGGCGGCGGCCTCTTGCAGGGCCAGTTTGGCAAGTGTGTCAATGCGGTCCGCCAAGGGGCTGCCTACGAACCGGTCGGGATGGATGGCATAGGTGTTGGCCGTGGCGATGGTGGCCCCGGCGGCAAAATAGTCGCGGTGGATATCCGCAACCAGGCCAGGATGATCGACCATCACCTGCGTCGCCCACCAGGGCGTCGGTTGATCGCCAGAGCGGTGGACCAGTTCCTGCCCCATGCCGCCGTCCAACAGTGTAATCTCGCTCACACGCGGATCCTTTCGTTTTCTGGGTCCCAAAGCGGTGCATCCTCTTGCACTGTGGCGGGATATCTCGCGCCGTAGATTTCCACCTCTAACCGCGTGCCGGGCGTTGCCAGATCGGCCCGGACCATGCCAAGGGCGATCGACGCATCGACGCGATAGCCCCAGCCGCCGGATGTGGTTTCCCCAACCAGCGTGTCGCCCTGCCACAGGTTCGACATAAAAGGCGCATCGCAGTCCCCAGCCTCTACGATCAGGGTGACGAACCGTTTGGCAACGCCGCGTTGCTGTTCGGCCTGCAGCGCGGATTTGCCGGGAAAGTCTGCCTCTTTGTTCAACCTCATGAACCGATCCAGCCCGCCTTCCAGCAGGGAATAATCTGTCGACAGATCGCCTTTCCAAGCGCGATAGCCTTTTTCCAAGCGCAAGCTGTTCAGCGCCCACATGCCAAAGGGCTTGGCCCCGGCCTCTAAGATCGCTTTGTAGATGTCGGGCATGTCTTTGTTGGGCGCGTGAATTTCCCAGCCGAGTTCGCCGACAAAGCTGACGCGAACCAACAGGCAAGTGTGGCCCGCGGCCTTTGCGGATTGGTGAGACAGCCAGGGCAGGGACAAGTCGCCGGTCACGATGCCCTGCAACAGGTCCCGAGATTTCGGGCCGGTGACGATCAGGGTAGACACATCTGCTGTCGTGTCTGTCAGGTCGAGATTCTCGGGCAGGGCAGATGCCAGTACCTCTTTGTCATGCCACTGCGCGGCGGCTGCGGTGATGAGTGTGAACAGGTCTTCGCCAAATCGCAGCACAGTCATTTCCGTCAGAATGCGCCCGCGTTCATCCGGGAAATAGGCCAGGGACATGCGGCCAACCTTGGGCAAGGCCCCGGCGATCCGGCTGTTCAGCCAGTCTGCGGCACCCGGGCCGGACAGAATAAAGCGGGAAAATCCGGGCAGGTCCAAAACCCCCACATTGTCACGGACAGCCTGGCATTCCTCTTGGATGCGGGCGGCCCAGGGACCGTCCCGGTTCCAGGTCTGGGTGCTGTCAAGGGATGTGTCATCGTCTGGGGCGGCAAACCAATTGGCCCGTTCCCAACCATTATAGGCGCCCATTTGCCCGCCCAGTTCCTTAACGCGCTCATGCACGGGGGACAGTTTCTTGTCCCGCCCCGCAGGCCATTCGTGCCAGGGGAAATGCATCGCATATTCGTGGCCATAAACCTCTTGCCCTTTTGCGATGCAATAATCGTCATCGGTGTAATCGGTAAAGCGCCTTGGATCGACGGACCACATATCCCATTCGGTTTGCCCCTCTGTGATCCATTCCGTCAGGACTTTGCCCGCGCCGCCGGCCTGGGCAATGCCAAAGGTAAAGACGCAGGCCTCAAACGCATTGGGCACACCGGGCATCGGGCCGATCAGGGGGTTTCCATCGGGCGCATAGGGGATTGGCCCGTTGATGACCTTTTGAATGCCTGCCAAGCCCAGCAAGGGCACGCGGGCAATGGCGTCTTCTATATGCCACTCCAGCCGGTCCAGATCGTCGGGGTAAAGCTGAAAGCTGAAATCCTCTGGCATCGGGTCATCGGGTGTGACCCAATGCGCGCGGCAATTGCGTTCATACGGGCCAAGGTTGAACCCGTTCTTTTCCTGCCGCAGGTAGTAAGAGCTGTCCACATCCCGCAGCAGGGGCAGCTTGTGCCCTTCTACGTCGGAATAGGCGTCAAGTTCCGGGATTTCTTCGGACAGCAGGTACTGATGGCTCATCACCATCATCGGCACGCGCCGCCCGCCATAGGGGCGGAACCATTCGCCAACGCGCTGCGCGTAATAGCCTGCGGCGTTTACCACAAATTCACAGCGGATGTCGCCGCGGGCGGTTTGCACAACCCATTCTTCGCTTTCCCGCCGCACACCGATCGCAGCTGTGTGGCGCAAGATGCGGGCCCCCAGATCGCGCGCGCCCTTGGCCAGGGCTTGCGTCAGCTGTGCGGGGTCGATGTCGCCATCCGCCGGATCATAAAGCGCCCCTTGCAGATCATGGGTTTCCAGAAATGGATAGCGGTCCTTGGTTTCCTGAGGCGTCAGAATATCCAGCTTCATCCCCTGGCTGCGGCCCATACTGCAGGCGCGTTCAAATTCCTGCATGCGCTCTTTTGAATGGCCCAGCCGGATAGAGCCCGTCACATGGTAATTCATCGGATAGTCGACCTCTGCCGCCAATCCACGGTAAAGTTCCGTCGAATAGCGCTGCATGTTCATGATGCCCCAGCTGGTCGAGAAGGTCGGCACATTCCCCGCCGCATGCCATGTGGACCCGGCGGTGAGTTCGTTCTTTTCCAGCAGCACCGCGTCGATCCACCCTGCTTTGGCCAGGTGGTACAACGAAGACGCGCCGATCGCGCCGCCGCCGATAATGACAACACGGGCTGTGGTTGGGAAATCAGCCATCTTTGGTCTCCTTCAATAGACCGGCGGGGAAATGACCCAGACCGCAATCGCGGGCAGGTCATAGGGGTTGGACCAGCGCAAAGACTGTTCGCGCACACGAAAGCTGTCGCCGGTTTCAATGGTGAATTTGTCTGCGTCCAGCCAGATGTCCAGCCGTCCTGAGACCAGATAGGCCAGTTCCTGGGTGGGGCGGGTCGCGGCAATCTTGCGGGACGCGCCGGGCATGAAGGTGGAATGCACCACCTCAAAACTGTCCGTCAGGTCAGGAGAGAGCAGGGCCTCTACAAGGCCGCCCTGGCGTTCCCCGATGTCGCGCCGGTTCTGGGCCCGCACGATACGCCCGCGTTCTGCCTTGGGGGCGGTGGCCTGACCGAAGAACAAAGACATCGGCACATCGAAAACCCGTGCCATAGATTTGAGCGTTTCAGTGTCGGCGGTGGAAATGTCGCGTTCCACCTGGCTCAGCCACCCCACGGAAACACCCAAAGTTTCCGCCAGCTGTTCCAGGGTCAGATTGCGGGATTTTCGCAATGCCCGAAGGTCAGCGCCAAGTGTGGTTCCAGCTGTCATCGCGATCCCAAATGAAATTTACGCTCAAATTTTCACGCTGATTCCGTGAAAAAGTCAACAAAAATTTCACGAGGTGACCGTTGCGAAGCGTCACAAGCTGCCGCAACAGGATCGGGATCAGCGGCCGTAATAGTGGCTGACGACATGTTCCGCTTGCGCAAAGAACAACCAGCGCGACGCAAAGACACCAACGATGTGCAGCACCGAGGCCAATATCACGACAAGATACCCGGCATGAAAAAGCGTCAGCAGGGCCGCGGGCAGAATGCTCATGCACAGGATCGCGATGATCCGCAGCACGCGCACATGTTTGCGGCCCACCTGAAACACCATTTCCCGTGTGAGATAGCTTGTGCCCGTATGCGGCCCCTCAAACAGCCGCACATCGCCGCCGGTCAGGCCAGTTGCGCTGGCGATGGTGCTGCCGCGTTCTGCGAAACTTTTGTCGCCCCAATGCCAGACCAGCAATTGGCAGGCCCCGGCCAGAACCAACAGCGGCACGGATGCGATGACTTGCCCGGTCAAAAGCGCGCCCCCCGCGGCTGACAGCAAAACGAACAGGACTGGCGTTGATGGATGGTTCCACCGTGGAACGGTTTTAAGCGAGGTGTAGATCATCGACGTGCAATAAACCGTCACCAACGACAGCACCGCGCCAAGCCAACCCAAGAGCGACCAGCCACCGCCGAAAAAGATCGCGCCCAGGGCAAACAACCCCATGACGCAGAGCGACGTGACCGACAACCAAGCCTCGCGGCTGAGCCAACTGCTGCGCCATTGCAAAAACGCTTTGAGAAACCGTTGCGGGTTTCCAAGGTGCAAGAGCGAGGCCAGCAAGCCACCAACGGCCAGGGCATAGGCGATAAAGAAATAGCCAAAGGCGACCCAGCCGGTGACTGCGGGCATGCCCAAGCCCAGCCAGGCCAGCATGCCAAAGCCAAGGCCAGACAGAACGGTAAACAGAATAACGGATGGTGCTGGATGCATCAGTGTTTACCCTTTTCAGCGCCCGGCAGCGCCCCCAGGGCCTTATCCAGCCACCCCAGCAATCCACGCGGGTCTTCGGCGACGGGTTCAAGGAACGGGGCCAGAATATCGATGGCGTCCTCGCGATCTTTGGGGCGAGGGGGCAGATACTGGTTCACCGGTTTTGTGCCCAGATCCGGCATAAGGTCAAATCCACCGCGTTCCGCGACAAGCTTGCTGACATCGCTATCCTCATCGCCCAGATCGCCAAAGTGCCGCGCCCCCGCAGGGCAGGTGCGCACGCAGGCGGGCTGACGGTCTTCTTCGGGCAGGTTTTCATTGTAAATGCGGTCGACGCAAAGGGTGCATTTCTTCATGACGCCCGCAACGGCATCCAGTTCCCGCGCGCCATAAGGGCAGGCCCAGGCGCATAGACCACAGCCGATGCAGTCGGTTTCGTTGACCAGAACGATCCCATCCTCGACACGCTTAAAGCTGGCCCCGGTCGGGCAGACGGTGACGCAGGGCGCGTCTTCGCAATGCAGACAGGATTTGGGGAAATGCACGGTCTGTGCCGTGCCGCTTTCCGGCTGGACTTCGAAGGAATGGACCCGGTTCAGGAATGTGCCCGAGGGTTCGGCACCATAAGCATCAACATCAGAAAGCTCTGCCCCATAATGGCTGTCATTCCAGCCTTTGCAGGCGATCACGCAGGCGTGGCAGCCCACGCAGGTGTCCAGATCAATGACAAGACCAAGTTTCTTATTCGTGTGTTCGGGCAAAAGTGTCATGAGAGGCGCGCGGTCCCTTCCTGGATCCGCAAATTCTGCGGATCAATGTTCAGTTGCATCTGCACGGCAGTGCCAAATTCCGTCTGTGTGGTGCCGATCTGGTCAAAGCCACAGGCCCGATAGAACCCGCTGGCATGAGCGTTGCCGGTCAAAGTCAATATCGCATCGCCAGCCTGGGCGGCACGATCACGGGCGGCCTTGATCAGTTTTCGCCCCACACCTTGGTTCCATGACCCGGGGTCGACGAACAGGGCTGACACCTCTTGCGTGGCTGGACCCGCTGGACGCAACGAGATGAACCCGACGATTTGCGCCCCCCGTTCCAGCACTATGACCTGGCCGGCCTCTATTGGTCCAAGCGCCAGCTTTAGGGCCTTTGGATGCGCAAGCAGCGCGGCCCGATCTTGCGCATTGGCCAGCGCGGCCCGCCGGAAAAGCGCCGACAGCTCCGCATGGTCAGAGACCCGCGCTGTTCGAAGGCGTTCCGTCATGGTCACGACGCCACCGGGGATTTGATCGGTGGGAAGACGGGGCTCGCCTCTGCCGGGGCAGCGGTCTTTTCGATCTTTACGCGCAGGTCAAACCATGCGGCTTGGCCCGTCACGGGATCAGAGTTGGACCAGCGCAGCCCGTCGCCTTTGGGGGGCATCAATTCGTGGATCAGGTGGTTCAGCAAGAACCCTTTGGTGGATTCCGGTGCGTCCTTGTCCAGCGCCCAGGCCCCTTTGCGCTTGCCGATCGCATTCCAGGTCCAGACCGTGTTTTCATTCAGCGCAGCCTGATGAGCGACGGGAACCGTGATTGACCCATGGACAGAGCTGACCTTGGCCCAATCCCCTTCGGCAAAGCCATTTGCCTGCCATATCTTCGTCGGCAGATAAAGCGGGTTGCGCCCGTGGATCTGGCGCAGCCATGCGTTTTGCGACCCCCAGCTGTGATACATCGCCATGGGGCGCTGTGTCAGGGCGTGGATGGGGTATTCATCCGTGTCAACGGCCGTATCCTCAAAAGGGGGATACCAGATTGGCAAAGGGTCCAGCGTCTCTTTGATCCGGTCGCGCAGATGTTCCGGGGGCTGGCGGGTGCCGACGCCCTCTGCGGCCAACTGAAAGCGGCGCATGGGTTCGACATAAAGCTGGAACAGATAGGGCTGCGGCGCGTCGTAAAAGCCCATGCCAACGGCCCAGTCCTGATAGGCGGCGTTCCACGGTTTGTAGAAACTGGCCTCTTCGGGGATATGTTCGACAAAAAAGCCGCCGTTTTCGATATATTTGTTCAGCTGCTCGGGGTTCACATCCCCACGTCCTGCGGCATCACCATTTTCGCCGCGCCATCCGGCAAGCGGGCCAATGCCCGGTTTGCGAATGTGGTTGACGATATAGTCGGCGTAGTCCTTGTACTTGGCGCTGCCGTCTTCGTTGACAAAGCCAGGCAGGTTCAACCGCGCCCCAAGATCACAGAGCACAGATTGAAATCCGCGCACGTCGCGATCTGGTTCGATCACCGGCCAGCGGATTGCATCGGCGGCGGCGTCAGCCTCGCAGATGGGACGGTCGAGCATGGAGATACAATCATGCCGTTCAAGATAGGTCGTGTCGGGCAGCACCAGATCGGCATAGGCCACCATTTCTGAACTATAGGCGTCAGAATAGATGATGTTGGGAATGACATAATCGCCGTTTTCATCCACATCCGTCAGCATTTTCATGACGCCAGCCGTGTTCATCGACGAATTCCACGACATATTCGCCATATACATGAAAAGCGTGTCGATCTTATAGGGATCACCCGCATAGGCATTGGAAATCACCATATGCATCAGCCCGTGGCTGGACATTGGGTTTTCCCAGGTAAAGGCCTTGTCGATGCGCTTGGCGTTGCCGTCTTCATCGATGAGCAGATCATCGGGACCTTGCACAAAACCCAGATGCGGTCCGTCCAAAGGTTGGCCGGGGGTGGATTTGGCGTGCGGCTTTGGATGCGCCTCTGCCGGTTTGGGGTAGGGCGGTTTAAAGCGGAAGCCGCCCGGGGCCTCGACCGTGCCCAGAATGATTTGCAAAACATGCAAGGCGCGCGCCGTCTGGAACCCGTTGGCATGGGCCGAAATTCCGCGCATCGCATGAAAACTGACGGGGCGTCCCGTCATCGTGCTGTGCTTTTCCCCGCGGAAATCTGTCCATGCGATCGGCAGTTCAAAGGCTTGCTCAAAGGCCACATGGGCGATTTCCGCAGCGATCCGTTTGATCCGCTCTGCGGATATGCCGCAGCGTTCTGCCACGGCTTCCGGCGCGTATTCCTCTGCCATATAGCGTTCGGCCATATGCTGAAACACGCTGCGATGTGTGATGCCCGCGCGGCGGATATGCCCGCCCAGATCAGGGCGCACGCCCTTGGCATCAAAGGCCGTCGGCTTGCCGGTGACCCGGTCGATGACCAGTTGCTTGCCGTCCTCGTCACGCATCAGCAGGCCAAATTCAGGGCTGGCAGGGTCTTCGTTGATCAGCACAGGCGCATTTGAAAATCGGGCGAGGTAATCCAGATCGACCTTGCCGGCGCGCATCAGCTCATGCACCAGCGACAGGATGAACAACCCGTCTGTGCCGGGCGTGATCCCAACCCATTCATCCGCGATGGCGTTATAGCCGGTGCGGATCGGGTTGACGCCAATGACCTTGGCACCGCGTTCCTTGAGCTTGCCAAGCCCCATCTTGATCGGGTTGCTGTCATGGTCTTCGGCAACACCGAAAATCATGAACAGTTTGGCGCGTTCCCAGTCGGGTTGCCCAAATTCCCAAAACGCCCCGCCCATTGTGTAAATGCCAGCGGCGGCCATGTTCACCGAACAAAACCCACCATGGGCGGCATAGTTCGGAGTGCCATAGGATTGCGCCCAGTAGCTGGTAAACGACTGCGATTGATCGCGCCCGGTGAAAAACGCCAGCTTTTCTGGGGCCTTGTCCCGAAGCGGTTTCAGCAGACCCGTCGCCATTTCCAAGGCTTCGTCCCAGCTGATTTCCTCAAACGCGCCAGAGCCGCGCGGCCCAACCCGTTTCAGCGGCGCGCGCAATCGGGATGGGGCCGTGACCTGCATGATCCCGGAACTGCCCTTGGCGCATAACACGCCCTTGTTCACCGGATGGTCACGGTTGCCTTCGATATAAGACACTTTGCCTGATTTCAGATGAACATTGATGCCACAGCGACAGGCACACATGTAACATGTGGTCTTGCGGATCTCATCAGAGACGGGCGGCGACGTTTCTATATGTGGCTCTGGTTTATTCATTCATCTACAATTTCTGGCTTTGGGACAGATAAGCTGAAAACTTTCGGATTCGCGATAGGTTTTCTTCAAACTTCCCAATTTCGAAAACATTTTGCCGGTTTTCCGTGGGCTGAGGGGCAAGAGCTACCGCTTTTCCATCGGGACATAGCTGCGCATGTCCGCGCCGTTATAGACCGTCAACGGGCGGATCAGGATGTTGCTGCGTTTTTGTTCAACGCATTGGATCACCCACCCCGGCACGCGGCCAATGGCAAAAATCGGAACGTAAAGGTCCATCGGGATTTTATGCAGCTGGTAAATGACGCCAGAATAGAAATCGACATTCACGTTCAAACCGTGCCGCGCGTAGGGTTTCATTTCTGCCACGACAGCCTGCAGGATTTCATACCATTTGGGTTCGCCCATTTCGCGAGACAGCTTTTCCACACCGTCGCGCATGTGCCGCGCACGCGGGTCTTCGGCGCGGTAAACGCGGTGGCCAAACCCTGTCACGGCCTCGCGCTTGGCGCGTTTTGCTTTGACATAAGCGGCGGCGTTTTCGGGTTCGCCAATCTCGGTGACCATTTTCATAACGTCCTCTGCCGCGCCGCCATGGGCGGGACCGGCAAGGGTGGACAGGGCCGTGACGATAGCGCCGTGCAGATCGGCGTCGGTGCCAATCGTTACACGCGCGGCAAAGGCAGAGGCGTTGCTGCCATGTTCCGCATGCAGGATGAAATCCACATCTGCCAGACGTGCCGCATCGACGCTTGGCTTTTCGCCTTTGAGCATCCACAGCCAGTTCGCCGCATGGCCAAGATCCATGTCCGGCTGGACCGGGCTGCGCCCGTTTCGGATCGCGTGATGGGCCGCGACAATCATCGGAACCTGACTGGTCAGACGCAGACCGTTTTCGATGAACGCGGCTTCATCCGTGTCTTGAGCGCGCTTGTCCAAAGCGGCCAATGCAGAAACCGCTGTGCGCAGAACATCCATCGGGTGACCACCCTTTGTGGCGCGGATCACATCCATGATTTCAGGCGGCAAAACGCGAGCGGCCTTTAGTTTCGCATCAAACGCGGCCAGTTCATCCTGGGTTGGAAGCTCTCCATAAATCAGCAGATAGGCGACTTCTTCAAAGGTCGATTGCGTGGCCAGATCATGGATGGAATAGCCGCGATAAGACAGCTCTCCGGCTGCGCCATCAATATGGCTGACAGCGGATCGTTCAAAATAGATGCCCTTTAGGCCGCGATTGATCTTGACGCCTTCGCTCATCTGAGGCTCCTTTCGGGAATGTCAGTTATGGAAAATGCATTTGAAACGGCCCGCGCGCGATGTGCCCGCGTGGTGTTTCCTGAATGGGACGACCCACGGGTCGCCGCGGCGGTGGACCGCCTGCGTGCCGAAGGGTTGGCCGAACCTGTCCCGTTGGCAGAGGCCAGCGATGCCCATGTCGCCGCGATCCAATCCGTGCGGCCCGTGAAAGAGCCCGTCGCCCGGCGCATGCTGGGCAAGCCCTTGTATCGTGCGGCAGCGATGGTCGCCTGTGGCGAGGCCAGCGCCATGGTCGCAGGCGCAGACGCCCCGACGCGCCGCGTGATAGAGGCCGCGTCGATCGGCATCGGCATGGCAGATGGCACATCAACGCCGTCTTCATTCTTTTTGATGGAATTCCCCGACGGGCGCGAATTGATCTTTGCCGATTGCGCGGTGAATGTCGCCCCGGATGCG
The DNA here is from genome assembly GCA_051251595.1 of Marinosulfonomonas sp. Classification (GTDB taxonomy): domain Bacteria; phylum Pseudomonadota; class Alphaproteobacteria; order Rhodobacterales; family Rhodobacteraceae; genus NORP110. The sequence goes on from JBPOFA010000003.1 coordinate 230,207, forward strand.
GGGCAACTTGCTGATATTGCAAAGGCTTCTGGCGAAACAGCCGCTGCCTTGTTGGGTCGGGCGGACATTGCCATGTTGTCGTTTTCCACATTGGCGTCGGGCGCTGGCCCCACAGTCGATATGGTGCGCGAGGCGACGGAAATATTGACCGCTTTTGGCATTCGCGCGACAGGACCCGTGCAGGCCGATGCGGCGCTGAACGCCTCTATCGCTGCCAAAAAGGGCATATCTGCAGAGCCTGCCAACACGTTGATCTTCCCTTCCCTTGATGCCGGTAACATTGCGTATAAGCTGTGTCAGGAACTGGCGGGCGCACAGGCCATCGGCCCGTTCCTGCAAGGCTTTCGTCACCCGGTCTGTGATCTGTCGCGTGGCGCCAACGTTGATGATATCGTTGCCGCCACTGCTGTTTCTGTCGCGATGGCCTGATCACGCGCCTTTTTGCGGGCGCATGTCAGCGGCGTCGATGCCAGCCACCTGAACCGGCGCTTTCATTGCGTCGCGGCGGAAAGGTTCACCCAGTTCCTGATTGATCATCGCTTCGATCAAGGTGGTGATCCCGTTTTCCATCTGGTCCACCATGGCTTGGGCCAACGCGTCGGTTAGCTCCTCCATTGTGCGGGCCACGACACCTTTCAGACCACAGGCATTGGCGATACCGGCATAGCTGACACGATCGCCAAGCTCGGTTCCAACGAAGTTGTCAGAATACCAAAGCGTCGTGTTGCGCTTTTCCGCGCCCCATTGGTAGTTGCGGAACACCACCTGGGTGATGGCGGGCCATTCATCGCGCCCGATTGCTGTGAGTTCGCCAACTGAAATGCCGAATGCCCCATCCCCAGAGAACCCGACAACAGGCGTATCAGGAGACCCGATTTTTGCGCCCATGATTGATGGCAGGCCATAGCCACAAGGGCCGAACAGGCCTGGCGCCAGATATTTGCGTCCGGCTTCAAATGTTGGATAGGCATTCCCGATTGCGCAGTTATTGCCGATATCCGACGAAATGATCGCGTCTTTCGGCAACGCCGCCTGAATGGCACGCCACGCTTTGCGGGGGCTCATCCAGTCGGGTTTGTCACTGCGCGCGCGTTCGTTCCAGGTTGTGCCCGGATCATCCTCTTCGTGATCCATAGAGGACAGCTGCTGTGCCCAGGCGGATTTTGTCTGCGCAATGCGATCCTTACGCTCTTGGCGTCCGGCATCACCTGCAGTTGCGGTCAAACCATCAAGCAATGACCCCGCAACGCTTGCAGCATCACCTACAATGCCGACAGAGACCTTTTTCGTCAGCCCGATGCGGGCCGGGTTGATATCAACTTGAATGATCTCTGCATCAGCAGGCCAATAATCGATGCCATAGCCGGGCAGGGTGGAAAACGGGTTCAGCCGTGTGCCAAGGGCCAGAACGACATCGGCCTCTGCGATCAGCTCCATTGCGGCTTTGGAACCGTTATAGCCCAAAGGCCCGGCGAACAGGGGGTGAGAGCCGGGAAACGCGTCATTGTGCTGATAGCCACAGCAGACCGGCGCATCCAGCCGTTCCGCCAGTTTGATAGAGGCGTCGATGGCGTTGCCAAGCACAACACCCGCGCCGTTCAGAATGACCGGGTTCTTGGCGTTCGAAAGCAATTCTGCCGCGCGTGCAATGGCATCCGCGCCACCGCTTGGGCGTTCGAAATCGACGATGGCGGGCAGTTCGATGTCGATGACCTGCGTCCAGAAATCGCGCGGCACGTTGATCTGCGCCGGGGCGCTGGCACGGTGCGCGTTCATGATGACGCGGTTCAAGACCTCTGCCACGCGGGAGGGGTCGCGGACTTCTTCCTGATAGGCGACCATGTCCTTGAACAGATCCATCTGTTCCACTTCCTGAAACCCGCCTTGGCCCATGGTCTTGTTCGCGGCCTGCGGTGTAACCAACAGCAAGGGCGTGTGGTTCCAATAGGCTGTTTTAACCGGTGTGACGAAATTGGTGATCCCGGGGCCGTTCTGGGCGATCATCATCGACATTTTGCCAGAGGCGCGGGTGAACCCGTCTGCCATCATCCCGCCAGAGCATTCATGCGCCGTGTCCCAAAAGGTAATTCCGGCCTGTGGGAAGTAATCCGAAATCGGCATGAATGCGGACCCGATGATGCCAAAAGCATGTTCGATTCCATGCATTTGCAATACTTTGACAAAGGCTTCTTCGGTGGTCATTTTCATTGGACATTCTCCCCAGAAATGGATGCGCGTTCGGCGCCGATTCCGGCCCGAAAATTCTGCATGAAACTACGCTTTATCCCGACCCCGGCGATAGGGCCAGAATTGGGTGCTCGCTAGGGCCAGTTTGCGAGCGTTTCGGCGATTTTGGCAATACCGGCCTCGATCCGTGGAATAGGGATGGAAGAATAGCCAAGCCGGTAAAACTGCGTGTTGCGGTCTTCAGGCGCAAAGAAAGGCTGACCGGGTTCGATCAGAACGCCTTGCGCTTGCAACGCTTGGGCAAGCTCTGTTGTGTTGACGCCTTTGGGGGCTTTCATCCAAATGCTGGATCCCCCAAACGACCCGGTTTCAGCCTGTTCCAGACCATTTTTCCGGATCGCGTCCTCCATTGCGGCGCGGCGCTTGCGATAGGCCTGGCCCATGCGGTTGATCTGCGTATCGTAGTGACCGCGCGACAGGAAATAGGCCAAGGTGCGCTGGATGTGGCCGGGCGGGTGGCGCAACACCATTGCGCGCAACAGGCGGGCTTGCCGGATAAAGGGTTTGGGCCCGACCAGATAGCCAAGGCGCATCCCCGGAAACAAAGACTTTGAAAACGATCCGACGTAAATCACCCTGCCATGGCGATCCAAGGATTTGAGCGCAGGCTGCGGGGCGCCCTGAAACGCCATTTCAAATTCATAGTCGTCTTCGATCACCAGGAAATCATCGCGTGTTGCCCGGTCCAAAAGGTCCCTTCGGCGCGGCAGGGGCATTGTGCCATTGGTGGGGGCCTGATGGCTGGGCGTTGTGAAAACGACGTTGGTTTCCGTGGGAACCCTGTGTGGCGGCAGGCCGTTATCATCAATGTCCAACGCATGAATCCTGCAATTTCGCCGCTGCAAGATTTGTCGGATGCCGGGGTAGCACGGGTTTTCTATCGTGGCCACACGGGTGTCATTGAGCAAGATTTCCGCCGCCAGCCACAGCGCGTTTTGCGCCCCAAGTGTCAGCAAAACTTCATCAGGGCGCGCGCCAATTCCGCGCCGGGGCAGGATGTGGCGCTGAATGAAATCGATCAGCAGCGGGTCGTCTGCGTCATAGTAATCAGAGGTCAGAGCTTCAAAATCGCGCTGGCCCAGGGCCTGTAACGCACAGTGACGCCAGTTTTGGTGATCAAACAGGCTGGAATCGGCCTGGCCGTAGATGAACGGGAATTGGAAGGACCGCCAGTTCATCTGGCGCCAGGGCATGTGATCGTCAGAATAGTCCTGATCGATGACCCGATGCCAATCCACATTGCCATTGCCCGGTTCGGGGATCGGCTCTTGCCCAAGGGGTGGGGGCGCGTTTTCGGAAATGAAATAGCCGGACCGCCCGCGCGACGTCAGATAGTCATTGGCCACAAGATCTGTATAGGCCAAAGTCACCGTGATCCGGCTGATCCCCAGATGGGTGGCAAGCTTGCGGCTGGACGGCATGCGGTCGCCCGGGCGGTGGCGGCCGTCCAGAATGCCGCGAATGACAAGTTGTTGCAGCTGTTGTTGCAACGTCCCTTGGAACTGTGGGTCTAAAAAGAACGTGGCTTCCGAAATGCCCATGGCTGGCCTTATGGTGCGGTTCGTCTGGCCTTATGCTTAGCTGCATCTGGCCAGACGGCGCAATCAAAAACCAACCTCAGGCGGGGCAGGGCTTAGGCAAATACGCGCCCCAAGGCCCCGTCAATTGCTGTGGTTATCTCGTCAATATCATCCGCAGTGGCGATCAGCGCCGGGCTGAGGCACAGGGTGTTGTTGAAACCCGGCAGCGACCGGTTGGTCACGCCGATGATAACCCCTTGGGCCATGCAATCGGCAACCACGGCCTGCGCCATCTTTTCAGGAACCGGCTCTTTTGTGCTGCGATCCGTCACCAGTTCGGCCCCGCAGAACAAACCCTTGCCCCGCACATCGCCGATGATCGGGTGTTTGTCCTTAAGCGCCTGAAGGTTCGACATCAGGTGATCCCCCATTGCGACGGTGTTGCCCAACAGGTTTTCATCCTCGATGATGCGCATATTTTCCAGCGCCGCCGCAGGGCCAGCGGCACAGCCGCCAAAGGTGGATATGTCACGGAAATAATTCAGCGGATCGCCTGCATTATCCTTGAACATCTCAAACACAGCTTCGGTCGTGGTTGTGCAGGAAATCGCCGCATAGCCAGAGGCGACGCCCTTGGCCATGGTGACGAAATCGGGTTTGATGCCGTAATGCTGATAGCCGAACCATTCGCCGGTGCGCCCCATGCCGCAAACGACTTCGTCGATGTGAATCAAGATGTTATGGCGTTTGCAGATGTCCTGCACGCGTTCCCAATAGCCCGCAGGGGGCGGAATGACGCCACCGCCAGCGGTGACCGGCTCTAGGCAAATTGCACCAATCGTGTCAGCCCCTTCGCGCAGGATGACCTGTTCGATGGCATCTGCGGCAGCCTCGCCATAATGCGCGGCATCAGGGTATTGGTTGCGGTATTCCAGACAATGAGGAACCTCGACAAAACCGGGCGTAAAAGGGCCGTATTGCGCAGCGCGTTCCGCCTGTCCGCCAGCGGACAGGGTGGTGATCGTCGTGCCGTGATAGTCGCGATGGCGATACAGAATTTTGGTTTTCTTGCCGCCATAATGGCTGTGGCCGATCTGGCGCACCATCTTAAAGACTTTTTCATTCGCTTCAGAGCCAGAGTTTGAATAATAGACCCGGCTCATCCCCGGCATTTTTTCGATCAAACGTTTCGCGAATTTCGATCCGGGAATCGACCCGGCAGATTGCGCGAAGTAATTCATCTTGATCAGCTGATCCCGCACCGCATCGGCAATCGAGACCCGGCCATAGCCAACATTCACGGTCCAGACGCCGCCCGAAACTGCGTCCAGATGCTCACGCCCGGCAGCATCCCAAACGCGCATGCCTTTGCCCTCGACGATGATCCGTGGATCGTTTGTTTCCAATGACTTATGCTGCATCAGGTGATGCCAAAGGTGATCGCGATCCGCCTCTACGATGTCGGAAATGTCATTTGTGGAAAGGTGATGATCCATGTCGGTCCCCAAAGTTCAAGGCATTGCCCCGGAATTGAAATACTTGTGCATATTGCGCAGGCTTGCGTTAGGGCCAGTTTTGCCTTGGCGATATGGCCACATACGGACACGGATTTCGGGGGCATCCATTGTAAACAAAATCGGAACGATGGCGCCATTTCGCGCGGATTGACAAAAAACTGCGACAACCACATCAGAAACGTGACATGGCGCGATACGCTTGTTAGGGAACGCCATGATTTACGTTTTGAAGGTATGAGGTCGATTTCGTGAAGATTGAAGAAACCAGTTTGCCCGGTGTTTTGGTGATTACACCTGCCCGGTTTGCCGATGATCGGGGCTTTTTTTCGGAAAGCTATAATCGCGCAAGGATGGTCGAAAACGGTATCGACACCGCGTTTTTGCAGGACAATCATTCCTTTTCCACGACGGCCGGAACCGTGCGCGGATTGCACTATCAATCCCCGCCTCATGCACAAGCCAAGTTGGTGCGCTGCGGGCGCGGCAGCCTGTTTGATGTGGCAGTGGACATTCGCAAAGGGTCGCCGACCTTTGGAAAATGGACCGGGGTAGAGCTGAGCTTTGAGAACGGCAAACAGCTTTTGGTGCCTGCGGGCTTTTTGCACGGGTTTGCGACGCTTCAGGAAAACACCGAAATCATTTACAAATGTTCCGATTACTACGCGCCGGATTGTGACGGGGCGGTTCGGTTTGACGACCCCGATATCGGAATTGATTGGGGGATCGACACCAGCAATGTCGTGCTGTCCGCCAAGGATGAGGCCGCGCCGACCCTGGCGAATATTGAAAGCCCCTTTGTCTTTGAACAGGCCGCATCGTGAGCATTCTGGTTTTTGGGGCCACGGGGCAGGTTGCGTGTGAATTGCAGCGCCAGGCCGATGTGATCGCGCTGCCCCGGGCAGTGGCGGATCTGTCCGATCCGCAAAGCTGTGTCGACGCGATTGAACGGCATCAGCCGAAGGCCGTGATCAATGCCGCCGCCTATACGGCTGTGGACAAGGCCGAAGAGGAAGAAGCGCTGGCCACCGTGATCAACGGCGATGCCCCGGCGGCCATGGCGCGCGCGGCCGCGGCGTTGAAGGTTCCTTTTGTACATATTTCCACGGATTACGTGTTTGACGGCAAGGGTCAGACCCCTTGGTCGCCACAGGACGCCACCGCACCACTTGGTGCTTACGGGCGTTCAAAGCTCGCGGGGGAAATCGGGGTGGCGCAGGCCGGTGGACAGGCGGCGATAATGCGTACGTCTTGGGTGTTCTCGGCCCACGGCGCGAATTTCGTGAAAACGATGCTGCGTCTTGGGGCGGATCGCGACAGGCTGACAATTGTTGCCGACCAGTTTGGGGGGCCAACACCCGCCGCCGCCATCGCAACTGCAGCGTTGAGCATGGCAGCGCAGATGCAGGACGACCCGACAAAGGGCGGCACCTATCATTTTTCCGGTGCGCCTGACGTGAACTGGGCAGGCTTTGCACGTGAGATTTTCAGCCAAGCCGGGTTGAGCGTTGACGTTGTCGACATCCCCGCTTCTGATTTTCCGACGCCCGCAAAACGGCCCGAAAATTCGCGCATGGATTGCAGCTCTTTAACGATAGATTTCGGGATTGAACGCCCGGATTGGCGCGTTGGATTGGCGGACGTTCTTGGCGACTTGGCCAAATCCTGAAGTTTTACGCGACAGTTCAGGCTTCGCGCGCAAAGAAATTCGATGTAGCAAAGCGAAAATCTAGTTTTGGCCGAGAAAGGCCATTTTTTTGCCCTTGATCAGGGCTAAGACCGGGCACAGACAATAAAGGCACAGATGTAATGAAGATTTTGGTAACAGGTGGTGCAGGGTTTATCGGCAGCGCCGTGGTGCGACAGGCCATTCGGGATGGCCACAGCGTGGTGAATGTCGATGCGCTGACCTATGCGGCATGTCTGGAAAATGTTGCGTCCATTTCGAACAACCCAAAGTACAGTTTTGTTCACGCAGATATCCGCGACGGCGAAAAGATTTCGCAGATCATGGATGAACATCAGCCGGATGTGGTGATGCATCTGGCGGCTGAAAGCCATGTGGACCGGTCCATTGACGGGCCGGGCGCTTTTGTGGACACGAATGTCAACGGCACTTACCAGATGCTAGAGGCCGCCCGAAATTACTGGGAAAGCCGCGGCAAACCCGAAAGCTTTCGCTTTCACCATATTTCGACGGACGAGGTTTACGGAACCCTGGGTGAAACGGGCCTGTTCACAGAAGACACGCCCTATGCGCCCAACAGCCCATATTCTGCGTCGAAAGCCGCCAGTGACCACATGGTCCGCGCCTGGCACGAAACCTATGGTTTGCCGATTGTCGTGACGAATTGTTCCAACAATTACGGCCCATTCCATTTCCCGGAAAAACTAATCCCGGTGATCATTCTGCGGGCCTTGGCCGGGCAGGACATTCCGATTTACGGCGCGGGCAACAACATCCGCGATTGGCTTTATGTCGAAGATCACGCGGATGCCTTGCTGACCGTCGTCAACAAGGGTGAGATCGGGCGCACCTATAATATTGGTGGCGAAAACGAAGCGCAGAACATCGACATTGCACGCACAATTTGCGCCATTCTGGATCGCAAGCGCCCAGGCGCAAAACCCTATGCCGAACAAATAACCTTTGTCGCAGATCGCCCGGGTCATGACCTGCGCTACGCCATTGATCCCACGCGCATCCGCGAGGAATTGAACTGGCGGCCTTCGGTGACTTTGGAACAAGGTCTTGAAAAAACCGTCGATTGGTATCTGGACAACGAAGACTGGTGGCAGGCGCTGTTGGACCGCGAAGGCGTCATGACGCGGCTGGGCACGAAATCGGCCTAAACGAACAACAATATAACGACACAGCGTTTCAGGAGAATAAGAGTGGCACAGCGTAAAGGCATCATTTTGGCGGGCGGTTCAGGCACACGGCTGTACCCCGTGACCACAGGCGCATCCAAGCAGTTGTTGGCAATCTATGACAAGCCAATGATCTATTTCCCGCTGAGCACGTTGATGTTCGCAGGCATTCGCGAAATCGCCGTGATCACAACGCCAGAGGATCAGGCGCAGTTTCAGCGGGTCTTGGGCGACGGGTCACAATGGGGGCTTCGGTTCGAATATATCGTGCAACCATCGCCGGATGGGTTGGCCCAGGCCTTTATCCTGGCAGAGGATTTTCTGGACGGCGCGCCATCCGCGTTGGTTTTGGGGGATAACATCTTCTTTGGCCACGGCCTGCCAGAGATGTTGGCCAAGGCCGACGCCAAGGAAACTGGCGGGACCGTGTTTGGGTACCGTGTTTCTGATCCGGAACGCTATGGCGTGGTCGGTTTTGACGATGACGGCAAGGTTCAGTCGATCATTGAAAAACCCGAAAAACCTGCGTCACAGTTTGCCGTGACCGGTTTGTATTTCCTGGACGGAACCGCGCCGGAACGCGCCAAACAGGTTAAACCATCCGACCGGGGTGAATTGGAAATCACAACGCTGTTGGAAACCTATTTGGACCGCGATGAGCTTACCGTCGAACGCATGGGACGCGGCTATGCCTGGTTGGATACGGGAACCCATGCCAGCATGCTGGATGCCGGCAATTTTGTGCGGACCCTGCAAAAACGGCAGGGGCTGCAGGTTGGATCGCCTGATGAAATCGCCTATTCCCTTGGTTGGATCGATCGCGCGCAACTTCTTGAACGGGCAGAGCTTTTCCGCAAGAATGAATATGGTCTCTACCTTGCGGCGCTGGCCGAAGACGACTCCGCCCGCGACTAGGTCAAACGAACAGAAAAGCGTCTGACAGGCTGCTCAGGTCTGTCAGATGCTCTAACAAAATCGTGTCACCCGCCCCAAAGTCGATCAAGACACCACTGGCGGTGACTGTCGCGAAATCAGCCAACACATCTTGTGCATTTGCCAGAGTAGCGCCCAGCAAGGCCGTGTCCAGTTCAAGCGTGTCGCCCGCGCTGAAATCTTTCACCACATCGGCCCCAAATCCCGGATCGAACACAAAGTGATCATCGCCGATCCCCCCGATCAGGGTGTCATCCCCGGCACCGCCGGTCAGGTGATCTGCCCCACGCCCGCCAATCAGTATGTCGTTGCCCGCCGCTCCGTTGAGGTGATCGTTTCCGGAATTCCCCATCAGCATGTTGTCAGCTGCGTTTCCTTCCAATGTGTCGGCAAAGACGGACCCGGCCAGATCCTCTATCGAGATATAGCTGTCGCCAGCGGCGTCGCCTGTGTTCCTGCTGGGATTGGACAAGCTGGCCGTGACCCCCGACTTGGCGGACATATACTGGGCGCGATCCGTGCCGGTGCCACCGTTCAACGTATCCGCGCCGCCGCCCCCATCCAAAACGTCATTGCCGGATCCGGCGGTTAAGATGTCATCGCCCGAACGTCCGAACAGCCAATCCGCGCCGGAATTCCCAGAAACCGTGTTGCGTCCCGCATCCCCATAAAGCCAGTCATCTTTTGTGGATCCTTCAATGCTTTCAATAGATAACAGAATATCACCAGCCCCGTCGCCGGTGTTTCTGCTGCCATAGGCCAGATCAACCCGCAGCCCATTGGCAGCGGTTAGATAGGTGCTGGTGTCGGTCTGGTCCCCGCCCTGCAGGATGTCTGCACCAGCGCCGCCTGTCAGAATGTCATCACCTGAACCGCCATCCAGGTGATCCGCGCCAGAGCCTCCGTCAAGGCGGTCCGCCCCGTTTTTCCCATAAAGCGTGTCGGCGCCAGACGTGCCAGACAGGACATCGGCAAAGCCAGAACCGCTGATCACCTCAATCGAAAAATACTGATCCCCCGCCGCATCGCCCGTATTGAGGGACATATTGCCAAGGTTCACAGTGACGCCTGTGGTTGCGGTGGAATAGTCGGCCGTGTCTTGGCCCAGCCCACCATAAAGCGCATCCGCCCCAGCCCCGCCACTCAGCAAGTCATCGCCACCATTGCCTGTCAGAATGTCATCCGCAGTGGTGCCCACCAAACTGTCGTCGGCGGCTGTGCCGACTTGGGTCTGCCCCCCGCCCGAGGGCCCGCCGCCTGTGCTTAGCACAAGAGGCGGGCGGTCGGTGTTAAAGGGGCTGGTGGCCGTCAAATCAGCAAGGCTGAGCGAGGTTCCGTCAGATGAGAAAATGTTCAGCGTGTCGCCCCGAATTGTCAGCCGGGCACCGGTGGCGGTTTTGGTGTAGCCCAAAGCGCTGACATCATGGACCAGCGGGTAGTGGGACAGATCAAGCCTGTCCACGCCGCGTTCAAAATCCTGAATCACGTCCGTGGCGCCGTCATCGTGAAAGGTAAAAACATCTGCGCCCTGACCGCCAAGAAGAATATCGCTGCCTGCTCCATCGACCAGAAGGTCATCCCCCGCACCGCCAGACAAAGTGTCGTCGCCATCCGCGCCCAAAAGCACATCATCCAAAGCCGTCCCAACCAGGGTGTCCGCGCTGTTCGTGCCGGTGATGCTGGACCCTAAGTTGCTAAGATCATAGCGGAAATGGGACAGACCGCTTTCAGTGGAGGAAGAGACGAAAATCCGCAGATTGGTCCCATCCTGCACCATCGTGGCAGCGGATACGTTTTGCAATGTCGTGCTGTTGGTGTCTTCGAAACTGGACAGATGGTGCAACGTGCCATCAGGCAAGACTTTGAACAGGGAAAACCCGTCATCGCTGCCGGCGGCCAGAACAAAACTTGTGTCGCCGATCTGCAGGGTTTCGATCACGCCCGTCGTGTCAAATCGCGAGCCCAGGTCGTCCAGAACATGATCTGTCGGCGTGAAGGATCCGTCCGCCTCAAGACGCAAGACGCTAAGCGAGGCGCTGTCTGAACTGCCAAGAATGATATAGGGCTGGCCGTTCATCATCACCGGGCTGACCCCGGTCGGGGTATTTACACCCAGGCCATCCGCCGCGCCAAAGCTGGTTTGATGGGTAAGAGCGCCCGCCGCGTCGATCGTGTAGCTTTCCACACTGTCCCCGGCGACAGAGCTGCCAATCACCCAAGTCTTGCCATAACACGTGACCGTCGCAAGATCAGAAACAGCGGCTGCGCTGGTTTCCGGCAGGGCGGTGGCCAGGGTCAAAGATCCGTCTGGCTGCAGCTGAAAGCTGGCAAGACCGGATTTGTCCGGGGTCGTGGCGATCAAAAAACTGCTGCTGCCAGTGTTTACGCCAAGGGTTGTGACCATGTCGGCTGCCAGCCCGCTGTTCAAAGCGGTGCTGTTGATCGCGTCGCCCGTGTCGCCGGGGGCAACGCCAAGGGCTGCAGAAACCCGAGAGGCCGAAAGGTTCAGCGTTGTTGCGCCAAAATCCAGCGCGACAAACCCATCTGATCCGCTGCCCAATGCGTATTGCGTTTGATAGCTGGTGGTGTTTGAAACATCAAATTCGACATTTCTGGCAGACCCGGACGCCCCGGCAAATACCGTTAGCTTTAGCCCTGATCCCGTATCGACCACGCTAAGATCACGGATATCGGCCCCATAGGCCGTAAGCGGACCATGAATGGTTTCCACATGTGTAAGCTGTGCCATTGTATCACCCCAAAACCCTACGCACCCCTGCGCAGGTTCAGATTGGGACGAAACCGCTAAGAAATCCTTGCCGCATGTCGCTGGATTTAAGGCAAGTCGTTAAGATTGTAGCGGTCTGAGGGGTCGCGCCGATCAGCGTTTCACATGGTCGGGCCAGGGCAAGTGGGCTTGCGCTGCGGCCAGTTGGTCCTGAGCCTGCAAGATATCCGGGGCTGGGGGGCATGATGTGCGTGTGGTCAGGCTAACATGCAGCAAAAACTGTTCCCCCGTTGCCAGACAAACCCCGTCGGCATCCGTTATCTCATGATAAAGACGCAGCTTTTTGCCATCAGATGACAGAACCCGAGAGTAAACCGAAATCTTTTGCCCGGCGATCGTTTCTTGCAAGAACCGGATGTGGATATCGACCGTGAAATAGCTGTAGCCCGATGCGATATAGGCCTCATCCGCGCCGATGAATTTCATGATCTGGTCGGCCGCATCAGAAAAAACCTGACCGTATCGGCTTTCATTCATATGGCCGTTCTGGTCGGTCCAGTCGCTTGGAACTGTCCGCCGGATCGTCTCTAGCGGCGCGTCTGCGCCTTGGGCGGGGCGGGCAGGGGCGATGCGGTGCTGGTGGGCGTCCAGCACAGCCCCAACCGCAGCCGTCTTGCCCTTTAGCGCACGCATGATGGCCACCAGATTATCATCGCGCAGTCGTTCCAGTTCGCGGATCGTCTTGTCGCCGGATTGGGCGTCGGATTGATCCGCGATCCGGTCAATCAGATCGTCTGTCAGCTCTGGCACATCCATCAGTTTGGTCCAGGGCCATGCCAGGCAGGGGCCGAACTGTTCGATGAAATGCCGCATGCCCGCTTCGCCGCCCGCAATGCGATAGGTCTCGAAAAGGCCCATCTGCGCCCATCTTAGCCCAAAGCCATAGCGGATCAGGTCGTCGATTTCCTGCGTCGTCGCGACGCCATCGTGCACAAGCCAAAGGGCTTCACGCCAAACCGCCTCTAGCAAGCGATCTGCAACATGGGCGTCGATTTCCTTGCGGATGCGAATGGGGTGCATCCCCAGATGGGTCAGGGTCTCTTGCGCGTCGTCAACCGTCTTTGATGCGTTCTGGGGCGAGGGCACCAGCTCTACCACTGGCAGCAAATAGACCGGGTTGAACGGGTGCGTGACCAGGATGCGGCCCGGGTGGACAGCGTTTTCTTGTAGCTGAGAGGGTTTGAACCCGGATGTCGAAGACCCGATCACGGTGGCGGCCGGGGCATGTGCCTCTATCTCTGCCAGAACTTTGTGTTTCAGGTCCAACCGTTCGGGAACACTTTCCTGAACCCAGTCGGCATTGGCGACAGCCATAGCAATCGAGGGGCAGCGATGTAGCGTGCCTTCCGCCGGCAACGCCACGTCATAAAGCATCGGCAGGGCATGGCGCGCGTTTTCCAGAACCTCAGCGATTTTGCGGGCAGAATCCGGGTCTGGATCAAACAGATTGACGGTCCACCCATTCAGCAGAAACCGCGCGGCCCATCCGCCGCCAATGACGCCGCCGCCAATGATTGCGACTGTTTTGGTCACAGGGGCGCTCTTTTGGTCAGGCCCAGCTTTTTGCGCACCGCATCCGGGCCGATAATTGTGGACCCGAGCGACTCGACAATTCCGACGGCCTTTTCAACCAAGGCCTCATTCGTGGCCAGCTTTCCCTTGGCAAGCCACAGGTTGTCTTCCAGACCAACGCGGACATTGCCCCCCGACAAGGTGGCCGCCGCCACATAGGGCATTTCATTGCGCCCGATGGAAAAGGCGGACCAGATCCAGTCCTGCGGCACATTGTTGACCATCGCCATAAAGGTGTTGAGATCATTCGGCGCGCCCCAAGGCACGCCCATGCAAAGCTGGATCAGGGCTGGGTCCTTTAGGACGCCATCGGCCACCAGCTGTTTGGCCAGCCAGATATGGCCCGTGTCAAAGGCCTCTATTTCCGGGCGCACATCCATATCGGTCATCATTTGCGCCATTGCGCGCAACATGCCGGGCGTGTTGGTCATCACATAATCGGATTCCGCAAAATTCATCGTCCCGCAATCTAATGTGCAAATCTCTGGCCGACATTCCACAAGATGTGCAACCCGGTCCTGGGCGGACATCAGGTTGGTCGTGTCGCGCAGGGGCAGGGGGGCATCCGGGGGGCCGAACATCATATCCCCACCAAACCCACAGGTCAGGTTCAACACCACATCCGTGTCAGAATCGCGAATGCGATCTGTAACCTCGCGATAATATTCCTTGTCATGACAAGGGGCGCCTGTCTCTGGATCACGCACATGGCAATGCACAATCGCCGCCCCGGCCTTGGCCGCGGCAATGGCGCTGTCGGCGATTTGCTTGGGGCTGCGGGGCACCAAAGGACTGCGGTCTTGCGACGCTCCGGCCCCCGTGACGGCGCAGGTGACAAACACCTCATTGTTCATTTCCAGTGGCATGTGCGGCTCCCCTACGACTCATGTGTTTTGCCAGAGCCTACGGGATTTGTGATCGGCCACCATGCAGAAAATGGCTGCAGCCCCGCCAAAGCAGCAGAAATTTCCGCCCCGAAATATTCCACTTTCTTTTTTTGATTGATCAATCAGTAAAAAAAAGCATGCTTACGCGCAACACCTGCAGGAACATCACTATGCCAAAAGTCGGACAAGAGCCTGCCCGCCGCGCTGCATTGCTACGGGCTACGATCAATGAAATCGGTTTGGCCGGTTCTTTGGACGTGACCGTCGGGCAAATCGCGAAACGGGCAGGGATGTCGACCGCCTTGGCGCATTATTACTACGCCTCAAAAGACGCGATTTTTTTGGCGGCCATGCGCCATATCCTTAGCGAATTTGCGCGGCTGGTGCATGATGAAATGGCCGAGGCACGGACCCCTGCGGAAAAACTGAACGCCATCATTGATGCCTCTCTTGGCAAAGAACAATTCGCGTCAGAGATCGTGTCGGCCTGGCTGGTCTTTTATGTGCAGGCGCAACGCTCACCCGACGCGGCCCGCCTGCTAAAGGTCTATGTGCGGCGCTTGCATTCGAATCTGGTGCATAGTCTGCGCGGCTTTGTTTCCCGCGAACAGGCGCAGGAAATTGCGCAGGGGACCGCCGCGATGATCGACGGAATTTACATTCGCCACGCTTTACAAAACGCCGCGCCATCGCGCGCCGAAGCCCGGCACATGGTCAAAGAATATCTGAAAATGAGCCTGCATCAGCATGGCGTCACCCTTAGCACGAGGCATTGATGAAGACGCAACCCACAGCCAGCCACTTTATTGATGGCGCCTATGTCGAAGACACCGCCGGCACCCCATTTGAGTGCGTCTATCCCGCAACCGGAGAGGTCATTGCCCGCCTTCACGCAGCGACGCCGCAGATCATCGAACAGGCCGTTCAATCCGCACAGCGGGCCCAAAAGGAATGGGCGTCCTGGCGTCCGGTTGAACGTGGCCGCGTTCTACGTCGCGCCGCCGATATCATCATGGAACGCAATCGCGCGCTTAGCGAATTGGAAACTTATGACACCGGCAAACCGATGCAGGAAACGCTGTATGTTGATGCCACATCCGGGGCAGAGGCGTTGGAATTCTTCGGCGGGCTTGCGGCCTCTTTGAACGGTGAAACGGTCAATTTGGGTCAGGATTTCGCCTATACCAAGCGCGTGCCATTGGGCGTGTGTGTTGGCATCGGCGCATGGAACTACCCCACGCAGATCGCCTGTTGGAAGGGTGCACCTGCGCTGGCTGCGGGCAATGCGATGATCTTTAAGCCGTCGGAATCCACGCCGCTTTGCGCGCTTAAAATCGCCGAGATTTTGCTGGAGGCCGGGGCGCCAAAGGGGCTTTATAACGTGGTTCAAGGCATGGGAGAGGTCGGCGCAGCCCTGACCACACATCCCGATGTCGCCAAAGTTTCCCTGACCGGATCCGTGCCCACGGGCCGCAAGGTTTACGCCGCCGCTGCCGAAGGGTTGCGGCACGTGACGATGGAGCTGGGGGGCAAGTCGCCGCTGATCATCTTTGATGATGCCAATCTGGAAGACGCCGTTGGCGGGGCGCTGCTGGCGAATTTCTATTCCTCGGGGCAGGTCTGTTCGAACGGCACCCGTGTTTTTGTGCAAAAGGGCATTCGCGAGGCGTTCTTGAAACGTCTGGCCGCACGCACAGCTGCCATTCGCATTGGCGACCCGATGGACGAAGACGTTCAGATGGGGCCGCTTGTCTCTGCCGCTCAGCATGAAAAGGTGCTTGGGTATATCGAGATTGGAAAGACCGAAGGCGCGGACTGTGTCTATGGCGGTGGCATCCCCAAAGTGCAGGGGTTCGAGGCCGGGTTCTTTGTTGAGCCGACAATTTTTGCCGGTGTGACCGATGACATGCGGATTGCGCGCGAAGAAATCTTTGGCCCGGTTCTGTCCGTGCTGGATTTTGAAACCGAAGAAGAGGTCATCACCCGCGCAAATGACACAGAATTTGGCTTATCAGCCGGGCTGTTCACCAATGATTTGACGCGCGCGCATCGCGTGGCGGACCGTCTGGAAGCGGGAACCTTGTGGATCAACAGCTACAACCTTGCCCCGGTCGAAGTGCCGTTTGGTGGGTCCAAAATGTCGGGCGTCGGGCGCGAAAATTCTCGTGCGGCCTTGGATTACTACAGCGAAGTGAAATCCATCTATGTTGGCATGGGGCCTGTGGATAGCCCGTATTAAAATGCTTGGAAAACGCCCTAACATATTGATCTTTATGGTGGACCAGCTGAACGGAACGCTGTTTCCGGATGGTCCGGCAGATTGGTTGCACGCGCCCAACCTGAAACGGCTGGCCGCGCGGTCTACGCGGTTCGCCAATGCCTATACGGCCTCGCCGCTTTGCGCGCCGGGGCGGGCCAGCTTTATGTCCGGGCAATTGCCGCGACGCACGCGGGTCTATGACAATGCGGCCGAATTTGCCTCTGACATCCCAACCTACGCACATCATTTGCGTCGGGCCGGTTATCAGACCTGCCTTTCGGGCAAGATGCATTTTGTGGGGCCTGACCAGCTGCATGGGTTTGAAGAGCGGCTGACCACGGATGTCTACCCGGCCGATTTTGGCTGGACGCCAGACTATACCAAACCCGGTGAACGGATTGACTGGTGGTATCATAACATGGGGTCGGTGACCGGCTCTGGCATTGGGGAAATCACCAATCAGTTGGAATATGACGATGAGGTCGCCTATCACGCGACGCGCAAAGTCTACGACTATGCCAGAGGGACCGGGGACGCGCCGTGGTGCCTGACGGTCAGTTTCACGCACCCCCATGACCCTTATGTCGCGCGCAAGAAATACTGGGATCTTTATGAAAACTGCGCCCATTTGGATCCACGCATAGCGGCGATCCCTTATGAAAACCAGGACGCCCATTCCAAGCGTATTTTCGATGCCAATGACTGGCGGTCCTTTGACATAACGGGTGCGGATATCCGACGGTCTCGTCGGGCCTATTTCGCCAATATCTCTTATCTGGACGACAAAATTGGCGAGGTTCTTGAAGCGCTCGAAAGCACAGAGCAGAGCGCGACGATCTTATTCGTCTCTGATCATGGTGACATGCTGGGGGATCGCGGGCTCTGGTTTAAAATGAACTTTTTTGAGGGTTCGGCCCGTGTGCCGCTGATGATCTCTAGCCCGGATATGCGGCAGGGCCAGATCAAAGCACCTGTGTCGACGATGGATGTCCTGCCGACGGTCTGTGACCTTGCCGGGCTTTCCGTAGATGGCATCTCAGATTGGACCGACGGTGAAAGCCTTGTGGACTTGGCTAATGGGAACGCGCGGGAAACCCCTGTGGCCATGGAATACGCAGCCGAGGCGTCATATGCGCCGCTGGTTTGCTTGCGCTATGGCAAATGGAAATACATCCACTGCGAACTTGACCCGCCGATGTTGTTTGATCTGGAGGCGGACCCGGAAGAGCTGAACAACCTTGCAGGCGACCCTCAACATGCAGGAACGGCCCAGGTTCTGGCGGAAAAGGTCCGGCAAAGATGGGATATGGATGCCTATGACGCGGAAGTGCGCCAGTCTCAGGCGCGCCGTCTGGTGACCTATGAGGCGCTGCGAAACGGCGCCTATTTCCCTTGGGATTTCCAACCGCTGCAAAAAGCGTCCGAGCGCTACATGCGCAACCACATGGATTTGAACGTTTTGGAAGAAAGCCAGCGTTTTCCCAGAGATAAGAAGGGTTAAGGACATGTGCGTAGGCAACAAAAGGCCCAAACGGGTGGGCGCATGACAGAGGCCGATTACGTCATCGTCGGGTCCGGCTCTGCGGGCAGTGCGCTTGCCAGCCGCTTGTCCGAAGACGGCAAGCATTCCGTCCTTGTGCTGGAATTTGGCGGCACGGATGCCGGGCCTTTCATTCAGATGCCCGGCGCCTTGTCCTTTCCCATGAACATGTCGCGCTATGATTGGGGATTTCAGTCAGAACCCGAAGCGCAACTGAACGGGCGCAGGCTGGTGGTACCGCGTGGCAAGGTTGTGGGCGGGTCGTCCTCAATCAACGGCATGGTCTATGTGCGCGGTCACGCAGGGGATTTCGATCACTGGAACGAAACCGGCGCGACAGGCTGGGGCTATACAGATGTGCTGCCCTATTTCAAGCGCATGGAAAACTGGACCCATGGCGGACATGGCGGTGATCCGGATTGGCGCGGTCGTTCGGGGCCTTTGTATGTCTCTCGGGGAAAACGGGACAACCCGTTGCACGCAGCCTTTGTGACTGCTGGTCAACAGGCCGGATTTGAAAAGACAGACGATTACAACGGCGAAAAACAAGAAGGCTTTGGCCCGATGGACAGCACCATCCACAACGGTGTGCGGTGGTCTGCGGCGAATGCTTATCTGAAACCCGCCCTGAAACGGCCGAATGTGGAGATGCTGCGCTGTTTTGTGCAGCGCGTTGTTTTTAACGGAACGCGTGCCATTGGCGTCGAAATCCTGCGCAAAGGCAAGACGCAGATCGTGCGGGCCCGGGCAGAGGTGATCCTAGCGGCCTCATCCATCAACAGCCCGAAAATATTGATGTTGTCGGGCATTGGCCCGGGACAGCATTTGGCAGAACATGGCATTGACCCGGTCGCCGACCGCGCCGGTGTTGGGGGGAACCTGCAGGACCATTTGGAAGTTTATTTTCAACAGGCCAGCACACAACCCATTACGCTTTTCAAGCACTGGAACTTGTGGGGTAAGGGCCGTGTAGGGCTGGAATGGCTGCTGACTGGGGGCGGGCTGGGGGCCTCTAACCACTTTGAATCCGCAGGGTTTATTCGCTCGCGGGCCGGGGTGAAATATCCGGACATCCAGTTCCATTTTTTGCCAATCGCGGTGCGCTATGATGGCAAAGCCATTGCCCAAGGGCATGGCTATCAGGCCCATGTGGGCCCGATGCGTGCTGAATCCCGTGGCACTGTGCGGCTGCGATCCGCTGATCCACTTGCCGCGCCTGAAATCCGGTTTAACTATATGACAACCGATCAGGATTGGATTGATTTTCGACATTGCATCCGCGTCACGCGTGAAATTCTGTCCCAGCCGGCCTTTGCCCCGTTTCGCGGCAAAGAGATCCAGCCCGGTGACGATGTGCAGACGGATGCGCAAATTGATGACTTTATCCGCGAACATGCGGAAAGCGCGTATCACCCTTGTGGCACGTGCAAGATGGGGCGCGTCGATGATCCGACGGCCGTTGTTGACCCCCATGGTCGTGTGATCGGGGTCGATGCGTTGCGTGTGGCGGATTCATCGATCTTTCCGCGCATAACAAACGGAAACTTGAACGCTCCTTCAATCATGGTCGGCGAAAAAATGGCCGATCATATCTTGGGAAAGGCGCCGCTGGCGCCCTTAAACGACCCGCCTTGGATCAATCCAAAGTGGGAGATTTCGGACCGGTGATGCAACTTGCAGACTATTGTGTATTCTGGTTCCGAAGAATCGGACGGCCTCGAAGCCGTCTCAGACAATCGGGAGAACATAATGTCTGACGAACTTAAGTATCTAAGCAAACGCGTTGCCAAGGGCCTGATGCACAGACGTGCCTTCATGGGGCGGGCCGCAGCATTGGGTATGACGTCGACCATCGCGACTGGCCTTTTGACCTCTGCGGCGCGGGCGGCAGGCCCAATCAAGGGCGGAACGATCAAGCTAGGCGTGCAAGGCGGGTCTACAACCGACACGCTTGATCCGGCGCTGACAACAAATTCTACGGGTACGGCTGTTCTGCGCCTTTGGGGTGAGCCGCTGGTGGAACTGGCTCCAGATGGCGGGTTAGAGCCCAAGGTGGCAGAATCCTTCGAGGCCTCGCCAGATGCCAAGGTTTGGACCTTTACGATGCGCCCAGGCGTAACCTTCAGCGATGGCAAGGCCTGCACCGCAGAAGATGTCGTTGCCACGCTGACACGCCATGCTGGTGAGGATTCCAAATCAGGCGCGCTTGGTTTGCTTCGCGGGATTGTGAAAATGACGGCAGATGGCAACAAGGTTGTGATCGAACTTGATGGTCCAAACGCCGATCTTCCGTATTTGCTGACGGATTATCACCTGATGATTCAGCCAAATGGCGGCATGGATGATCCAAATGCTGCTATCGGCACGGGCCCCTATATTTTGAAAGCATATGAAATGGGGGTTCAGTTCTCGTTTGAAAAGAACCCGAATTACTGGGATCCGAATCTGGGACATGCCGATAGCATCGAAGTGATCGCGATCAACGATGATACGGCACGTATTGCGGCGCTGCAGTCGGGTCAGGTGCATATCATCAACCGTGTGCCGCCGAAGGTGGCTGGGCTGGCCGGCCGCGCACCAGGTGTCGAGGTTCGCAGCAAATCCGGCCCCGGGCAGTACGTTTTCAACATGTTCGCGAACACCGCGCCGTTTGATAACAACGATCTGCGCCTTGCGCTGAAATACGCGATGAACCGCGAAGAAATGGTCGAAAAGATCCTTTTCGGCTATGGTTCCATCGGAAACGATACGCCGATCAATGCGTCTTATCCTTTGTTCTCGGATGACATTCCGCAATACACATATGACCCCGAAAAGGCGGCATTTCATTTCAAGAAATCCGGTCATGACGGCTCTATCTTGTTGCGGACATCGGACAATTCTTTCCCGGGCGCCCCGGACGCGTCGCAGCTGTTCCAACAAAGCGCCAAGGCGGCTGGAATTGACATCGAGGTCAAACGCGAACCCAATGACGGCTATTGGTCAGAAGTCTGGAATGCGCAGCCCTTCTGCACCAGTTATTGGAGCGGTCGGCCAACGCAGGACGCGATCTTCTCTACCGCGTTCAGTTCAAGCGCTGACTGGAACGACACGCGCTTTTACCACGAAGATTTTGACAACATGCTTGTTGCCGCCCGTGGAGAGCTGGATGAGGCCAAACGCAAAGCGATCTATCGCGATATGAGCCTGATGATCCATGAGCAAGGCGGTCAGATTTGTCCGATGTTCAATGATTTCGTCGACGCGACGTCAGACGCCGTGGATGGCTGGGAAGAGACCAAAGGGCTCGAACTGATGAACCAGTATGCGCCGAGCAAAATGTGGCTCAAGGCTTAGGCCGCGCCGTGTCATCAATCGTAACACTGGTGGCCCAACGCTTAGGGTTGGGCCTCCTTTTATTATTCGCGGTGTCGGTTCTGATCTTTGTCGGAACCGAAATCCTGCCAGGCGATGTTGCACAGTCCGTTCTGGGACAATCCGCAACACCAGAGGCCCTGGCGAACCTGAGAGAGGAAATGGGTCTGAATGAACCCGCGCTTGGCCGGTATTTCGGCTGGCTCGGGGGCGTACTTACCGGTGACTTGGGCACATCTCTGACCAGTGGCCAAGGCATTACTGAACAGATTTCCGGACGTTTGGGAAACACGATGTTCTTGGCCTTTTGGGCGGCTGTCGTCGCCGTTCCTCTGGCCATCTTGTTGGGCCTGGTTGCCGTGCGTTACCGTAACCGCTGGCCGGATAAGCTGATTTCAGCAGCGACACTTGCATCAATTTCACTACCGGAATTTTTTGTTGGCTACGTCCTGATCTATTTCGTAGCCGTCAAGTTACGATGGTTCCCGTCAGTGTCGATTATCAACGAGTCGATGAGCTTTGGCGCAAAATTGGGCGCAATTGCCCTTCCGGTGACAGTGCTGACGCTTGTTGTTCTTGCCCATATGATGCGCATGACACGTGCAGCGATTTTGAATGTTATGCAATCGGCCTATATCGAAACGGCAGAGCTGAAGGGCATGTCGCAGTTCAAGGTCATCTTTCGCCACGCCTTCCCGAACGCGATTTCGCCAATCGTGAATGTCGTGATGCTGAACCTGGCCTATCTGGTCGTTGGCGTCGTCGTGGTCGAGGTGATCTTTACCTATCCGGGCATGGGGCAGTATCTGGTGGATCACGTGTCCAAACGTGACGTGCCGGTGGTGCAGGCCTGTGGCCTTATTTTTGCAGCTGTCTATATCGGGCTGAACCTTATTGCGGACATTGTCTCAATCATCTCCAATCCAAGATTGAGGCATCCAAAATGAAGATACCTGTTTCAGCACTGCTTGGGTTAACCGTCACGGGTGCCTTTTTCCTGATGGCGATCTTTGCGCCGCTCTTGGCCCCTTACGGCATGGCCGAAGTTGTCGGCGAAGTGTGGGAGCCGCGATCCTCTGAATTCCTGTTGGGCACCGACAATATCGGGCGCGACCTGTTAAGCCGCATGATTTACGGCGGGCGCACCACGATCCTGATTGCGACATTGGCGACCATCCTGTCGTTCACCATGGGGTCGTTTCTGGGCTTTACGGCCGCTGTGATCGGCGGCTGGATTGATCAGCTGATGTCGCGGCTTGTGGATCTGTTGATGTCGATCCCCACGCTGATTTTCGCATTGGTCGTGTTGTCAGTGATGCCGGTGACGGTGCCGATACTGATCATCGTGATGGGGCTTTTGGATTCAACCCGCGTGTACCGCCTGTCCAGGGCGGTTGCCGTTGACATCAACGTGCAGGATTTCGTCGAAGCAGCCAAGCTGCGCGGCGAAAAACGCACATGGATCATCTTTCGTGAAATCCTGCCAAACGCACTGTCACCGCTGGTGGCAGAGCTGGGCTTGCGGTTCATATTTGCGGTTCTGTTCCTGTCGACCCTGTCCTTTCTGGGGCTGGGCGTACAGCCGCCGTCCTCTGATTGGGGCGGCATGGTCAAGGAAAACAAGGACGGCATCGTGTTTGGAATTGGGGCCGCGCTGATCCCTGCGGCGGCAATTTCAATTCTGGCGATTTCGGTGAATTTGGTGGCGGATTGGGTGCTCAACCGCACCTCCGACCTGAAAGGAGGCCGGGGTGGCTGACATGCTATTGGATATCCGCAATCTGCACATAGAGGCGACGGTTTACCCCGCAGGGGAACCGGCGCAGGATTTTGTGATTGTCGATGACGTTTCATTGACCCTGGAAAAGGGCAAGGTGCTGGGCCTCATCGGCGAAAGCGGGGCGGGTAAATCGACCATTGGTCTGTCCGCCATGGGCTATGGGCGCGGCAGTATTCGGCTGTCGGGCGAGGTGTTTGTAAATGGCCGCGATATTCTGAAAGGCGGGGCCGCCGGTCTTAGAAAACTGCGCGGCAAAGAAGTCACCTATGTTTCGCAGTCGGCCGCGGCCTCTTTCAACCCGGCCAAGAAACTGATGGAGCAGATCATCGAAGCGGCCCTGGAACATGGCGTTGCCAACAAGGAAGAGGCCGAAAAACGCGCGATCCGCCTGTTCGAAGAGCTAAGCCTGCCAGAGCCGGATAAGATCGGCAATCGCTATCCGCATCAGGTGTCGGGCGGGCAGTTGCAACGCGCCATGACCGTGATGGCTCTGGTCCCGGAACCAGATCTGATCGTCTTTGACGAACCAACCACGGCGCTTGATGTGACCACGCAGATTGATGTGCTGGCGGCGATCAAAAAGGCGATCCGCAACACCGGTGTCGCGGCTCTTTACATCACCCATGATCTTGCCGTCGTAGCCCAGGTCAGTGACGAAATAATGGTGTTACGAAATGGGGAAAAGATTGAACGAAATACAGCCGAAAACATCATAAACAACCCACAAGAGGAATACACGCAGGCACTTGTTTCGGTTCGTTCAATTGACCATGCAGAGCAAAGCCCAAGTGCCAATCCCTTGATGGTCGCACGTAACATCACAGCGTCCTATGGCAATACGGTCCAGGTTCTCAGCGATGTATCCATAGAGGTGCATCCAGGCCAAACCCTTGCCGTTGTTGGCGAAAGTGGATCGGGAAAATCGACGCTGGCGCGCGTTTTGACCGGGCTTTTGCCGCCGTCAGAGGGCAGCGTCACCTTTGCCGGGCGCACCCTTAGCCCGGCCCTTCCGCAGCGCACCAAAGAGGACCTGCGCCAGATCCAAATGATCTATCAGATGGCCGACACGGCGATGAACCCGCGCCAGACCGTTGGCACGATTATTGGGCGGCCTTTGGATTTTTATTTCGGCCTCAAGGGCGTGCCGCGCCGCGAACGCATCATAGAGCTGTTGGACGAGATTGAGCTGGGCGAAGACTTTATGGATCGCTACCCGGCAGAGCTTTCTGGCGGGCAAAAGCAACGTGTCTGCATCGCGCGGGCCTTGGCCGCAAAGCCAAAGCTCATCATCTGCGACGAAGTCACCAGCGCGTTGGACCCGTTGGTTGCGGATGGGATTCTAAAGCTGTTGTTGCGGCTGCAAAAACGCGAGGACGTGGCCTATTTGTTTATCACGCACGATCTGGCCACGGTCAAAGCCATCGCCGATAGTATTGCTGTCATGTATCAAGGAAGCTTGGTGCGCTATGGCGCGAAAAGCCTGGTCTTGGCACCGCCCTATGACGATTACACCGACTTGCTTTTGTCATCCGTTCCGGAAATGCGGATCGGCTGGCTGGAAGAAGTGTTGGAACATCGAAAAATGGAAAGCGCTGGAAACTGATTGGCATCCCGGCCAAAACTTGGCGCCGGCCTAGCAACGCATATGTTCACATGGGCGGGAACGAGCGAACGTTCATACCGCCAAACGACTGCGGCTAGGCGTTAGTTGATTTCTTCGCCCGTATCGACAAGCCAGCCACCTGGGCCCGCAATATGGTCTGGCAAAAACACAATCATAGCTTCGCGAAATGCGATACATGCCATTGCGGCCATGACGATCTGGTCAAATGTTACCGGTGTGAATTCCATCGGTCCGTCTCCCTAATCAAGTTCCTACTGTGTCACAGGGATTTTGGGCATAAAAAGGGCAAGAAACAGACACGGACGGCGTATCTTTGTGGATGTGACAAAAAAGCAAAACAATGAGAATCAATATTTAATCATTGTTTATCAAATGATTACTAAAATTTTGAATTGTGACGTTGTTTTTGCAAACGGATTTATTTTGCGGCAACCGGCCCTGTTGGGCACCTATGCGAAAGGGTCCGTTTCGTATCGGACTGCGGATAAATACAGCCCCCCCGGCGGGGAAACAGGCCCACAGGCGTTGCGATCCTTGGCCTCTAGGACCGTTTGAACATCCGCCGGATCCCAATAGCCTGCACCAACGCGTTCCAATGTCCCCACAAGGCTGCGGACCTGATTGTGAAGAAAGCTCTTGGCCCGCACGTCGAACCGGAATTCTTGACCGTAAGGAATATCCACAACGTTGATGTCCAGAACATCCAAGGTTTTCATGGGGCTGTTGGCCTGGCAATTGGTGGATCTGAAGGTGGTAAAGTCGTGGTGCCCGATCAACAGGGCGGCCGCCTTTCGCATCGGACCAAGGGCCAGTTCATGCCCGACTTGCCAGACGCGTTCTGTTTCCAGCGTCACAGGTGCCCGCCGCGCCACCAGACGAAACAGGTACTGACGTTCGATTGCGGAAAACCGGGCGTGGAAATCGTCGCTGACCCGGGCAACCGAAAGGATCGCAATCGGGTTTGGCTTTAGGTGAAAGTTCAACGCCTCTGACAGGCGAAACGGATCCCAGTCTTTGGTCATATCGCAATGGGCAATCTGCCCCACAGCATGCACCCCTGCATCCGTCCGGCCCGCTGCGGCAATGCCGGCATTTTCCGGTTCCAGCTTTAGCAAGGCCTTTTCAATGCATTCCTGCACGCTTGGAAGCGTGGGTTGCTTTTGCCACCCGCGAAAAGGGGTGCCGTCATATTCTATTTTCAAGGCGTAACGTGGCATAGGCTGGCCTTACAATGCCAGATCGTGAGGGACAATCCCCTGACAAGCTTCCCCCTAGTGATTTGTGCCAAAGGCACCTATGTAAAGCGCGGATGCAAAGGGGAAATGACTTGGTCATCGGAACGATCGCAAATCAAATCACGCGCAGCGTTGAATCGGCTCAGAACGCCGTCAGCAGTACGTTTTTCGAACCGGTTATTCGCCTTGGCGTGACCGGGCTGTCCCGTGCGGGCAAGACGGTTTTCATAACCTCGCTGGTGGCCAACCTGCTGGACAGGGGCCGCATGCCGCAATTGCTGGCCGCAGCGGACGGGTCAATACGTGCCGCCTATCTGCAACCGCAGCCGGACGATACGGTGCCGCGGTTTGACTATGAATCGCATTTGGGGGCACTGACCTCGCAAACGCCCCATTGGCCAGACTCAACCCGAGCGATCAGCGAATTGCGCCTGTCGTTTCGGATCCAGCCGACGGGACTGTTGGGGTCACTTTCCGGGCTGCGAACCTTTCATCTTGATATTGTCGACTACCCCGGCGAATGGCTGCTGGATCTGGCCTTGCTGGACAAAAGCTTTAGCCAATGGTCCGCAGAAACACTCACACGTTTGTCGGATCGGGACATCGCGCAGACATTCCTGAAACAGGCCAACAGCACCGATGGCAGTGCGGTCTTGGACGAACCAACCGCCAAATCCTTGGCCGCTGCCTTTTCCGATTACCTGAACACGGCCAGAGAGGCCGGGTTTTCCGATTGCACGCCGGGACGGTTTTTGTTGCCGGGCGATCTGGCAGGATCGCCGGTTCTGACATTTGCGCCGATCCCCGAACCGGAAAAGGCCCGACGCGGGACCTTGTGGCGCGAAATGGAACGCCGGTATGAGGCCTATAAATCCCAGGTCGTGAAACCATTCTTCAAGGAACATTTCGCCCGGATCGACAGGCAAGTCGTTCTGGTTGACGCCCTTGGCGCCATTCATGCCGGCCCCAAAGCGACAGAGGATTTGCGCCGCGCCATGGCAGAGATTCTGGGCGCGTTTCGCCCCGGTCGAAACCCGTTCCTGTCCCAGCTGTTGCGCGGGAAGCGTGTCGAAAAAATCCTGTTTGCAGCGACCAAGGCGGATCACCTGCATCACAGCCAGCATCCAAAACTGACCGCGATCATGGAGGCGATGGTCAAAGACGCCAGATCACGTGCGGATTTCGCCGGGGCAGAGACCGCGGCCATGTCCATCGCCGCTTTGCGCGCCACGGTCGAGGAAACGATTGACCACGGGGGCCAGGCCCTTGATTGCGTCAAGGGTACGCTCAGTTCTGGAAAACAGGCGGCATTCTATGCTGGCGATTTGCCCGATGATCCGGCGAAACTGTTGGGCCCCGCGCGCGAAGGCGCGGAAAAATGGTTGGATGCGGATTATCAGATCATGACATTCGCACCAGCCAAGTTAAGCCTGAAACCAAATGAAGGCCCGCCCCATATCCGTTTGGACAAGGCAGCCCAGTTCCTGATCGGAGACCGGATATGATCGTGACGCTGCGTTCGGCCGTGGCCCAGGATGGCGCGGCGATCTCTGACATTCTGTCGGGCTGGATTGATGAAACCCCGTGGATGCCGCGCATTCACAGCCTTGAGGAAGACCGCGCTTTTGGGACATGGCTGGTCGATGTTTGTGATGTGACCGTCGCCGAAAAGGATCGGCAGGTCGTTGGATTTCTGGCCCGCCAAGGGGCAGATATTCAGGCGCTGTACATGCACGAAACGGCGCGGGGGCAGGGCGTGGGAACCGCTTTATTGGACCTCGCCAAAACGAAATCCCCAAAGCTTGGGCTGTGGACCTTTCAGGCCAACACGCCCGCGCAACGGTTCTATCTGACGAATGGTTTCACCGAAGATCAAAGAACCGACGGGCAGGGCAATGATGAAAAACTGCCCGATATTCATTTTCAATGGGTGAGGGACAGCGCATGAGCAGTACCAAAGGGCCAGTCTTGATTGAACTGGATGACGCAACGGTCGTAGAGCCGGAAAACGCGCCAGCAGTCCCGGACGTGATGGATGCACCCACGGGGCAGGCCATGCAAACCGCTGCGGCCTTTGCCGCCCGCCCGCCATCGCCGCTGTTGCGGTGGTTCTGGCGTCTGGGCGGGGCTGTCCTGAGTTTTGGCCTGTCCGTGTGGGCTTGGGACACGATCAATGCTCTGATCGCGCGCAACCCTTATCTGGGTTTGACGGCGGCGGTGCTGGTCGGGGCGTTTCTGCTGGTCTGTATTGGCATGATTCTGCGGGAATGGACCGCTTATGCACGGCTGAAGCGTCTGGATAAGGTCCACGCGGCGGCGGCCTCGGCGCTGGCTGATAATGATCTTGCAGCCGCGCATCGTGTGGTTGATCAGATCGCGGGGCTTTATCGGGGGCGTCAGGAGCTTGCCTGGGGGCGCGAGCGTCTGGCAGAGCGACGCCGCGAGATCATGGATGCCGATGGCGTGCTAGAGCTGGCCGAGGCAGAACTATTGATCCCGCTGGATGCATTGGCCAAGAAAGAAATAGAAGCCGCCGCACGCAATGTGGCGACGGTTACGGCAATTGTCCCGCTTGCGCTGGCGGATGTGGTGACGGCCCTTACGGCCAATCTGCGTATGGTGCGCCGCATTGCTGAAATCTATGGCGGCCGGGCTGGTACCTTTGGCAGCTGGCGTCTGATGCGCACGGTGTTCACCCATCTGGTCGCGACGGGCGCGGTTGCAGTTGGCGATGACCTGATCGGATCCGTGGCCGGGGGCGGCGTCTTGTCCAAGTTCTCGCGTCGTTTCGGAGAAGGCGTGATCAACGGGTCTTTGACCGCACGCGTCGGCGTGGCCGCGCTAGAGGTTTGCAGACCACTGCCATTCCGCGTGGCCAAGCGCCCGTCGGTGACCGGTTTGGTCAAACGTGCGTTGACCGGATTGTTTGGCGCAAAATAGAGACGCCATTCCGATTGGAAGAATAGCGACTGGACGGGTCCGGCCCGTCTTACTATAAGGCTGCCATGACACGGATATTGGCCATCATTATTCGAATTATTTGCCCGGCGCTCTGATCTGATTGAGCCGCCGGGACAAGGCGTTTGAATGCTGCGCCGCTCCTTTCAAAACAATATCTCTAGTTAAGGACGCCACACATGTGTGCCGATACACCGAATTACAAAGAAACACTGAATCTACCGGTCACGGATTTTCCGATGCGTGCGGGCCTGCCCAAACGGGAACCGGCCTGGCTGGAAAAATGGGAAAAGATCGGCGTTTATGATCGCCTGCGCGAAAAAGAGGGGCGCACCCCGTTCACGCTGCATGACGGCCCGCCCTATGCCAACGGCCATTTGCATATCGGCCACGCGCTGAACAAGACGATCAAAGACATCATCGTGCGCAGCCATCAGATGATGGGCTTTGATGCGCGTTACGTGCCGGGTTGGGATTGTCACGGTCTGCCGATTGAATGGAAGATCGAAGAGGAATACCGCAAGAAAGGCCGCAACAAGGACGACGTTTCTGTTGTTGAGTTTCGGCAAGAATGCCGGGACTTCGCGGCGAAATGGGTGGACATCCAACGCGAGGAATTCAAGCGTCTTGGTGTGACGGGCAATTGGGCCGATCCATATCTGACCATGAATTTCCACGCCGAAGCGGTCATCGCGGCTGAATTCCAGAAATTCCTGATGAATGGAACGCTTTATCAAGGCTCCAAGCCGGTGATGTGGTCGCCTATCGAACAAACGGCCTTGGCAGAGGCTGAGGTGGAGTATCACGACAAGGAAAGCTTTACCGTCTGGGTGAAGTTTAAGGTTGCTGAAACGCAGGATGCCGATTTGTCCGGCGCCAATGTTGTGATCTGGACAACGACCCCATGGACGCTGCCGTCCAACAAGGCCGTCGTTTTTGGCAGCAACATTAGCTACGGCCTGTATGAAGTGGGCGAAACCCCGGAAGAATGCTGGGCGAAACCTGGCGAGAAATACATCCTGGCCGACAACCTGGCGGCTGACACATTTGCCAAGGCACGGCTGGAAGACAGCATGTGGACCCGCCTTCGCGACGTTGATCCGTCGGTTATTTCCGGCGTGGCGCACCCGCTTGCCGGTGCTGAAGGCGCGAATGGTGAATGGGATGACATCCGGGATTTCCGTGCCGCTGAATTCGTGACCGACACAGAGGGCACAGGTTTTGTCCATTGCGCGCCATCCCATGGGATGGAGGAGTATGAGCTTTATCGTGATCTGAACATGCTAAGCCAGGTCATCACCTATAACGTGATGGATGACGGGTCTTTCCGAAAAGATCTGCCGTTTTTTGGCGGCAAGTACATCCTGTCGCGCAAAGGCGGCGAAGGCGATGCGAACAAAACCGTTATCGACAAGCTGGTCGAGGTTGGCGGTTTGCTGGCGCGGGGCAAGATCAAACACTCTTACCCGCATTCCTGGCGCTCTAAGGCCCCGATCATCTATCGCAACACGCCGCAATGGTTTGCAGCGGTCGATAAGGCCGTTGGCGACGGGCAGGACACCTATGGCAAAACGATCCGTGAACGGGCGCTGACCTCTATTGATGAGCTGGTCGCCTGGACGCCCAAGACCGGGCGCAACCGGCTGTATTCCATGATCGAGGCGCGGCCCGATTGGGTGCTGTCACGTCAACGCGCCTGGGGCGTGCCGCTGACCTGTTTCACGCGCAAAGGTCTTTTGCCGACCGATCCCGATTTCCTTTTGCGCGACGATGCGGTCAATGCCCGCGTTCGCGACGCGTTTGAGGTTGAGGGCGCGGATGCCTGGTATGCCGAGGGCGCAAAAGAACGCTTCATCGGTGATGCGGCAAACCCGGATGATTATGATCAGGTGTTTGACGTGCTGGATGTTTGGTTTGATTCCGGATCAACCCACGCCTTTGTTCTGCGCGATCGCCCGGATGGGACAGAGGACGGCATTGCAGATGTCTATATGGAAGGGACCGACCAGCATCGCGGCTGGTTCCATTCTTCCATGTTGCAAGCCTGCGGAACCTTGGGACGTGCGCCTTACCGGGCCGTTGTGACCCACGGGTTCACACTGGATGCCAAGGGCATCAAGATGTCGAAATCAATCGGCAACACGATCGTTCCAGAACAGATCGTGCGCCAATACGGCGCGGATATCTTGCGCCTTTGGGTGGCGCAGACGGATTACACCGCGGATCAACGGATCGGCGATGAAATCCTGAAAGGTGTTGCGGACAGCTATCGCCGTTTGCGCAACACGATGCGGTATATGCTGGGGTCTTTGTCGGAATTCACCGAAGCAGACCGGGTCGATCCTGCCGATATGCCGGAATTGGAACGGTTGATCCTGCATCGTCTGGCCGAATTGGATGTCCGCGTGCGTGAGGGCTATAAGGCCTTTGATTTCCAGGGCGTGTTCCAGGCGATCTTTACCTTTGCGACCGTTGATCTCAGCGCGTTCTATTTTGATATCCGCAAGGACGTCTTGTATTGCGATGGCGATACGCTTGAACGTCGTGCGGCGCGGACCGTATTGGACATTCTGTTCCACCGCCTGACAACCTGGCTGGCCCCGATCCTTGTGTTCACAATGGAAGAGGTCTGGCTGGAGCGGTTCCCAGGAGAGGACAGCTCTATCCACCTGATTGACATGCCCGATACGCCTGCGACTTGGCTGGATGCAGGTCTGGCCGAGAAATGGTCGACCATTCGGGCGGTGCGCAAGGTTGTGACTGGCGCGTTGGAAATCCAGCGTCAGGACAAGACCATCGGCGCAAGTCTGGAAGCCGCGCCGCAGGTCTATGTCTCTCAGGAAACGGCTGAAATTCTAAAGACCGTTCCCCTTGCGGATATGTGCATCACCTCTGCCGTGCATGTTCTGACAGAACCGGCGCCAGAGGGGGCGTTCACGCTGGATGACACACCCGGCGTTGCCGTTGTCTTTGCCAAGGCCGAAGGCGAGAAATGCCAGAGGTGCTGGAAGATTTTGCCAGATGTCGGCACGCATAGCCATGAAGGCGTATGTGGCCGCTGCGACGCGGCGCTTTGATCCGAAAGGGTCATCCACATCAACACCGACGCCGCTGTGGTGGCGTCGGGATTGGGTGACAGCTGATGTCGCTCTTTGTTTTTCTCATCGTCCTGTTTTCCGCCCTGCTGCATGCGGGGTGGAACGCCTTAATCAAACTTGGCACCTCACAGCTCACATCCATGCTGATCCTGACCCTGACCCAGGGGGGGATGGGCTTGGCCATAGCTGCAACGCAGCCTCTGCCGGAAGGCCAGGTTTGGCTATGGCTGGTGGCCTCTGGCATCCTGCACGCAGGTTATAAGATCTTTTTGGCCCTGGCCTATGAACAGGGCGATCTAAGCCGTGTTTATCCGATTGCACGAGGGGCCTCACCGCTGATCGTTCTGGCGGCCAGCGGGTTGTTGCTGAGCGATGTTATCTCTGGCACAGAAGTGACCGGGATCATTGTGCTTGGGGCGGGGATCTTGTGGATGGCGCATGGGGTCTTTGCCTCGAAAGAGGCCCTGCGCCTGATCCCGCTTGCCCTTGGCTCTGCTATCGCGACGGCGGGTTATTCCCTGGTGGACGGGCTTGGCGCGCGGGTTTCCGGCGATGTCGTGGCCTATGTGGCATGGTTGTTTGTTTTCGACCTGACGTTTTTCCTGCCCACGGCGCTTTTGCTGCGGGGCAGGGATGTTGTGCGCGCCCCACGCAAAGCATGGTTCAGCGGCGCAATTGCCGCTGCGTTGTCCTATGGCGCCTATGCGATTTCTGTATGGGCGATGACCAAGGCCCCAGTTGCACTGGTGGCCGCATTGCGTGAGACGTCGATACTATTTGCGGTTTTGATCGGCTGGTCTTTGTTCGGCGACAAGATGGATCGGGGCAAGATTGCATCTGTCCTGCTGATCGCCTGTGGCGTGATCTTGATGCGGGTCTGACGCCTCAGGCCCGGCGAACCGGTATCAACTGCTGCGCGATGCCTGCAAAGAGCAGGTACAAGGATGTCAGGATCAGCCCCCAATGCGCCCAGCTTTGAGAGTCAAAATCAACCCAGGCCGCCCAACCCGCAAAAAAGGTCCAAGCAAGCGCCATGGGCAGGGAAACAGAACGCCAGCGTTCGGTGCGGACGGGGTGGATGAATTTCAACGGTACGAACATGGCGCCCGCCAGCAAAATCACCATCGCCAGCATGAGCCAGAAATTCGGTTCCAATGCGAAAAGCACGATGACGACCATATTCCAGCAGCCCGGAAATCCGGAAAAGGAATTATCCTTTGTTTTCATGCGCGTATCGGCAAAATACATCGCACTGGCAAAGGTGATCACGATGATCGCAATCCACCCGGTCCATCCCGGCAATAGCCCCGATTTGAACAAGGCATAGGCCGGCACAAACACATAGGTCAGATAGTCGATGATCAGATCCAGCAGCACCCCGTCAAATTGCGGGGCATATGTCTTGACCTCATACCGCCGGGCAAGCGGGCCATCGATCCCATCCACAAAGAATGCAACGACAAGCCAGAGGAACATCAGGCTCCACTTTTGGTCAACGGCGGCCAACATTGCGAGCATCGCAAAGACCGCCCCCGTGGCCGTCAATAAGTGAACAAGTAACGCGCGCGAATTCAAGGTCATTGCAACGTCATGGCCGAAACGCGGGCTTGTTTCAACAGTCTTTGGGGCGCGGCTGGTTTGAAACTTTGTGACTGCGACTTGTCGGTCAATCGACGGAAACTGCTGCAATCGGGGTGTCAGGACGACAATGATCTGGGATGGGTCTTGTCGTAGACTTCCATCAATCGCGCCGTATCAACGGCCGTGTAGGCCTGTGTTGTGGACAAAGATGCATGGCCCAACAATTCTTGAATTGCCCGCAAATCGCCCCCCGCTGACAGCAAATGCGTCGCAAAAGAGTGGCGCATCGCATGCGGCGTGGCC
The DNA here is from genome assembly GCA_051251595.1 of Marinosulfonomonas sp. Classification (GTDB taxonomy): domain Bacteria; phylum Pseudomonadota; class Alphaproteobacteria; order Rhodobacterales; family Rhodobacteraceae; genus NORP110. The sequence continues at coordinate 264,272 of JBPOFA010000003.1, forward strand.
GTGGCGGGCAGGCCCAGTTGCAGCCGCGCCTTTTCCATAACCTTGGCAATCAAACGCGGGTTCAAAGCGCGGCCCCGTACGCCGCGAAACAGCGCTTGGTTGGGTGTCAGGTCAAATGGACACAAGGCGACGTACCGCGCAACGGCGTCGCGGGCGGGGTCAATCACGGGAACCACCCGCTCCTTGCCGCCCTTACCTACGATCCGCAAAACGTCGGGCAGGGGGCTTGCGGCCCCTGAAAGGCCAAGCGCCTCTGATATGCGCAGCCCGCATCCGTAAAGCAGCGTCACCACAGCCACGTCGCGGGCCGCAACCCAATCGCTGGTGGATTGCAGCGCGACCGTGTCGATCATGGTCTTGGCGGCTTTTTCGGCCAAGGGGCGGGGCAATTTAGGTTGAAATTTGGGGGACCGCGCCGACAGCGCAGCCGTGGCGTCAAAACCTTCGCGTTCTGCCAGCCAACGGTAAAACGACTTCACCGCAGACAAAGACCGCGCCAGCGACCGGGCCGAAACCCCGCGCGCGCGTTCATGCGCCATCCAGGATCGCATGTCTGATACTGAAACCCGCTTGAGCGGCGCAAGCCCCGTTGCATCGCCATAATGACCGGTGATGAAGGCAAGAAACCCCAACAGATCCGTTTGGTAGGCGGCAATCGTATTGGCGGCCGCCCCCTTCAGGGATTTCTGGCTGGCCAGCCAATGTTCCAGCGCATCCAGCGCGGCGGGGGATATGTGGGTTAACCCAGCCAACGGCGCATTGAGCGTTCAAACACGCCGCCAAAAAACGCCAGCAAATCCGTGCCTTGTGTCGGGCGGAACTGATGCGGGTCTTCAGAGCCAAGGGCCAGCATGCCGGGCAGGCGACCGGGGCCGAAATCCAGCTTGAGGCACGCCTCTGAACGGATCCAGTCCGATTGAACGCCATAGATCGTATCATTGTCAGGGTGAATCTGGCGCAATGTAACGGCGCGCGCCGGCATGTTGCGCCCTTGCGTGATGTAATCATCCACGGTGCCTTGCGGCGCGATGGCCAGCACATCGCTGAGCTGGGCTAGATTGGCGTCTTCGTCTTCTTGCACGGTTTCCAGCACCAGACGCACAGAATCCACATGCAAGACTTCGGCCACTTCGCCGGACAATTGCTTTAGAAACAACGGGAAATCGACCGGGTCCAACATGCACAGAATCGCGCGGTGGACTTGATTGGTTCCGGCCAGATTTTCATAAGCGGCTGCGATGACACTGCGATGCGTATCTTCCAGACGGTCCAGACGGTTTTCCAGACGGTCCAAAGCGATGCCGCGCAGATCAACAATATTGTTGCCAAGCGAGGTTTCATTTGCCGCGATCAACGCGCGCATAACTTCGCGGTCTTCCAGCACAACATCTGGATCGGCGATGATCTTTTCCTTCAGATCATCCAGTAAAAAAGCAGGATCGTTCATTTGTGCCCTCAACTCAGTTCGCCGGATTTGATCCGATCTCGAATAATTTTCTGGTTTTGTATTGCCAATTCCTGCCCATTTGCGTCCAGTCCTTTGTCGCCGAAAGGCCCCTCAGGGCCGCAATAAAAATCTTTGGTGGCGCATGGGACACATGCAAGATGGTTCGGCAGGGTGAAGGGCGGGACGCCGCGAAAGCGCCCGGTCAAGACAAAAACAAACTCAAACGCATGCTTTCTGCGGTTGGTATCCCTGCGCCAGATGTTATCTATTCCCAGATGCGATGTCCCACGCGGCAAAACGAAAGATCCGGTGCATGAACGACATATCCTTCTTTAACGAAGGGGATCTGGTAGGGGTCCTGACGGCACAGCCGTTGGATCGGGTGCTGGACTATAAAGCGCCCGAAGGGGGCTGCATGATCGGGGCATTCGTCGAAGTTCCGCTTGGGCCGCGCAAAGTCTTGGGCGTGGTCTGGGGTGCGGGCAAAGGCGACTACGACATTTCCAAAATTCGCCCCGTGATCCGCGTCTTGGATGCCGCCCCCATGCGCCATGAAATGCACCAGTTTCTGGAAAAAGTCGCGGATTATACCCTGACGCCCATGTCTTCGATGCTGCGGCTGGCGACCCGATCGCCGGGACTGGGCGATCCGCCGTCAATGCGCAAAGTCTATCGGATGGGAACCGGGGAACCTGATCGGGATACCAGCGCACGCCGCCGAGTTTTGGAAACCCTGACCGAATATGGCGGCTTGGCTTTTACATTGCGCGAACTGGCGGAAATGGCCGGGGTGTCCACATCCGTCGTCAAAGGTCTGGTCAAACAGGGCGTGGTGGCCGAAGAGGCAAGCCCACGGGACACGGTCTATCCCATGCTCAACCCCGACAAACCGGGGATGGCCTTGACCGAGGAACAGCAAAAAGCGGCCACGCAATTGCGCGACCGGGTCGGCTCTGGCCGCTATGGGACGACTTTGCTCAAGGGGGTGACCGGTTCTGGCAAGACAGAGGTCTATATGGAGGCCGTCGCCGAATGCCTCAAGAAAGGGCGTCAGGCGCTGGTTCTGTTGCCAGAAATCGCGCTGACCTCGGAATTTCTGACCCGCGTCGAAGAACGCTTTGGCGCAAGCCCTGCGGAATGGCATTCCGGCGTCACCATGACAGAACGCCGCCGCTGCTGGCGTATGGTGGGCGAAGGCGGGGCGCAGCTGGTGGTTGGCGCACGCTCTGCGCTTTATCTGCCGTTTCGTGATCTTGGCCTGATCATCGTCGACGAGGAACACGACACCTCTTACAAGCAAGAGGATGGGGTGGTCTATTCCGCACGCGACATGGCCGTTCTGCGTGCATCCATCTGCGGCGCACATGTCATCCTTGCCTCTGCCACGCCTGCGCTGGAAAGCTGGGCCAATGCCGAGGCTGGCAAATACGAGTTGCTGGAACTTGCATCGCGCTTTGGGACGGCAGAGTTGCCAGAGATGAAGACCATCGACATGCGCGACGAAACGCTTCCCGCCAATCGCTGGATTTCCGACACGCTGAAACGCCAGGTCGATGACCGCATCAGCGCCAAGGAACAATCGCTATTGTTCATCAACCGCCGTGGCTATGCGCCGGTCACGATTTGTCGCGCCTGCGGTCACCAAATCGGCTGTGATCAATGCGATGCCCGCATGGTGGAACACAGGTTCCTCAAACGTCTGGTCTGCCACCAATGCGGCGAAACCAAACCGATGCCCACGGCGTGCCCGTCCTGCGAGGCCGAAGACCGGCTTGCGCCCGTCGGGCCGGGCGTTGAACGCCTTGCCGAAGAAGTGACAGAGCTTTTCCCCGACGCCCGCGTCGCGGTCCTGTCCTCTGACCTGTTCGGCTCTGCAAGAGCGCTCAAAGAACAGATCGTCGCCATTGCCAACGGCGAGGCGGATATCATCATCGGGACCCAGTTGGTGGCGAAAGGCCATAATTTCCCGCTGCTGACCTTGGTCGGGGTGATCGACGCGGATTTGGGGCTGCAAGGCTCCGACCTGCGCGCAGCAGAGCGTACATTTCAACTGATGCGCCAGGTCGCGGGCCGGGCCGGGCGGGCCAAGAAAAAAGGTGTCGCGTTGCTGCAAACCTATCAGCCCGACCACCTTGTGATCCGCGCGATCCTGTCGGGCGACGAGGACGGGTTCTGGCGGGCAGAAGCCGCAGAACGCAAAGCCGCCGGAGTGCCGCCCTACGGCAGAATGGCCGGGATTGTCCTATCCTCGCCCGATGTCGCGCAAGTCTTTGATCTGGGGGCCGAAATGGCCCGCAACGATGCCCCGTTGCGTAAGATCGGCGCACAGGTGTTCGGCCCAGCCCCAGCCCCAATTGCACGGATCCGCGGGCGCCATCGTGTGCGTTTGCTGGTTAAGGCCGAAAAAAACGGGGCGCTACAGCCCGCGTTACGTCAATGGGTGGCGCAGTTCAAATTCCCAAATAACCTCCGCCTGCAAATCGACATAGACCCGCAGAGTTTTTATTAGCGCCTGATCGTCCATTGGCCTCTGGGTTGTTTCGTGGCCAGATCTGTGCTTGCCTCTAACCTGTATTTTAACGAAGGCTATTTGGTTTAAGAGACGATGACAGATCCAACATTGATTGCCTTTTTAGCACTGGCGCTGGCTTCTCTTTTCTTCAGGCTCTGGGCAGCTGGCGCAAAAAGAAAGCTCAAAAAGCACCCCAAAAGAAAACCGACGCAGAGGTCAAAGCCCAAAGCGCTTGAACCGCTCGACCCAACCAAATTCATCGTCGTGGACGGGTCTAACATCATGCATTGGGATGGTGATCCGTCGGAAAGAGTCGTCAACCGTGTGTTGGTTGCGCTGCAAAAGAAAGGCTTTGTCCCGCTGATCTTTTTTGATGCCAACGTTGGATACAAACTGTGGGATCGCTATGCCAATGCCGACTATGTTGCGCCCCGCATTGGGGTGAAACCACACCGTGTGCATATCGTACCAAAGGGCGTCACAGCAGATGCGATGCTTTTGGATTACGCCTCGCAGACTGGCCTGCGGGTGGTGACCAATGACCGGTTTTTGGATTGGCGGCAAAAGTTCCCGAAAATCGCTGACAAGGGATTTCTGGTCAAGGGAACTGTGCGCGAGGGCACAGTGATGTTTCGCGGGATTTGAAACGGAAATAGACATGGATGTTTACCCAAAACCGGAACTGGTCCTGCTTTCTGACGGCGGTTCTGTGCCCAACAATCCCGCTTTGCCCGTTTATCTGCAGCGCGGCGTGATGGCCGGGCACACAGCAACGGACATCCGTGCGCAATTTGAAAAGATGGGATGGGCCGGGACATGGACCTACATCGTCTTTGATTTCCACCACTACCACCCAAATGCGCATGAGGCGCTGTGTGTTGCGACCGGCTGGGCCGATTTGCAGCTAGGCGGTGCCAAGGGACCAATGTTTCGGCTGGAGGCCGGTGATCTGGTTGTCCTGCCGGCGGGCACGGGCCATTGCCGCTTGGACATGTCCGCCGATTTTTCGATCTGCGGGGGGTACCCGCCAGGCCAGGAAGAATATTCAACATTCGAAGCCGCACCACATGCCCGCACACGGCACGGTGACGCGATCAAAGCGGTGCCATTGCCCGCGACGGACCCTATCTTTGGGCCGGATGGGCCGTTGATCACGGCCTGGGCAGATACGCTTGCCTAGCCCTTGCGTTGCGACTTTCCCTTGTAAACCCGCGTTCCGGCCTTCCCGGCAGAGCTTCGACCGTCGCGCTTTTGCGCGGCTTCGCTGATGGCGGCGACTGCGGATTGGCGGGCCAGCGGATCATCGGCGACAGCCAGTTCTACCGCCTCTAGGCGTTTGACCTCATCTCGTAGACGCGCCGCCTCTTCGAATTCCAGATTTTCAGCGGCCTTGCGCATTTCGGCGCGCAGGTGATCCAGATGCGCGGCCAGATTGCCACCTGCCATTGCCTTGTCGACCTTGGTGGTCACCCGGTTCATGTCGACATCGCCCTTGTAGAACCCGCTCATCACATCATCGACGTTCTTCTTGATCGTGGCCGGAGTGATGCCATGTTTGGTGTTATAGGCGACTTGTTTCTCGCGCCGGCGGTCGGTTTCGGCCAAAGCTCGTTCCATGCTGCCAGTGATCCGGTCTGCATACATGATAACACGGCCTTCGGCGTTTCGTGCCGCCCGTCCAATGGTCTGGATCAGTGAGGTTTCAGACCGCAAGAAGCCTTCCTTGTCAGCATCCAGAATAGCGACGAGCCCGCATTCCGGAATGTCGAGCCCCTCGCGCAGCAGGTTGATGCCGATCAGCACGTCGAACGCCCCAAGCCGGAGGTCGCGCAAGATTTCGATCCGTTCCAGCGTGTCGATATCCGAATGCATATAGCGCACACGGATGCCCTGTTCATGCATGTATTCGGTCAGGTCTTCGGCCATGCGTTTGGTCAGCGTGGTGACAAGTGTGCGGTAATCGTCCGCCGCCATTTTGCGCACTTCGTCCAGCAGATCGTCGACCTGCATTTCGACGGGGCGAATTTCGATTTGCGGATCGATCAGCCCTGTTGGCCGAATGACCTGTTCGGCAAAAACGCCGCCTGCCTGTTCCATTTCCCAGTTCTGGGGCGTCGCGGAAACAAAGACCGATTGCGGGCGCATCGCATCCCATTCTTCGAATTTCAGCGGTCTGTTGTCCATACAGCTGGGCAGGCGGAACCCGTGTTCGGCCAGCGTGAACTTGCGGCGGTAATCGCCTTTGTACATGCCGCCAATCTGGGGCACGGAAACATGGGATTCATCTGCGAAAACAATGGCATTGTCGGGAATGAACTCGAACAGGGTGGGGGGCGGTTCACCCGGTGCACGGCCCGTCAGATAGCGCGAATAGTTTTCGATCCCGTTGCACACGCCAGTGGCTTCCAGCATCTCCAGGTCGAAATTCGTGCGCTGCTCCAGACGCTGCGCCTCTAGCAGTTTCCCCTCATTCACCATCTGATCCAGCCGCTGCCGCAGTTCCGCGCGGATGTTGACGATGGCTTGTTTCATCGTGGGTTTGGGCGTAACGTAGTGTGAATTCGCATAAACGCGAATGTGGTCAAACGTGTCGGTTTTCTCCCCCGTCAGCGGGTCGAATTCAGCAATGGATTCCAGCTCTTCGCCAAAAAAGGACAAACGCCACGCGCGATCATCCAGGTGGGCGGGCCAGATTTCCAACGCATCGCCACGCACCCGGAACGATCCACGCTGAAAGGCTGCATCATTGCGGCGGTATTGCTGGGCAATCAGATCGGCCATCACCTGGCGCTGATCATAGTCCTTGCCCGCTTCCAGGTCGAGCGTCATCGCGCCATAGGTCTCTACAGAACCGATGCCGTAGATACAGCTGACAGAGGCCACGATGATCACATCATCACGTTCCAGCAAAGCCCGCGTCGCAGAGTGGCGCATCCGGTCGATCTGTTCGTTAATCTGGCTTTCTTTTTCGATATAAGTGTCCGATCGGGCGACATAGGCCTCTGGCTGATAGTAGTCATAAAAGGACACGAAATATTCCACAGCATTGTCGGGAAAGAACCCTTTGAACTCTCCGTAGAGCTGCGCGGCCAGGGTTTTGTTTGGCGCCAGGATAATCGCCGGGCGCTGCGTTTCCTCGATCACCTTGGCCATGGTAAAGGTCTTACCGGTGCCCGTTGCGCCCAAAAGCACCTGGTTTTGTTCCCCGTCCAGAATCCCACCCGCCAATTCGCGGATCGCGGTTGGCTGATCGCCTGCGGCCTCAAAATCAGTATGCATCACAAACCGTTTGCCGCCCTCTAGCTTGGGGCGGTTTTTGACGTCAGGGGCAGGGATATTTAGCGCGGTGTCAGCCATGGATGATTCCTTAAGATCCTCACTACAATGGTCTCTTTTTGTTCTCATTCAAGGGGGCAGAGGCGGTTTCGCAGAATAACCATGCCAAAACACAAAGCACCCAAGGCAGTATTCCCCAAGGGCAATCGCAGAGCGGGAGTCGTGTTTGATAAAATGCAACCTAAGGTATAATTTTTCTTGCATGGGCCGTTTGGGAAACCTAGGCTGAACATGCAAGCAGCAAGACGACTGCCAGCCAGTGCATCGCACCCACCCCATTCTCACTCCCAATGCACTGGCTGGCGGCTTTTTCCGCCGCGCCACCGGGGCCAATTTGCTTTTGATCCCTTGCCTTGGGCGTCAAATTTTCCGATAACACGGCGAACTGACAGGAGTATTGGTCCATGCGCGCTCGAATCTACCAACCAGCCCGGACGGCAATGTCATCAGGGACGGCGAAAACAAAGTCCTGGGTGTTGGACTATGCCCCAAGCTCTGCCCATTCTGTTGACCCGTTGATGGGGTGGACATCGTCCAAGGATACGCAGACGCAGGTTCGCTTGAGCTTTGAGACCAAAGAAGCCGCACTGGAATACGCGCAGCAACACGGGATAGAGGTTTCCGTGTCCGAGCCAAACAAACGCGCGCAAAATATCCGCCCCGGTGGATACAGCGACAACTTTGCAACCAACCGCCGGACCGTCTGGACGCATTAACGCGGTCGGCCCACTTTTCATTTTTGTTGGATCATCAAGACAACGTCGCGGCCCTTTGGCTGCTGTGTTTGGCGATCCCATCAGGACTCGAACCTGAAACCCCCTGCTTAGAAGGCAGGTGCTCTATCCAGTTGAGCTATGGGACCGCAAACAGATCGCGGATTGATGCGATGTATCTGCCCTATAATTCAATCAAATGCTTGTGTCACTAGCCGCAACACCCCTGATCGGAATTTTTGGTTGCTTGGGCGCTTTCGGGTGACGGCGTTTACGGATTTCCCCCATCTGCCTGAGGATCGCCGCCGCCCTGAAAGCGGTTTCCCTTGCTGTAGTCACAGGGCGCTTCCTGCATCTCTAGATGCAGCCCCGTACCGTGATAGGGATGCTCGCGCGCGACGGCTTCGTCAAACTCTATCCCCAGGCCGGGCGCTTGTGGGGGCAGGATATAGCCTGCCTCCCATTCAATCGAATTCTTGATCAGCTTTTGGTGGAAATCCCCGCCGGTCAAAATGGTTTCTGCCATCAACAGATTGGGGATGGCCACGGACAGGTGGATGTTTGCCGCCCATTCCACCGGGCCTGCGTAAAGATGCGGGGCGATTTCGGCGTTGAACGCTTCGGCCATTGCGGCGATCTTTCGGGTTTCGTTGATGCCACCTGACCGCCCCAGGGCCGGTTGCAGGATCTTCGCCCCGCCGGTGCGCAGCAGGGTTGCGAATTCCGACTTTGTCGTCAGCCTTTCCCCGGTTGCGATCGGGATACGCACCGCGCGCGCGACCTCTTGGAACTCTAACAGATTGTCCGGCGGGATGGGCTCTTCGAACCAAAGCGGTGCATAGGGTTCCAGCGCCTGGCCCAGGCGGATTGCCCCGGCAGTGGTGAATTGACCATGGGTGCCAAAAAGCAGATCGGCCCGATCCCCGACAGCCGCACGGATCGCTTTGCAGAATTCGACGGACCGGGAGATATCCGACATCGCCGGTTGATGCCCACCCCGGATTGTATAGGGGCCAGCGGGGTCGAACTTAACGGCGGTAAAGCCAAGATCGACCATCACTTTGGCGCTTTCGGCGGCCAGCTCTGGTGACACCCAGAACTCTGCCGCGTCGTGGCCGGGCAGGGGGTAGAGATAGGTGTAGGATCGCACCCGCTCATTCATCATCCCGCCGATCAGGGCCCAGACGGGTCGATCCCGATCCTTGCCAAGAATATCCCAGCAGGCGATTTCAAGGCCGGAAAACGCCCCCATCACCGTCAAATCAGGGCGCTGCGTAAAGCCAGAGGAATAGGCGCGGCGGAACATCAATTCGATGTTTTCGGGGTTTTCGCCCTGCATGTGCCGGCCAAACACATCCCGGATCACAGCGTCCATCGCCTTGGGACCAACCGAAGAGGCGTAGACCTCTCCATAGCCAGTCACGCCGGTATCCGTGGTCAGTTTCACAAAGGTCCAGTACCGGCCACCCCAGCCGGGGGCAGGCGGGGCGACGGTGAAGATTTCAAGCTCTTGCAGTCGCATGGATGCTCCTCGGAGAGGGTTAAAAGATGATGACGTTGCGCCGGGCCGCGCCAGATTTCGTATCGGCAATTGCTTCGTTGATCTGAGAGAGCGACCAGCGCCCGGAAATCAGTTCGTCCAGTTTCAGCCGCCCTTGTTGATACAAATCGATCATCCAAGGGATATCACGGGCCAGAACGACATCGCCCATTTTGGTGCCAATCAGGTTCTGCCCTGCACCCGCCACCTCTACCGGTTCATAAGAGCTGAATTGATCCGTATGCGTCATGCCAACCATGACGACTTGGCCCCGTGTCGCAAGATATTTAGGGGCAGCGTCATAGGCCGGGATCGCGCCGACGGTGACAAACACGGCATCCGCCCCGCGGCCCGCTATTTCAAATGCGGTTTCCCAAGGGTCCGCGTCGGTGGCAAGCACCCCGTCGGTCGCGCCAAATTCGCGCGCTGCGTCCAGCTTTTCCTGTGTCATGTCAACGGCAATGATCCGAGAAGCTCCCGCGATCCGCGCCCCCTGAATCGCGTTCAGCCCGACCCCGCCCGCGCCAATCACAACAACCACCTGACCCGGGCGCACATTCGCCTTGTTCACCACCGCCCCGACGCCGGTAATGACCCCGCAGGACAAAAGGCTGGCAGAGTCCATCGGCATGGTTTCTGGCAAACGGGCGATCTGGCTGTGATGCACGGTGACTTTTTCGGCGAATGCCCCGCAGGACACACCATGTTCCAGCATGCCACCCTCTAGCGTCTGAAGCGGTCCTTTGGTGCGGTCATAGGGCGTTTCGCAATAGGCGGGCCCCGCTGTTGCGCAGCTGGGGCAGGTGCCACAGGACCGCACAAGGGTGACGATCACAGGATCGCCAAGTGCATAGCCAGACACGCCATCCCCAAGCCCGGTGATCCGCCCGGCCGCTTCATGCCCGTAAACCGCCGGCAGCACGCCGCCCCAGCCGCCGCCCGCATAGGAAATATCGGAATGGCAAATGGCGCTTGCCTCTAGCGTGACCTGAACTTCGCCATGTCCCGCATCGCGCAGCAACACATCTTCGACACTCAGCGGTTCCCCAAAACGATGGCAAACGGCGGCTTTGATTTTTTGCATGATCGCTCCCTTGTTGCGGTCCAGACTGGCCGCAGCACCGCCCCCATGCAAGTTTGAAATCGACCCGTTGTGTCGGTTTCAGGACGTTGCGGTTTTCGGGCGGTAAAAGACGAAGACGAAAATTGTGATCAGGACCAGCACGGCAGAGGCCAAAAAGGGCGCCCCGGGCAGTTGAAACGGGGCCCGCGCGCTGGTGAAGAACCAAAAGATTTGCGTCATGATCAGCGGAGAGATGATTGCGGCAACGGCATTGATACTGCCCAGCAGGCCTTGCAGTTCCCCCTGCTGATTGTCACTTGCGGCACGCGACATGATCCCTTGTAGGGCCGGGCTTGCCAGCGATCCCAATGCGATGACCGGTGTCAGCATTAACGCTACCGTGCCATTGGCGACGAAGGCGATCAGGATGAAAGACACAACATCCGTGACCAGCCCCAGTATGACTGTATTCCGCTCGCCAATAAGATTGATGACAGGTCGGATCAAAACGCCCTGAACCACCGCGATCGAAACCCCAAACAGCGCCAAAGACACGCCAATCATTGTTGGGCTCCAGTCAAAACGGGCATGGCCGAAATAGGCCCAGATGGCCGGATAGACATAGAATGCGATGCCATAGACCAACGTGACCACCAACAAAGGCGTCAGGCCCGGCAGGGCGGAAATGCTCTTGAATGCGCCAAGCGGGTTGGCCCGGCGCCATTCGAATGGGCGGCGAATTTTGTCGGTTACGGTTTCGGGCAACACAAAATAGCCGAAGGCGAAATTGGCAGCGGCCAGAATGCCGGCGGCATAAAACGGCGCACGGGTTCCATACCCGGCCAGAAGCCCCCCCAAGAGCGGACCAAGCACAAAGCCGATGCCAAAAGCAGCGCCGATCAGGCCAAAGTTCTTGGCCTTGTCTTCGGGCTTTGAAATGTCAGCAATATAGGCCGCCGCGGTGGATTGCGTTGCAGCTGTGATGCCCCCAACCACGCGGCCTGCCAGCAACAGCCAGATCGTACCGACCAGGGCCATGACGAAATAATCCAGCGACATCACCACAAGGGCCACCAACAACACGGGGCGTCGGCCAAAACGATCAGAGAGGTTCCCAAGGGTTGGCCCGAACAGGAACTGCATAATCGCGAAAATCGTGGCTAGGATGCCGCCCCAAATCGCGGCCTCGCCGATGCCACCACCGTGCAAATCCTGGATCAGGTCAGGCATGACGGGCATGATCAGCCCGATCCCCATAGAGTCGATCACCACGGTAATCAGGATGAAAATCAAAGGCAGTCGGTTATCCATAAAACGTCCAGTCTGCGAGTCGTTCGACGGATATAGCGGGTCGTGCCCTGTTTTCAATCAGTCAGCGGCGGGTTTTACAATTCTGTCGCAATTTTCGCGAAGCCCCGAGCCTCTGCCGGGGCTGTTCCCAATTGCGCCTCAGCTGTGAACAGGTCACCGAAATCTGTTTCTGGCCAGCGTTCTGCGGCCAGATCAGACAAGGATTTGGACTGTTCGCTGGCCATCAAACACAGCTCTTTCACAGCGCTTTGCGCACCGGGGCGGGGCATGTGTTGCGTCAGCGCAAAAGTCAGCGCCTCGGCATAGATCAGCCCCAAACCGTCATCGAGCCCGGCTGCCATGCGGTCGCGGTTAGGGGTAATGGTTTCTGCCAGATCAGCGGCCGCCCCCAAGGCCCGCGCCGTGACCATGCACATCTGCGGCAACGACATCCATTCAACGAACCAGGCAGAACCGTCTCTTTGCTGGCGATGCACCATCGCCCCGGAAATCGCGGCGTTCAAAGCCGTGTTTTGATGGGCCAATGCCACCAAAATCGACGGCAGAACCGGGTTCGTCTTTTGCGGCATGGTCGAAGAGCCGCCGGATGTCGCCAGCGTCACCTCTTGGATGCCCGATTGGGTCATCTGGATCAGATCTTCGCCCATCTTACCCAATGTGCCAGAGAGCAGCGTCATCCAGCCCGCGAATTCTGCGATTGTGTCCCGCGTGGAATGCCAGCTTGCCTGTGGCTTTGCCAGACCAAGGGAATTCGCGAATTCTTCCCGCAGCGCTGGCCCGCTATCGCCCATGGCCGACAGGGTTCCCGCAGCGCCCGACAAGGATGCTTGCAGCAGCCGTGGCTTTAGCTCTTCAAGCCGCTCCAAATGGCGCAGCAACGGCGTGCCCCATGCCGCTACCACAGCGCCAAAGCTTGTGGGGGTCGCAACCTGACCATAGGTGCGCCCGGCCAACGGCAGGTCTGCATGGGTCTCGGCCAAGCGGCCAAGCGCTTTGGTCAGCTTTGTCAGGCGGTCACCGTAGATTGCCACAACCTGACGCAGGCGCAGCATCAGGGCGGTGTCCATGATGTCCTGCGACGTGGCCCCCCAATGCAGGTACTGCGCATGTTCCGGCGCTTGCATTTCGCTGCGAAAGGCCTTGGCCATAGCGGGAACGGGCACGGCACTTTGGCCGGTTTCTTTGGCCAGCGCGCCGGGGTCCAGCTGAATTTCCAGCGCCGCGCGGTTGATGGCTGCTGCGCTGAGTTCCGGGATGACACCGAGTTCACCCTGCGCCTTGGCCAAGGCCCCTTCGACGACCATCATCGCGCGGATCTCGGCGCTGTCGGTGAAGAGTTTACCGACCTCGGCGTCAAAGAACAGGTCTTTGTAAAGCGGGCTGTCAAAAGGGGATGCTGGCATTAGGCGACGTCCCTTAGCCCAAGGATTTCGCGCGCCTGCTGCCAGGTCGCAACCGGGCGTTCATATTTTTCGCACAGATCTGTGGCCCGCTTGACCAGCGCTGCGTTGGACGCGGCCAGCGTGTTTTTGTCGATGCGCACATTGTCTTCCAGACCGGTGCGGGTATGGCCGCCCGACGCAATCGACCATTCATTGATCAATATCTGATTTGCCCCAATCCCTGCGGCGCACCACTGGGCATCCGGGGCAAGCCGGGCGAGGGTTTCAATGTAAAAGTCAAAGATCTGTCTATCCGCAGGCATCGCGTTTTTGACCCCCATGACGAATTGCACATAAAGCGGCCCCTTCAGACGACCATCGGCCTGCATGCGCGTGGCCTGTACGATATGAGACAGATCAAAGGCTTCGATTTCGGGCTTAACGTCGTGCGTCAACATTTCAGAGGCCAGCCAATCCACAAGGGCAGGCGGATTTTCGTACACGCGGGTTGGAAAGTTGTTAGACCCGACCGACAAGGACGCCATATCCGGGCGCAGGGACAGCATCCCGCCGCGTTCTTTGCCCGCACCAGAACGCCCGCCGGTTGACAGCTGTACGATCATGCCCGGACAGTGCTTTTCCAACCCTTCCTTAAGGGCTGCGAATTTGTCGGGGTCAGAGGATGGGGTTTCGTCGTCATTGCGCACATGGCAATGGGCGATGGTGGCACCTGCTTCAAAGGCCTGATGCGTGCTTTCGATTTGTTCAGTCACCGAGATCGGAACGGCCGGGTTATTTGCCTTGCGGGGCAGGGACCCGGTGATTGCGACGCAGATGATGCAGGGATTGGTCATTTAACTCTCGGCTATCTGAAGAAACAGTTCTGCCAGTCTATCTGGCTTTGCAAAAAAGGGCGAGTGGCCGCAGTCCATCTCATGCAGGTTCTGGGCGGGCCAGTCTTGTGTCATGGTCACCTGAAACTCTGGCGGAATGGTCCGGTCATCCATGCAGCGAATGTAATGGCGTGGGATATTGGTGAGCGCGGGTGTGACCGTCAGCGCCTGGGATGTTGGCGCAACGGCTTGCGGGCACAGGCGAAGGATTGCGTCAGCGGCAACGGCTTTGGGGCAATCCTGATAAAACAAATCGCGGCACTTTTCCGGGGCAAAGGTGTAGGACTTGCCGTCGTCCGATTTCAGGATCGTCCCAGTCAAAGGCTGGCGCAGCGCCTGAAACCGGCGATCCGCCAGCGTTTCGCCCGTCTTGGGCAAGTAGGCACAGACATAGATCATCTTTTCCATAAGCTCCGGTGCCTTTAACGCGGCCGCCGAAATCGCGTACCCGGCCATGGAATGCCCCACAAGAACCACCGGAGTGTCGATCGCGGCCAGAATCGCGTCGGCATAAAGGTCGAGCGTTACGTCGTTCACCGGCGTGGGATCGTCGCCATGGCTTGGCAGATCGATGGCGCGGGCCGTGTGCCCGCCCGCGTTCAACAAGGGCAACATCTCGCGCCAGCACCACGCCCCGTGCGACGCGCCGTGAATCAACAGAAACTCGGCCATTACATATCCAGAAAGACCGTTTCGCCGTCGCCTTGCAGACGAATATCAAAACGGTATGCGCCATCGCCCGTCTTTTTCGCAATCAGGGTTTCAACCCGTTGACGATGCTCAATCCGCCCCAACAGATGGTCTGCGGAATTGTCTTCATCCTCAAAATAGATGCGGGTCTGCAGCCCGATATTGATCCCGCGTGCGGTGATCCAAAGCGCGATATGGGGCGCTTGTGGCGTGCCGCCGGGGCCGGCAACCGCGCCGGGTTTGACCGTTTTCAGTTCGAATTCGCCCGTATTCGCATCCGCGGTAAACCGGCAAAAGCCATTCACCTTTGGATCGGCCCCGTCAGTTCCCGGAAAAACACCGGCCGCATCCGGTTGCCAGCTTTCCAGCATGGCATCACGAATAACCATGCCGGTCCCGTCAATGACCGTCCCGCGGATGGTGATGACATCCCCCTGCGCGCCATCTTCTATCGCGCGCTTGCCCAAATCCTCTGGGTAAATCGTGGTGATCCCGGTGAAAAACGGAACACATCCGATATGCACATAAGGGCCTGCGGTCTGGCTGGGTGTTTCTTGCAATGTGTCAAGCGTCTGGGTCATCTTACATCCCTTCCAGTTGGTTTTCGAACATGGTCTGGCGGCGTCCTCGCAAAACGATGTCAAATTTATAGGCCAGACAATCCATCGGCACGGCCCTGGACATGTCCAAAGGCGCAATCAACCGACCCATTTGCGCCTTGTCCTGCACCGTGTTGATGATCGGACACCGCGCGATCAGCGGGT
Organism: Marinosulfonomonas sp.; assembly: GCA_051251595.1. Lineage (GTDB taxonomy): Bacteria > Pseudomonadota > Alphaproteobacteria > Rhodobacterales > Rhodobacteraceae > NORP110. Next base: position 279,923 of record JBPOFA010000003.1, read on the forward strand.
CACCTTCGAAATACATCTGGCTGATCAAACGCTGCCCAAAGGCGGTGCCGAAGATCGAAAAGTGAATATGCATCGGGCGCCAGTCATTCACGCCGTTTGGCCAGGGGTAGGCGCCGGGGCGCACCGTCAGAAATTCATACGCGCCGTTTTCATCTGTGATCGTGCGCCCGCATCCCCCAAAGGCCGGATCCAAGGGCGCAAGGTAGGTATCTTTCTTGTGCCGATAGCGCCCACCCGCATTCGCCTGCCACGCCTCGACCAGCACACCGGCCTGAGGGCGGTTGTTTTCGTCCAGCACGCGGCCATGGACAATGATCCGTTCCCCAATCGCCAGCTCTTTGCCGCCGGTGAAATTCCGGATCAAGTCATTGTCGAGCGGACCAAGCTGGTTATGCCCGAACACAGGCCCGGTTTCTTCGGTGATGGTGCTGGGCAGGGACAGCAAGGGCAAGTTTGGCGACCGGGTTACGCTGGTCTTATATCCCGGCGCATGGGGCAGCGGGTGAACCGACCGGTCACGGTGAATAAGGGGTCCTGTTTCAGTCATGTTCGGTCTCCATTTCGGCATAGGTCTCTTTGGCAATCTTGATGGCGTGGTTGGCCTTGGGCACACCGGCGTAAATGGCGACATGCTGGAAAGCTTCCATCACGTCGTTTTTGCTGGCACCGGTGTTTGCGGTGGCGCGAATATGCATCGCGATCTCGGCGAAATTGCCTGTCGCGGCCAGCAAGGCAAGCGTCAGCATCGACCGTTCGCGCAGGCTGATCTTGTCAGAGGCCCAAACCGTGCCCCAGGCCCCTTCGGTGATCATCGTCTGAAAGGGATCATCCAACGGCGACTTGTTTGCCTCGGCGCGATCCACATGGGCGTCGCCCAGAACCTTGCGGCGGATCTTCATCCCCTTTTCATAGCGTTCAGACATGTCCGACCCCTTTCAGGAACTCATTCAGTTTCGTTGCGAAAGCTTCTGGTTTTTCGACGCAAGGCAAATGCCCGGTTCCGCGGATCAGATGAAACTCTGACCCTTTCACAAGGGCTGCCGTTTCCCGCACCAAATCAGGCGGGGTAGAGCCATCTTCACTGCCTGCAATGAACAGGCTGGGAAGGGTAAGCGTGGCCGTGGTCGCCAGAAAATCCGTGCCGGAAATGGCCGCGCAACAGCCCAGATAGCCCTGTTCCGGCGTTTGCGCCAGCATGTCGCGCCAGGGGGTCACCGCGCCTGACTGCAGGAAAGGCTTGGCAAACCAACGCTCCATCACGCCATCTGCGATTCCGTCCAGACCGTCGGCTTTGATCGCGTCCATGCGGTCCTGCCACATGGCTTTGGTGCCGATCTTGGCCGCAGAATTGGACACGACCATGGCGCGCACCAGGTCCAGCCGTTTCACCGCCAACCCTTGCGCAATCATGCCGCCAATGGAACAGCCAACAAAAACGCAATCCGTGACGCCCAGATGATCCAGCAGGCGTTCCACATCCCTGACCAAGCCGCCCATGGAATAGGGCGCATCGGGCACAGAAGATCCCCCATGCCCGCGTTTGTCATAACGGATCAGCCGCAGCCCCTTGGGCAACAGATCGATGACCTGATCCCAAAGGTGAAAATTCGTGCCCAAAGAATTTGCAAAGACAACGGCATGCCCGTCAGGGTCGCCTTCGTCCACATAGTTGATCTGCACGTCACCAAGGTCGAGTATGCTCATCTGTTCCTCATCAATATGGAAGCCCGACATAGTTTTCGGCCAATGCCGTTTGCGCGGCAACCGAATTGTCCAGATAGGCCAGCTCGCTGTCCTGCATGCGTTCTTCAAAGGCGCTTTGTTCTGGGAACCGGTGCAAGAGAGAGGTCATGGACCAGGAAAACCGTTCAGATTTCCAGACCCGGGCCAGTGCGTTTTGGGAATAGGTTTGGATGCCTTCGTCATCGCCCTGATAATGCTGCACCAGCGCGTTATAAAGATAATAGACGTCGCTGAAAGCCAGGTTCAAACCCTTTGCCCCGGTCGGCGGCACGATATGCGCTGCATCGCCCACCAGAAACAGGCGGCCCCATTGCATCGGCTCTGCCACGAAACTGCGCAAGGGCGCGATGGATTTCTCGATTGAGGGGCCGGTGATCATGCGATCCGCAACGTCATGGGGAATCCGCCGCCGCAATTCATCCCAAAAGGCCTGATCCGTCCAGTTTTCCGGGGAATCATCCAGCGAGGTCTGGATGTAATAGCGCGACAAAACGGGGCTGCGCAGCGAACATAAAGCAAAGCCGCGTTCGTGGCTGGCGTAAAGGATTTCCTCGCTGGCCGGGGGCGTTTCCGACAGAATGCCCAGCCAGCCAAAAGGGTAGACCCGTTCAAATTCACGCAACACTGTCGTCGGGATCGACTTGCGCGACACGCCGTAAAATCCGTCGCATCCGGCAATATAGTCGCAATCGATGCGATGCTCTGTCCCGTCTTTAACATAGGTGACATAGGGCGCGTCACTGTCCAGATCCTTGGGGGTCACGTCCTCTGCTTCGGTGATAACCCTGTGGTCAGGGGTATCATGCGCCCTGTACAGATCCGCTGTGACTTCGGTTTGGCCATAGACCATGACCTGCTTGCCGGTCAGCGCCTTAAGATCGATGCGGATTTCTTTGTTCTGGTGGGACAAGGACACGCCGTCATGGGGCAAGCCATCGCGGTCCATCCGCGCGCCAACCCCGGCCTGGCGCAACAGATCAACGCTGCCCCATTCCAAAACGCCAGCGCGGATCCGCGACAGAACATAGTCCTGAGAGCGCCGCTCTAGTACGACGCAATCAATGCCATTCCGGTGCAGCAGCTGAGACAGCAAAAGGCCAGACGGCCCGCCACCAATAATGCAGACTTGGGTGCGCATGAAATTCTCCCTTCGGAAAAACATGCCCAATATAGTTTGCAATGTCAACTATATTGGAGCCCCAAACCGTATCGCGCCGTTCGCTGGCGTCGCTACCGCGCGTCTTTCCCGTCCCGAAGGTGGATATGTGCGATGATCTGACCGTGGTCAGAGGCAAGCTTGTTATAAGGGGCCTCTGGATGTGACCCATCCGTCAAATGGTCATTCAACACGCTGAAATATTCCATTTCGCCAACGCGGTCTGCACGGTCAGGGTCAAAGTGACGAGACATCAGGATTTGATCAATGGATTCATACACCCCACCAAAAGCAGAGGTGTAAACCACGTCCCGCAGGGACTTTCGCACGAACAGTTTTTCAGCGGACCGCAATCGCACGGAATCGACGCTTTCCATAATCTCTGCCGCTTCTTCCTTGGAATAACGGTCATTCGCTTTTTCAGCATCAAACCGGCGCATCCAGGCGTAGTTCTTGAACGGTGCTTCTCCGGTCACGATTTCCGACGACACGGCATTTTCGCCATCGTTGAAATCCCCCAGCACCATCACCGGATTGTCTTGTTTCAGCTCTTCCAGAATCAATCCACGCAGAACCCAGGCCTCGGCCATGCGCCGCAAACCCGCACGCAACGCCCCAAGCCCGCGGCCATGGGCGTCATAGTTCAGCAAATCAGCCTCTGGTGCATGAGGCGCCTGAGCGGGGCGAATGAATTCCCCCAGCTTTGATTTCAGGTGACAGTTGAACACCGTGACGATCTGCTCTCCGATCTTGATGCGCACTTTCAGAATGGGCCGTGACAAACGGGTTAGCATCATCGCGCCGCCGTCTTCACCGGTCAATTCCTGAAACGGGATAGACACAGGCTTGTCCAACACCTGAATGACTTTAGGTTCCCCGTGAAACCCGTGGCGCGACAGGATCGCAAGCCCGGGCCGCCGTTGCCCCGGTTCACCGTCATTCGCGTTTGGCGCAAAGGCCAGGGCTGCATCCGTGTAGGGCGTATAGGCAAGTTTCCGGAAAATCGCTTTCTTGGCATAGCGTTTGGTGCGGTCAGGCAGGGATGCATCGTTGCTTGCATTCCCCCGCAGGTCCGTTTCCGCAATCACATTGCGCAGCGCGGCCTCTTCGAAAATCTCCTGAAAACAGACAATATCCGCGTCCATCGTCAACAGCTGATCGGCCAGCCAGTCTTCTTTCCAGGCATGTTCCTCGACCGTGTATTTTTCAAAGCGGTAATATTCCTGCTCCGCGCCGATCAGGTTTTTGACGTTAAAGCTGCCAATCGTAAATGTGGTCATGATCCTGTCCCATATGTTGCAAGCGCCTGCGTGAAAACATCAGCATCCACATTGCCACCAGAGGCGACGGCGATCACTGCGTCGCCTTCAATCTGGGTGCCGTGGAAAAGTGCGGCGGCCAGCGCAATCGCGCCCCCCGGTTCCAGCACAATCTTAAGCCGGGTAAAGGCCACAGCCATCGCCCGCAAACAATCTTCATCGGGCACAACAATGCCTGGTCCGCACAGGTCTTTCATGATCGGGAAGGTGATCTCTCCCGGTGCGGGGGTGATGATCGCATCACAAATCGACCCCGTCGTGGCCGCGTTCCGTTCGATTTTGCCAGATACCAAAGACCGCGTGGCATCGTCAAAGTTGACCGGTTCAACCGGACGCGCCCGCAGGGCAGGGGCCGCGTCGGCCAGGGCTAATGCGATGCCAGAGGTCAAGCCGCCCCCGCCGCAACACACCAGAACATCGCCCGATGTGATCCCGTGTTCGGCCGCCTGTTCAGCGATTTCCAACCCCGTCGTGCCCTGACCCGCGATCACCTGCGGTTCATCAAACGGTTTGATCAGCGTCAGCCCGCGTTCCTCGGCCAATTGAATGCCCAAAGCATCACGGTCCTCTGAGGCGCGGTCGTAAAGAACAACCTCTGCCCCTAGGGCGCGGGTGTTGGCGATTTTTAGCTTTGGCGCATCCGCAGGCATCAAAATGACCGCACGGATCCCATGTTCGCGTGCGGCAAAGGCCACGCCCTGGGCATGGTTGCCCGACGAAAACGCCAACACGCCCTTGGCTTTCGCGGCGTCTGACAGGGCAGAGATCGCAGACCAGCCGCCGCGAAACTTGAAAGATCCGGTGTGTTGCAGACATTCAGGTTTGACCAAGACGCGCCGTCCGGCAATGTCATCCAGAAACGGCGAAGACAGCAAAGGCGTACGCCGCACTTTCCCTGCAAGCCGGGTCTGCGCGGCGCGGATCATTTCGATATTCATTGGCAAAGCTCCAGCCATTTTGTCAGGGCCGCGACGGCCTCTGGTTCGTCGAGAAAGGGAACATGGGCGCGGTCAGGCACTGTGGCGAACACCATATCGGGCCGCCGCCGCTGCATCTCTTGCGCCGTTTCCGGTGTCAGAAGGTCTGAATTTGCGCCCCGGATCAGCGCCAGCGGCAGATCCGCCATCGCCTCGAACAGCGGCCATAGATCGACCGGAGGGGCCGCGCTGGCCGCAATCATTGCGTCCCGCAGTCGCGGATCATAGGTAAGCTGTAAACCTGCATCGGTTTCGATGCTGTGGCGCTGCACCTCTTGCAACCAGCGGTCCGGGGGCACGTTTGCGAATCCCACCATCCGCTCTGCCATCGCGTCGGCCATCTCTTGATGGGTCCGAAAGGGCGGGGGCCGGCCAATATAGCCCAGAATTTTGTCCAGCCCGTCAGATGCAATATCTGGTCCGATGTCATTCAGGCAGACACCGATCAGCCGGTCCTTATATGCCGCGGCCATAAGCATCGCGATCAATCCACCCCGAGAGGTTCCCAAAACCGCGACCTTGGGCAGGTTAAGATGGTCCAGCAGGGCCACCACATCCTGCGCCTCTGTTGGGATTGAATAGCTGTTGAAATCCTCGGACCAATCAGACGCGCCGCGCCCGCGGTAGTCCAGGCAGATCACCCGGGCCCCCTTTAGGAAGGGGGCAACGTAGTCAAAGTCGCGGGCGTCACGGGTCAGTCCCGCCAGGCACAGCACCGGAACCCCTTGTCCTTCGTCACAATAGGCCAGCCGCGTGCCGTCAAAACTGTTGAAATGCTTTATCATGAAATCGCCACCAGCCGCGCATTTTTCAAAAACGGGACCCCAAGATTGCGCGACGATCAGCGTTGAGTGGCCCGGTCTTGGCAAAAGTCTTGGCGGGCGAAACGCGCGGAACAGCAGCGCAGACTCGTGGTCTTTCAGGCAGACAGTGTCACGGGCCCCCCACAGTGTGAAGGGGCGTTTTTAAAAGAAGGCGCTTACAAATGGCCAGGCGCAGCAGAAATGGGCCGCGAGTGTAAAGGCATAGGCCGACAGGGCAATCAGGCCATTGTCGGGGCCCATTGGCGTCAAGGTCTCATCTGGTTTGCGCAGCAGGCTGGTAAAGCCCGCGATCCCGATAATCATCAGGGCCAGCGACTGCGTGCGGATGCCCGCCACGAAAAAGGCCGTTCCCATGAAAACAGTCAGTCCCGGCGCGAGGCCTGGCCAAAAATTACGGGCCGACATGCGCGCGCAATGCCCGCCATCCAGCGGCCAAAATGGCAACAGGTTTACAACGTTCAGGGCCGCACATGTGACGCCGAAAATCTGCAGGACTTTCGCCAGTTCGGGCGCGGGTTGCGCCAAGGCAACAGACAGCGTCATCGCAAGAACCATCGGCGCCAGGCTAAGGCCCGGCCCCATCAACGCCACGAAAAAAGCATCGCCTTCGGTCTTCAGCGGTTGGTCAGAGATCGCCACACCTGACAGAAACGGTGCCATCCGGAACCGTGTATCCTGGTGGCCAAGCATCCTGTAGGCCAGGACATGCCCAGCCTCATGAAACAGGAACGAAATGATAAGGGCGGCCCCGCCGATCGTGCCCAGCACAGAGGATGCGGCGATGAACGCGACAAACCCGACAATAACACCATAACCGTCAAACCCGACAAAGGATGTCGGGGCCCCGCCTGCAACGCTACCGCGAAGGACCACAGCCATTGCGAGACATAACAATGTCGCTGAAAAAACGAGTATCACCGTGAAAACCGCCCTACCATCTACGCAATCGGTCACCCCCATGACCGACGCTTACGGTTAATGTATAACCGTGCTTGTGACAGATGAGATAGCGAAACTAGGTTTACAGACTGTTTCTAAATCAGATGTTTTCCGGGGCGGGCATGCCCATGACGTGATAGCCCCCGTCAACATGCACAATTTCACCCGTCGTGCAGGCCCCATAGTCAGAGGCCAGATAGACAGCCGTGCCGCCAATTGATTCCAACGTCGCGTTGGATCGCAAAGGCGCGTTTTCTTCGGAATGACGGTATGTCTTGCGCGCTCCGCCAATCGCGGCCCCGGCCAATGTTTTCATAGGACCGGGGGAAATCGCGTTCACACGGATGCCATCCGGGCCAAGATCACTTGCCAAATAGCGCACGGTTGATTCCAATGCGGCCTTGGCAACGCCCATAACATTGTAGTTCGGCATGACCTTCACTGACCCATCAAAGGTCAATGTCAGGATCGTCCCGCCCTCGGCCATCAAAGGGGCTGCGCGGCGGGCGACGTCGATCAAAGAGAAACAGGAAATATCCAGTGAATTCTGGAAATTGGCGCGGGACGTGTTGATAAACCTCCCCGTCAATTCATTCTTGTCGGAAAAGGCGATGGCGTGCACCACAAAATCCAGGCTGCCCCATTCCGATTTGATCATGGAAAACGCCTGATCCATGGATGTTTCGTTGGTCACATCCACATCCACCAACAATGACGACCCGACGCTTTCGGCAAGCGGTTTGACCCGCGCGCCAAAGGCTTCGCCCTGATAGGTAAAGGCCAGCTCGGCCCCCTCATCGGCAAGCGCTTGTGCAATGCCCCACGCGATAGAGCGTTGGTTCGCAACGCCCATAACCAGCCCGCGTTTGCCCTTCATCAGATCGCCCATTGGATCACCCGTGATATTTGCTCATGACAAGCGTTGCGTTTGTGCCGCCAAAGCCAAAGCTGTTCGACAAAACCGTGTCCAGCTCGACGTTTTCCTGCAGTTCGGTCGCGATTTCTTCGGGCCGTAGGGCAGGGTCCAGTTCCGTGACGTTGATGGATGGGGCAATGAAGTTGTTTTCCATCATCAACAAAGAATAGATGGCTTCATTCACACCAGCCGCGCCCAAAGCGTGCCCAGTCATTGATTTGGTCGAGGAAATCGGCGCGTGATCTTCGCCAAGCGCCTTGCGAACCGCTTCGACTTCGATCACGTCGCCCACAGGCGTAGAGGTGCCATGTGCGTTGATATAGTCAACCTTGCGGTCCCCAATCGTAGAGACAGCCAGCTTCATCGACCGCATGCCGCCTTCGCCAGAAGGGGCCACCATGTCATGCCCGTCAGAGGTCGCGCCATAACCTGTGACCTCGGCGTAAATCTTGGCGCCGCGCGCTTTGGCATGTTCCAGTTCTTCCAGAACGACCATCCCGCCGCCGCCGCCAATGACAAACCCGTCGCGCGTCGCGTCAAAGGCACGAGCCGCTTTTTCGGGCGTGTCATTATACTTGCTGCTCATCGCGCCCATGGCGTCAAAGAGACAGGACAAAGTCCAATCCACTTCTTCGCCACCACCGGCAAAGACAACATCCTGTTTGCCCAGCTGGATCTGCTCAACACCATTGCCAATACAATGCGCAGAGGTCGAACAGGCCGACGTAATCGAGTAGTTCACACCCTTGATCTTGAACGGTGTGGCCAGACAGGCCGACACGGTCGAAGACATGCCGCGCGTCACCATGAAAGGACCCATCCGCTTGGGTGCGCCCTTTTCAAGCACGATCTGATGCGCCGCAAACAGGTTAGAGGTCGATGGCCCGCCAGACCCGGCGACCAGACCTGTGCGTTCGTTCGACACTTCGTCCGGTTCCAGACCGCTATCAGCAATGGCCTGTTCCATGGCGAGATACGCATAGGCCGCAGTTGGGCCCATGAAACGCAGCTGACGTTTGTCGATGCTTGCGACAAGATCCACGTCCGGGACCCCCGCAATCTGGCTGCGAAACCCGTGTTCAACATAATGTGGTTCTGCTTTGATGCCCGATTTTCCAGCACGCAAGCTGGCGGTGACATCCGCAGTGGTATTTCCGATTGGGGAAATAATCCCCATGCCTGTAATTACAACGCGGCGCATAATCGTCTCCTTCGTGGGGGCAGCTTATTCGCTGTCTGCGGCTGCTAGCCCAACTTTCATATCTTTAACGGCGTAGATCTGCTCTCCATCCGCAAACACAACGCCATCTGCGACGCCCATTTTCAGCCGCCGGTCAATGACCCGAGTGAAATCAACGACGTAAGTAAGCATCTTGCGGCTGGGTGTCACCATGCCGGACAGTTTCACTTCGCCAACGCCAAGGGCAAACCCCTGACCTTGCATTCCGCGCCAGCCCAGATTGAACCCTGTCAACTGCCACAGCCCGTCCAGACCAAGACAGCCGGGCATAACCGGGTTGCCGGGGAAGTGGCAGGAAAAGAACCAAAGGTCAGGGGTGATGTCGAATTCAGCGACGATATGGCCTTTGCCATTGGCCCCGCCATCCGCAGAAACTTCGGTGATGCGATCCATCATTAGCATCGGGGGTTCGGGCAGTTGTGCATTCCCCGGGCCGAACAATTCGCCCCGTGCACATTTCAACAGATCGTCTTTTTCAAAGCTACTCGGAAAATCGGCCATTCAGGCTTGCCTCTGGTTGTTATCTTTTGTGTTCTGGCTTTGTCTATCATTGGGGTCTTGGGACTGGCAATAGTGCCGCATGCGTGTTTTGTAATTGAAATTACTCGCCCATGCGCCCTATATAAAGGAAGATGGGAACCGAAAAGACTATGCAAATCTCTGAAACGGAAAAGAAAAACGGCACGCGGTGGCTGGCGCAAGGTGGTCTTAGGCCAACCCGTCAGCGTTTGGCGCTTGCGGCTTTGCTGGTCGGGGACGGAAATAATCGGCATGTGACGGCCGAAAGCCTGTTCTCATCTGTGCAGGCCACAGGAGAAACCGTATCCCTTGCCACGGTCTATAACACGCTCACCGCATTTTGTGACGCGGGGCTAATTCGCGAAATCACCATCAATGGTGCCAAAAGCTATTTTGACACGCGCGTTGACGACCATCCGCATTTCTTTTGGGAAGACACTGCGGAACTGACCGACGCCCCCGGCGAAGAGCTGTCGATTGCCAGCTTGCCGAACGCACCGGACGGGGCTGAAATATCCAAAGTCGACGTGGTGATCCGGTTACGCCGGACCTAAAACCACTGGCCGGGTTCCATAAGCCCAAGATCCAACAATTGCTGGGAATGCCATTCAAACTCTATCGAGTTATGCCATTTAAACGTCTCGATCTCAAAGGTCGATCCGGCATTGGTTTTCAGGGCCTTGGCCGTGCGAAACGATACAATCGCCACTGTAAGATTATGATGCCATGGGCAGGCATAGGTGTTGTATTCTTCATCGTTAAACGTGTGATCCTGTTGCAGGACCAAACCGGGTTTTGCGCGAAACAGTGAAATCCGGTCAATCCGACGGCGAATTTCAGGAATATGTTCCTCAAACCGCCACCGCAGGCCGCCGTAGAAATTCAGTTGGCGCTCTTTCGGTTCCTTGCGCTCATCCGGGCGGGCCGATGCGTAATAGCCGGACTTGTCCAGAAAAGCCTCGTCCAAAGAAACGGCAAGGGGGTGGTCCTGCAGATCGCCCGCATAGACATCAATCACATAGGACAAAGCCGCATCGCGGCGTTCCTCTGTGTGAAAGGCCAGCATTTCAGAAATGCTGCGTGTTTCGCAAAACGGGTAGAACAGATATTCGCTGTTGTAACAGTAATACATCCATGACCCATGCGCGGCCTCGATAATGGCGTTCACCGCAATCTCGGTGGCGTGATCCTGGGACATGTCAAAATCGATGCGGTGAATCGCGTCCTCTAGCGACACGGGCAGCGCCAGTTCCGTCGGCGCAAAGACCAGAATCGTTTTGAAACCCGCGATGCTGTGGTGGCGAATGGTCGTGTCGACCTCGACCAGATCCTCGACCAAAATAAGCGCAACAGGCCCGGCCTTCAAAACCTCGCGGTCTTGTTTGAGGAAATCAGAGATCGAATTGTACCGCATATACGCTGATTGCCCATTGTCTGCCCTAGTTATGAAAAACACGTGAACAGCCGGAATTGCAAGCGTTGCAGGTCATGCTATTCCGCTGTAGGAACGCGACTTTAGATTTATCGGGAAAAAACTCATGTCCGAGGCCAAAAAACTTTTCATCAAAACCTACGGGTGCCAGATGAATGTGTATGACAGCGAACGTATGGCAGAGGCCATGGGTGGATCGGGCTATGTGACGACCCAAACCCCCGAAGACGCAGACATGATTCTGCTGAACACTTGCCATATCCGCGAAAAGGCCGCCGAAAAGATCTATTCGGAACTGGGGCGCTACAAACCTTTGAAGACGGAAAACCCCGATCTCAAGATTGGCGTTGCTGGCTGCGTGGCCCAGGCCGAAGGCGAAGAGATCATGCGCCGTCAGCCCATGGTGGATCTGGTGGTCGGCCCGCAAAGCTATCACCGTTTGCCCGCGATGGAGGCCCGAACCCGCGAAGGTTTCAAGGCGCTGGACACGGATTTCCCCGAAGAAGACAAGTTTGAACATCTCGCCGCCCGGCCAAAAGCGAAACGCGGCCCGACGGCGTTTTTGACCGTTCAGGAAGGCTGTGATAAATTCTGCGCCTTTTGCGTGGTGCCCTATACCCGCGGCGCCGAAGTGTCGCGCCCGGTGGATCGCATCCTGACCGAAGCACAGGATCTGGTCGAACGCGGCGTGCGTGAAATCACCCTGCTTGGGCAAAACGTAAACGCCTATCACGGTGCGGGCGAGGGCGGCGACTGGCCCCTGTCCAAATTGATCTACGCTTTGGCCGAGATTGATGGGCTTGCACGCATCCGGTTCACAACCAGCCATCCCAATGACATGGGCGACGATCTGATCGCGGCGCATGGGGAATGCGAAAAACTGATGCCCTATCTGCATCTGCCGGTGCAATCGGGCAGCGACAAAGTGCTGAAAGCCATGAACCGCAAACACACCGCCGAAAGCTATCTTCGTTTGATCGAACGCATCCGCGCGGCGCGGCCTGATATCTTGCTGTCTGGCGATTTCATCGTCGGCTTTCCCGGCGAAACAGAAGCGGATTTCCAGGACACGATGGAACTGATCCGCGCGGTGAATTACGGTCAGGCCTATTCGTTCAAATATTCAGAGCGCCCCGGCACCCCAGCCGCAGAACGCGCGCAAGTTCCCGAAGACGAAAAGACCGACCGCCTGGCCCGCTTGCAAGAGCTTCTAAGCCAGCAACAACGCGCCATGCAGGAACAAATGGTCGGACGAAACGTTAAGGTTCTGTTCGAACGCGCCGGCCGGATAGAGGGCCAAATGGTGGGCAAATCTGACTATCTGCACGCGGTGCATGTGACCGCAGATAACGTCCAGCGTGGCGACGTGCGGGACGTTTTGATCACCAAAAGCGAGGCAAACTCGCTCGCCGGAAAGTTGATTAATTGACGTAAGGGCCTCTTTTTAAGGCGACAATTGCGCCAAATTGGCAAGAATTGTTGCAAACTTTTAGCAAAATGCCACTGTTTTTGCTAATAAACTTCCCTCGCCACATTTTCTCCACGTATCCCATATTGATGTGCAAACCGTCTTAGCTCGGTTGGAGTATTAGTGTGAGGATCAAAATGCTGAGGAAATTTGGAAACACCCGTTTCAGCGGGGTAGGGATGCTGGTTGCAGGGGCTGCAATCGCTGTGTCCTCTGTCGCGCACGCGGCATCACCGGAACCAACCCGGCGGGTTGAGGGCGAAACTTACACGCCCGGCATTTGGATTGATCCTGACGGATGCGAACATTGGGTCATGGATGATGGCTGGGAAGGCTTTATGACGCCCCATGTGAAACGCGATGGCCGCCCGGTTTGCCACAGCGGAAACACATGCGCGTCGATGAATTCAGACCAGCTGTTTGGCACAAGCGGTTCCAAGGTCAGCGCTGCAAACCGGCAAAGGCTGATAGAATTCTTCACAACTGTGGACGCCAAATCTTTCATCATCAACGGATACACAGACAACCGGGGCAGCGCACGGCGCAACGTGAAGCTTTCGCAACGCCGCGCCAATGCCGTGGCACAGATCGCAGCGGATGCTAACGTGCCACTGCTGGACGTACGCGGCTACGGCGAAACGTCACCCAAGGCCAGCAACAAGACGGCCGCGGGACGCGCGGAAAATCGTCGTGTTGAAATCATCTGTGTGCATTGAGGGGCAGGTCATGAAGCTATCAAAAACAATTTTGCTGTTGCCCGCTGTCCTGGCTGTTTCTGCCTGCGAGGGGTCTTTTGGCGGCGCACAGGACAAATCCTATGATTACGGTATCATCGATTCCAAACCTCTGAGCCAATTGCAGGCCGGCGTCTGGATTGATCCCAATGGCTGTGACCACTGGATCATCGACGACGGTGCAGAAGGCTACCTGTCGCAGCGTTTGGATCGGAACGGTAAACCCGTGTGTTCAGGGGCAGAGTTTTCGGGCAATGCGATCGGCGACTTCAAACGCGGATCAGAGGTCCCAGACCCGGTCTGAACAAAACTGCCGGAAAATCCAGCCAGTCTGCTGAATAATTTTGCGTGATTGTTACACCTTGTCGCTTGCACAGGGCTGTGGTTGTTGGCACCATCAAAGAAAAGGTGCCTTTGACACGGAGAGTTTTTTGGGAATCAGCGCTATTTCACCGGCTACATCATCAGAAGAATCGCATGAGACACTTCTGGAATTTCCCGACAACCGTTTATTGATCGACTTATGTGGCGAGTATGATCGCAATCTTGCCCAGGTAGAACAGCAACTTGGCGTGCAAATTGCTCGGCGCGGGAATCAGCTTGCCGTTCTGGGGGATGTCGCGTCACGCGAACATGCCGTGGGCGTGTTGCAGGCGCTTTATGCCAAGCTTGAAACCGGTCGCCCTGTCGACACTGGCGAAATCGACGGCCAGATGCGGATGAGCGGCAGCTCTAGGGGCGGGGCGGATCGCAAAGCGGACCAGCTAGAGATGTTCAAAGGCGGCAATGTCGAAATCAAGACCCGCAAGAAAACGATAGAACCGCGGACCGAAGCGCAAAAAGCCTATGTTCAGTCCTTGTTCAAAAACGAACTGGCCTTTGGCATTGGCCCGGCCGGGACCGGGAAAACCTATCTGGCGGTTGCCGTTGGCGTAAACATGTTCATCGGTGGTCATGTGGATAAAATCATCCTGTCTCGTCCGGCCGTCGAGGCGGGCGAACGTCTGGGCTTTCTGCCCGGTGACATGAAAGACAAGGTCGATCCCTACATGCAGCCGCTTTACGACGCGCTGCACGATTTTCTGCCCGACAAACAGGTCGGCAAACTGATCGAGGAAAAGCGGATCGAAATCGCGCCTTTGGCCTTTATGCGGGGGCGGACATTGTCCAACGCTTTTGTGGTGCTGGACGAGGCACAAAACGCCACGACCATGCAGATGAAAATGTTCCTGACGCGCCTTGGCGAAAACAGCCGGATGGTGATCACCGGCGACAGAACTCAGGTGGATTTGCCGGGCAATGTGCCAAGCGGACTGGCCGATGCGGAACGCTTGCTGAGCAAGATCAAAAAGATCGGGTTCAATTACTTCACCTCAAAAGACGTGGTGCGCCATCCATTGGTTGCGCGGATCATCGAGGCGTATGATTCCGACAACAATGGCTGAGCTCGTTGACAGTCTGATCGAAGATGACCGGTGGAACGCGCTTAACCTTGCGGATTTGGCCGAAGCAGGCAGCCGCGCAACATTGACACATTTGGGCCTGGATGCGGACAGCTTTGAGATCAGCCTGCTGGGCTGTGACGATGCACGGATCGCGGAACTCAACCGGGACTTCCGGGAAAAGGCGACTCCGACCAATGTCTTGTCCTGGCCGTCAGAGGAACGGGCGCCACAAACTCCGGGCGAGGTGCCGGAACCGCCCTCTGTGACACTGCCGGATATGCCCGAAGAATTGGGCGATATCGCGATTTCCTATGACACCTGTGTCCGGGAAGCGGCACAGGCCGGTCATGAAAACGCCGCACATGTCAGTCATTTAATTGTGCATGCAACCTTGCATCTGTTGGGATTTGACCACATGTCCGAGCAGGATGCCGCCTTAATGGAACGAACAGAGGTGCAGATACTTGAACAATTGGGTTATCCAGACCCATATAGAAACGCATAAGGTCAAACCGACCTGGACGCCGGAAAGGAACTATGGACGACGCAGATGCAGGGTCCCCGAACGCAGCTGAACCTGCGCCAGACCCCGAGAGTAGACAGCAACGCGGCTTTTTTGGCCGTCTCGTTGGTGCCCTAAGTCCGTCGGACCAAGGCGAACTCCCCCCTGATGACTTGACGGTGTCCGCAAACGGGCCCGCCGCATTCAGCATGTCGCCCGGCATGCTGAACCTAAGGCGTTTGCGCCTTGACGATGTTGCTGTGCCCAAGGGCAGCATTATTGCTGTGCCGACGGACATCAAAAAAGATGATCTGGTGCAAACATTCCGCGACAGCGGCCTGTCCCGATTGCCCGTGTACAAAGACACGTTGGATACGCCAATTGGCATGGTGCACCTCAAAGACCTTGCGCTGCGCCATGGGTTCAATGGCAAAGGCACACGGTTTAACCTGGGCAAAATGGTGCGCCCCCTGTTGTTTGCGCCGCCCTCTATGCCGATTGGCGTGATGCTGCAAAAGATGCAAAGCCAGCGCATTCACATGGCCTTGGTCATTGATGAATATGGCGGCGTTGACGGCTTGGTGACGATCGAGGACCTGATCGAACAGGTCATCGGCGAAATCGAAGATGAACATGACATTGCCGAAGGCCAATTCTGGAGCGTCGAGAAACCCGGCGTTTACCTGTCACAGGCCAAGACTCCGCTCGAAGATTTTGAGGCGGAAATCGGCGTGTCCCTGTCCAAAGGGTTCGAAGACGAAGAAATCGACACATTGGGCGGATTGGTCTTTGTGTTGACCGGCCGTGTTCCAGTGCGCGGGGAAGTGGTGCAACACGCCAGCGGCGTTGAATTTGAAGTCGTCGAAGCAGATGCCCGTCGCCTAAAGCGCCTGCGTGTGCGCATGCCTGACCAAAAGAAAAATGGCTGACACGGCGTCGTCGCCCTTGCCTAGATCCCAATTGCCGCCCTGGCAAAGATCACTGGTAATGGCCTTGACCGGCGCGGTTATAGCATTGGGACTGGCCCCGTTTTCCTGGCCTGTTCTTGCGGTGCCGGCCTTGTGCCTTGCGCTTTTGTTCGGGGTAACGGCCAAAGGCACAAAACGCGCTGCGACCTGCGGCGGGTTGCTTGGATTTGGATACGCGCTGGTCGCGCTGTTCTGGATCGTCGAACCCTTTCAGGTGGATGCCGCGCAATTTGGCTGGATGGCCCCCTTTGCGCTGTTTTTTATGGCCGCAGGCTTTGCCGTTTTTTGGAGCATAGCTTTCGCCCTTGCAGGGCGGTTCTCCACAGCTGGGACAGCTGGCCGCGTCGCCGCGCTTGCGCTGTTCTGGACCGCCACCGAAATGCTGCGCAGCACATTGTTCACGGGGTTTCCCTGGGCCTTGCTGTCTTACATCTGGATTGAAACGCCAGCCTATCAGCTGGCCGCGATCCTTGGGCCACATGGGGTGACGCTGATCACCGTATTGGGTGCAAGCCTGATCGCCTTTGCCGCCGCCAACCGACGCATGGGGGCTGGCCTTGCAGGGGCAGGGGTTTTTGCGGGGCTGCTGGCCCTTGGGGCCTGGGTGGGCACCGCGCCGGTTCTGAAATCTGAAAACGCGCCGCTTGTCCGATTGATCCAACCCAATGCGGATCAAAAGCTCAAATGGGATCCGGTGATGATGCCGGTGTTCTTCGATCGCCAGCTAAGCCTGACGGCCGAACCGGCTGAACAAACCCCGGATTTGGTCATCTGGCCCGAAGTCGCCGTGCCGTTTCTGTTGAACGGAGCGCCAAGCGAACTTGAAAATATCGCGGACGCAGCAGGCGCGGCGACGGCGATTTTGGGCGGGCAGCGGCTGGATGGCGTTTTGGCCTTCAATTCCATGGCCGTCTTGACGCAAGAGGGGCAGCTGGATCAGGTCTATGACAAGCGCCACCTTGTGCCCTTTGGCGAGTACCTGCCTTTTGGCTGGATGCTGCAAAAAATCGGGCTCAAGGCGATGACTGCGAAATATGGATATGGCTATGCGGCCGGGCAGGGGCCGGCCATGCTGGACCTTGGGAAATACGGCCATGTGCTGCCGCTCATTTGCTACGAAGGCATATTCCCCCACGAGGTGCGCGACACCCAGAGACGCCCGGACTGGATGTTGCTGATCACCAATGACGCGTGGTTCGGCAAGGTCTCTGGCCCGTTCCAGCATCTTGCACAGGCGCAGGCCCGCTCTATCGAACTTGGGCTGCCGATGGTCCGTGTGGCAAATACCGGCATCACCGCAGTGATCGACGCCCATGGGAAAATCGTCGCCGCCTTGCCCCAGGGCGTGCCCGGCAAACTGGACGTGACCTTGCCGGGGCGACGTTCTGAAACGGTTTATGCCAAGCTGGGCGACATTCCGGTGTATTTCCTTATGATTGTGTTGCTTTTGGGTGCGATCTGTTTACGCCGCGGAAATAAGATTGACCCAAAGGCGGGCAAGGTTTAACCGAAACGAATTGTACCCTCACAACGGCTTCCTGGCGTGACGGTCTTAATTGAATGGAGCACTTAAATGTCCCGACAGAACTATATTTTTACTTCGGAATCCGTTTCCGAAGGTCACCCAGACAAAGTCTGTGACCGAATTTCCGACGCTATCCTTGATGCGTTCCTGGCAGAAGAGCCAGAAGCGCGTGTTGCTTGCGAAACATTTGCAACGACAAATCAGGTTGTTGTGGGGGGCGAAGTGGGCCTGTCCGACAAGGCAAAGCTAAGCCAACACATGGAGCGCGTCGAAGACATCGTGCGCGGCTGTGTCAAAGACATCGGCTATGAGCAGGACAAGTTCCACTGGAACACGCTGAATGTCAGCAATTACCTGCACGAACAATCCGCCCATATCGCACAAGGTGTCGATGCGAAGGACAACAAAGACGAAGGTGCCGGCGACCAGGGCATCATGTTTGGCTATGCGACGCGGGAAACCGAACAGTTGATGCCAGCACCGATCCAGTATTCGCACGCGATCCTGCGGCGCTTGGCAGAGGTGCGTAAATCTGGCGAAGAACCAACTTTGCGCCCCGACGCGAAATCGCAACTGTCCCTGCGTTATGAGGATGGCAAACCGGTAGAGGTCACCGCCATCGTTCTGTCGACTCAGCACGAAAGCGAAGACCAGACATCCGACGATATCCGCGCCATCGTAGAGCCCCATATTCGCGGCGTCTTGCCATCAGGCTGGATCACCGAAAAGACGAAATGGTGGGTCAATCCAACGGGCACTTTTGTCATCGGCGGCCCGGATGGGGATGCGGGTTTGACCGGGCGTAAAATCATCGTTGATACCTATGGTGGTGCTGCACCCCATGGTGGCGGTGCGTTTTCCGGCAAGGATCCAACCAAGGTTGACCGCTCTGCGGCCTATGCTGCGCGCTATTTGGCAAAAAACGTCGTGGCCGCTGGACTGGCGGATCGCTGTTCGATCCAACTGTCCTATGCAATCGGCGTTTCGCGCCCCTTGTCGATCTATGCCGACACCTTCGGCACGGGAGAGGTTTCGCCCGAGCAGATCGAAAAAGCGATTGATGCGACAATGGATCTGACCCCACGCGGCATTCGCCAGCATCTAGAGCTGAACAAACCCATCTATGAACGCACGGCGGCCTATGGCCATTTCGGACGTGAACCGGATGCGGATGGCGGCTTTAGCTGGGAAAAAACCGATCTGGCAGAGGCGCTGAAAGCAGCCGTCTAAGCCAAATCACTGCGATTCAAAAATTGGGCCGCCCGAAATCAGGGTGGCCCTTTTTGTTTTCTACAGGCGCCGTTTTATCCCCTTCGACAACCTGTTGCAGCGGTGGCGCGGATTGGGTAGCTACGCGCCCATGACTGAAAAACTGACACATCCTTCTGGCGCACCCTGGCGCAACTTTTATGGACGCCGCGCGGGCAAAACCATGAACAAGGTCCTCTACGAATATCTCGACGAGGATCTAGAGGCCTTGTCCCCCGGACCCGTCGGCTGGGATGTAAACCCCGATCGCACACCCTTGGACATTGCCACGCGATTTGGCGGCAAGCCGATCTGGCTGGAAATCGGGTTCGGCTCTGGCGAGCATCTGGTCCATCAGGCGCAGCAGAACCCGGATGTGGAATTCATCGGGTGTGAGCCGTTTATCAACGGCGTGGCCACCTTGTTGCGCAAGGTCCGGGATGCGGGGCTGAAAAACGTGGCGGTGCATCCGGACGATGCCCGCGACCTGTTTGACGTTCTGCCCGATCACAGCGTGTCCAAAGCGTTTCTGCTTTATCCCGATCCCTGGCCCAAGGCCCGCCACCATCGCCGCCGCTTTGTGACCGAAGACCACATCACCCCGCTGAACCGCGTGCTTGCGCCGGGGTCTGAATTTCGCGTGGCAACGGATATTCCTGACTATGTGCGCCAGACCTTAGAAGTCGTTCCCAAATGTGGATTTGAATGGTGCGCCAACCGCGCTGCCGACTGGCAAACGCCTTGGGCGGATTGGTACTCAACCCGCTACGAACAAAAGGCCCTGCGCGAGGGGCGAGTGCCCCATTACCTGACCTTTCGCCGCACCTGACCTGCAGGTCGCAAAAAACGCGGTCACGCATGGACCAGCCGCCCGGCTTGGGCTATCACCAGCGGCAAAGTTTACATGAAGGATCCCGAAATGTCCGGCCACGGCACCCCCATCCCTATGACCTCTCGTCGCTGCGGCCCGCTCAAGGGCACCGCGCAAATTCCCGGCGACAAATCAATCTCGCACCGCTCGCTTATCCTTGGGGCGCTGTCCGTGGGGGAAACCACCGTTACCGGATTGCTCGAAGGGCAGGACGTGCTGGACACCGCGGCTGCCATGCGGGCCTTTGGGGCCAATGTCGAACGGACCGGGCCGGGGGCATGGACTGTAAACGGTGTCGGGGTTGGCGGTTTTGCCGAACCCGAAGAAGTGCTTGATTTCGGCAACTCTGGCACCGGCGTGCGGCTGGTCATGGGCGCTATGGCAACAACAGGGATCACCGCAACCTTCACCGGCGACGCATCCCTGCGCTCGCGTCCCATGGCGCGGATCACCGATCCGATGGCGCTGTTCGGGGCACAATCCTATGGGCGCAGCGGCGGGCGACTGCCGATGACCCTCGTGGGCACAGCTGCGCCGGTTCCGGTGAACTACCGCGTGCCGATGCCCTCGGCGCAGGTCAAATCAGCGGTTCTCTTGGCCGGGCTGAACGCGCCTGGGCAAACCGTTGTCGAAGAACTAGAGCCCACGCGCGATCACACCGAACGGATGCTGGCTGGGTTTGGCGCCGACATCTCTGTCGAAGTGCAGGACGGTCTGCGCGTTATCACCCTGACGGGCCAGCCAGAGCTAAAGCCTCAATCCGTGGCCGTGCCCCGCGATCCGTCCTCTGCCGCGTTTGCTGTCTGCGCCGCGCTGATCGTTGAAGGCTCAGAGGTGTTCGTGCCGGGCGTCAGCCAGAACACCACGCGCAACGGGATTTACACCACGCTTGTTGAAATGGGCGCCGACATCGCCTTTGAAAATGAACGCGAAGAGGGCGGCGAACCCGTCGCTGATCTGCGCGTGCGTCATTCCGCGTTGAAAGGCATCGAAGTGCCGCCAGAGCGCGCCGCCAGCATGATTGACGAATACCCGATCCTGTCCGTCGTCGCGGCCTTTGCCGAGGGCAAAACCGTGATGAAAGGCGTGAAAGAGCTGCGCGTGAAGGAAAGCGACCGCATCGACGCCATGGCCCGCGGGCTAGAGGCTTGCGGGATCACGATCGAAGAAGAACAGGATGTTCTGATCGTGCATGGCATGGGCGCAGATGGAGTCCCCGGCGGGGGCACCTGTGCGACGCATTTGGACCACCGCATCGCGATGAGCTTTCTTGTCTTGGGCATGGCCAGCCAGAAACTGGTTCATATCGATGATGGCGGCCCCGTGGCCACGTCCTTTCCGATGTTTGAACCTTTGATGGCAGAGCTTGGCGCACAGCTGGTGCGTTCAAACCACTAGCCTTGGCGATACCCGGCGCTGTACCCTTGGGGTGCATGTGAAAGCACGACAAGAAAAAGCCCGTCTCTTTTGGGCAGAGCAGGGGGAAAGATGACGACCAACAAGAAACTCTATTGGGCCTTGTTTGCCGCAACGATGATCGTGTACGGCGCAATGCTGCTGTGGTCCTTGCCCTTTGTCAGCACACAGGCGGCGGGTCTGATCCCGTTTGATTTGCGCCCCGGTGGCTATTCTTTCGAAGAGGCCCAGGCGTTTATCACCGCCCTTACACCTGAAGGCGCGGCGTTCTATCTGGGCACCCAACATCTGCTGGATCTGTTCTACCCGGCGATGATCGGGCTGGTTGTCCTGTTCGCCCTTTGGCACCTCAGCGCTGCATGGCCGACCTGGCTGCGGCTGGTGTTGGCGGCGGTGCCGATCCTGTCGGCTGTGTTTGACTACCTTGAAAACAATGCCGTGACCAAAATGGTCACTGCGGGCCCGGATGGCTTGACCGCCGATCTTGTGGCATCCGCCAGCCAATGGACCCTGCTGAAATCCGGGTTTAGCACCGTCGGAATGACAGCCGTTATGGCGTTGCTGGTCTTCAATTTTGTACGCAAAAAGATTGGGGGCGCACAGCAATGAAGCCGTTTTGTGTCGCAATTGACGGGCCTGCCGCTGCCGGAAAAGGCACGATTTCCAAGGCTTTGGCCGCACGGTTCGGATTTTCATATCTGGACACGGGGCTGTTATATCGCGCGGTCGGGCGGCGCGTGCTGGACGGGGCTGACCCCGTTCAGGCCGCGCAAACCCTGAAACCTTCAGACATGGCGCGCGATGACCTGCGCAACGCCCAAACGGCCCAAGCCGCATCCAAGGTCGCGGCCCTGCCAGATGTGCGGGCCGCGCTGGTCCAGTTCCAGCAAGACTTCGCAAATCGCCCCGGCGGCGCCATTCTGGATGGCCGCGACATTGGAACGGTGATCTGCCCCGGCGCGGCGGTAAAGCTGTTCGTGACCGCCTCTGACACGGTCCGGGCAGAGCGCCGGTTTCTAGAGCTGACCAAGGCGGGCCACGACACCACTTACGAACAGGTTCTGGAAGATGTGCGGGCCCGTGACGCACGCGATACCGAACGCGACGCCGCGCCGATGCGGGCCGCTTCGGATGCTGTGGTTTTGGACACGTCTGAAATGACCATCGATCAGGCCGTCGCCCGCGCGGTGCAAGAAGTTTCCGCCAAATTCTCAAACGAGACTTAGCAGGGTCCGGACCGCAGCCTTTGACCGCGATCCGGGGACAGCTCAGGCCGCGGTCGCCCGTGCCTCTCGGCTTAGCAAAAACGCCGAGGCCGCGAAGATGACGAGCGTTCCAAGCCACATGCTGCCCTCTGGCGCAAAGCCAAAGACCAAAAAGCCCAACACGACGTTGAAGGGCAGTTTCAGATGGTCAAAGGGCTGCAAATAGGCCGCATCCGCGACAGAATAGGCCCTAACCAATGCGTATTGCGCCGTCGCTGTCAAAACGCCCGCAACAATCACCAACCCAATCGCGGTTGTGCCGGTCAGGGCAATCCCGCCTTGGAACGCCAATGCGGCGTTGATCGGGGTCAGCAGCAGCAGCAGATACAACGTCAGCGTATCAGCAGAATCACTGCGGGTCAGGAACTTGGTGACCAACGTGGACAGCGCCCACAAAAAGGCAGCGGCGACGGGATAAAGCGCGGCATATGAAAAATCGTCTGCCCATGGGGCCAGAATAATCATGCCCCCCATAAATCCCGCGATGACGGCCAGCCATCGTTCCCGTGTCACCGGTTCACCCAGAACCAGACCGGCCCCGATCGTGACAAAGAAGGGGGAGGTCATCAGCAAGGCAATGGCCTGCCAGATCGGCACGCTCGACAGCCCCATGACCCACAGTTGGACCCCACCCGCCGACAGGATGACGCGCAAGATATGCAGCGGCAGTTGTTCGGTGCGAAAAGCATGGCGGATGCGGGTCAGAACCCATGGAAGACTGAACAGGAAAGCAATGAAATATTGCCAGAAGGCAACGCTGGTAGAGCCTTGCCCCTGAACCATGGTTGACGATTGAATAAGGATGTTGACGACGGCGAATATCGCGCCAGCCCCCACCATCCAGGCGGCCCCGATCCATGCGGAATTGGGCCGCGAGAGTGTTATTTGAGTCATGGCGTTGTCCTTTCGTTTACGCTCAAGACCCAAGGCAAACAGGACAACAAAGCTGCGGCGCTTTTCGCACCGCACCCTTTTCCCATTCTCTTTCATCCGGACTATGACCGTCGGCTCCGGAGTTTCGCCGGATCTGCTGACCCTGCCGATCTGGCAGGCGCTCGCGGGCTTTCACTGATGTGATTTACCGCCGGTGGGGAATTTCACCCCGCCCTGAGAATATGACTGTCCCTTTTGGAACAGCTGTGATGATCTAATCAGGACCATTCCGAAGTTCAAGAGAAACCAAGTTGGAATTCTGGACCTTGGAAGCCAAGGGGGATACGCAAACCATATGCCATTGACCCGAAACCTGAATTCAGCGGTTGTGACCGCCTATACCTTGCTGGCTGGCGGCATTGGGGCTTTTATGGCCTATAGCCTGTCTTTGCCGATCTACGTGCTGACGGGACCTGCAATTCTGGTCAGCCTGCTTGGGATGACGGGCATTAAACTGGCGGTCTCCAATGTGGTGCGCAACGGGGCCTTTGTCTTTGTCGGCATCGGGCTTGGGTCAGGCATTTCGGCGGAGACCCTGCAAAGCTTTTTGCATTGGCCGCTGGCCTTTCTTGTACTCGCGGTGATGATCTGGGGCATTCTGGTGGTGTGCCGGGATGTGCTGATGCGCTGGTTCGGCTTTGACCGGCTTAGCGCGGTTCTGGCCGCAAGCCCGGGGCATCTCAGCTATGTTCTGGGGCTGGGCGATGCCCTGAATCTGGACCTGGCACGTATTTCAGTGGTGCAATCCGTGCGCCTGCTGGCGCTGACCCTGACCGTGCCGGTGATCGGCCTGTGGTTTGGCGTTCATATGAGCGGCAATATCCTGTTGCCTGGTGTTCCGATGACCTTGTGGGAAATGGCAGTGCTCTTAGTGCTGGCCCTTACGGTTGGGGTCATCCTGATGCGGTTTCGGGTTCCGGCGGCTTTGATGCTGGGCGGCCTGTCCGTTTCGGCCGTGGCCCATGCCGGCGGCTGGATCACCGGGGCCGTTTCCCCAATATATGGCCTGCCGGCCTTCGTCGTGCTGGGCACGCTGATTGGAACACGGTTCAGCGGTGTGCGACTGGCGGATCTGCAAAGCGCGGTTGGCGCCGGTTTGGCAACCACTTTGGTTGGAACCGTGTTTGCCGTTACCTGCGCCATTCCCGTGGCGCTGGCACTGGATATCCCGATCACCCATGTGATCGTCGCCTTTTCGCCCGGAGGCTTGGAAACGATGGTGGCCATGGGCGCGGTTCTGGGGGCCAATCCCGGTTTCGTGGTGGCGTGCCATGTCGGGCGGTTGTTGATGTTGACGGTCTTGGTGCCGCTGGTCTTGTCGGGGCGTCGGCCGTTTCGCAGCTAAACACAACAGCGCCTGCAGGCGGGGCGCTTGCCTCAGGGCGCAGATGCTGCTTTGCTGACCAGAACCGACATGAAAGGTCCGACGATGACTCAGACCAGCCCTGCCTTTAGTTTGGGGATCGAAGAGGAATACCTCTTGGTCGATTGCGACAGCCTTGACCTTGTGCAAGCGCCCGAGGCCCTGATGACGCGATGTCAGGCGGATTTGCAATCACAGGTCAGCCCCGAGTTTCTGCAATGCCAGATCGAAGTGGGCACCGGCGTTTGCCGCGATATTGCCGCTGCACGGGACGACCTGCGCCGGTTGCGCGCAACCGTTGCCAAACATGCCGCCGCATTCGGCATGGCGCCTATTGCCGCCTCCTGCCACCCTTTCGCTGACTGGAAAAAGCAGCACCACACCGACAAAGAGCGCTACAATGATCTGCGTCGGGATCTGGGCGGCGTGGCACGACGCATGCTGATTTGCGGAATGCATGTGCATGTGGGCATCGACACGAACGAAACCCGCATCGATATTATGAACCAGCTGACATATTTTCTGCCGCATCTTCTGGCGATGTCGACCTCTTCCCCGTTTTGGCAGGGCGAAGATACGGGGCTGAATTCTTACCGGCTGACCGTGTTTGACAATCTGCCGCGCACTGGCCTGCCGCCGCAAATGAACAGTTGGGCCGCCTATGACCGGTCGGTCCAGGCGCTTGTCGACCTCAAACTGATCGAAGACAGTTCAAAGATCTGGTGGGATCTGCGCCCCTCTGCAAAATTCCCGACCCTTGAATCCCGCATTTGCGACGTTTCCCCCCGACTAGAGGTCGCGCTGTCCCTTGCCGCCTTGACGCAATGCCTGATGCGGATGCTGTGGCGCTTGTCCCGTCAAAACCAACGCTGGCGCGTCTACGACAATTTCCTGGTCGCTGAAAACCGATGGCGCGCGCAGCGCTACGGCGTGTCCTCTGGCCTGATCGATTTTGGCCAGCGCGAGATTGTCCCTTTTTCTGACTTGATTGCAGAGTTTATCGCAGAACTGCGCGAAGATGCAGAGCTGCTGGGCTGTGTCCGCGAACTGGAAAACCTTGCCCAGATCGTGACCACAGGGACCAGTGCGGATCGTCAGCGCCACGTGCGCGACGTGGCCCTTGCCAAAGGCGACAGCAAGGATGTGGCGATGCGGGCCGTGGTGCGGCACCTTATCGAAGAATTCCACATGGACCTGTAACACCAAAAATCCCAGCAAACCCCTTGCTTTACAGGGGGGATGGGCCTATAGACGCGCCTGTTGATACGGTCGTAAGAACCGAAAATACACAAGGGCAGGGTCGGGATTATTCGCCGGCCCTCATTTTGTTTTTCGGTAAGCCATTGATACCAAATGAAACTCAAGACCTGCGGAGACAACCGCAAGGCCCGAAAAAAGTACTTGTAAAGGAACTGAACTTATATGTCTGCTAACGCAACAATGGAGGAATTCGAAGCCCTCCTTAACGAAAGCTTCGATATTGACACACCCGCTGAAGGGTCTGTTGTAAAAGGCAAAGTCATCGCAATCGAAGCGGGACAAGCCATCATCGACGTCGGCTATAAGATGGAAGGCCGTGTCGAGCTTAAAGAATTCGCAAATCCAGGTGAAGCACCAGAAATCGCTGTTGGCGACGAAGTAGAGGTTTTCCTCGACCGTGTTGAAAACTCACGCGGTGAAGCAAGCATTAGCCGCGACAAAGCACGTCGCGAAGAAGCATGGGACCGTCTGGAAAAAGCATATGCCGACGAAGAGCGCATCGAAGGTGCAATCTTTGGCCGCGTCAAAGGTGGCTTTACAGTCGATCTTGGCGGCGCAGTTGCGTTCCTTCCCGGATCACAGGTTGATGTGCGCCCGGTACGTGACGCTGGCCCATTGATGGGTCTCAAGCAGCCATTCCAAATCCTGAAAATGGACCGCCGTCGTGGCAACATCGTTGTATCCCGTCGTGCAATTCTGGAAGAAAGCCGTGCAGAACAGCGCGCTGAAGTCATCTCTAACCTGACAGAAGGTCAGGCTGTTGATGGTGTGGTCAAGAACATCACCGAATACGGTGCGTTCGTCGATCTTGGCGGTGTTGACGGCCTGTTGCACGTCACAGACATGGCATGGCGCCGTGTGAACCATCCTTCTGAAATCCTGGCGATCGGCGAAACGATCAAAGTTCAGGTGATCAAGATCAACAAGGAAACGCACCGCATCAGCCTTGGCATGAAGCAGCTGCAAGAAGATCCTTGGGATGCTGTCGAAGCCAAGTTCCCACTGAACTCTGTTCACATGGGCCGCGTGACGAACATCACCGATTACGGTGCATTCGTAGAACTGGAACCAGGCGTCGAAGGTCTGGTCCACGTCTCCGAAATGTCCTGGACCAAGAAAAACGTACACCCTGGCAAGATCGTTTCGACCAGCCAGGAAGTCGAAGTCATGGTTCTGGAAATCGATTCTTCCAAACGCCGTGTTTCACTTGGTCTGAAACAGACACAGCGCAACCCATGGGAAGTGTTCTTTGAAACATATCCAGTGGGCACCGAAGTTGAAGGTGAAGTTAAAAACATCACTGAATTCGGTCTGTTCATCGGTCTGGAAAATGACATCGACGGCATGGTTCACCTGTCTGACCTCAGCTGGGACGAACGTGGCGAAGAAGCAATCCAAAGCTACCACAAAGGCGACATGGTTCAGGCCGCTGTCACCGAAGTGGACGTTGAAAAAGAACGCATCTCTTTGTCCGTCAAAGCCCTTGGCAATGACGCAGTTGGCGAAGTCATCAGCGGCGTAAAGCGTGGATCAATCATCACGGTTGAAGTCACTGCGATCGAAGATGGCGGTATCGAGGTTGAATACGAAGGCGCGAAATCTTTCGTGCGTCGTTCAGACCTAAGCCGTGACCGTGCCGAGCAGCGCCCAGAGCGTTTCGGCATCGGCGACAAAGTCGACGTTCGTGTCACCAACGTAGACGCAAAAACACGTCGTTTGGGTCTGTCGATCAAAGCGCGTGAAATCGCTGAAGAAAAAGAAGCCGTCGAACAGTTTGGATCTTCGGATTCAGGCGCATCGCTTGGCGACATTCTTGGCGCCGCTCTGAAGGGCGACGAAGACTAATCCAACCTAACGGTTTGGTAAGAGCGGCCCCGCCATTTGGTGGGGCCGTTTCGTTTTTAGGCTCCGAATCAATGACTTCGCTGCAACTGCATCCTGACGGGTTTGCCCGGTCTTCAGATGCCGACGACCACCGTTTAAGTGGATAAGTGAAGCTATTCCGACAAAAATCGGTCAAAATGACCCTTCGCTTTGTTGGTTCTTATTTGTGCCAGTGATTTTTCATCCTATAGTCTCTTAAATGAAAGCTCGGCTGCCACTGGGCACAAAGAAATAATTCAAGGGGGATGAACCGAATGATCCGATCAGAATTGGTCCAGAAGATCGCGGACGAGAATCCTCATCTCTATCAAAGAGATGTCGAACGTATCGTTAATACCATTTTCGAAGAAATTATTGATTCAATGGCCAATGGGGACCGTGTTGAATTGCGTGGATTTGGTGCATTTTCCGTCAAAAAGCGCGAGGCGCGCGTTGGCCGCAACCCCAGAACCGGCGATAGTGTTCAGGTTGAAGAAAAACATGTTCCCTTTTTCAAGACAGGTAAGCTATTACGGGACCGTCTGAACGGTAAATAGGACGTCCCAGTAATGCGCTATATTAAATACGCCTTTTTGGCTGCTTTGGCCGTGATCCTGATCTCGGTCGCATTGGCGAATCGTGACACCGTGACCTTGCGTGTGTTCACAGACGGCTTGGCGAATGTCGTCGGTGTGCAGAACACCATAACGCTTCCGTTGTTTATTGTGATCTTCG
The DNA here is from genome assembly GCA_051251595.1 of Marinosulfonomonas sp. Classification (GTDB taxonomy): domain Bacteria; phylum Pseudomonadota; class Alphaproteobacteria; order Rhodobacterales; family Rhodobacteraceae; genus NORP110. The sequence continues at coordinate 308,584 of JBPOFA010000003.1, forward strand.
CCAGCATCATTGTTGGCATTCTCATCGGGTTTGTCTGGGAATGGTTCCGCGAGCATAAGCACCGCGTCGATGCCAGCCAACAGCGCAAAGCCAGGGAACGGCTGGAAAAACAGGTCGGTCAGATGAAGACCGACAAAAGCGCGCCAAAAGACGATGTTCTTGCATTGCTGGAACAATAAGCGTTAGGGCAGGGCATGGGCCTTGATATCAAAGTAAAAATTTGCGGGTTGTCCGATCCGGAACATGTGGCCGTCGCCGCCGATGCAGGTGCCGCCTATATCGGTTTTGTCTTTGTGGAAAAGTCACCCCGCTATGTAACACTCGAACAGGCCGCCGCACTGGCCCTCGACGTGCCTCCCGGGGTGGCCAAGGTCGCCCTGACGCTGGATGCAGACAATGCCACGCTGGACCAGATCACCCAAACCGTTCCCCTGGACATGTTGCAGCTGCACGGCTCTGAAACCCCAGAGCGGGTGGCAGAGGTCCGCGCCCGCTATGGCCTGCCGGTGATCAAGGCCGTAGGCATCGCTGATGCCTCTGATCTGCCCGCTTTGCTGGACTATGGCCGCGTGGCGGATCAGCTGTTGGTGGACACGAAACCATCCGCAAAGGATGATCTGCCCGGCGGAAACGGTGTTCCGTTCAACTGGAACCTGCTGACCGGGCTGCGTTGGCCTGTGCCCTGGATGCTGGCCGGAGGCCTGACCGCTGACAACGTCGCCGAGGCTATTCGCGTAACCGGTACCAAACAGGTTGATCTGTCCTCTGCTGTGGAAAGCGCGCCGGGCGTCAAGGAGTCCGGCCTGATCCGCGACTTTATGAAGGCCGCGCTGGCCTGAAGTGACCGCCTGTCTTGCGGCTGATACAGCCGACAACACACATCAAAACGTGCCCGGGCATATGCGATTTACGAACAGCTTGGCTTTACGCCATCCCATGTAGGCTATAAACGCAATCTGGACTGACAAGAGGTGCGACAATGGCCGACGATCTTTACAACAGCTTTATGAATGGACCGGATGAAAACGGCCGGTTTGGCGATTTTGGGGGGCGGTTCGTATCAGAAACACTGATGCCGCTGATCTTATCCCTCGAGGAAGAATACGAACGCGCCAAACTCGATGAAAGCTTCTGGGCCGAAATGGATGACCTTTGGGAACATTACGTGGGTCGCCCGTCACCGCTCTACCACGCTGAACGGCTCAGCGATCATCTGGGCGGTGCCAAGATCTATATGAAGCGGGATGAGCTGAACCACACCGGCGCGCATAAGATCAACAACGTGCTGGGCCAGATCCTGTTGGCGCGACGCATGGGCAAGACCCGGATCATCGCTGAAACCGGGGCGGGGCAGCACGGCGTTGCAACGGCGACGGTCTGCGCGCGCTTTGGTCTGAAATGCATCGTCTATATGGGCGCACATGACGTTGAACGTCAGGCCCCGAACGTGTTCCGCATGCGCCTGCTGGGCGCAGAGGTCGTGTCCGTCACATCCGGGCGCGGCACGCTCAAGGACGCGATGAACGACGCGCTGCGCGACTGGGTGACCAATGTGCGCGACACGTTCTATTGCATCGGCACCGTGGCCGGACCGCACCCATACCCGGCCATGGTTCGCGATTTCCAGTCGATCATCGGCAAAGAGGTCCGCACCCAACTTGCCGCGCAAGAGGGCGAAGGCCGTCTGCCCGATACGCTGATTGCGGCCATCGGCGGTGGTTCTAACGCAATGGGGCTGTTCTTCCCGTTTCTTGATGACCCGTCGGTACGGATCATCGGGGTAGAGGCTGGCGGCAAAGGCGTGAACGACAAGTTCGAACATTGCGCATCCCTGACAGGCGGGCGTCCCGGCGTGCTGCACGGCAACCGGACCTATCTGTTGCAAGACGATGATGGCCAAATCCTGGAAGGATTTTCCATCTCGGCCGGGCTGGATTATCCTGGCATCGGGCCAGAGCATTCCTGGCTGCATGAAACCAAGCGCGCAGAATATGTGTCCATTACCGACAAAGAAGCGCTAGAGGCGTTTCAGCTCAGCTGTGCTCTGGAAGGGATCATTCCCGCGCTGGAACCCAGCCACGCCTTGGCCCATGTGATGAAAATCGCGCCGGATTTGCCCAAGGACCATATCATCGTGATGAATATGTGTGGGCGCGGCGACAAGGATATCTTTACCGTCGCCAAGCATCTGGGCGTTAAGATCGACGTGGGCGGTTAACCCCGCCTGCGTTTGGCCTAACGGAATTTATCGATCAGTTTTTGCAAGGGGCTGACCTCTGACGCGGGGTCCGGCTCTGGCGCTTTTGCCGCAGGCTTGGGCGTCGGCTTGGCCTTGGGCGTCGCTGCCGGTTTCGCAGTGGTCGAAGACCGCGGCGGGGCCACGCGCAGGGCCACAGCGTTCAGAAAACGCCCGCTGTCCCCTTCGGCCAAATCCTTGGCCCCATCTCCAATGCCACGCAGCAGATCGTCCAGCCAGTCCTGATCCGCCTTGGAAAAATCATGCAACACATAGCCCGGCACCCGGTCTTTGTGGCCCGGATGGCCCACGCCAATGCGCACGCGGGAATAATGCGGGCTGATATGCTGATGGATGGAGCGCAAGCCATTATGCCCGGCATGTCCACCGCCATCCTTCACCCGGCACTTGCCCGGTGCCAGATCGATTTCGTCATGAAATACAGTGACATCGGTGCTGTCGAGCTTGTAAAACCGCATCGCTTCACTGACCGATTGCCCAGAGAGGTTCATGAAGGTTTCAGGCTTGAGCAGCACAATCTTTTCACGGCCCAATTTGCCCTCGGAAACCTTGCCCTGAAACTTTGCCCGCCATGGGGCAAAGCCATGATCCGCCGCGATCTGATCCACGGCCATAAACCCGACATTGTGACGGTTCTGCGCATATTTGGGCCCCGGATTCCCGAGACCAACAAAAAGTTTCATCTGATTTTCCCTTTGGCGCGTTGCGGGCAGATTAGCGGTTAGGGCAGGGGCGGGCAACGCCCCTTAAAACGAAACACGGGGCCCAAGGGCCCCGTGCTGCAATACGATGTGAAACCGTTTTTATTCTTCGGCGGCTGCTTCTGGCGCGGCCTCTTCACCGGCTTCTGAATCTGCACCATCTTCGTCTTCGTCATCAGATGACCGCAAAGCGCTTGGCGCCGAGATATTCGCAATCACAAAGTCACGATCGATCGTTGGCTTAGCGCCAGCGGGCAATGTAACGTCAGAGATATGTGCGATATCGCCGATATCCATCTCACCCAGATCAATCTGGATGCTTTCTGGAATATCGCCAGCTGTCACAGTCAGTTCCACCTCAGGGCGCACAACCGTAAGAACGCCGCCCTTTTTGATGCCTGGTGCTGTTTCTTCGTTGATGAACTCAACTGGAATAAACAGTGCGATTTGTGTTGTCCGCTTCAGGCGCATCAGGTCCAGGTGCGTCGGAAGGTCTTTTACAACATCACGCTGCACGTCACGGCAAATCACGCGAACATCGTCGTGGCCTTCAACTTTGATGTTGAAGAGCGTTGACAAAAAGCGTCCTGCTTTCAGGCGTTTCAGCAATGCGTTGTAAGGGATATTGATCGGAAGCGGATCTTCTCCGCCGCCATATACAATGCCAGGTACGTCGCCATTACGGCGAGCTTGACGAGCGGCCCCCTTGCCTGTCCCCGTCCGTACCGTGGCGTGAAGATCTGGGATCTCACCAGCCATGGTTATTCTCCTATAAGTCGGGCATCCTCCAAGGGTGCATGCCCATGTGAAAGGCGGCGTATAGGCCAGATTCGCCCTTTTGGGAAGGGTGGATTTTGCAAACCGCGTGATTTGCAAAATATGACGCGGTTTGGCGCCGGTCGGGGCCGGGTCTGCGGCGCTCTTCAGATCACGATTGAAATTGCTTCTCGATTGACTGCGGTGAACGATGCCAAATAAATGGGCAACGCAATTCAGGAACCGAACCGATGAACACCGATTTTGAAAAACCCTTTACCCCTCCGCCGACAATTTTTTTAGTTGCTCTTTTCATTGGTATTGGGCTGGGCGTGTTCTTCCCGTGGTCGGTTTTCCCTTGGCTTGTTCAGGCCACTTTGGGACCATTGTTGGTTTTGGTCGGCGTTTTCGCAATTCGTCAGTCCATGAAAGACATCGAAGCCGCCGCAACAACCTACGACCCCTATGATGTTTCGACAGCGCTCGTGACATCGGGAATCTACCAGCGCTCACGAAATCCGGGATATCTGGGCCTGGCCATCATCCAGCTTGGCCTCGCCATAACAATCGACAACATGTGGATCGTCGCAACTGGTCTGATCGCTGTCATCGTGACCACCCATTTTGTTATTCGACTGGAAGAGCGTAAACTCACAGATGCGTTCGGCGAGGCCTACACCGCATATCAAAAGCGCGTCCGCCGTTGGATATGAGGACGGTTTCAACCCCCCAAGCATTGGGTTGGTTGATGTAAAACTCTACCGTGGTCGATCCGTTCAAAATGTAATTTCATTTCGAATTTCACAGGCACCAACAACGCGCCTGACAAAGCAGAGCTACCCGCATAATTGCTTGGCGGCTTCTGCAAATTGTTTGTAGCGCGCCCAAAAATCTTCGTCACTGGCGCGGTCAGACCGTCGCTTGGACTGTGCCAGCTCTGGGTCTTTGAACAGTTTAACGGCCGTCTTTTGGTCTTTCGGCGACAAGGTCAGATCCGCAACATCCTGAATGCATCCGCACAGGGTGCCATTCGCCGCCGCCCTGTCAGAGCTTTTGCACACACGTTCCAGATTGCTTGAAAGGCTGACCTGCGGAAATGCCATAAGGCACAGAAGAACGACCAGTTTACGCTTCATCGACTAACCTCATCGCTGCTTTTTTGTGAATTTTGCCAGATCAATCCCTACAGATCAAATCACAATCTTAACATTTGGCCTCGGCCAGGGCGCGTTTCGTACCGTCATCCGCCGGTTTTCGCCAAACCATGGTCTGTTCATTCTAAACCGAACGCGCTAAGACCCAAACGAAAGCAGGACAAACGGAAATCGCCGCATGGTGCAGGTCTCTATCGTTATCCCAATAAAGAACGAAGCCGATAATATTGGTGGCCTGATCGATGGCATCCAATCGGCATGCACAGGTGTTGCCGCGTTTGAAATCATCGTTGTGGATGATGGGTCAACCGACGCCTCCCCACAGGTCGTGCGCGACAAGATGAAAGAGCTGCCAAACCTGCGACTGCTGCAACATGCCCAATCGGGTGGCCAAAGTGCGGCGGTACATTCCGGTGTTCTGGCCGCAAAGGGCAGCCTGATTGCCACGCTGGATGGCGACGGCCAAAACCCCCCCGAAGAACTGCCAAAGCTGTTGGCCCCGTTGCTGGCGGCAGATGCTGCGCCCAAACTGGGCCTCGTGGCCGGGCAGCGGGTGAAACGCCAAGACACGATGTCCAAGAAAATGGCGTCGAAATTTGCCAATAACCTGCGCTCTGCCTTGCTCAAAGACGGCACCCGCGACACGGGCTGCGGGCTCAAGGCCTTTCGCCGGGACGCTTTTTTGACCCTTCCGTATTTCAATCACATGCACCGCTATCTGCCCGCCTTGTTCAAGCGGGCCGATTACGAGGTCGCCCATGTAGATGTCAGCCACCGCCAACGCGGGGCAGGGTCCTCTAATTATTCTAATTTTCAACGCGGTCTGGTCGGCATTGTCGATCTGTTCGGCGTATCCTGGCTGTTGCGCAGGCGCAAAAACGCGACGTTTACCGAGGTTGATGAATGAACGCTTTGTTTAATTTCCTGAATGTCGAAAACTGGTTTGAGTTCTGGTGGGTGGCCTTCGGTCTTGCCGGGCAGCTGATGTTTTCAGGCCGCTTCATCGTGCAATGGCTTGCATCAGAGCGCGTCGGACGTTCTGTCGTGCCTGTGGCCTTTTGGTATTTCTCTATCGCGGGCGGGATCATTCTGTTCACCTACGCGGTCTATCGCGGCGATCCGGTGTTTATCCTGGGCCAGTCGCTTGGGCTGTTCATCTATTCCCGTAACCTGTGGCTGATCTATTCAGAGAAAAAGAAAAGTGGCCTTGCAAACGAATAGCTGGCTGCGGCCGGCCTTTCTGATTGTCGGGATCATCACGGTCCTGCGCATTGTCGCGCTTGGGTTTTCTGATCTCGATGTCTTCGTGGATGAGGCGCAGTATTGGTTCTGGGGACAGAACCTGGATTTCGGCTATTATTCCAAACCGCCCCTGTCCGCCTGGATCATCCGCGCTGTCACCGATCTGGCAGGCAGCGATTCAGCCTTCTGGATCCGGTTTCCAACCCCGCTGTTTCACGCCGCAACCGCGCTGATCCTTGGGGCCTTGGCCAACCGTCTTTATGGACGCATGGCCGCGATCTGGGTGGCTGTGTCCTATGCCACGCTGCCCATTGTGGCTGTGGGCAGCACCTTGATGTCCACAGATACGATCATGGCGCCGTTCTTTGTGGCCGCGTTTTTCTATTTCCTGCGCGCCGTAGACACAGACCGTCTGGGCGATGCCCTGTTGGCCGGCGCAATGCTGGGACTTGCCTTCATGGCAAAATACGCCGCTGTGTATTTCCTGATCGGGGCGGGGCTGGCTGCGATTTTCGTGCCAACGATGCGCCTGTCCCTGCGCAATTGGGCAGGGCTGCTTGTGGTCTTTGGGGCCGTCATCGCGCCGAACGTGATCTGGAACCTGACCCATGATCTGACCACCGTGCAGCACACATTGGACAATGTCGAATGGGTGAGAGAGCCAAGCCCTTCCAGCGGCATCAACCTGAACCATTTTGGCGAATTCATCGCCTCGCAATTCATGGCCGTGGGACCGGTGATCCTTGTCACGATGTTCTTGCTGATCGGAAAGGCAAACGACCCAAAAATCCGCGGGCTTTTGCTGTTCGCGCTGCCCATTTTGCTGTTGGTCTCGGTGCAGGCCCTGCTGTCCCGCGCTTACGGAAACTGGGCCTTTGCGGCCTATTTCGCCGGTGTTCTGGTGGCGGTGCCCTGGCTTTACACCTATGCCCGCGCCTGGCTGGGGATTAGTCTGATCTTTAACCTTGTGCTATGCGTGGCCTTGCCCGTGCTTAGCATCATCGGGGACACGCTTTATCTTGGGCGCGAACAGCCTGTGATGGTGCGCTATACCGGACGCGACGAAACCAGCACCCGCATCCTAGAGATCGCCAAGGAAAATGGCGACCTGCCAATCGTGGCCCATAATCGCGATATTCTGGCCGACCTGTTCTATACTGGAAAAGGGCAGGGGGTTTCCTTTTATTCAGTGGCCCCGCGCGGACGCCCCGCACATTACTACCAACAAAACTTTGCCCTGCCGGATGATTTTGACAGCCCGGTTTTGTTTGTCACCAAAGGCGCGGATCTGGTCTGCGATGACCAAAAACAAAAGCCGCTGACACGGATAAAGACCGATGACACGGCCTATTATCTGGATTGGTACCGCGCCTATATCGTGGACCCGGCCTGTTTTGGCGAAATGAACTAAGCCCGCCTAGTCCAGCGACATGCGGTTCCAGGCGTCAAGCGCTGCGATCTTATAAGCCTCGGCCAGCGTGGGATAGTTGAACGCGTTCTGCACGAAATAATCCAACGTCCCCTTAAGATTGATCACCGCCTGCCCAATATGGATCAGCTCTGTCGCGCCTTCGCCCACGATATGGCAGCCCAGCAAACGCCGGGTCTTGAGTGAAAAGATCAATTTCAGCATCCCGGTGTTCAACCCCATGATGTGCCCCCGAGAGGTCTCTCGGAACCGCGCAACGCCGCATTCATAGGGAATGTTGCGTTCTCGGATTTCCTCTTCGGTCATGCCGATTGTCGAAATCTCTGGTACGGCGTAAATCCCATAGGGAAAGAACTCTGGCGCCTTATAGGCTTCTTTGCCAAGCGCATGGCAAATCGCAATGCGCCCCTGTTCCATAGAGGTCGAGGCAAGGCTGGGAAACCCGATCACATCGCCTGCCGCATAGATATGCGGCACTTCTGTCTGGAACGTCTCTGGGTCGACCCGCAGCCGCCCGCGATGATCCGGGACCAGCCCGGTTGCGTCCAGGTTCAGACTGGCCGTCGCGCCCATGCGCCCGGCGGCAAACAAAACAATATCAGATCGGATCACCCGACCGCCTTCCATGTCAATCTGGCAGCCCCCGTTTTCCAACTTGGTGATCTTTTCCGCCTTCCGACCAAAGCGCAAAACCATCCCCCGGTCGCGCAGTTGATGGGTGAAATCCCCGATGATTTCACGGTCAATGAAATCCAGCATACTGTCGCGCGGTTCCACCAGCGTCACATGCACATCCAGAGCACTGAAAATCGTGGCATATTCAATGCCAATCACCCCGGCACCGATCACGGTCATTGACCGGGGCAGCTCTTTCAGGTCCAAAATCTCATCGCTGTCAAAGATCCGCTCATCGCCGAAATCGATGTCATCCGGGCGAAACGGCACCGTGCCCACAGCCAACAGGAACCGATCCGCGGAAAAGGTAAAGGTTTCCCCTTCTTCGCCCAGCACTTCGATCGTGTTGGCATCAATGAAATGCGCCTCTCCACGCAGGGTGGTCACCTGATTGCGCGCAAACTGATGTTCCAGAACCTCAACCTCATGGCCAAGCGTCATGTCCAGCCGTGCGCGCAAATCATCCGCGCTCAGATCTTGCTTCACCCGGTAGGACCGCCCGTAAAACCCCCGCTCGCGCCAGCCCGACAGGTTCAGCGCCGTTTCCCGCAAGGTTTTTGAAGGGATCGTACCGGTGTGCACAGACACACCACCAACCCGACGCCCGCGTTCCACCACCAGCACATCCAGCCCAAACTTGGCCGCCTGTATCGCCGCACGCCGCCCCGCAGGGCCACTGCCAATAACGATGACTTCGTAATGTTTCATAGCTGCGCCGCGCTCCATCTGATGTCCAACCGCCTGGTTAGAGGACCTCAATACGCAGTATTGATCAATTTATTGTTGCTCTACACCGCAATTAATTGCGCCCAGCCCCCGGCATGACGCGTTTTGAGGCAACTTTGCCCGACAAATGCGATCAGACGAGCCCGCGGCTGCGGTATTTCCATTCCTGAACCGTCAGGAAAATCACCAGCAAATCCACCGCGCTTAGGAACAACAGCATCACACCACCGCCCATGGCCCAGTCGATCATCTGATAAACCACAAACAAGGACAGAACCCCAATCCCGACCGGAAAGGCCCAGTCATATTCCTTAAGCAACGCGTAAGCCACGCTGACATGCAACAGCCCGTGGGCCGCGAAATAAATGGTGTAAAACCGCATATCCGCGTGGGGCAAAGCATGGCTAAGGGACAAAACCTTGGTGGCAATGAAATCATGCGGATCCTGCGCCAGTTCAACCTTGGCAAACCGCATCGCTATGGCTGGAATCCGGTCGGTGATCCCAAGGGCAATCGCGGCGGCAATGACCAGCTGGATCACGCCCAAAGCGGCTTTGCCAGACAAGGTTACAACATAGACGAGATGCCCAAACCGTTCGGATTCTGTTAATGCGCGTATCATCAATTCTGTCAAACAAGATGGATTGGCGGCACCTATCTGCGGGACAGGGGGCAAAGTCAACCATTTGGGGCCCGGTTTGACCCAACCAGAACGGCTTTGACGCATTGTGACGCTTGACCACCCCCCAAATCCGCATCATATCCATTTGCCATGACAGACCTTGAACATATCCGCAATTTTTCAATTGTCGCCCATATCGACCACGGGAAATCCACCCTGGCGGATCGACTGATTCAACTCACCGGCACTGTGGCCGAACGCGACATGAAGGCCCAGTTGCTCGACAGCATGGACATCGAACGCGAACGCGGCATCACGATCAAGGCCAACTCTGTCCGGATTGAATATCCGGCCAAGGACGGTCAGACCTATATCCTGAACCTGATCGACACGCCCGGCCACGTGGATTTCGCCTATGAGGTTAGCCGCTCTATGCGCGCGGTCGAAGGCTCTCTGCTGGTCGTGGACGCCACCCAAGGGGTAGAGGCGCAAACCCTCGCCAATGTCTATCAGGCCATCGACGCCGACCACGAAATCGTGCCCGTGCTCAACAAGATTGACCTGCCCGCCAGCGAACCCGAACAGGTCTGCGCCCAGATCGAGGACGTCATCGGCATCGACGCCAGCGACGCGGTCCATGTCAGCGCAAAAACCGGCGTCGGCATCCCCGATGTGCTAGAGGCCATCGTGACCCGCCTGCCAGCCCCAAAGGGCGACGCCGACGCCCCGCTCAAGGCGATGCTGGTCGACAGCTGGTATGACCCCTATCTTGGCGTGGTCGTGATGATCCGCGTCATGGACGGCGTGATCAAAAAAGGCGACCGCATCCGCATGATGCAAACCAACGCCACCTATGGCATCGACAAGCTCGCCGTGCTGAAACCTGAAATGCAGGACATCAAACAGCTCGGCCCCGGCGAAATCGGCGTCCTTACCGCCAGCATCAAACAGGTGCGCGACACGCGGGTGGGTGACACAATCACCAGCGAAAAATCCGGCACCGCTGAACCGCTGCCCGGCTTCAAACCGGCACAACCCGTGGTCTTCTGTGGCCTGTTCCCCGTGGACAATGCGGAATTTGAGGACCTGCGCGACGCCATCGAAAAACTGGCGTTGAACGATGCGTCCTTTACCTATGAAATGGAAACCTCTGCCGCGCTTGGCTTTGGCTTCCGTTGCGGCTTTCTGGGGCTCTTGCACCTCGAAGTCATCCGCGACCGCCTGGAACGCGAATATGACATCGAACTGATCACCACCGCGCCCTCGGTGATCTACCACGTCTATATGCGCGACGGAGAGATGATCGAACTGCACAACCCCGCCGACATGCCCGACATGACCCATGTGGACCATATCGAAGAGCCGCGCATCAAGGCCACGATCCTTGTGCCCGATGACTACCTGGGCGACGTGCTCAAGCTCTGCCAGGACCGCCGCGGCATCCAGATGGACCTGACCTATGCGGGCAGCCGCGCCATGGTCGTCTATGACCTGCCCTTGAACGAGGTCGTGTTTGACTTCTACGACCGCCTAAAATCCGTCACCAAGGGCTATGCGTCCTTCGACTACCAACTGATCGGCTACCGCGAGGATTTCCTTGTGAAAATGTCGATCCTTGTGAATGACGAACCCGTCGATGCGCTGTCTATGATGGTCCACCGCGACCGCGCGGAATCCCGGGGTCGGATGATGTGCGAAAAGCTCAAAGACCTGATCCCCCGCCACATGTTCAAAATCCCGGTTCAGGCCGCAATCGGGGGCCGAGTCATCGCCCGCGAAACCATCGCCGCCATGCGCAAAGACGTCACCGCCAAATGCTACGGCGGCGACGCCACCCGCAAACGCAAGCTGCTGGACAAGCAGAAAAAGGGTAAGAAGAAGATGCGGGAATTCGGCAAGGTGGCCATCCCGCAAGAGGCGTTTATCAACGCCCTAAAAATGGACGGCTAAGCCGTCCAGTTTTGGGGCTGGTGCGGGTAAGCGGTTTTCGAAGAAAATTGCGGCCGCACTCGGGGGAGCCAAAAGGAGGTTATGGTTGACAAATCAAACCGTTCGCAACCAGACGATTTCAGCTGGGGGTAATGGATACTGCTTGTATTGCAATAAAAATGGCGATGATCTGACGAATGAACATATCGTGCCAGAATCTTTAAATGGCCACTTCATCATTAGAAATTCGTCTTGCATCGATTGTCAAAAAAAAATTAATCGGGAAATTGAAGGGCCGACGTTTGGCGGGCTATATGGTCCATTAAGAAAGTTTCATGGTTACAGATCCAAAAATAGAGGCACCAAGTCCAAGCTAGATCGAAACAATTGCCTTGTACCAGCGACATTAACGTATTTCAACGGACATGCTGAGACACTCAATGTAGATGTCGGTGATTTCCCGCCTCCGTTGATAGACATCAACTATGGTCGTCCCCCGGCTTTGAGCGGTGATGAAACAGGAATAACTCATCCGATTGAGATGACGGCAATTCCGGGCTCGGGCGTGGATCACCTGTTGGCTCAGCCTCGGGTCAAATCAGCTTCCATGGAAGGGGTTTGGCCGCGCGTGGGCGTAATGGAAAGGTTCCTTGCAAAAGTTGCGATCGGCTCAATTTCGTTGTTTTCACGCAAGAGTGTGGAAGCTTCCGACCTAGCCAAGATTGTTTTGGGGGTGGACAGCCCGTTTGTTGCTGTGGGCAATGATCTCACTTGCCCTTGGCTATTTAGTAGCTCTAGGGAAGATGGCCTTATTCAACCAGATCTTCGACTGTTTGAACGTGTTGAAATGGGCGAACGATTTGTCTATTTGCGGATAGACATTGCACCACATTTCTTTCCAAGTTTCTTTTTTGTTCGGATTAAGTCAAAGGAAACGGGTGCACTTCTTGAGGAAACATCGATTTCGGCGTTTATGATGTCTTAACCCTCTCGCCAATGACGGCGGTCAATTGCCAAACGAACTGATATTCAGCCCTTAAAGTGGATGGGTAAAACCGAATCCTTTGTGCCCCATGGGCTCCGCCCGTTTTCGCCTGAACCTGTCCACTGGACAGCTTCCGGGACGGCTCAAACTCCCCCACGGGGAGGGCGCTTTGCACCCACCCCGAGGTCCGGCCACTTCCCTGATGTGGCGCGAGTCCGGAACGGCCAGCTGGCAGGCCCGCGCCCATGGGCTCCGCCCGTTTTCGCCTGAACCTGTCCACTGGACAGCTTCCGGGACGGCTTCAACTCCCCCATGGGGAGGGCGCTCCCCTGATGTCGCGCTATTCGTTAAACCCCGTTAACGAACCAACCGAACGCCGGCTCAATCCCGCACCACCGTACGGTGCTGCCATACGTTTTGCCGACACTATGCCGACGCCCCGCAGACAGCCCAAAACCGCCGTTAACCCGCGCCTAAATGTCGACGACCAACAACCCGTCAACGCCGCCTTCAAGCGCCGCGACCAGCTGACCGCCCGCCGCTTTATGCGCTGGATGCTCCAGATAGGTGTCGCGGGCCTCTGCGTCGCGAAACACCATGACGAACCCGTCGTTGTAGCCCTGCGAGAACCCCTCGGGGCTGATGTTGCTGCCAAAGGCCGCGCTGACCAAACCGTCGACAATATCGCCCAAAGCCTCTAGCGCATCCCAGATCGCCTGCTTGTCCGCCTGCGTCACATCCGCCCTGAATTTCACAAGCACCAAATGGTGTATCATGCCGTCCCCCTTCATCTGTTTCACCCTGTCTACCCCATGCCGGTCCCGCCCGCCAATCCAAATGCCGCGACGGAAATCCCGCGCCCGTCCGTATGACATGTAGAGACTCCGAAAACTGGAAAGGTCCACGATATGAAAACGCTCTACCTCGGCATGGCGATCACCATGGCCTTTTTGTCTGTGGCAATAATCCTGAGTTCTAACACCTTATTTTAAAACAAAATTCTCCGGAACCAAGCAACCTGCCATGGGGCGAAAACGCGCAGCGGCGCGATTGTCGTTGCCCCCATGGGCCAAGACCCGCTATGCCCCGTGCAAATCAACAAACGGACAGCCCCATGCCTTTGCACACCCGCGCCCAAAACACCTGTGAACTCTGCGCCGCCACTGACGCGCTTGCCGCCTATGATGTCGGCCCCGATCCCGATGGCACGGCGTCCACACAAGCGCTGTTGTGCCAGACCTGCCGCGATCAGATTGACGGCGAACCTGACCCGCAGCACTGGCGGGCGCTGGCCTCTTCCATGTGGTCAGAGCACGCGCCGGTGCAGGTTCTGGCCTGGCGGATGCTGGATCGTTTGTCAGATCAGGATTGGGCCCGCGACCTGGCTGATATGCTGTTTCTGGACGACGAAATCCTGGCCTGGGCCAAGTCCGGCGCGGCCAGCCTGGACGTCATCCACCGGGACAGCAACGGTGCCCAACTGGCCCAGGGCGATACGGTCGTCCTGATCAAGGACCTCCCCGTCAAAGGCGCAGGCTTCACCGCCAAGCGCGGCACGGCTGTCAGGGGCATTAACCTTGTCTTAGACAATGCCGGTCATATTGAGGGCCGAGTTGAAGGACAAAGGATCGTTATCCTCACAGAATTCGTCAAAAAGAAATAGCTGCGCACTGCCCTGACATTCCGGTCATGATCGTTTAGCCGTGTTGCTGGGGCACAAAATCTGCCCCGACTTAACCGGGGGGAATCATGACACAGGCACCATTCACACTATCGGGCATCGACCATGTCGTTTTTCTGGTCGATGACATGGATCAGGCGTTAACCTTTTATCAAGGTTTTCTGGGGTGTCAGCCGGGCTATTCCTATCCGGCCATCGGCATGGAACAGGTTTGGGCGGGTATGGCGCTGATCGTTTTGTGGGACACGACCCACCCCGGCGCGGCCTCTGCCATTCCGCCAGTAACAGGGGGGCGCAATGTGGATCATGTCTGCATCGCGACCAGCCCGTTCGACCACGACGCCTTCCGCGCCTATTGCGCTGACCATGACGTCAAGATCGACAGGGAAGCATTTCACGGCGGCGCGCGCGGGATGGGGGATAGTTTTTACATCTTTGATCCCTTCGGCAACAAGCTCGAAATCAAAGGGGCACCTGTCTATCCCGACGGAACCGCCTGACCAGGGCTACATGTCCAGAAAGGTCCGCACAGCAGCCTCGAACTCACGCGGCTTTTCCGCATGGACCCAATGGCCTGCGCCGGGGATCTTTGCAAACCGCGCGGCAGGGAAAAGCCGTTTGATTTCAGGCCTGTATTCGCGTCTCACATAAGCGCTGTCCCCGCCAGACAGGAAAAACGCAGGGCCTGAAAACTGCCCCGAAACCTCTGGGAAACCGATGATCCCGGCCATCTCGGCCGACAAGACATCCAAATTTAGACGCCATTTTTTCGATTTAAGATCAAGGGATTGCAGTAAAAACGCCCGCACGGATGGGTCGTCTTCGCGGCTTTGCAAAATCTCATCGGCCTCGGCACGGCTGTTGATCTGATCAAGATCCAAGGCTTGCATGGCCTGCGCCAGGTGGATCTGCGTGTGCGAATATCCAACCGGAGCGATATCCGCGACGATCAGTTTGCGCACCACATCCGATCCCGAAAGCGCCAGAACCATCGCGGCCTTACCCCCCATTGAATGTCCCAAAACATCCATCGGCGCGCCGTGATCGGCAATCACCTCGGCCAGATCACCGGCCATTTCGCCATAGGAATGGCACGGAAACCAATCGCTGTCGCCATGGTTGCGCATATCCACTGCGATGACCTGCCGCTCATCGGACAGACGCCGGGCGATCACGCCCCAGTTGCGGCCCGACCCAAACAAGCCATGCGCGATCAAAAGCGCTGGTTTTTCAGTGGGTTCTCCGGTGATGATTGTCGTTAACATGGGCGTAAATTAGCCGCTTCGATCTGGGCTGGCCAGCCCTGAAATGAAGGTGTAATCAAAGCCTTGAGATTCGAATGTTGAAAAGAGTTCAATGACTTACCAAGATCGCGCCGATCGAGTTGCAAAGCTGATGGAAACGCATCTGGGGGTGCGGGGCAAATCGCTTGACGCCAAACTGCGAAATGCAGGGCGCAGCCTGCCGCGCGACATCCGCAAGCAGGCCGACCACATCACCCAAGCGGTGCAGCTAGAGGCGAATCCAAAACTGGCCCGAATGATCGACCAGGAACAGGTCAACACGGCATATAAGGCGTGCGAAAAATACCTGACGGATATTGATGCCGCAGAGCGGCGCAAAGGCTATGCGGTCGCATTCCTGACAACCAATGCCTTTAATTTTGTGGCGATCAGCGGGCTGCTGATCGCCGTTCTCGTGTGGCGCGGATTTTTGTAAGCTCCGCTTGCCTTAATCTTCGTAAATCGGGAATTTGTTGCACAAATCCAAGACTTTAGCTTTCACCGCAGCTTCGACCTCTGCATTGCCTTCTTCGCCGTTTTCGGCCAGACCATCCACAACTTCGACGATCCAATCCCCGATCAGGCGGAATTCGTCTTCACCAAAACCACGGGTCGTCCCGGCAGGGGACCCCAGCCGAACACCAGAGGTCACCATCGGTTTTTCCGGGTCAAACGGGATGCCGTTTTTGTTGCAGGTGATGTTGGCGCGGCCAAGGGCGGTTTCGGTCGCATTGCCCTTCACGCCTTTCGGGCGCAGATCGACCAGCACAACATGGGTGTCTGTGCCGCCGGTGACGATGTTCAAGCCGCCCTTGATCAACTGATCTGACAGGGCCTGGGCATTGCGCACGACCTGGGCCGCATATTCGGAAAACTCAGGTGTCAGCGCCTCGCCAAAAGCAACGGCCTTGGCTGCAATCACATGCATCAGAGGGCCGCCTTGGATGCCAGGGAAAATCGCTGAATTTACCTTTTTCGCGATATCCGCGTCATTGGTCAGGATCATCCCGCCACGCGGGCCGCGCAGGGTTTTGTGTGTCGTCGTCGTGGCCACATGGGCATGCGGGAAAGGCGAGGGGTGCTGGCCACCGGCCACCAGCCCAGCAAAATGCGCCATATCCACCAGCAAAATTGCATCCACGCTGTCTGCGATTTCGCGCATGCGTTTGAAATCAACCTGACGTGGGATGGCCGAACCGCCGGCGATCAGCATTTTCGGTTTATGTTCTGTGGCCAGCTCTTGGACCTGATCGTAATCAATCAGGCTGTCTTGTTGGCGCACGCCATACTGAACCGCGTTGAACCATTTGCCAGACTGGTTTGGCTTTGCGCCATGGGTCAGGTGCCCACCTGCGGCCAGTGACATCCCCAGGATTGTGTCACCCGGCTGAAGCAAGGCGGTAAAGACACCCTGATTGGCCTGTGACCCGGAATGGGGCTGAACATTCACGAAATCGCAGCCAAACAAGGCCTTGGCGCGATCGATCGCGATCTCTTCTGCGACATCGACATTGGCACAACCACCATAATATCTGCGCCCCGGATACCCTTCGGCATATTTGTTCGTCAGAACAGAGCCCTGGGCCTCTAGCACTGCCTTTGAAACGATATTCTCGGATGCGATCAATTCGATTTCAGTTCTTTGGCGGGTCATTTCGCCGGTGATCGCCTCGAAGACATCAGGGTCTGCGGCGGACATCGTTTCGGTGAAAAAACCAGAAGTCTTTGTCGGGGTGCTCATAGTCGTGGCTCCAGGTGGGTGCTGCAATATCCGGCTTGTAACGAGAATCGGCAGGGGGAAAAACCCCGAAAAAATCCAGACAGTTTTCACCCAGCTCTGGTCTGGCCCTTGCGTTTTGCGCTGTCCTGCGGGATGACTTTTGAAACGGGATGGGTATTCATGGCGCGAAATCAGAAAATTTCCTTTTTGGCCAGTAAGTCAGAGGTCGCAACCTCTGCGCGGGACCGCCTGGTTGATCGCTATGGCAATGTCGATCTGGATCAGGCTGATGTGATCGTCGCCCTTGGCGGGGACGGGTTCATGTTGCAGACCTTGCACCGCACGATGGATCTCAAAGCACCGGTCTATGGGATGAACCGGGGCACCATCGGGTTTCTGATGAACGAGTTCAAAGAAGACGATCTGCAAGACCTTCTGGCCGCTGCCGAGGAAGAGGAAATTCACCCCCTTTCCATGGTCGCCGAATGCGTCGACGGATCGCGCCACACCGCCCTTGCGATCAACGAGGTGTCATTGCTGCGGGCCGGGCCTCAGGCGGCCAAACTGCGGATCAGCGTGGATGGCAAGGTGCGGATGGAAGAGCTCGTCTGCGACGGGGCGCTTGTCTGCACGCCAGCCGGATCAACGGCCTATAACTATTCCGCCCATGGTCCGATTCTGCCGATCGGGTCAGATGTGCTGGCGCTGACAGCAATGGCCGCGTTTCGCCCGCGCCGGTGGCGGGGGGCATTGCTGCCCAACACCTCTAAGGTCCGGTTTGATGTGATGGAAAATGACAAAAGACCTGTTATGGCCGATGCTGACAGCCGGTCGGTCCGGGATGTGGCCTGGGTGGAAATCATCTCTGAGCCATCAATCACGCACCGCATTTTGTTTGATCCGGGCCACGGTTTGGAAGAACGGTTGACCCAGGAACAATTCGTCTAGCCCATGCGCTAGCCGGCGGTGCGCCAGCTTTCCATCTTCCGGTAAATCGTAGATGGGGAAACGCCCAAAACCCGCGCAGCCCGCGGAATGGAACCGCTATTGCCGGAAATGGTCTGTTCAATCACGATACGTTCGATATCCTTCAGCGGCTTTCCAATCAGTTCATTTTGATTGGCAATCTCTGGTGCTGAGTTTGGGGTGTCCTGGCCTGCGTCACGCCCCGTATTCGGGCCAATCGCCTTGGGCATGAATTCATAGGCGGGGGCGCGCTTGGCGTCGTTCTGTGCCGATGATTTTGGCCCGCTTGAGGTCACCACAACCCGAACAGAGGGTGTGTTGTTCAGGAAATCGTCTAACGTGTCGGCCTCTTGGTTTTCGGGCACGCGCAGATGCAACAACACGATGTCCTCACTGATTTTTGCAAACCGGGCCTGCGCTTCGACAAAAGAAAACTTATCTGCACTGTTCATTCAACTTACCTGCACTCTTACACAAATTACTCATATTTGGGCGAACGGCCCACGACATACTCTACATCTAGAATATGTATCGGAGCTTGGGCTGCGCACAAAGGAAACCTGCATTTTCATGGTCTTATTTTCCGATAAGGGGACAGTGAGCGCGTTTTTCAAGCATTGCCATAGCCCAATGTTTTCAAAGCGTCACCAATTTCATCCAAAATGGCAGGATCGTCGATTGTCGCTGGCATCTTGTAGGTTTCGCCATCAGCGATTCTCGCCATGGTTGAGCGTAAGATTTTCCCGGACCGTGTCTTGGGCAGTCTTTGAACCACCACCGCCAGCTTGAAAGCCGCCACGGGGCCGATCTTTTGGCGGACCAGCTTGATCGTCTCTGCCACAACCTCTGCGGGCGGGCGGGGGCTGCCTGCGTTCAGGCAGACAAAGCCAAGCGGCAATTGTCCTTTCAGCGCATCCGCGACACCGATGACAGCGCATTCCGCTACATCAGGATGACCGGCCAGAACCTCTTCGATCGCGCCGGTGGACAGACGATGGCCCGCCACGTTGATCACATCATCCGTGCGCGCCATGATATAAAGATACCCGTCCTCATCCACATAGCCCGCATCCCCGGTTTCGTAATAGCCTGGAAATGCGTCCAGATAACCGCTTTGAAACCGGTCGGCCGCATTCCACAATGTGGGCAGGGTGCCGGGCGGCAGGGGCAGTTTCACCGTGATCGCACCCAGGGTCCCCGCTGGAACCGGATGGCCACCGTCGTCCAGAATCTGAACGTCATAGCCTGGCATCGCAACAGAGGGCGACCCGATCTTGATCGGCATGTCCTCTATCCCAAAGGGGCTAGAGGCAATCGCCCAGCCCGTTTCGGTCTGCCACCAATGGTCAATAACTGGGATGTCCAGCGCGGTTTGTGCCCATTCGATTGTATCTGGATCCGCTCTTTCGCCCGCCAGAAACAAGGCGCGCAACCCGGACAGATTAAACCCCTTCACCAAGGCGCCTGTAGGATCCTCGCGTTTGATGGACCGCAATGCAGTGGGGGCGGTGAACAGAACTTTGACGTCATGTTCCTCGATCACCCGCCAAAAGGTACTGGCATCCGGGGTGCCAACGGGCTTGCCCTCAAACACCAATGTGGTGTTGCCGTGGATCAGCGGCGCGTAGCAGATATAGCTGTGCCCCACGACCCAGCCCACATCTGAGGCGGCCCAATAGACCTCTCCTAGGGTCATCCCGTAGATGTTCTTCATCGACCAGTTCAACGCCACCAGATGCCCGCCTGTGGCGCGCACAACGCCTTTGGGCTGCCCGGTCGTGCCAGAGGTGTAAAGGATATAGGCAGGGTGATTGCCCTCTACCGGCAGGCATTCAGCGGGGGAGGTGCCCGCCTGCACGTCGGTCCAGTCATAGTCGCGCCCTGGGGTTAAGTCGGCCAGACATTGCGGCCGCTGAAAGATCACGCAGAACGCGGGGGCGTGGAGGGCGGTTTCCATCGCGCTGTCCAGCAAGGGCTTATAGGCAATCACCTTGCCCGGCTCTATCCCGCAAGAGGCCGCGATGATGGCCTTTGGCTTGGCATCATCAATGCGCACGGCCAGCTCATCCGCGGCGAAACCGCCAAACACCACGGAATGGATCGCACCAATCCGGGTGACCGCAAGCATCGCCACCAGCGCCTCTGGCACCATGGGCATATAGATCAGCACCCTGTCGCCTTTGCCGACCCCCTTGGCCGCAAGCGCCCCGGCAAGCCCGGCAACCTTGGCTTGCAGCTGGGAATAGGTGATCTTGGCTTTGCTGTTGGTGATCGGGCTGTCGTGAATGATCGCGGTTTGGTCGCCGCGTCCGGCCAGAACATGGCGGTCAACGGCGTTGTAGCAGGTGTTGACCATGCCGTCTGAAAACCATTCGTAAGATGGGGCGTTTTCATCAAACAGCGCTTTGCTGGGGGGCGTGACCCAATCTATCCCTTTGGCGGCTTCCATCCAGAACGCATCCGGATCGCGCATGCTCTCTGCGTAAATATCGGCATAGGACATTGTGGACCTCCCAGTCTGATTTCAGCCAGTCTAGGTGGCGCAACAGCACTTGGGCAAGTCCGTTGCCTGTGGGGCATTGTCACGGGCATATTTTGTGCAAGACGCCCGGACACAGAAATGTGCTGTACCCGGGCGCGTTTCGGCTATTCGTAGAAAGACACCGGTGTTCCGGCCAAAGCTGACAGGTTCAACAAACCGCGCGCCGTAATCGATGGCGTCGCAATATGCGCCCGGTTGCCCATGCCCATCAGGATTGGGCCAACCTCTAGCCCGCCGGCTTTCATTTTCAGAATGTTGCGCACGCCACTGGCGGCATCGGAATTGGCAAAGATCAACGTATTGGCCGCGCCCACCATCCGCGAGTTCGGGAATATCCGTTCGCGCAAATCCACATCCAGCGCCGCATCAATATGCATTTCGCCTTCGTAATCAAAGTCATGCGCATGTTGGCCGAGAATGTCCAAAGCGGCGCGCATGCGGCGGCCTGTATCAATATCAAGGTTGCCGAACTGAGAATGCGAGCACAGCGCAATATTGGGCTTGATCCCGAACCTGCGGACGTGGCGCGCACTTGCGATCACCGTATTGGCGATCTGTTCTGGCGTCGGTTCCGCGTTAACTTGCGTGTCAGCCACAAACAGCGGGCTTTCCTCTAGGATCATCAGGCTCATCGCGCCGACGGGTTTCAGCTTATCCGTGCCCAAGACCTGCTGCACATAGTTCAAATGCCACAAGAATTGGCCAAACGTCCCGCAGATCATGCTGTCAGCTTCTTCCTGATGCACCATTACGGCGGCAATAGCGGTGGTGTTCGTCCGCATGATCGCCTTGGCAAGGTCTGGCGTGACGCCACGGCGTTCCATCAATTTGTGATAGGTGGACCAATAGTCATGATAGCGCGGGTCATCATGAGGGTTCACCACCTCAAAATCCTTGAGGGGGCGAATGGCGAGGCCAGCCCGGATGCACCGGGCCTCAACCACGTCGGGACGTCCGATCAGGATCGGCTTGTCCTCTGTGTCCTCTAGCATCGCGTTGGCCGCGCGCAGAACGCGTTCATCTTCACCCTCGGCAAAGACGATCCGGCGAGAGGTAGAGGCCGCCGCTTCGAACACGGGGCGCATGATCAGCGCCGACTTAAAGACGGAACCGTCCAAGCTTTCCTTATAGGCCTTCAGGTCGTCCAAGGGCCGCGTTGCGACACCGGATTTCATCGCCGCCTCGGCAACGGCAGTGGCGACAATGCCGATCAGGCGCGGGTCAAAGGGTTTGGGGATCAAATAATCCGTCCCAAAAGTCAGCTGTTCACCGGCATAAGCGGCGGCTGTTTCCGCGCTTGTCGTGGCGCGGGCGAGGGCGGCGATGCCTTCGATACAGGCCAGTTTCATTTCATCGTTGATTTCCGTCGCGCCCACATCCAAGGCACCGCGAAAGATGAACGGGAAACACAACACGTTGTTCACCTGGTTCGGATAATCGGAACGCCCCGTGGCGATTATAGCGTCGGGGGCCACTTCCAGAGCATCCTCTGGACGGATCTCGGGATCAGGGTTGGCCAGGGCAAAAATGATCGGCGGGCTGGCCATCTTTTGGACCATGCTTTTGGTCAGAACATTCGGGGCGGACAGCCCCAGAAACAGGTCTGCCCCATCAGCCACGTCTTCCATGGTTCTGTGGCCGCCGGGTTGGGCAAATTCCGCTTTTTGATGCGTCATGCCTTCGTTGCGCCCTTCATGGACCAACCCGAATTGGTCGCACAGCCAGATGTTCTCGCGCTTGACGCCCATCTTGACCAACAGGTTCAGACAGGCAATGCCCGCCGCCCCGCCGCCGCTGGATAAGACTTTGATATCTTCAAACTTTTTGCCCGTCAGGCGCATCGAGTTTGTGGCAGCAGCGCCCACAACGATGGCCGTTCCATGCTGGTCGTCGTGGAAGACGGGGATGTTCATCCGCTCGCGGCACAGCTGTTCGACAATAAAACAATCGGGGGCCTTGATGTCTTCCAGATTGATTGCACCAAAGGTGGGTTCCAGGGCACAGACAATATCCGCCAGCTTGTGCGGATCGCTTTCATTCACTTCGATGTCAAAGCAATCGATGTTCGCGAATTTCTTGAACAGAACCGCTTTGCCTTCCATCACCGGCTTGGACGCAAGCCCGCCGATATTGCCAAGGCCAAGCACCGCAGAACCGTTGGACAAAACGGCCACCAGATTGCCGCGAGAGGTATAGCGACTGGCATCTTCTGGGTTTGCTTTGATTTCCAAACAGGCTTCGGCCACGCCCGGGCTGTAGGCAAGGGACAGATCGCGACCATTGGCCAAGGGCTTGGTTGCGCGGATTTCCAGCTTACCAGCCTTGGGGAATTCATGGTAATGAAGCGCGGCTTTTTTAAGCGCTTCGTTGCGTTCGTCAGTCATTCCCAGTGCCTCCCGAGGAAATATAGTTTAACGTTAAACTAATCTTCATATCCGAATTATGTCTTTCTGCTGCAGGATCATCAAGCCTGACTTGAAAAACAATTCAAGTCCATACAGTGTGCATCGGGAAAATAAAGAGGCTGAAATGGTTGAAATTCGCGCCGAAGTCCGGCTGCCGACACAAGAACTTCGGGATGACATCCCGTTTTTTACCAAAACGTTGAAAATGCAGTTGGATCAGATATTTCCAGCAGATGATCCGTCTACAGCGGTGTTTTCCGGGCATGGCCTTCGGGTGCGCGTTGAAAAGGACGCCCCGGAAGCACCGGGAACCTTGCGGATTCTGACCGAAGACCCAGACAACTTTGCTGACGGTGATCGCGTTTTGACGGCCCCAAACGGGACCCGGATTGAGATTGACGATCTGAACCCGCCCCTGATCCTGCCGCATACCGAACATGCGTTCGTTGTGCGCCGATTGGCCGACCGCGCCCCTTGGGTGATTGGCCGGGCAGGGATGCATTACCGCGATTTGATCCCGTCACGCTTGGGCGGCTCTATCATCGCCAGCCATATTCGCATTCCCGATGGCGGGCCGGTGCCGGATATGGTGCATTTTCACAAAGTCGGGTTTCAGCTGATCTTTTGCTACAAGGGCTGGGTCGATGTTTTGTACGAAGACCAGGGCGGGCCGATCCGGCTTTATGCCGGCGATTGCTTTATCCAGCCGCCGGAAATCCGGCATCGGGTGCTTGAGGCGTCCGACGGGATTGAAGTCATCGAAATCGGCGTCCCGGCAGAACATGTGACCGAAATTGACCACAGCATGAAACTCCCAACAGAGCATCTGCGCCCGAATCGCGAATGGGACGGGCAGCGCTTTGTGCATAACGTGGCCAAGACCGCCACGTGGCAGCCGTTTCGGATCCCCGGTTTTGTCCAGCGCGACACCACGATCAACGACAACACCAAAGGTGTCGCTTCGGTTCAGGTGGTACGGCGGGACAAGGGCGACATCCCCGCATCCAAGCACAACACGGACATCCTGTTTGGTTTCGTGATGGAAGGGCACATGGTGCTGCATGGCGAAGGGCAAGACCCCTGCCGTCTGGACCCGGGCGACGCCTTTGTGATCCCACCCGATTTTGAGACCCGCTATGGCGACCCGTCCGAGGATTTCGAACTGTTAGAGGTGTCGCTGCCCGGTACATTTGAAACGAACCTAACGTGAGCCCTTGCATCACTCGGCTTTCCGTCTCAGTCTTTGGGTCTAATCATACGGAGAGATGTTCATGAGTTTGCTGGAAGCTGCCACAAAAGTCCGCAAGCAGGCCTATGCGCCTTATTCAAATTTCAAAGTTGGCGCAGCGATCCGCACGACAGCCGGCACAGTGTTCAGCGGTTGCAACGTCGAAAACGTCGCCTATCCCGAAGGCACTTGTGCCGAGGCCGGTGCGATTGCGGCAATGATCGCGGCGGGCGAAACCGAAATCGCCGAAGTACTGGTCATCGCCGACAGCCCCTTGCCGGTCAGCCCCTGTGGCGGGTGCCGACAAAAGCTGGCAGAATTCACCAAGGCGGATGTCAACGTGACCATGACCACGCTTGAAGGGAATTCTCTGACGCTGACAATGGCCGAAATCCTGCCCGGGGCCTTTACACAGTCCCATATGGAAATGACCTGAGCATGGATGCCCGTTCCATCATTTCCAGAATGCGCGACAAGGCGGACTTGTCGCGCGCGCAGCTGGAATGGTTTGCGAACGGTCTGGCAAATGGGGACGTTTCTGACGCACAGGCCGGTGCCTTTGCCATGGCGGTATTTCTGAACGGGATGACGGAACAAGACCGCGTTGGCCTGACCCGTGCAATGCGCGACAGTGGCGATGTGTTGCATTGGGATTTGCCCGGTCCGATCATCGACAAACACTCCACCGGCGGCATTGGGGATTGCGTCTCTCTTTTGCTGGCACCGGCTTTGGCCTCTCTTGGGGCTTATGTCCCGATGGTCTCTGGCCGCGGGCTCGGGCATACGGGCGGCACGTTGGACAAGCTAGAGGCGATCCCCGGTCTGCGCACAGAGGTGTCTCAGGACCGGTTCCGCCAGATCGTGGCCAATGTTGGCACCGCGATCGTGTCTGCCACCAGCAACATCGCCCCGGCGGATAAACGTCTTTATGCGGTGCGCGACGTAACGGGCACGGTGGAAAGCATTGATCTGATCACCGCCTCTATCCTGTCCAAAAAACTTGCCGCAGGGCTGGATGCACTGGTGCTTGACGTCAAAGTCGGGACCGGGGCGTTCATGAAGGATATTGATGAGGCCAGCGAACTGGCAGAGGCATTGGTCAGCACGGCCAATGGGGCAGGGTGTAAAACATCTGCCTTGATCACGGATATGAACCAACCCTGCGCGACCTCTGTTGGCAACGCGCTAGAGATCATGGACGTGATGGAGGCGCTGACAGGCGCGCGAACAGATAGCGTCCTGTGTGATGTCACGGCGGCTTTGGGCGGTGAATTGCTGGTTCTTGCAGGCATGGCGGATGATGCTCAATCGGGCGCAGAACAGGTTCAGGATTGCTTTGCAGACGGGGCCGCAGCCGAACGGTTTGGTCAGATGATCACCGAACTGGGCGGTCCGGCTGATTTCATCGACCGTTGGAGCGATCGCCTGCCAGCCGCGCCAGTCGTGCTAGAGGTTCTGGCAAGTGACGCTGGTTTCGTCACCGGAATGGATGGCCAGGCCCTTGGCCTTGCTGTGGTTGATCTTGGGGGCGGGCGTCACAGGGGGGATGACGTGATTGATCCTTCTGTTGGTCTGTCAGATGTCAGCATGCTGGGCGACCGCGTGGACCGGCACACGCCTTTGGCGACGATCCATGCCGCGACAGAGGATGCCGCCAAAGCGGCGGCTGTCAAAGTTCACAAGGCCTACCGGATCGAAGACACCCAACATGACGTCCCCCCAACAGTGTATAGGAGCGTTCGCTGATGCCACGTGCGTTTTTGATCGTGATGGATTCCGTTGGCTGCGGTGGAGCACCGGACGCGGATAAGTTTTTCAACGGCACCGTGCCGGATACAGGCGCAAACACCTTGGGCCATATTGCCGACGCTTGCGCGGCGGGCAAAGCGGAAGAGGGCCGAACTGGCCCGCTGCACCTGCCAAACCTGAACGCCTTAGGTCTGGGGCGCGCGATTCAGATTGGATCGGGCCAAGACGTGTTGCCCGACAGAACGCCAACCGGCTTGTATGGGGCGGCGACAGAGCAATCCAACGGCAAGGACACGCCGTCGGGGCATTGGGAACTGGCCGGCGTGCCCGTGCCATGGGACTGGCACTATTTCCCCGACAAAACGCCTGCTTTCAGCGATGAAATCGTGGCAGAAGTCTGCAGGCTCGCCGGAACGGATGGGATCCTTGGCAATTGCCACGCCTCTGGTGTGCCGATCATCGAAGAACATTGCGCCGAACACCTTCGGACTGGATGGCCGATTTGTTATACCTCTGCGGACAGCGTGTTTCAGATTGCGGCCCATGAAGAGGCCTTTGGACTCGACCGGTTGCAAAAGCTTTGCCAGGATTTGGCCCCGATGATGCATGCTATGAAAGTCGGGCGCGTCATCTCGCGCCCCTTTACCGGCAATGTCGGGGATTTTCGGCGCACCAAGAACCGCCGCGACTACGCAATCGCCCCGCCCAGCCCGACCCTGAATGACTGGGTGCAAGGGGCCGGGCGGAAGGTCTATGCGATTGGCAAAATCGGTGACATCTTTTCAATGCGCGGCATTGATGAGCTGCGCAAAGGCCCGGATGCAGAGTTGATGGAACATCTTGTCGATCTAAGCCAAACCGCCGAAGAGGGCAGTCTGACTTTCGCCAATTTCGTTGAATTTGATTCCCTTTATGGCCATCCACGCGACGTGTCAGGCTATGCCCGAGCGTTGGAATGGTTCGACAGCAATCTGCCCCGTCTATTCGCAAATGCCCGGCCAGATGATCTGTTTCTGTTCACCGCTGACCATGGCAATGATCCCAGCTGGACCGGTACTGACCACACGCGCGAACGCGTTCCGGTCGTGGGCTACGGGCTGGGGCCGCGCGACATTGGGGCGGTTGCCTATGTTGACGTCGCGGCCTCTGTTGCCGATCATCTGGGCGTTCCCGCGCAAGGGCCGGGCAAGAGTTTCATTTGACCGCAAGCTGCTGTATTGCGGCATCGAATATCAGAAAGGCAGGCACATTTCATGCAGAAACATTTTACTTTGGTGGATCATCCACTGGTTCAGCACAAGCTGACCATCATGCGGGACAAAGAGACTTCGACAAACAGCTTCCGTCGATTGCTGCGCGAAATCAGCCAGCTTTTGGCCTATGAAATCACGCGAGAGCTGGAAATGACCACCCGGCCAATCGAAACACCGATTTGCCCGATGGATGCGCCTACGATTGATGGCAAAAAGCTTGCCCTTATTTCCATTCTGCGGGCCGGAAATGGGCTGCTTGATGGTGTGCTTGAACTGATCCCTGCGGCGCGGGTCGGTTTTGTTGGCCTCTATCGCGACGAAGAAACACTGCAACCCGTGCAGTATTACTACAAAGTGCCCTCTGATCTGGGGTCACGGCTGGTGATTGCGGTTGATCCGATGCTGGCCACCGGCAACAGTTCTGTGGCGGCGATTGATCTGCTCAAGAAATCCGGGGCCAAGAATATCCGCTTCATGTGCCTGCTTGCAGCACCCGAAGGCGTGGCCCGGATGAAAGAGGCGCATCCCGATGTGCCGATCGTCACAGCCGCTTTGGATGAAAAGCTAAATGACCTTGGATATATCGTTCCGGGACTAGGGGATGCGGGTGACCGCATGTTTGGCACTAAATAGCACGGAATCGCTTTACACCCCTGCGCCGTTCCTGCATCTTTGATGCAGGTATTGTGTGGGGGCACAAATGCAATTTTCGACATCCATTCTGGCAACATCATTGTTTTTCGCAGCAATCGGCTCTGCCGCCGTAGCGCAAGGGAATGAACCTGCGGAAATTCCACCGGCAAGCTACTCCGGCAAACAATATGTCGACAGCAATGGCTGCGTTTTTGTCCGGGCCGGCTTTGATGGAAACGTGGTTTGGGTCCCCCGCGTCACGCGCGACCGGAAAATGCTGTGCGGTTTCAAACCAACGGAAACGGCTGCAGCGGCGCCCAAAGCGGCAACGGCCAGCTCTCCTAAAACTGAAATGGCAGCGGCCCCCGTTATCACGGCTCCGGTTGCGGCAACGCCAGTGACCACGGCAAGCGCCGCTGCGCCGCGTCGGCAGGTTTTGCAACCCGCGACCCCGACGCAGGCCTCTCCGGTCTCTTTTGTCGTTCCAAAAGGCTATAAGGTGGTGTGGGATGACGGGCGTTTGAACCCGGATCGTGGCCCGCGTAATGCCGCCGACACAGAGCGTATGAACCAAATTTGGACGCAAACCGTGCCGCGCCGCCTGATCAAGAACCCTGAGACCCAGGTTCAGGTTTCATCCAAGTCTTATGTGGCAGAAACGCCAATTGGGGCCGCGCCCAAGGCGCTGTCACGCAAAGAGGTTTCCCAACACTATGTTCAGGTTGCCGCCTATGCGGATCCCGCAGGCGTCAAGGCCGCGGTGGCGCGCTTGCGCAAACACGGTCTGCCGGCCGGAATTGCGCATCGTTCTAGCAAAGGGCAAAGCTACACGATGGTCATGGCGGGCCCTTTTGCCAACCGGGATGCATTAGAAACTGGCCTGCAACAGGTTCAAAGCGCGGGTTTTTCAACCGCATATATCCGCAAGTAAGCAGCCTATTCGCCGCAGATCCCCTGAAGACTGACCCATTCCGCATCTGTTAGCAGTTGATGGGATTGCGCTGGCGTGACGGGATCGGCCTCTATCAGGCCAATGGTCTCTTCGCCCGACACATCAATCGCATAAGCATAGGGCGAAGAGGGGACAGAGGCCGCTCTGAAACGGGCCAACAAATCCTGGTCCGGGACGGGTGGCGAATTTGTGGTCAGCAGGCTTTCCGAATAACTGTCCAAGGCCTCATCCGGGATGTTGCCTGTGGTTAACAGCTTGAACGACGCGGCCAACCCGGCAGAGCGCAACAATGTCAGCAAGGGGTCCTGCTGTTTGGCGCTTTCATCTTCGGCCAAAATGAACCCGGCGACGACTTCGGGCCCTTCGAAATCCTCGACGGTGGCTCGATTCAAAAGCACGATTTTGCCGGGCAAATGGTTGGAGCTCTGCACGCCAGCCGCAAGGATCACCAGACGCCCGCCGTCATTGCCCAACAGATGGTCATGCAGTTGCCCAAGCGCCTGCACCCCTAATTCTTCGTCACAGGGTTTGCCTGCCACGCGTCGAATATTGGTCAAAAGATCCTCGCCAATGGATTTGCGTTTGGATGCTGGCACGACAGAGGCCGTGTAATCCACCATGGCACCGGGCAGCCAGAACACTGCCAGTGCGACCAAAATCAGAACGATTGCGCTGATAACAGTAGAGCGAAGGCGCCCAGGATGCGGTCGGCGTCGTTCTATTGCCGCCTGAACCTTTTCGATGGCGCGGATCAAAGTTTCGTCTGAGATTTCCAGCATTTCCGTGGCATCGTCGCCGGGGCGATACAGCGCGGGGCGTTTGCCAGGGTTGATCCGTTCGACGGCCGGAAGCGACCAATGCGCAATCGCGGTGTCGTTCTGGTCTGAAATGGTCAAAGACGCATCGCCAAGCGACACAATGACATCGCGTCTCTGAGCCTCGTCAGAGGCCCGCCATACGCCCAGGCATTCTAGCCTTTCGAAATCTTTAAGTGCTGTCATTGGCCGACTTTGGCTCTGCTCGTTATGTTTGCTTACGGCAGGTTAACGAAGGACTTCCGATCCGACAACGCCAGAGCGGCAAACCAAGGCAGCCAACTGAAAGTTTTTGTGTTTTGGCGCGGGGCGGGGGCGCGGTTGCCCCCAATATGCACCCTGTGGCCAGCCCCCCAAAATTCGATTAGCGTGCCCGTATGATTATTTCTCGTGGCCGTCGCTATATCTTTGTTCACATTCCCAAGACTGGTGGAACATCTTTGTCCCTGGCCTTGGAAGATCGCGCGATGAAGGATGACATCTTGATCGGTGACACGCCCAAGGCCACGCAAAGGCGCAAACGACTGAAGGCCATGACCCCCGAGGGCCGATTGTGGAAACATTCTGGCCTACGCGATATTGCCGGGGTGTTAAGCGACGAAGAGATTGCAGATTTCTTCGTCGTAACCCTTGTGCGCAACCCCTGGGATCGCATGGTCAGCTATTATCACTGGTTGCGGGAACAAAACTGGGACCACGCAGCAGTTTCGTTGGCCAAATCCACCGCTTTTTCCGATTTTATTGCGCATGCTGACACGCAAAGCTCTATCAAGGGTGCAAACTATGCCAGCTATGTCACCGACCGCCATGGGGCAGAGCAGTGCGATCTTTTCGTAAAACTCGAAGATTTGGCGAATGGCTTATCCGCGTTCGAAGACCATTTGGGGTTCTCCCTAGGCAAGGTCGGGCGCATGAATAGGTCCGATCGCAATCCGGATTACCGCGTCTATTACGATGACCAAACGGCGGAGGCGGTTGCGCGGTTCTGCGCCGCTGATATCAAACGGTTCGATTATTCATTTTGATGAGGGGGGCAATCGGGCCCAAAGCGTCAGGCAGGCCATCGATTTGGCGCAGGACAGGGCGGACTATCCCCTTTAGTGCAAAACCCGCGATACTGGATATGTCGTAACATGTGGTGCCGTCATGTCGAAACGGGACCATCCGGTAAAGTCTTTGTAGGCAAATTGCTGATATTCAACCATTTCGACCTTTTTGCCCGCAGGTTCATTCACACAAAAATACCGGGCCACAGATTGCTGGGGCAGTTTGAGGTCGCTTGTGTAATAATTCCACCGAACCTTAATCGAAAACCGCCCCTGATCTTTCAACTGCCCGTCCAGGGGCGTTCCTTTGATCAGTCGAACGTCATCTTCTAAAAGGCGTTTGCGAAACGCGCCCAGGGCACTGCGCAATTCGTCGTGCCCGTCGATCAGGATTGCCCTTCCATCCAGGAACAATGGCATGACGTCTTGATAGCAAGATAAGATACCATTGAATTTTCCAGACAGCAGGCACTTTCCATGCAAATCCAGCAAATCCTGCAACATACGGTTTTTCATCCTACAAACTTTCGTATCGCCTTAGATGGGGCTGCCGTCTTTTCGCGTAAATTTCGATGTCCCATCCGTCTGTTCTACTTTCAAATCTATGTCGGAATAATACGCCAACTCATACTCACTTCGCGTACCAACCACTAAGAATTTTCCTTCCTGCCCAGAATTATTGGCAATTGTATGGCCATTTTCGTCGTCTGCAGGGAACGCACAACACTCTCCCTCAGCAAGAGCAGTCTCGCCGGTGTCATCGATCAATGTCAATTCCCCAGAAATGACTATGACAAATTCGTCCTGATGCGTGTGCCAGTGGCGCAAAGACGATCTGCCGCCCGGTTGCAGAATAACAATGTTTGCGCCGAATTGGGTAAGGCCGCCTGCGTCGCCGACGCGCAAAGAACTGCGTTTTTCAAAGCCCTTGGCGTAGCGTTCCGGATAGGCAGAACCGGTGCGCAAGGGCAAACTGTCGAGGTCGATCTTGGGCATCCGTGCTGTCTCTCTTCCGGTCAGTGGGCGCGCTTAACGTCTTGGGTAGTTTGGCAGGCTTCATGACATATGCAAGAAAAAGACACGCCGCGCATTTTCGCGGGCGTGCCTTTGTCAGTTTCAGAGAGGGGAACGCTGGCGCCAGATTGGCGGCAGGACGGGCAAAAAGCCGTCAGGCGCGATCGGCCGGGGACCCAGGCATCAGTTCGTAGGGATGCTTCCAGCCGGGCTGCGCTGCGATGCGGTCCAGCCAGGCATCAATATTTGGATACTCTGTGCGGTCGAAATTGAAGGGTTCTTCGTAGAAAAGGTATCCGCAACAAGCGATGTCGGCCAAGGTGATCCGATCTCCGACAAGCCAGCTTTTCCCCGCCAATGCCTTATCCAGTACCTTTAGCGCGCCATGCAGACGGCCTGTCTGAAACGCGATGACGTCTGGGGGAACCTTGCCCTTTGGGGCGAAATTCATCAAAAACCGCAAATTCCCGGCCTGAGAGGACATCTTGTGATTGTCCCAAAACATCCACCGCAAAATCTCGCGCCGTTGCGCGGCACTTTGCCCACCCAGCTTTCCGGATTTGGAACTGACGTAATCCTGAATCACGCCAGATTGCGTCAACGTGATGTCACCATCGATCATCACCGGGACTTCGCCCATTTCGTTCAACGCAAGAAACTCTTCCGTCCGCGCTTCGCCATTGAAAAAGTCAACGTAGACGGGTTGCCAATCCACCTCTGCGAGCTCGAGAGTTAAGGCAGCTTTGTAAGAATTGCCGCTTTCGCCAAAGCAATACAGTTGAATGGCCATTTATGTTCCCCTGACAACGGCCCAAGCGACCGCCCGTTTGGTTTCGGTTTCAATTCAAACCATATCCGGTTTTGTCAGGGCTGCCCACAGCGTTCGGGCTTTATCTTTTGCGCGCATCAAGTTCCGAATTAAAAAGCCGCAATCTGTGGGTCAGGTTGTCTTCGTCGATAACGCTGTTGAAGTTCTCGAACAGGAAAGACAGGGCTTCGCCTTCGTCCAATCCGGCCTCTTCCGAGAATTTCTTCAGTTTGCGATATCCGTCTTCCGTCATGGCGACGGGGAACCGTCGGGTCAGTCTGAATCTTTTTGGCATTGCGCCCTCCACGAATTATCCCCGGCCTGTCCCCACAGACCGGGGATATGGCCGTGAGTGACCTCTCCCTTAATTCGTGTTGCCTGCCAAGGCTATTTCTGCTTCGGCTGCGAGGGTGATGCGCCCAAGGTACATCGCAGCGTCGCTGTGTTGGGGGCTTGCAGATGGCCGCGCCAGTTGCCCCGTTCGGTCGCGGCCCGCCCGGTTGAACCACAGTGTTCTTGTGGATCCCGGATGTGCTGATCTTGGGTGTTTCATGGTGTCGAAGTCCAAAGAACGGCGTGAATAAATCGCGTTTCGCAGTGCTGCAAGGCGCATTTATTCCGCCAGTTCTTTGTCATTAGGCCGCATGGGAATTGGAAAACGACTTCATCATTTCCTCGCCCCAGGCAAGGTCGTTCTTCAAATCCTGGATCGCAGTGTCGAGCTCTTCTCTTTGTGCGATCAGGGCCTGCAATCTTTCCGTCGCGACCGCGTAGGTACGGCGGATTTGCGTTTCTTGCTGGTCGCCAAGATCATAAAGATCCAGCAATTGGCGAATGTCTTCCAGCGAAAATCCAAAGCGTTTTCCGCGTAGGATTAATTTCAAACGTGCACGGTCGCGATTGGTGAACAACCGTTTCTGGCCTTCCCGGATCGGGAACAAAAGTTCTTTCGCTTCGTAGAAACGAAGCGTTCTAGGCGTAACCTCGAAGGCGACGCACATCTCGCGAATTGTCATAACCTCAGTGGTCATCGTGAAAGTCTCCTTTTACGTTTCTTTTTCTTGTTTCCAAAAGGGTTCAAACCCTCAAACATCTCGTTGCGGGCATCAGGTGTGGTTGTTTGGGATTTTTCGCAAGGCCGAAGCGGGGCAAGAATTTTGTTACGCGGCGTCACATTGCAATTTGTATAACTATTGCAATAGTGACGTTACGGAATGCGCAACATTATTCGTCGTATTTGTGGCAATTTTGGCGGGGCTTGACCGCGCCTGACCGGGCGCTGGCCGCCTATGAAAGCGTGTCGCGGGTTTGATCCCTAAGCGTCGTCAGTTCATCGATTGTTTCATTCAGCTTGTCGCGTTGTGCCTTCAGGTCATGAATCTGTCGGTCGGCCCGTTCAATCCAAGCTTTGTGTTGTGCTTGGGTCCCCTGTTGTTCGTACATATCTAACCATTGGCGGATATCTTCCAGCGAAAACCCAAAGCGTCGCCCGCGCAAAATCAGCTTCATCCGGGCGCGTTCACGTGGCTTGTAGAACCTGCTGCGACCTTCTTTGTCGGGGTGCAGCAGTTCTATATACTCATAATATCTCAGCGTTCGGGGGGTTACCTCGAACTGCTCGCACATTTCCTTGAAGGTCAGGCGCGACTCACGTGTTTCAATCTCACTCATGACGCTAGGTTAACCAATCCGACGGTGCGGATCAAATAACATCACCAGATTTAGTTCATGAAACCCGGTGCCAAGAAGTAGAAACCATAGGCCACAATAATGGCTGGAATGGTTGAATAGAGTGTCGCATAAATTGCGACGCGTGGATTCAACGCGATTGCTGGAAATAGGGCGTCGCCGTCATTCGAAATCGCGTTCCCAATCAGGGCAGAGAAGGGGATCATGCCGTTGATGTAAAGCGTCGACACCAGGACCTGCGGGCCACATCCAGGGATAAGACCAACCAGAATGGCCATAAGCGGCAGCAGCGGGGCGACGGACTCAAACAGCGTTTTTATGTCCAGCCCTCCGAATGTGGCGGCATAGTCATAGGCCAGGTAGGCCCCGATTACCCAGACAGAGATAAACACCGTTTCTTCGGTCATGCGCGTCAACGGTTTGTCTTGCAGATTGGTCATGGCCTGCACGGGCGACGCCGCCCAGGTCAACAGTCCCAGCACGGTCCCGGCCATGGCGATCCAGACCACGGGAATACCCGCAACGGTGTCCATAGAGATCTGTGCCAACTGGGCCCCGCCCACAACAAGACCGGGTATGGCCAGTATCAGATAGGCATAGTCGCGAAGACGCACGTCTCCGATCAAGGGGGCGACGGTACATTTCTGTGACGCATCCGGCGTCATGTCGATTTTGTTGAACCGGTCGACGACCCAGCCGGATATGATACCGACCACAAAAGACAGGGGAAGCACCACAAGCGCGGCTTCTGGGCGGGTCGCGATCAGCAAAAAGGCCGCATCCCCCATGGTTGCGGTCAAAGTTGCGACAACGGCCCCAAACCCGACATTGCCAGAAGAATAGGCCGCGACCACCACCACGGCGCCCCCGCATCCAGGTGTTGACCCCAAAAGGGCAGCCAGCGGGACTTGCCATTTCTTGGAATGTTTCAGGGAATACCCGATGTCGAATTTAAAAAGGCGCTCGGCCCCATAAAACAAAAGCAAGGTCGCTGCCACGAACACAGAGACCTGCGTGTAGGCATCGGTCATCAATTGTCGGGTCAACGCCCCCAGTTCGCCGGGCGCGATGGCCAGCAGCAAAAACACGATCGCAACCGCCAATCTCTTTGCACGGAAGGGCCCAAGTTTGTCGGTCGCCTCAAACGTGACCTCCAATGGGGGCTTTGTTGTTTCTGTGGCTGTGTTCATATCAAGTTGCTCTTGCGAATTATTCTCAATTGCAGAAGATAGCACTTGCAGATCAAATGGCAAGGGCCAATAAAAGTAGGCGACTTGATCCAGACAGGGGCCTTCGTGGAAACGCCGAGCACAACGAATTCACAGAAATTTTTCAATGGTTTGCCGTATTCCAATGTTCTTGGAATGCAGCTTTTGAAGATGTCTGAAGGGCACTGTCGGATGGAAATGCCTTACCGGGCCGAATTGATCGGTGATCCTGACACTGGGGTCATCCATGGTGGGGCGGTTTATGCTTTGATGGATTCCTGTTGTGGAGGGGCTGTGATGTGCCATCCGGCCGTGTCAGGTGTCGCTGCAACCCTTGATTTGCGTCTTGATTACATGCGCCCGGCAACGCCGGGGCAAACCGTCGTGGCAAAGGCTGAATGTTATCACGTGACGCGATCCATCGCCTTTGTCAGAGCAACGGCGACCGATGATGACACAGGGCGGCCCGTGGCTGCTGCAACCGGGGCCTTTACGATCGAGGGTATGAAATGACCCTTTATCAAACCCCAGCCGCATCTGCTGCAAGCCACCAAACCGATGATGCCCTTCGCGGTTTGATTGACCGTATCCCATATGTGAAATTCATGGGGATAGAGTTTGAGCGCCACGGCGATGAAATCACTTCTGTCATGCCGTTTGCGGACATGCTGATCGGAAACCCGTTCCTGCCCGCGCTTCATGGCGGGGCGACGGCCTCTTTTCTAGAGGTGGCAGCGGTTACGGAACTTATGTGGTTCTTGCTGTCGGCGGAGCCAACCGCGCCAGCGGGCGACACGGCGCAATTCCCAGCCATCCCAAAGACAATCGACATCACGGTCGATTATCTTCGCCCCGGTCTGCCACAAGACGCCTTTGCGCGCGCCAGGATCGTTCGGTCGGGGAGGCGTTATGCAACGGTCCATGTCGAAGGGTGGCAGGCCAGTCGGACAAAGCTGTTCGTCCAGGCCACTGCGCATTTCCTGATGCCTGATCGAGATGGCTGAACCCCAGACAATTTCGAACCGACGTGTTCTGAACATTGCGGTCCCGATCGTTCTGTCAAATGCCACGGTCCCGATCCTGGGCGCGGTTGACACGGGCGTTGTCGGACAGCTGGGGCTGGCGGCACCGATCGGGGCCGTCGGGATTGGCGCGGTTATCCTGTCCTCTATCTATTGGATATTTGGGTTCTTGCGCATGGGGACGGTCGGACTGACGGGGCAGGCCTATGGGGCAGGGGACGGACCAGAGGTTTCTGCGCTTTTGATCCGCGCCCTAATGATTGGCGTGTCAGCAGGCGTGATCATCATCTTGTTGCAATCGGCGCTGTTTTGGGGCGCCTTCCAAATCGCCCCCGCCAGCCAAGAGGTAGAGGCCTTGGCGCGTGACTATATGCGCATCCGCATCTATTCCGCCCCCGCCGCAATTGCTCTTTACGGGATCACCGGCTGGTTGATCGCACAAGAAAGAACGCGGGCCGTCCTGGTTTTACAACTTTGGATGAACGGCTTGAACATCATCTTGGATCTGATCTTTGTTCTAGTGCTGGAATGGGGCGTAGAGGGCGTGGCCGTCGCCACGTTTCTGGCTGAATGGACGGGCCTTGGATTTGGCATATGGCTGTGTCGCGCCGTGTTCGCGACGCCGGAGTGGCGCAACTGGGTGCGGGTGTTTGACCCGACCAGACTAAAGCATATGGCCGCGCTGAATTCGGACATCATGATCAGATCGGTGTTGTTGCAGGCTATTTTTGTGTCGTTTCTGTTTCTCGGCTCGGCGCAAGGCGACACGACCTTGGCGGCAAATCAGGTGCTGTTGCAGTTCTTGCACATCACCGCGTTTGCCTTGGATGGGTTTGCCTTTGCCGCCGAAGCCCTGGTCGGGCAGGCCATGGGGGCGGGAAGGGTCTTGGACTTGCGCCGGGGTGCCGTCTTGACCTCTCTTTGGGGAATAGGCGCTGTTGTCCTGATGGCGGCGATCTTTCTTGGGCTTGGCGGCGCGATCATCGACCTGATGACGACCGCGCCGGATGTCCGGGAAGAGGCGCGTCGCTATTTGCCCTATATGGTCGCAGCACCATTGGCTGGGGTCGGGGCCTGGATGCTGGATGGTATCTTTATTGGGGCGATGCGCGGCAAGGACATGCGCAACATGATGATCGTCTCGGCCCTGATATATGCGCTTGCTGCGATGGTGCTGGTGCCGCAACTGGGCAATCATGGACTGTGGCTGGCTTTGCTGATTTCGTTCATTGCACGCGGGATCACACTGGCCCTGCGCTATCCGCGTGTCGAAGCAGAGGCCGCGCGCGTCAAACCCGCCTAAAGAAGGTCCAGCACGTTTTCCGGGGGGCGACCAATACGCGCCTGCCTATTGGCGATGACAATCGGGCGTTCAATCAGGATGGGGTTGGCCACGAGCGCTGCCAGCAGATCTGCATCGCCCGCGGTTTTGGTCAGACCAAGCTCGCGGAACGTTTTTTCACCGGTCCGCGTGAAGCCAAGAACGGGACCGCCCAGCATGGCCTGCACGTCCAACAACTCTTGTTCCGTGGGGGGATCGTTCAAATACAGGCGGATTTCAGGCGTCACGCCGTTATCCTGCAAAAGCGCCAATGTCTGGCGCGACTTTGAACAGCGCGGGTTGTGCCAGATTGTAACGCTCATATCCATTTATCCCTTTCGATCCCGACGGCATCCGCAAGCGTCGCATGCCCGTCCCGCGCCAACAGCGCGTCCAGCTCTGTCGCGATCCGAGGGGCAAGCGACAGCCCGTGATACACCATCGCCGTATAAATCTGAACGGCAGAGGCCCCGGCCTTGATTTTTTCATAGGCGTCCCGGGCGCTGGAAATGCCACCAACCCCGATCAGAGGGATCGTTCCGTCTGTCATCTGCGACAGCTGGGCCAGAACGCGCGTTGATTTTTCGAACAGCGGCTTGCCGGACAACCCGCCCGCCTCGTCGCGATGCGGGCTGGACAGACCCTCGCGCGACAGGGTGGTGTTGGTGGCGATGATTGCATCGATCTTTGTCTGGGCGGCGACCTCTGCAATGTCGTTCAGGTCGTGTTCTGTCAGGTCTGGCGCAATTTTCAGAAAGACCGGCACGGGATTGGCCAATTGGGTACGCGCCTGCATGACCCCCTCTAGCAGCGCCTGCAACGCATCGCGCCCTTGCAGATCACGCAGTTTTTCGGTGTTTGGGGACGACACATTGACCGTCGCGAAATCAACATAGGGGCCCGTCGTGGTCAGCACCTGCGCGAAATCATCGGCGCGATTGTCAGAGTCTTTGTTGGCCCCAAGGTTCACGCCGACGGGAATGTTCCCATGACGTCGCTTTAAACGGTCTGCGATGGCCTGCATGCCATCATTGTTGAAACCGAACCGGTTGATCGCCGCCTGATCTTCGGTCAGGCGGAACAGGCGCGGCTTGGGGTTGCCGGGCTGCGGGCGCGGGGTTGCGGCGCCGACCTCAACAAATCCGAACCCGGCGCGGGACAGTTGATTCACGACGGTTGCGTTTTTGTCGAAACCAGCGGCCAGACCGACGGGGTTCTTGAAATCCAACCCGGCAACACGGGTGCGCAGGCGGGGGCTGGATACGGGGCCGGGCAAGGGGGCAAGACCGGATGTCAGCGCTTTGAGCGCCAAGCCATGTGCCGTTTCCGGATCCAGCTTGCGCAAGGCGGCCAGCCCCATGGTTTCAATCAAGCTCACAAAACGCCTTCCGGGAAGATGTGTTTGCCGTCCATCCCAAGGGGCAGGTCTTTTTGAATAAAGATATCCGGCAACCGCAACGGACGGTACAAATGCGGAAACAGATCACCGCCACGCGACGGTTCCCATTTCAGGTCGCTGCCCAGACCATCGGACTCCAGGACCAACAGGACCAGCCCATTTTCCCCGGCGAAATACTTTGCACAGGTTTCTGCCACCTGTTTGCCGGTGGAAAAATGGATGTACCCGTCTTGCACATCGATCGGCGCACCTGTGGTGGTGCCGTTCGATTTCAGTGTTTCCCATTCCTGGGCGCGAAAGATTTTGTAAATGAACATGCCTTCACATGCCTTTTGCCCAAAACTTCGTCAAGACGTTGCTTGTCATAACCTTGTTGCCAATTAACCTTACGTCCACTGTGTGGGTTTGTTTGACTCTATGGAAAACTCCCGCCAATCTGATTGAATGTACCAATAGGGGGATCACCATGTACGCACGTATCCTGACTTCTGCAGCCGTTCTCGCGCTTTCTGGCGGAATGGCGAGCGCGGATTACTCTCTTACGATTTTACACACGAATGACTTCCACGCCCGGTTTGAGCCGATCTCAAAATACGATTCTGGCTGTTCTTCCGAGGACAATGACGAAGGCAAATGCTTTGGTGGATCTGCGCGTCTCGTCACAGCGGTCGAAGCCGCCCGTGCCCGCAGCAACAACAGCATTCTGGTTGATGGCGGGGACCAGTTTCAGGGCACCTTGTTCTACACCTATTACAAGGGCGCACTTGCCGCTGAGATGATGAACAAGCTTGGCTATGACGCCATGACCGTGGGCAACCACGAATTTGACGACGGCCCCGAAGTGTTGCGCGGGTTCATGGACACGGTCGATTTCCCTGTTTTGATGTCCAACGCGGATGTGTCCGGCGAAGAGCTTTTGGCCGACGTTTTGAAAAAGTCGACCGTCATTGAACGTGGCGGTGAAAAAATCGGGCTGATTGGCCTGACACCTGAAAATACAGATGAGCTGGCCAGCCCTGGCGAAAACATCATTTTCACGGATCCTGTTGGCGCTGTGCAACAGGAAGTCGACAAGCTGACCGCCGAGGGCGTGAACAAGATCATCGTGTTGTCCCATTCCGGCTATCTGACCGACCAGCGCGTCGCGGCGGAAACGACCGGTGTTGATGTGATCGTTGGTGGCCACTCTAACACCTACCTGTCGAACACATCCGACAAGGCAGCTGGTCCCTACCCAACCATGGTTGGCACGACCGCAATCGTTCAGGCCTATGCCTATGGTAAGTTCCTGGGCGAGTTGAACGTCACGTTTGACGATGACGGCAACCTGGTAGAAGCCGTTGGCGAACCCTTGATCATGGACGCCGAAGTTGCCGAAGACGAAGGCACCAAGGCCCGCATCAGTGAGGCCGCGGCCCCGCTGGAAGAAATCCGCAACAAAGTTGTGGGTTCTGCTGCCGCGGCGATCGAAGGGTCTCGTGACATTTGCCGGCATCAGGAATGCGAAATGGGCAACCTTGTCGCAGATGCCATGCTGGACCGCGTCAAGGACCAGGGCGTCGTTGTCGCCTTGGCCAATAGCGGCGGCTTGCGGGCGTCTATTGACGCGGGTGAGGTCACAATGGGCGAAATCTACACGGTCCTGCCGTTCCAGAACACGCTGTCCACTTTTCAGGTTTCTGGCGCGACGCTGAAGGATGCGCTTGAAAATGGCATGGGGCAGTTCGATGACCCGGATGATGACGGCCGTTTCCCACAAGTTGCGGGTATGACGTTTACCTTTGATGGTGCTGCACCAACCGGCGAACGCGTGACCGACATCATGATCATGGAAGACGGTACCGCGACCCCATTGGACATGGATAAGGTCTATGGCGTTGTGTCAAACAACTATGTGCGCAATGGCGGTGACGGGTACAAAATGTTCCGTGACGCGATGAACGCCTATGATTTTGGCCCTGATTTGGCCGATGTCGTGGTCGAGTTTATGGCCGCCGGCGGCGACTACCAGCCTTATCTGGATGGCCGTATGAAGGCCAAATAGGCCTCCTCCACTTTCAAAAATGTTGATCCCCGCTGACAGCCGTTCAGCGGGGATTTTCTTTGGGCCGAAGATCGGGCAATCTTGGCCTGTTGGATGAACGAACAAGGGGCAAGGACAGGCATGTGCGGAAGATTTGCAGTCACCCTGCCACCAGAAGCGATGGCCCAACTGTTCAAGGCCGCGCCCGCGAATGCCCTGCCAGACGTTCCCAACTACAATGTCTGCCCGACAAGTCAGGTCCATGTGGTCCACACGCCGGATGCGCAACGCCGCCTGGTGGCGATGCGGTGGGGTTTCATTCCCAGATGGTACAAGACCGCGTCCGACGGCCCGTTGTTGATCAATGCCCGGGCTGAAACGATTGCAGAAAAACCAGCCTTTAAAATAGCCTGCAGAGAGCGGCGCTGTCTGATCCTGGCCACGGGGTTTTACGAATGGACCAAGGACACAGAGGGAAACAGGCTGCCTTGGTACATTTCGCGGATGGATGACGCCCCGGTCGCGTTTGCCGCGATTTGGCAGGATTGGGACGATGGCACCGGGCCTGCGCCGACATGTGCGATTGTGACAACCGGGGCAAATCAACACATGTCCAAAATCCACCATCGCATGCCGGTTATTCTTGGGCCCGAGGATTGGCCCTTGTGGTTGGGGGAGGCCGGCAAAGGTGCGGCGGTTTTGATGAAGCCAGGGCCCGAAGACGCACTTAAATTCCACAGGGTTGATACACAGGTAAATTCCAACCGGGCCTCGGGACCAGAACTCATAGAACCGATAGAGCCGGAACCCCGACAAGAATGATTGGCCGCTCGTAAACTGATCTGTTCCGTGGTCTGCTGCGTAGTCAGTACCTGACCAATGTAATGGAACCCAAACTGTGTCCCAGCCCAATGCCTTGCCCCGATACGCGCTTTACGCCGCCGTATTGGCATCCGCGGGACTGCCCATCTATATCCATGCCCCCAAGTTCTATGTGGACAGTTACGCCATCTCGCTAACGGATATCGCGGCGGCCTTGGTGCTGTTGCGCCTTATTGATGTGGTGCAGGACCCGCTGTTGGGAAAACTGGCCAGCCGCTTGGGGCGTTGGCGCAGCGTGGCCGCAGCAATCGGGGCTTGTGGCTTGGCGGTTGGGATGATCGGCCTGTTCATGATCCCGGCCCTCCTTCCCCCGATCTTATGGTTAAGCCTGTGTCTGGCGGTGCTGTTCACCAGCTTTTCCTTTCTGACGATCCTGTTTTACGCGCGCGGGATTACGCAGGCAGACCAGTTGGGACGGGCAGGGCATGTCAGGCTTGCGGGCTGGCGCGAAACAGGCGCTTTGATGGGCGTCTCTGTCGCGTGTATCCTGCCTTTTGTGGCGCAACAGTTCGGGTTTGCGCCCTATGCCGGGTTCACAATTGTATTTTGCGGGCTGGTCCTGTGCGGAGCCATTGCCATGCATGGACTGTGGAAAGGCCCAGCCGCGTTTCAAGCGCCAAGCTTTTCCGGTCTCTTGAAGGATCGCGAAATTCGCAGGCTGTTATGTGTCGCGGTTCTGAATGCGGCCCCTGTGGCCATCACATCAACCTTGTTTTTGTTCTTTGTCGAATATCGCCTGCAGCAACCGGAAAATGCCGGGGTCTATCTTTTGGCGTTTTTTCTGGCGGCGGCTGCGGCCGCGCCGCTTTGGACACGGCTTGCACAACGTTTCGGCGCGATGAAGGTGCTCACGGTCGGGATGTTGTTGTCGATCCTTGGTTTTGCCTGGGCCAGCGGGCTTGGCACAGGGGACGGAATGGCCTTTCTTGTGGTTTGTGTCTTGTCGGGGGCGGCCTTGGGGGCGGATATGACTTTGCTTCCAGCCCTGTTTGCAAAGCAGGTCGTGCGCATAGACGAAGATGGCGCCTTGGCCTTTGGTCTTTGGAACTTTTGCGCGAAACTGACCCTGGCCCTTGCCGCGGCAAGTGTGTTGCCCCTGTTGGAGCAGGGCGGTTTCCGCGTCGGGGCC
Source organism: Marinosulfonomonas sp. (assembly GCA_051251595.1). Classification (GTDB taxonomy): domain Bacteria; phylum Pseudomonadota; class Alphaproteobacteria; order Rhodobacterales; family Rhodobacteraceae; genus NORP110. The sequence goes on from JBPOFA010000003.1 coordinate 351,828, forward strand.
GTCAATGACGAGAGCGCCTTGGGACGATTGTCGGTTTTATATGCCGTGCTTCCTTGCGTTCTTAAACTCTTTGCATTGGTGTTTTTGTGGATTGGCCGGTCGCGCAGCACCGAAACGGCACAATAAATTCAATCGTTTTCAAAAAAATTCGGCCCGGATTATCACATATATTTTATTGGATAATGAAAACTGCGCTGGCTTAGTGCGGATTGCTTTTTCGTCAAGGCAAACAATTGCGTTTTATTGCTGATCCAAGGTCCAAACTGCGCCGTAACCCTTGCACATCCCCCGAAACAACGGGGGCAACATTATCAAAGGATGACACAGATGCTTCGCAGAACTTTCCTCTCCGTTACCGCAGTTGCCATGCTCTCTACGCCAGTTTTCGCTGGCGGCCACAGCAAAGACATCGTTGACACAGCCGTTGGCGCTGGCATCTTTACCACGTTGGTTGCCGCCGTTCAGGCCGCAGGCTTGGTTGACACACTTAAGGGCGAAGGCCCGTTCACCGTCTTTGCGCCGACCGATGACGCTTTTGCCGCTTTGCCCGACGGTACGGTTGAAACGCTCTTGCTGCCAGAAAACAAAGACAAGCTGGTTGCGATCCTGACCTATCACGTGGTTCCAGGCAAAGTGATGTCGACAGACCTGTCCAACAATATGATGGCTGCAACCGTCGAAGGTGGCGAAATCACAATCATGACTGAAGGCGGCGTTAAGGTGAACCAGGCGAACGTCGTTCAGGCTGACATCGAAGCAAGCAACGGCGTTATCCACGTCATTGACGCGGTTATCCTGCCCCCATCAGCGATGTAATCGTTTTACCTCTGAAACCCATTCCCTTTTCAGATGCGTAAAAGCAAAACGCCGGTCCCCGTGGCCGGCGTTTTTGTGTTTGGCGGTTGCGTAACCGTCTTAAGCGACGTCTTGAACAGCCGAGAGCATGGCATCGGGACGCAGTGAAAATAACAGCTCTTGTACGGTGATGACGGGGGGGCTGACGATCTGGTACGCGGAGGGAATTGTCTTTGCCAATTCGGTTTCACGAAATGCCGCCATGGCTTCGCGGGACTCCCACATATAAAATCCGCCATAATGGTTCGGTTCATCCAGTTTCATATAGTGTTTTTGAACAAGGCCCGGAACCTTCTGAAACTGCGGCATACGCTCTTTGGAAATGGCAATGACGTCGGCTTCGCTAAGAGAAGTTTCGAATCTGATGAATTGAGCAATCATTTGTTTTTCCTCCGTTGTGAATTGAGTGACCGCTGTTTTGCGATCTGTCACTGAGGATGGCATGTTCCTTTTTGCATGAATATTCGCTATTCTTGCAAAAATGCTTTGCAAAAATGGACAGGTTGGACATGCCACGCCCCCCGGTCACGCCCAGTGTTGGAACAGCCTCTTTGGAATGGGGGGATCTTTCGGTGATCCTTGCGATCTGTCGCAGCAAGAGCCTGTCCGGCGCGTCCAGAGAGCTGGGGCAAACGCACAGCACCGTGTTTCGGAAAATAAACGTGATAGAGGCCAAGACCGGTGTTCGGTTCTTTGATCGCTTCAAACATGGCTACGTCATGACACCCGCCGGTCAAACGGCCATGCAATATGCAGAGCGTGTCGAACGGGAATTTCACGCCTTGGAACGCGAGATGCTGGGGCGCGATACGCAGCTAAAAGGGCGCATCCGCGTCACCTGTCCCGAAGCCTTTGCAGAGGAATACGCGCCCGCCATTATTGCCAGCTTTTGCGAAGAGCACTCTGGTATTCAGGTTGATTTGACACCGGGGCATGGGGCCTTGGACCTGAACAAGCGCGAGGCTGAAATCGCCATTCGCGCAACCAAAACGCCACCCGAAACAAGCTTTGGCAAAAAGGTCAGTGATTTTCGCTTTGCGATGTATGGCCGTGAGGATTACGTCAAAAAGGCTGCAGGCTTACCGACACAAGACCGTAGATATTGCATGATCGAGGGGTCTGTTCATTGGCTTGTCCCGCATGTCTGGGACAGCAAGGAAATCGCCGAAAACTGCGCGGTCTTTCAATGCCGCGCGTCCCGGGCGGTGCAAAATGCGGCGGCCAGTGGATTGGGGCTTAGCTTTCTGCCCTGCTATGTCGGAGATTCCGACCCGCGCCTAATTCGGGCGTCTGATACCTTTCCACATTTGGACATGAATCTGTGGGTCTTAACCCACCCCGACCTGCGCAAGACGTCGCGCGTGCGGGCCTTTATGTCTCATCTCTACGAGGAACTGGCGGGGATGACCAAGCTGTTCGCTGGTGCAAGCCCACAGCCCGGTGCGCGCAAGATTTTCTGAAACGCGCAGAGCGATGCCGTGGGTCCCGCTCTGCGCTTGGATGTGCGACTAGATGTCGAAATTGGTCGGCAGAACGATCATGTCACGAATGGTCACGTTGCGCCCGCGCGTCAGCGCAAAAATCAGGGAATCTGCAACTTCGGACGGCTCAATCAAGGATCCGCTTTCCTTGGCTTTTTTCAGGTTCTCTTCCGGCCAATCCGCAAGCAATGCAGAGATGACAGGGCCGGGGGACATTTGACCCACGCGAATGCCGTATTCGCGCAATTGACGGCGCATTGTCTGAACGAAACAGGTGATGGCCCATTTCGATCCGGAATATACCGGCTCCCATGCGACGGCCATATGCCCGGCCACAGAACAGGTCACCCAGATATCGCCAGTCTTGCGTGATTTCATATGGGGAATGACCGCGTGAACGTTCTTCATCACCGCGTTGACGTTAAGGTTTAGCATCCTGTCAATCGTCGCGGGGTCCGTCTGGTCCAGATCGCCGCCGATATAGGTGCCTGCATTGCAGTATAGAATGTCGATATGGTCCACTTTTGCCAGAATTTCAGGAACCATGGCATTGCAGCTTTCGCTGTCCAGCAAGTCGGTCACTTGCGCGATGGCCTTGTCGCCCAGTTTGGCTGTGAGTTCTTTCAGGGCCGCTTCATCGCGATCCACCATCACCACGGTTGCGCCTTCGGCCAGCAAGGCCTCTGTTGCGGCAAGGCCAATGCCTGATGCGGCGCCCGTCACGGCCGCAATTTTACCGGCAAGTTTTTCTGTCATCTGTCTGTCTCCTCCCAGAGTTGGGTCGTCGTATGTTTTAATGTCATGTGCTGGTTTCAAGATAGGTCTGGCTGCGGCACTGTTTCCTCCCAGATGCGCGACCGTACCAGCAACTTGCACCCAACAGCATCTTTGCGCCACTGGGTTGGCATGGCAAGCGTTACAAATGAAAATACCCAGCTTGTATGTGCCTGAAATCATAGGGCGCTTGGTGTGGGGCTTCCCCTGTGCCGATCCGTTCCGGGGGGATCCCAAGGCGCCACTTGCCCCTAGGCCGGGTCTCTTTCCCAAGCAAACCATTTGGATCGTCCCCCAGTTTATTTCATTCCTATCCGGGGTTGCCTTGTCCCTGCTTGGGTTTCGCTTTATCGATTTGTTTGGGGGGGGGGCGATTTGTGTTCTGAACGCAATCGCGTTGCCGACTGCCATATTGGTTGTAGCAAAGGATTAAGCACATGAAATCATTAGTTCTTGAAAAGAAGGACGTGTTGTCTCTGCGGGACTTTCCTGAAATTTCGCGCCGGGAAGAAACGCTTGGGCCGCGTGATGTGCGGATCAAGATGCACACGGTTGGGATTTGCGGATCTGATGTGCATTACTACACCCATGGCGCTATTGGCCCGTTTGTCGTGAAGGACCCTATGATCCTTGGGCATGAGGCCTCTGGCACGGTGATTGAAACCGGCTCTGAGGTGACAACGCTGAGCACCGGCGACCGTGTTTGCATGGAGCCGGGGATCCCTGATCCCAACAGCAAGGCGACGCGGTTGGGCATGTATAACATCGACCCGGCGGTTCAGTTTTGGGCAACGCCCCCGGTGCATGGAATTCTGCGCCCCACATGTGTGCATCCCGAGGCCTTTACCTTTAAGCTGCCCGACAATGTCAGCTTTGCAGAGGCCGCGATGGTAGAGCCTTTGGCCGTCGGCGTTCACGCTGCCACAAAGGCCCGCATTAAGCTGGGCGATATTGCCGTTGTCATGGGGGCCGGACCAATCGGTCTCGTCACGGCCTTATCCGCCATCGCGGGTGGCTGCGCGCGCGTCTATGTTGCTGATCTTGCAGAGAAAAAGCTGGATATTGCCAGCAGCCTTAGCCCGGCCATCATCCCGGTGAACGTGACCGAAACCCCCGTTCAGCAGCGCGTTCTGGCTGACACGGACGGGTGGGGCGCGGACATTGTGTTTGAGGCGACAGGGTCCCCCAAAGCTGCGGCGCAATTGTTTGAGCCATTGGCCCCCGGTGGGTGTGTGGTGATGATTGGCGGGCAGTCTGAGCCGATCAGCTATGACGCCGGTGCGGCCATGGTGCGTGAAGCGCGGGTCGAGAATATCTTTCGCTATGCCCATGTGTTTCCACGATGCGTCGCGATGCTCAGCTCTGGCACGATTGACGTGAAACCCCTGATTACCAAGACATTCGACTTTGAAGACAGCGTGCATGCATTCGAAGTTGCCGCCTCCGCACCCCCTGCGGATGTGAAAATGCAAATCGTATTGCCGCAATAAAAGGAACCCATCCATGGCCAATGTAAAAATAGACAATGTCTTCAAGCGATATGGCAGCGTTCAGGTCATGCATGGGGTGAGCGTTGATATCGAGGACGGCGAATTCGTCGTGCTTGTGGGCCCCTCTGGCTGCGGTAAGTCCACTTTGCTGCGGATGCTGGCCGGGCTTGAAGAAATCAGCGACGGCACGATTTCAATTGGCGACCGTGTTGTGAATGATGTCCTGCCTAAGGAACGCGACATCGCCATGGTGTTCCAGTCTTACGCGCTGTACCCGCATAAGACGGTTTATGATAATATCGGTTTCCCGATGAAGATGGCCAAACGCCCAAAGGCCGAGATCGAAGAGAAGGTCAAACACGCGGCCGATATTCTAGATCTGACACCCTATCTAAATCGTTACCCCAAAGAACTGTCTGGCGGACAGCGTCAGCGTGTTGCCATGGGGCGTGCGATTGTGCGGGACCCGCAGGTGTTTCTGTTTGACGAACCTTTGTCCAACCTCGACGCCAAGCTGCGCGTCACAATGCGCATTGAAATCAAAGAGTTGCATCAGCGTTTGGGCACCACGATTGTCTATGTGACCCATGATCAGATCGAGGCTATGACGATGGCCGATAAGATCGTTGTGATGCGCGATGGGCGCGTAGAGCAGATCGGATCGCCGCTGGATTTGTATGACAGTCCGAACAATGTTTTCGTGGCCGGGTTTATCGGCTCTCCTTCGATGAATTTCGTGAACGGAACGATCACGGTGAAGGACGGGAAAAAGACGCTTGTTTCCAAGAGCGGGCTTGAGTTGCCGATGCCAGAAACCGATCTGGCCGAAGGCCGCGAAGTGACCTATGGCATTCGGCCAGAGCACATTACCGTCGGGGATAATGGCGTTCCTTTGAACGTGGTTGTTGTTGAACCGACCGGGTCTGAAACTCAGATTTTTGCGAAATCTGGCGAGGATCTGGTCGATGCTTTGGTCAAGGATCGGATCATGGCGACGCCGGGATCAGAGGTTAAATTTGTGATCAATCCTGACGATGTGCATTTGTTCGACGGCAAGACCGGCGATCGTCTTTCGTCGTAAAAACAAGGGTTTGTGCATGGAAACGTACAGTCGTCCAAGGGGCGTCGGTGGCAGGGCCGGATGAGCCAGACGCCACAGGCTGTGATCTTTGATCTGGACGGCTGTCTGGTGGACAGCGAGCTTTTATGTCTGGCCGGAATTACCGAGGAAATTCAAGCCGCTGGCATGACGGATGTCACCATTGATGTGATCCGATCCCGATTTCTTGGGGTGTCGATGCGGGTCATCTGTGATTTTGTCGCGGATGGCACGGGGCGCCCCTGTCCGCCGGATTTCATTGAGCGGTCAGAACGGCGGATCTTTGAGGCCTATCGCAAGAACCTGCAACGGATCGACGGTGTGCAGGGCATGCTGGAAACGCTGCAGGCCAGGGACATCAAATTTGCCATTGCAACCGGCGGGTCCATTGCCCGGATGAAAGAAACTTTGAGTGTTTCGGATCTGGCGCAATACTTTGAAAACAGGGCGTTTAGTGCCGATCAGGTGGCGCAGGGAAAGCCTGCGCCCGATCTGTTCCTGCTTGCCGCAGAGCGGTTGGGTGTCGACCCGAAAGACTGTGTGGTGATGGAAGATTCCCCCCACGGAGTTGTCGGTGCCGTGGCCGCGGGAATGCGGGCCGTTGGCTTTGTCGGTGGCAGCCATCTGGCCGACAGGCGCGACAGCCACAGGGCTTTGTTGCTGTCCAAAGGCGCAGAAACGGTTGCCACGACAATTGCCGAGGTGACACAGGCACTGCTGATCCCAAGGCCCGCGACGACCGGCTGATCTTAGCAAGACCTTAACCCGCAGAACGTGCCAAAGGACAGATACGGTGGTTAACCCATGAAAATAAGGGATTTTCGCGGTCTGCGATCCGTCTGCAAAGCGTCGGCACTGCGTATGGCACTGTGTCGGCTTTTGGCGGGATTAACGCTGCGCGCGGTGATCGGGCTTGTCCCTGAGAGAGCGGGCTGACAAACAAGGGTATGACTCAGACCGTGCAGACAGTTTTCACAGATCAGACCATAACCGAGGGGCTGCTTGCCCCGGTGATGGCGGGCGGTCTGTCGGCCACGCTGCGAAACTGTGACCTGACGGGACTGGACCTGACAGAGGGAGAGCTGGCCGGCTGGCGGTTTGAGCGCTGCACCCTGGTGGGGACGAGATTCAACGGGGCACAGCTGGAAATGGCGGCCTTTACGGGGTGTCGCGCTGCTGGTGCTGGCTTTGTCGGGGCGACCCTGACAGAGGCACAGATCAATGGCGGGGATTTCAGCAATTGCAGCTTTGCCGGGGCCACGCTGGCCGCGGCGCAGATTTCCAATTGCAAGATGACCGGCGCGGATTTCACAGAGACGCGGATGATCGGGTTAGAGCTGTCGGATGTGTTGTTGGCGCTGGCGATGCTGCCGCGCGCGGGATTTCGCAACATGACGCTGACTTGCATCGATTTTGGCGAGGCTGATCTGCGGGCCAGTGACTTTCGCCACGCCGCGTTTGAGGAATGTTCTCTGCGCGGGGCCAATCTGGCGGATTGCCGGTTTGAGATGGCGGATCTGCGCGGTGCCGATCTGGGCGGCGTAACGTTGAGCGATGCGAGATTGTTCAAAGGCGCGATCATTTCCAAGCGGCAGGCGGCAAATCTGCTGAGCCAGCTGGGCTTGCAGGTGATTTGACGGCGGATTGGGGCCGCGAGGCCATGGCGGCCCCACCCAATCATGGTTAGACTGCGCCGAGATGTGATGTGAAACAGGATGACAGCCGGATGCAAGACGACGTGATTTTTGCGATCAAAGCGCCCGCGTGGCGTCGCGCCTTTGCGACGGCTGTGGCGGTTGGCCTTGGGGGGTATCTGATCTATTTGGGGCTGAACGGCGGCGTGGACGTTGTTTTTCTGCAAATCCTGTTTGTCATCGGCGGGGTGGCCGTTGTGATGATTGGCAGCCGGATGTGGCGGGTCACGGAAACGTCGATTGAATTGACCCAAGCCGGGCTGACTGATTCGAACGGTCGTGTCTTGTGTCGGTTTGACGACATCGAAAAGGTCGATCGCGCGGTCTTTGCGGTCAAGCCGTCAAATGGGCTTTTGTTGCAGTTGAAAACCGCTCAGCCGACGGCCTGGGTGCCGGGGTTGTGGTGGCGCTATGGGCAACGGCTTGGGATTGGCGGGATCGTCGCGGCGCGCGACACAAAGGCGATGGCCGATGCGATTACCATGCAGATGCTGTTGCCGGAGCTGGAAAAAAACGAACAGCCTTGAGCCTGGTAATACTGGGTGCAGATCGCGAAGATCTTTACCTAGGGTTGCATATTTTGTTTGCGTATCATCCGAAACCGGCTAGGTTCGGGCCTATTAAGATGCTCAAGAGATTAGATTTATGCCAATTTTAGTGTTGATCCTGTCGGCCGTAGGAGGCGCGATATGGTGGTGGGTCCGGTCCAATCCGCGCGATGCAATTTACGTCGCAAAGGACGTCGCAACAACGGTCAAGAACGCACCCCGCAAACTGGCGTTTACACGTCAGTCCAAGGCCCATGTGGTTGAGGGCATCGACGATCCGCGGATCGCGATTTGTGCTATGGCGCAAGCGTTTGTGCAGCTGGATGATCTGCCAACCCAGGAACAGCGGGACAGTTTGCATGTGGTGCTGCGCAGCAAGTTACGCTGCAGCGAAGAAGAAGCGCAGGAAATGCAGGCGCTTGGGATTTGGCTTATTCAGGAATGCAAAGGCCCGACGACGGCGATCCCTCGGCTGGCGCGACGGCTGTTCAAGCTGGATGGAAATGCGTCCTGGCAAGTGATTCAGGACATTTTTGAAGGGCTCGTCGGTGATGCCCTGTCCCAGAAACAGATTGAGGCTGTGCAAGATATTCGGCTGGCGCTGCGCAAATAGTCACCGATTCCTGCAGGCTTTTCGCCCAGAATACGCGGCTATGAGTGCAAAAACCGGAAACTGCCCAGAAAGCACAGCCTCCGGTCTTCGTGTTTGGGACGGCGAGCGTCTTACGCCAATTCCCCCAAGCTTGCAGGGTTGAACCCCTGCAATTCGGCGCTTTTGCCGTCGCGGATTTTCAACGGCCAGTCGGAATTCGCGATCATAGCGCGACCCACTGCGATCAGGTCGAATTCTTCACGCTCTAACCGTTTGAGCAAGGCGTCGATTTCCGTGCTTTGCGAGGTTTCGCCGCCAAAGGCCGCAAGGAACTCACCCGACAGCCCGACAGAGCCGACGCTGACCGTGGCCTTGCCCGTCAGTTTCTTGGTCCAGCCAGCAAAGTTCAACCCCTCTGCGCCGTCCAGATCGGGGAATTCCGGTTCCCAGAACCGACGTTGTGAGCAATGGAACACATCTACCCCGGCCTCTGCCAATGGGGTGAGCCATGCTTCCATTTCCGCAGGGGTCTTGGCCAGTTGAACAGCGTAATCCTGCTGTTTCCATTGGCTCAGCCGCAGGAAGACGGGAAAGTCTGGGCCCACGGCGGCGCGAATGGCCTTGATGATCTCTGTGGCGAAACGAGAGCGTTCGACAAGCGTGGCGCCGCCATATGCGTCGTCGCGTTGATTGGTCGCGGCCCAGAAAAACTGGTCAATGAGGTAACCATGCGCGCCGTGGATTTCGGTCATGTCAAAGCCAAGGCGTTTTGCGTCTGCGGCGGCGCGGGCAAAGGCCGAAATCGTGTCGGCGATATCCGCTTCGGTCATCACGTGATCGAGCTTGGCGTCGGGGCCGGCACGTCCTGAGGGGCTTTCATAGCCGGACTCAGGTTTCCATTCCGTTGGCCCAGGGGCTGCGCCAACATGCCATATCTGTGGGCCCATGCGACCGCCTGCGGCATGCACCGCATCAATCACATGTTTCCAGCCGTCAAGCGCGGCGTCACCGTGAAAGAACGGAACACCGGGCAGGTTGCGTGCACCGGGTCTGTCGATGACGGTGCCTTCGGACAGGATCAAGCCAGCGCCGCCTTCGGCGCGACGTTGGTAATAGGTGGCATTGGCCGGGCCGGGGATGCCATCCGGGGCCATGCCCCGTGTCATGGGGGCCATGACGATCCGGTTCTTAAGGCTCAGATTTCCCAATTGGAAAGGTGTAAAAAGGGAAGAAGTGTCTGTTGTTTGGGAGGGTTGGGGGGATGACATAATTGGCTCCTGAAAACTATATGAGCCAAAGATATGGTTCAAATATCCGCTTTCAATGAGGAACCAAATGATCACTAGGGCACAAAAATGAAACCTTGGGGTGACGCGCGGGTTTGACGGGTTTTAGCCCAGTTCTAAGGTCGCGACGGCGTAGAATTCTGGGGGGCTGCCTTGGGGTGGGGGGCCTTTGACCATGCGTGCTGTGTGAAAGCTGGGTTCGAAGGACAGGCTTTCCAGAAGTGCTGCGAGCCTTGGGCTTTGCGCGGGGACGTCGATGTAGATCGGGCCGGTGGCCCACCTGTTGGGCGCAGCGCCGAGAAGGGCCCGTGCCGTGTGCGCATCCGGGGCGTAGAACGGCCCGATCTTTAAACCGTCGCCGCATTGCCGGAATGTGGCAAAGGCGGCGGGGTTTTCCTGTAGGATCACGGTTTGGCGCGTCTCTGTTTCGCGGAACCAGGCCGATGTGAAAGTCGATCTGGTATGGCCTACAGACCGCGCGTCTGCTGCGATGAGGGTCGGGAGGTCGGCCTGTTGGGCTGGGCGCGTCACGTCTGAGGGTGCGGGCGCAAAGCCACGATACCGGGTTGTGCCGCCGGTCGCGACAAAGCCTGATTTTGCGTAATTGGCCTGTTGGTCTGGCACGCCGTCCAGCGACACGCTGCGCCCGCCCGCATGGGCCAGTGCGGCTTGCCAGAGCGCGAGACCGTGGCCCTGACCGCGAAATTCTGGACGGCAGATGTAGAGCCCGAGAAATGCGTGTTCCTGGTCATGGTTGACGACAGAAATTGCGGCAGCGGGCTGGCCGTTGATTTCGGACAGAAAGAACCCGTCCGGGTCGGCGGCAAAGAATGCAGCGGCGTCGTCCAGGCCCGGATTCCAGCCTTCGTCTTTGGTCCAGTCCAGCACCATCGCCAGTTGCTGCACTGTCATGGGTGTAACGTTCATCGGGACAAGGCATCCTTGAGGCTGCGGCCCTTGGTTTTCTTTTCGCTGAGGTCCAGCGCGGAATGCAGATCGACAAGGTGGCTGCGCATCAGGTCCTGGGCTGTGGTGCTGTCGCCATTGGCAATCGCGTCGACAAGGGCGTGGTGGGCGTGGCGTTCGCACAGGGCGCTTTCGCGGCCCCAGTAAAGCGCGATGATCAGAGAGGAGCGGGCGATCAGCTCTTCGATAAAGGCGGCAATCGTGTGTTGGTTGGCGATCCGCGCGATTTCGATATGGAACAGGCCGGACAGGTGCAGCGCGGCGCCATTGTCAGAATTCGCCAGGGCGACATGTTCGTCTTCGATGTGGCGATACAACAGTTTGACGTCGGATTTGGTGGCGCGGGCGGCGGCGCGATGTGCGGTGCGTGGTTCAATCAATTCGCGCGCTTCGAACACCTCATGGGCCTCGCGCACGGTCGGTTGGGCGACAAAAGCCCCGCGATTGCGGTGAATTTCGACCAGTTGCTGGTGATTAAGGGTGCGCAGGGCCGCGCGGATGATGGTGCGTGAGACGCCAAAGATCTCTCCCAATTCGTCTTCGCCAAGCTTGGTGCCCGGTGAAATGCGGTGCTGGTGGACGGCCAATGTGATCGATTCTGCGATCTCATCGGCGTGCATTGTGCCCTTGTTGGGAAGCGGTTTTCGAAATGTTTTGTTCATAATGACTATCAATGGCAGATGCTTTGAACCGGCTCAACCCGCTGTGGGCTGTACGGGATTTTATGTCAGATTGTATACAATAATGTGCCCGATATTGCACCGCTTTCGAATTTTTGGGCCTGTTTTTTGAGCATCCGCAGTTTTTGGCGGTGCCGCTTGTCGGGAATCCTTTCCGTTTGACGGTCCGCACGCCTTGCTGAGTGAAACGCAGCGGGGGTTTCATGGAGAGTGTCAGCAAAGAACTTGAGCTGGTGAATGTCACAAAGCGGTACGGAACGACCGTTGCGGTGGATGCTGTCAGCCATCATTTCAAGCCTGGGTCTTACGCCTGTTTGCTGGGGCCTTCGGGCTGTGGCAAGTCCTCGACCCTGCGGATGATCGCCGGGCATGAGAGCGTGACCGAAGGCGCGATTTTGTTGGGCGCGCGGGACATTTCCCAACTGCCCCCGGCCAAGCGCGGCACGGCGATGATGTTTCAGAACTACGCGTTGTTTCCCCATTTGAGCGTTGCTGAAAACGTCGCCTTTAGCCTGAAGATGAAGGGCGTGCCGCGGCCAGAGCGGATGACCAAGGCGGGCGAGATGCTGGAGCTGGTGGATCTTTCGCCATTGGCGGATCGTTTGCCCGATCAGTTGTCGGGCGGGCAGCAACAGCGGGTTGCTTTGGCGCGCGCATTGATCACGCGGCCGCAGGCTTTGTTGCTGGATGAGCCGCTGTCCGCGCTGGACCCGTTCCTGCGCATTCGCATGCGCACAGAGTTGAAAAAGCTGCAGCGCGAGCTGGGCATCAGTTTTCTGCATGTGACGCATGGGCAGGACGAGGCTTTGGCGCTGGCCGATGAGATCGTGCTGATGAACAACGCCGTGATTGAACAGGCCGGTCCTGCGCGTGACGTGTTCAATGCGCCCAAGACTGCGTTTGTGGCCCAGTTCATGGGCGGACATAATGTGATTGATCTGGCCGATGGAAAATTCGCTGTACGCTCTGACGCGGTGCGGCTGACGGATCAAGGCGGGGGCAAAATGGATGCCCATGTCAAAGCCGTCGAGTATCAGGGCAGCTTTGTCTCTGTGCTGGCCAAGATCGCTGGTGATCAAGAGATCACCGCGCATCTGCCGGAATCCGAATTCTTTACCACCCCACGCAACCCGGGCGACCCGATTGGTCTGATCTGGGAGCGGGATCAACTCCACCAACTGGAAACATAAGCTACCGACACGGAGGAACACATGTCGAAACTATCAAGAAGAAGTCTGCTGAAAACTGGGGCTGCTGCCGTCGGCGCCAGCACTTTGGGCGCACCGATGGTGTGGGCGCAAAACATCAAAGACGTCACCTTGCGCCAGTTTGGCACCGGGGTTTCGAACCTCAACGAGGTTGCGCAGAAGGTTAAGGAAGACCTTGGGTTCACTCTTGAAATGACAGCTCTGGATTCAGACAGCGTGACACAGCGTGCGGCCACACAGCCCAACAGCTTTGACATTGCGGATATTGAATACTGGATCTGTAAGAAGGTTTGGCCAACGGGCAACCTTCAGGCGATGGATACATCCAAGATCAAGAATTACGACAAGATCGTCGGGATTTTCCGCAGTGGGAAACTGACCCCTGAAAGCGTCATTGCCCAGGGCACCGCGCCCAGCACGGTTGGGTTCACATCCGGTCCGGATGGCACCGATTTCGTTCAGGAAGAATCCGGCTGGATGACCTTGATCCCGACGATTTACAACGCCGATACGCTTGGCATTCGCCCCGACCTGATCAATCGGCCGATCAACAACTGGTCAGAGCTGCTGAACCCTGAATTCAAGGGCAAAGCCTCTATCCTGGATATTTCGTCCATCGGTATCATGGACATGGCCATGGTTGTAGAATCCATGGGGGAATACAAATACCCAGACAAGGGCAACATGACCAAAGAAGAGATCGATATGACCATCGGTATCTTCACCGAAGCCAAGCAAAACGGCCAGTTCCGGTCCTTCTGGAAGTCCTTTGACGAAAGCGTCAACCTGATGGCGTCGGGTGAGGTTGTTATTCAGTCCATGTGGTCTCCGGCGATTACAGCGGTGAAGTCCAAGGGCATTCCTTGTGTCTATCAGCCGCTGGAAGAAGGCTATCGCAGCTGGGGTGGCGGCATTGGCCTGTCGGCTGCTTTGACAGGGCTAGAGCGTGACGCAGCCTATGAATACATCAACTGGTATCTCGACGGTTGGGTCGGCGGCTTCCTGATGCGTCAGGGCTATTATTCTGCGGTTCCGGAAACCTCAAAGAACTACATGTCCGAAAATGAATGGGGCTATTGGTTCGAGGGCAAAGAAGCCACTGACACAATCACCAACCCGTTTGGCGATCCATTGGCCCAGGCCGGTGAAGTGCGTGATGGCGGGTCATTCAATGAACGCATGGGCGCTGTGGCGTGCTGGAACTCTGTCATGGATGAAAACCAGTACATGGTGCGCAAATGGAATGAGTTCATTGCGTCATAAGTAAAGAACGGGGCGCGGTCTGACTGCGCCCCGTTGATCTGTCTGGATACCCCATGGAACGTCTTTCAAAGAATAGCGCCCTAAGCGGCCTGCTGATGGTTTCGCCATTGATCGCCGTGCTTGTGGTGTTTCTGGTGCTTCCGATTGCGTTGATCGTTGTGGTCAGCTTTTGGCGCGCGACAGAGTTTTCGATCATCCCGGCCTTTGTCTGGGAAAACTACGAGTTTTTGTTTGGATCCCATGTCACTTACAAGGTGTTCCTGAACACGTTCAAATATGCGGTGATCACCTGGGCCTTTACGGTGTCGATCGGCTTTACCGTTGCGTATTTTCTGGCCTTCCATGTGCGCAGCCAGACATGGCAGATCGCGCTGTTTTTATTGTGCACGATCCCGTTCTGGACATCGAATATCATTCGGATGATTTCCTGGATCCCTTTTCTGGGGCGCAACGGGCTTGCCAATTCTATGCTGATGTCCTGGGGCGTTATTGATGAACCGGTTGAGTGGCTATTGTTCAGTGATTTTTCGGTGATCCTGGCCTTTGTGCATCTTTACACGCTGTTCATGGTGGTCCCGATTTTCAACACGATGATGCGGATCGACAAGTCTTTGGTTGAGGCGGCACGGGATGGTGGTGCGAACGGGATGCAGATCCTGTGGAATGTCATCATCCCGCTGACCAAGCCCGGCATTATGATCGGCACGATCTTTGTGGTGACGCTGGTGATGGGCGATTTCATCACGGTGCGTTTTATGTCCGGCAGCCAGTCGGCGAATGTGGGGCGGTTGATTTCCAATGACATTGCGTTGCTGCAATACCCCTCGGCCAGTGCCACGGCCGTGATCCTGTTGATCACCGTTTTGATGGTGATTGGGATCATGCTGCGCTTTGTTGATATTCGAAAGGAATTGTGATGGAGCCGCGGTCCCGGTCTTTCTATCTGCTTGCCACGTTCTTTTGTGTGTTCTTGCTGTTCCTCTATGGCCCGACAATCACCATTGGCATCCTGTCCTTTCAGGGCCCAAAGGGCGGGTTGACCTTTCCGATGAATGGCACCTCTTTTCACTGGTTCCGGGACCTGTTTGAGCAACAGGCCGTGGGCGATATCTGGGGCAGCTTTCGGCGCAGTTTCATGCTGGGTTTGATGGTGATGGTGACGACCGTTGTGGTGTCTGTCATGGGCGGGCTGGCGTTTCGTAAACGCTTTCCTGGATCAAACATCCTGTTCTATCTGATCATCACATCCCTTGTGATCCCGTCGATCCTGATTTCTCTTGGGGTGGGGCTGTTGTTCAGCCAAAGCGGGATGGAAGTGCATTGGACGACCTCTGGTTTCGGATCGCAGCTGACTTGGACTTTGCCTTTTGGCTTGCTGATCATGTTTGCGGTCTTCAACCGGTTTGACAAAAGCTATGAAGAAGCCGCCCGGGACCTCGGCGCGTCCCCCTGGCAGACATTGCGTTATGTGGTGTTGCCGATCATCGGGCCGTCGCTGATCGGCGTGGCGCTGTTCGGCTTCACGCTCAGCTATGACGAATTCGCGCGGACCTTGCTGACCTCGGGCAGCTACAACACATTGCCGTTAGAGATCTTCGGCATGACGACGAATGTGACGACCCCGGTGCTTTATGCGCTTGGCACGCTGACGACGGTGTTTTCCTTTGTGATGATCGGGGTGTTTTTGCTGCTGGCCTGGGGCGCGACACGGCGCAAGGCCAAGGCCGGATCGGACGCGGGCAAAGGCCTGGTATGATCGTCCTCATCAATCCGAACTCTACCGTCTCGATGACCGAGGCGATGGTGCAAACCGTGCGCGCAGACCGGCCGGGGCTGGTGGTCGAGGGCTGGACCTCTGCCCTGGGGCCAGCGGCGATCCAAGGCGCAGAGGATGGTGATCTTGCCGTGCCTCCGATGCTGGATCTGGTGCAGCAGGCCAGCGACAAAGGTGCGCGCGCGATCATCATTGGCTGTTTCGACGATACCGGGCTGGACGCAGCGCAGAGCATTGCCAAATGTCCTGTGATCGGGATCGGGCAGGCGGCCTATCATGTGGCCAGCATGACCAGCACGCGGTTTTCCGTTGTAACCACACTTGCCGTTTCGGTGCCGATCCTAGAAGCCAACGTGAAGGCCTATGGGTTGGCCCCGCATCTGGCGCGGGTGCGGGCCAGCGGTGTTCCTGTGCTGGAACTGGAACAAAACCCAGAGGCCGCGATGCAGGCCGTGCTGGACGAAATCCTGCAGGCAGAGGCCGAAGATGACATTGGGGCCGTCGTGCTGGGCTGTGGCGGCATGGTGCATTTGCCAGAGTTGGTTCGCGAACACACAGAGCTGCGGCTGATTGACGGGGTGCGTGCGGCAATCGCGGTGGCGGATCTGTTCTGACGTCTTAGATCAGCGCACCTGCAGGTGGCTGAGTGCCAACGGCAAAGGCGGCAACACAAGCGGCGAGGGGGGACCAGCGCAGCGCCCGTCAGAATACCCAGCCCCGGTGCTGTCCATCGCGTTTGATATCGACGAGGCCAGGCCGAACCTGTTTTTCGCTGATCGCGACCGTCGAGATCAGCAGACCCGCGATTGGTTTAAGGGCCTGCCCCTAGCTGCGTTTGAAAAAGTTACTCAGCACAATCCCTGCCAGCTTCCAAATGCTGACGCCCTTGCTTTTGCGCAGCTCTCCGCCCGAAAGCACTGCGTCGCAATTGGCGATGAATTCCCCAAGCAGATAGTCGACCAAACCATTGACCAGTTCAGGTCGATTGAACTGCGCGAGCATGCCTTCAAGCCGAAAGCGAAGGGCTATGTCGAGGTCGGACATCTGGTCGGTCTCGCCGGGTTGGACGGCGAAGGTCAGCTTGCCCTCGACATTGGATTGACCGCCTTTGTCTTTGCCCTGACCGGACAGATGTCCCTGCCGCGACGTGTCGTCGGTGGTGAAGGTGCCGTTGCCTTGAAACCGCGCGGTGATCGGGCCAAAGGCCACGGCAACTGTGCCTTCGAACTGGTCGTCATCATGCGAGGTCAATTCGGCCCCCGGCAGGCAGCGGGCCACGGCGGGCAGGTCACGGAAATGGGCCCAGACCGTCTGGGGCGGGTGCGATACGGACAGGTTGCGCGATACCACTGTCCATCCATCCTCGACAGAGGAAGTGCCACGGGTGCGGGGCTGGGGTTTTGCCTGTTCTTCTTTGGCTGTGAAAGGGGCAAAGCTGAGCGGTTGCGGTCCGGCGATGGCGTCTGACGAGGTGGGTGCTTTTGCAAATTCAATGCGCCCGGCGTTGCGATCGGTAATGACCTGAGCAATGGCATTCACAATTCCAACATAACCGGTACAGCGACATAGGTTGCCAGACAACTCATGGCGGATGCGGTCGGTGTCGGGCTGGTCCAGACGTTCAGCCAGATCGCGGGCGGTGGCGAGCATGCCGGGTGTGCAAAACCCGCATTGCAGCGCATGGTGTTGGTGGAAGGCTGCGCGCAGGGCGTCCATCAGAACATCGCCGTTCCAGCCTTCGAGCGTTTGCACAGTGGCCCCGTCACAATTTGCCGCGAAGGTGAGGCAGGATCTGGCGGGTTTCCCGTCGATCATGACGGTGCAGGCGCCGCAGACCCCTTGTTCGCACCCCAGATGGGTGGCGGTCAGATCCAGCTTGTCGCGCAACAGTTCTGCCAATTGGGTGCGCGCAGGGACATGGACCGTTTGCTGGGTGCCGTTGACCGTCAGCGTCACAGGAATGGGGGCGTGTTTTGTCATTTTGGCAGGACCTGTTCTATGGCACGGCTGAGCGCGGTGGTCAGCAGATGTTGTTTGACGGCATCGGCATTGGGCAGGGCCTGGGCGACGGCTTGGGCCAGTGCCGCATCCCCGGGGTGGGAGGCGGATTGCGCGATATGCGCGCCCATTTCGGACAGGACAAGGGGCGCCGTTTCGGTGGCCCCGGCCACCAGACGGATGTACCCCTTTTGGGGACGGACAACGAAGGCCCCAATGGCGTCGGCGAATTCCCCGACCTTGCGACAGACTTTGTAATAGCCCCAGCCCAAATCGTCGGTATCCGCGTCCAGTTCGATTTCGGTGATTAGATCGCCGGGGCCAAGAACCGTCCGATAAGCCCCTTGCATGAACTGCGTCATCGGCACCGCGCGTTGTGCCTTATCCGGCCCCGTGATGTGCAGTGTTGCATCAAGTGCGGTCATCGTTGTGACCCAGTCTGCTGCTGGGTCCGCATGGGCCAGAGAACCGCCAAGCGTCCCGCGATTTCGCACGGCACGATAGGCGATATTAGAAGCCACATGGCGCAGCATTTGCGGCATGGGGTGGGGCGTGTCGCCGGTTTCGATGCGTCCATGCGTGACGCCCGCGCCGATGAACAGCCGTCCGTCCTGCAGGCGGACATTTTGCAGGTCATTGATATGGTTCAGCGTTGTGACCTGAGCCGGGCGCGCCAGGCGCAGGTTCATCATCGGTCCAAGAGACTGGCCGCCAGCCATGGCTTTGCTGTTATCCTGGGCCAGGTCCGTCAGCGCCGCGTCGATGGTTGTGGGGGAAGAGCTGTTAAAGGGAGCGGGTTTCATGACAAGCCCTGCGTATGATCTGCGGATTGCGCGGTCAGTAGGGCAGAGATCACCCGACGTGGGGTGGCTGGCACGCGGTTAAGCTCTACCCCAAATGAGGTCAGGGCGTCATTGATGGCATTCACAATGGCCCCGGCAGGCGCGATGGCGCCACCTTCGCCGACCCCTTTGATGCCGTGGCGCGTATAGGGAGACGGGGTTTCGCTGTGGCCAAGTCGAAACTTGGGCAGTTCGGCAGGGCCGGGCAAGATATAATCGGCTAGGGTTGAGGTCAGGGGCTGACCTGCTGCGTCGTAAAGGGATTCTTCGAACAGGGCGGTGCCGATGCCTTGCGCTGCGCCGCCATAGGCCTGACCTTCGAGGATCAGCGGGTTCACGCGGCGTCCGCAATCCTCAAAGATCACGTAGTCGACCACCTCTGTGCGGCCTGTGGCGATGTCCACTTCGACCACAGCGGCATGGGTGGCGTAGGTAAAGACGCCAGTGTCGATGTCGGGTTTGTAGCCCTCGGTCACTTCAAGACCTGCGGTGTTTACATCGTCGGGCAATCTGTCCGGGTGCAGATACCAGGCCGATGCGATGTCACGATAGGACACCTGCGCCATGTCATGATGCGCTGCCCCGTCCCGCAATTCGATGTCGTTTGGCTGACATTGCAGCAGATGCGCCGCATGTCGGCGCATGCGATTGGCCAGTTCTTCGGCGGCTTTGGATACGGCCCCTCCCGCCATGACCATTCCACGTGACGCATAGGCCCCGGTGGAATAGGGCGTGGTGCCTGTATCCCCCATTGTGACTTTGGTTTTCGAGATGTCGATTTTCAGCCAGTCACAGGCGACTTGCGCGATAGTTGTTTCCAGTCCTTGACCGAAAGAGTGGTTGCCCGATCGGATTTCGACCGTGCCCGAGGGGGTAAGCTTGACCATTGCCTGCTCATAGCCCGGCACAAGGGGAAGGCCCCATGCGGCAAACACTTTGGTGCCATGGGCCGACTGTTCGGTAAAGCTGGAATAGCCGATCCCCAGATGTCGTCCACGGCGGATCGCGTCTTTTTTGCGTGCGGCGATGCTGTCGGCATGGATCAGTTTGGCGGCTTGTGTGGCCGCGTCCGGATAGTCGCCTGTGTCATAGAACTTGCCGGTGATATTGGTGAAGGGCATGGTTTCGGGCTGCACCAGGTTCAGGCGCCGCACATCAAGCGGGTCGCGCCCGACGGCGCGGGCGATGGCGTCAATCGTCAGTTCCATAGCAAAACACACGCCGGGGCGTGCGACGCCGCGATAGGGTGTAAAGCCCGGTTTGTTGGTGGCGACCGAATAGGTGCGGCAGCTGTATGCGGGCAGCGCGTAGGGGCCGGGCAAATTGCCACCGGCCTGCGCCGCTTCAAGACAGGCGGTGAAGGGCCAGACGGAATAGGCCCCAACATCGACCCAGACATCTGCATCAAGTCCCAGCATACGGCCCTGATCATCCGCATAGGCGGTCAGCTTATAGCGGTGTTCGCGGGTGTTTGCCCCGGCGGTTAGATGCTCGCGGCGATCCTCTGTCCACCGAATGGGGCGGCCCACATGGCGCGCGGTCCAGGCCACGGATAGTTCTTCGGGTTGCAGGACGCATTTATAGCCAAAACCGCCGCCCACATCCGGGGCAATGACACGCACATCGGCCTGGTCGAGGCCAAGGCATTCTGAAATGCCTGTGCGGATCAGATGCGGGACTTGGGTTGAGGTCCAGACGACCAGCTGGTCGGCCTTGTCATCCCAATGGGCCAATGTGCCTTTCCCTTCCATCGGGTTCATCGCCTGACGGCCGGTATGGTATTCGCGTTCGATCACGACAGAGGCCTTTGGGGCTGGGGGGTCGAAACCGGAAGCCATGCATTGCGTTTGCTGTTTGGTGGCGTTTTTGACCGGTTTCCGGGCGTGAAACTTGTGCTTGGCCATATGGGAGAGGCCTTGCCCTTTCTGCGGTGGCGCTATGACTCTCGGTTTGGGGCATATCCAATGGGCGCCGAACTGGGGCTTGCCCCGTCTGAATATTTCAGTCGAAACATTGTCATCACGACCTCTGGGGTGTGTTCGCATCCTGCCCTGATGGGGGCCATCGGGGAAATGGGGGCCAAGGGGGTCATGTTCTCTGTCGACTACCCCTATGAGGACAGCAAGCTGGCCACGGAATTTATTGAAACGGCGCCGTTGGACGAACCCACGCGCCGTTTGATTTGCTATGATAATGCCGCCCGCTTGATGGGGCTGCCCTTGTTGGAGGATCGCGGTCTGTGACCTGGCACAAATCCATAAAGGCAAAGACTGTTCTGGCCGCAGGCGCGACAGCGGTAGAGGTCGACGGCCTGCGTTTGGCGTTGTTTGCGTTAGAGGGTGAGATTTATTGCACCGCTAATATTTGCACTCACGCTTTTGCAATCCTAACGGATGGGCATGTCGAAAAGGGCTGTATCGAATGCCCGCTGCACCAAGGTTTGTTTGATATCAAGACCGGCAAGGCCCAGGGCGTTCCGGTGACCAAAGACCTGGCGACCTATGACGTCAAAATCGAAGATGGCACGGTTTGGATTGATACACAGCCCAAGATCTCAGCGGCAAAGACAACCGTCGCCGAGGGCGAAAACGCAGCGTCCGCCGATCCTCGTCGCGTGGTGATTGTGGGCGCGGGGCAGGCCGGTGCGGAAACCGCCCGCGCGCTTCGCGTGCATGGGTTCAGGGGGGCTGTGACCCTGATCGGGGATGAGCCTTACGCGCCCTATGAACGGCCACCCCTGTCCAAGGATTTGCTGCTGGCGAACACGGTTCTCGCAGATGCCGAGGTGTTAGAGACCGGGCAGATCGCCGGGCTGAATTTGGATTTGCGAACCGGATTATCGGTCGAGAGCATCGATCGGGTTGGCAAGACCGTGCAATTGTCGAGCGGCGATCCCCTTGCATATGACATGCTGGTCCTGGCGACCGGGGCGTCGGCGCGGCGGTTGAATTTGCCGGGATCCGATGACGTGGCATTGCATGTTCTGCGCGATGTCAAGGATGCGCAAGACCTGCGCGCGGCGATGATGGACACAGACAGTGTGGCCGTGATCGGTGGCGGCTTTATCGGGCTTGAAATTGCCTCGGCTGCGCGAAAAATAGGACGTCAAGCTGCGGTTATCGAAACGCAGGACCACTTGCTCAGCCGTCTGTTGCCTGCAGATCCGGCCAAACATCTTGCCACTTTGGCACAAGAGCAGGGGGTGGACCTGCATCTTTCGGCGAATGTTGAACGGGTTTCTTCAGAAGGTGTCCATCTGGATGATGGTTCCGTCGTAAAGGCGGGATGCATCGTGCTGGGGGTTGGTGCGGTTCCAAATGACACGCTGGCACGTGAGGCAGGTTTGACCTGTGCAAAAACGGGTGGCGTTCTTGTCAATTTTGGCGGGCGCAGCAGTGACCCGTCAATCTGGGCCGTTGGCGACGTTGGTGTTATTCGGGACGAGGTTTCCGGTCATGAAACGCGATTTGAAAGTTGGCAAAACGCGCGGTTATCTGCTGATCGTGCAGCCTGCACAGTGTTGGGTTTGAACCCCGAACAAAGCGAAATGCCATGGTTCTGGTCCGATCTTTTCGGGACCACCTTACAGATTGTTGGTCAGCCCGACCCAGGCCTTACAGCGCATCTTTGTGACGGAGAGAAAGCGCCAGTTTTCTTTTGTTGCGACGACACGGGACGCTTCAAAGCGTGCATCGATTTCGGCCAGCCCGAATTGCTAGAGACCGGCCGCGCATTGATCGCTTTGGACGCTCCAATCGACCCGGAAATTCTAAAGACCCCCGATATTGATCTTTCCCCTTATGAGGAGACCCACATGGATATGAAAGCCATAGAAAAACGTTTTGTTTGGCCCGCGTCAGGGCTCAACCGTATTCCGGACTGGGTCTACACCGACGAAGAAATCCACAAACGCGAAGTTGAAAAGATATTCCATGGCCCCAGTTGGAACTATGTGGCCTTGGCCGCAGAAGTCGCCGAGCCTGGCAGTTATGTGCGGTCTTTTGTCGGTCCAACGCCTGTGGTGGTGGTCCGAGATCATGATGGTGAAATCAACGTTTTTGAAAACCGGTGTTCGCATCGTGCCGCCGAATTCTGCCGGGAACTGCGCGGTAAGACGGAAGAATTCGTCTGCCCCTATCATCAGTGGAGCTATGATCTTAAGGGCAACCTGACCGGTATTCCGTTTCGCCGAGGGGTGAATGGGCAAGGCGGCATGGGGCCAGATTTTGATCCCAAAAACCATGGCGTGCGCAAACTGAATGTCGCGCAGCGCAATGGCGCGGTTTTTGCGTCTTTCGACGACAATATGGAAAGCATCGAAGCCTATTTGGGCGAAGAGATGCTTAAGGATTATGATGCTGTGTTTTCCGGTCGGCCAATCAAAGTGCTGGGCCACTACCGGCACACTTTGGATGGCAACTGGAAGCTTTATCCCGAAAATCTGAAGGACCCGTATCACGCGACGTTGTTGCACACGTTTCTTGTGACATTCGGGTTGCTGGTGGCTGGCAATAAATCGGCGATGATTGTGTGTCCGCGCGGGCGACACTCGACCATGGCCTCTGCCAAAAGCGACGGCGCGGTTGTTTCTGACGAAAACAAAGCCGAAATGCGGGCCTATCGGGACGGCATGACATTGGCTGATCCGCGGCTGATGGATTTCATTCCAGAATTTGACAGCCCCTGGTCGGTGACAATGCAGGTTGTCTGGCCCAATCTGATTATTCAGCGCGAAATGAACACATTGGGCGTGCGCCAGATTATTCCAGAAGGCCCGAACCGTTTCACCATGGTCTGGACGATGTTCGGATACGAAGATGATGATGACGAAATGACCCGTCATCGCCTGCGTCAGGGCAATCTGATGGGGCCAGCGGGGTTCCTGGGGCTTGAAGACAATGAAGCCATCAAGTTTGTTCAGGACGGGATGCTGAAATCCACCGGCGGGTCGCATTTGGTCGCTCTTGACCCTGACGTCCCCGAGGGCACTTCAAACACGTTGATCTCTGAGGCGGCGATCCGTGCGATGTATAAATACTGGCGTCAGGAGATGGGATTGTGAGCTCACCAATGTCCCCGAAGACCAAGATCGATGTGAAGGACATGCCACGTCGACTTGCCGCGCGTCTGGCGATTGAAGATTTTCACGCCGAGTACTGTGCCGTTCTGGATGATGGCGCGTTGAAAGATTGGCCGGATTTCTTTACCGAGGACGCGTTTTACAACGTCACCAGTCGCGAGAATTTTGATCACGGAATGCCGGTCGGGCTGATCTACTGCGAAGGCAAGGGAATGTTAAAGGACCGGGCCTTGGCGATTGGCGAAACATCGATGTTTGGCCCACGTTACTTGCGGCACTATATCACAAATACCCGGATCACCGCGTTGAATGAGGATCAAACGATCGAGGCAGAATCAAATTATTTGCTGATCGAAACCCGAACAGAGGATCCCCACGGCACCTTGCATCAATCGGGGCGCATGATCGATCGGTTTGTACCGCAAGATGATGGCAGCCTTTTGCTGCAAGAACGCATTGCTGTGTACGAAACACTATTGGTTCCCAATGCATTGGTGCTGCCAGTCTAAAGGCGCTTGAGCATGTGTACTAATATTTGACCAGCCCCGCCGTTCCTGCGACATAAGGGCCGGGCGTGATGTGCGCCCTGCTTTTGTGAATGATCGAAGAAGGCCGGTACTCTATGCATGCTCAAGACCTAAAAGCGCGGATAATTGCAGATGCGCGTGCTCAGTTGTCGTTTTTTGCCCAAAGTCTGGAACCAAACGGACGGATTGCGGTGCTAAAGGCGGATGGCACAGCCCGTGAGGGCGAGGCCCAGGAACTGATCACCACAACGCGGATGGTGCATTCCTATGTGCTTGGAAAAATCGCCGGCATGCCCGGATGTGACGCCATCATTGATGCCGGAATGAAGGCGCTTTGGGACAATCACCGTGATACCGAACATGGGGGCTATCTATGGTCGTTTGATGAAAATGGCCCGGTTGAGACGGATAAGCTGGCCTATGGGCATATGTTTGTGCTGCTGGCGGCCTCTAGCGCCAAGGCCATCGGACACCCGGATGCGGACCGTCTGCTTGCGGATGTGTCAGAGGTCATCACAGAGCGGTTCTGGGACGACGAAGCCGGGTTGATGTATGACGAATTCCGCCGCGACTGGCAGGCGTTTTCAGATTATCGCGGCATGAACGCCAATATGCACGGTGTTGAAGCCTTGCTAAGCGCCTTTGAAATCACTGGAGAGCGGCTGTACCTGGAACGGGCACAACGCATCCTGTCTTTCTTTGTGGACAAAATGGCGGCCAATAACGAATGGCGTTTGCCGGAACATTACACCTCTGAGTGGAAGGTGGATACGGGCTATGAAGGCAACCCGATGTTCCGTCCCATGGGGACAACGCCCGGGCATTCCTTTGAACTGGGCCGGTTGCTGATCCAAGCCTGGGATCTTGATGGTCGCGTCGGGGATGCGCCTGTCCGGGGGCGGGCCTTGATAGAAACCGCGTTAAAGGATGCATGGATGCCCGGCGGCGGCTTTGCCTATACGCTGAATTTCGACGGCACAGTGCGTGTCGGGGATCGCTATTGGTGGCCCCTGACAGAGGCGATTGGCGCCATGGCCACGTTGATCAAACTGGATGGCAAGCCAGAGGATCAGGTCTGGTATGAACGCCTGTGGCAAACCGGGTTTGATCTGTTCGTGGATCACGAACATGGCGGCTGGACCCCGGAAATCAACGATGCGGGCGAGGCCTTTGAACGTCAGTTCGTCGGCAAGCCCGATATCTATCACGCGTTGCAGGCCGATCTGTTCCCGCTCAACCCGAACCTGTCGCGTCACTATGACGGGATCAAGGATGTGCTAGCCTAGGGGATACCAGCCTTGCCGGCGAGAGCATGTGGTAGCCTTTCGAAAGCGCCGTGTTATAGTTCCCAAGAAAGAGGGGACAAAACATGGCAATTCACTTGATCGGCTTGGCGCTGCTTATGGGCGCGATTATTTCAATTTATCTTCCGATGATTGCCCAAACGGGCAGGATACTCGGGTCGGGCCCAATGGCCAACGTACCGTTTTTTGCGATTGCGTTGCTGACATCCATCGTCATCGCAATAGGTACGGGAAGCCGTCAGGAACAGTTTCAAAAGATTGGCACGTTGCCCCTGTGGCTGCTGACCGCCGGTGTGATGAGCGCGGGCATGATTATTGGGTCAACCTATTTGATCCCAAAAATCGGGATAGGTGCTTTCTTTGTTTTGCTCGTTTCCGGCCAGGTTTTGGCAGGAATGGCGTTCGGCTACTTTGGTTTGTTTGGTGTGCCGGCAAGCGCATTGACGATCGGCAAAGTGATTGGTGCATTGCTGGTGATTGCGGGGGTTTATCTCGTTACTTTTCGGTGACATTCGAGCCGCGTGAATAGGGAGGCGTGAAAAAACCCGTTCCGCGCAATCTAGGGCTTGGCGTGCCGGTGCGGTCGGACTATCACGTGCCTCCGACCCACCAATAGGAGCCCCGCATGGACGCTGTCGCAGACCGGATTTCTCGTAATATTGCCGCAGATATTGGCGCGCGCGCCGATCAGGTGACAGCGACAGTTGCGTTGCTGGACGGCGGGGCCACGGTGCCCTTTGTCGCACGCTACCGCAAAGAGGCGACGGGTGGGCTGGACGATGCGCAATTGCGCCGTTTGGCCGAACGGCTTGACTATCTGCGAGAGCTGGAAAAACGCCGCGCGGCGATCCTGACGGAAATCGACAGTCAGGGGAAACTGACTGATGATTTGTCCCGCTCGATCACGGCGGCGGATACCAAGGCTGTTCTGGAAGACCTGTATCTGCCCTTCAAACCCAAGCGCCGCACCAAGGCGATGATTGCCCGCGAAAACGGTCTGGAACCATTGCTGCGCGGTATCCTTGCGGATCGAAACGCGGTGCCGATGGACTTGGCGCAAAGCTATATCACCGAGGCGGTTCCAACCCAAAAGGATGCGTTGAACGGGGCGCGCGACATTCTGGTTGAAGAGCTGGGTGAAAACGCCACCCTGCTGGGCCGGTTGCGGGATGTGATGCAGAAAGAGGCTTTGGTCTCTGCGCGGGTTCTGAAAGGCAAGGAAGAGGTCGGCGCGAAATATTCCGACTATTTCGCCCATAGTGAAAAATGGGCCACCATCCCGTCGCACCGCGCCTTGGCGATCTTGCGGGCCGCCAAGGAAGACATCGTTGCCATCGACATCGCGCCGGACCCCGAAACCGGATTGCCCCGCGTGATCAGCATCATCGCAGCAGAGATCGGCATTCCCGGGCAGGCCCCGGGGGATCTTTGGCTGAAAGAGGTCGCAGACTGGACATGGCGGGTGAAACTAAGCCTGTCCATGTATGTCGACCTGATGGGAGAGATGCGGCGCCGTGCGCATGAGGCCGCGATTGACGTCTTTGCCCGCAACCTGCGCGACCTGTTGCTGGCTGCCCCTGCAGGCGCACGCGCCACGCTTGGGCTTGATCCGGGCATTCGCACGGGCTGCAAAATTGCGGTTGTTGATGAAACCGGCAAGCTGTTGGACACCGCGACGATCTATCCGTTTCAGCCAAAGAATGATCTGCGCGGTGCAGAGTCGACGCTGACCCAGATGATCCGCCGCCATGGGGTGGCGCTGATTGCCATTGGCAATGGGACAGCAAGCCGGGAATCTGAACGCCTAGTTGCCGATGTGATCAAGCATCTGCCCAAAGAGATTGCCCGCCCGACCCAGGTCATCGTGTCAGAGGCGGGGGCTTCGGTCTATTCCGCATCTGAGCTGGCCTCGCAGGAATTTCCTGACATTGATGTGTCATTGCGCGGTGCTGTTTCCATCGCGCGGCGATTGCAAGACCCGCTGGCAGAGCTTGTCAAAATCGAACCGCAAGCGATTGGGGTGGGGCAATATCAGCATGACGTGGACCAGCGGCACCTGACCCAATCCCTTGCCGCCGTGGTCGAGGATGCGGTGAACGCGGTTGGTGTGAACCTGAACATGGCCTCGGCCCCGCTGTTGTCGCATATCGCGGGGCTTGGGCCTTCGCTGGCGCAGGCGGTTGTGGATTACCGTGATGCCAACGGGGCATTTGACAGCCGCAAGACCCTGCTGAAAGTGCCCGGTCTTGGGCCAAAAGCCTTTGAACAATGCGCGGGGTTCTTGCGGATCCCGGATGGCACAGAGCCTTTGGATGCCTCTTCTGTCCACCCCGAAGCCTATGATGTTGCACGAAAAATCGTGAAGGCCTGCGGGCGGGATATTCGCGCGATCATGGGCGACAGCGCGGCCCTAAAGACGTTGCGGGCCGAACAGTTCGTGGATGACCGGTTTGGCCTGCCAACGGTGCGCGACATTCTGGAAGAGCTGGAAAAGCCCGGCCGGGACCCGCGCCCAACCTTCAAGACGGCAAGTTTTGCCGCCGGGGTCGAAAACATCACGGATCTGAAAGCGGGGATGTCGTTGGAAGGCACGGTGACGAATGTTGCCGCCTTTGGGGCCTTTGTGGATATCGGAGTGCATCAGGATGGTCTGGTGCATGTCAGCCAATTGGCGGACCGGTTTGTCAAAGACCCCCATGAGGTCGTCAAGGCCGGCGACGTGGTGCGCGTGCGCGTGACCGAGGTTGACGTTGCGCGCAAACGCATTGGTCTGTCGATGCGCAAAGATGGCGGCGAGGGCGCGCAGAAACGGCCCGCCCAAGGGGGCAAGCCAAAACCCAAACCCGCCGCGAAACCCGCACCGCGTGCTGCGAAACCGGAAAGTCAGGGGGCCTTTGGGGCCGCTTTGTCTGATGCGTTTAAACGGTCGGGGAAATAATCAGCCCTGCGCCAAGCCCGTCATGCTGGCTTGGCGCGGGTTTTAACCGGCTCTTAGATGGGTAGGATCAATCTTTGCATGGTTGCTACCCGCACTGAACCGGTCATCCGGTAAAATCGTCAGATGACGGCATTGAGCCCATAGTTTCAGATGCTGCGCGTTTCGCTAACGTCCGCTTTACTAATAGTAATATCTGCAACAGTTGAGTAAAATACGGGTATGGCCTTTGTTTTTACTACCCTCGCCGTAGCGCTATTTGCCAATGCAACTATCGCATTTGGCATCGCATTCTTTTGGCAGGCAAAGGTCATTTTGACAATTTTTGGGGTGTCAGATTTTGAAAAATCTCACGTCCTATCGAAGGCTCTCGGCAATCAGAATAGCCCGCAAAACGCCTTTGGGCGATTCATTGCAGGAGAGATATTTCCTGAATTGCGACGAAAATGGCTTAAGGCAATCGCATATGTCGCGATTAGTTTTGCAGCCCTTTTCTTGGTCGCGGGATTGTTGCAATTTTTCGCTCCGGAATATCTACCGTAGCGAGGCGACTAATCTAATGTATGAAAAAGCCGCTGACGCTATTACAGACCTTTACCAAGAAAACGCCTTGTCTTGGGTTGATCTGCGGGGGCAAACACTCTTTGAACAGCCTTGGTTGGATCAATTTCTTGCACTCACGCTGAAAGGCGAGCTAAAATTTTGGATATTGGTTGGGTCTCGGGGCAACCGATTGCGGGGTATTTTATTGACAACGCTTGCCGCATCACCGGCGTTGATGGTGCTGCCGGACTGATCGGCA
Organism: Marinosulfonomonas sp.; assembly: GCA_051251595.1. Taxonomy (GTDB): domain Bacteria; phylum Pseudomonadota; class Alphaproteobacteria; order Rhodobacterales; family Rhodobacteraceae; genus NORP110. The sequence goes on from JBPOFA010000003.1 coordinate 381,026, forward strand.
TCGCTCGGGAGAACTTTCCCGATCAAAAAATGGATAACCGCTGATATGCGCAAGCTGCCGTCATTGGGGAAATAATCAGTCCTGAGTGCTGCCCGTCATGCTGGCTTGGCGCGGGTTTTAACCGGCTCTTAGATGGGTAGGATCAATCTTTGCATGGTTGCTACCCGCACTGAACCCGTCACCGGGTAAAACCGTCTGATTACGGCATTGAGCCCAATCCCCAGATTCTGCGTATTGCCCGAACATCTGATATCCACAACGTAACCTGCTTTCTTGCGCGGTGGATATGCGCCCGTCTGTCCCAAACTTATAGGAGTTTCCAACCATAGATAGCCGTTACGGCGAACGTGTAGGTCGCGAGCAAGACAACGTTTACAGGATTGCCCGAAAGTTTTGGGGTCTTGATTTGAGAGACGTTCAAGGCTGCAAGACACAGGCCTGCGACTGCAAGAATGATGGCGAAAGTTGGTTGGCTGAAATAACCGGAAAACATAAAAAGAAACACAAAGAAGATGCTGTTGTTATCAATAGCCAAGCCAGTGTACTTGGCGTCACCTGACAAGCCAAACGTGCTGAAGTAACTCAGTCGGACGGCACCGAAAACAAGCATAATAAATGCGATCGGCAAGAATGCTGGATTGAAATCACTATAGCTCAGGACCAAAAGCGAGGGGGTCACACCGTAGCTGACAATATCGATGAGCAAATCAAGTTGCCCACCGAATTGACGGTCGGCCCCCGTGCGCCCCTTCATCTTGCGTGCAATCAACCCATCTGCCCAATCAAACCCAACCGCCCAGATCATTCCAATCATAGCGGCTGCGTAGACACCGGTGATCAAGAAATAAATTGCCAACAATGTGCATCCGAGGCCTGCCAGAGAACATAAATTGGGCAGGTCTTTGATGTAGGACAGGATTGGTCTTGTCGGCACGTCCGCTGCGTTCTCGATTGTCATGGCAAGTCCTTTGCGTTAAGTGGTCTGATGCTTCGTCGATGTTCGACAAGCACTCTCTCACTTTCCACTCTGCGTGTATTTGAAACATGTAGCATGCAGACACCTACCCGCCCCAGCCCTGCGATGTTCTGGAGCGTTCTCTGCTTAATTGTATGAAACTACTGAATAAATGTCGTGCGTTCGTGGATTTCAGATCCCGTACGCTAGCATCGTTTATGGGTATGCAACAGGACATAATAAATCATGATCGTTTACACCGTCGGCACGTTTGACCTTCTTCATGTTGGTCACCTCGCATTATTGAACCATTGCAAGAGCTTAGGTGATGTTCTCGCCGTTGGCGTCGCTTCCGACGAAGTCGTGAATATGTACAAACCCAACGTTCCTGTCGTGCCGCTGGATCAACGGATAGAAATGCTCGAAGCGTTAAGTTGTGTTGATATTGTCCGCCCCTATCACGAACTGGAATACGTTTCGGGCTGCAAAGCCTTAGACGTAGACATCTTTGTTGTCGGCGAGGACTGGGGAAGCAAGCCTCACAATCTGGATGTGGATGCGTATCTCCACAACATGGGCAAACAGATTATTCAGGTGACTTACAACCCAAGGACATCGTCGACGCGGATCAAACAAATGGTCATGGCACAAACGGCGGCGCAATGATGTCCCCATACTCCATGCCGAACGCCTTCAGTGTTGTGGAGTGCGAACGGATCATTGCCGATATTTCGTCGAGACCAAAGAGCGAAGCACTGCTTGTCGGTAAGACCCGTGACCATAACCAGCGCCGCGCAGAACTGGTTTGGACAGATAAGGTCGATGGTATGGGGTGGGTCATGGAGCGGCTTATTGACCTTGTGCGTCTATCAAACCGCGATTGGTTTGACTTTGATCTGCGAGAGTTCGCAGAAAGTCCTCAGGTGGCGACCTACAAGGCGGAGTCTGGGGGGCATTTTGCATGGCATTCGGATATCGGTGATGGGCCGCTTGCGAGACAACGAAAACTTACCCTAGTTTTGCAGCTCAGCACTTCGAAATCCTACGAAGGCGGTGATTTGCAGATTATGCCAAGTGCAAATGTTTGGACCGCCAATCGTGATCAAGGCTGCGTCTGTATTTTTCCGAGCTTTTCCTTGCATCAAGTTACGCCCGTAACGAATGGAATACGTCATTCTTTAACGGTGTGGGCGCATGGCCCTTCTTTGCGCTAACAACCGGCCGCGAGCGGGGGCATCGGAATGCACGGGGCCGTCGCAACCATTTGAGTAACCTTCGGCCAAAAGCTGGCATGGAGATTGGACTGTTGCAGGGCAACTCTATCTTAGCCACACTTTTCGCCAGACTTTGGTCTGGGGTAAGGCTGCCGGGGAGGCCCGGCAACCTTTTATGTGCATCGCCTAATCAAAGAAATCGCTGTCGCCTTCGGTCAGGTACTTCCGGGCCTCTTTTTCGATCAGGTTGACGCCCAGTCCAGGACGATCCGGCACGTCGATCAAGCCGTTCTTAACGGGGACCCCGTCGAAGCCTTCGGTGATATCGTACCAGAACGGCTCAAACCGGGCCGGGTATTCAAAGGCCATAAAGTTGTCGGGCAGGGTGGCGCTGACCTGAATGAGCGCTGCCAATCCAAAGATGCCATTCGCCGTGCCATGGGGCGCAATCGCGATGCCGTGCAGATCGGCATGTTCGGCCACCCATTTGATTTCAGCAAGCCCGCCCACGTCACACGGGTCAGGGCCGATGACGTTGACCGCGTGGCTTTCGATCAGGTGTTTGTAGTTCTGGCGCAGATAGATTTGCTCGCCCGTGTGGATCGGTGTCGTCGTGGCATGGGTGACATCGTGGTAAACGTCATGGTTCACGAAAGGAGAGTAATCGCCCGTGATCGTGTCTTCGATCCACAAGAGGTTCAGATGCTCTACCGCGCGCGCGAATTTCAGCGCGTCCAGCGGCATATAACCCGGCCCCGCATCCACGGCCATGCCGATGCCTTTGCCCAAGGTCTCTTTTGCGGCCGTCACGCAGGCGACGAGGTGGTCCATGCCTTCTTCGGTCATGACGCCTTTGTGGGGATAGGGGAAGGGCGCGTCGTGCTGGACTTCTCCGTAAAAGAAATTGGGGAAATCACTGACCATCGAGGAATGGAAAGATGTGGGCAGTTTGAACATCGTAAAGCCTTCGGGCAGGGATTTGCCGTATTCCGCCCATTTTACGTAATCCTCGGGGGTGTGGCCGACGCCCAGCTCTTGTTGATAGAGCGTGCGATAGGTGCGCACCTGATCGCGGACCTTGCCACCCAAAAGCCGGTAGACGGGCGTGTTCAGGGCCTTGCCAGCAATATCCCAGAGCGCGTGTTCAATCGCGCTGACCGCAGAGCCGAAAGGTTTGAACCCGCCGCGTACCCGTATCCGGCGCATGACCCGTTCCACGTTGAGCGGGTCCTGACCGACGATCCAGTCTTTGAGCTGCAGCACAATGGGTTGCAGATAGGGCTTGGGCGTTTCGATCTGGCTCCAGCCGGTGATGCCTTCATCCGTAACAATACGAATGACAGGGCTGTTTGCGATTACGGCGCATTTTAGATCGATGATCTTCACCGCGGGTCTCCTTCAAATTGATTTGGGTGGGGCCGGGCCCCGAAAATGCGGGTTAATCCTTGGCCTCTTGCGCGGCTTTCCAGTCGCGGTATTCGGCTTCGGCCTCTTCTGAAAGCGGGTAATAGCGACGCAGATCGCCGCCCTCGCTGAGTTTGAGGCGCGAAAACTCTTCCCATTCCACATGGGATGTTGCGCGTTCCAGCAGGCGGTCTACATAGGCGACGGGCACCACCACCGCACCGTCATCATCGGCAATCATGATGTCGCCCGGGGCCACATAGCAATTGCCACAGGCAATCGGCACGTTGACCGCATAGGGGAAGATATCGCGCTGCGTGTGATAGTTCGGCGTGACGCCTTTGATCCAACAGCCGATATCGACCTCTTGGATATTGGGCCAGTCGCGCAGGCTGCCGTCGATCACAACGCCCTGTCCGCCGCGCCCCTTTAGATAGGTCATCATCATTTCGCCAAACACGCCGCTGTCCATTTTGCCGCGCGCATCGACGACGACGACATCCCCGGATTGCGCATGGTAAAGCGCGTGGCGGTGCAGCTGCTTTTCCGGGTCAGTGTATTCATCGTCCTGATAGACATCTTCGCGCAGGGGCATGAATTGCAGCGTGATGGCCGGTCCGACGATGGATTTTCCCGGCGTCCAGCTGGTCACCCCTTCAATATGGGTGTTGCGCACCCCAAGGCGGTGCAATTCGGCTGCGGCGGTTGCGGCGCCGATGCCTTTGAGGGCTTCGATCACTGCTGGGTCTGGGCGCGTAATATCGGGCGTATGTGTCATTCAAAAAAGTCCTTATCGTCTTCTTTTAAATAGGGTTGCGTACGGTCTGCGTTCAGGTCGACCCCCATTCCGGGGCGGTCCCACACTTTGATCATCCCGTCCTTAACAAGAGGGTCGGGCAATCCGTCGACGATGTCAAACCACCAGTCCGGTTTGCCCGTCGGCAGTTCGAACCCGATATAGTTTTGCGGCATCGTGGCACAGACCTGCACAAGGGCTGCCAGCCCCAACAGCCCGTTCCCGGTGCCGTGTGGGGCCATCATGATCCCGTGCAGATCGGCATATTCTGCGATCCATTTGATTTCGGCCAATCCGCCAACGTCGCAGGGGTCCGGGCCGATCACATTGACCGCGTGGCCTTCGATCAGGGATTTGAAATTCTGGCGCAGATAAATCTGTTCGCCGGTGTGGATCGGGGTCGTGGTGGCATGTGTGACATCGTGATAGACATCAGCGTTAACCCAAGGGGTGTAATCCCCGGTGATCATATCTTCCAGCCACATCAGATTGAACGGCTCTACCGCGCGGGCGAATTTCAAGGCGTCGATCGCGGTAAAGCCCGGCCCGCAATCCAGCGCCAGACCAACCTCATCCCCAAGAACGTCTTTGATCGCTGCGACACAGTCGATCATATGTTTCATGCCGCGTTCTGTGATCAGGCCGCTGGTTGTAAACCCGTGGAACGGGTTTGGTGCGGTCCTTTCGCCGTAGTGGAAATTAGGAAACTGATCTTTCATCGGGCTGTGAAAGCCGACCCCCATTTTAACGAAAGAAAAGCCATGCGGCAGATCCTTCATCTGTTGGGCGGCTTTGGCATAATCTTCGGGATTTGTGCCGGTCATTTCAGTGCGGATAGCACCGTTATAGACGCGCACCTGGTCCCTGACCTTGCCGCCAAGCAGTTTGTAGACGGGAACACCGGCGGCCTTTCCGGCAATATCCCAAAGCGCATGTTCGATCATGCTGATCGCAGCCCCCCAGGGTTTGAACGCGCCGCGTTTGCGGATGCGCAGCATGACGCGTTCGACATCTGTCGGGTTCTGTCCCATGATCGCGTCTTTGAAATGAAGCACGAAGGGTTTGAGGAAGGGCTTGAAATATTCCCCCTCGCCATAACCGGAAATTCCTTCATCCGTTATGATACGCACAATCGGGTTGTCCCCGATCACTGCGCATTTCACATCTATGATTTTCATTGCTTTTGTCCTGAAAAGGAGGGGCCCAAGACCGTGCTTGGTTCATTTGGTTTAAGTGTGTCCCGGTGCGACCGGGGCGCTTTGTGAGGGTGAAAATTTCGTGTCAGGTGGTGGCAAGCCTTTGTTCTGTGGCAGAATCAAACATGTGCAAGTGGTCCTGATCGAATTCGATCCAGATCGGTTGATCTGCGGTGATGCGGCGCTGTGGATCGCAGCTGATCACAAAGGTCGCGCCGCCAACATCCACATGCACATAAGTCAGGTCGCCCGTTGGTTCGACGGTAAAGACACGCCCGGGGATGCTGCCGGCGGTGGCGGCGTCATGCAGCATCAGGCTGCTGTGTCGTGCGCCCAGCACAATCCCCGGCCCAGAGGCCTGGCGCGCACAGGCCGCCATTCTTGGCGTCAGCGCAAGTTCCCACTTGTCACCCGTTGCAAAAATCGTTCCGTCGCGTTCGGCGGTCGAGGCCTCTAGCAGGTTCATGGCGGGGCTGCCGACGAAACTGGCGACAAAGGTGTTTGCAGGCTCATTAAATATCCGTTCCGGAGAGTCATATTGCTGCAAGACGCCGCCGCTCATCACGGCCATTTTGTCGGCCATGGTCATGGCTTCCAACTGGTCATGGGTGACATAAAGGATCGTCGCACCAAGGTTTTGGTGAAAGCGTTTCAGCTCTGCCCGCATCTGCACGCGCAGCTTGGCATCCAGATTGGACAGGGGTTCATCCATTAGGAACACTTGCGGATCGCGCACAAGAGCCCGGCCAAGCGCGACACGTTGCTGTTGGCCGCCCGAAAGCTCTCGCGGGTGGCGATCCAGGAGATGGGTGATTTCCAACAGCTTTGCGGCCTCGTCGACCTTTTCGTTCAGCTGCTTGGCCGGCATCTTGCGCATCTTGAGCGGAAACCCCAGATTTTGGCGCACGGTTTTATTGGGGTAGAGCGCATAGTTCTGGAACACCATCGCGATGTCGCGGTCTTTTGGATCCAGATCATTGATCACCTTGCCAGAGACTTTGATTTCCCCATCCGTCAACTCAAGCAACCCGGCCATCAGGTTAAGCGTTGTCGTCTTGCCGCAGCCCGACGGGCCGACAAGGGCCACGAATTCACCGTCTTCAACAGTGAAAGAAACGTCTTTTACGGCTTCGAAACTGCCATAGTTCTTGACGACATTTCGGAATTCCACTTGCGCCATTTAGGTCTCCGCTTTCTTGGTTGGTGTGGTGGCTTTGATCATGCTTTGACCGCCCCTTCGGTCAGGGCCCGCACAAAGTATTTCTGCAGCACAAGGAACATGACAACGACGGGCACGCTCATGATAAAAGAGGCGGCCATCAGCCCGGGCCAGTTGGTGGCATATTCGGTAAAGAACCGTTGCAAGCCGACCGGCAGTGTCAGTTTCTCATCATCATTCAGGAAGGTGAGCGCGTAGACATATTCGTTCCAGGCCGTGATGAAAGAATAGATCGCCGTGGCGATAATGCCGGGCGCCGAAAGCGGCATCACCACCATGTAGAACGCCTGAAACCTTGTACATCCATCCATGCGGGCGGCTTGTTCCAGCTCTACCGGGATGTTGTCGTAAAACCCTTTGAGCAACCAGATCGACAGGGGCAGGCCAAAGGTCAGATAGGTGATGATCAGCGATGAATAGGTGTTCACCAGCCCCATCCAGCGCATCATGATGAACAGAGGCATCAAAAAGACGACTGCTGGAAACATGTTGCGGAACAGGACGGAAAAGAACAGCGCCTGTCTGCCGGGAAAGCGGAACCGGGCAAAGGCATAGGCGGCAGGCACCGCCACAGCGACGCCAAAAATCGTTGTCGCGGTGGAGACGTAGATTGAATTCAACATGTAGCGCAGGAACTGGCGCCCGACGTCGTTCTTGGGGGATAGCAGACGTTCATATTGTTCCAGATTTGGGTTCTGGGGAATGAACTCTGGCGGGTATTTGAGCGCGGCGAACTGCGATTTGAACGATGTAATCAACATCCAGATCATCGGAGCGACGGCAAAGATCAAAAGCACGACCAGAAAGACCCAGCCCATGACATGCCAACGGGTTACGCGTTTCATCCCTTGCTCCTTTCGTCGCCGCTGGTCAGCGCTTTGACATAGAAATATCCGATGACGACCATCACGCCGAACAGGATCACCGAATAGGCGCTGGCGATCCCAAAGCGGATGCGGCCAAAGGCGATCTGGTAGATATGGGTGATCCAGATGTCGCTGGCCCCGGCAGGGCCGCCACCCGTCATGATCCATGGGATTGTAAAGTGGTTGAGATTGGCCACAAACAGCAACAGCACGGTGATCACCATGACCCCCTTAAGGTGCGGCAGCGTGACATGGCGAAACCGTTCAAACGCGCCTGCGCCATCAACCTGCGCGGCCTTAAGCAGCTGATCCGGCACGGTTTGCAAACCCGCCAGGATCATGATCATCGCGAATGGAAACTCTTTCCAGACATTGACCACAATAAGAGAGGGCAGGACCCGGTCCACATTGTCCAGCAGGTTCAGCTTGTCGTCGATGAACCCAAACTGAAACAGGATCGCGCCAAGCACCCCGAAATCACTGTGATAGATCCACCGCCAGATATAGGACGCCGCAACGGCACTGATGACATAAGGGATCAGCAGCAAGCCGCGCAGAATACCGCGGCCAATGAATTCCCGGTTCAGAACCAATGCGGCCCCAAGCCCCAGAATCACGGAAATCAACGTGGACCAGACCGTCCAGACGATCGTATTGATCGTGACCTCATGAAATTTCGAACTGGACAGGACCGTCACGTAGTTTTGCACGCCGTTGAAGATCTTGTCGGACATGGCAAGGCTTGGCGGGGTTCGATAGAATGAAAGGAAAAAAGTGTAGTAGATCGGATAGGCGATCACTAACATCATCACGCCAAGCGCGGGTAGGACGTAAAGGTAATCAAGCCGGTGATCTTTGATCCGCGCGAAGAGCCCGCGCTGCGACGGATCGCGCCGAACGGAAGTGTTCATGATGTCTGGTCCTGCTCAGTAATTCCTCGCCGTATCAAACCGGCGATTTGCAGCGGAAAGGGGTGGGCGCCGCCGGAAGGACCGGCGACACCCATTCGCTTCGGGAAGATTACATGCCGTCCAAGAGGCTTTGGATGCGTTGTTCCGCGTCCGCTGTTGCTTCTTCGACGGTCATCTTTTCGGTCAGTGCGTTTTGCAGCATGTCCGGAATGATGATGTTCATGATTTCAGGGCTTTCCGCGACAGGTGGGAAGGGAATACCGCTTGGCAGCATCGAGGTGGACACGTCCAGGAACTTGATCGTGTCCAGACGTTCCTTCATCCAAACCGTTTCAAAGCCACGCGTGTTGCCCGGGTTAGAGCTGACCCAAGCCAGTTTGGTTGACCATTCTGGCCCCGTCATGAAGCAGACCAAAGCTTTTGCTGCGTCCATGTCCAGGTCGCCGTCAATATTGTCGGGATTGAAGACGTGAACATTCGACCCGCCAAACACAACTGCGCGACGGTCTGCGCCTTTGGGGATCTTGGTGTAGCGCATGTTGTTGACCACAGCCAAAGCCGCTTCTTTATCTGTACCGGTCGCCTTGTTGGCACGGTCCAGCATCGTTGCGTATTCAGCAGGGTGAGAGATCACCATAGCCAGCTGATTGGCCAGGAACGGATCCTGGTTTTCCGTCTGTGTGTTTGTCAGGGCAGACACCGGCACGGATTTGTCGCGCACATACATGTCATAGTAGTTCTGGACAGCGCGTCGTGTGCCTTCGTTATTGACCCAGACTTTTTGATAGGTCGGGCTGTCGGACGCTTCGTCTAGTGCGCCACCACCTTCACCCCATGCCATTGGCATGAACCGGAACGGCGTGTTGCCTGCGTTCACACGCGCAACCAAACCATACCCCGCTTTGCCGGTGTTTTCCTTGATCTGCTTTGAATAGGCGATGACATCAGCCCAGGAGTCTGGGCCCTTTTCAGGGTCAAGTCCGGCCTCTTCAAAGATCCCGGCATTCCAGATAAAGGCCATGGTTTCGTTGTTGGTGGGGATGCCCCAGACCTTGCCATTCAGGTTCACGGATTTCATCGCACCCGGCCAGAAGTTTTCGGTTTTGTAGCCGACATCCTCTGGTTTCAACTCGCTCAGCTGTCCTTTCGCCGCAAATTCCGAACCCCATAGGATCGGCAGGCGGGCCACATCCGGCGCGGCATTGCCAAGGGCTGCTGTGCGCAACTTGTTCAGCATATCGTTATAGCCAAGGTTCTGCTTGTTCACGCTGATATTTGGGTATGTCTCGGCCCAGGCCGCCCAGAAATCATCGTTCATCTTGTGTTCAAGCTCGGGGCTGGCCTCATTCGGGCCAACATACCAATAGTCTACCTCTCCTGTGTAATCCAAAGGCACCACCTGAGAGCACTCTGCAGCAGTGTCCGGTGTTGTCTGCCCGGCAATGCTCTTGACGTATTCTGGGGTCCATTTGTCAGGGTCGATCCCTGATTTACTGTCTTGCGCAACAGCAATATTCGTCATCACGAGCGCCGATGATGTCGCCAAGATCGCCACTTTGTTCAAAGAACGGCCGGCTTTTCCTGTAATTAATGCAAACATTTAGTCCTCCCATTGAAATTTTATGATTATTTTGATACATTATTTTGACGGATGGCCGCGGAGTCAATAGGCTTTGACCGTGGATTTCCCTCCAGACGCCCTGTTGGTATGGGATTGGTTGGGTTGCGGCACGAATAGGCAAACCACAAAAACGGTTTGGCAACAGGGTCTTAACTGTACTAAGGAGCGCTCTGAATTTTCGCGGATGGCGGGACAAGAAAAAAATAGAAATGGGATGGCATGGATGACAACTGACGATGACAGATCGCTGATAGAATCGACGCTCTATGACCGTTTGCTTGCCGATATGACGAATGGCCAGTTCCACAACGGCACGCCGCTTCGGGTGCAAAACCTTGCGCAGAAATACGGGTCCAGCGCCAATCCCGTGCGAGAGGTCCTGCGCCGCATGGAAGGCGAAGGACTGGTCGAGTTCAAGAAGAACAAAGGAGCGACGGTTGCGACGCTAAACCGCCAGCAAGTCGTTAATATATTTGAACTTATCCGGTTGATTGAACCCTATCTTGCGGCGGGATTCGCCAAGGTTTGCACCCCCGAACAAGTGGATGAGCTGACCCGTATCCAAGACGACATCCGCGAAATCTCGCAGATGGACCGGGTGGGGTTCGGCGAGAAAGACATGCTGTTCCACCAGTTGATCGCGCAGGGCCATTACAACCAGGCCGCTTTTCGCACATGGATGAGCCAGCGCCGGTTGCTCAACACGCTGACGCGCCGCAAAGTGCTGACCAATGGCCGGCACAAAGCTGTGCTGGCTGAACATGATCTTTTGATCGAGGCCTTTCGCGCCAATGACGTGGAGCGGGCAACGGACGTGATCACCACACATATTGACGGCGCAGGGCAGGCGCTGTCGGCGCATTTGGACAGCGACATGGCCTAACCCCCGGCTATGTGGCGGCGCTGCGCTCCTCTGCCGTTAGGGCGTCGGGAAGATCGTCAAAACTGGCATAGCTCATATTGAACAGACGCGCGTAAAGCCCGCCTTCTTCCATCAGCTGATCGTGGTCGCCTTCTTCGATTTTCACACCTTGCTGTAGCACGATGATCCGGTCCGCATTGCGGATCGTCGCCAAGCGGTGCGCGATCACCAGACCGGTGCGCCCCTTCAGAAGGATTTGCAGCGCCTTTTGAATCTGCATTTCGGTATAGCTGTCGATATTCGCCGTGGCTTCGTCCAGCACCAGGATCTTTGCATCCACCACCAGGGCGCGCGCAAAGCTCAGCAGCTGGCGTTGGCCCAGGCTAAGGTTCCCGCCGCGTTCCTCCAGAACCGTGTCGTAACCATCTGGCATTGCTTGGATAAACTCATGCGCGCCGACGGCTGTGGCGGCCTCGATCACATCCTGATCCGATGCCCAATGGGACGCATAGCGGATGTTTTCCATGATGGTTCCGGTGAAAAGATAAGGCTCTTGCAGGACCATCGCGATATGCCGGCCCAGGCTTTCCTGGGTCACATCCCGCACGTCACGCCCGCCCACCAGCACGGCCCCTTTGTCCACATCATAGAACCGGTGGATCAGGGAAATGCAGCTCGATTTACCCGAGCCCGTCGGCCCTACGATGGCTACGCTTTCCCCGGATTTCACGTCAAAACTGACATTTTTTAGAACCGGGTTCTTGGGGTCATAGGCAAAGCTGACATTCTGAAACTGCACCGAGCCGTCATCTTCCGGCCCAAGCGGCGTTGCGTCTGGCGCGTCCGCGACATCGACGCTGACATCCAGCACTTCGGTCAGGCGGTGCCCCGACGCCATGGCGCGCTGCATGACGGAATATTGCATCGTCAAAGACCGGATCGGATCAAAGAAGCGCTGAATGTAGAACAGAAAGGCAACCATGACGCCGACCTCTATGCGACCCGAGGCGACCATCAGCCCACCAACCACAACAACGACGGCCATAGCAGAGCCCGTCAGCGTGTCCACAATCGGGATCATGATCTGCGCCAGCCGAGAGGCACGCAACTGTGCCTGATAGGCATTGCCAACAAGCGTGCCATAAAGGTCCGCGTTCAGGTCTGCGCGGTTCATGGCTTGAACGGCCCGCACACCGTGGATGGCCTCTGCCAGGGCGCCATTGGCCACAGAGTTCGCCTCATGCGCGGCCATGAACGCGGCGCGCGCCCGGGTCAGCCACAGCACGCGCACACCGAACAGCACCGGAAGCACCAGCAAAACCAGCGCAGCAAGCTGCCAGTCCAGCCACAGCATGGCGACGATAATGCCGACAAGCAGCGCGATGTCTCCTACGGATTGAACCGAGGTTTCCAGGAATTCCTGCATCGAATTCACGTCGCCCTGCAGGCGCGACATCAACCGCCCGACCTCTGTTTTGTCCATGAAAGACAGGGACACGCGTTGCAGATGCGAAAACATCTTGCGGCGAATGTCGAACAGAACGTTCTCGGCCAGCCGCGCGGTGACGCGTTCTTGCAGAAGTGAGGCGATGAAATTGACCAGAATGGCCACGCCGAAAAGCCCTACGATTTTAAGCAGCAGCCCCTCTGGGGCATCCGCGCTCATCCCTTTGTCGATCGCGAATTGGATCAGCAGGGGGATGCAGAGTTGCGAGAGGGTAAAGACCAGCGCCGCAGCAACGCCAATGCTCAGGCGCAGCCTGTACGGCGCGACAAACCCCCAGATGCGGCGCACGACATTCCCGTCAAAGGCTTTGCCAAAGATTTCTTCCTCGATGCGGGTAGAGCCGACAACAGCGCGCATCTTTGGGCGTCCATCCTCGTGGGGGTCGCGGGGTTCACCCGTTTGTTCGGTACTCATACTGCTGTCCTCGTGTCGTCCAGTGCGTCCGTGCCGGGACGCATTTGCAGTTCGTGCAGGGCGGCATAGCGCCCGCCAAGGGCCAACAGCTCTGCATGGGTTCCGCTTTCAACGATCTGGCCGTGATCGATGAACAGGATGCGGTCCGCGTGGATCAGGCTTGCCAATCTGTGGGCCACGATCAGCGTCACCCGATCCTTGGCGTAATCGCGCAAGGCGTTGCGGATGCGGCTTTCTGTTCCGGCGTCAATCGCGGCGGTGGAATCGTCAAAGATCAGTACCGCCGGTTCCTGCATCAAGGTGCGGGCGATGGACAGGCGCTGGCGTTGCCCGCCGGACAAAGACACCCCGCGTTCACCAACGATGGTGCGATATTTGCTTGGTAATCCAAGCACATAGTCATGCAGCTGGGCGGATTCCGCCACCCCGTGAATGCGCTTGTCCTTGGCCATGGGCGCGGCATAGGCGATGTTGTTTTCAATCGTTGTGGTGAACAGAAACGAATCCTGCTGCACCACGGCAACGGCCTGCCGCACCGACGATAGCGTCACGTCCCGAATGTCTTGCCCATCAATCGTGACAGAGCCTTCGTTCACGTCATAAAACCGCGGGATCAGGTGCATCAGTGTTGTCTTGCCCGAACCAGGGGGGCCGATGATGCCGACGGTCTCTCCGCGCTTGGCCTCGAAGCTGATGCCGGTCAAAGCTTGCTGCCCGGCACCGTCATAGGCAAACCCGACATTGTTCAGGCGCAGGGTGCCTTCGGTCAGGTGCAGATCCTCTGCGCCGGGGGCGTCCTCTATCTCATGTGGCATGTCGAGCAGCTCAAACAAGCGTGCGCCACAGGTCGAGGCACGCGCATAGGCGTTCACCATCATCCCCAATTGGCGCACGGGCATTTGCAGCAAGGTCATAAAGGTCAAAAACGTGGCCAGCGTTCCGACGGTGATTTCACCCCGCGCGACCAGTTGGCCGCCGTAAAGCAGGACCAGCGCCATTGCGGTTAGGAAGGCCATGGTCATCATCGATGTGTTGACCACGCGCACGTCGATACGCTCGTGGCTGAGGTCCAGCGCCACTTTGGACGCGCGATCAAATTTCGCCATTTCGTGGTCAGTCGCGGCAAAGGCCCGGACCACGCGAATGCCGGCCAGGTTTTCTTCCATGACCTGGCTGAGGACACCCATTTTTTCTTGCAATATCAGCCAGGTGCGGCGCAAGACAACACGCATGGCCGTGCTGCGCCAGGCGGCAAATGGGACAAAGGACAGCGCCAATAGGGCAAGGGGCACGTTGGTGGCTAACAGCATCCATGCACCGATCCCGATCAGCAGTGCCAGATAAAGCGTGCGCACAAGGGCCGTGGAAAAATACATCCGCACGCCTTCCAGATCCAGCATGCCGACCGTGATCAGGTCACCGGAATGGGTGCGGTCGTGAAAAGAGTAGGGCAGGCTTTGGATTTTGGCATAGACCCTGTTGCGGATGTCCTGCGCCAGGGCATGGCCCAAAGATTCTGCGGAATAGTTTTGGACCAATGTGAACAGCCCGCGCAGCACGCTGGCCGCCAACAGCATCATCGCGATAATTGTCAAAGACCGCAGGTTCGGTGTGCTGTCTGCAACCGATTGGGTCACGTCAATGGCGCGTCCAAGGATGACGGGGATGGACAGTTGCAGAACAACGGCCACGACCGTCGCCGCAAAAGCCAGGCTGGCCCGCCTTGGATAGTCAAAGCACATGCGTGTAATGCGCGCCAAAGCCCCAAGGCCTTGACGAGCGTCCACATCAGAAGTCCGGCGAAACCGCCGCTCCTTCGGCGCGGGGGCCGATATTTTCGGTGTCATTTCAATCTTGCCATGGCGCGTACGCCAAGGCCTCCTGATTGTCCGGCATTCACCGGCACGTAAGATTTAAACAAAAGATATTTGCGGATAGATTTCAGCCCGGCCGCATTTTGAAGAAAACTCTCACCGCCGTGAATTTTGGCGGGATATATATTAGTGTTACATGAGTCATTTTTGTCGTCAACGCCGTATCACAGGAATTGGAATTCTTATTTGAGCGGCGTTTGGGGCGCGGCCCGTCTGTCATCATGCGATGCGTGTGCGCCGGCCTTTGGCGAGGGCGCGCAGGGCACAGTCAGACCCGTGGCGGCCAAGGTGTTGGTCGCATTTGACTGAAAAATAGGCATTTGCACAATAAAGCGGTCTTTGCCGCGATGTAAGCGGTCTTCACGCATTGACAAAACCGCACGACCTGCCACGTTTCCGGGATGAATATCCAAGCCAACATATCAAAGGCGCTGTATTCCGGGATTAAGCTAGAAGCAGCAATGGACATTGCCCACGAAGCGTTGAAGCCGAACGGGTTCGATGCCATCACCTATGATTTTTCGCCGGTGCCGCTGACCCATGACGGAGAGTTCATTCTTCCGACGGTTCTTAGCATGCGTAACGTGCCCGATGACATGGCGCCTTTGTGGTGCCGTGGGGGCTATTATGGCCGGGATCCGGTCATGGACGCCGCGCGGCGACTGTCTCGCCCGTTCAACTGGGCCCATGAGGGGCCGCAAAGCCGGGTCATGCAAGAGACCCTGTCTGACAGACATCAGCCGGTCGTGCAGTATTTGCGCGAAAAAGGGATGAGCAAGGGGATTACAGTTCCCATCCAAAGCCCCGGCGGCTCATTGGCCACGTTCACGGCCATTTCCACCGGGGGGTCGGGGGATGTTGGCGAAGAAAGTGTGAACCTCTCGGCCGTCGGTTTTCTGGGGCAGTTGCTGCATGACGCAATTATGCCAAGCCTGCCTGCACAGGCGCTGCAGTCGCCGCATGTCTCTTTGACGCCGCGAGAATTGCAATGCCTTCGGCTGTGCTCTTCCGGTCTGACGGCCAAGGAAATCGCCCATGAGTTGAACCGCTCTGTTGCAACGGTCACGTTGCATCTGACATCGGCGACGAAAAAGCTGGGCGCGCGCAACAGATTTCATGCGCTGGCCTTGGCGGGGCACTATAAATTGTTGCGCTTCGACGCCTGATACCCCTCAAAACCTATAAGATTCCCTAGATGGCGGGGCTTCCACGGTCGCTGTACTGTCCTGTTCTGTATGATCTGTGAAAAATGGAAGTGCTATGGCTGACGTCATGACCAGTGAAGGGTTTTCGCCCTACAAAGGATACCAGACATGGTATCGTATCAGCGGTGATTTGCAGGCGGGCAAGATGCCTCTGGTGGTGGCGCATGGCGGCCCGGGCTGCACCCATGACTACGTGGACAGTTTCAAAGACATTGCAAATACAGGGCGTCCGGTTATCCATTACGACCAAATCGGAAATGGAAAATCGACTCATCTGCGCGACAAGGGCGCGGATTTCTGGACGGTTGATTTCTTTCTAGGAGAGCTGGACGCTTTGCTCGCCCATTTGGGGATTGCCGACAATTACGCTTTGCTGGGGCAAAGCTGGGGCGGGATGCTCGGGTCCGAACACGCGGTACGCCAGCCTGCAGGGCTGAAGGCGTTGGTGATCGCCAATTCACCGTCTTCGATGCCACTGTGGTTGGCCGGCGCGGCAGAGCTGCGGGCGGCCTTGCCGCAAGAGGTTCAGGACACGCTAGACGAACACGAAGCGGCTGGAACCATCGACAGTGCAGCCTATCAGGCCGCCACAGATGAGTTTTACGCACGCCACGTCTGCCGCGTCAAGCGCGTCAATGATGTTGAGCGCGACACCTGCATAGCCTTCGCCCGCAAGGTCGCTGTGATTTGATGGCGGTGTTGGCTCTGACGGTGTATCGCTGTTGTCTGCGTCTTCCATCGACGGTGCAGAGCTGTCTGCGTAATGCATATAGGTCGATGAACGGCGTGTTTCATAGGCGAAATATGCCTCTAACGCTTTGTTCGGGTCCTTTTGAACGCCGATATCTTTCAATGTGCCGATCAGTTTTTTGTTGAGATCGCGAACCTCTTCGCCACGCGTGCGCGAGTCCGCTTGAATGGCTTCGACAGCTTGTTCGGCATAGTAATAGTAGTAGAGATATTCGTTGATCCAGACTTTGTGGCGGTGGACAAGATCCTTACCGAACAGGCGCATCATGGATGTTGACAGGAATTCGTCGTTGGCCAGAAGGTCCTGTAGTTTTTCCTCACCATTCACATAAGCGAATTTTGCGAAAGACAGGTGGTTGAGCCCAAAAACCTGCGGGCGAACGTCATTGTGATGCACACCCAGCCATTCTGCGATTGCATCTTGCGAGGCGTTGGCGCTGTCGCAAATCCCGACCGCACGGTCATATCCCGAATCGCTAAGCGCCTGCGTTACAAGCCCGGCAGGGTTCGTGAAGTTGAACAGCCATGCATCCGGGTTAATTTCTCTAAGCTTTTCCGCAACGTTCAGAATGACAGGTATGGAACGAAGTGCCATCGCAAAGCCGCCCGGGCCCGTGGTTTCCTGCCCAATAACGCCGATATTCAGCGCGATTTTTTCGTCAAGGATGCGGCCTTCTTCTTCGCCTGGGCGCACAGTTGTCACCACATGCGCCGCGCCCTGCAATGCCTCATCCAGGGTCGAGGCCATGGTGATCTTGACGGGCACTTGTTGGCGTTCGGCGAGCGCCTGACTGAGCCCGCCGAAGATTTCAAGCTTCTCTGCATTGGTGTCGTAA
This sequence comes from Marinosulfonomonas sp., assembly GCA_051251595.1. Lineage (GTDB taxonomy): Bacteria > Pseudomonadota > Alphaproteobacteria > Rhodobacterales > Rhodobacteraceae > NORP110. Next base: position 398,656 of record JBPOFA010000003.1, read on the forward strand.
AGGCAGATTTCGGTAAGCCCACTTTTCTCTGCGCGGCGCAATGCTGATCCTACAAAGAGCGGCGCGCGCACACCTCCTCCGCCAACGACAGTCAATTTCATGAGAAAGCTCCTAAGCTGCACCGCAACAGTGGCGGGTTATAGAGATAATCTATCTGGACAGTACTGGACATGACCAGACAGATCAAGGCTTGACTTGTGCTGGTCCATGGAATTGTGCGACCATCCAAACAACGTAAGGAGCTTTCAGTGACAGACCTTCAAGAATTGGGAAAACTGGACCGTTCGTCCCCTGAACCGTTGCACAAGCAGCTCACCCAGAACCTACAAGGTATGATCGAAAGTGGCGCGTTGCCGCCAAACGCCAAAATTCCGTCAGAAAGACAATTGGTAGAGGCTTTTGGGGTAAGCCGCATCACGGTGCGCCAGGCCATACAGTCAATCGTGCAAGAGGGCTTGGTCCGCAGCCAGCCTGGCAAAGGGTTCTATGTCATCGCAAAGCGCCCCAGCCACGAATTCCACGTGCTCAAAAGCTTTACAACGACGGCGATTGCCAAAGGCTGTGTTCCTGGCAGTGAGCTCTTAAAGGTTGGGCTAGAGCCTGTGGACGCTCAAATCTCAGAATTGCTTAACCTGTCTGCAACGTCTCATGCGTTGCACCTAAAACGGCTTCGGACATTGGACGGTCTTGCCGTGAGCATCCATGAAGATTGGATGGCGCCAAGCTATGCGCCGGGATTGCTCGACCTGGAATGGAACGGGCCGGATGCCTCTCTCTACGACAAGCTAAACAAAATTTACGGAATTCAACCCCGCGGCGGGCACACCACATTTGGCGCGCGCCTTGCGACGCAAGAGGAATGTCGTCTCTTCGGGCTGGAAGCCCCGGCGGCAGTGTTGGTGCTCGATCAGATTTCCTATGACGCGCACACGCATCCAGTCAATGTCAGTCGGATCGTTCAAGTGACCAGTCGCTATCCAATTTCGATGCATCAAAGCGAGTAGACCGCTGATCGTGGCCCTCCAACCGGGATGGATTCTGTCGTGAATTGCAGGGTCACCCGTGGACGGAAATGAGACGTGATTCACCCACGAATGGTTGGACAGGCTGCGCCGTAGCGTTTTGAAGAAGCGATAAATCTGCGGCTTATATGCGTTCCCGACATCCTGCTTGACGCCCATATTCTTATGAAATATGTGGTACTTCTGTTGAGCGGGCGTTGTGTAGTGGTAAGACCTTAGCCTTCCAAGCTAATGACGCGGGTTCGATTCCCGCCGCCCGCTCCAGAATTTTCAGACATCTTCAAAGAATGGTCTTGGGGCCCTCAGGTTTGGGGTGCATCTGACGCGAAATAGAATTTCCGTCACGCGCAGCCGTCTCCTTGAAGCTGCGTGCTTGCGGCGTTATGTCGGTCGCAACAAATATAGGTGAACGATGGCTCGTACGGATGTGGCAACGCTTGATCAGCGTGAAAAGTCAAAACAAGTAGGGGCCATTCGTGGCCTGTGGCCTTTCGTTCGGCCCTACCGCAGATTGATGGCACTGGCCCTGATCGCGCTTGTGTTCACGGCTGCAATTTCTCTTGTGTTGCCGGTCGCGGTGCGTCGCGTGGTGGATGGTTTTCAGACCTCTGCCGTTGAATTGCTGGACGGGTATTTCGTCGCGGCATTGGGCATTGCCGGGCTTTGGGCCATTGGTAGCGGGCTGCGCTATTATCTGGTGACGCGCATGGGCGAACGGGTGGTTGCTGATATTCGTAAAGCCGTCTTCGAACGTATGATCGCCATGAGCCCGGCCTTTTACGAAAAAATCATGACGGGCGAGGTGCTGAGCCGAATCACCACGGACACGACGTTGATCCTGTCGGTCATCGGATCCTCTGCCTCAATCGCGCTGCGCAACGCGTTGGTGTTGGGGGGCGGGTTGGTCCTGATGCTGTTCACATCCGCGAAGTTGAGCGGGTTGGTCCTGTTGATCGTCCCGGCCGTCATCATCCCGATCCTTGTTCTGGGGCGCCGCTTGCGCAAGCTGAGCCGCGAAAATCAGGACTGGATCGCGCAATCCTCTGGCAGCGCATCAGAGGCACTTTTGTCCGTGCAAACGGTGCAGGCCTTTACGCATGAAGCTGCGACGAACCAAGCCTTTGACGACGTGACAGAGAAGAGCTTTGACTCTGCACTGACACGGATCAAGACGCGGGCCGCGATGACCATCATCGTGATTGCGCTGATCTTTTTTGGTGTGGTTGGCGTGTTGTGGATCGGGGCACGGGACGTGCGGGCCGACCTGATGTCCGTGGGTGAGCTGGTGCAATTCGTGATCTACGCGATCATGGTTGCGGGCTCTGTCGCGGCGCTGTCTGAAATCTGGGGAGAGTTGCAACGCGCCGCCGGGGCAACCGAACGCTTGGTGGAACTGTTGAATGCCGAAGATGACGTTCGGGATCCGGTGTCCAAGACACTGATGGCAAACCCCACGAATGGGGCGATTGCCTTTGAGGACGTGACGTTCCATTACCCCGCACGCCCAAACATTGCGGCCCTGCAGGGGGTCAGTTTTTCGGTAAAACCGGGTGAAACCGTCGCGTTGGTTGGACCGTCGGGGGCCGGAAAATCGACGATCATTCAATTGTTGCAACGGTTTTACGACCCTGAAAAGGGGCAGGTGACCATTGACGGCGTCGCCCTGACCGACATGGAACGGGCAGAGTTTCGTCGCCAAATCGCTTTGGTGCCCCAGGACGCCGTGATCTTTGCAGCCTCAGCCTCAGATAACATCCGGTTCGGTCGCCCTGACGCCAGTGATGCAGAGGTCGTCGCAGCCGCCAAGGCCGCCGCCGCCGATGCGTTCCTGCGCGAGTTGCCAGAAGGCTATGACACCTTCGTGGGCGAGCGTGGCGTCATGTTGTCGGGCGGGCAAAAACAGCGGATCGCGATTGCCCGGGCGATTCTGCGGGATGCGCCGATCCTGCTTTTGGACGAGGCAACTTCAGCGCTGGATGCGGAAAGCGAACAGGCCGTGCAACAGGCCGTCGATGCGATGTCTGCGGACAGAACCACCCTGATCGTGGCGCATCGTCTGGCCACTGTGAAAAAGGCGGACCGCATTCTGGTCTTTGATCACGGTCAGATCGTCGCGGAAGGCACCCATGAAGCGCTGGTCGAACAGGGGGGGCTTTATGCCCGTCTGGCGCGCCTGCAATTCACAGCGGGGAATGCGCTGGATTAAGTCCCCTTGCTGAAAAACCTGCGCTTTGAAATGAACGTCAGGTCTTATTTAGGAGCATGGGTATGGGACTTTGGAGTTTTGTTAAATCCGCAGGCAAAAGCCTTGTTGGCGGTGCAGAGGCAGCGGAAGCGCCTGCTGCGAATGATCTGGTGAAAGAGGTCGAATCTTTGGGCCTGGACGCGACGGGCATGGATATTTCCGTCGAAGGTGACACTGTGAAAGTTTCCGGCACACCGCTGTCCCAGGAAGCCAAGGAAAAGGTCATCTTGGCTGTTGGCAATATCGAAGGTGTTGCTGCTGTCGAAGACTCTGTGGACGGGCCAGATCCGGTTTTTCACACGGTTGAAAAGGGTGAATCCCTGTGGGCCATCGCCACGAAAACATTAGGCAACGGTAATCGCTACACCGAGATTTTTGAGGCGAACAAGCCGATGTTGAGCGACCCGGACAAGATCTATCCCGGTCAGGTCTTGCGCATCCCGCAGGATTGATCGGCACATAGTACCTCGGAATAGAGCGCCTTTGGGCGCTCTTTTTTTATGAAAACCAAAGACTTTCCGCAGTTTGGCTTGCAGCAATGCCTTTTTGACACCATCTTGCTATGATTGTTCGCAGATGAAGAAAAAAGGCGTAGGAGATGCTGGTTTGACTGTGTTTGCTTCCGTTGAAGATCGCGATGCGATTGAAGCTGAAATGCCGTGGACCGATTGTGCCCCCGCAACGACGCTATATGAGTTCATTTCGAACACGGCGGCCAAGCATGGCGACAGCGATGCGACGAGCTTTCAGATGTTTTCCGCGCCCGATGCGGCGGCTGAAACCCTGACCTGGGAAGGGCTTCGTGCGCAGGTCGCTCAGGCTGCGAATTTGTTCCGCAGTTTGGGTGTTGGTGAAAAGGACGTTGTGGCGTTTTTGCTGCCCAACAGTTCTGAAACGCCGGTTGTCATGTTGGGCGGAGCAGTTGCCGGCATTGTCTGCCCGATCAACCCGTTGCTGGACCCCGCGCAAATCGCATCCATTTTGCGAGAGGTCGGGGCCAAGGTGGTGGTCACGCTAAAATCCTTTCCCAAGTCGGATATCGGACAAAAAGTGGGCTTGGCGCTGGAAGACGCGCCTGACGTCCACACCCTTTTGGAAATTGACCTGCTGCGCTATATGCCCTGGCCGAAATCGTGGATTGTCCCGTTTATCCGGCCTAAAAATCCGGTCGGGCACAAGGCCCGGGTCTTGTCGTTTCGCCAAGAGCTGAAAAAGCAAAACACCACACTCGATTTTGCTGACAGCACTGGGGACCGTGTCGCTGCCTATTTTCACACAGGCGGGACCACCGGAATGCCCAAGGTCGTGCAGCATCGATATTCGGGAATGATTTACAACGGTTGGATCGGGCATCGTTTGTTGTTCCGGGTGGAAGACAACGTCATTTGTCCCTTGCCGATGTTTCACGTCTTTGCCGCACATGTCATCCTAATGTCGATGATCGCATCAGGCGCCCATGTGGTGTTCCCAACACCGGCCGGATATCGCGGCGAGGGGGTTTTTGACAAGTTCTGGAAACTGATCGAACGCTGGAACATCACCTTTGTGATCACCGTGCCGACGGCCCTTTCTGCATTGATGCAGCGGCCCGTCGATGCAGACATCAGTTGTGTCAGAACAGCGTTTTCGGGGTCGTCGCCATTGCCAATCAAGCTGTTCAACCGGTTTGAAGACGCAAGTAAGGTGAACATTATCGAAGGCTATGGGCTGACAGAGGCGACCTGCCTGGTCGCGTGCAACCCAATCGATGGCCCCAAGAAAATCGGGTCAGTTGGGATTCCGTTTCCGCATACGGATGTCAAAATCCTAAAATGTGCGCCAGACGGGACTGTGCTGGAAACTTGCGGCGTTGATGAACCGGGCGAAATCTGTGTGTCGAGCCCGGGGGTTTATCTTGGTGAAACATACACTGAAGCGCATCTGAATGTCGGTCTCTACGCGGATCAGAAATATCTGCGCACCGGGGACCTTGGGCGCATTGATGCGGAGGGGTATCTGTGGATCACCGGCCGCGCCAAGGATCTGATCATTCGTGGCGGGCACAATATCGACCCTGCCGATATAGAAGAGGCGCTGGCCGGGCACAAAGCTGTCGCCATGGTTGGGGCGATCGGTCAGCCTGACAGCTTCACCGGAGAGCTGCCCTGCGCCTATGTCGAGCTGGTCGACGGTGCCTCTGCCACAGTCGAAGAATTACAGGAATTCGCAAACACCCATGTGTTAGAGCGTGCAGCGCGGCCTAAATTTCTGGAAATCCTGCCTGAAATGCCCAAGACAGCTGTTGGTAAGGTCCTGAAACCAGAGCTTCGCAAAATGGCGATCAAGCGCGTCTATGACACGGCGCTAAAGACCGCAGGAATTGCTGCGACGGTTGCTGATGTTGTCGAAGACAAGCATCTGGGGCTTGTCGCCATCGTCAGCCAGACAGGTGATGTCCCTGCCGGCGCGATAGAGGCTGTTCTGGACGACTATACGATCCCATGGCGCAAAAAAGCCGAATGATGGCAATTCCACGAAATCAGTAAGCGGAATCCCGCGCGGTCACCGTGACATTATTAATTTACCTTTTCTAAGGGTTTTTGAGCGAACATCATGTTGTTCAGGCAAGAATAACAGTGTCCGTCCAAGAGACACCGCATGATTGCCTAAGTTGTGCCACATTTCGCTGCTCAGGTGGACGTAATAGAAATGGGAGACGAAATTATGGTAATCGCGTTTGTAGCTTTCGGTATTTTGTTTGGCGGTACGGCAGCAGTATATACGTTGGTATCCGGCGGTTCATTTCTATTGGCTTTGGCCGTTTACAGCGGCGTCGGCGCAGTTGGTGCGCTCGCGGCAATTTCTGCACTGCTGATTGTCAGCATGGCGAAATCGGCGACATGGGACGCCAAGGCAGGCGACGGCCCACTCTCCGCCTAATCTAATTCAGGATAACGGAATACCGGACGATCCGGTTATTGTCGGAATCCGCGATAAAATAGCGGTTTCCGCGAACGACGACTCCTTCTGGGTCGTCGAATTTGTTTGGCCCAAGGCCGGGCTGTCCATCTCCTAGAACGCCCACCAGACGGCCGCCTTCTGGCGCATCGGGATCAATCTTGAGAATGCGATGCGCGTCCTGATCTGCGACGATCAGAAAGCCAAACTCATCCATGTCCATATATCTTGGCCCGACAAATCCGAATTTCGCGCTGTCGATCACTTGCAGCTGTTCCAGGTTCTCTGAATATTTGACCAATCGCCGCGCCCGGTTGTCAGCGACCCAAATGTTGCCGCCTTGGTCCTGCACAATGTCATGTGCACCCGGATGCCCCTGGACGACGTTACTTAGCTCTTCGCCCTCATAAACCGCAACTGCGCCAACGGCGCTGGCCATGGCATAGACTTTGCCGTTCTCGTGAAACAGCACCCCCTCGGTGCTGGGGGCAGGCAAAACCAAATCGGGTTGCTGGCCGATATCCTCAATGTCGGCATAGACGGCGACAACCCCAGCCCCGGTCACTGAAAGCGCAACGCGCCCATCCGTTCCGAAGGACACATCATGTATGCCGGGCAGGGTGCCTTCGCCAAGAATGCGCGTGATTTCAAGGGTTTCCGGATCCATGACCACAACCCGGCTTCCAAATTTGTCGGCAATGTAAAGCAAGCCGTCCGGTCCAAAGGCCAGATCATGGGGATCGTTCAAAACCGCTTCGCTGGCCATATCAAAGGCCGCGAATTGACCGGGGCCGTCTTGTGCAAATGCGGATGGTGCCGCCAAGGTTGCCACCAAGACAAACAAAACGTTTTTCATTTCGTTTTCGCCTTTCCTGATCTCACCTTTGTTTGGTCAATACCGTGTCGTCCGCACGCCCGCGCAACCGGGCGTGCGCATGATTTACCGATCGCGTCTGCCAGTACTCTTACATTGCGAACGCGCATGTTCCGCAGACCAGTTTTGACCGACTTTTGTGATCGACATGGTAAATCCGTTTGATCCTGCCGCGGGCACTGCATTCGGATTCACGCTAAAGCCAACGCTGTTGCGCCCCAACCGTCCCTTTGCCAAGGGCTGCACCAAATACACGTGGGTTGCAGGGCTGACGCCGAGCTTTTTGATTGCGTATTCCCCGGCAGCGCACCAGTAATCCGATCCACCACTGCCCGCATTTTGCAAAATGTCAAAGCGGCTTGGATCAGAGGCGTCTCCGACACCGCGCAGTCCATATTGTGACGTGAACTTTCCGTAAGAAAGGTCAGATTTTGCAAATCCGGGCGCCGCAAGGGCACCAATCGAAAGTGCAGCCGCTGTCATCAGCGCGGAAATTTTTTGAAAAGGGCTCATATCGATCCTCGGTAAATAGGGGGTACTGAACTGGACATAGTATAGTTCAGGCCGAGTACAAGTTACAGGTCAAAGCGAAGGAGCGTGGCACGAGACCGCACCATGAATTCTGTGCTCTGCGCGGACCGGCGTTTTTAGGTGCTCTTGGCCTTGTCGAATTCGGATTGGCTTAACACCGACGCGATCATCCTGCGCTGCATCAGCAGCGATGTCTGATATGTGCGCTCAAGAAAGCCGGTGGAGGCAATCAAGACACGTTTTTGATCTGCTGACATTCGGTCATCGGTCCGGCGGACCAGCAATTGCCCGTAGCGCAGGTCTTCGATGAGCTTTTCTGTTGTCTTTGGGGACATCTCGTCGATCAGCAGATGCGCATATTCGTAAATGGCAAAAACGGGCCGCTGCATCGTCCGGATCGTGTCCAGAATCTTTGCCTTACGCTCTGGTCTGATGATCGCTTTTTTAAATTCATTGACGCTTTTGGTGAAATTGGGATCGGTGATCTCTGTTTCTATCTTCTTGTTATGCGATTCAATGAAATTGGAAATCTGATCCGCGTCGGTGCAATCCAAGGCTTTGAGAAAGAACAAAAACTGGGTCAGGTGCAGCACGTAGTCGTGCCCATTCGACCCCGTTATGGTTGGAAATTCGGACAGGGGAGCGACCTTTTTCAGCTCTTTGCGGACAGTTTCAAAGAACCAGTTTTCGGCCCTAAGCGCGCATTCAACCGTTTCAAAAGCCAGACGAGCGCTGTTTTCTGAACTATTGTCAGATTGATTTGCTTGCCCCAAGCCGGCCTGTGTCATATCGCGTCCTCCTTGCATGACACTCAGCCGCGCGCGGGGTGACGTCAAGTCAGCTTGCGACTGAATTTCGGGGTTAATGATTATTTGCAACGAAGGTGGAGAGGTTTTAGGCACGTTTCGGTCCAGTCAACTGTTAGCAACCAGACAGATGTACCAAGAATTGTGGCAGCTGTGCTGTGGTGTCGTTTCAAATACGACATGGCAAACCGGTTACAGCAGCGGCCCCCCCATCCAGATCGCGACCTGCGCGGCGCCAAGCGCCGGGGCCAAGGGTAGAAAACGGTCACCCGACGCCGGTTCTGTTGTGGGCAAGAGTTTGGCTGCAAGGAACCACAGCAAGATGAACGCGCCGGTCAGGACCAGCAGGTCGGGCGCCAAGCCTGGCCCGAACCAAGCCATTGCACCGGAAAACAGCAGCACGTCCCCCGCGCCGATCCAACTGGTTTTGTTTCGCATCACAAGACTGACCAGATAAGCCACCAGGATCACGCCGATCGACGTGACCGCAAAGACCTGAAACAGTTGCGTTTGAAGTGCGGCGTGACACAGCCCCAACACGATCATCGGAATGGTCAGCAGATCGGGCACCAATCTGGTCTTGGCATCGATGGAGAACAACGCAGTCAGCCCTGAAATCAGGATCATGGACCATATTAGTTTTGAGACTGGAACAGGACCGTCCACCAACAAAACCATCAATGCGGCAGGAACCGCAGTTGCGCAAATGTCGATCCATGCGTTCTTTGTTTCGGGTTCAAAATACCGTCCGACACTCACCCCGCAGATTGCCGCCAGCGTACCGGCCAGCAGGAAAAGCGCCCAGGAAATCATCGCCTATCTTTCGGACGAGAAGAACGGGAAGATTGCAACATTTGGCGTCGACGGCATGCCCTGGATGGCGGCTGATAGCTGATCCCAGATTTGTCTGGAATCTGTGCTGCCGTCATAGCTGCTTAGGACCCGGCGCAAGACTGCGGGGTTATGTTCTGTTTCGATGGCGACCACATGATCGGCGCCGTATGGTGCCGAAATCTGAAACCCCAGGTTCAAACGATCCGTTGCCGGGCTTTCAAGCGGATCATCGAAACCGTTCGCGGCAAGATGCAATGGGTAGAGAAAGGCAAGTTCCCCGTTGGAGCTGATATTGAACAGCGTCACATATCGCGTGCTGCGCCCGGCGACCTGTATCGTTATGGGGTCGCCGTCGAAATAATTCCGGTCGCCGTCTTCAAACAACATTTCAAGCGCGCCATTGCCGACCAACCCCTGCAAGTGTTGGGCCAGTCGATATTTATCAATGACAGCGGCCAGACGTTCTGGCGCGTCGCGCATTTCGCCATCTCCAAATGTTGCCACCCGATCCCCGGCAGAGGTTAACACAACGCCGGTGGAACTGTTGATCCGCAGATCTGCGGCTTCAGCGGTCGGGCTTTCCACTGTGTTTGGGGGCAGGGCGACGGCGGCGGACTCCCAGTAAACTGAAACGGGTGTGTTCGGGTCGATTTGGCTGAGCGCGGTTTTGCCATCGGCGGCAGGCTGGGTCGGTGCCACGGCTGCCACAGACAGGATAACGTCATCCCCTGATCCACGGTGCTGGACCTGGGGGCTTTGAATGCCCTGCGAAATGCCTCTGACCCGTCGACGCACATATTCTTCGACTTCACTTTTTGTCAGGGCGCCGTTTTGGTCCTTATCAGCCTTTCCCCGCAGGCTTTCCGCAAAAGCATAGCTGAGCGCACCGCGGGCCTGTCCTTCGATCATGAATTCGGGAACTTTGTCGGCCTCTCCGACGGCGGCAAGAAACAGCGCGACATCGTCGTCGCCGTCATTCTTCAACGTATTTGGGGGCGGGGGCGGCAATGGGTCATCTGCGATTTTGCCGTTCGAAAAATAGCGATAGCCAAGGACGGGGTTGATTGTGCGCGCAACTGTACCGGAATGACAGGCATCCGCCACGAATATGACGTTGCGCCCGGGGGTCAGGGCGATCAGTTCGGCGATTTCATCGTCGCGAATACGTTCGCCTGCAGCCTGCCCAAATGGCGAAAACCCCGCCAATAGCAATGTCTCATCCCGACCGTCTTCTTCGTTGCCCTTGAAATGCTCAGGCTCGTTAGAGCCATGGCCGGCATAGGTCACGATCAACTGATCGCCATCCTTCATTTTCGCAGCGATAGAGCGCCAGTTTGACAGGAAGGCCGCACGCGTTGCCTGTTCGTCCACCAATTTTGTGACAGTCACATCCAAACCGCGCATCGCGTCGGCGATGTCATTGGCGTCATTCACGGCACCATCCAGATCGGGGATGTTGTCATATTCATCGATGCCAACAACAAGGCCGTAGGTCTGTGAGGCCAGGGCCGGGCCCGTTCCCAGGCACAGACACAAGCATATCGAGGATAAGAACGCGCGCATGGTCAAACCTAGTTTTCCTGAAAAGCGACGCGGCGGGCGATGCGGAAATACTCTTCTGAATCGGGTTCGATGCCTTCTGGTGGTTCCGGCAGCTGGCTTTCGCCATAGCCGAACACTTCGATTTCGCCTGAAAACCCGTTGGCCAGCAAATGCTCTTTCAGGGCGTTTGCACGCGCCTCGGACAGGTCTTCGTTATAAAGTTCGTCACCACGTGGATCCGTATGACCCGACAGCCGCAAAGAGCTGGGCGCAGATTCCAAAAGATGTGCAACCAACACGTCGGCATATGTTGCCCCCATCTCATCAAACTCTGTCGAGTTATATTCAAAGGTGATGGGCAGGGGCACTTCTTCTACAGAAAATCCGCGGATTTTTGTCTCAAAGATACCGCCAACATTGCCGGACCGGGTGCGTGGCATTTCGACAGGGGCGTCCGCAAGAGCCATGGACGCAGAGGCCAATTGGTAGAGTTCCGCAATTTCGCTTTCTTCCGCCTCGTGGCTTGGGTCGCCGTCAATCAGCTCATTTATGGCCAGCTGAAAATTGGTCGCTGCCGTGCTGTAGTTCTTTTCGGACCAGAACAGGTGACCAAGCTCATAATAGCTGCGCCAGTGTTTTTCATATCCCAAGGCGGTTTGCAGATTGTCCCGTTTTTCGGTGTTAGAACTGGCGGCCATGGCCGATAGAAATGCATCACGTGCCAAATAATCGGCCACCCATTCACGGATCGCATCATCGCAGCCAGCGTTGACAGAGATTTCTTCATAAAGCGCAGTGGCTTTGGGCACATCATCCGCTTGGACCGCGGCAACCACATCATCATATTGCGCGCAAGCCATGGCGGCGCCGGACAAGGTGATGCTGGCGATAAATGTCAGTCCCAAAACTGATTTTTGCGTCCCAATCATGTTTTCATTCCTTTCGATCCAGAACAGGAAAACCTGTTACCGAGTTATGTCATAAGGCAGATAGGCGGCAGACCATCTGATCGGGTCTGTGCCTGTTGTTCTTGCCTGCAACTGTAGCAATTCTTGTGCAATTTCATAAAGATACTGGCCAGCATTCGGGATAGCGCCGCCGGCCAAATCCGCGGGAAGAACTGATTTCAACGCGGGCAAATCATCTTCGACGAACAGTCCCAGCAAGAAACCTTTCCCGGCGGGTTCGCTGACCCGAATTTGCAGGGCGTTGCCGTTCTTTGACTTTCCGTTCGGGATCGCCAAAGTGTCGCCAGCTGCCATGCGCGTCGCGCCGTCCTGAGACAGGGGCGAGGGGTAAATCTGCACCAGCTCTCCGTTTGGGTTCACGTCCAACAGCACCAAACTGCCCGCGCGATTTGCATTTACGGCAAAGCTGACGATGTCGCCGACCTTCAGGGTCTCGCCGTTGTTGATGGCCAGGGTCAGGCCTGCGTCGTTGGACGGGCTGAAGAGGTCTGTCACAAATCCAAGTGTTTCTTTATACCCGGCAGGTGTTCCATCCAGCGAAGGGCCGGGGTCAATTTCAGGGGCAACAACCGGCTGCGCCTTTTCCTTGCCCGCCACGCCGTCCACGCGACCGCCAAAGACGGGTGTCAGGCCAAGTTGCGTCGCTGCGCATTCCGGGGTCTTGGCGCACCAGTCGGCGCTTTGCGAACGAACATAGCCAAGCAGTTCTGCATTTGTGACCGTGCCGTTGGCGTTTGCATCGGCCAAACGATCTCCGATGCCGGAAATAAACGCCCGCGTGAACACGCCGCCATTCTGGTCTTCCCAGGCATATTGACCCGGGGCTGTGGCGTTCCAAATGGTACGTTCGGCTTTTCCGGTGCCAAAGGGATGAATTTCCCCAGCCTCCGGGGCGCTGACAGAGGGACCTTCGCGTTCCTGCCCCCGCGTTGTTGGGCCGACTGTCCCCATAAGATCAATAGAAAGACCCTCAAACGATGTATCTGTGATGACGGTTACTTTTCGATCCGCGATAATATCCAGAATGTCGGCAATGGCGTCCTGCGGGATTTTCCCCAGAACGCTGTCGCCGTCAAACGCAATCAGAACGTCATTTCCTTTGTTCTGCGTATCGGCAGAGCGCGGCGCAAGTGTTCCGCCCAAACCGGCGAAATAAAAGACAACGCGATCGCCTTCTTTCGTTTCGGAAACCAGTTTGTCGATCAGCACAGTCATGATTGCATCAGAACTGGCCTGATCGTTTAGCAATACCGTTATTTCTGTTGGGTCATAATTCCAGTGTTCTTGTAAAAAACCGGCAAAAGCCTGTGCGTCTGAAGTCGCAGATTGCAGGGGCTGGGCAAGACCCAGTGCCGAATAATCATCGATGCCGATGACCAGGGCGCGGTCTGCGGCCTGCGCTTGGAACGCCGCCAAGGACGTGGTTGCGGCCAGAGCAAATGTTGCGAGACGGTTCATTTCCAGGCCTCCAGATCACGGGCGCAGCGAAAGCCAAAGTCAACGCCGGGCGCGTTGCCAGGCACCGAAAGCCGCGCGGCGATACGCAGATCACCGGGGTTGGCCGTGTTCCAGGATCCGCCTTTCAGCACCGCCCCGTCTTCGGCCAAAACCCATTCACGTGCGTTGCCCGATAGCCCGACAATTCCATCCGGTGTCGTTGCAAGCGCTGCGACAACGGATTGTGGTAAACGGTTTTGTGGGGCAGGTGATCCGCGCCAGATGACAGCATCGGCGGACCAACTGCCCCACGGAAAGACGCGATCTGCACCGCCGCGTGCGGCGTTTTCCCATTCTGCTTCGGTGGGGAGACGGCCAGAAGCCCAAGAACAATATGCAGTCGCGTCTTTCATAGACACGTTTGTAACAGGCAAATCGGGGGCTGTTTGGAACGTCGTATTTTTTCCGTTAGGCGTTGACCAGGTATAGGCCCCATCAATAAACCGCGCCTCTCCGCTGCTGCTGAGAGCTACGACACGGCCATTTTCTTCGGCTTCGGTCACATAAGATGTTTCGACGATGAACCGGGCAAAATCGGCGGCGCTGACCTCTGTTTTATCGATTTCGTACGGGGTCAGCGAAACGGTGCGGGCCGCTTCGCCTGTGTCGCGCTCGGACGGGCAATTGGCTTTGGCGATCGGGGCGTGATCCAAACACAGTTGAACCGCGGCAGCCAGCTGGGCTGGGTCCGATCCAATTTGCACGTCAATCGGGGCATCGCCGCTTTCAACGGGTGCTGCGTTTGTTTGACTGTTTTGATAGGCGCGAAACGCTGCGGCGTAGATTTCGCTCGCCTCGCCAAAAGCATTGTTATCAAAGGCCGCATCGGCGCGTTTTTGCAAACCGTTCGCCAAAATGAAGGATGCATTTTCAGGATTGCCGGCGTCCTTTGCCGCATTGGCGTCGCGGCGCGCAGATACGGCGGCAGTGCGCAAGCCTTCAAAAAGAGCGTTGAACCCTGAACCGGCCTCTGTCCAGCCTTGAGCGGCGCGTTCCAGATGGCCGGTTTCGTAATCCTTTGCGGCTTGGCTGGCTTTGCCTTCAGCGCCTGCAAATTCAGGAAATGACCCAGCACCCGCCAATGTGGCTGCGGATTGTGACGCAGCTGTCTTTGTTTGCGCGGCCAGAGCCTCTTTTTGGATGCTGTCAATCAGCTCCAACGTTGCTGCCGCATGCTCTGCGGCCTGTCCGGCACTTGTTTGGGCCGGGCTGGGATCCCCGGCAGAAAGGGCCGCATCGGCTTGCTCTAGCGCCTCACTCGCGGCGGCAAAACGGTCAGAGCTGGCGCCGGATGCGTTTGCCGCCCCAGCAAGGCGGGCCTGGGTCACCAGGACTTCGGCATTGCGCAATGCCATATGAGCGGCGCTGCTTGCATCCAGTTTTGCCTGAAGCTCTGCCACGCTCAATGCATGCGCATCGACTTCACTTGCCAGTTCGGATTGCGCCAAGGCCAGTTCATTCTTTGCACCCGTCAATTGATTGACCGCAACCCGTAGCGTGCCATCCAGACGGTCAGCTTCCAGATAGAAATAAACAGCCGCGCCTGTGGCAACGGCAAATCCGCCGAACAAGGCCAAAGCCGTCGCCTTGGTAACACCGCCGGCAGCCGCCGGGGGCGGGGGGGCCTGATAGATTGGCGCGGCCTGCGCCGGCGCGTCCACACCGGCGGGGACATCCCCAACATTTGGATTGCTCACGATAGAACGGAACGCCTTGCGAACGGCCTCTGCCGATGAATAGGCGCTGGAATTTGGCAGGCGGTCTGTCATCCGGGCCAACAAACGCGCGATTTGGTCGCCGCTGGCATGGCCTTCAGGGAACAGCGCGGCGGCGTCCGGGGCTTCGGTAACTTCACCCAAGATGGCCGAAACGATTTGTTCCGCGTCGTCAATGTCTTTGGACCCTGTCAAAACCTTGCGCGCACCGCCAGGCCCCAGCAAAAGGCGATACCCGATCATCCCCGCCGCATGAATGTCATCTGCAAATCTGGGCTGCGAGCTATTGATCACATGGCGAGATTGATAAGCAGGGGGTTGGGTTGTCACCTTGGTTGTTCGGTCTGCGCAAAAGGTGAAATCGCACAGGCGCAGCCCGCCCTGTGGATCTTCGCGACGCACGGCTTTGGGTTGCAGATTGCCATGCACAATACCCGCCCCATGCAGGTCGGCCAGGCCGTCCAGGATTTCATCAAAGATCTGCAGTTTGACGTCAATGTCGCGGGTTTCCAGCGCATCATCAAACACATCTACCGGACAAGACAAAACTGCCAATGCTGGGGTTTTCTTGAACGCACGGGTCGTCATCCTGCGTTCAACGGATTGCAACCGTTGAGAGCTTAGCTTTTCATAGGCCTCAAACTGCTTTGAAATGCTTTCACATGCCGCCTCATCGCGCGAGACGTTGTAACTGGCCGTGTAAATATCAACCGGCGATCCGTTTTGTTTTCGGATCCCTTCCAAGACTGCGCAATCCCCGACCGTCTGGCGTAAAGAAACACCATTGAAATATTGTCCAAGCGCGTCCTGAAGACGTGCGTCGATTACATTATTGGCATTGTCAGTCATAAATCAGATCCCAAATTTTGCAGTTATCGTCGTCGATCCGCTATTTCTAAAGTGGCGAGGTCAGACCGTGTTGCAGAAAGAATAGGACATTTTCCCGTGCCGACGGGCAAAACGTTTTCTAAACGACGTAATGTGTCTGCGGCCTGCAGATAGTCTTTTTCATTGGCCAGAAAATGCGCCTTGGCGATGTCTTTCTTGATCGAACGTGCCAGGTCCTCATAGACTTCACCGGCGCGGGCCGGATCACTGGTTTGAACAATGATATATTCCTGAAACAAGGCATCGGGCGCCGATTTTGAAACGCGCACGGGCAATAAGGATTTGCTTTGTTCTATTCCGGTGGTCAGGCACACATCCAAAGATGGCTCTATCGCCTGACTGCCGACAAACCAGCCAGCGGTTTTCAAAGATGCGCCTGACCGCTTGGTGTCGGAATTCAGCGCAAACAGGATCATACCGAAGGCCAGCACCATCATCCCCATGATTGGCAGCGCGACTGCCATTGGGACTTCTTTCTTTTCTGCCGTATCGCTCGCGGCATCTTCGGTTTGCGGGGCGGGCGCGCGCATGACATCAATTCGCGTGTCTGCGCCCAAGCGAAACCACATCCCGGCGCGCACTGTCCCGGTTCTGGGATTGCCGCGGTCAACAGCCGTGCGACCGCGATCAGAGGTGAAATATTCCCAGGTTTTCGCGCCGGGTTGCCGGATGAATGTCAGATGCTCGGACACCACACTGCTGCTGCCAAGCTGCAGATCGTCGCTTGTCCCGCTGCCGACTGTGATCCGCTCTCCGGTCAAAAAAGCAGAGCTTTCCAGATCGACGCCTTCGGTGACCTCTATCTTGAGGCCCTGCGCTGTAAGAAAGGAAAATGCCATCAAAAGAACCCCTGTCCGCGAATACTGACAATTGTTGGCGCAAGGGCCGCCAAAATGATGCCGCTCATCATCAGGAACACTGGAAAGATGATGTTGGTTTTCAGACGTTCCGCCGTGCGGTTGGCCATTTCCTCACGCAAAAAGCGCAGCTCTTCGGCCTGATCGGTATAGAACTGTTCAGCTTCCCCGCTGGACCGTTCCCCTTGTGCCAGGTTCTTGAGGATCGTTTTAACGCTGGTGGGTTGAACGCGATCGATCATGCTGAACAAAGCGCCCTCAAAACTGGTGGAATCCGCCTCTTTTGCAGTGATTGCGATTTCCCGGGACAGGGCTGTGCCCGGTGAGGCCTCGACATATTTGGCAAGTGATTTTCTAGGGGTCCCACCCGCCTGAACCACCAAAACCGCCAAATCGAGGAAGAACGGAAATTCTCTTTCCAGTTCATCTGAATGGCGCGCTGCATTCGCGCGTACATCCTGGATCAGAAAGCCACCAACCCCAATGATGGTCACCAAAAACCATCGCAGCCCCGAACCAAAAGCGGTGCCGACATCGGTGCCGCCGATGACAGAGGTTGCAAAGAAGAACGCACCAAGCGTCATGGAAATGGCAAAGCTCAGCACGATGACGGCGGCCAAATATTGTTGCCCGTTCACGCCGCCATAGGGACGCCCGGCATAGGTCAGCTGTTGATCCAGCCAATCCGCCAAGCCGGGGAAGGGGCGTCCAAGTTCAGAAAAGGACGTGCCGATTGACCGAATAACCCGCGCGGTTTGATCGCGTGTCTCAGATTGCGCGTCAAATTCATCCGCGACGCGATCGGTCGATGCAGTCAGCCAATTTGCGACAATTAATCCGATGAAAAGCGTGCCAAGCCCAATAAGACTAGCGATCACCATGGTGAGAATTTGAGGGGTCATACCTTCACCTTTGTCATGAAATACCCAAAGATATGGGCGGCCAGAAACATCAGAACAGAAATTCCGATCAACAATTGTCCCATGCCGTCGTCCAGCAGCGATGTTTCATGATCGACCACAAAGCCAGAGCCAAGCGCGATCAAAGGGCCAACAATCGACATCAGATAGAGGTTGCGCCGTCCGTTTTCCGACGCGGTTCGGATCTTTTTGTTCAGCCGTTCAATCTCTATCAAGGTGCGCGACAGGCTTTTGAGCGCCTCGATCAACCGACCACCGCTTGACGTTCCCACACGCACAACAGAGGCCGTCAGCGCGAAGGATCGACTGTTCAACCGCTCGGCCATTTCAGTGAAAGCCGCATCAATTCCCATGACTTCGACGCGTCTTTGCAGACGCGAAATCTCTATATCCGCGGGCGGAGGTGCTGATTTTCCAACCAGTTTCAGGGCCGTTTCCAAGGTCGCGCCGGCGGCCATTTCATTGGCGACCTGCTGCAAAGCCAGAGGCAGGGCAAGCTCTAGCTCTCTGGAACGTTGGCCCGACGCGCGGTGATAAAAGAAAAGCGGCATCCCCAAGCCGATCAGGACAACCAAGATAACAGAGCCGATATTCAAACCGACTGCCGCCAGGACAACGCCAAGTGCAACATTGCCGAAAATGATCAAGGCCAGGGCGTCCACCGGTTCGGTCTTGGGGCCGAACACAAAGACCAGCACAGCCGTAATTTGTTCGCGCCGGTCATCTGAAAGAGACGCCCAGACGCTTTCCAAGGCAAGGCGGCAGGCCCAAAGACCTACAAAAATGCCCGCGCCCAAAATCACCGCGGTGGCAAGGTTCATGGCGGGGCCAGGATCAGGCAGCATTGGCGTCCTCACTGTCAAAAAAGCTTTCGATATCAATCAGGTTATGCAGCGTCATTTCGTCGAAAAATGATGGGATGTATCCGGCAATCGTAAACCGCAGTTTTCCGTCGTTTTCCGTGACTTCAAAGATCGGGTTGACCGGAATTTCGCCGGTTTCCGGGTCAAACTGACCAAGTTCGGCAATTTCAACAATTGTCCGCTGCGTGGCATGGCGCGGTGCGCCCGGTTCCATAGAGGCGGTTTTTCTGACCTGAATGATGATATCGATTGCGGCGCTGATCTGCTGACGAATTGCATGGATGGGCAATTCTTCACCGGATTGCAAAACCATGGTTTCAAGCCGCAAAATCAGATCTTCGGGCGAATTTGCATGTGCTGTGGTCATTGACCCGGAATGGCCGGTGTTCATCGCTTGCAGCATGTCCAGGGTCTCGCCGCCCCGACACTCCCCCACGACAATTCGGTCAGGGCGCATGCGAAGCGCGTTCTTCACAAGGTCCCGGATGGATATTTCGCCGCGACCATCCATATTCGCCCGTCGGCTTTCAAGCGTGACAAGATTGCGGTTCATCAACCGCAATTCCGACGTGTCTTCGATCGTGACGATCCGTTCATCATCGGGCACAAACATCGCCATCGCGTTCAGCATGGTTGTCTTACCAGACCCGGTGCCGCCCGAAATAATGATGTTTTTTCGGGCCTTTACGCAGGCTTCCATAAAGCGTTCCATTGGTGCAGACATCATCCGACCTTGGCGCAGCATTTCCATTGTGCGGATGACATTTCCGAATTTGCGGATGGTCAGGGAAATCCCGCCCAAAGAGGTCGGGGCCGCAACGATATTGGATCGGCTTCCATCGGGCAGGCGGGCATCAACCAGCGGGTTGCCCTGTGTCAGCTGCTTTCCGTCGCGGCCTGCAATGCGGGCGGCCACCGTGAACAATTCCCGTTCTGACGCAAAGGTCAGCCCGGTCTCAAACATCTGGTTGCCTTTTTCGACGAAAATCCGGTCATGCCCGCAGACCATAATCTCGGAAATCACCGGGATATCGATCAGGAACTGAATTGGCCCAAGCCGAAAAAACAACCCCATTACTTTTTCGCGAACGGCGTCACGGATAAGGGCAAGCTTGAACGTCTCACCGATCATGCCGGACACGGCTTTGAACGCGTCGTCAAAACCGGCATGCAGGCGTTCCAGATCGGCCGCTGTGGAATGCGCGGTCATGTCCAGACCCAGTTCAGAGGCAAGTTCCTCTCTCAGTTCAATGGAACGCGCATTTTGTTCGTCGTTGAACTGGGAAAAGGTAAACTCAACATCGCCGCGTGTCCCGCTCATCAAACAGGCAGAGATCAGGGGGCGGCGCAGGGCCTCTTTGCAATAACGGTTGATCGTTGCGATCATGTCGGGCTTGCCTGCCAGGTCCAGCTCTGCACTCAGCAAACGGTCCAGTTCCGCAGACAACAGCTGTTCGCGCTGGCGGTCGTCGCCGTCAAACAAGTCGCGACGGCGGTCTTCGTAATCCAACAGGGCCTCATTCATCATCAATTCAATATCTGAAAGCTCTGCCATGACGGCCAGTTCAGACACGCTTTTGTTGACGTCCAGAAGTTGCAATAAATTATTGCCCAACCAGATCTCGGCGCCATCCGAAATATCATTTGCCTGGTTTCTTGCGGCATCCCTGCGGCCGAGTTTCACATCCGCCAAAGGGACAATTTGCCAGATGTCGGAATTGCCCTGACGCATCAAACGTGCGTGGCGGGCCTCGACGCCGCTTCCATCCAGATGAATGTAGTCGGCCTGACCGGCGCGGGTGCGGTCGCCGCCGATTTCGTAAAATGTTTCGTCCAACGTCACGACATTTTTTCGGTTGCCGTAGGCGTCGCAAATCCGAAGATGGGACCGGGCTGATGTCATTGGGCAACCTCTGCGCCAACACAGTCATCTGAATCCTCGCACGGGTTGCGAAGAACAAGGGTCAAGGACCCTTCGACGTTCTCGGCTTCGGCCAGATATGCCTCCATTGCTTCGGCCTTGGCTTGCAAGGTTACAGAATTATAGGCGGGGCGGTCCTGCTTTTCATATTCACCGCGGCTGTCGATTTCACCCACGGCCATGACTTCTACGTTTTCCAGCAGCCTTTTGGACACCATCGTGTCGGGCGCAATTTCGAATGTTCCGATGACGTCCACATGCGATCCGGGTGTAATGAAATTTTCTACGGCGCGGTTGCTTTCGACAGGGATCGAAAAGGCGCGATATCCATCCTTGATGCGACGGGCAAACGCTTCTTGCTGGGCCACAAAGAAATGCGCCCGCTGCAAGAAAGCACCGGCGGATACATCCTGGCCCAGAACACGATCGCGAAGATTGATCCGGGTGGATTGTGAATCATCCAGCGCCCAGCCAAATTCACTGGCCAGCGACAGCGGAAGCTTTTGGCTTACAATATGTTCCTTGATGAAGTCGTCATCGATCACTGTACCGGCCTTTATGATGACACCATCTTCGGCCTTGAAGCGCAGTTTAGTGATCGTGGCGGTTTGTTCGGACACGTCCTGATAATAGTACCAGGCGGCCCCAAATGCCAAAAGAGCGGCGAGGAAATAAAAGACGTTTCGCATTAGTCCTCCAGAAATCTTAGAACAATGAGTGAGCGTATTTGCGTGTCCGGGTCAGGTTGAACATAGACGAATACTGTACATGATTTTTTGCTTCCGATAAAAAACGAAGTGTTTTCGTCAGAAGAATCCGTGATGGAATACCCCTTTTGCGCCAACCATTTAGGGAAAGTGTCGGCGGCAGACCGTTCGGGCTTGTCATAGCCAACGACGATTTGGCCCGTGCAATTGTCAGCATAGCCATCGTTGAAAATGACTTTGGCCCCGCTTGGCAGGGCCAGATCAGTATTGGGTGCATCAAGGTCGCTTGTTTCAAACATCACCAGCCGCAGCTGCGTCATGTCGCCCTCTGCCACAAGCGCGACGCTAAAATTCGCGGCGTGCCCGGCGCCAAAGGATTGTGTCGGCAGGTTCGGGATTTTGCTGACCAGAAACCTGGTGAATTCGGGCGGCGCGTCCAGCCCCGCATATGACAGATAGGTCACCCCGTCTTTCGCGCGGATATCCAGTTCGTCGGACAGAAACGAAAACCTGTCGACGATTTCCTTTGGGCTTTCCTCAAGCGCTGCGACAAAGGTGGTCAAATCCTGCGTTTGCGCGTGGGCCGCTCCGAAAGGGAGCGCCAAAATCGCAAATGCCAGCCAGATGGCACCTATGGAATTGGCCAAACTCAATTACTTATTCCTCGACGGAAAAACATCTGGGAACAGCTTGTAGGATCGCCGTTTCTTTAATTCCGCCCAGACAACAGGATCATGGGCTGCCTTGTATGGCTTCTCTGAGTGGTCGAAGAGCTCATCCAGGGGCGCAACATAGCTGTTGGTCGCTGCGGTTGAATCGCGGGTGGACAGGAAGTCGGGGCGATCAAACGTCATCGAACCGTCACCATCCCCTTTCATGTCCAAAATGTCAGAGTCTCGGTTCACGTCCCGGGTAATCCCCGGCCAGGGGCGGGCGCCTTCGCGAAGGGCTTCGAAAAACTCTGGGACGTTGCGCAGTCCTTTTTCGCTGTTCTGCTTGAAACAGGACACCGAAGAAGATTGCGAGACACTGCTGCGCGACGAAAACGGGGTTTGATCAAATGTGCAGGAAGATGCCACTGAATCCGTGCTGTGGGCTGCGCTGACCGTGCTGCCCCGGGTGTAGATGGCAACCTCTTGGCGGTTCAACATCGCTTCCAATATGAACCGTGACATCAGGATCATGATGACCGCAAAGGGGACGATTGTCAGCGCTTCAATCCCCAATGAACCGCGTCGTTTGATGTTCAGTCTAATGCGCATTGATCTGCCCCCAGCTGGCCACATCGCCCACAGCGCTTAGTTTGCTGGCCAGACGCCCAAACGTAGATGTTGCGTGGTCTTGCAGTTCTGTTGCGGCGGTTCCGGGCGCATCCATTCTAGAGGCGGGCATCAGTCGAAAACGCCAGTTTTCCGCATAAAGACTTGCACCGTCAGGGTTGTAGACATTCGTCTGGGCATACCCGAAATGTGTGGTCGTATCGTCAGGCATCAGCTTGGTGCCCAGGCGCCGGCTTTTGTCCTTAGAGGCATAGGCCAAGATACGAAACGGATCGGGCATTTGATCTGGCTGAACTGTGCGAATGGCGTTTGGATCGATGTCGACATCCTTCAGCTTCCAAAAGGTGTAATGCGGTGTTTGAATTGTAAGGTCCAACGCATCTGCCATCGCCTGAAGCGCATCGCCCAAAATGGCGTCGGCGGCTTCTTTGGCCAGTCTTTGGGCCTCTTTCGACGCTTCCAGCTGTGCTTCGATCAAGCGCATCTCTGCTGTCTTGGCCTCATCAGGAATGTCCTTGAATGGGCTTTCAAAATCGGATTCCGGAAAGACAACTCCGCCGATCCCGCCAATGATGTCGTCGGCAATGTCTGGCAGTGGGGGATCCCCGGCACAAAGGGTTGCGGTCTTGGCCAAATACCGACGGTTGAAGCTGTTGGACTTCTTTTCCTTTTGTTCCAGTGGCAGGTTTAGAATTTTGGGATGCTTGTCAAAAGTTTTGCCACCTTGCGCATAGGTCGTGTAGTGGCGCATCAGGCTGCTTTCTTTGCTTTTGTAGAACTTTTTGAAACGCTTCAGGATTTTCCCGATTTTGGTTTCATCATTGATGAATTCACGAACATTGCGCGTCTGGGGCGAACCGCCATATGACATTGCCCCTTTGCCCAGTGGAAAGCCCCGGGTCCGGACCGTCGTGAAATGCGGCGGCACAGGCATGTTCGTGAAATACAGATCAGCCCCCATGGCCGCACAGAATTCCAGCTGCGCGGGCAGGCCGCCTTCTTCCAGTGGCAGGGCCATGCCATTGCGCGCCCCTGAAACATTGCAGTTTTCAACGCCATCGCCGTTGCAGGGATCAGCGAAATGGAAATCGTCAGTTCCCAGGTCTTTTGTGTAATCCTTGCCAATCTCGGCCATGGATTGTGGAAAGCGTTTGACCAGGGCGACATTCATGCCCTCGACCGCCGAAATAGCCTTGTGCGATACATCAACGGCATGTTGCGGATTAAACTCGCGCCGAACATCTGCAACGCCGCGCGTGGGCCAAAATCGCAGATTGAGCGGTGGCGGGATATAGGTGAGCAATCCAGAGATGGCTTGCTGTGCCGGGATAGACACATAAAGATGTTCCGCCGCGCATACTGGAGAAAACGAAACAACATCCGCCGCGTTTCGGGGGGCGCAGTGATATGCGCCATGTGCCGTGATATAGGCCAATGCCGCACCCGCGACGAATTCGATTTCCCGCAACGTGCCTTCCAGGGCTTCAGATCCGATGGCGACGGTCATCAGCTGGGTCGCCGTGACATTGTTCATGGTGATGACGTTCAGGGACCGCGCGGTCCAAGTGGCGTGGACCGTTGCAAGCGCATCGGCGGCGTCCTGAACCTGCCGGCGGTCTTCCATCATCTGACCGGTGTTCATGCTGGCGGCAAACATTGCCGTCACGGGGACCATCGCGGCCACACCAAGCAGGGCAACAGCACCCTTGCGACGTTTAGAGATCATGTCCTTGAAGCTCATAACAGCACCACCGTTGCTTCGCCCCATTTCCAATAGGTGCCGTCCGCGCGCTTTCCGTCATAGATGAACCGGCGAAATGGCGTCGAAAGGGGGTACTTAAACCTTACAGTTGCCCGTATCGGTGTTGATGTGTCCGGCAGGTATTGGTTAATTCCGGTCGCGACCCATTCAACCTGAACCTCAACATTGTCGGGTTCGAATGCGTAGCAAAGACTGTTTTCGACAGCGTTCGATATGCCGCTCAGGGTGCCATCGGCCAGCAATATTTCCTTGCCAGCGGGTATTTGCGGGCAGGCGCCCCGCGCCGACGAATACTCTGACGAGGCAGAGGCTGGCACCAAGGCCCACCTTGCGGCGTTTTCCCATTTTGCGGGGTTGTCCTGACATTGATAAGAGGCCAGCCCGGCGATCGGGGATTTGAACGCGCCGATCAGGTCAAATTGGGGGCATTTGTGAACCATCGCGGATCGCGCGGCAGCATAGGCGGCCTGTTCGACATACATGCGTGACTGGGCCAGAACCATGAATTGCGCGACGCTGCCAAACAGGATCAAGAGCGCCGGCATTGACAGGGCGGCCTCTAGCCCGATGGAGCCACGGCGCATTTTTGGAAAGCCTGACTTTTTTGGGCCCCCCGAAACCGCGCCACATGCGGTGTGGCGCAGAACCTTCCCAATTTTCGAACCCACGCAAGAGCAGGCAAGGCGTATGTCAAATGGCATTTCTTGTCTCCTTCATTGCATGCGTTAAGTGATCAGGGGTTCGTCTTTTGGATCAAAGTTGTGACCTTGTCTTGATAGGTCTCGTAGGCAGGGGCTTTGTCTTTGGACATATTGGTTGCAGTCATCGTCAACGCGATCACCGCGGCCAGGCCAAAACCAAATATCAGAAGCTTTTCTAACGTCATGTCATCCGCTTCCTTTCTGTGCATTCCTACCGGTTCGGTTGAACGGGCGGGGGAGGCGTGTGGGTTTGTCTAGAATGAGCTGCCCGACAGGTCTTCGATCGCGTTTTCATACTGCTCATTTGCGTCACCGCGATCTTGCATCATGTTTGCGCCAACTGTCGTGATGGCGAACAGTGCGGCGAGGGCGAAACCAAAAATCAAGAGCTTTTCCAGGGTCATTTTTCTTTTCCTTTTGATGAGTTGAATGTCTGCCATTTCGAATGGCCTTAATTGATAAGTTGTTTGATCTGGAGGATTACAAAATCGACGATCTCGGTCCCCATTGTCGCGAGTACAGTTGCCACCGCCAGGCCGAGACCAAACAAAAGTAAGTATTCTAGTGACATCGTTTCTTTCCTATTTCAGGTGCCGTTTCTTCGATCTGTTAAACTTACTTTAGGTGAATTCCCTGCCTGCGTGTTGGTGTCGTATTGAATGCGACACGGTCATGTTTCACCGTCGACGCGGATCAGTTTTGCATCCTCGCCAGGGCCATCGCGACGGAACAACGTTTTCATTGCATATTGGCCGCCTTCAAAATTCGTGTTCAGGACTTCGCCAATTTCGGTAACCATGCGTTTGCGACCGATCCGTTGAATCTGCACCACAATGTTGATCGCCTCGATGATCTGACGGCGCACTGCGATCAGTGGAACATCCGCATCCGACATCAGGCATAGTGTTTCCAGCCGGGACATGGCGCGGGCCGGATCATCTGCGTGCACCGTCGAAAGCGATCCGGCATGGCCAGAGTTCATCGCCTGGATCATGTCCAGCGCTTCGCCGCCACGGCATTCGCCGACGATGATCCTATCCGGACGCATCCGCAGTGTCGCACGGAACAGGTCGCGGATCGTGATCCCGCCGCGTCCCTTGGCATCTG
Organism: Marinosulfonomonas sp.; assembly: GCA_051251595.1. Lineage (GTDB taxonomy): Bacteria > Pseudomonadota > Alphaproteobacteria > Rhodobacterales > Rhodobacteraceae > NORP110. The sequence goes on from JBPOFA010000003.1 coordinate 424,633, forward strand.
GCATTTGGCTTTCAAGTTGCACCACATGGGGCATCTTCAGATCAAGTTCCACGACATCTTCAATCGTGATGATCCGTTCATCGGGCGACATCATTCTGGCAAGAACGCCCAGTAGGGTGGTTTTACCGGTTCCCGTGCCCCCGGAAATGATGATGTTCTGATGGCCCAGAACCTGTTGTTGCAGAAAGGTGATGACCTCTGCCGTCAATGATCCGCTTTTTTCCAGATCTTCCAGGGTCGGCGGTGTCCTGGCAAATTGCCGGATGGCCATCGTTATCCCGGCGCGCGCGGCCGGGTCCTGTACGATATGAACCCGGGATCGGTTTGGCATCCGCGCCTCAAGCGACAAATCATGCGGCGTCAGTCTTTTGCCCGAGAACTGTAGAATGACCCTTGCCAGGCCACGCAACGCAGCGGCGTCCGGAAGTTTATGTTCAGATTTTACGATCCCACTTTTGCCATCTACAAAGACGTCATCAGGGCCGTTGATCATGATCTCGGATATATCCGGGTCATCATAATAGTCAACCAACGGGCCAAGCAGATGCCGGATGAGGGCGTCATATGCTGTATCCTGGGAAGATAAAGTCATCCGAATGGCAGAGACATCAAAAGAGACTTGAACGCCATGGCCGGGACCAAAACGCGCAGCAACAAAAACGACAGTCCGACAAACGCGGCAACGATAACGCCAGCTGTCAAAAGATATTCCATACTCGCCACGGCACACACCTTTCTTTGTTTTTGATTGATTAAACAATCTGAATTGTATTTTATAAGTTGACGTTATGTTAACTTGGGGCGGATTGAACCGTCTAGTATTAAAAACGAAGAGCGGTTTTGGCTTTGATTTGTTGGTATGTTGAAAGCATGAAATCGACGTTTGATGAGGATTTATCGGCGTCATATGCACCAGAGTAACCAGCCAGGAGTGGCCCAATGAAACCGCATATAATCGTAGCTATGGTCCTTGTGGGAATGTCTCCGGCCCATGCAGATGAAACCTGCGAATTGAAAATGGAGAGCGCGTATCTGACCGAGTATTTCTGCTCGGCTTTCAAAGACATCAGCGACGCAAAACCCAAAACCCGAAGCATGACCGATGAAACGGACACATCTGATGACGGTTTGGATCCCAATTTCGCACAAGTTGGCATCATTAAGGAGGCATACCGAACTGATCCAAGAAAAACGCTCGAATTGATTGAAAGAATCAAAAGCGCAGGTGGGGTCATCCCCCAATAAATCGGTCAACGGTTTATTGGACTGCGTGAACACAGAAACGAACACAACAAGAGGGTTAAGAAATGAAACTGAATGGATTTGTCAAAGCGGGCGCGGTGCTGACCGTCGCAATGTCACTTGGGGGGTGCGAATTGTTTGCACCGCAAGAAACCCTAGTCACCGTTCCAGCCGACGGACAGCCTGGGGGCGCAACCGTCACAAGACCCATGACACAAAAAGAAAAGAACCAAGCCGCAAACGAAATCTACAAGAACAGTTCGCACAGCTCTGGTGGCAATGGTCCAAGTGGCCTGTCCAGCGGCGGCGGTGGCGGCGGCGGCGGCGGAGGCTGGAACGGATGATTAACCTTCGCGTCCCCGTATCAAGGCTGTCAGCAAGTTTCTTGTCTGCATCCATATTGGCAACATGTTCCGCAATGGCCCAAAATGGGCCAGCGGTCGACAGGTTGCTTGGCGGGGATGCGACCGGCTCGCAAATGCGATCGGTGTCTCCTAAGACTTCAGCGCCCAAGAGGTATGCTGTCGTCATTGGAAACGACAATTATTCAGCCATTCCAGCGTTGAAGAATGCACAGGCCGATGCAGAAGCGACGGCCACATTCCTGCAATCTCAGGGCTACGAGGTGCAGCACTACGAAAATCTGACGAAACGTGGGTTCGAGCACATGTTGCGCCGCGTTCTTTTTGAGGTGGACAGCAACACCGAAGTCGCTGTTTTCTTTGCCGGACATGGGTTTCAGATCGGGTCAGAAAACTACCTGGTTCCAGTCGACGCAGATCTGGACAGCATTTACGATGTCCCGTTCGAGGCCGTGTCTTTGGGCAGTCTGGTCGGCATTATCGGGGCCCGCGCCCGACTGCAGGTTGTGATCCTGGACAGCTGCCGGGATAATCCTTTTGCCGGAAAAGAGGCGTTGACCCGCATCGGAAACGAGCTTCGCGAGACGCGCACCGGGTTTTCCTCGCAGGCCGCGCCGCTAAATTCCATGCTGATTTATTCAACGTCGCCGGGGTCCATCGCCTATGATGGGGACGGTGAAAACAGCCCCTTTACGGCCTCTTTGATCCAACAAGCCAGTGCGCAACCCGATGCATTGGTAAAGGATGTCTTCGAAGACGTAAGACGCGATGTTTATGAAAGAACAAACGGGCGACAGGTGCCTTGGGACAGTTCAACCCTAATTGAACCGGCCAGTTTCGGAATAGGCGCTGCGTTATCCGTGCCCATTCCGGTGGACGGGCAGGCCGGCGGGGAAAGCCGCGGGCTGGCGCGGATATCTACCGCTCCAAAGCCCGTTGAAACCAATCCAGATATCCAACCTGTCTTGGCAACCAATGCCGTTTTGGACGCCGAGTTCGTGCCAGAGGTCGATATTGGTTTTGCCTTGCGCAATGCTCTGGACCTGACGCCGGTTGATCAGATCACCGTGACCAAAGGCCCAAAGACCGGGCGTTTGGTGTTGCCTGATAATGCGGGCTTTCAGCGCAATGTCGAAGGTTTGGTTGTCTCTAGCGAAGACATCGACCGGTTGCTGCTGATCAATGTCTCGCAACAGATCCCCGCGATGTCCGTGGTCGATGGCGTGATCCAGGATTCCATCACCGTGCAAGTCAACGGTGCGGAAAAAGTGATTGGGTTGAGCCTGGCGGCGGATCAATGCGACTTTCAGGCGGGTGATCACCTGGATCCCGGGGGAATGGGCCTGACGCGCTATGCCAATGAATTGCAGCCAGAAATCGCCCTGGCGGCCTGTGAGGCTTCTATCGCCAGAGACCCCAATGTGGGCCGGTATCACTATCAACTGGGGCGCGCCCTGGTGGCGCTCAAGCGCAATGACGAGGCAAAAGTTGCCTTTGAACGCGCCCGTGATCTTGGGCATGTCCGGGCCTGGAACGCCCTGGCCAATGCGAAGCTGAATGAAACCCGCGAAACCGGCGGCAACAGTGACCCGCGCGCAAATGAGGACGTGCTTGAACTCTTTGCGCGGGGCGTAGAGGCGGGCGACCCTTACGCCTATTACAGCCTTGGTCGGCAATTCATGCGATTTGGTGGCACGCCGGAAATAGAAATCGAAGGCTATGATCTGATGATGCGCGCGCTAGAGGTCGGGCATACATTTGCAATGAATGAGTTGGGGTATTTCTATCTGGACGAAAGCGGGGAATACCACGACCCGGAACGCGGGTTGCGGTATCTGAATGAAAGCGCGGCGCGCGATGACATTTATGGCTTCAACAATATGGGGATCGTTTACCTCAGAGGCCTGGGCGGCGCCGAAAAGGATTTTCCAGCCGCGTTCGACATGTTCGTGAAGGCGGCCGAGGGGGGCCATCCAAACGGCGCGGCCAATGTGGGTTGGATGTATCTAGAAGGTCAGGCCCCCGGCGGGGTCGATAACACCAAAGCTGTGAAATGGTTCGCCGAGGGTCTGGCACGCGGGGATGCCCGTTCAGGCGAGGCCGCCGGATGGTTGATCGCCAACAAAAATGTTGAGGGCTACGATCGGTTCGACGCTGCGATCTTTGCGGCGAAAGGGGCGGCCCTGACCAATCAGGACGCATCCGCAGGTGCCTTGAACCTGTTGAAAGGTCTGGACCGCAAGACTGTCGCAGGTGGCACCCAAAAGCTGATCGTAGAGCTTGGGGGCGAGGTGACGGTTGATGGCGCCTTCGGCCCGGGCAGCCAAGCCGCAATGGACGCCCTTTTGGCCAAGCTGGACGCCGGACCTGCCGCAAGCGATCCTATTGAACGTATCCTGCAACTCGCCGCTCTGACCTGGACAATGTCACCGTTCCGGGTGGATTTGTACTAGATGAAGCAGGGGGGCTGTCCCCGTTGCAGGGCACAGCCCAATTCTTATGCCACAGATTTGCGACGCTTTAGAAAGCCGAAGCCCAACAAGCCAAAGCCAAGCAGAACGCCAGATGCGGGCAGGGGAACCGGGGAAATGCTGTTTATGACGACGTTGTCAATTTTGGCGTATCCACATTGTTGGTAGCGACTTGGCACCACAGCAATACAGGCGGGCGAATATCTGTCCATAGATTGCAATAGCGTGAACCGAAGAGTGTCTAGGTCAACGAAATTATCAAGGTGTCGCGTGCCGGATCCAGACGTCCCCCAGCCACCTGGGCTCATATTGCCGACCGAAATCACGTCATAGGCAACAAGTTTGTTGTCTCTGTACCCTTCGATCGAGACAAAAGGCACTGTCGGATCTGTGATGAAAGTGTTCCCCGACCAGTCAAATGATTGAACTGAGAAATTGTTGCCGTTAATAGTGGCTCTCTTTGACCAACCATCATCGCCAAGCAGCAAGTTTTTTTCGCAATATCCGTAGGTGTTGTGGTTGTAAGACGACCAAGTGACACCCTGGTCTGGACCGCTAGGCGGATTGTAGCCACACTCAAGCTGGTCAAATGTCAGAACCCCCGCATTTGCCGCGCCGGAAAAAAACACGGCCATGGCCGCGATCAAAAAAAGTCTCATAATATTACTCCCACCAAAATATGTGGAGAATAGACTGAGATTCTCTCAATAATGCAATTGGATCTGGAACCTTTTTCCGTTTTGCAATCCTACCAGCCGAAAGACCAATAAGCCCCGATCAGGATTAAGAGAGACAGGCAGATGTTTGAAATTGCTGTTTTATTCGTCATTTTTTGCCTCTCATATTCGTCCCAAGGCTTGAGGCCCTGAGCAACGGCGGACATAGCAAGCGACATTTAGCGTTTTATCGGTGCGTCTTTGCCCTCCTTGGCCGTTTGAACCAAAGCCTGCGCCTGATTGCGCCCCATCCCGAGCGTCTTGACCCAATGACCATCGCTTTGTGCGAAAATTCGTTTCAGTAATCCGGGCCGCAGGCCTGAGGGTAAAATCAAATTCCATTTCTTATTGAAATCTGGATCTGCAAAGCGCCAGATCGCCCGACAATACCCGCTACAAAGCGCGCTATTCCCCGGCAGGATCGGTCCGAAATCTGCAGGAGATTCTCTGCAAGTGCCCGATACAATAGCGCACTGCCCCACAGTCCCTCGACCCAGACTGGGAAAATCCCGAATTCATTGTGGGTTTTGTGGTGCTGCCGAGAAGATTTGAACTTCCGACCTCTCCCTTACCAAGGGAGTGCTCTACCCCTGAGCTACGGCAGCATCCTGTGTGGCGCGGTGATTAGACGTATTCAGCACGTGAAGCAAGTGCAATCTGGACGTAGAATGCGCCCTGCGCTACAGAATGGACCGTGAAAAATAAATCCGACATAAACTCGCCGAAAAAGCCGGCCGAAAGCCGCGAAGATCGGTTGAAATCTGCTTTGAAAGCGAACCTTCGCCGCCGTAAGGCGCAAGCGAAGGCGCGAAACGTGCCGGATGATAACAAAAAATAGAGGCGAGCCATGGATTCGATTGTTGTTAAGGGCGGCGGAGAGCTGCACGGTGAAATACAGATTGCAGGGGCCAAGAACGCGTGTTTGACGCTGATGCCTGCGACTCTGCTTTCGGATGAACCGCTGACGCTGACCAATGCGCCGCGCCTGTCCGACATCAAGACTATGACGCAATTGCTGCAGTCCCTTGGGGCCGAAGTGTCCAGTCTGCAAGACGGCAAGGTTCTGGCGCTGTCTACACATGGCGATATTAACCACGTTGCGGATTACGACATCGTGCGCAAAATGCGGGCCTCTAACCTGGTGCTTGGGCCACTCTTGGCGCGTGAACATCATGCGGTTGTGTCCATGCCCGGCGGCTGTGCCATCGGCGCGCGTCCGATGGATCTGCATATTCATGGATTAGAGGCGCTTGGCGCAAAGATAGAGTTGAAAGAAGGCTATCTACACGCCGACGCCCCCGGTGGCCTAAAGGGGGCTGAAATCGAATTCAGGATGGCCTCTGTTGGTGCCACGGAAAATGTCTTGATGGCCGCGACGTTGGCCAAGGGCACGACAGTTCTGAAAAACGCAGCACGTGAGCCTGAAATTCGCGACCTGGCGAAATGTTTGCGGGCCATGGGCGCGCAGATCGAAGGCGAAAAAACCGGCACGATTGTCATCCAGGGGGTGGACCGGCTGCACGGCGCGACCCATCCGGTGATTTCTGACCGGATTGAGCTGGGCACCTTCATGCTGGCCCCGGCCATTGCCGGTGGCGAGGTTGAACTGCTGGGGGGGCGTCGTGAGTTGCTGGAAGCTTTTTGCCAAAAGCTTGAAGAGACCGGGGTCACAATCGAAGAAACGGAAAAGGGGCTGAAAGTGGCGCGCAAGAACGGCCGGGTGAAGGCTGTCGATGTCCGCACAGAGGTTTTCCCGGGCTTCCCAACCGATTTGCAGGCCCAGATGATGGCGTTGCTGTGCACCGCAGAAGGCACCAGCGTGCTAGAGGAAACGATCTTTGAGAATCGGTTCATGCATGCCCCGGAACTGATGCGTATGGGGGCGCAAATCGACGTCAAAGGGGCAACCGCAACGGTGACAGGCGTGTCGCAGCTCAAAGGGGCGCCGGTGATGGCAACGGATCTGCGGGCCTCGGTTTCGTTGATCCTTGCTGGGCTGGCTGCAGAGGATGAAACGGTTGTGTCCCGCGTTTACCACCTTGATCGGGGGTACGAGCGGATCGAAGAAAAGCTGCGCGGATGTGGCGCAAATATTGAACGGATTTCAAGCTGATGGTCGAAGACGCACGTTTCGAAGATGGTGGGGAAACACCCCTGAACCTGAAGGCGCATGATGCAGAGGACCTTCAGGTCATTTCCACCTTGGCCCAGGATGCGGTTTTTCCGGTGACAGAGATTCGGTGGGACAAATCCGGGCGACGGTTCGCGGTTTTGCTCAACCGTTTTCGGTGGGAAGACGTTCCAGCCGCCCAAAGACGCGGCCGGAATTTTGAGCGTGTGCAATCGGTTTTGATGTTCGAGGATGTGGTTCGGGTGCAAAGCCAGGGCGTTGATCCAACCGATGGGGACACGGTTTTGTCGCTGTTGGCGATTGAATTTGAGCCGGGTGAAGACGGCACCGGGCGTATTGGGTTGGTGCTGGCGGGCGACGGTGCTGTGGGCATCGATGTCGAAGCCATTGATGTGACGTTAAAGGATGTGACGCGGCCCTATATCGCGCCTTCGCGCAAACAGCCGGGCCACGACTAAAACGGCGCTCTTTCGCCAGTTGCGCCCTTGTGCAAGACGGCCCATTGCGCCTGTCTGCTTGAGCCGCGAGGATGGCGTCGTTATGTCGGTCTGACAGGAGATTTCTAAATGCCAATGATGCTTTCGACAACCGACGCGGATTTTGAAACGCGACTGGCCGGCGTGCTCACCCAAAAACGCGAAGATTCGCCGGATGTGGACAGCGCTGTCGCTGACATCATCGCGGATGTTCGCGCCAGAGGCGACGCCGCAGTGCTAGAGCTGACGGCCAAGTTTGACCGGCTGGATCTGGATGCAGCCAGCATCGCGTTTACCGAGGATGAAATCGAAGAAGAATGCAGCAAGGTTTCGCACAGCGACCGCGCGGCGCTGACCGTCGCGCTGAAACGCATTCGGGCCTATCATGAACGCCAATTGCCCAAAGACGAATCCTGGACGGATGAGACCGGGGCAACGCTTGGCTGGCGCTGGACGCCTGTTGCGGCTGCAGGGCTGTACGTTCCCGGAGGTCTGGCCTCTTACCCATCCTCGGTGCTGATGAACGCGGTTCCGGCCAAGGTCGCGGGGGTAGAGCGTCTGTCCATCACAACGCCAACCCCCGATGGGATCTGTAATCCCTTGGTTATCCTGGCCGCGCGTCTTGCGGGGGTCGACACGATCTATCGCGTAGGCGGGGCGCAGGCGATTGCCGCTTTGGCCTATGGCACCGAAAGCATTGAACCGGTCGATAAGATTACCGGCCCCGGCAACGCCTTTGTGGCGGCTGCCAAGCGGCGCGTTTTTGGCAAGGTTGGGATCGACATGATCGCCGGGCCCTCCGAAATTCTGGTCATTGCCGATCGGCACAATGATCCCGACTGGATCGCGCTGGATTTGCTGTCACAGGCAGAGCATGACGAAAGCGCGCAGTCCATTCTTGTGACCGATGATGCCGAATTTGGCAAAGCCGTCGCGCTTGCCGTGGAACAACGGCTTTTGACATTGGAACGCCGCGCCATTGCAGGGGCCAGCTGGCGCGATTTTGGCGCGATCATCACCGTTCGCAATTTGGGAGAGGCCGCAGCCATTTCCGACCAATTCGCCCCAGAACATCTAGAACTTTGCGTGCAAAGCCCAGAGCCGCTGTTGGAAAACATCCGCCATGCCGGTGCGATTTTCATGGGCAGCTGGACGCCAGAGGCGATCGGGGATTATGTCGGCGGTCCGAACCACGTCTTGCCAACAGCCAGATCCGCGCGGTTCTCTTCGGGTCTATCCGTCTTGGATTTCATGAAACGCACAACCATTGCCAAAATGACGCCTGAGGCCTTGAGCGCGATCGGCCCTGCGGCAGAAACACTGGCGACATCCGAAGGATTGCAGGCCCATGGCCTGTCAGTTTCGGCCCGTTTGGCGCGTCTGAACAAGGCAGCAAAGTGATGACAGGGCTGTTTCAGGTAGAGATCGACGACCGCGGCTTACCCGCGCCGACGCCAGAAATCGAACAAGAACGACGGGTCGCGATATTCGATTTGCTCGAAGGCAACAGTTTTGAGTTGCCCGCCGCGTCCACGGGAGAGGCCCGCAAAGGGCCCTATAAGCTGACCCTGGCCATCCGCGACCGCAGACTGGTTTTTGACATTGCCAGCAAGTCCAACAAAAAACTGGCAGAGTTTCATCTGTCCATGGGCCCGTTTCGACAGGTCGTAAAAGACTATTTCATGATCTGCGAAAGCTATTTTGATGCGGTGAAAACAATGCCGCCCAGTCAGATCGAAACCATCGACATGGCACGCCGGGGCATTCACAACGAAGGCGCTCGTGTCTTGCAGGAACGCCTTGATGGCAAAGCCATTCTGGATGAGGCCACCTCGCGGCGGCTGTTCACCCTGATTTGCGTTCTGCATTGGGCAACGTGAACAGGTGCCGGGTGATCTTCCAAATTCGATCTTGTTTTGCTGCGATCACAATGCAGTAAGGTCGCCCATGGCCGAAGGTCTGATGAAAAAGCACTATGGCCAAGCCTGTTATATCCAGTCCGCAGGCGTCCATAATGACCTTGAGATTGACGGCTTTGCAGTGACCGTTTGTCAGGAAATCGGGGTAGAGCTGTCGCGCCACCGGTCCCGCTCTTTTGACGAAATGCAGGAATGGGGCGATGACCTGTCTGGGTTTGATCTGATTGTTGCCCTGTCGCCTGCATCCCAAAGGCGCGCATTGGATTTGACGCGGTTTTACCATTTGGACGTTGAATATTGGCCAATTCTGGATCCAACAGGGCTGGCAGAGCGTCGCGAAGAAAAACTGGCCGGGTATCGGACCACCCGGGATCAGATACAAACGCGGATGTTAAACCGATTTGGGCCGCCAACCGAAAGCTAGGCCACCACAGCTGTCGGCGCCAAAATGACCAAAAACGTGCTAAATCCCAATATGCTCTTGAAAAGTTTTCGGATAAGGCGCATCTAACGCTCGCTCGCATTTTGGCGGGCTTATTTATGATGGAGTACACATGGCCAAGGAAGAAATGCTCGAATTCCCAGGTGTTGTGAAAGAACTTCTGCCGAACGCGACGTTCAGGGTCGAGCTGGAAAATGGCCATGAAATCATCGCGCACACGGCAGGAAAGATGCGCAAAAACCGCATCCGCGTTCTGGCTGGCGACAAAGTGCAAGTCGAAATGACACCTTATGATCTGACAAAAGGTCGGATCAACTACCGCTTTAAGTAATTTAGCGTGAAACTGATCCTCGGATCGGGCAGCCCGCGCCGGCGTGAATTGCTGGCGCAGTTGGGCGTGGTGCCGGATGAAATCCGTGCACCGGACATTGATGAAACGCCGCTCAAGAATGAACTGCCCCGGCAGTACTGCACCCGTATCACACGCGAAAAGATCAATGCGTTGTCGATCAATCCCGGAGAGGTCGTGCTCTGCGCGGATACGACCGTGGCCCTGGGGCGTCGGATCATGGGGAAACCAGCGGATGCAGCGCAGGCGGCAGAGTTTCTCTTGAAACTGTCAGGGCGTCGACATTCTGTGATAACGGCGCTTGCGGTCAAAACAGCCGAGGGGCTGTGGGAACGCGATGTCGTCACGGACGTTAAGATGAAACGTCTGTCTGATGTGGAACTGAACAGCTATCTGGCCAGCAATGACTGGCAGGGCAAGGCTGGCGGCTATGCTATCCAGGGACCGGCCGGTGCGTTTATCCCATGGATACAGGGCTCTTTTTCAGCCGTGATGGGCTTGCCCGTGGCCGAAACCGCAACCCTGTTGGCGGCGGCAGGATATCCAATTTATGGGGAGGCGTCATGAAGGGGCGCATGGTGGTGCTTGGCCATATCGGCGATCGCGCCGTTGCGGCCTCTTTGCTTGACGGGAAACTGGATGATCTGTTGATCGATCCGGTGGAGGAAAACATCCCGTTGCCCGGCGCGATCTATCGCGCGATCTGTGATCGTCCGCTTAAAGGGCAGGGGGGCATGATGCTGCGCTTGCCAGACGGGACAGCCTTTTTGCGGGCGGCCAAAGGCTTGCGCCCCGGACAGGCCATTCTGGTGCAGGTCACTGGATTTGCCGAAGACGGCAAGGCGGTGCCCGTCACCAACCGCGTTTTGTTCAAAAGCCGCTATGCGATTGTCACGCCCGATGCGCCCGGTATCAATATCTCGCGCGCGATCAAGGACGAAGAGGCGCGGGTGCGGTTGATGGAAATTGCCCATGACACCGTGGATTTCGACGACACGACGGGGCTGATCTTACGCTCTGTTGCGGCGGATGCGCCGGATGACGAAGTCGCTGAAGATATTCAGGCCATGCACGATCTGGCCGGGGCGGTTATGGCCGATGCCAAGGGCGACAAGCCTGAACTGTTGGTAGATGGCGCAGATGCCCACGCCTTGGCGTGGCGCGACTGGCCCCACGCGGATCAGGTGGAAACCCATGAGGGCGCACTGTCAGATCACGGCGTGCTGGACATGATCGATGCGCTCAAGGGCGCCTATGTTCCCCTGACCGGCGGTGCCTTTGCCTTTGTCGAACCAACACGCGCCCTTATAGCGGTTGACGTCAACACAGGGGGCGACACGTCCCACGCCGCAGGGCTGAAGGCGAATATCGCACTGGCGCGTGCCTTGCCCGCCCAGTTGCGCTGCCGCGGATTAGGAGGGCAGATTGTCATCGATTTCGCCCCGACCGCGAAAAACGACCGTCGCCAGCTGGAACAGGTTTTGAAATCAGCCTTCCGCGCTGATAACATCGATACCAGTTTGGTCGGGTGGACAACGCTTGGCCATTTTGAGCTGCAGCGCAAAAGAGAACGCCTGCCTCTGACAGGAGTGTGACGCGATGACCTGCCCAATCTGTGCCAATAAAGCCGTCGCCAAATATCGCCCGTTTTGTTCAAAACGCTGTGCTGATCTGGATTTGGGAAACTGGCTCACCGGGGCATATGCCGTTCCATCTGTCGACAATGACGACGAAGAGGAACTCGCCCAGGAACTGCAGGAAGAAGCCAGAAAAACGCATTGAAAAAATGTGACAATTCCCTCTGGACACAGGCCCGTCCCGCGTCTAGAACGACCGTCGCCCGAATGACCAAGTCATTCACCCGTGCCCGGGTAGCTCAGGGGTAGAGCAGTGGACTGAAAATCCTCGTGTCGGTGGTTCAAATCCGCCCCCGGGCACCATTTAATTTGAAATTATTTATAAAAAACAGCATGTTATTGGCAATATGCGGTTTAATATCCACCCAATTATCCACCATTGATATGCCGACCGATAGGTAAACAATGCCAAATGATTTTCAATCCAAGTACGCGAATATTTGCTCTGATCATCTGCTGGACCATTGCTGTTGCTCCATCTAGCGTCCGAAATTCATAAACCGAGGGAAGATTTCTTGGCACTTGATCATTACATCTCGCAGCGACCACAATAGTTGATTGTTAGGGCGAGCTCGACGCCACTCCTCTGCGTCCTTAGTCAACTTGCGAATCTTGCCTCTCTTTCTCAGTGCCCAGAAACTCAACGCTGTTGTGGTAACGATCCGTGAAAGTAGCGGACGATACGTTTCGCGCCGACGCTGCCGAACCGGGCAGGGGGAAAGGTTGCTACATTCGCTACATTGCCTCACTGTCGGGGTGTTTTCAGAGGGGGATAAGGTTGCGAAACTCGCGACACGGGCCGCTCTTGATAGCACTCATTGGATACCCCACGTTGAATATGACGGTGACGATCCGCTTGGCTTTGTCATTTCACACAACCTGCACCGCCGACACCTAACTGAAAGCCAGCGCGTTATGGTGGCTGCGAAGTTGGCGAATATGCCTGAGGGACGAAATTGGAATAACTCCGCAAATTTGCGGAGTATGACTTCCCAGGCCGAAGCCTCTGACATGCTGAACGTGTCCGATCGCACGATAACCACGGCCAAAAAGGTGCATGAGCAAGGTTCACCCGAGCTTGTAGCAGTCATTCGAACTGATTGCGGCGAACGGCAGCTTTGAGCC
>JBPOFA010000030.1:0-6635 GCA_051251595.1 Marinosulfonomonas sp.
ACGAAGTTGGCGTGCGGCTATTGCCGTTCGCCAATCAAGACCAGGCCTTCATGGTTCCCGCAGCGGTCGGCAGGACGGAGCCCGTATCGACTGATGCTGCAAAGCCAACAAACGTCCGCTAAAGGGCGTTCGAGGTCTCAATTGGACCTGTCCAAAGAATTGCGCCAGCTACTAAACTCCAAGTCGCACATGGGCGGCAAGTGCACCTTATGGTCGTCGAACAGATACATCGCTGCAAAAATCCAATCTTCCATAACCCGAAGAAGATGACGGCTGCTCTGACTTTGCATTCATTGACAATTACAGCTGCGGCGGGTCTGGACCATTCAATGCGTATGCAATCGGCAACTCTCAAGACTGTCGTGTCCAAATCTCTGATCGGAATTTAGAGAATTTGTATGTCAGAAAGAAATCGCCGCAACTCTTTCGCGTTTGTAAAATGATGCGCCATCCAGCCAACGCTTTGCGCGCCTTCAACGTTCTTGAGACTATCGTCGATAAACAGGCAATCAGCTGGGACAAGATTGTTCCGGCGGGTCAATAGCTCGTAGATACGCGCGTCGGGCTTGATCATCTTTTCTTCGCCTGACACGATAACGTCTTCGAATACGTGGTTCAATTCAGGATGGACGATCTTCGCCATGGGCCATGTTTCAGCGCCCCAATTGGTAAGACCGAAAACCCTGTGCCCGGCGCTTTTGAGATCTGCCAGAACCTCCCAACTTTCGGTGATCTTTTGTTGGATGGTATCGGGGAAACGATCAAAGAACCGGATAAGCAAACGCGCGTGATCCGGATGGTCGGCTTGGATTGAGGCAATTGCATCTGCACGGCTACGTCCGCGATCTTGTTCTAGGTTCCAAGCGTAGAACCCGACCTTTTCAAGAAAATCGTCGATGGCTGCATCGTCTTCAAATGCGTCACGAAAGGCTGCATGTGCATCCCACGCAATCAGGACGTTGCCAATGTCAAAAACGATATTCTTCATGAAGCGTCCTCTGTTCCGGTTTATCCTAGCCTAATCGCGATCAAGAATACCAGCTGCTAGCCTGTGCCGATTGACCCGCGTGGCCGCCCGTGTTCATCTTGGATTCTAAACAGGAGGCCAGCTTTGCAGACACGATCATCAGCGGCGATTGACATAGCACGACAAGGCGGGACATTGGCACTGTCGTATTTCGCCAAAGTTGCTAGCCTTAAAGTTGTCGATAAAGGCACGCAGGATTTTGTGTCTGAGGCCGATCAAAACGTTGAGCTTCATGTGCGCAGCTTGATCGAGGCGCAGTTCCCCGACGACGGAATTGTTGGCGAAGAACATGCCCCCAAACCCAGCAAGTCAGGCTATCAATGGGTGATTGATCCCATTGACGGTACGACGAATTTTCTAAACGCCATTCCTGCGTGGACGGTCGTTCTGGCGTTGGTCAAGGACGATGAAACCCGCGTTGGCGTGATCTTTGACCCAATCCACGATGAGATGTTTCATGCCGAAAAGGCGGTGGGCGCGACATTGAACGGTGCCCCTTTGCGGTGCCCTGCGGATGCAAAGATGAACCGTGGCAGTGTCGGGACCGGCTATTGTAACCGGGTCAGCAAAGCTTCAACGGTTGCTATGATCGGTGACATATTGGCGCTGGATGGTGTGTTTCACAGGAACGCCTCTGGCGCGCTTTCACTGGCCTATGTCGCGGCGGGTCGTTTGATCGGCTACCTTGAGGAACACATGAACGCTTGGGATTGCATCGCTGGGCAGTTGATTATTGGCGAAGCAGGCGGGCGCGTTGAAGTCCAATCCGCGGATCAGATGATTGCAAAAGGTGGCCGTGTGGTTGCAGGCAGTTCGGGCGTCTTTGATGACCTCGTGCAGATCGCGGACCGGTACTTTCTTGACTAGTCCGCTGGCAATAGCACAGGCCCGATTGCATCAAGCCCGACAATCACCTCTGCCCCTGGCGTGAGCGGGTTGTCCACATCTTCACTGACCACAAAGACCGGACCGAAGCTGGCTTTCAGCGTGTATTCCATGCGGCTACCGACATAGGTCGCCTTATCAACGGTCATCGCAAGCCCCTTGGCAGCGCCTAGCTTGAAACGCGTGGGACGCACGGCAAGATTCGCTGGGCCAAGACCCAATCCGCGCGCGGACAAGTGATGCGATAGATCGCCTAGTTGAATGGTTGCAGTCTCACCGTCCACCCCGACAATCTCGCAGGGGATGATGTTGGCCTCACCAATGAAGTCAGCCACAAAGCGATCTGCAGGTGCGTCATAGAGCATGCGCGGACCGCCGACCTGTGCGATGGCCGCGTTGCGCATAACAACGATCTCGTCAGAGACGGCCAAAGCTTCTTCTTGATCGTGGGTGACGTAAACGACCGTAAGGCCAAGGTTTTGCTGGATATCCCGGATATCCTCGCGGACTTGGCGGCGCAGCTTGGCGTCAAGGTTCGAGAGCGGTTCGTCAAACAGCAGAACTTGGGGTTCCAGAACAAGGGCGCGGGCCACGGCAACGCGCTGTTGCTGCCCGCCGGAAAGTTCGGACGGCAGACGCGCGCCGAAACCTTTAAGCCCGACCAGATCAAGGCCTTGCAGCGCACGATCACGGGTTTCGGATTTGTGAAAGCCCGAGAATGTCAGCCCATATGACACGTTTTCTAAGACTGTCATATGCGGAAACAGGGCGTAAGATTGAAACACCATCGACACATCACGATCTGTGGCCGGCAACAATGTGACGTCTTGATCGCCGATAAAGATCGACCCTTCGGTCGCAATCTCTAGCCCTGCAATCATGCGCAAAGTCGTGGTCTTGCCGCAACCTGATGGCCCCAGCAAGGTGACCAGTTTTCCGGCTTCAATTTCAAGGTTGATGTTGTCCACTGCCACGACGTCTTTGCCGTAGACTTTTGTTACGTTGCGAAAACTGACAGGGGCTGCTTTGGCATTGATGCTCATGTTTTTGATCCCCTAAACATTTGTGCGCGACTGGGTCATGCGCCGCCCGATCTTAGTGCGACCAACAATCAGTTGCATCGTCAAAACGACCGCTAGCATGACGAAGATAAGTGTCGTGGAATAGGCAATCGCAAGGCCGTAGTCGTTATTTTCAACCCGCCCAATGATATAGCTGGTCGCCATATCATATTCGGCCGAGACCAAGAATATCACAGCGGAAATTGCCGTCATCGCACGCACGAAGCTATAGACCAAAGCGGCCAATATAGCCGGGCGCAGCAGCGGCAGGATCACGCGGCGGAAGGTCTGCCACGAGTTCGCCCCCAGCGTCAGGCTACTTTCATCCAGCGATTTATCCAGTTGCGACATGCTCGCAATACCCGCCCGCACACCAACCGGCATGTTGCGAAAGATAAAGCTGACGACAAGGATGATACCTGTGCCGGTAATTTCAATCGGGGGCACGTTGAAGGCAAGAATGTAGCTGACCCCGATGACGGTGCCGGGGATGGCAAAGGACAGCATGGTGCCGAATTCAAAGGCGTTCTTACCTGCAAATGTCTGCCGCGTCAGCAGGTAGGCCGTGATTAAACCAACGACAGCCGTTAGGGGTGCGGCGATGCCCGCAATCTGCAAGGTCGTCCAGAAGCTATTCCAAGCTGATCCCGTCCAACGGATGCCTTCTTCTTCGAACCGAACAGAAAAAGCCGTGACATAGTGTTTGAAGGTGAGCGAATTGTTGACGCCCCAAAGCTCTACCACTGACCCGTAGAAAATCATCAGATAGACCACAATAGTGAACGCCGCCCAGCCCAATGCTATCAGCAGAACGGGGATCGACAAGGCGCTTGGCATATGTGGGTGAACACCGCTGTCGCCTTTGCCCGAAACAGTCGTGTAGCTTTTCTTGCCCAGCCAGAACCGCTGTGCGTAAAACGCGCCAAGCGTGAAGCTGAGAAGGACCATGGCAAGGACAGCGGCTTTGCCTTGATCATATTGCGCGCCAACAATGGCAAAGAATATTTCGGTCGACAGCACATCAAAATTGCCACCCAGCACCAGCGGGTTGCCAAAATCTGCCATGCTTTCGATGAAGCCGAGTAGGAAAGCATTGGCAAGGCCCGGGCGCATCAGCGGCAGTGACACTGTTTTGAACACTTGCCATTTGCTGGCCCGCAGGGTCTGTGCCGCTTCTTCCATCGAAGGTGACACGCCTTCAACGACACCGATCAAGACCAGAAAAGCAATCGGCGTAAAGGCAAGCGTTTGCGCGATCAAAACGCCGGGCATCCCATAAAGCCAGCGGGTCGGTTGCACGCCAAAGAGATCAGCGAAGAAGACCGTGACCGTACCCGAAAGGCCAAACAGAAGGATCAGCGCGAGGCCGATCACAAAGGGCGGAGTGATGACGGGAAGCACCGTCAGAGCGCGCAACAACCGCTTGTATCGGAAGCCAGACCGCGTCACAACAAGCGCAAAGAAAAGACCCAAAACGGTTGTCAGGAACCCGACCACGACGGCCAAGAACAGCGAATTCCAAGCCACACCGCAGCGCCCGCCGGTCAGGCAGCCTAAACCCCATAGCCGGGCGTCGAAAAACTTGGACGCAAAGACGCTTAGCGAATATCCACCATCTTGGGTGATGAAGGCGGCCGTCAGCATCTTGGCAATCGGGAAAAACACAAAGGCGGTTACGATCACCACCACCCCGCCGATCGAACTGACGACAAAAACATCGCCGTTAATAGCACCACGTGCGGCAATGCCCTGCGTAAAAATAAACAGGAATGCTGACGCACAGATCAGCGCGCCGTATCCCATACCAAACTGGCGATCATCCAGATCACCAAAGGTTGTCGCCATCCAGCTAAAATTCCAGCCGCGAATGCCGATGGAAAAGCCTTGGATAATCAACCAACCAAAGCCTAAAGCCCCCGAAAGGATGAGTATTTTCGAATAAAGCGGATCACTTTTGACCCGCCCAAGCGCAAGCAATGGCATCAAGATCGGGATGATCAACGGGGCCAGCCAAAGCTTCTTGCCTTGGGCGATCAAGAACGCGCCGGGGGCATAATCATCGTCAAACGGGTATCCATCCGTCAGCCATTCAAACTGAAAGACGTCTTCAATTCCGTACCAGGGAAGCAGGCAAAAGCCGACCAGCCCGGCGATGATCCAGAAGATCAAAACCGGGTTGGCAGTTTCCTTTGTTGCAGTTGGCGCCACGATTTACTGCGGCAGGATCGACACCTCTTCGTCCCACTTTTGCAGCAGGCGTTGCCGCGTGTCTGATGATCCATAGGTCCGGAAATCATAGTCGATCAAGGTGATCTGGCTCATGTCAGGCGCACTTGGCGATGTTTCCGCATTCATGTTCGACGGCACCTGAAATGCATTGACTTCAAGCGCAAGGTTCTGTGCCTCGGCACTTAGCGCCCAGTCATAAAATGCTTTGGCGCTGTCCATGTTGCGGGCACCATCAATGATCGACATTGATCCGATTTCATAACCGGTGCCTTCGCATGGGGCGACAGGTTCAATCGGGAAACCACTCACAGCTTGCTTGACCGCATCGTGTAAGAAGACAATACCGATCGTGTTTTCACCACGACCCGCAGCCTTAATAGGGGCCGAACCGGATTTGGTGTATTGGTTGATGTTGGCATGCAGCCCAGCCATGAATTCAAAGCCTTTGTCTTCCCCAAGCAACTGCACCATTGAGGCAAGCGTCGTATAAGCTGTGCCTGATGAGTTCGGGTTTGCCATCTGAACATGGCCTTTGAATTCGGGCTTCAAAAGGTCAGACCAGCAGCTAGGTGTCGGCAGATTATTCGCCGCAAGCAGATCGGCGTTGTAACCAAAGCCCAATGCCCCAGAATAAATGCCGATGGTCTTGTTGTTCGCACTTTCAGCCTGACTTAGCGCCCAAGGATGTAGCTGATCGCGCATTGGAGAGATGTATTCCGCTGTCAGCCCTTCTTCTGCCGCCTGCAAATGCGGGTCTCCTGTGCCGCCCCACCAAACGTCGCCGCGTGGATTTGAACTTTCGGCTTTGATCTGGGCAAAAGTTTCGCCCGATGATTTGCGTGTCATGGCTACGTCGATGCCCGTGGCATCTTGGAAGCTGTTCGCCATCAATTGGCACCAGTCTTCTTGGGCCGAGCAATAGAATGTCAGTTTGTCAGCGGATGCAGCACCGGTTGCTGCCACAAATGCCAGCACGGATGCGCCAGCCAGTTTTTGAAACGTCGCCATCTTGAATATTCCTCCCAGAATTATGTGTATTGCGTTGAAGCCTAGGCACATAAAATCAACGATGCAAGAAATTCGCTCTGTAGCTCCTCCAAAGCCGACAGATCGGCAAATCAGCTCCGCTGAATGTTTGCTTCCAACAGCCTTAAATTCTTGTCATGCAAATGCGGCGAAGATCTGGATCCCGCACCGGCTGCGTTTTACGGCATGGGCAGCAATAGAGAAGCAGCCATTGGGTCAAAAACCTCGAAGGTCGGCAATGTCCCGCAGTGTGTCAGTTCGGGCGTACTGCAGCGAATGACACGCAGTCCGGAACCGGTCATCGGTGATCAACGCAGCAAATGACGGGAACGAGCCCGTTTTGCCAATTGCTGCACCATGCACATTACGAAAATTAGGGCGTTTCTTCTGGATGTTCTCTACAAAAA
>JBPOFA010000031.1:0-6453 GCA_051251595.1 Marinosulfonomonas sp.
CACGCCTTTTCCGACCCGGATTCAAATTCGGGGTACTTGGTAACCGTTTCCGATCTCGCTCGTATGGGGGAGACGCCAGACGCTTTTTTTCGTCGGACGATCTACACCTACGGGCACAGGAACGTCGTGCGCGCGGTTGCAGACGGGCTTGTCACGTCAGGAAGTGTTGATGGATATGTCTGGGAAGTCCTGACGGCTGAAGAACCGCAATTGACAGAGAGAACCCGGGTGGTGTCGAAATCAGAATGGCTTGGGTTTCCGCCGGTCTGTGTAAGGAAGGACCGGCTGAACACGTCGGTTCTACAATCTTTCAAGACGGCGCTTTTTGAGTTTTCGGAGACTGGGCCCGGATCTGACGTTCTACAGCTATTGCAATTGGACGGCTTCACCGATGCAGATCCATCGCTTTACGACGGTATTTCGGCTCGCATGAAAATCATCGAGTCATTCCGCTGATGACTCTTTTGGCGCGAATACCTCTTTCTCTGCGCGTGCCGCTGTTCGCTGCGGGACTAATGATCCTGGTCGGGGTCATCGCCTCGCAACAGGTTCTTTCTACATTGTCGCGCGTTCAGGATGCCAGGTTGCGAGAGCTTGGCACGCTTCATATCGAAAGCCTTTCGGTCGCCCTGGGACCTCATGTCCTGCGGGAAGATGTCTGGGAAGTCTATGACATTCTGCAACGGGCTTCGGGGGAACGTGAGAACCAGAGGTTGGCATTCACCGCCGTGACAGACACAGACCTTCGGGTCATTGCTGCCACTGATCCCCGGCGGGCACCAATCGATGAGGTTCTGACCGAGGGTGTCAGCGAAGCCCAGTCACCCGATAGATTGAGCATTTCCGGTGACGGGACACATTTAATCCTTACTGCTCCGCTTATCTATCAAGGGCGGGTGCTGGGTGACATTTTCACTGAACTGGATGTTTCAGACCTTGTTTCCGAGCGCCGGACGGCCGGTCTCTATTTGCTGTTAGGAAATGCGCTTGCGACAGGCGTACTGGCATTGTTGGGCTATTTGGTCATGCGTCGGATGCTGCGTCCAATCACCCAACTGGCGCGACGCATGCGGAAAACTGCTCAGTCACCCGAGCCGATTCCGGAAAGCGACATTCCTCGGGGCGATACCGAGGTTACCCGGCTGGTGCAGACCTATAACGTCATGGCAGATGCAATCGATGCAAAGGTCGAAACCGAGCGTCGAATGGCCGAGAGAGAAAGGTTTGTCAGCCTTGGCCGCCTGTCGTCGTCCCTTGCTCATGAAATCAACAACCCGCTTGGTGGGCTTCTCAATGCAACAGATACAATCACCGAATATGCTGACAGGCCGGATGTCGTCCGGCAGTCGGCTGGCCTGCTGAAAAGGGGTCTGGAGCATCTCAGAGACGTAGCTCGCGCGACGCTCGACCACAATCGGCTGGACCGTTCAAGTGAGCCGCTGACACTAGAGGATATCGATGACCTTCAACTGCTAATTGGTCCCGAGATCAAACGTCTGCAGCAAACTCTGGCATGGCGAGTTGATGCGAACGAAACGACAATGAAGCGGTTTGCCTCTGCGCCAATGCGCCAGATCATTTTGAATCTGTTGCTGAACGCCTCTTCGGCCGCCGGGATCGGAGGAAAAGTAGAACTGGCTCTGTCTGCTGATGCTGGCATGTTGAATATCAATATCCTAGATAGTGGCTCCGGATTGTCGGAAGAGGCGGAATACCGGCTTTTGTCGTCTGGCCCGATCAAACCTGGTGGAGGGGTCGGTTTAAGGCTCGTTCACGACCTTGTTGCGGAACTTGATGGATCGCTGAATGTGGAGCGGCGCAATGATATGACCGTTGTTTCGATCCAGATTCCGGTTGGTGAAGGGAAAGGTATCGAGCAATGCTGAAAGGTTTCCGGATCGCACTTGTCGAAGATGACGACATCATGGGGTCGTCTCTTGTGCAACGTCTGGAAATCGAAGGTGCGGAGGTTCTTTGGCTGAAACAGGTCTCCCGTGCCGTAGGTGCTTTGCGAACTCCACGGGCACCAATTGATGCAGTGATTTGCGATATTCGTCTGCCCGATGGGAATGGTGAGGAACTGTTCAATACACTCAATCAAACTTCGACCCCACCGCCGTTTCTGTTCATCACGGGCCATGGCGGGATCGACCAGGCCGTCCGCCTGATTCAGGCCGGAGCTGTGGACTATGTCACCAAGCCATTCGGAATGGCCGATTTCCTCGACCGCCTTACATTGCTTTTGTCGGCCACAAGCCAGCTGAACCTGCCCCCTTTGCTGGGAATCTCGCCTGCGGCAGCGCGGGTTGATGAACTCGCTTTGAAAGCGGCGCGCTCAGATCGCTCCGTACTGATCCGCAGTGGTCCGGGAACCGGCAAGGAACTGGTTGCTCGTCGCATTCATGAAACGTCTGACAGATTATCGGCACCGTTTGTCTCAGTGAACTTGGCACGTGAAGCGAATATCTGTGTTGCGCTGTTTCCCGACGGTGGAGCCATTGAACGGACCGGAGAGGGAACGCTTTTCTTGCATGGGCTCAGCCGACTCTCGGAAAATGCGCAACGCAAATTGCTTGGTGCCCTCAACGCTGGTTTTGAGGGGCGATTGATCGCTTCCTGCGGAATGGAAATGGAGGAAATCATCGCCCAAGGCGGGTTTAGTGCCGACCTCTACTATCGGTTGGACATGATGGAAATCCCGATACCACCACTTGGGGAACGAACCGAAGATGCGGTGTGGCTAATGAACCAGCTGTTCGACAAAGTGAATGCCAAGCGGGTGTCCCCACTAAGCTCCATTGGTCGGCTGGCAGAGGAAGCGGTCCGGCTTCACGATTGGCCTGGTGGGGGGCGCGAAGTACGTTCGCGGCTGGTTCGCGGTGTTGAGATGGCGACAGGTGATGTCTTGCAACCGGTTGACCTGTTTCCCGAGCGATTGACGAAAAGCAACGGTCTGATGACGTTGGCGCAGGCACGTGAGAAAGCCGAGAAGGAACAAATTATCCACGCGATGCAGCAAGCTGACGGCCAAGTTGGCCACGCAGCAAAGCTTCTGAACGTTTCCCGAACAACGCTGTGGGAAAAGATGCAAAAACTTGGAATTTCCGGAAATCTTGAGTGATTTAATCGGCAATCTCTGAAGTTGTTCGGAAATCCGAACACTGTCGAAAACATATATTTTTCAATGTCTTTCATTGATCATCGCGCCCGTTTGCTCGCGCGACTGAAGTTACCTCCCCGGCTAAAATCAATGAACACGTTAAAGGGAGGACTCAGAAATGAGCAAAAAATGCAACAGGCTCGTCGACGTTGGTCGGCGGCAATTCTTGCGTGGCGGTGCTCTTGCCGCTGCCGGGGCAGCCGCGGCAACCGTCACTTCGGCACCGGCGCAGGCTTCACCGGCCAACGCGCAGGTCGACTATCCGTCGGGCAAGCTGGCCAATATTGCTGATCTGGCTGCCAATGAACCGATGGACATCGAATATCCGGATGCCGATAGCCCGGGTGTGCTGGTCAAGCTGGGCGAAGCCGTCGAAGGCGGTGTCGGACCGGATGGCGACATCGTAGCCTATTCTGTACTCTGCCCGCACAAGGGCTGGTACATGTCCTACAACAGTGAAGACCGTACGCTGAACTGCCCCGGTCATTTTTCGCGCTTTGATGTTGAAGCGGGAGGCCAGCAGGTGTGGGGTCACGCGACCCAGAATCTGCCGCAATTCGCGCTGCGTATCGATGACGCGGGCGACATTTACGCCGAAGGCTGCAGCGACCTTATCTTTGGTCGCCCGTCGAACGTTCTCTGAGGGAAGGAAACAACATGGCTTACAAAAGACAAATCGACCGCCTTCCCATCCCGCCTGCGGATGCGAAGGTTCAAAACGTAACATGCCACTATTGCATCGTTGGCTGCGGCTACAAGGCTTACACTTGGCCGCGTAACAAGCAGGGCACCGTTGACAACAACGCCTTCGGTATCAACTTGGCCGAACAGCAGCCCGCCGATGGCACCTGGATGGCGCCCTCGATGTACAATATGGTTCAGCAAGACGGCAAAGACGTGCATCTGGCCGTTGTCCCAGACCACGACTGTGTCGTGAACTCGGGCCTTGCTTCGATCCGCGGTGCCCGTATGGCCGAAAACCGGCCCAGCCGCGTGACCGGCTCGCAACAGCAACGCCTGTCGGATCCTCTGGTCTGGCGCAATGGCGTTTGGCAACCGACGTCTTGGGATGATGCGCAGGACCTCGTCGCGCGTGTTACCGCGAAGATCGTCGATGAGTATGGCGAAGATGAGCTTCTTGTGTCGATGTTTGACCACGGTGGATCAGCCGGCGGTTACGAGAATACCTGGGGCACTGGCAAGCTCTACTTTGACAGCATGAAGGTCAAGAATTGCCGGATTCACAACCGGCCGTCGTACATGTCCGAGGTGCACTCGTCGCGTGATATGGGTGTTGACGAACTGAACTACTCCTACAGCGATTACGAAGTCACCGACACCATTGTGATTGCTGGCGCCAACCCTCTGGAAACCCAGACCAACCTGTTCCTGAATCACATGGTTCCGGGAATGCGCAACGGCGCCAAGTTCATCATGATCGATCCGCGCCGCTCGGTCACGGTCAACGCGGCCGAGGAAGTTGCGGGCAAGGAAAACGTGCTGCACCTGGCGATCAATCCGGGTACTGACATGGTTCTGTTCAACGCGCTGCTCACGCAGGTGGTGGACAACGGCTGGACCGACGCAGACTATATCGCCGGAAACAGCTTCCAAAGTGGCGAAGCCGTGGCGATGGGTACCGGTCAACCCTCTGGGCTGGGAAGCCTAGACTACGCGATGGACAGCTGCCGGACATCGGCCGCCGAAGCTGCGGAAATCTGCGGTGTGGCCGAAGCCGACATTGTCAAAGCCGCCGAGTGGATCGCCAAACCCAAGGATGACGGCTCGCGTCGCAAATGTGTTACCGGCTACGAGAAGGGCATCATTTGGGGCAACGACAACTACCGCACCATCGGCGCCGTCGTGAACCTTTCTCTGGCCACTGGCAATATCGGCCGGGAAGGCACCGGTTGCTGCCGTCTGGGTGGCCACCAGGAAGGCTACTATCGCCCATCCGACGCTCATGTTGGCCGACCTGCGGTGTATTTCGACCAGCACATGATCAAGGGTGGCGGTAAGGTCTATCACGTCTGGGCCTGCGACCATTACAAGACCACGCTCAATGCGGCACAGTTCAAGAAGGTGATGAAACGCCGTGCCGACATGGTGAAGGACGCCATGGACGCGGCCGCCACAGGCACCCGTGAAGAAATGGTCGATGCAATCGTCTCGGCGGTGAATGCAGGTGGTCTGTTCGTGGTGGATGTGGACATCATCCACAGCCAGATCGGTCAAAACGCCCATGTGATCCTGCCCGCTTGCGAAAGCAACGAGATGAACCTCACCTCGATGAACGGCGAGCGGCGCCTGCGTCTGTCCGAGCGGTATATGGACCCGTTTGGCAACTCGAAACCCGATTGCCTGATTGCCGCGGGTATGGCCCAGAACATGGAACGTGTGCTGCGCGATATGGGCAACGACGCCTATGCCGACCAGTTCAAAGGCTATGACTGGGAAACCGAGGAAGACGCCTTTATGGACGGGTACAATCAAGGCAACCCGGAAGTGACCTATGAGCGTCTTCGCACCATGGGCAACAATGGGGTTCAGGAACCTGTTGCTGGCTATGAAGACGGTAAGCTGGTTGGGACGCCTCGCCTTTACTCCGACGGCGTGTTTACCCGCCATGGACGTGATGACGGCAAGGCGCTGTTCTGCGCCGCCGGTTGGCGCGGTTGGCAGGCGGCTGGCAAAGCCCAGGAAGAGGCGAACCACGAGTTCTGGATCAACAACGTCCGAGCCAACATCTTCTGGCAGAACCAGTTCCTTGATCAGGACAACGACTTCATCCAGGATCGTTTCCCCTATCCGTTCATCGAGATGAACGCCGACGACATGGCCCGCCTGGGCATTGGCGCCGGCGATCTGATCGAGATCACCAACAACAACGGGGCGACGCAAGGCATGGCTTATCCGACGGACACGGCCAAGCCCGGCCAAGTTGCGATGGTCTTCGGTTCACCTGCCGGTTCGCAGGGCAACGTCGTGAACCCCGGGGTGAACGAACTGAACCTGCCGGACTACAAGCACACTTGGGGCAACATTCGCAAACTCGCGAATGCAACACCACAGGCCAAGGCAGTGTCCTTCAAGTCCAAGGAGTACACTTCCTAAAACCGAACAAGCGATTGAAGCGGGCAGCCCTCGGGCTGCCCGCTTGCATTCAACACCCAACACAAAAGATTCCAGGGGCTCAGATGACGTCAAACGGATACGATCAAGTAGAGGATGTTTGCGGTTGCGATGAACGAACTGGCGCACGCAACCTGATCCCTGTTCAGACAGCGATCGAA
>JBPOFA010000032.1:0-6365 GCA_051251595.1 Marinosulfonomonas sp.
GTGCTTGCCGTGGACGAGCCCATGTTTGATCGTTCGGATCGCCACAATCCCGCGCAAGATAGCTTTGGCGGAAGCCATTGTTACCCCGATTGTGGTCCTATAAGATAGACCATCGTATTTAACTCAAATGTTCTTGCAAGGTATAATTGGTTTTGAAGAAGACCTTACGGTCCCAGATCTTCTGCTCTTCTTCCTGAAGTTCCTCTCTCCACGTCTCCTCATCATACTCAGATTCGAGAGCGTCCTGTCGCTCTTGCAGCTTTGCCAGTTCTGCTTGGAGTTCGGGATCGGGATCGAGCGGCCCTGGGCACACCCGACCGTATGGAAGAAAGCTATCATAGTCGACGTCCAGACAGGCCTCCGCCCATTTCCAGGTCTTGGTCGCTTCCTCGGCCAGACTCTGTAGCTTAGGGTCGCACATAAAGGCCTTATAGAAGACCGCACTCGATCACGCGTCAATCAAGGTAAAGAGTTCTTGCACTACGGGCGGCAACCATAGACGAACCACGGACCCGGAAGACACTGAACCAAAAATCCTTGACTTAGCCACAGACAAACGACCGCTTTGCGAACGCCTTTGATGCCAAATCGGGCTAATTATCTTTTTCTTTTGTTGCTATTAAGTTTTCAAACTCTGGATAATCTTCAGCTCATGCTAAGACACCCAAATGTTATAATTAGTGAGAAATCATCCAGGGTCGCTTCGTTGGAAAGCTCTTTGAGCCATCCGGGCGGTGCAACGTCTTGCTGTTTTTCTTGGTGCCGCCGCTACAGCAACCGCAACCTGGCCCATGTGTACTGGTGCGCTTTGGGTTGTCGGCGCTGCGTTCATTGGTGGTATGACCGATGCGGACACTTTGGCTAACGAACGACACGTTCGGTGCCGTCAGCATGACCCTTGGAGCCTGCGTCCCACAAGTCGGACAATCTGTAGGTTCAGCGTAGCGCACCATCCGTTCGATCGCTTCGAAGGGGCCGCAATCTTTGCATTTGTATTCATAAACTGGCATGGGAAAATCCTTAAACCAAAAGGAGTGCCGGCCCCGGATTGAGGCCGGCTTTGGTATCATAGATCGGGCGCGAGCGGCACATCGACACTGCCATCAAGCCACTTGGTCGGCCCGTTTGAATTGGGCATCATATCCCATTCGAATATCTCGTTCGGAATCCAAAGCGTGGCGCAGGCGTTCGGAATATCCACCACGCCCGAGATATGGCCTTGAACCGGTGCAGTGCCCAAAATCGTGTAGGCTTGTGCGCCTGAGTAGCCAAACTTCTTGAGGTACTCGATCGCGTTCAGGCAGGCCTGACGATAGGCAACATGCACATCCAGATAGTGCTGCCCGCCCCCCTCATCGACAGAAATGCCTTCAAAAATAAGGTAATCGTTGTAATTCGGATTCATCGGCGAAGGTTTGAAAATCGGGTTCTTGATCCCATATTTACTCATGCCATCTTTGATCAGCTTTACGCGGATATGCAGCCAACCTGCCATTTCGATGGCACCACAAAAGGTGATTTCGCCGTCGCCCTGACTGAAATGCAGATCGCCCATCGAAAGCCCGCCGCCGTCAACATAGACGGGGAAATAGCATGTCGCACCACGGCTGAGATCCTTGATATCGCAATTGCCGCCATGTTCACGCGGTGGCACAGTGCGGGCGGCCTCGGTGGCGGCAGCGTCGCGTGCTTCTCCCTTCATGGCGCCCATATGCGCACTTTGGGTGTTGGGCAGTGCAGCCAGCGGCGGCGTCCGGTCCGGTTCGGTGTTGAACAGCGCAGTTTCACGGGTGTTCCACATGTCCAGCATCTTACGGTCGGGCAGACAGCCGATTAGGCCGGGATGGATTTGGCCCGCGTATTTCACGCCGGGCACGTGGCGTGACTTGGTAAACATGCCGTCGAAGTCCCAGATGGATTTCTGCGCCTCTGGGAAGTGTTCTGTCAGGAAACCACCGCCGTTTTGCTTAGAAAAGAAGCCGTTAAAGCCCCACTGCATTTCTTCCTTTGCGCCGATGTCGAGGATTTCGACAACCATCAAATCACCCGGTTCGGCCCCTTTTACGCCGATAGGACCAGACAGGTAGTGCACCTGCTCCAATTCAACATCGCGTACATCGCTGGCGTCGTCGTCATTCTTGATTTGCCCACCGGTCCAGTCATACGTCTCAATCTTGAAATCATCGCCCGGTTCGACCCAGATGTTGATCGGGATGTCGGGGTGCCAGCGATTGTGAATGTTTTCGTTGGTATGCGGGTTTTCGGTAAGTTCTACAGAAATCAGTGTATCGGCCATGATGCGGTCCTTTCTTGCTTTGATCTAAACTGAGAGAAATTTTGAGACTTTCGCCTCGTCGATGCCGTCGCGCGGGCTGTCGTGCACGAAGGTGCCGTTTTCGATGACCATCACGCGGTCAGCTACATCCAGCGCGAAGCTGAGGACCTGTTCTGACACAAGGATCGTCAGGCCCTTTTGGTCTCGAATTTTGCGCAACGTGCGAGCCATTTCGCGAATGATTGATGGCTGGATCCCTTCTGTGGGTTCATCCAGCAGCAACACCTTGGGGTTGGATGCCAGCGCGCGGGCAATCGCCAACTGCTGTTGCTGCCCACCTGACAGGTTCCCGCCCCGGCGTGACTTCATTTCCAGTAGCACTGGGAAAAGTTCATAGATATCTTCCGGCACCTTAGATTGGCCAGTAACAGTCAGACCGGTTTCCACATTTTCCTGAACCGTCATCGAGGAAAAAATCATCCGACCTTGCGGCACATAAGCGATGCCTTTGGCAACCCGTTGGTGCGATTTCAGCCCAGTTACGGTGTCGCCATCGACATCCACTGCGCCCGACTTCTCAGACACAATTCCCATGAGCGTTTTCATCAGGGTCGTTTTACCCATCCCGTTGCGGCCCATGATCGCCACGATTTCACCCTTAGAAACGGTCATATCCAGACCGTGTAGCACTTCGGATTCCCCGTAAGCGGCGCGTAAATTTTGTACGTTCAGCATGTGATGGCTCCTTCAGTGACCCAAATAGACTTCAATGACTTTTGGGTCGGCTTTGACGTGGGCCATCGACCCCTCGGACAGCATTTTGCCCTGATGCAAAACATTGACGCGGGTGGCGATGTCTTCAACGAATCCCATGTCGTGTTCGATCACGATGACGGACCGGTCTTGGATGATCCGGTTCAACAGTTCGGCTGTCTTTTTTCGTTCAGACACGGACATGCCCGCGACGGGTTCATCCAGCATCAAAAGTTCAGGATCCTGGATCAGCAGCATCCCAATTTCGAGCCATTGCTTTTGGCCATGGCTGAGGAATGCCGCCTTTTCAGTGAGCATCTCCTCGAGAAAGATCGTTTCGGCGATCTCTTGAATGCGCCTTGTCACGGCTTTGTCGCGCCGGAAGGCAAGTGCGCCAAAAACACTGTATCCTTTGGGATAGCTGATCTCGAGGTTCTCAAAAACGCTCAGGTCCTCATAGACAGACGGCGTTTGAAATTTGCGACCAACCCCGGCATGGACAATCTGGTCTTCGCGCATTTTCAAAAGCTCTTTGCCTTTGAATTCAACTGATCCGGTTGTGGCTTGGGTACGCCCACAGATCAGATCCAGCACGGTCGTCTTGCCCGCCCCGTTTGGGCCGATGATGACCCGGCATTCATTGGGTTCAACATAAAAACTGAGGTCATCAACGGCCTTGAAGCCATCAAACGACACTGTCAACCCTTCGACTTTCAAGACAAATCGTTCTTGCGTTGCCATCAGACTGTTCCTTCTTTTTCAGCGGCTACGCTCTTGACTTTACTGCCTTTTCGCGCAGCCCAAAGGCGGCTGATGCGGGGCATAATCTGCTCGGACCAGATGCCGGCAAGCCCGTTGGGGAACAGCATCACGACCGCGATGAACAGCCCGCCAAGGCCAAACAGCCAAAGTTCAGGAAAGCTTTCGGAAAAGCTGGTCTTCGCCCAATTTACCAAAAGCGCGCCATAGACTGCGCCAATGATCGACAGACGCCCCCCCACTGCGCAGAAAATGACCATTTCGATGGAGGGTACGATCCCAACAAGGGTTGGCGACATGAACCCGACTTGCAGCGTGAACATAGCGCCGCCGATCCCTGCAAACGCCGCACCAAGGCAGAAAATGAAGATCTTGAAGCTGGCGACATCATAGCCCGAAAACCGCACGCGATCTTCTTGGTCGCGCATCGCAATCAGGATGCGCCCCAGCTTGGATTTACGCACGAAATGGGCGACGAAAAGAACCACGAACAGCAGTAGACCGTTCACGTAGTAAAGGGTCTCTTTCGCCTCATCCGTGCGGATATCCCAGCCATTGAGGGTGCGTAAATCGGTGATCCCGTTCACGCCTCCTGTGTAGCCCTGTTGGCCAATAATTAGGATCGTCAGGATTGCGGCAAAGGCCTGCGTGATGATCGCAAAATAGACACCACCAACCCGACGGCGAAACATTGCAACGCCGATAATGAATGCAAAGATGACGGGGACCATGACAACCGCCAGCATCGTGAAGGGCAGGCTGTAAAACGGGCCCCACCAGTTGGGAAGCTCGGACAATTGGTTCCAGTCCATAAAGTCTGGGATGCCAGGTGTGGATTGGATTGCCGTATTTTCGGGGGTCGAGGCCTCAAGTTTGAGGAACATGGCCATGCAGTATCCACCCAATCCGAAAAACACGCCTTGACCAAGGCTGAGGATACCACCGGCCCCCCAGCACAGCACCAAACCGACCGCCACGAAGGCATAGGTCAGATATTTGCCGAAAAGGTTCAGGCGGAAGTTGTCCAGCAACGCAGGCAGGATTAAGAAAATCACGGCGGCAAGTACAATGAAGCCAATCGCTTCGTTCCGCGCGAACAGAGGAGTCTTTTGGAAGGTCATCGTCATTGATCCTTATTTGCGAAGCTTGGGGGAGAAGAGGCCTTGCGGGCGGATCATCAGGATGCCCACGACCACCAGCAGCGTCAGGACCTTGGCCATTGAGCCTGATAGGAAGAATTCCATGATCGACTGTGCCTGTGAGATCGAGAAGGCCGAGGCGATTGTACCCAGAATGCTACCTGCGCCGCCAAAGACGACGACAAGGAACGTGTCTACGATGTAAAGTTGTCCTGCGGTCGGCCCAGTGGATCCGATCATTGTAAAGGCGGATCCGGCAACACCAGCCACGCCGCAGCCAATGCCAAAGGTCAGCCTGTCGGTCCATTCGGTGTTGATGCCCACGGCCCCGGCCATGACCCTGTTTTGGTTAATGGCCCGCACTTGCTTGCCCCAATTGGACCGAAACATCATGATATAGACCGCAAGCGAAATACTGACGGCCAGAATCATCACGAAAATACCATTAATCGGAATTTCGATCAGGTCTGTGACAGGCAGTGATCCCATCATCCAATCAGGGATCGACACACCGACTTCGCGTGCGCCGAACACGCTGCGGTAGGTTTGCTGCAAGATCAGGCTTAGGCCCCACGTGGCCAGCAGTGTATCCAGCGGTCTTTTGTAAAGATGGCGTATAATCGACCATTCAACGAACAACCCCAAAGCCCCCGAGGCAAAGAAGGCGAGGATCATCGCCACAAAAAAATAGGCCCCAAACAGCCCCGGAAGATAAGCCGCAAAGAGATTTGACACGAGGTAGGTGACATATGCCCCCAAGATCATGAATTCCCCATGGGCCATGTTGATGACGCCCATCTGCCCGAAAATAATCGCGAGCCCTAAAGCCATCAGGACGAAGACGGAAAACAAGATCAGACCTGCAAAACCTTGCATGGCGAAGATCGCGCCCAGTTCGGACATGGAATAGTCAGAAAACATGCGGCTTCCTTTTGTTAGGTGAATGGTGAGACGTTGAGTGCCCTGTCCGTGGAAGTAACGGGGCACCCCTGCGTTTGACGCCTACTGGTAGCCTTCGGGGAACGGATCAGGTTCTACGAGTTCGGCGGTTTCAAACACCACTTCATATTGGCCATCGGCGAGCGCCAAACCAACACGTGTCTTAGACCAAAGGTGGTGGTTTTCATGGACCTTTACATAGCCTTCGGGTGCATTGGTCAGTTCGATGCCGATCTGTGCCTCGCGGACCCGGTCGACATCGAATGACCCGGCCTTTTCGACAGCGGCTTTCCACAACCATGGACCCAGATAGGCGGCCTGCGTCACGTCGCCAATGACGATGTCTTCGCCCCACATCTCTTTAAAGGCAGCAACAAATGCGACGTTGTTCGGGTTATCGAGAGACTGGAAGTACTTCATGCAGGCATACGCGCCTTCCATATTCTCGCCACCAATGCCGCGGATTTCGTCCTCAGTGACCGAGATGGTCAGCAAGATGG
>JBPOFA010000033.1:0-6066 GCA_051251595.1 Marinosulfonomonas sp.
TTTCGGCAATTATACCTTCGAACGCGCGTCAGCAAACTTCTGCTTTTCTTTGCGAGCGGGCGCGGCCACGCAGCACGCCCAGCCATCTCGAATAAGGCTACTTCGGATGCTGTGGAGGATATCTAGCAAATCAAAAGGTTTCGTTCCTCTTGGTAGGCCCTGATGTGTAAAGGTGGCGCTCATACCGCAACCGCCATCATCTGACAGGCACTAGAGTTTCCATTTGCTTTGAAAAGCCAATTTGAGCTACTGTTAACCTGAAAGCTGGACGCTTTTGCAAGAGATTTAATCCCTGTTTCGGTTGCCGCCGAACGGGGATTTTTCTTTTCTTGGTGTCGCCAGGCATCCACAGAAACTGGAATGGCCTGTACGGGTTTTGTACCGGTGTTCTTTACATGTTTCCGTACAGAAGCCGCAAAATTCTGCATGATCTTGCAAAGCGAGCAAACGGATAGGGCGTAATGCCCTGTATTTATTGGCAGATTTGGTGACCCCGATTGGATTCGAACCAATAACCTGCCCCTTAGGAGGGAACCGTTCATAGCGCTATTCCTTCTTTGATTTCTGCTGCTTGGGTGTCTGTACAGGGTCTTCCTGTACATGGTTTGTACGAAAACGGGCTCTAATGTCGGCCTCATCAGTCTCCGCGTGGGCATAAATACGCATTGGCAAATTGGGGTCAGCCCACCGACCAGCTTTGGCTGCTGTGACCGGATCAACGCCTTGCCGGACAACCAATTCGGTGAAAAAGCCATGCCGACCTGCGGGATGCGCTGACAGGTATTGGATGCCCGCACGCATGCAGATCGTCTTCCAACGCGTGTTGTACCCTGTCGAGCTGCCATAGCCAAACACGCGCGGTTTCATGAACTTGCCAGTCTTGCGGTTCTTTGGCCGTTTGGGCGGTAATGCCAGCAACTCGTCCATCATCTCTGGCGAAATGGTGATCCAGCTCTCTGGATGACCCTTCTGGGCCTTCACCCTGACCATGTTCTCAGCGGGCCTCAGATCGTCAGGCTCCAATGATACAGCCTGATCAATCCGCGCCGCTGTCTCAAACATGAACCGCACCAATGCTGCGTTGTAGGGATCAGCAGCACTACAAAACGCCTCGATCCATTCTTTGTCTGATGGGGTCCGTTCCACCCTACTAAGCTCCCCCCGCCGCCTGTCTTGGGCAATCCGCTCGAACTTGTCGTAGGGCTTCACCCGGATCAGTGGCGTACCTTCCAATTCGTGTGCGTTGTTAATCACTGCGCTAGCAGGCGTGACGACCTCGCGCCACCAAGTGTCCGTGGACGCCTTCGGCTTCAACTTTGGCCCCAACCCTTTCAGCAGAGCACCGGAGATCGCTCGCAGCGGGGTATTGCCAATTTCTTCGACAATCGGGATCAGTTGCTTCGCAACCTTCGGGGAGGCGTTGTAGAGCATTATCGCATCTGAGAAGGTTTTACTTGCTTCGTCGCCGAGCAGATACTGACGTATTTGGTTCTCCGTTTCCCGAGCTACCCAGTCCTCTGCGCCTGCTCTTGTAGTCGAGTGAGTGCTTTCTCGGTATGTACCGGTGATCGGCCGCCCGTTGTAGTCGATCTTGCCGTAGACGTAGTAGAAGCGCCCCCTCTCTTTGATTTTGAGCGGCATGCCTGACCTCCTTCAAATATGGTGTCGATCTGCGCAGGTGTGATCAGCATGGTACGCCCCAGCCGATAGAATGCGCCGGTATCATTCGCCCGTTCGCGCAAGGTGCGTTCGGAAATTTCAATCTCTCGCTCTGCCATAATTTCAACCCATTGAGCTGGGGTCTTGCCAAGTCCAAGGATTTGCGAGCTGTCGGTTTTGTCTATCTCTGCCATTTCAGTCATCCTTATCCGTTCGGGTTGAGTTTTCTGTACGCATGGAATCGCTTGTTCTGCACCTTCTGACGTGGTCAGATGGAATTGAATGTAATTATACGTCATTTTGTGCAGTTTCGCTCGTTATGGCAGTTTCGTCAATAGGGAACCTTGCATGGCGCAGGATTCTAAGTCTGTCTTTACTTCCATGGGCGCGCGCCTTGCGATTGCGCGCAATGAAGTTGGCCTAACTCAAACCGCCATGGCGGAGGCGATTGGAGTCTCACATCGCGCGTATCACAGCTACGAAAAGGGCCAGCGCGGCCTGCCGGTTGAAGCTCTGGTCGCTATGTCCGATCGGTTCGACGTGGACGCAGCATGGATACTGTTGGGAACTAAAGCGGTCCGTGCAGCCCATGACTTCGACGCGCTCAAGAGGATCGAAACCTCACTCGACCAGCACCTCAATGAGGAAGCCATCAAGATCAAAAGCGAAAAACGCGGAGCCATCATCGCCCGCTGGTATCAGTCACACGTCGAAGGGCGGGAAGTGACCGATGATGACGTTCACACATGGATTGAGCTTGTAAGGGAGTAGAGAAATGAAGAAAGCGAGCGAAAACTGGAAGCGTATCCGCCGGGTAACCCTAGAACGGGCGCACCGAACCACAATCGACCCACTGTCGCCGTTATATAACATCTACATGGGCGTTAGTGCCCTGTATCTAGCTGGCTTTTTTCACTTCAACTTCTTTGACTACGGGGCCGAATTCACTTGGTTCAGAGCATGCATAATCATCTGTGTTGCCGTGGCGGGCATCCTTGTTCCTGTGCTGACAGGTTCAGTTCTGACCTTGCATTTCGCGAGCAAGAAATTGGAGCGTTTGATTGCTGAGTGAGCAAAATAGAAGATTTCGTTACATGGCTAATCGGGCATGTAGGCATCAATCTTTTGCACTTGAGGCTTGGCTCCGCCTTGTTTGCTGGGGGCTGATGAAGGCATGATCGAAAATCTTGTAGTGGGAAAGTCGGCGGCGTTTTTCACGATCCGCAAGAACCTAACCAATAAGGCTGTGGAAGAAATGTTCACGGCTCTTCGCAAAAAGTATGGTACAACCGCGCACAATATTTTTCGACACATCCGCGAGATTCACGGCAACACGCGATGGTCTGCCATTTGTTTCGAGTATGAAGCGCTGCCTGCATTTCTCGATCCAGCCTCAGGGGTTAAGGAGAAGCTTTGCGGCTACATGATGATAGTTGAATATCAAGACCACGCGGCGCTGTTTTCTTCGCGGTTGAGTCTGCCAACTACGTTCAAGTCTCGGCACCTTGCACCGATTACGATGAGTCGGATGGAAGGTGCAATCGCGCGTGAGAACGCCGTGTTTCAGAAGATGAGAATGCGTAACCTGTCCGTATCGCCGCATGTGATGCGGAACAAAACCTTGGAGGCCCCGGACCTTTCGAATGTGGTAGGCTCGTCTGGCAGCCGGAGATACGCCCCGCAGACATATGCAGTTTCGGTCGATAACGTCTACAGCACAGTCACTCCGAGCACAGGTCGCATTGGAGTTCGATCGGACAAGGTGAACCGCGATGAGCTGATTGATTTTGCCGAGACCATGATCGACGACCTGAGGGTTGATCCTGTCAATGTTTCGCCATTCATCAGGACATTTGCGCGACCCATGTCGTTTATGGATGCCCTTGCCGTCTCTCAGCCCATAGCAGTTGCCGTTGACACAGCACGACTTGCAGCCGCTGCTGTCGGAGAGGATGCCACGATCCGACTGGTTCATGTCGGTAACGATGCTGTGGAACTCTCAACAGATGAGCTCAACGTGCTCTTCGTGCAACTCGACCAGGCACTCACTATCGAAGGAACCAGAAAGCTGCGAACAGCGAAACTTCCAGGAAGCGATGACGTATGCGCCAAGATAAGCCTGAATAAGAGTCGCATCGCACTTAAGTCGCTAGCTCTCGGTATGGCTGCTACGGTGGAAGTGGAGGCCCGCGATCTGGCCCTTGGAATGGATCCAGAACGTCGGTCACTGTGTTCATACCTTGATGAAGAGAATTGTATCATTGTCCTGTTCGATGACATTCAACTTTCCTACATCGACGGACAAGTGTTTCGGGACGAAACTATGATGGATGGAGGGACGTCGTTCCTCCCTTACTTACAACCGGAAGAGTCTCTTCAAGCCGTTACCGGCGAGAAGGGTGCATTCGTACCTGGCCAAGCGAATTTCGACGTGACTTCTGCTTTCGGATCCATCGTTGAACACGTCGCAGTGAATGATGATATCCTGATCTGTGACGATCTTGGCGATGAGTGGGCTGACTTTATTGGCATCAAGGAAGAGGGCGGATTTGTCCAAGTCTGTTTTTACCATGCCAAACATGGTGAATTGGAACTTAGCGCTGGATCATTTCACGTGGCAGTGAGCCAAGCGATTAAGAACCTTGGCAACATGATGTTTCCGGTTGAAAGAATGGAGGCTAAAATCCAAGGTTGGGAAACCACATACAACGCCCCGAACCAGCCTACGCTGATCGCGAAAATAATTCGAAACAACGCCGGCGATCTTGGTGAATCGATAGTTCGCGCAAGAACTTCGCCCGATGTGCGGCGGCGGGCGGTAATCGTTACGTCCTCTCTTAGCAAGCAGGCAGTCGAGGACATGTTTGTAGCCATTCAGAATGGCCATCGGCCGACCCACACGTTTGTGCAACTGTATTGGCTCCTGCAATCATTCTTTTCTGCATGCACAGAGGTGGGTGCGTCAGGGTCGATTGTCTGCCAGCCATGAGTCGACCACCCACTTTCTCGACCTCATCAAAGCTGGACGAACGGCTGCTTAGGGCGTTTGAGCACTGTGCCAAATGCGCTTGCCTGGTCCCGCACCACCAGGAAATTGCCACCCCATGTGGGTAACAGTGTCCACGACGCTGCACGATAGTTCAGCGACGTGAGCTTGAATCTGGCGGAGAAAGGCTACATCGATTGAGGTCTCGAATACCTCTGTCTTGCGATTCACGAACAATGGAATTGACCCACCGTTTGCATCGGGCATGCGCCATGAGCCGTGGCATAGTACATTCCTGTAAACAGCGGCAGCTTTGATATCTTCAACGAGCTCTGAAACGTTTTCAGTGGTTTTTTCGGAATTGTCTCGCGTCGCCCTGTGATAGGAATCCGCAAGATTTGTGAGCTGATCTGTTAAGGCTCGCTCAAGCTTTGGCAGCCACGCTTCATACGCCGCATCGATATCTTTGGCGCTATGTGTCACATCCCGGACGGTAGTATGGCTGTTTCTTGAACAACTCCGGTTTGAGTTTGTGCCAGTCCTTCATCGCTTGCAAGGGCGTCTTGCTGCCTAAGGCTGATTGCGGAAGCTGCTGGTTGTAAAGCCAGACATAGCGGTGCAGCGTGGCTTCCAATTCCTCGCCAGACTGGAAGTGGTGGCTTTGCAGCACGTCTTCGATACGACCGTTGAAGCGTTCAACCATTCCGTTGGTTTGCGGCGACATCGGTGGCGTCAGGCGGTGGTCGATATCCAGAACCGCGCAAAGCTTGTCGAACTCATGTTTCCCAGTTTGGGCGCGCTTGCGCAGGCCAAAGAGGCGGTCGGTGAACTCTTTTCCGTTGTCCGTCAGGATGGTTCGGATGCGTATCGGGCAGGCCCGCTCCAAATCACGCAGAAAGCGACGGGCATTGGCGGCTGTCTTACTGTTGTAGACCCGAATGAATACCCAACGTGTCGCCCGGTCAATCGCTACAAATAGGTAGCGGCGGGATGTTTGATCCGCCATTTGTGGCAGGTATTTCACATCAATATGGATGTATCCCGGTTCATAAGCTTTGAACCCACTGTGCTTGGGACGGGCCGCCTTTCCCTTGAGATCACGCAGGTTGCCCATGCCGTGCCGCCGTAGGCACCGATCCAACCCGGAGCGCGAGACATCCGGGTTCAGGAATTCACGCACCACTGCCAGCAGGTCATCCAATGAAACAAGCAGCGTCTTGCGCAGCGCAACTGCGACGGCCTCCTGAGCCGGCGTCAGGGTCGTTTGCAGTCGATGAGCGGTATGGCTGCGGTCATGTACACCGTCGCGTTTACGCCACTTCCACACAGTCTGCTCAGTGATCCCAAACCGCTCTGCCAGAACCCATGCGGGTTCGTCGCTCGCTTGAATTTCCGCCCTTATCTTGGGTGTTGTCGTCGCC
>JBPOFA010000034.1:0-5735 GCA_051251595.1 Marinosulfonomonas sp.
GCCGCGTGGCCGGAGCTTGAATAGCCATTGCTGGTATCCTTCCAGATAAAAGCCTCTCGTTGGGGAGAGGTGTCCCAAGAACGCCTCTACGCCAAACCTACAAATACCGCAAGTATTCTTTGCACTAACGCTGCAAATAATGATGAGCGTAAACAGAACGATGCAGGAACACGCAATTCGGATTGGCACAAATCTGACACAAGACGTTCTCCTAATGTCCAGCGTTCATCATTCGGTCATTGCATAAACCCAGCACACAAATCTGTGTCGCGCATGATTGGTTATGTCCTGACGCTTGGCGGCGATCACTGGTTTGGACTGCGGACCATTCTCCGCGTTCGCCTGACTGAGGCCGAACGTGCAGCCCTCGCCTATACGGCGCTTACGTCCCTCAATCCTGAAAACTCCTTGGCTGTAGCTAAAACGGCTTTTCAGTCGAAGGGCATGCCTTTGCCGCCTTTCCTTGGTGGCATGGCGGATGCTCGGTTTTGGGCGGCTTTTGCATCTGAGGAGGAACTCAAGACTGTAGCCGTAGCTGCGACTGAGGCGATGGGTGCCAAAGATCAAGCTGCATTCCGAAAACACATTAGCGAAGTGGATTTTTAATAATGAAGATGCTTGTAGAGCGTGCGCCGCTTTCTGAAAACCTGCCCTTCGACTTAGACAACATTAAAACGCATGTTCGAGTTGATGGGGGCGAAGATGATAACGCCCTAGGGATTATAGGGCAGACGGCAGCTGCGGAAATCGAGCAATTCGCGCAAATCGCCTTGCTGTCCCAAGTTGTCAATTTGACCATTTTTGACCCCGATTTTAGCACTGGCTTACATCTACCTATTGGCCCCGTCTTAGCGGTCAACACGCCAACGATCAGCATTGATGGGGAAGCCTTCACGGCCTTTGATTTTGTTGCTGGCATCCGTCCTTATCTTCACTGGAGTGGAGGACATACAGGCCACACGGCCACCCGTATGAGCATCGAATACATGGCGGGGTTTGGGGAGTCTCAAGCGGACATACCCCATGATTTAGCACAAGCAATCATGGACCAAGCTGCGCTGCACTACGATGGGCGATCCCCGATGAGTGCCCGTGAACTCACCACATCACCACATATGGCCCGCATCGGTGCCCGCTACCGGGGGGTGATCGTATGACTGACTTAGACCTAGACGAAATCATGACGCTGTACTGGCCTGCAATCCTGCGCAGCGCTTCCGCTAGTGGTGATGATTGGCTGAAAGGCTTCACCCGCTCAATAGCAAGGAATGCCAAGCGCACAGGGTGGCTACCCACCCCCAAGCAAGCCCAGCTCATGAAGCGGCTGGTGGTCGAGCTGCGCACCTCTCCGGACCACGATGTCGAGGTCATTGAGAGATAGGAAATCAACGCCGCCTCCATATGGCGGGAACTTATGGCTGTCGGCTTTCACGGGTTAGCGGGGGCAGTTGTAAGCACGGTGCTACCGGGAACGGGCCACAGCACAAGGGCAGCTATTCCGCGTCACGCGGTCTCTCCAAGCCCTAAGGCCCCACTGCCACCCTCTACGGCGGTGAACATGGGAGAGCGGACTGTGCCGAGGGAAAGGCAGGTCTAGCCTAAGCGGCGGCCCGGCTCCGATGAGCAGTGCAAGATCGCGGTGGTTAGGGCGGGAGGCGGGTTTTGAACCCCGCTGGATTAACCCGCTTTCTAGCCATCACAGCAACCCTCACCAATGAGCAGAGGGCAGACAAGAGCAACGATAGAGATGAAGAGATAGGACACAGAATGAATGAAGCGGCGAACAAAAAAAAGAGAGATTGGAGAAAGGCGGACGGATCGATCCTTCCTCCTGCGCCGTGCCGTTCACAACATGAACAGACTGATCTCTTTGAATTAGGTACCAATGCCGCGACTTCTGATCAGACGCGGGACCGTACTAGGGAGTTTTCTCTTTTCGCGCAGGGCGAAGGTTTTGAAAATTCCAGCCCAGCGGAGCGAGCTATGCAATTCATGCATGGCCTGTACATTCCAGAAGGTCCAAACGCCGGAAAGCCTGTCACGCTTGCGCCTTTCCAACGTCAATTCATTGAAGGCGCAATGGCCGATACGACTGCCAACGCCATTCTAAGCATTGGTCGCGGCAACGGGAAATCTGCAATCACGGCGGGCCTTGCACTCGGTGGATTGATCGGTGTTTGGGATCGCCAGCCACGCCGTGAAATCATTGCAGCAGCGCGGACACGTGATCAGGGTCGTATCATTTGGGATTTTGTGTCGGGGTTCATTGAGGGGTTGCCCTTGGAGATCCGCCGCCACTTTATTTTTCGTCGCGCTCCACGGCTTGAGATTGAATATGAGGGCGATGGCGGTGGCCACATTCTGCGTGTGATCGCGGCGGATGGTAAATCAGCTTTAGGCGGTGCGCCGACAATGGCGATCCTTGATGAGCGCGGACACTGGGCGCTTGATCGCGGTGACGAATTGGAACATGCGTTGCTGTCTGGTTTGGGTAAACGAGAAGGCCGCGCCTTCCTGATTAGCACCAGCGCAAGCGATGATACTCACCCCTTTTCTCGTTGGATCGATGATCCTGCACCGGGCACGTATGTGCAAGAACATCGCCCTGCGCCGGGTCTTCCTGCTGATGATTTAGAAAGCCTGCTGATTGCCAACCCCGGTGCGCCTCATGGCATTGGCGGCTCTTTGGGGTGGCTCGATGCACAAGCCAAACGCGCCATTGCGCGGGGTGGTTCAAGTCTGACAAGTTTTCGTTTGTACAACCGAAATGAACGGGTCTCTGGGGAAGCCCGTGACATGCTGATCACGCTGGATGAATGGCTAAATTGTGAAACCTCTGACCTGCCACCGCGTCAGGGCGGCGTTGTGATTGGAATCGATTTGGGTGGATCGGCATCTATGACAGCGGCTGCGTTTTATTGGCCTGAAACGGGACGCCTTGAAGCGATAGGCACATTCCCATCCATGCCGAGCTTGTTGGATCGCGGGCAATCTGACGGTGTTGCTGGCCGCTATGAAGAAATGCATGAGCGCAGCGAGTTGATGGTTCTCGGTGATAAAACTGTTCCGGTTGCGCCGTGGCTTGTTGAAGTAATGCGCCATGTCGAGGATGAGCCTGTCATTGCGATCACAATGGACCGCTACAAGCAAGCCGAACTGGGTGAGGCGATTTCTCGTGCCGGCATTCGTGCGCCGTTGGTTTGGCGGGGGCAGGGTTTTCGGGATGGTGGAGAAGATGCCGAGCGTTTTCGCCGTGCGGCTTTTGACGGATTGGTAAAGGCAAAGCCCTCTTTGCTTTTGAGATCAGCCTTTGGGGATGCCGTATGTCTGCGCGACCCTGCGAACAACATTAAAATCGCGAAAGCACGTTCAACCGGGCGCATCGATGCGGCTGCGGCGTCTGTTCTTGCTGTCGCACAAGGGGCCCGGATCGCGGCTCAACCTAAATCGAAAGCGAGAATGATATGGGCCTAAGAAGAGATCACCACCGATATTCAAAACGGGTTACGCGCACCAAGCGTTGGCAGGTTTTACGTGCCGAAATTCTCGAACGTGACCGTTATCACTGCTGCTCTTGCGGCTGCGGTGGGCGTCTTGAAGTGGATCACATCAAACCTGTTAGGACGCATCCCGAGCTGTCCTATGAGGCGCGCAATTTGCAGGCACTTTGCCCAAGTTGTCACACCCGAAAAACCAGAATCGAGTGCGGGCATCCCCCGCCCCGAAAAGACCGCTGCGATTGGCGGGAAGCTGTTGAGGCGCTTGGGCGTCCTGACAAAAACTCTATTGAAACAAAGGAAAACAAAGATGCTTAAATCAGTTGAAATCACTCGTCGGCAAAGTGAAATTCGCCAAAATCTTGCTGAATTGGCCAACATTCAAACGCCTTCCGATGATGAAATTCGGAAGATGGGCGAGCTGGACACCGAATATCGATCCAATGAAACGCGTTACCGTGCTGCGTTGATTGCCGAGGATACAGAGCGCCGCGATGCGGGCAGCGAATTGGAAACTCGTTCTGGTCAAGAGTGGGCCGAGATGATGGCGGGTTTCGAACTGCGCCAAGTTGCGCTTGCTCTTGATGAAGGGCGGCAGCTCGATGGACAGACCGCCGAAATTGTAACCGAACTGCGCAATGCGGGCGGGTTTCGCGGTATTCCAGTTCCTTGGCAAGCGTTGGAAGTGCGAGCGGGCGAAACAGTCGCAGGCGGCACCCCTGATCCGGTCAGCACTCGTCCTATTATTGATCGCTTGTTCCCTGACAGCGTGGCATCCCGCATGGGCGCTCAAATGATCAGCATTGATCACGGTGCTGTCGAGTGGCCTGTGACAACATCTTCTGTTTCAGCAGGATGGGCGGCGACGGAAACGGGAAATGTCGCCGGACCAACAGCCTACGCCACAACAGATCGGGCCATGGCTCCAGATCACAATCTTGGCGTTCAAATGCGGATCACGCGCAAAGCCTTGAAGCAATCCGGCGCAGCCCTTGAGCAAGCTGTGCGGCGTGACATGAATGGCGCCATGGGCGTGGCGATGGACAAAGCTGTATTTTTAGGCACGGGGACCGATGGTCAGCCGCTTGGCGTTATCACTGGTGCGGCCACCTACGGGATCACTTCCACAGCAGTTTCGGCGGCAGCAAGTTGGGCAGCGTATCGCGCTGCGGTGGTTCGCTTCATGGCAGGCAATGCGGCGGGGTCACCTGCTGCGATCAAAGCGATGATCCGCCCTGAGGTTTGGGCCTTCATGGATGATCAGTTGATCAGCGGAACGGCTGTTTCTGAATGGGATCGGATGGTCCGAAACATTCCAGCGTCTAACATCGCCATGACCACAAATGCATTGGCCGCGCCAACTGGATCGACTGTGCTGCCTACAACGTCACTTTTGACCACAAATGCAGGTGGCGTTGCACCTATGTTCGTTGGGGCATGGGGAGCGGTTGACGTTATTCGCGATCCATACACTGACGCGCAATCTGGTGGTCTGCGGATTACCGCGCTGGCAACCATGGATGTGACGGTTGCACGGCCTTCGCAGTTGGAAATCTTGACAGCTGTACAAACGGCAGCAGGCTCATAATGCTTTGGGGCGCACATACGGGCAGCCTTGAGCTGCGCACCGAGGGCGGAGAAATCCGCCTTCGGGCATCCTTTCCATACGGCAGTGAAACCGTGCTTGCGGAGCGCATGGGCGCAGGCCGTGAACGTCGAGAAATGATTGCAGCCCGTGCTTTTGCGGACCGCATAGATCGAGGCGAAGACGTGCATTTCTTATCCGGTCACGATTTCAACAAGCCTCTGGCGTCTCGATCGGCAGGCAGCTTGACGCTGACTGAAACTGATGACGCGCTGACCATTGAGGCACGGATCAGCCCAGACATGGCGCAGGTCAGTTATGTGCGCGACTTTCTGTCTGCTCATGCGGCTGGTTTGGTGCGGGGTTTGTCTCCGGGTTTTCGTGTGCGTCCTGGTGGGGAAACCGTACAGGAACGCGGCAATGCAATTTTGCGCACGATACGGTCTGCGGACCTAATCGAGATCAGCGCCGTGACAAAACCCGCCTATCCGCAAGCGCAGATTGAGGCGCGTAACTGGCAACCCGTGGCAGAAGCTGCGCAACGCGTGGTGGATCGTCACCCCGCAATTCGGTGGAGATAAAAAGATGCTTGGATGGATAATGAATAGGCTGCGCCCAACTGAAACGCGATCTAGCGGGGCAGGCTATACGGG
>JBPOFA010000035.1:0-5503 GCA_051251595.1 Marinosulfonomonas sp.
CATTCCGCGTCGGTAGATCCTACGAAGACTGAGCGGTAAGCAAAAAGCTGACCTTCGGGCGATGAGCAGAGAACGGCGGCTGTGAGCCCATGTTGTCAGATTGCTGCATGACCTACGAATGGCAGCTTTGTCGCCGGCATACGAATTTTCGTTGACCGAAACAAATCGTGCCACTTGAACAGCGAGGATACTTTTTCACGGTCATCGCATCTTGATCCAACGCAAAGCGCAGAGTCTTAGAAGAGCGTTGAATACTTTCAACACGCCTTGCTCTAGCTGTTAGAGGTAGCGAAGCTTGACCCTAGAAATCAGGAATGAAGGCCAACAATGTCCAAGGAGCAAAACACTTTTGCCGACCTTCCTTTGGAAGATACAGGCGTGACGAAGGCTGCCCCTTCAACTGTTGCAAAAGCAACCGGCATTTCGCGGCTGTTCTTGATCCCGCTGCTGATCGCGACCCTGTTTACGGGGGCTGTTATCGGTATGTATTTCCAACCACCGGGCTTGAGGGTGTTCTTTAACACGACCGGATTGGAACCAGGTGCAGGCACCGATACCCCCATTGCCGTCGCGATATCGCAGGTTAAGACCCAAGAACTGATTGCTGTCATAAGCGACGGCGATGTCGTCGCTTTGGGCCGTATCATCCCACGCGGGGATGTGATCAATGTCGCAACACCTTCGGGCGCGGGGGATG
The DNA here is from genome assembly GCA_051251595.1 of Marinosulfonomonas sp. Taxonomy (GTDB): domain Bacteria; phylum Pseudomonadota; class Alphaproteobacteria; order Rhodobacterales; family Rhodobacteraceae; genus NORP110. The sequence continues at coordinate 698 of JBPOFA010000035.1, forward strand.
CGCGGATCGCGGATGTGCGGGTCACTGTAGGGGATGACGTCGAAGCGAGAGATATTCTTGCCGTGCTCGACAACCTGCCCCAACTACAAAGTGCAGTGGCGTCGGCTGAGGCTGCATTGCGTGTCCGCGGGGCCAATTTGATTCAAACCCGTGTATCCAACAGCGCGAGTCGCGCCGAGGCGCAAGCCTCGCTTGAACGGGCACAGGCGGCAGCAGATGTGACCCAATCTGAACTGGAGCGTATCACCGCATTATTTGAACGCGGCTTGACCACCCGCGCGACGTTCGATCAAGCTGTCGCAACAGCGACACAGGCCGCGCGGGACGTGGAAGGCGCCCAAGCCACGCTGTCACGCTACGCAACGAACTCGGAAATCGTGCAGGCGGATATTGCTGTCGCCGAGGCCAATCTGGACGCCGCTCGTGCCGCCCTTGCCAGCGCCGAACAAGACCTTGATCGCGCGTATGTGCGCGCACCCGAACGTGGCAAGGTTCTCGATATTAATGTGCGCGCAGGCGAACGCCCCGGCACAGAGGGGATCATCGACCTTGGTGACACATCACAGATGACAGTCGAGGCGGAGGTATATCAAACCATGATCGGGCGCGTCACAATCGGCGATCCTGTTATTGTCAGCGCAGATGCCTTGTCGCAAGATTTGACCGGCACAGTCACCGCCATCGGCCTTGAAATCGGACGTCAGTCTATAACGTCGGACGATCCAGCGGCGAACACGGATGCGCGCGTGGTCGACGTGATAGTGACCCTTGATGACGCGTCTTCGCGCATCGCAGCCCCGTTCACCAATCTTGCCGCCGTAGTGCGGATCGACGCTAGCCGCACCCCATGAGCCGCCTACTCACCCTTTTGTTTGGCCGCCTTCCAATCGGCTGGCTGCAACTCACCCACAGTCGCGGACGGTTTTTCGCGGCTGTTGCGGGAGTAGCCTTTGCCAATCTTCTGGTGTTCATGCAGCTTGGGATCATGGGCGCACTGAACAGTTCGACAGTCGCGCCTTATGCGATGCTGAACGCCGATATCATCTTGTCGTCACAAGATGGCAACACCCTCACCGATGGCGGGCATATCCCGCGCGCGCGGATGTTTCAGGCGCTTGGCGTGGCTGGTGTCGCCGATGCAACGCCGCTGTTTATCGGCAATCTGCCCTTTACGCTTGAGGATGGATCATCGGTGTCTTTACTCAGCTTTGGCATGGATGTGGCCAAGCCATATTTCGCCAGCACCGATATCGCAGCGTACCTCGACAGACTGACGCTTGAAAGCACTGTACTGCTGGACGAGGGCACGCGCGGGATGCCTGCGACTGTTATTGATTTGCTGATGAATGGCGGAAGCTTCAGCTTTGAAACCGGCGGCAACACCCTGACAGCGATCGGCACTATGGATGTTGGCGGTGGCTTTCTGGCGGACGGAATGATGATGATGTCCGATCAGACTTTCTTGCGCGTGTTTCCCAAACGCACAAGCGCCGCACCCAACCACATCTTAATCTGGACCGCTGACGGGGCTTCGACGGATTCCATACTTACCCGCCTGAAGGACACACTGCCAGCCAGCAATTTGCGCATCCAGACCATGTCAGAGTCCGCCTCCAATGATTTGGCCTATATGGCCACAGAGCGCCCCACGGGCATCATTTTTGGCTTTGGCGTTTTCATGGGCATTCTGGTCGGGTTAGTCATCGTTTATCAAGTGCTGTCCACGGACGTGGCCGACCACTTGCGTGAATACGCAACTTTCAAAGCGATGGGATACGGGCAGCCGTTCTTTCTGGGCATCGTATTCGAGGAGGCCATCATCCTTGCCTTGTTCGGGTTCATCCCAGGGTTCTTGGTTTCGCTCGGGCTCTACGCGGGCTTGGTGTCCTTCACCGGTTTGCCCGTTGAAATGGACGCGAGCCGCGCAATTCTTGTGTTCCTTGGCACGCTTGCGGCATGCAGCCTTTCCGGCGCCATTGCCACACGCAGGCTCGCCAATGCCGATCCGGCGGATTTGTTCTGATGGTCGACGTGCCGATCACAACGCGTGGGCTTAACCACTTCTTCGGAACCGGCGACGCCCGCAAGCAGGCGATCTTTGACATCAAACTGGACATCGAACGGGGTAGCCTGACCGTCCTGATGGGGCCGTCCGGGTCCGGCAAAACGACGCTGCTGACGCTTATTGGCTGCCTGCGCGAAGTGAAAGATGGCGACGTGCGTGTTCTTGGTCAAAACCTCCGTGATGCCGAGGAGCCGGTTCTCGTCGCGCTTCGACGCCGCCTTGGATTCATTTTTCAGGCGCATAATCTGCACGAAAGCCTCACAGCGACACAGAACGTGTTGATGGGACTTCAGGTACACGGGGCCGGCAACGCCGCGAAACAACGCGTCGCCGCACACCACATTCTTGACCTGATCGGACTTGCGGATCGGCGCGACTACCTACCCGGCAACCTGTCCGGCGGGCAGAAACAGCGGGTCGCCGTGGCGCGGGCACTGGTGTCAAACCCCGAAATCATTCTGGCCGATGAACCCACCGCCGCGCTGGACAAAGAGGCAGGGCATACGGTGGTTCAAATGTTAAAGTCACTTGGCAAGGCGCGTGGAACGACAACCGTCATGGTGACACACGACCCGCGTATTCTTGAAATGGCGGATCGGATCATCACTCTAGAGGACGGACGTATCATCTCTGACAAACGACAATAACGTCAGCGCAATTCGCGCGAAATTTCAGCTCAACGCATTGCATTTGGCCTCTTTGGTCATAGATTAACATCGATATACGGAGCAACAGATGGCAAACGATCCCTACGCAGCACTCGGCCTGACCAAATCTGCCACAGCGGACGAGATTAAGAAGGCCTATCGCAAGATTGCGCGCTCTAATCATCCTGATCTCAATCCTGACGATCCGGCGGCCGAAGCGCGTTTCAAAGACGCCGGACGCGCGTATGATTTACTCAAGGACCCTGAGCAGCGTCGTCGGTTTGATGCGGGCGAAATCGATGCGACCGGTGCCGAACAAGCGCCGCGTGGCTATTATCGTGACGAAGCACGCAGGCCGGAAAACCCCTATACCCAACGACACACATCGTCAGGCGGAAACCCTTTTGGCGACGGGTTCGATGCGGACGATTTTTTCGCCAATTTTGCGCGGAGCCAACGCTCCTCCGCGCAGTCGGGTGATTTGCGGGGGCAGGATACGCAATATAGGCTATCCGTTGAATTTCTAGATGCCGCACGCGGTGCCAAAACACGGATCACGCTACCGGATGGAAATTCCCTTGAAGTAAAGATCCCGGCAGGTGCTCGCGATGGGCAAACACTGCGACTTCGGGGCAAAGGCGAACAGGGCTACGGAACTGGGCAGCCAGGTGATGCATATATTACCTTGAACGTGGCCCTCCATCCCGAGTTTGAGCGTGTTGGCGATGACATTGAAACCACACTGCCCATCTCGATTGATGAAGCGATCCTCGGAGGAAAGGTTCCAGTAAACACCATTGAGGGCTCCGTGAACGTCACGATCCCAGCTGGCGCAAATTCCGGACAGGTGCTGCGACTGAAAGGGCGTGGCATCAAGGGCCGCACTGGTAAAGGCGATCAGCGGATCAGTTTACGCATTGTTCTGCCCGCGAAAATCGACGACGATTTGAGGACATTTATGCAGGACTGGCGTGCAGACCATGCCTACACTCCGCGCACCGAGAAGGAGACGTCATGACACGAGATTATGACTTCGAAGAGGTGATCAATCGAGTTGCCTCGCTGACAGCCGAGCGCCTGAGCCATTTCGAGCAGCTTCATATCGTGACACCCATCACCACGCCGGATGGGCCGCGATATCGCCACTTGGACGTACGCAGAGTTACTCTCCTATGTGAGTTGACGGACGATTTTGAAGTCAATGAGGATGCGTTGGTCATCATTATGTCGCTACTCGACCAACTCCATGGTGCGCACAACAAACTTGAACAGCTGGCTCAAGCCATTGACGAAGAAACTTCGGAAACAAGGCGTCGCGTGACGGAGCGACTGCGCGCGACCGGATTGGCTAACTGACTCCGGCGGGTGGCGATTGTCGGCTTTCGATATCATGGCTGCCTCTATCCGCATGTTACCTGTTCAGATCTAGCGCCGCGAACAGCTTTGTGTCCTGAGCCGAGCACTCGTGAACAGCGCGGTACGTTCAACGAGAGAGAGCAAATTCACCGATACTACGTCAGGCTGCAATGACCGCTATGCGAAGGATCGCCTTAAGGGGCCGATGTTTCTTGCGCCAAGAAAGAAGGTTTTTGGAACCGTTTTCTTTGCGTTTGTGCAGAGCAAAGGGCAGTGGCATCTTGTGAGAGAACATTGAGCAGGAACCACAATGCTAATCAAAGTTGGCGATGATCTCACGCGCGCGGATACGCACAACCCATGTATCAGGAATGGCAACCGATATCGGAATTGAGCTGGTGGCTATCGTGAGTGAGGCAAAGTTGCGGCGAACGGGGCATCGCCCCGCATATTCCGGTCTGGGACAAATCAAAACGGACCGACGGCACCTTCTCACGCGAAGACTTTGTCTACGACCCCACGACCGACAGCTACACCTGCCCAGGCGGGAAGCGCCTGCAAACCTATCGCAGAAACTTCTCCAAGCCGCGAAAGGCAAATGGTGGCAAAGACGGCTTCATCAGGTACCGCGCTTCAAAGCACGATTGCGACGCATGCCCGCTGGCAGATGGGACCCTTCGACTGTGCGGATAATCTCCAACTTCTCTGATGCAGGGTATCTCATTCCTCGAACTCCCC
>JBPOFA010000036.1:0-5425 GCA_051251595.1 Marinosulfonomonas sp.
ACCCTCATTGCTGAAAACGCGGATCATATCGCCCCGATCGAAGGCAAGAGTCAGTCGAAATGGTTCGACTTCAATCACACTGACTTTCTGTCCGAATAGGTGGTGTAGAAAGAAGGGCGAGAGACGGTCCTCATCCGTGTTGTGCCGCCGAACCGTCCCCCCCTTGTCTACATGCTCAAGGTCTCCCTCAACGCTGATGCGGGCTTTGTCGAAGTTAAATTGGATCTGCCACCGTCCGAGGCAAATTTGTTCAATTTCGGCTCCTACGAAATACTGGAGCGTTGAGGTTTCTGGGAATGGATGCATTCGGGTGGTATCGTCTGTACGGGCCGAACAGGCAATGTTTGCTTTCCACTCAAAGCTGTCATCGTGATCAAATTTGACAACCACGATTTGGTGAGACCATTGCTGAACACATGGACAACCCGTCGCCAACAATTGCACACCCAGCTTCGCTCGTCGAAATCAACGTTATCGGTGACAGAGGTCTGCGCATTGTTCTCGAGGAACGGACTGGCCTTGGGCCATCCCAATTTGAGTCTGATTTAGGTATAGATTCTCGAGAGGTTATTCATGCTCCGGATGACCATATCTACGAAATCTCATGGGAAGTCGTTGTCTGCTTCGCCGTCCGTGGCGATCCTTTCCCGACTGGTCCAAATTTGACGTCGACCATCACGGAAGCCGAACCCAACAGTGCATTTATGCAGTGGGTGAAGAACGAGTCCAATGCAGAACCAGCTTATGTTGCTGCGATGTCAGGGTCCGGTGAAGCCGAGGGTATACTGCGGCATTGGCTAGTTGGTTGTAGCGACGCTAGCTTTGACGTTGCCGCGATTAAAGCGCCCGCTGTGAACGTTCGCCAATGACTGCTCTCCACTCAAAGCTAACGGCCTTCTCTGCGCCCAAAGTGGAAACTACTCGTCTTCTAAGAAGACACTTGGTTCGATCGTCATCGATGGTCCCGCAAGCTTTTCCTTCGCACAGTCGGTATGAGCATATATCTGTTGCGTAGGGTCATCCGCCGTCACAGCATCGGCCTCCCAGCGCCACATGTTTTCGACTGTGATCATTACTGCACTAGAATCCGATCTCTCGATTTCACGTTCGCAAAACCAGCATTGAAACGTTAACATTGATAACTTCTCCATCTGCCTGGCAGGGATGATCTTTTCTAGTCATCGAACTGTCCGCTTTCCACCCAATTGCGGACTTCCCGCTTTTCGAGAAATACGGAAAAGCTGCCGGTCCGCTTCCAGGACGACGGCAAAGCTCCGCGAACGTCTGACATTAGGGCGCGAAGCGGACATCTGCTCAACCGTTTCTCAATGTCCGCGATTGGGCCGAAATCGAACCGTCCGGTCCTGACCGCTAGTTAGGTAGAAGCAGACGTTCAGAATCGGGAGCAGTGGGTAGAGATCCACCACCTCTTGACCGCTCTGGAACACCATGGCTCCCTCGCGCTCATTCTCGATGTTCGCCGCCCGATCCCATTTGCGACGACTGTATAACCGAGAAACTGGATCTCTCCGTCTGTCAGCACACCAATCACAAGACCCGCGAGCTTATTGGCGAGCCCAGTTTCGAGCGGCGACTTGATGCCTGCCCAATTTGCAGGAAATCGAGAAAGGTCGTTCGATCGATCACTCGTTAACGGGCTGCCGTTTGCGCGCCATCAATCCGATGCTGGCTGGAAGGAAATAGAGTACCAGCGGCACGGCTGCCGCCAGCCCGAAAATAATCGCGGTCGCCAGCGGTTGCTGCAGACCCGCGTTGCGGCTGACGCCCAGCGCGAGCGGGCTTAGAGTTAGGATGGCGATCAGAGCAGACATGATGATAGGGCGCAGACGTTTTGTGCCGGCCTCGCGTAGTGAAGTAGTGCTAACCTCGTTTGTCGTATCGATCTCGGCGAGGAAAAAGATCACGAGCTCGGTGACCATGCCGACCACCATCGTTAGCCCCATCAGCGCAGAAATGTTGAGTTCGATACCGGTGATCCAGAGACCGATGATGACCGAAGCGGCGGAGAGCAGAACAGTGGCAATCTACGGCAACACGCAATTTGCCAACCGCACCAGCGCAATGGTCCAGGCCAATCGGTTCGACACGCGGCCCACCTCGTCGATCGGCTTCGGCATGAGCAGTTTTGCCATGGCAGACGGATCGGCAGCGCGCGGCTTTGCCGATGGCTCAAGCTCTTTCGATGCGAGCGAGGCGCTGGGGAGGTTGCCCTTCGGTGTATCAATTCGATCTGCCGTCCAGGCGAGCGCAGGAAGACGAGTGGAAGAGGCGCGATCCCGTCTTGAATCGCTTTCGCGCAGCCATGCACGCGGTAGCGGCGTTACCACCCGCACCGGACGCTCGTCGATTTCAAGCGTTGTCTCGGCAAGTGGAAGCGAGGGCAGTCAGACGACCACTGCTGGCACCACCCGCTACACATCGGGTGAGCGCGGAAGCGGTACAGAAATTAGCGACCGTCAGGGAACTTCAGAGTCGACGTCGATAGGAACATCGACCTCGCAATCCAGTTCTGGCGTAGAGCAGACAGAAGCCGCTCGTACTAACCGCCGAACGATAGGAATCAGAGGCGAGGCTGGTGGTTCGGTCAATGCGGGTTCGGGAGGGCGCGGGCCTGGACCGAATGGAAACATCGGAGCACGGATCGAAGGCTCCGCAAATCGTGAGTGGCGTAATCAGGTTTCTTCAGCGAACCAGGAGCGGAGCGAGGTATCGAGTAACAGGAACTTGGCTCGCGGAACCGAACGCGGTAGGCAGGTGAGCGAAACGGAGAGCGGTCGCAACGCACGAGGTTACAATCGCTCAAACCGGAACGAGTCGGCAAACCGTGTCTATGACCGCCGCGAAACCAGCCAATCCGACCAGCGGATAGCGGATAGTTTCGCTTCAACCTCCGAGAGTCGGGAAGTGCAGTTGCGTCAGGCGCAAGAAGATCTGGAGCGTGCGACGCGCTATCAGGATATCGTCAATACTGAGGGTTTCGAGGTACAGGGCGATATCAGCCAACCCGTTGCAGCTCTTTATGAGCAATATCGCCTCGAACACCCCAATGCGGGCCTGATTTCTGCATCGCAAACACATGGCGCGGCGGAAGAGCTTGTGCTGCGGCAACAAAGACTCGATGCGATAGCTGCCGATTTTGTCGATCCCTATATTGAAGCAGACATGGCCAATGACGCCACCGCCTTCGACAACCAACTCGATCTTTCAACTGCGCCGCCAGACCTTGGCAGCCAGCAGCCCGACCCGATCGCCGTACCCGCCACAGGGGAATCTTCGAGCGCTGCGTTGCCTTCGCCTGCTTCAGGCCAGTTTGATGGGCGCGCCTATGCGGCGCAAGTGGGCCTGGCCATCAAGAGCCGCAACGTACGCCTCGACAATCTCGATGGCCGCATGCGCCCGGCCATGGCTGCCGTGGCAGTCAGTGCCAGTGAACTGGGATTAAGCCGCCGCGTAATTACCTCCGGCGCCGACAGTCCAAGCGTGCATGTTCGAGGTAGCCGCCATGGCCGCCGCCAAGCCATCGATGTTCGTGGGCGGGATTTGAGTGTTGCCCAAGGTCAGGCATGGGCCCGGTCGGTACAGGGCCGTCTTGGATCAGGCTATGCGGCGGACTTCGAGGTGTTCCCAAACGAACCGGAGCGTAACCATCTGCATGTCCAGCTGCGCGGCTAGGCTATCAACCTATCCAGCGAGGCATTTCTGCGGATAGTGGTATCGCAATCAGCATGAAGATCACAAACGCGATTAGCAATTTCGCAGGGCGCGTGAGTGGCCCGCGACGAGAATCGGTGCTGAGCGCATCACGCATTTCCGACATTTCGTCAGATGCATGCATATCCGTGTCGGGATGACTGGCTCCACCATATGGCTCATCCCAAGGCTCATAGCCTATGCGAGTATGGTCAAATGGGTCGCGCATCAACTGATCCAGCAATTGAAAATCCTCCTTTACCCCTACCGGAAAAGAGGAGGATTTTCAATTGGGGCAGCCCGGGACGACGGCTGCCTAACCGGTTAACCAGCAACAAGCTTGGCCAGTTTTGATGCGAAAAATTCACTGCTCCAGAGACTTAACGACTCCGCTTCGACCGGACGCAGGAAGCGCCGGACATCTTCTCGCGCCTCGGCCCAGTCGGTCACTGCGATCTTTTCGGTCATTGTCGCGTTAAGCCAATCCATGTCGACGGACAGACTTCGATCGTCTTTCCATGGCCCGAACTGAAGAAGAGCCGCCTCTAAATGCGGCAAGTTCGGGACAGCGCCCTTGGCGACATACCAGGAGAAATCATACCAGTCGCGGCCCTTCAAATATCCCCGGCACAGCAGCGCATGGATCTTGAGTGCAAAGTTCGACGCCAGATCCTGGTGCCGCACTTCATAATCCAGCGGGAAATCCAGAAAAGTCCGCGCTTCACCGCTATGGGCAGGCGGCTCGACATCGATTTCCAGCTTGATCTTGATCTTCTCTTTCGCATGCCGACCGGCAAAGGAAAGATCGAGCTGATTGGCGACAGAGGTATCTTTGATCACAGCTGTGCGGACGTTCCTGTCCATATCGCCCTTGGGCAGCGCCTCCGATTCAAGGCCATATTCGGCAAAGATTTTCTGGAGCGCCTCAAGATAGGGCGGCCATGCGAAAGCCGGATCGGGTTCGGCGAGCATGAAATCGAGATCCTCGGAAAACCGTGGCAGCGCATGCAGGATGCGCAAACTGGTGCCACCCTGAAACAGCGCCACATCGAAGAATTTTGCGCGCCATAAAGCGTAAAGGGCAATCTCCTGCAGGATTTCCTTGGTCGCGTTCTCTTCTTCAAGGCGGTTGGCAGCGCTATAGGTTTCGAGCCGCTGCTGGATGAGGTCAATCATAGGGTAACCTCTCGATGGTGCGAACGGTGGGTGTGATTACCCTCTTTGAGGGCACGAATGGCGCACTCGAAGTCTTTGAGAAACGCATTGGCTGCCTTATGTTTATAGACAGGGCGCAGCGCCTCAAAGTCCTTGATACGAAGCCCGAGCAAGGTTTGGTGGTCAATCCGCAAGCCTTGCTCAATCCAGTCCAGCCCCGCCCAGGCGGTTTTTCGGTAAGCCACAAGATCTATTAGCGCGCGGAGAGGACTGGCGACAAGCGCATGGCGATCACCGACTTCAACTCGCCCGACACCGGCCAGGAATTGGTACCGGTTGATCGCCAGTGGATGGAAAGTGAAGCGACCGAACTGTTCATGATCATGCTCCAGTGACTTGCGGTCCGGGGTGATCGAGGACGTCACATAGACGGCTTCTGGAATCCAGCCATGATAGGAAAGTGCTGTTTCGAGAGAAATATAGCTTCCCGGCAGCAACGCCTGGGCAATGGCGAAAGGATGGATGGCTGTGCCGCGCGCAGACCCGAGAATATAGAGAC
>JBPOFA010000037.1:0-4946 GCA_051251595.1 Marinosulfonomonas sp.
GGATAACCCGGTCCAGCGTTTCCGGCGTCACCCCTTGGGCAATCGCTTCTGCGCGAAGCTGTTCCATATAGGCGGCGAAACCCGCATCGGTTTGTGCAGACGCAGGATTCGCTGGGCCAATTCCGATGACGGCGGCGATCAGCGCTAAACATTTTATGAAGTGGCGCATTTACTCCCCTTTCACAGCCCTCCTGCCATAGAGGGGGGATCAAGGGAACGGCATTTCGTCGCACGGGTTGCACATAAGGGCGTTTGCAGGATAAGCGCGCTAGCGAAGCGGACAGGTGGCCGAGTGGTTTAAGGCACTGGTCTTGAAAACCAGCGTGGGTGCAAGCTCACCGTGGGTTCGAATCCCACCCTGTCCGCCAGCCATTGATTTGCTGTCCTTCGCCCACCTTCGGAAAATCGCTGAAAAGCTTGGCCATCGCCGCGCATGGCTTCATTTGGCTTCGTTGACATTCGCTAGCGACCGCCTATTAGTGGGGTAACTAATGAGGGAATAGCGATGGCTCTAACAGTCTTATCCGCAAAAAACGCAAGGCCAGGACGGCATAGCGACGGCAAAGGCCTTTATCTGTTGGTGAAGCCTTCGGGCGCTCGGTCGTGGGTGCTGCGGGTTCAGGTGGATGGCAGGCGGCGGGATTTCGGCCTTGGCTCCTACGATGTTCTCACGCTGGCGGAAGCTCGCGAGCGGGCGGCGGAAGGGCGCAAGATGGCGAAAGCTGGGCTTGATCCGGCGATTGAATGGCAGCGGGCGCGGCAAGTCGTCCCGCTTTTTGAAGATGCGGCAAGACAATGCTTTGAGGAATTGCGGCGCGGATGGGAGAACGGAAAACATCAAGCGCAGTGGATAACAACGCTTGAAAAATACGCTTTCCCCCGCCTTGGGAATAAGCGGGTCGATCATATTGAAGGCCCCCAAGTGCGCGATGTGCTGTCCCCGATCTGGTTAGAGATACCCGAAACTGCGCGACGCGTTCGGCAACGAATATGCGCGGTTCTGGATTTCGCTTATGCCAAAGGCTGGCGCGATTCAGAATTTGCGGTCCGCTCTCTCAATGCAGGGCTTCCGGCTCAATCGAAGGCGCGCGGGAATTTCCCTGCTATGCCCTATGCTGACGTACCCGCGTTCGTGGCCCGGCTTAAAGAGCAGCCCGACACGTCCGGGCGGCTCGGCCTTCTGTTCACTATCCTAACGGCCTTGCGCTCTGGAACAACACGCGCCGCGCGATGGGGAGAGATAGACCGGGACAACGCCAACTGGAATATTCCAGCCGAACATATGAAAAGCCGGAAGGCGCACACGGTTCCCCTGTCGCCGCAAGCGCTGGCCGTTCTCGATAGCGCTGGGGGATTGCTTGCCCCGCGCGATCACGAGATCATCTTTCCTGGCAACGCTGGGAAGCCAATGTCAGATGCAACTATGGCGAAGGCTCTGCGCGAAGCTGGCGGGGGTGAATTTACCGTGCATGGCTTCCGGTCATCGTTCCGGGATTGGACGGCGGAAATGGCGCGGGTTCCTGACAGGGTGGGTGATTGGTCCGGGCCGATGGCTAGGGTTAGCGGTGACGTGGCGGAGGCCGCGTTAGCGCACCCTCTGAAAGACAAAACGGAGGCGGCCTATCTGCGGACCAAGTATCTCGAACAGCGCCGCGACCTGATGGCCGCATGGGCTGACTTTGTGACGGGTTCGCAGAACAATGTGGTTCGGCTTGTGGGCGCGCGGGCATGATGCCGAGGAAAACAGATAATAACTGGCTTGGCCTGAAAGACGCCTGCACCGCTGTATGCGGCGTGCATCCCCGTTCACCGGATCAGCGGCTAAAAGCGTACCGGAGAATTGCAGATGAGGCATTGGCCCGTGGGTTCAAATTTCGCGCCCGCACCTACATGACAGACGCGAAGAAGCCGGAGCAATGCACATTCGATGCGGCTCTGCCTGATGATTTTATGGAGAAGATTGGGCAGGCTGCTGATTACAACAGCCCCGGAATAATCGATTTTGATTCTGATGAAATATCGTTGCAGCTTTGGCGCGGCCCTCATTCGGTGAGAGCGCGTGCAATCGGCGTGACTGTCTGTGTGGAAGATATTTCGCCGTTGTTCCCGCAAGGTTTGGGCAAGGCTGCGCCAACCAACGCAAGATCTGTCCGCCAGCCTGACGAAGCGCGACGGCATGAATTGGAGTGCGCTGCTTTAAAGGCGCTCTACGATGGGGCTTTAGACGGCTGCAAATCCGCTAATGCAGTGGCTGTAAAACTGCTTGAGATAACAGCGGATGAAAACGGCAAGCCGTTGCTAGGCAAGACGGTGGTCGGAGAATTCTGCGCTACGTTTTATCCGAAAATCGAGTGGGTCAAACACAAAGGCGACTAATCCCTGCTGGCCGGGTCGCGGGAAGTCGCGGGAAGTTGCGGGAATAACCCAACCATCATTCGCCTACCTTCGTTTGAATACCAACGAAGGAAAGGCAGCAATTCATGGAACAACTTGGCTACACCATCGAGGGGTTCAGAAAGGCGACTGGCAACGCGTTTGGCGTCACTCGCATCTATGAGCTTATCAACGAGGGTTCGCTTGAAACGGTCAAGGTTGGTCGTCGCCGGATTATCACGGCGCGCTCGGCCAAGGCCCTTTTAGGCCTTGATGAAGAGCCCCGCGAGGCCGCGTGATTACGCAATCCCTCCGCACCGCAGCCCGTCTATCGCTGGCCAGTCTCAAGGCATCCTCACCAGATGACCTAGCAGCACTGGCCGCGATGATGCGCGAGCTGTCGATTGATCTGGCGGCGATGTCTTTCGCTGCCTCAATTCCTGAAAACGAGGAAACCGATGATCCAGAAACAAACGACCCCACCGGGTAAGGGTGGGGCCGCGAAATCCATTGCTGAGCAGGCGATTGGACAAAGCGGACATAGCATCAAAGCCCTACAAACGCAATATCTGGCTGACACCTACAGCCTGAAAAGGCGGCGCGCTGCGCTGATTGCAGCCCTCTTCTACGGGGGGCCTCACGATGTTGCATAGCAATCAAATAATAGCCCCGCGTGTCGTGGCAACGCCGGCTACCGTTTTGCCAACGGATCGGGGGTTTGTTGTCCGTCTGCATGGCGCAACGGTCGGCCTGTTCGGGCATGACGAACGGCCACAGGCTGACGCGCTTGTTCGCAAGCTGGGGGGTGCATTGTGAGTAATGTTCTCCGCCTCCCCCTCCCGGCTCCTGAAGTCCCGACAATCCACGTTTGGCCCTCTGACGATGGCGGCTATCTGGTTCATTCGATGTGCAAGCATTGGGACTCTGGAAGCTGCCTGCGCACATTCGGAGCTGACGAACACCTAGAGGCCGTCGCGTTTGCGATAGATCGGGTCCGCTACTTTCGGGCTAACGGCTCACCAAATATGACATTGGGGAGCGTAGCCGATGGCGAATATTGATTTTGACGCCGTGCGCCATGCCAACCCGCTAACGGCTGTTGTCGGTCGCTCGGTGAAGCTGACGCGCATAGGCAACGAGTTTAAGGGCCTGTGTCCGTTCCACGGGGAAAAGACGCCTAGCTTCACAATCTTTGCGGGTGGCAATCGCTTTCATTGTTTCGGGTGCGGCGCAAGTGGCGATGTTGTCGATTTTGTCCGCATGGTTGAAGGTGTGGGTTTCCGGGAAGCGGCAGAACGTCTTGACGCGGGGCTGATTCCAAAAGCGACAACGTTGCCGCATTTGCCCCCTGCTACTTCCAAGAGAACAGCCGGGGCGGCGTCTCGCATCTGGAAGCAGGCTGATGGGGGCGATTTAAGCGCCGTCAGTGCCTATCTGGAAGCGCGGGGCATAACAGCTCCCCTTCCCCCCTCCATTCGCGCTGCGTGGCTTGCCTATCCGCGCAAGCAATATGAGGATGCCGAGTGGTCGGTTCCTGATCCGCTCCCGGTCCTGCCGTGCATGGTTGCGCTCGTGCAAGATGCTGACGGCAAGCCAACGGGAATCCAGCGCACCTATCTCGACGCAACAAAGCCGGAAAAGGCCAATGTGCCAAAAACTAAACTGGGGCTGGGCAACATTATAGGCGGCGCGGTTCGTCTCGGCCCGCTCGGTCCCTCGGTCTTGGTCACGGGCGGAATAGAAGACGGGTTTTCACTGCAAAAGATGCTTGGCCTCCCCGCATTGGCTGTGACGGGTGAGGCAATGATGGGGCGGCTCGTCCTTCCCGATTGTGTCCAGGCTGTGGGGATCGGCGCGGACAATGACAAGGCCGGCCGGCTGGCGGTGCTGGGCTCCGATGGCCCCCCGCCAAAGAAAGGTGCGGCCGAAATTTTCGCAGAACAAGGGCGGGCGGTAAAAATCTACTGGCCCGGCGAACACAAGGATTGGAACGCTCGCCTCATGGCTGAGCAGGAAGGGAAAACAACATGAGCGCGAGCGCGGAAGAAATTGAACGGACGGCGGAAGTGATAACGCTTGGTCCTGATATGTCGATATTGCAGCCAATCCAAGGGACGGCTCCTGAAATGCCCGGCGATTTGTTCGGGGAGCTGTGGCCGGTGCTAGAAGAGATTGCGCAAGCCAAGGGGTCGGCAACCGACTTCGCGGCGCTGTCGTTCCTCTCATGCGCTGCCGCTGCCATTGGCGGTAAACGAAGAGTGGAAGCCTATGCGGGAAAGGGTTGGGATGAAGCCTGCATACTTTGGGCTATGTGCGTCGGCGCGCCGTCAACGAACAAAAGCCCTCCGATGGCCGCTATGGTGGCTCCCTTGCAAGCAATTGAGGATCGCCGGGCGGTTGAGCATGAAGATGCGATGAAAGAGTATAAGGCCGCGTGTGATCTGGCTAAGATTGAGCATGATGCTTGGCAAACAGATGCGCGCAAGGCGATAAAGGAAGGTAGGGACGCGCCTGCGCAAGCGGAAAGTGCGACGGCTCCCGATACCCCTATTCGCTTCCGCCATGTTGTGAAG
>JBPOFA010000038.1:0-4941 GCA_051251595.1 Marinosulfonomonas sp.
ACCGATAACAGTTTGGCCATTTTAAGCGATTTCGCGAAATCCCATCCGGGTCAGGTAACCCTTAACGTCGGACCATGCAGAGGCTTTTCGCATAATTTCATGTCCATGATATGCGCCCTTCCCAAGGAAGCCGGATATGTAAGTTTCGCCGATCAGGATGACGTCTGGCACCCTGAAAAACTTACCCGCGCTCTGCGGCAGTTAAACAATATCGGATCTACGCCCGCGCTGTATTGCGGACGACAAACCTATTGGTATCCAACAACAAACCGGCAAGTCACTTCACCGGAAATGAAGCGCCCCTGCATCCTGCGCAATGCGCTCATTGAAAATGTGGCAACTGGGAACACCATCATGCTCAATCCTGCCGCTGCCCGACTTGCACAGCATGCCGCCTGCCGGACGCCGTCTGTTTTTGCCCATGATTGGTGGCTGTATTTGCTGATGACGGCGACGGGTGGCATCGTTCATTTTGACAACGGCCCGCCTGCCATTTTTTACCGACAACATCCCCGCAATGTCATCGGGGCCGGAAAAGGGTTGCTTGCACAAATCCATCGAAAATCCGGTGTCCTGCGCGGCGTTTTTTCCCGACGGATTGATGGAAACCTTCAGGCTTTGTTCGCAATAGAGGACCTGATAACACCACAAGCCCGCGATATCTGTCGCCGCTTTTCCCAAGCCCGCCGCAAATCCACATTGGCGCGACTTGCGGCCATGCGCCGGATTTCTCTGTATCGCCAACACCGCGCTGACACGCTGGGATATTGGGGGGCTGCAAGTCTTGGCCGACTATAGTTTTAAACCGAAAATCACGCTGGTGGGCGGGGACGGGCGCCCCTCAGGCGTGCCGCGTCATATTCTTCACCTGGTCTCCGTCCTGCAGGAAGAAGCCGACCTTTCCGTCATCAGCGACAAGGACGAAGGTGGCTATACCGCTTTGCAGGAGATGAAGGTCCGACACATCGTGATCAAAGGGCTGACCAACCGCCCGTCCTTGCGCCACCATTGGCACGGAATTTCCAGCCTTTTGAACACCCTCAGAAACGAGGCGTCCGACATGATCTGGATCCACGCACGGTTGCAGGTGCTGGTTTGCCGGTTGCTGTTGGCCTTTCGGATATGGAAACCCAACTGTCCGGTTGTATTTACCCACCATGGTCTCCCATACGGGCGCGGATATCACCCGCTGGTCCATCGCATCTGTAAGGGGTTGGAAAAACTACTAGTCGCGACCTGTCCACCGCAGGATCTGGTATTTCTCAATCACCGGATGGCAGGGTGGATGGCCAGGGACGCACATGCAACCAGATTAGCCCGTCATCGTATTCACATTTTACCGAATTGCTCGAACCTGCGCCCCCTTCCACAGGTGCACAAGACTGGAATCAAAAGGCTTGTCATGACCGGTCGAACTGGTCGTCAAAAAGACTACGATGTCGCGATCCGGCTTCTTGCTGAACTTCCGGACCATTTTCGGCTTACCCTTTGTGGACCGGGCACAGACGATCTTAAATTCCAGTCCAACATCGCCGCGCTGACCACTCAAGCGGTTTTCGATCGGATCACGTTTACGGGTCCCTTGCCAGATGCACGCCAACCCATCAGTACCGCAGACGCATATTTGCTGACCTCGCGGTACGAGGGGACGCCAATCGGTGCTCTCGAAGCATTCGAAGCTGGGCTACCGATCATCCTGCGCAATTTTGACGGTGCAAACGATCTTGTTTCAAAACACCCTTGCGGGTTGGTTATGGGCGACCAAAACCTTGCGCATGAAGCAAAACGGATCATTGCCCTACTGGATGAATTCGATCGCAACGCCGCCACTCTGCGCGCGAGCATTAAACGAGTTTGGCGTGCGCATTGGGCACCAGCTATTTTTGCACGCAACGCCCGTGCACTTGTGCGGTCGGTTCTGCGCACCGCTAACCCTCAGGTGGAAGCGCGAGATTGTATTCGTGATGCTCCAATGCTGCATCAAGGTCTTCATAAAAATGCAGCTGCCCGCGCTCAAGTACCGCCGCCATATTACACAGTCGACGCACCATCAGCGCAGAGTGGGTTACAACAATAGCCCCGGCGGTTTCATTCCTTTTGTCGAAAACCTGAACACTCTTATGTCGGAACGCCCCATCCCCGACAGAGGTCACTTCGTCGACCAGATAAGTATCAAACGGAATGCCCATCGAGACGCCAAACGACAGGCGCGATTTCATGCCCGCAGAATAGGTCCGCAACGGCATGCGAAAATGTGCTCCCAACTCGGCAAAATCCTCAACAAACCGGACCAGACCGTCGCTGTCCACGCCATAAAGCCGCGCCACAAATCGGGTGTTTTGCACCCCTGTCAAATCAGGATGAAACGATCCTTGGAAACCAACCGGATAGGAAATGCTACCCGTTGATAAAACCCGACCGGACGTGGGCCGGATCGTCCCCGCGATAAGCTTCAAGAGGGTGCTTTTACCCGCACCATTCCGGCCCAAAAGCGCGACACTTGCGCCGGTCGGAAAAGTAGCCGTAAGGTTTTCGACAATCGTCTGGCGTCCACCGCGTGTTGGAAAGTGTTTGGTCAAGTTTTCAAGATAGATCATATGCTTAACTTCTGTCGCGAAGCGAATAATACACCAGGCACAGAATCGACCATGTGAAAAAACAAAACACAGCGCTCAGCGCAAGGATCAGTTCCCGCTTTGGAAATTGCGCTCTCTCTGCCAACGTCGGCTTTACATGGGCGGCCAGATAGCGGCTTTGTTTGCGGACTTCGGCCAATGCTAAATCATGCGCCGCCAGCGCCGCGACATAGGCTGCTTCGGCAAATTCCCGATCCACAATTAGTCCTTCGTATTCCCCCACCAAATTGGCAAAGGCTTCTCCACTTTCGCCATCAACGCCAAGCCCAAGGTTACCGCGCTCGGATGAAATCCGTCCCTCGATCACTTCGATCCGCCGCTTCGCTTGCGTAATTCGCGGGTCATTTTCGCGCGTTGTATCTTGCAACAGATCATGGTCGATTAACGCCTCTGCCAATTGCTGCTGCAAAGTCACCAACAACCCCATCTGGTTTTGCGTATCTATACTGGGGTCTACAATTTGGGTCCGGTTGCGAAATTGCGTCAGGGCGCGCCGCGCTGTCTTTAACCGCTCGACGGCATTTGCCAGTTCTTCGCGGGTAAAGCGGATAGAATCCTCTTGCGCGATGCGCGACAGGCTATTGATCATCGCAGTACATTCATCAAGGATCGCTTGCGCGACCCGCAGCGCATCTTGCGGATCAAATGCCAGCACTTCAAGATCAATCAAACCCGTGCTGCTGTCGTAGATGATCGAGATTTTCCGCTCCCAATGCTCCTGCAAATCCTCGATTGTTCCTTCAGGATCAAAGGAAAATATCGGGTCTTGTTCTATGCTGATGCGAGACCAGACCCTCCGCAAATCCACACGCTGATCGACCCGTGACACCAGTTCCTGACTGGAAAGATAAGCGAAAAGGATATCGGTATCGGACGAGCTGGAGCCGGAAAGCTCGGTAATGCCCCCCAAAAGCTCGATGGCTGAACTTTGTTCTTCGGTACGGACAGAAAAGGCAACGCGAGAGGCATACTGATCCGCCGCTTGGGTCCACAGGTAATAGGCAACAAGGACAATCGGACTGACCACAAGCAACATAAAGGTGAACACCAGAAACCGGTGTCTTTTGCGCGGGCGCGCAAGTTTGGCCGGTGGTTTGATATTAAATTTCGGAATGTCCGGGCCAACTGGTCGGGCAGGGGCCGGTTCTGACAGATCGACACCAGCGGCCGCACCCGCCGGTGCCGCACCACTCTGCGCTGAATGTTTGAGATGCCTGATTTTGCCAATCAATTGCGCATCATCTTGGGAGCTGTCCGGCATGTACGTTAACTTTTTGGTTGTCTTTATGAAAGAATATGCTCGTTAAGGTTAATTTTTGGTAACCTTGAACTGCGAAGAGGTAACCGATGCCGATCCATCCAGAAATCTCGACCAAACTAAGGTCCCACACCCGTTCCCATGCCACGCTCCGCGCTATTGGTGCGCTGGTTTTACGTGAAATCACAACAACTTACGGGCGATCCCCCGGGGGATATATCTGGGCAATCCTGGAACCTGCCGCGGGAATTACACTGCTAACGCTCGTGTTTTCCGTAGGCTTCAGAACGCCCCCTTTGGGGACGAGTTTCGCGCTTTTTTACGCGGCGGGCATTTTGCCATTGATGATGTACACCGATATTTCCACCAAATTGGCGCAGACAATCCAATTCAGCCGCGCCCTATTAACCTATCCAAGGATCACGTTTCTCGATGCCTTGATCGCGCGGTTCATCCTGAACTTCCTGACGCAGATGATGGTACATTGCATCGTTTTGGGGTTTATCCTGATCTTCCTTAAACCGATGACAACGCTGGATTATTCCAAAATCGGCCAAGCTTATCTTTTGACAGTTGCGCTGGCTATCGGCATCGGCACATTGAACAGTTTTCTCACGCTCGCCTATCCGGTCTGGCAGACAGCGTGGTCGATCCTGAACCGTCCACTGTTCTTGGTATCATGTGTATTTTTCATTTTCGAAAGCGTTCCACAGCCCTATTCGGATTACTTGTGGTTCAATCCGATCGTGCACATTGCCGGTTTAATGCGCGACGGATTCTATCCGTTCTATCAACCCACCTATGTCTCTATCGCCTATCCTCTTGCAGTGGCCGCAATGACGACGATGGCCGGACTGTTCCTTCTGAACCGCTATCATCGGGACATTCTGGATAAGTAAGACCCGCTTAATCAAAGTTAACTCAAATTTAAGACAATCTATGCGGTAGTGACCTTCGGAAATCATGTGCAGTTGCGCAGGAACAAGAGGTCACCCATCCATGTCACTCGATTTTTCATCGGAATTGCGTTGCCTTGTCATGTTGGAC
>JBPOFA010000039.1:0-4700 GCA_051251595.1 Marinosulfonomonas sp.
GCGCTAGGTTATCTGATGTTAGGATGATCAGACACCTCTCTTACCTTCTCGATCGACGGAACAAATACATGTATAGTGCCTATTTTATAATGAAAGCGAGAAAATTTCTCGACGAACATGGGCTAAATGAAATTTTGTTAATCACTGAGAAGCCTCTGGGGGGGAGAACTCATTCTATGATTTTGAAACCCTACATGCTGCCAATTGACAAATTTTCGGGAATTATGGGCTAATGCTATATGGCTCCAAGCTCTCAAGCGGGGCTAAACTTTCTAGGATCGGGTTGGGATCCTGGCTGACTTATGGGTCTCATGTCGATGAGCTAGAATCCGAGAAGTGTATAAACTCAGCACTAGAAATGGGCGTCAATGTATTCGACTCCGCCCCAAATTATGGTGGTGGGGCTGCCGAGCGCATTTTGGGCAAAGTTCTGAATTGCGAAGATAGAGCAGCCTTTGCAGTCATCACCAAGATCGCTGTTGTTGGGGGCGAAGAATCCTACAAAGAAATACGAAATGCCATTGATGCATCGAGAAGGCGCTTGAAGACTGATTATATCGATTTTTTGAAGGTCCATCATTTTGATTATTCTGTCGACAACGTTCGCGTATTGGAATCGCTGAATAGATTGAAGTCTGAAGGGATTATTCATCGCGTCGGTGTATGCAACTGGGCTCTATCGCAAATGCAAGCGCACAGATATGAGATCGATTGCATCCAGAACCAATACAACTTGCTCTGGAGGTACCCTGAGCGCGACGTTTTTGCGTTTGCAAAATCGAATGAAATCCTGAGGTTCTCTTGGTCGTCGTTGGCTCAGGGCATGCTGACCGGCAAATATCATCGGGATTGTACCAGTCCCATGGTATCAAGAGCCGATGATCCGGCCACGGTCAGATACCTGCAACCTTGGATGAGTGAGGAGTTTC
The DNA here is from genome assembly GCA_051251595.1 of Marinosulfonomonas sp. Classification (GTDB taxonomy): domain Bacteria; phylum Pseudomonadota; class Alphaproteobacteria; order Rhodobacterales; family Rhodobacteraceae; genus NORP110. The sequence continues at coordinate 930 of JBPOFA010000039.1, forward strand.
AGAAGCCGATAAAGGATATCATCGGTATCAGCAAAAAATATTCAGTTGAAATGGTCCGTCTTGCTTTGTCTTGGATCATTCAGACTGACAAGGTCGATTGCGCCCTTATTGGTGCAAGGACTGCGACTCAGGTTATTGCTTGTTGTGAGGCGATTGATGATGCGCTACCTCTAGATATCGTTCACGAAATCGATCGAGCAACCAATTTCAAATGAGAGGGACTGTATAGAAAGACGCTAACCAGCGCGTGGGTGCGTCATGTCAGCCGTGATGAGCCATTGGGCAGATGCAAAGCGGATGCTGGAAAGCCATCAGTGTGGTGCCCACAGAGAATGTGATGAAATCGAGAACAAAGTTTTGCCTACGTTAGTGGACGGATGACCGCTATTGGGTCGGAGGCGGAGAGGCAGCTTCCAAACCGACGTGGCTGAAAAGAAGACCGTCCGCTTTCGGCCCAATAGCAGACATTCGGGCAGCACCGGATTGACGTCGGCTTTCCACCCATTGCGGACATCGCTGCTTGGAGTTTGGCTGAACTATGCTGCGCTTCAAAATCTCGGCGTGAAGACCTAGTCCTGACATGCTTGCCCGTACCTGCTCCACTCAAGCGCATACCCACCCCGAACCATCGCGCAGCCAATGTCGCCATTGATCGGCGAGATACAGCGCGCTGCCGTCCTATTACCTCCCGCCGACCCATAAGACACGCAGTGAAGGGCAGGGCCGCTAACCTCTATGTGACCACGGCGGCTGACGCCAGTGCGCTGGCCAAGCAGTGAAGCAAGATGGTCCCGTGCTGCCGTGCCAGATGCCGTTGGGCAGGGATGTCCTTGTCGGCATGTCCCGTCGAGTTCACGAGCGGCTATGGCTTGAAGTCTGATACGCGGCCCTTCGGCGCACCAGATCGGCCCGTCGCCATCCCAGACAGCCACGGGGGTGCAGGTGAAAGTGGTACCGGATGCCGCTATAGTAATGAGCAAGTGAGCAAGGATAGACAATCAACTTCCTTCACGACACTCGAGTGTGACCAATATCTAACAGCCACTACCCAAGTTTATCAGTTCGTCACGCGCCGTGATGCTTATGCCGCAGCCATATTCTCCGTCGCGCAATGGTCTACCTCCGACTGCCTGGACCTCAGTTGTGACAGCGCTGATTGATGACTGAAATCCCATGCTCCAAGCTTCGTAGCCCTGAAACAATTCTTTCACCCAAAGCCCTCGCCACATAGCATCAAGATGAATGGTGTAGGGTGTTCGTCCATCGATCACCCCCGTGGTATGCCACTCTACTCGGTACGGGTACAGCTGCCCGGCAACTTCAAACTCTCCGCTACCCGATTGTTGAACAAGCTGGCGATCCAGTTGAATTATGAACGACGACGGATAGCAAAGCGACAATCCCCCTTCACTTGAACACTCGACGAAATCGTCAGGCAAACGAAGCAACGTACTGGTCGTGCCAGTACTATTGGGGTCAGAGCCAGCAGGTTCTGCGGTATCGCTAGGACTAACAACGGTTGCCGCATTCTCTCGCTGACCAGTCACTATCTCTCTAGGTTCAATTGCTGTGGATTCGTTTCGGAAGAGATTGGGCTGCACTGCCACCAGTACCAATGTTAGCAAAAATAGGCCTGCAAACAAAAATGTCAGCCATTTCCAATTCGAAGTTCCAGCATGGACTTCTGTCCACTCGGCGTCCACGATTTTTCCATGTCGTGAACGTTCGGAATCTCCGAACCCGGGCGCGTCCAGAATCTCTTTTTCAGCCGGAACTGCGATTTGCCCGCTCTCATTTTCGGTCTGCTGGCTTGAGCTACCTGATGGATTAGACGATTCGATGTTTTGCTTTTGATTGGAAAGTTCGGACGTGACCGACGTTTTCCATCTGCTTGCCCAAAGAAAAGCGAATGCCGACAGCGTTGCGTTCAGCAACATTTCCTGAGCATGCGATCCCATCGGCATCCCGGTTTGCTGCTGGAATGCGAGCCAAGATTGTGCCGTTGCATAGAACACCGCACAAAAAACGGCGACGGCGATTGCGGCAAGGATACAGTATCGTAACGGTCTACGGCCTAAGGATTGGAGGCTCGTGCCAACAACCCAGCCTAACCCGAAACTAAGCGCAACATATACGAGCATTCGCGTTCCCCCATGGCTCAGACTATCGCCATCAGCTGTGATGGGAAAGGCTCTTGGAATTTCTCAGCATCATTGCCTGCCAACCAAAAGTCGTAATCGTCCGGCTGGAGGACGACCGGCATAGCCTTCGGGTGGATCGGTCTGACAAGTGGATTAGGTTCGCACGTCAGAAACGCATAAGCTGGACCTTCTTCAGTATCGCGCCAGATACCCGCAAAGGCCGACACGTCAGCTTCTGAAACCGTGAACCAGACTTCCTCGCGCCCGGCATTGGGCTTCGGCTCGGCGAATTGCGTGAAGGGCACTAAGCATCTGTTCTCGGCTCTAGTCAGCATCGATCTCCAGAAATTACTCTTGAGATTGCGGACGTTCGTTATTCGCTTCGTGACCGTCGTGCCCGGGCGCTTTCCTTTCATTTTCAAAGGCACGCCCCATTGCAGGGTATCAAGCCGCCGCTCACCGTGCACGAACCGGGCTATGACGCCTTTGCGCTTCGGCCAAACATCCTCTGGTGGGGTCTCTTCAAAATGCGAGACATATTCACGCCATGTCTCGGTTGTCGCCAGTGCTTCGGGCAGATTGCGATAGTGATTACACACGGCGTCAGACGAACTGCACCGCAGCGCTGACAACAAGTGCAACGATAATCATCGTGGTTGCGACGCCAAGCCAGAACTCACCGGACATGATGAACGGGCGGCGTCCCCGTGGGGCGCGGTCGGACCAGTCATTCAGCATCGGTTTGAATCGCCCCCCTTTACGGGTACGCGTAGCATGAAGTTGGTGGTCACGAAACAAGTGCCGGGCGAGTATCCTAGCTACGCCACGGGCGAATGGTGAAGCTGGTGGGCTAGCGGCTGGACTCGATGACGGTCACCGACGACCGGTCGCTGATACGGGGCGGCCCGCTCGGGGTAGGTGGCGGCGGAGTTGGCGGGGGCGGCGTGTCTGATGTGTCTGGTCTGGCGACGCGCTCCGCCGGAGGCGTGACAGCGGCAGGCGCGGGTGCACGTTGTGCTGGGTGGTGTGACTCGGGAGTCGGTGCAGCGTCGCCCGGTGATCCGTGAGAAGGAGCGGCCTCAGTCATAGGCGTGCATGGCGGTGCGCCGTCCGGCTCGATATCCGACTGGGAAGTAATCGGCTGGGCATTCATCGGGCTGGACGGTGGCGCGGGGCGCACGTCCCCGGGAACTGGCCCGAGCGCAAAGGCGTCGACCCAACTTGAACGCTGTTTGGGGCGCGCAGCGTCGGCGGCTTTGATGTGCTCCGCATGGGCTTTGGTGAACTCGCTGATGTCAGTCTCGATCATCGCTTCAAGGTTGCCCAGTGCCGACGCCTCGCCGCGATCATTTACGGCATGTGCCTGGGCGCGGCGCAGCCTCACCATGGCGAGACCGGAACCAAGTCCTGAAAGTGTTCGCTCGCATAGCCAGATATCGCTCTTGAGGAAGGTGCGCATCCGGTCGAAAGCGAAGAGGTCGGCGTACCGCATATCGAGAAGTTTCAGTGGCCGCCCCGTGGCGAGGTAGCCGGGGATCGCGGTGTCATAAACGTCCATCGGCACGACCTTGGATGTGGTTACGTCGGTGAGCAGCCAATCCAGCTCGGCCATTATTTCGAGGGTCGGCAT
>JBPOFA010000004.1:0-328812 GCA_051251595.1 Marinosulfonomonas sp.
GCGACAGGTGTGCTGCAGATGCGAGGATTTTTTGCGTTAACAATAGCTGCGTCAGCAAAAGGCTGGATAGTCCCGCAACCCAGTCATAGCCGGAATTTTCACGAACGTCTGGTGTTGGAAAATGGGGACATCATCGACACTAACAGTTTACAGGTTTTGACCCTAGTTCTAGCGTTTTTTCCGATGTCATATACCCAGACCCTCAAGAGCAACGCACAGCATTGGCAAGGATGCTAGCTTAGGCACTGTATTCGGGTTTGAGAAGTAAATGAACTCGTTTCCATGTTCCCAAATATGTGTGACCCCGTTGGTTTTCCAACCGCGACACCCGACTTCCCTGTCTTCATCATTTAAATACCTGCCTATGGCTATATGTATATATGTCCTGTTTTTTAGGACGCGGGTTTTCTGATTTTGGCGTTTTGTGTCCTAAATTTTAGGACAGTTGCTTTGGTTTCACCCAGCCCAATTGGCTCACTGTCCCGCTCACTAGGACGGGGTGTCCTGTTTTTTGTGCGGGGCTTTTGTTTTTGCTGCCAGTACACGAACCGTTTAGGGGCTGGCTTCAAATCATCGGTTTGCAGCTCATCCAGCGCCCAGATCGAAGCCTTGCCAATCCCAGACGGCCCAAGGTGCGGGGCATGCGTCATTCGGATAAAGCCACGGTCCTGCAATTCTTCAAACCATGGACCGACCGTGTTGCGGTTCACGTTCAATGCGCTGGCAGCGTCTCTATGGCTGAAAACGATATGCCCATTATTGCTCCCATTAAACCGCCGCTTCAGTTCGATGTAGAGTGCGCGGGGACCGGGCTTGAGGCTTGTCCACGCCTCCGTAGCCTGAAGCCATTCGTGAAGCTGGACGTGACGCCCAGCTCCCTTTTTGGAGTGTTTATAATTTTTATCCATTGTCACCCCCCAGATAGTGCAGATCGGCAATCAGTCTGGCTTGGGTTCCTGAAACGCCATACTTTCTGCGAATGCGCTTAGCCTGGGCTTCATGAGGTTTGGGTCGACGGTATCGCTTGTCCATCACTTTGCCCTCCGAATAAATTCAGGCAAGGCGGAGATTTCAGCGGCGTTCTCGCCCGTATGGGTGGCCCACAGCCGCGCTAACGCTGCTCGGGTGGTACAGTAACCAAATGCTTTCCACCTCGCCGCAGCCCCCTTCCTATGGCGCTGAATAATCCATTGAATGCCGTCCCGACAAAGAACCACACGATAGTCACCGTATCGAAATAATTCACCAGCGTAGTTGTCACCTGTTTCGCGGTGATCGGGCGTCTTTTCACGATAAGCTGGCGGCGCGGTTACGTCTGAATATTCAGACAGTATGCTGGCATTTTGGCTGTGCTCTTCGTCTGTTTGATTTCTCCAACTCGAAAAGAGATTGCTACCAATCCACCATTTGGTTTTGTGGGTTTCGCAATAGAACCAATGGTCACGACCGATGTTAAGGCAACCGCTGTAATTCTTGCACACTGGGCAAACACCAAAATGGGCACCGCTGCCCCCTTCTTCGGGTCTTGGGAAGTCAATTACCTTGTCGCTCATTCCGCCGTGCCTCCATCCAGCTGAACCAGAGCAACGTCGCAAGTAAGCCTGTATCGTGCGTGATGACCGCAATAAGCGCCGCCGTGCGCGACCATTTCTGTTTCGATGGGAATACCGCGCCTGCGTAGGTCGTGAACATATGCTGACCAGCGCGGGGCGGGACGTTCGATAGACGTGACGCCGTGTGCACCAGCCTGTGCCAGTTGAAGGACGGTCCAGCCTAAACGGCCCTTGAGTTCAAACGTGCGGGGGCGTTCGCCGCCCGGAATGGTGACGTGAATATGCATTCTCTGCATCCTTGATAAAAAGTGTGCAGCGCGGTATCTGAGAGATGTGAATATTTCACAGCGCCCGCGCCAGTTTTTTTACTGCGTGGGCGTTGCCTATTTCGCGCCTGTAGATTGAGGGCGCTGGGCAAGCCAACTCTCAATCGCGCTTTGCGGCCACGCGACGGCGCGCTTGCCGATGCGGACGGGGCGGGGGAAATCCCCCGCGTCCATCATTGCGTAGATGCTGCTTCGGCTGAGTCCAGTTGCAGCTTCGACTGCGGGTCGGCGAAGGTGGTGTTCTGTCATCATAAATCCAATCAGTTTTTATATCTGTTTTGGAATTTATCGGAAGCTAGTTGGGACAGTGGCTAGACATGTCCCAACTTTTTTTCCCTTGTCCATAATCGCCGATTAGCTTCCGCTGAGGTGCCGATGCCGTTGTTGAATACTAACTCCGCCGCCCGGCGAATTGAATGGTGTTTCTCATTGATTAAGCGCCCCATTTCGTTAAGGATTTTTTCGCTTTGGGGCTTTGTTTGAAAACGCCTTGTGGCAGCCCCCATTTCTCTGCCCTGTTGGTTTTTCTTTCCCAACAAAGTCAATTCATCAAATTTCTTTTTGTAGAGAGACTCAAATGAGCGGCCGATTTCAAAACCCGCAGAAGTCATTTGGTTTAGTGCAAAAAAGTCCGGGTCACTTGGATTTTTGGCCGACATCTTGCTTTCATACAGATCAAATTCCATTTTATGATTATTAATCAAGTCATTCCAATTTAAAATATTCAACGCGTGCCATAGCGGCGTAAACTTTTCAAATTCATCAAGTCTGAACAATAAACTTAGTTTTTTGCAGGTTCGCCATGGGTAAAGTGATTTCCATTTTTCTAGTTTAAGCGCCCGCTGGTGTTTCTCAGGATAGGGAAGCTCTTCCCAATTTTCCATCGCGCTGTCTTCGCAAATGCTTAGTTTAGCGATAATCATCTGGGCCGTAGAACTTTCAATTTGTTTCCAAAGAGTTTGATCGTCGCCATACAAGTAGGTTTCATCCCATCCGTCAAATTCGATTCCGTATTGGCCTAAGACATAAATGGCATATTCTACGGCTTGGGTAACTGGAGGAACGCCGACATTGCAAAGCTTGTTTTGAATATCTTGCAACAACAGAGCACCATGCCAGTCTTCTAGAGTTTTAGCCTCATGCGGCCGAATGTTTCCAGGATACTCTTCGACACCATGACCTCGATAGGCATTTGGCAATCGATTTTTTAACAAGTTTTCAAGTTCTTGCAGCTGGCATTTTTCCAATTCATACCATTGAATGGCATCCCACCTCGAGTGTTTTGCCGCCTTTTTCCAATCATCCATTTTCTAAACCAATCATCGCAACAGTTTTGTTTTGCCAGACGCAAATGGGGCACTGCCCCCCCCCGCTACGCTATCCTCGCTATCCCAGGTGCGACATCGTCGACATATATCGCCCATCGGTCCATCAGCCTTCGCCGCTTCTCAATCAGGTCCGACCGCGCATATGCAGCTTCAGCTTTGTCTTTAATCGAATGAGCCAGCGCTGCCTCTGAAACTTCGCGAGACGTGTTGGTGCGTTCTTGCGCCCAGGTTTTGAATGAAGTTCGAAAACCGTGAACATCAGCATTGAAACCCAACTCTTTAATCAGCTTTGAGAGGGTCATATCTGAAAGAGGTTTGCCCCGCATACTTGGAAAAATAAGCCCCGAACCGTCATCCAGTGTCTTGGCTTCACCCAAGATTTCCACCGCACGAGGTGAAAGCGGAACACGATGCGTTTTATTCATTTTCATACGGTTGGCAGGGATTTCCCATGTCGCCCCGTCTTTCGCGGAAAGGTGAATTTCATCCCAGCGTGCACCGCGAACCTCGCCTGAGCGGGAAGCAGTCAAAATCAGAAATTCCACAGCCAGTTTAGTTGCATCCAATGCACCTGATGCTTTGACTGTTCTGATGCAGTCTGAGACTTCTGAGTAAGGCAGAGCCTTACGAGGTTTTGGTTCAATTTGGACACGGGGTAGAGCAAGTGACTCTGTTGTTGCAGGGTTGCTATTGCATAGGCCCTCGGCAATTCCCCAACGAAACACATGCGATGTGCGATAGACAAGTTTCCGTGCGACGCCCGGCGCTCTTTCTCTTGCAGCAAGGATGGCTTGGCGTACATCGGCACTCGAGACATCACAAACGGCGACATTGCCGAAGCGAGGAAAAATATATGTTTCCATCGAAGACAGAAATGCCGCTCGGTCCTTTGGGTTCTTCCATGTGGGAGACAGTTCCGCATGAGTTTTGCGTGCTGCCTCTGCAAAGGTGGGCATTGTGCGAGCTTTGCGTTTCTCCGCCAGAGGATCGCCACCCGTACGCGCCAGTTTGCGATTGGCCATTGCTTTTTCGCGGGCATCGGCCAACGTGATGGTCGGGAAACTACCCAATCCAAGTTCACACCTTTTGCCGCGAATAGTAATGCGCTGTATCCAAAAGCGCGCTCCGTTTGGGTCCACCCGAAGGAAGAGGCCTGTTCCACCGCCGTCGTGATACTTGCCAGGTTTTTGCGCGCTTCGCACAAAAGCCGCCGAGAGTACTTTTTCGGAGCGTCGGGTCAATCCGTTTGACATGTAGCTTCCCCCAATCCTTCCCCATTAAGATGGGGGAAGATACTGGAACAAGCAAGATGGTATTGGAAGATAATCCTACCCAATCGTTAATAAAATATAGACATAAGAGGCTTATTAGGAACGCCTCGGACAAAAGCATGGCGCATCCCCAGTGCGCCATTTCACTTTTTACTGCGTTGCATGACTTTGGCCTTTGGGTATCAAGGGGCCTAAACCTTTAAGAACCCAAAATGGGCTTTGTTCATCCTGTGAAAGATGCGTACTGCACGGCAATTGGTCACGTGCTGGAACATACGCGTTCGGGCGCGGCCTTTGCGCCAGGCTCTGCAATTGACCTTGCCATGTTCCGCAAGACGACATCACCGCTTTGCCTTGAATGTTTGGATTGGAGCGAGCGCGGGTCGTCTTGGTCCCCCCTTTCTCTCGAAATCACCCCCCTTCAAAATGGCCTGATCCGACATTTTCGCCATTTTCATTGCCGATAGGCATGTTAGGTTCGGCGGGTCAATTCAACACAGTGAGTTTGCAATGAAACCGGTATTTTTCGTTCTTGCGGTCTTGGCGTTTGGCGCGCCGGCCCATGCAAAAAGTCTTTTGGATTCCGTAAAGGAAGGGGCCAGCAAAGTGGGGCAGGCTGCGCAGAAGGGCGTTGAAGCGGTGGACGAGTCCATCAAATCCACGGATGAGCTGGTGCGCAATGAAGCGACACCCGAAGAAACCCGCGCCAAGCTGGATGCGATGGCAAATGAGGTTCTTATCAAACTGCTGACCGAAAACGCCAATGCCGTGAGTGCATATGCCGAGACCACGGGCTATGCGGTTTTTGACATGCGGCGCGTGACCGTTTTTCCGCTTTCTGGTGGCTATGGGCGGGGTGTGGCCGTGGCACCGGACGGAACGCGGACCTACATGAAGATGGGCACTGGCGGGGTCGGCGTGGCCTTCGGAATCGGTGGTTTTGAATCGCAATTTGTCATCATGTTTGAAACCCCGGTTGATTTTGAGCGGTTCGTCGAAGATGGCTATGACGCGTCTGCCGATACAGGCGTGATGAGCGGGGATGAGACCGACAAGGCCGAAGTGCAGTTCACCCACGGTCAGTCGTATTTTGTGCTGAGCAAAAAAGGGTGGCGCGTGAATGCCAATGCATCCGGGACCAAATACTGGAAAGACGAAGAGTTGAACTAAGCCCCCCGGTCGCGCCACGGCGTTACAGTCCGACGAAGAATCGGATGATGAACGCATTGGCGAGGTCGACAAAGAAAGCCGACACAAGCGGTAAGACGATGAAGGCCAGCGGTGCTGCGCCATAGCGTTTTGTCACCGATGACATATTGGCGATGGCCGTGGGGGTTGCCCCAAGGGCAAACCCTGCAAAACCCGCGCTCAGCACGGCGGCGGTGTAGTTGCCGCCAACCGCGCGGAACACGACCACTAGAATAAAGGCCGTTGCCATCAGGGCCTGCATGAACAGGACGATCAGCAAAGGCCCGCCCAGTTCCGCAACCGTCCAAAGCTGCATGCTCATCAATGACATGGCCAGAAAGATCGACAGGCTGTAGTCGCTGATCTCAGCCAAGGCGCGGGTTCCCGTCGGCCATTCGATAGACCTGAAGACGAAAGGAATCGTGTTGGACATGATGATTCCAACCAACAGGCATGGGACGAACAGGGGCAGTTTCAGGCCCATCTCTGCAATAGTCAGATTGGCGATATAGCCAAACAGGATCGCGACATGCGCCGCAAGGGTCGCGCGCATCAGGCTGAAGTGGTTGACGGTTTCGGCAGGCTCGCCTTCTTCTTCATATTCGAGGCCGACAATGGGGGTCCCATCCTGCGGACCTTGTAGCTTATTGCGATCGATGAGCCATTTGGCGATTGGGCCTCCCAAAAGTGCCGCGATCACAAGCCCAAGGGTTGCGGCTGCGATGCCCAGCTCTTCGGCTGCCAAAAATCCCGTTGCCTCGCGGATCTGTGGGCCCCAGGCGATCGCGGTTCCGTGCCCTCCGATCAGTGAGGCAGAGCCAAGCAGAACGGCCACAGGTGTGGGCCAGTCAAAGAAATAGGCGCCCGCCAGCCCGACGAGGTTTTGCAGGATCATGAAGACGATGGTCAGGACCAGTAAGATGCCTAGCAAGGGTCCGCCTCGAAACAAATCGGCGATTTTTGCGTTGAGGCCGATAGTGGAAAAGAACAGCACCAACAAGTAATCGCGCACCTGCAGGTCAAAGATGATTTGTTTTCCACTCAAGGCGAAATAGGCCCATGTGGCCAGGGCGATGGCCAGCCCGCCAGAAACCGGCTCTGGGATATTGTAATCCTGCAAAAAGCGCACTTTGCGGGTTAGGAATGCCCCCAGGAAAAAGACGATCATGCCAAGTGTGACAGCGATAAAGGATGGGACGAGGATGGTCATAGTGTGGCGATCCCGTTCTTGTCTTTGGCGGTCAGTCTCGCGGGTTCGTGCCAGGTTTTCAACTGATTAACCGAAACGTCATCAGGTTGGGGTGTCTGTCCTGCTTTGGAAGTTTTGTCATTTCGGCGCATTGCCTCATTTCTGCCGAACTGCAGCGATATGTTAATTTATCGATTTTAAGGATAATGACATGCAAGATGATAAGCACCTACATCATTTGACTGAAATGGTTCAGCTTCATGTTGAAGCCCATGAGACACCTTGTGCGTCTCGCCCCCCTTTGCCGGTGCAACAGATGTACCCCATGGACATGCTTGAGGGGCGCTTGCACGTGAAGCCGCCCGTAAAGGCGCAAAGGCAGGCCAAATCAGGTTCGCTTTTTGCCAAGGACATGCGTCGGGATTTCGGTAGGGATCCGTTCCTGAACCGTTTGGCTCGCCTGAACTAGGGCCGCCTGATCAGAAGTCTACTTCGACATTCGGCAGTTTCAGCGCCTTGACGAGGTCGCGCAATTCCTGACGTGCGGCCACGTTAGAAATGTTCATCTGCCCCAACACACCGATATCGCGCAGATCCAGTAGGGTCAGCCCGCGCGGAAAAAGCTCTCTGAAAATCACGCGCTCTCCGAAACCGGGGGCCACGCGAAAGCCGATGCGCTTTGACAAATCGTCCAGCGCTTCGCCGATTTTGCGTTTGTTGTGCATCATTTGGGCGCCGGTGCGGTTGCGCACGACGATCCAGTCGACGGGTTTCAGGCCCGCCTGGGCCCGCAACTGTCGGGCGTTCCAGACCATTTCGGAATAGACAGATGGCCCGATGATTTTGTTGGTTTCAGCGTCCACATGGGCCAGCAGGTCAAAGTCGATAAAGCTGTCATTCATCGGGGTGATCAGCGTGTCGGCCAGAGAATGGGCCACCTGGCTAAGCCGGGTATGAGAGCCGGGACAATCGATCAGGATAAAGTCACATTTGCCTTCCATTTCGGCAATGGCCATGGACAGGCGGCGGTCATAGATGTTTTCGCCTTCGGGCAGGGCGGCGACGTCGATTTCCGGCAGATTCTGGTACTCTGGCGTCGGCAGATCGATGTCATGTGTGGCGCAGAAGGACAGGCGGTTTTCAACGTAGCGGCCAAAGGTCTTTTGGCGCAGGTCCAGATCCAGGACGCAGACGCGATGCCCCATACGCACAAGGGCTGTCGCGATATGCATCGAAACGGTTGATTTTCCGGCCCCGCCTTTTTCGTTTCCGACGACGATTATATGTGCCAAGTGCCTGTCTCCGCTGCCCGATAAATGCAAGTTCCCGAAAGTGAAAACACTATATGATCTGCGTGTTCAATTGCAAAGTGCAGGTTTGACATCGAATTGTTACATGGGTGCGTGTTCGTGCGTTTTGGTGGTAATATTGCCATCCAAAATCGGGTCGGATCGGTTTGATCAAACGGTCAGGCCCCGAAGTTTTCGGGGCCTGTTGTTGGATGCTGTCGTTACAGGCTGATGCGGAAGCGGGCGAACCCGTCCGGGCCGTCGCCCGCAGGTTCAATTTTGACGCCTTGCACGTCATTGACATAGTCTGCGGCCTTGGGCCCCGTGTCGAACAGCACAGTTGCGCCGTCCAGCGGCTGGAATGTCCAGTTCGCGTCTGCTTTGGGGTCGATGGTGCCTTTTTCCACGATATAGCGCACGATTACGTCGCGGTTGGTGTCCGGGCCTTCAAAGATGATCGTGTCGCCTTTGGCACCGGGGAAGCTGCCGCCACCGCCTGCGCGATAATTGTTTGTGGCAACGACGAATTTCATATCGTCGGACACCGGCTTGCCGTCATACAACAGATCAACGATGCGGCTGGAGTCCGGGTTCAGATCGCCCCCCTTGGCATCGAATTTGGACGGTTGGCTGAGGTCGATTTTGTAAGTCACACCGTCGATCACGTCGAAATTATAGCTTGGGAAATCGGGGTTCAATAGCACCTGATCCTGTTCGCCCGGTGTGATCTGATTGAACATCCCGGCAGAGCGGTCAAGCCAGCCGCGCAGTTGCGCACCATCCACCAGCACAGCGCGTGCGGTATTGGGGTAGAGATATAGATCGGCCACGTTCTTGATCGCCACATCGCCAACCGGGACATCGGTGTAATATTCTGGTCCGCCCCGACCGCCTGCCTTAAAGGGGGCAGCGGCTGACAGGATGGGAAGACCTTCGTATTCGGTGCCTTTCATCATTTCGGCAATGTACCATTCCTGCGCGATAGAGACGATTTGCACGGATGGATCATCCGCGACCAGCGCGAAATAGCTGTGCAGCGGAGCGGCTGTTTTGCCGACTGCGCGGCGGACATAGGCCAGCGTCGCCTCATGTTCAGCAGCAACAGAGTCGAGCACGTTTTGATCGCTTTCCACCAAAGCGGTGACAGAGCGGTCTTCGTTGCGCTTTGAGATGGGGCGCACTTCGGTGCTGGAGGTCACGACCTGCCATTCATTGCCAGAGCGTTCCAGCATCAGGTCAATCACGCCCAGATGCGATCCCCAAAAGCCACCCATGGCTGCGGGTTTGCCGTGGATCGTGCCTGCGGCCACATCGACGGCGGCGTAATCTTTGTAGGTAGGAGAGGGGAAAACAAGGTGGCTGTGCCCAGTCAGGACGGCGTCAATCCCGTCGATTGCGGCCACGGGAACTGATGCGTTTTCCATGCCATCCGTGTGGTCGGCTGATCCGATGCCCGAATGCGACAGGGCGACGATGATGTCCGCGCCTTGTTCTTTCATCTGTGGAATATAGGCCTGCGCGGTTTCCACGATGTCACGGGCATTCACGTTGCCTTCCAGGTGGCGGCGGTCCCAGGACATGATCTGTGGCGGAACAAAGCCGATCAGGCCGATCTTGATCGGATGCTCTGCCCCGGTGCCATCGGTCACCATCCGATCAAGGATGACATAGGGTTGGATCAGCGTTTCATCTTTGGTTGGGTCCGCGCCCATGTTCTTGACGACATTCGCCGAGACGACAGGGAAATTCGCGCCGTTGAGCGATTTCAGCAAGAAATCCAGCCCGTAGTTGAATTCGTGGTTGCCCAGTGTCGAGGCGTCAAATCCAAGTGTGTTCATCGCCATGATGACCGGGTGCATATCGCCATCGGCCATGCCCCGTTCATAGGCGATATAGTCACCCATTGGGTTGCCTTGCAAAAAGTCGCCATTGTCCAACAAAACGGCATTCGTGGCCTCGGCACGGATATCCGCGATGTGTGCGGCTGTGCGGGCCAGACCGACTGTGTCAACGGGGCGGTCCGAATAATAGTCATATGGGAAGACGTGGACGTGCAGGTCTGTGGTTTCCATGATCCGCAGATGGGCCTGGTTTTCTGCTGCGTTTGCTGAAAATGGGTGGAGTGTGATCAATGAAGCGCCTGCTGCTGTGCCGGACAAAAATGTGCGGCGGCTAAGTGTTGTGCTGTTGCGAAGTGACATGGCGATTCCCCTGAGATTTGTGGATGATTGAAATCAGAGTATCATGACATTTGCATTACGGTATGGAATATAGCCCAACTGACCTAGGGTCACCACCCGTAAGGTTGTTTTTTTATGCATAAATCGCGTTAAGGTTGTCTTTCCTTTCGATCGCAGTTGTTTGCACATTTATTTCAAGCGTGGCAAAGCTATCGAAAAAAGGGCAGGTCATGAAGATTGCGGAAACTGTAACGTTTGGCGGTTCTGGTTTGGACCGTGCCGCGCATTTGCGTGGCAAGCCGGATGAGATCGCCCGGCTTTTGCAAGATCCAACAACCAAGGCCTTGCCGGTGTGGCGGGGCAAAGTCTTGATCGCAGGGGCCGAGGGCGCTTCGCAGATTGGCTGGCTTGGCCCGGATCATGTGATTTTTGATTTGGCCGACGAGGCGCCCACGTTCTTGGGGTTGGGCGAAACCGGTGCGCATTTCGCCTATGACATTTCCGGTTGGGAACCGGACAATCTTCCAGAGGCGTTCGACAGCTTTCTAGACCCGTCAGAGCAACACCACAAGGACTTGCCAGAGGATCACCTCTTTGGCGAACTGCGTGCCGTCATGGCCGAACTGACCCCCCGAGACGCAGAGTTGGCGGCAACATCGCGGGCGATCTTGGGCTGGCATGAAACCCATGGGTTTTGTTCTGTTTGCGGGAAACCGTCCGTTGTCGCGATGTCCGGCTGGCAGCGGGACTGTCCAGACTGTGGGGGGCATCATTTCCCGCGCACAGATCCGGTTGTGATCATGTTGATCACCCATGGAAACAGCGTGCTTTTGGGGCGCTCTCCGGGTTGGCCTGAACGGATGTATTCGCTGTTGGCCGGTTTTGTGGAACCAGGCGAAACGGTCGAAGCCGCAGTGCGGCGCGAGGTTTTGGAAGAAACCAATGTGCAGGTTGGTCCGGTTGAATATCTGGCCTCTCAGCCTTGGCCGTTTCCGGCGTCGTTGATGTTGGGTTGCCGCGGTGAGGCGACCAGCACAGACATCACAGTCGATCCCGAAGAGATTGAAGAGGCCCTGTGGTTGACACGCGAAGAGATGTTAAGTGTGTTTTCAGGCACGCATGAAAAGGTCAAATCCCCCAGAAAGGGCGCGATTGCGCATTTTCTGTTGTACAACTGGCTTGCGGATAAATTGGATTGATCGCACAATCTCACGGATCAAAGCAGGGTTTGAATGAAGTTTTCCAAGCAACAGGATATCGAAGCGCCGATCGACTATGTGTTCGAACGTGCAACCGATTTTCGCGCTTTTGAACGGCAAGCGCTGCGGCGCGGGATAGAAATTGCCCGGATTGATGACCTTGGTCAGGACGCGGTTGGGCTTCGGTGGAAGGCTGCGTTTGCCTATCGCGGCAAGCGGCGCGACGTGGATGCAGAGCTTATTCAACTGGATGCGCCAAATCAGTTTCTGATCCAATCGGATTCTGGCGGGATCAGTTCCGAATTCGGCGTGGAATTCATGCCAATGTCTGCCAATCGCACGCGCCTTAAGATCGGTTTGCAAATGGTGCCAAAGACGTTGCCCGCCCGATTGATGGTTCAATCCCTGAAATTCGCAAAATCCAGCCTGGACCTTCGTTTTGCGCGCCGGGTAGAACAATTCGGAACAGAGCTGCAAGACCGGTACCAGGGTGCCTCCGGGCAAGGGCTTTAGCGTCTGCGCGGATCTGCGGGATAGACCCCAAGAATCGCCAGATGATCCGTGAAATAATTCAGTTCATCCAAGGCAAGTTGCACGTTCCGGTCGTCAGGGTGGCCCTCTATGTCGGCATAAAACTGAGTCGCGGTGAATTTTCCACCGGCCATGTAGCTTTCCAGTTTGGTCATATTGACGCCGTTTGTCGCAAACCCACCCATGGCCTTGTAAAGGGCAGCCGGGATGTTGCGCACGCGAAAGACAAAGGATGTCATCATGCCTGAATCACCGCGACGTTTCAGGTTGGGTTCGCGGGACATGATCAGGAATCGGGTGGTGTTGTTGTCTTTGTCTTCGATGTGGCGCGCCAGCACATCAAGGCCGTAAATCTCCCCCGCCAGTTCCGAGGCAAGCGCGGCAATTTCCGGGTTTCCGGTCTTGGCGACCAGCTGGGCAGAGCCGGCGGTGTCGGCGCCGATGACAGGCTGGATGCCGTTTTCCCGAAGGAATTCACGGCATTGGCCCAATAGAACCGTATGGCTTTGGGCTTGTTGCACGTCTTCGGTTCGGGTGCCCGGCACCCCCAAAAGATTGATGTGCACACGGACAAAGGCTTCGTCGACGATGTGCAGGCCTGAGGCTGGCAACAACTGATGAATGTCTGCAACCCGGCCATAGGTCGTGTTTTCAACAGGCAGCATTGCAAGGTCGGCCTGACCGTTTCGGACAGATTCGATTGCATCCTCGAACGTGCCGCAGGGCAGGGGTTCATGGCTTGGGCGGGCATCCCGACAGGCCTGATGAGAGTACGCGCCGGGCTCTCCTTGAAACGATATGCGTTGCGTCATGATGTATTTCTACCCTAAGAACCCCATAAGGGCGATTGGTCGCGGGTCTTATACCTTGAAACTTGGTTGGGGAAGCGGATAGATAGCCGGAAAATCTGCACAAGACGGAACGCGACATGTTCGACACAATGACTATGACGAAAATTATCGGTGGCTTTTGCGGGACATTCTTGGTGTTTCTGCTTGGAAAATTTGCCGCTGACATCATCTACGACGTAGATGCCGGATCCTTTGCCCATGGCGAGGGGCATGAGCAATCCTACATTATTGAAGTTGAAAGCGCCGAGGCAGCCGTTGAAGAAACGGATGTAAGTTTTGATGAGCTGCTTGCGTCTGCCGATGCGGGCAAGGGCGAAAAAGTATATGGTAAGTGCAAAGCTTGTCATAAGCTGGAAGACGGTGCCAATAGCACGGGGCCAACGCTTTACGGTGTTGTCGGCCGCGACATCGCGTCTGTTCCGGGTTTCAACTATGATGAGGCACTGCTGTCTTTGCAGGGTACGCAATGGACGCCGGATCATCTGCAGCAGTTCCTTGAAAGCCCCAAGAATTATGCGCCAGGCACCAAAATGACTTTTGCTGGCTTGAAGAAAATCGAAGATCGCGCCAATCTGGTCGCGTATCTGCAAACGATTGGCCAGTAACGTCTGCCTGATTGCTGAAATTCATGGAAAAGCCGCCCAGACAACGGGCGGCTTTTTTCGTTGCGTACACAATCGTTCACCGTTCAGTGCGTTGACGGTTATTTGAGGCATTATGACCTTGATTGTTGCGGCGCCCACAAATTAGCTTGTTTTGTGTTACACGGGTTTCAAGCCCCACGGTCATATGGAGATTTCTGAATGCAGATCAAAAAGCTGGACAGAGTAGGCGGGATTTTTCGCCGCAGAAGTACAACAGTTTTTTCCGATCTCAGGATGATCGCTGTGACCGTTGCAACGGTCGCTTTTGCCACCAGCGCGATGGCTGAAAACATCATCACGTCCCACGGGTTTTCCACTTTTGGTGAACTGAAATACCCGGCAGATTTCAAACATCTGGACTATGTGAATCCAGACGCCCCAAAGGGCGGAGAGATTGCAACATGGTCCCGGGGCACATTTGACACGTTTAACCCCTATGCGGCAAAAGGTGTGCCCGCGGCATTGGCGACGATCGGATATGAAAGTCTGATGGAAGGCACGGCAGATGAGGTCAGCGCGGAATATTGTTTGCTGTGTGAAAGTCTAGAATACCCCGAAAGTCAGGACTGGGTCATCTTTCACATGCGCCCGGAAGCACGGTTTTCGGACGGAACCCCTGTCACGGCGCAGGATGTCGTGTTTAGCCATGAATTGTTGCTAGACCAGGGGCTGCCATCCTATGCCGAAGCGGTGAGAGCATTGATCCCAACTGCCGACGCGCTGGACGACCACACGGTCAAATTCACCTTCGCGCCGGATGTGCCGCGTAAAGGTTTGATTGGTCAGGCCGGCAGTGTTCCGGTCTGGTCCAAGGCTTGGTATGAAAAGACCGGTGCGCGTTTGGATGAATCCAATCTAGAGATTTCACCCGGCTCGGGACCATATGTTCTGGACAGCTATGACATTAACCGACGCATTATCTACAAACGGAACCCGGATTACTGGGGCAAGGACCTGCCAATCAATATCGGTCGGCATAATTTCGATACGATCCGGGTGGAGTATTTCGGAGACACGCAAGCCGCGTTTGAAGCCTTCAAGGCAGGGGCGTTCACCTTTCGCCAGGAAAACAGCTCTTTGGCTTGGGCGACGCAATACGATTTCCCTGCTTTGAACGATGGATACGTGGTCAAAGACACATTAGAGGATGGTACCCTGCCAGGTGCGACGGGGTTCGTGTTTAACCTGCGGCGTGAAAAGTTTCAGGATGAACGTGTCCGTGAAGCACTTGGGTTGATGTATAATTTCACCTGGACCAACGATTCCCTACAATACGGGTTGTTCCAGCAGCGCGACAGCTTTTGGCAAGGCAGCGCACTAGAGGCGAAGGGCGTTCCTGAAGGCGATGAACTGGCCTTGCTGGAGACTGTTTCTGATATGATCGATCCTGCCATTCTAACCGAGCCAGCAGTTATGGCCCATGAATCTGGCGACAGACAGCTTGATCGCAAGAACCTGCGCAAAGCCCTAAAGCTGATGGAAGAGGCTGGCTGGGAAGTGGATGACAATGGCGTGCTTACCAAAGACGGCAAGACTTTTGATCTGGAGTTTCTGAGTGTAAGCCCGAGTCTTGATCGGATAATTTTGCCCTATATCGACAATCTCAAGGCTTTGGGGGTTAACGCGACTTTCAATCGTGTCGATCCGGCGCAATATCAACAACGCTCAAACAACTTCGACTATGATATTGTTTTTGACGGTTACCGTGTTGGCTTGGAAGAAGGGCTGGGACTGGATCAGAGATTCGGATCCGGCGGCGTCAATGATGTCTTCAATCCGGCCGGGTATTCATCCCCTGCGGTCGATAAGCTGATCGAAGTGGCGGTTGACGCAACAAGCTATGATGAAATGGCCACCTCCGTGCAGGCGATTGACCGGATCATGCGGGCGGATCGCTTTGTTGTGCCTGTCTGGTATCTGGGCAAATATTGGGTCGCCTATTACGACATGTTTGAGCATCCGGAAACGTTGCCCCCTTATGCATTGGGGCAGCTCGATTTCTGGTGGTTCAACGAAGACAAATACGAGCAGCTGAAAGCCAAGGGCGCGTTGCGCTAATAAAAAGAGCACAGGTAGAAAACCATGGGCGCATATATTCTGCGACGTTTGTTGCTGATCATTCCCACATTGTTGGGGGTCATGATCATCAACTTTGCGCTGACCCAGTTCGTTCCCGGTGGACCGATTGAACAGATCATTGCGAATATGCGGGGCGAAGGCGACGTGTTCGCAACCATTGCAGGTGGGCGAGGGGATGCAGAATTCGGGTCGCAAGCCAATGACAGTGCCTATGTGGGCGCGCAGGGCCTGTCACCTGAATTCATCGAAAAGCTGGAAAAGCAATTCGGGTTCGACAAGCCTCCGCTAGAGCGTTTTCTGAAAATGATGTGGGATTATATGCGCTTTGATTTCGGCGAAAGCTATTTCCGCTCTATCAGTGTTCTTGATCTTGTTTGGGAAAAGATGCCGGTGTCGATCACCTTGGGGCTTTGGTCGACATTGATTGCCTATGCGGTGTCGATCCCATTGGGCATCCGCAAGGCTGTTCGCGACGGGTCAAAGTTTGACACATGGACATCCGGCGTCATCATTGTCGCCTATGCCATTCCGGGGTTTCTGTTTGCGATCATGTTGTTGGTTTTGTTCGCGGGGGGGTCCTATTGGCAGTGGTTCCCGTTGCGTGGATTGACCTCTGACAACTGGTCCGAATTGTCGTTGACGGGTAAGGTGTTGGACTATTTCTGGCATATTACCTTGCCGGTTGTTGCCTCTACCATTTCCGCCTTTGCCACATTGACCTTGCTGACCAAAAATTCATTCCTCGATGAAATCCAAAAGCAATATGTGGTCACAGCACGGGCCAAGGGCCTGGCAGAGCGCAATGTGCTTTATGGTCATGTGTTTCGAAACGCGATGCTGATCGTGATTGCGGGTTTTCCGTCTGTATTCATCGGCGTTTTCTTTGGCGGTTCCCTGATCATCGAGACGATATTCTCTTTGGACGGGTTGGGGCGGCTTGGGTTTGAGGCGGCCGTTGCCCGCGACTATCCGGTGATCTTTGGCACCTTGTTCTTCTTTGGGCTGATCGGACTGGTGATCGGTATCCTGTCGGATCTGATGTATGTCTTTGTCGATCCGCGCATTGATTTTGATGTGAGGGAAAGCTGATGGTCTTGTCCCCGCTGAACCAACGCCGCTGGCGCAATTTCACGCGCAATCGTCGTGCGTATTGGTCGCTTATCATCTTTTCTATTCTGTTTGGTCTGTCGCTATTTGCGGAATTCATCGCCAATGACAAACCGATATTGGTCAGTTATCGCGGTGAAATCGCGGCGCCGATCTTTAAGTTTTACCCCGAAACGCATTTTGGCGGGGACTTTAAGACAGAGGCGATTTATCGCGATCCGGAAGTGTCCTGTCTGATCATTTCCGGTGGCCTAGAGGACTGTTGGGATGATCCAGAAGCAGTGATTGAAGATGCCGCAGATGGTGTGGTGAATGGTGAAGAGATTTCCAAGGGCTGGATGCTATGGCCGCCGATCAGAAACTCTTACAACACCAAAAGTGCCGAACGCGGGGTCGCCCCTGCGCCGCCAAGCAAACACCACCTGTTGGGCACGGATGACACCAAACGGGATGTTCTGGCGCGAATCATTTACGGGTTTCGACTGTCGATTGTCTTCACGATTATCGTGACCGTGGCCACGTCGATTGTGGGCGTGATTGCTGGCGCTGTGCAGGGGTATTTCGGCGGCTGGACGGACCTGCTGTTTCAGCGCTTCCTGGAAATCTGGGGATCGATGCCATCGCTTTATGTGATCATCATCCTGTTCGCGATTTTGGGGCGAAGTTTCTGGCTGTTGGTGTTTGTCACCATATTATTCGGCTGGCCCGCTTTGGTCGGCTTGGTGCGGGCGGAATTTTTGCGGGCGCGCAATTTTGAATATGTACGCGCGGCGCGGGCCTTGGGGGTTTCGAACCATGTCATCATGTTCCGGCATATGTTGCCCAATGCGATGGTGGCCACAGTGACGATGCTGCCGTTCCTGATCACAGGTACAATTGGTACGCTGGCCTCTTTGGATTTCCTTGGCTTCGGATTGCCATCCTCGGCCCCGTCCCTTGGCGAGTTGACGTTGCAGGCCAAGCAGAACCTACAAGCACCCTGGCTGGGCTTTTCGGCCTTCTTTACCTACGCGATCATGCTGACCTTGTTGGTCTTTATCTTTGAGGGCGTGCGGGATGCCTTTGACCCAAGAAAGACATTTCAATGAGCGCGGTTCTGACAGTTAAGGATTTGAATGTCGGCTTTCGGCAGGATGGTGCGGTGCACCCTGCGGTAATGGGCGTGTCCTTTTCGATTGAAGAGGGTGAAACCGTTGCGCTGGTCGGCGAAAGCGGATCGGGGAAATCCGTGTCGGCCCTATCCACCGTCGATCTGTTGCCCAACAGTGCTCAGGTATCGGGGTCCGTCACCTTTCAGGGGACAGAGCTGATCAACGCCAAGGAATCCGTGCTGCGCCAGGTGCGTGGGAACGATATCAGTTTCATCTTTCAGGAACCGATGACCTCGCTTAATCCGCTGCACACGTTGGAACGGCAGCTTGCCGAAAGTCTGGCTTTGCATCAGGGGCTGGCGGGGGCGTCCGCACGGCGACGTATTATCGAATTGCTGGAAAAGGTGGGCATTCAGGACCCAGAGTCGCGGCTGGGGGCTTATCCACATCAGCTGTCGGGTGGACAGCGGCAGCGTGTGATGATCGCGATGGCATTGGCCAATGGGCCCAAGCTGTTGATTGCAGATGAACCAACCACGGCGTTGGATGTTACGATTCAGGCGCAGATTCTGGATTTGCTGGCAGAGCTGAAGGCCGCCGAGGGCATGTCGATGTTGTTCATCACCCATGACCTGACCATTGTGCGGCGGATTGCCGACCGGGTCTGTGTGATGAAGGACGGCGTTATTGTCGAACATGGCAAGACGACCGAGATATTCGACGATCCCCAGCATGAATATACGCAAACCTTGCTGGCCGCAGAGGCGACGGGTATTCCGGTGCCTGTGCCGTCAGATGCAGAAGAGGTTGCAAGCGCCAAGGACCTGCGCGTCTGGTTCCCGATCCAAAAGGGTTTGCTGAAACGCACCGTGGGCCATGTAAAGGCCGTGAACGCCGCGAATTTTGAAGTGCGTGCCGGTGAGACAGTTGGGATTGTTGGGGAAAGCGGGTCTGGCAAGACGACACTGGCCCTTGCGGTGATGCGGCTGATCTCCTCGGACGGGCCAATTGTTTTTCTTGGCAAAGACATCCAGAACTGGCGGTCCAAGGCGATGCGCCCGCTTCGGCGGGATATGCAGATCGTTTTTCAGGATCCCTTTGGCTCTTTGTCACCCCGGATGACGGCCGAGGAAATCATCGCCGAGGGTTTGAATGTTCACGGCGTCGAACCGGGCCGCAAAAAGCGCGACATGGTGGCAGAAATCATGACAGAGGTCGGTTTGGACCCTGCCACGATGCATCGCTATCCGCATGAGTTTTCGGGTGGCCAACGACAACGGATTGCGATTGCGCGGGTTATGATCTTGCGTCCGCGTCTGGTGGTTCTGGATGAACCGACTTCGGCGCTGGACATGACCGTTCAGGTGCAGATTGTGGATTTGTTGCGAGAATTACAGCGCAAGCATAAGCTGGCCTATCTGTTCATCAGCCACGACCTGAAGGTCGTACGCGCGTTGTCCCATAAGGTGATCGTCATGAAACGCGGCGACATCGTTGAGACAGGCGACGCAGAGGCTGTGTTTGAAGCGCCCAAGACCGATTACACAAGGGCCCTGATGGCCGCAGCCTTTGACATGGCTGCGACGGATGTTGTGAGCGACTGATCCTGACTTTGATCGAAGCTAAGGCGGGCCGTTAAGCCCCGGCTGTTAGCTGGGGCCCAAGGTCACGCATTGTTCGTTGCGTGCTGTCAGACGGCGGCAGGCAAGGGCGGCCATGTCTTCGGTCATGCCGACAAAGTTGGCGTTGTATCCACCGCCGCTTTGCACGACTTTGCGCAGCGCCGTGTCAAGCGTGCCCATTTCCGTTAGCGCAGTCTTCAGCAACACACGTTCCGCTTCATAGCGCGATCCGTATTTGCCGACGCTGATGCCCCAGTGATGCCCACCAGAGGTCGAGATCCGTGTCACGACTTCGGGTTGAACCGGAGTTTGTGCACCCTCGGCAGAAGCCAGAGTGAGGGATTCTGGGCGGGCCTGCGGAGTTTTGGTCAGCACGGGCGCTTTGGCGATGACGACAGGTTTGGCGGGGGCCTGTGGCTCTGGTGCCGGTGTTTCCGCGACTTCGGCCACTTGAACGGGTTGTTCTTTCTGGGCTTCCTGCACCGTATCCTGAACGTCTTCGACCAAGGCCATCAACAAGTCATCCTCAAGCGCTTTTTCTTGTGGGATTGGTCGGGCGATCGGGCGCACGCTTTTCTTGATGTTCATGCTTACCCGAAGCGTTTTGCCTGGGGATACCTTTTTGCCATCGTCAGCTTGTGGCGCGGCGCGGTGCGGGTTGCTGGCGTAGACGGGCAGGGCGGGTTTGGACACGCGGGCCCGTGACGGGGCGCGGCGAAAGCCCATATCCATCAGCTCGGCCACTTTGGCGTTGCGCGCAGCGGTGGAGGTGCCACCGAAAACAGTTGTGATGATGCGTTCATTTCCGCGCTGCGCCGAGGCGACAAGGTTAAAACCAGCGGCGCGGGTGTACCCCGTCTTGATGCCATCGGCGCCACGATAGGCCCCAAGAAACCGGCGGTTTGTGTTGTAGACGGTTTTCATCCCGGCATCGGTCGAGATGCGAGAGAAAAGGTTATAATAATCAGGATAATCGTAGAACATGTGACGGCCAAGGGTGGTCATGTCACGGGCGGTAGACATGTGCCCTGTTTCCGTAAGGCCGTTGGCGTTCTTGAACGTCGTGCGCGTCATGCCCAAAGCTTTGGCTGTCGTGTTCATGCGACGGGCAAAAGCGGCCTCTGACCCTTCGATCGCGATGCCAATCGCCGTGGCTGCGTCATTGGCGGATTTCACCGCCGCGGCACGGATCAAGTATCGCAACTTGATCTTTTGCCCTGATCGCAATCCAAGTTTGGACGGTGGTTCGTTCGCGGCCTTTTTGGTTATGGTGACCACCGTATCAAGGGTGATCTCACCTTTTTTGACGGCTTCGAAAGCGATGTACAACGTCATCATTTTCGTAAGCGATGCCGGATGAAGGCGTGTGTCTGCATTACGGGAATGCAAGACCTCGCCAGACCGTGCGTCGATCACCATCGCTGCATAAGGCGCAGAGTGCGCTTGCAACGGCGGCAACAAAGCCAACACAGTTAATGCCAATAAAAATAGCCCAAAACGGGCAATCTGCCCTAGACGCTGTTCCACGTCGCTGCCTCATACTGCCTCAAATGCCGGGATCATTATTGCCCCGTGCTTCTTATATTAAGTTGATGCTAGCACAGATGGCTGAATCGGAAAATACCTTAAATTCAATAAGTTTTGCGTCGGCGTTGATCCGCCACACCGACATGTGGTGTGGCGTTATGGGGTAAGACACCAAATCCTGAAATTGGAAGTCAGCCGCGCGTCAGGGTGCCAATCAGGTCGGGCAGCAAACCAAGATGTTCGATTTCATAGAATCGGTCGTGGTCGGTTGGGGCGATTCCGTGTTCGTAGGACCATGTCAGATCATGGGGAACATAGACGCCAGCCCCGCCCACATCCAGCACCGGAAGCACGTCAGATTTCATCGAGTTGCCCACCATCATGGACTGCCCCGCGCCGTCCCCGTGGCGCTGAAAAATCTGTTCATAGGCGGCTGGCGTTTTGTCGGAGACGATTTCAACGCCGTCGAAAAGCTCGCCCAAACCAGATTGCGCAAGCTTGCGTTCCTGATCCAGCAAATCGCCTTTTGTGATCAACAGAATGCGATAGGTGTCGGACAGGTTTTCGATAGAGCTGCGGGCATGGGGCAGCAACTCTACCGGATGCTGCAACATGTCTTGTCCGGCTTCGATCAGCTCGCGGATGACGCGGGCGGGCACTTTGTCATCGGTGACCTCAATCGCGGTTTCGATCATCGACAGCACAAAGCCTTTGATCCCAAAGCCGTACTGCCCCAGATTGCGACGCTCTGCGGCCAAAAGGCTTTCAGACAGGTGTTCGGTTTCGGCGTAATCGGCCAGCAGTTCTGCGAATCGTTCCTGGGTCAGGCGGAAAAATTGTTCATTTTGCCAAAGGGTATCATCCGCATCAAAAGCGATTGTCGTTAGTTTTTGGGGCATTCTGGCCTCGAAGTGATCAAAACGTGTGGTTCCCCTTTTCACATGGATCGATACGACTATATAGTGCGTCTGATACAGTCCCCCAATTTTGTCGGAGTTCCGCGTTGACCCTGTCGCCGCTACATATGTCTAAGAACCAGGACGGTCCCGAAGACGATACGGGTGTCGTCGTCGAAACACGCCCGAAAACACAGCGTCCGCCTATGTATAAGGTGATGTTGCTGAACGATGATTTCACGCCGATGGAATTTGTCGTCATTGTTCTGGAACGTTTCTTTGGTCTGAACCACGCACAGTCTTTTGAGCTGATGTTGACCGTCCATAAAAAGGGGCTGGCGGTGGTTGGTGTATTTTCACACGAGATCGCCGAAACCAAAGTCAGTCAGGTGATGGACTTTGCGCAGCGCCATGAACACCCGCTGCAATGCACAATGGAAAAGGAATAGGCGCAGGCTGCGTCTGACCACTATATGAACCCAAGATTATCACTGGCCATAGAGGGCGGTTCTGTTGAATTGCCGTCAGACGGTCGTATTGCTGTTTTTGGTGCGCCCGCTGATCAGGATTTGTCGGCGTTGCCCAAGGACCGCGTTCAGGTCATTCAGGGCTATTTCCCAGATCATCAGGCTTTCGCGGCTTTGGGCTATTCCGTAGGCACCGCGCCAGAGGGCGCGTTTTCGGCGGCGTTTGTGTTTTTGTCTCGCGCCCGCACGGAATCCCGCGCGCTGCTTTTGCAGGCGCAAGAGATCACCAATGGTGGCATCGTTGTCATCGACGGTCAAAAGACCGACGGCGTGGACAGCATGTTAAAAGACTGCAAAAGCCATGGCGCGGTCATTGGGCCGGTCTATGCAAAGGCGCATGGCAAGATTTTCTCTGTTCACGGCGGTGACTTTTCAGACTGGCGCGCGGCCGTTGCGCCAAAGACCGTCGACGGTTTTTTGACAGCCCCTGGCGTGTTTTCGGCGGATGGGATCGACAAAGGCTCTGCTGCTTTGGCGGCCGCGCTTCCGGACACGCTGAAGGGGCGGGTGGCTGATCTCGGGGCCGGTTGGGGATACCTGTCGTCTGAAATCCTGAAGCGGGCGGATGTGACTGAATGCCATCTGGTTGAGGCAAGCCACGGGGCGCTGGATTGTGCGCGGCAGAATTTGACGGATGATCGTGCCCGGTTTCATTGGGGGGACGCCACGGCGTTTCAGCCGGACACTCCGTTTGATTTTGTCGTGACAAATCCGCCGTTTCACACCTCTCGCGTTGCCGATCCGGCGCTTGGGCGGGCATTTATACAATCCGCGGCAAGAATTCTGGCAAGTCGTGGCACTCTCTGGCTGGTGGCGAATCGCCATTTGCCTTATGAAGCCGCACTCGCGGATGCGTTTATCGAAGTTGAAGAAATTACGGGTGATCCGTCGTTTAAGATTTTCCGGGCGTCAAAACCCCGTCGTGCAAAACGCTAACAGCGGGGCCTTTGTCCCCGACAGAGACCAGGAATCCCTATATGTCATTTTCTATTTCGGGAAAGACCGCAATTGTAACGGGTGCCGCAAATGGCATCGGGCTGGCCATCGCGCGGCAATTTGCCGAGCATGGTGCAAATGTCATGTTTGCAGATATTGATGAAGAGGGTCTGGCCAAGGAAGTTGGCGATGCCGATACATCTGACACCAGCAATATTCGTAGCTTTGCCGGGGATCTGTGCCAAAAACTGACACAGGCGAATTTGTTGTCTGCGACGATTGATGCCTTTGATCGCGTGGATATTCTGGTGAATGCGAGCCGGCAAATTCAAACAACGGATGCGTTGAGCACCAAGGACGATTCCCTTTCTGACCTTCTCAAACAGAATTTGATGACCAGTTATCGCCTGAGCCAGGTCATCGCCTGCAGAATGATTTCGCAAGCCAAGAACGAAGAAGAAAACGAAGGTTCTATTGGGTCCATCATCAACATTTCTTCGATTGCAGCGCATCGCGCGGCCCCTAATTTGCTGGCCTATGCGGTGAGCGCGGCGGCGCTGGATCAATTGACCCGCTCGCACGCGCTCGCCCTGGCACCGCAACGCATTCGGGTGAATGCCGTGGCCTTTGGCAGTGTGATGAGCGCCAGTTTGCAGAGCGAATTGCGCGAAGATCCGGCCGCACGTGACACGATTGCGGAAAAGACGCCACTTGGGCGGATTGCGAGCTCTGGCGAATTGGCAGATGCGGTGCAGTTTCTGGCCAGCGAGGCATCGGCCTTTATGACTGGCCAGATCGTTACGGTTGATGGTGGCCGGTCCTTGATGGACGCGATTGATTCATCCGCGCATTAGGGCAGGTCTATTCCGGGTGAAGGGCCTGACACTGGGCAATTGCGGGCTGGGCATTTTTCGCCAGCTCGGCGCGTTTGGATTGCATGGTCTTTAGTTTCGCGGCCTCTTGGTCAAGGTTGATTGCAACGCTCACATTTCGCGTCGACATGACATCGACCCAGCAATAATTTGCATAGCTTTTGCCGTTGCGATCGTACCAACCGCAGACCTGATATTCCCGCTCCCAGTAAGGTTGCGATTCAATTGCATAACCACGTTCCAAATTCCCCTGGGATGTGGCAATCAGGCGATCCAGCGTCCTAAGATCTTTCGTGACGCCGCGAATACATTGTTCCTGCGGGGTGCCACAGGCAACCAGCGGAAGAAGGACAAGCAAAAACAAACGCCGCATCTGCGGTTCCCTTGTTATCAAACACTGGAATCAGGATAGGGTGCGGTGGTTAAAAATGAAAGTATGCGGCAGAGTTCCCCTGCGGCATGTCGAAAAGGAAATGTGATGAGCGACGTGGGTGACACTCAAAAAGCAATGGCCTCTGCCTGGTTCCGGGACTTGCGCGACACGATTGTGGCCGCGTTCGAGGGCCTGGAAAACACCCAGACCACAGGGCCGATGGCCGATCAGCCCGCCGGCGCTTTTGAGGTGAAAGAAACCAAGCGCGCGTCTGAGGATGGATCCGATGCGGGCGGCGGTTTGATGAGCGTGATGCGCGGCGGGCGCGTCTTTGAAAAGGTCGGCGTCAACGTTTCGACGGTGTATGGCACCCTTGGGGAACAGGCGCAGAACGCTATGGCCGCACGCAAGGGCTTGCCCGGGATGAAGGAGGATCCACGGTTCTGGGCCTCTGGCATTTCATTGGTCGCGCATATGCAAAACCCCCATGCCCCTGCCGTGCATATGAACACACGCATGTTCTGGACGCCGCATGCCTGGTGGTTTGGGGGTGGGTCCGACCTGAACCCGTGCATCGAATATGCAGAGGACACAGAGAGCTTTCACGGCGTTCTCAAGGACCACTGCGATCCGCATGGGTCTGATCTTTACCCGCGGTTCAAGGCATGGGCCGATGAGTATTTCTTTGTGCCGCATCGGGGCCGCGCCCGTGGGGTTGGGGGCATCTTTTACGATGATCTGAACACAGGCGATTGGGCGGCGGATTTTGCCTTTACCCAGGATGTGGGCCGCGCCTTTTTACCTGCGTTTTTACCGGTCACCGAAAGGCGGCGGGTTCAGCCCTGGACTGAGGATGACAAAGACAGGCAGTTGGTGCATCGAGGGCTCTATGCGGAGTACAATCTAGTGTATGACCGTGGCACGAAGTTCGGTCTATCGACCGGGCATGACGCCGATGCGGTGTTGATGAGCTTGCCGCCAATGGCCAAGTGGATTTGAATATGTTCGGGATTTCTTTCGAAATCCTGATTTCATTCGCGCTTGCCAGCGCTGTGATAGAGCTGACACCCGGCCCCAACATGGCATATCTGGCGGTTCTGGCCGCCACCGAAGGCCGTCGCAGCGGCTATGCGGCGGTTGCAGGCGTTGCCCTGGGGCTTTTGATCATCGGTCTTGCGACAGCGCTTGGGCTTGCTGCTGTTATCAATGCATCGCCTGTCTTGTTCCAAGTGTTACGGTGGTCTGGGGTTTTGTATTTGCTATGGCTGGCCTGGGACGCATGGCGCGACGAGGTCAAAGAAGAAAACGAATATGCGATCAGCGATGCCCGTTATTTTCGTCGTGGCCTTTACGTAAATCTCTTGAACCCAAAAGCAGGCGTATTTTATGTGGTTATGCTTCCGGTCTTTGTGGACCCGGCCCAGCCCGTTGTCGCCCAGACCGTAGCGCTTTCACTGGTGTTCGTTCTTGTTGCAACCGTGATCCATGCAGGCATTGTTACATTGGCGGGGTCAGTGCAATCCATCATGGGCACGCCAGAACATCGCCAAAAGACACGGCGGGTCTTGGCGATTGTCTTGGTTTTGATTGCGATCTGGTTCGGCTGGTCGACGCGCGGTTAGATCGCGGCCAGCGCGGGCAGGTCATTCCACGTCATCGGAAAAGCCTTTACCTTTTGGTCGAACATCATGTCTGTCTGTTCCGGGCCAACTTCGGCGCCCATGGAAGTGTAGAATTTGATCGCCCGGTCATTGTCGGTCAAGACTGTCAGATAGACGCCGGTCTCGCCTTTTTCGATCAGGGCGCTTGCGGCGGCTTTTAGCAGGGCTTTGCCAATGCCAGAGCGTCGCAATTTCGGATCGACATGAAGGTTGTCCACGTAGGGCGTGTCTTTCATCAGGACCATGATAAAGCCCTGAATGCCGTTCGGTCCCTCAGAGACCAAAAGGATATCGCCTGTTGTCAAATCGACACTGCTCCATCGGGTTGTCAGATCATCGACGACCGGTTGTCCCAGATACTCGGCAGGTAAACTGTCTGCATAGGCGTCGCGCCAGCTGGCGATTTGCAGGGCGGCGACGTTTTGCAGGTCTGCGGGGGTTCCCGGTCTGATCATAGCTTTCCTCTGACGGCATCGATCATCAGCTGCACATTTTCCGGATCGGCATCGGGGGTGATGCCATGGCCAAGGTTAAAGATGTGCGGCCCGCCGGAAAAGGCCGAAACGATGGCTTTGGCCTCGTCGATCAGGGCCTGGCCACCGGTGACCATGTGCCCGGGGGCCAGGTTGCCCTGAACGCAGCCGTCTTTTTGCACGTTCTTGGCGGCCCATTCGGCAGAGACCGAATTGTCCAACGCGACGCAATCCGCGCCGGTGGCCTTGGCAAAACCGATGTAACGATCCCCGGCTTCGCGCGGGAAGGCGATGATCGGGGTTTTCGGGTGACGCTGTTTCAATTCAGCGATGATCCGTTTTGCGGGGGCCAGCGCATAACGGTCAAAGTCGTCGCCTTTCAGCGATCCGGCCCAGCTGTCAAACAGTTTGACCACCTCGGCGCCGGCCTGAATTTGCATGGATAGATATTCGATCGTCGCTTCTGTGATGCGGTCCAGCAGGCCTTCGAAGGTGCTGCGATCCTGCGCGATGAGCGCGTGGGCGGGGCCTTGGTCCGGCGTGCCGCGCCCGGCGATCATATAGGTGGCGACAGTCCAGGGCGCGCCTGCAAAACCGATCAGCGCAACGTCAGATGGCAGTTCGCGCGACAGGATGCGGATGGTTTCATAGACGGGGGATAGGGTGTCGTGAATGGCCTCTAGCGGTTTCAGTGCGGTCAGCTCGCCGGGCGTGGTGATCGTGGACAGGCGCGGGCCTTCGCCGGTGACAAACCACAGATCAGCCCCAAGGGCCTGGGGCACCAAAAGGATGTCGGCAAACAGGATGGCCGCGTCAAAGCCGAAACGGCGGATCGGCTGCAATGTGACCTCGGCTGCAAGTTCAGGGTTATAGCAGAGCGACAAGAAATCCCCGGCCTGTGCCCGCGTTGCCTTATACTCTGGCAAGTATCGCCCCGCCTGGCGCATCATCCAGATCGGAGGGGTTTCCTGTGTTTCACCAGCCAATGCGCGCAACAGCTTTTTTTCGACGACCATGATTTGCCCCTGTAGGTTTGACGTAAAACGTCGTCATCCGCTGGCAACAGTTTGTCAACCCAAACGAAGGTTGTCAGGACCGTGTGACGCAAGTAAAGACACGGAATGACACTGAAATTGCCAACACCGGACAAGCCGCTGAAAATCGGAACGCGGGGCTCGCCGCTTGCGCTTGCGCAGGCCTATGAAACACGCCAGCGCCTGATTGACGCGTTTGGTTTGATGGATGATGCCATCGAAATCATGATTATCTCGACAACGGGCGACCGGGTACAGGATCGCGCGTTGAGTGAGATCGGTGGAAAGGGCTTGTTCACCCTTGAGATCGAACAGGACCTGTCGGCAGGCGCAATCGACATTGCCGTGCATTCAATGAAGGACATGCCGGTGCAACAGCCCCCGGGTTTGATCCTGGATTGTTACTTGCCCCGGGAAGACCCGCGCGATGCCTTTGTTTCCTTTGGCCAAGGTGGCATGATGGATTTGGCAGAAGGGGCCGTTGTGGGCACCTCCAGCCTGCGCCGCAAGGCCCAGTTGTTGCACAAAAGACCTGATCTGAAGATCGTTGAATTTCGCGGCAATGTTCAGACGAGGATCAAAAAGCTGCGCGACGGTGTTGCCTCGGCCACGTTTTTGGCGATGGCAGGCTTGAACCGGCTGAACCTGATGACGGTGCCCAAGGCGGCGATTGAAACAGACCACATGTTGCCAGCCGTCGCGCAGGGCGCGATCGGCATTGAACGCCGGGTCGAGGATTTCGATGTCGCGGAAATGCTGGAAGCGATCCATCATAAGGCGACGGGCCAACGGCTTGCTGCGGAACGGGCGTTTCTGGCAGAGCTGGACGGTTCTTGCCAAACGCCAATTGCGGGATTGGCCGAACTTGACGGCGACACGCTGCGCCTTAGGGGCGAAGTCTTGCGCCCGGACGGGTCGGATTGCCTGGCGGATGAAGCATCAGGCGCAACTGCAGATGGTCCTGAGATCGGCAAAGCCATGGCGCGGCGTTTGCTGGACCGTGCTGGCACAGGTTTCTTTGACTGGCACTAACCGCGCCTTACTTTTTGGGTAAGACTTTTCCCGGGTTCATGATGTTGTTGGGATCCAATGCAGCCTTGATCGCATGCATGACGTCGATTGCAACCGTATCTTTGCGCCTTTTCATGGAAGGGATTTTGGACAGGCCGATGCCGTGCTCTGCCGAAAAAGATCCGCGCAATTCGACTGTGACATCTTCGACCATTTCGCGGATCTGGTCCATCAACTGCGGGTCGTCGCTGGTGGGCCAAATGTTGAAATGCAAGTTGCCGTCGCCCAGATGGCTGACGGTAAATGTATCTGCGCCCGCGTCCAAAATGGCCAGCCGTTCATGGGCGGTTTCCAGAAAATCATTCACCTTGTCCAACGGGACGGAAAGATCTGTGTCGACCAATGGTTTGCGGGAAAAGGTGAGTTCCGCGGCCGCTTCGCGCATTGCCCACATCTGGGTGCGCTGTGTCTCTGAACGGGCCAGCGTTGCGTCCAGGATCAGGCCTTGTTCAATCAGATCGGCCAGATTGTTTTCCAAAAGATCAACCAACGGCAGGGACCCGTCATCGCGCGGCGTGCTGTCGCGTGGGGCGGTTGCGCCGAGTTCCAGAAAGATTGTGGTATCGTGGTCGGTTCCCAGGGGTGGGGGCAGATCCGGGCGAATCTCAGCCAGCTTTTGCATGTAAGTTCTCGGCATATATTCAAAGGCTTCGATGATTCCGCCGCTGGATTCCTGTAGGCTGTTGAGGATGGTCAATGTGTCGGGGACGGATTTCGCCGCCAGCATAGCGGTGGCGTAGGCCTTTGGTTTTGGGAAGAGTTTCACGACGGCGGCGGTGATGATGCCCAAGGTGCCTTCAGAACCGATATAAAGGTCTTTGAGCGCGTATCCAGAATTGTCTTTGTGAAGCTCGCTCATCAAATCCATGATGCGCCCGTCGGGCAGAACGACCTCTATTCCCAAACACAGGGCGCGGGTGCTGCCGTATCTGACGACATTTGATCCCCCGGCATTCGTCGACAGATTGCCGCCAATCATCGCTGACCCACGCGCCCCGAAAGTGAGCGGGAACACCATGTCATGTTCTCCGGCCGCCTCGTGCAATTTGGACAGGATGACCCCGGCCTCTACGATGGCAATGCGAGAGTCAGGGCGGATTTCGCGGATGGCGTTCAGACGTTCCAAAGAGATCATGATGCCATCGGGGGCGTAAGACCCGCCCACAAGACCTGTGTTGCCCGAGATGGGAACCACTGGGGTTTTGGTGGCGTTGGCCAGGGCCAGAACCTTGCTGACCTCTTTGGCATCTGCAGGGCGGACCACAGCCAGCGGCGCGGCCTCGTATTTTCCGGTTGCATCGGCCCCGTAACGTTCGGCTTGCGCACCGGTCATCACATGTTTCTCGCCAACGATTTCACGAAGCTTTGAAAGCATTTCAGTACAGACCTATCCGTTTTCGGGGTATTTGCCCCAAACTCAACAGAAAGTGCCAGTCAAAACAGCATTTGGCTATAGGTTTGATCAAACGGCCGGGCTGTGACCCGCCTGTGAGACGTGATACGCATCCAGCGCCCGCGCGATGATCCGCGCCAGTGGGCGGCCTTTGGGCAGGATTGCAAACCTGTCCGGTTTGACGTCCAGCATTCCGGGGAATTGAGAGGCCAGCGGATCCAGCAGGGATTTTACGGCAGAGATTGTCGTGCCGCATTCTTTTGCGATCTCCGCGTATCGGATTGCAAAATCGCACATCAACACTTCGATCAGGCGCCCTCGCAGCAGATCCTCGCCCCTGAATTCATGGCCACGGCTTGTGGCAAGCTCTTCCTTCAAAATTGCGGCCTGATAGGCAGAGGTCGAAGGGTTGTTTTGCGCATAGCCTTGCGGGTAACGCGATATTGCAGATGCGCCGATCCCGATCAGAACATTCGATGAATCCTCTGTGTAGCCCTGGAAATTCCGGTGCAATGTTCCATTTCTTCGTGCGACTGACAGGCCGTCTTCCGGGCGGGCGAAATGGTCTATCCCGATTTCCGAATATCCGTCCCAGACAAACAGGTTGCGGGCCGTTTCAAACAGGGCCAGCCGTTCTTCTGGCGTCGGCAGAGCATCTGTGGGAATCAGCGTTTGCCGCTTGGCCATCCAGGGCACATGGGCATAGCCGTAAAGCGCGACGCGGTCTGGTGACAGGGACAAAACCTTTTGCACGCTGTCGGAAATGCCGGATTTTGTTTGGTGGGGCAGGCCATAGAGCATGTCCATATTCAGGCTGGTGATGCCCCGCGCACGCAAACCATCTGCGGCGTGTTTGGTCACGTCATAGCTTTGTTCACGACCGATTGTTTCCTGGATGGTCGGATTAAAATCCTGAACGCCGATTGAGGCGCGGTTCATTCCCGCCTCTGCCAACGCGTCCATCCGTGCGCTGTCGATTTCATTCGGGTCGATTTCAACCGAAAACTGCGCGTCTGGGGCCATTGGAATATGCTGGAACACCGAATCTGCAAGCGTGGTTATCGTTTCCGCAGGCAACAATGTTGGCGTGCCGCCGCCCCAGTGCAGATGCTCTATCTGCACACCTGGGGCCAAGTGCTGTGCCACAAGGGAGAGCTCTTTTTTGACGGTCTCGATGTAGGTATTGACCGGGGACAGGGTGCTGGTCCCTTGCGTTCTGCACGCACAAAACCAGCATAAACGTCGGCAAAACGGAACGTGGATATAAAGCGAAATTCGGGCATCCGCGGGGATAGCCTTGATCCAGTCACATGTCTTGTCCCGGCCCACATCATTGGAGAAATGAGGGGCAGTGGGATAGCTGGTGTAGCGGGGGACACGGGCGTCAAATAGCCCCATCTGGCGAAGTTGCGATAAATCAGTCATAATTGTAGGTATTGGTCCCTTAACGAGGAATTGCTTTGATCCAGATCAATCTAGGACAGTACAAATGAATGCGCCTGTGATTACCAATCGAGACTGCGGCAGTTGTCCGATCCGCCACCAGGCGGTGTGTTCGCGTTGTGAACCGGATGAATTGGATGTGCTGGATGCGATCAAGTATTATCGAAGCTATGAGGCTGGACAGCCGATCATTTGGTCTGGCGATCAGCTGGATTTCGTGGCGACGGTTGTTGTCGGCATTGCCAGTCTCACGCAGACAATGGAAGACGGTCGCACACAGATGGTTGGCTTGCTATTGCCCTCTGACTTTTTGGGGCGTCCGGGGCGCGAGCAATCAATTTTTGATGTCACGGCCGTTACAGACGTCACCTTGTGTTGTTTTCGTCGGAAACCTTTTGAAAACCTGTTGGATTCAACACCGCATATCAGTCAACGTTTACTGGAAATGACCTTGGACGATTTGGATGCTGCGCGGGAATGGATGTTGATCCTAGGGCGCAAATCGGCGCGGGAAAAAATCGCCAGTCTTCTGGCTATCATTGCGCGTCGAAATTCGCGTTTGCATCTTGCCCCGGCTTCAGATGGGTTCAATTTCGATTTGCCACTGACACGCGAAGCGATGGCAGATTACCTTGGGCTGACGCTTGAGACAGTCAGCCGGCAAATGTCTGCGCTGAAAAAAGACGGCGTGATTGAACTGGGCGGTAGCCGCAAAGTGATCATCCCCGATTTTGAGCGATTAATTCAAGAAACCGGGGATGATTCAGATGGTGGTGCATTGCATTAGGGCATTGGGTCCTTAATGCGCCATCAGGACGGGAACCGTTGCCATTTGCAACGTGTTGCGGGTCGCGCCGCCCAGAATGGATTCGCGAAAGCGCGAATGACCATAGGCCCCCATCACCAATAGATCTGCATTTTGATCTGAAACATGCCGATCAATGATGTCAGAGATTCTGGGCATCGTTTTGGCCAGGACGGACACTTCGCTTTGAGCGCCATGGCGCGCCAGCATTTGGGAAAGCGCGCCGCCCGGGTCGGATCTGTCGGGCGCGTGCTCTGGCGGATCGATGATCGCGACATTCACCACGTCTGCTTCTTTCAGCACCGGCAGCGCCGCACGGATGGCGGTCAAGGCTTCTCTGCTTTCGTTCCAGGCAACGACAACCCGTTTGAACTTGGGGGGCAAGACGGCGGTGTCAGGAACGATCAGGATGGGCACCTGTGCATCGAAAAGCGCGGATTCCACGATTGCTTCGTTCTCGTGCCCTTTTCCATCGCCATAAGGTTTGGCCAGCACGACCACATCCGAATACCGCGTGTGATAGGCTAGGAATTGCGATAGCCCCGCGGATTGCGTGTACAATGGCCGCGTTGACCAATTCAGGTCGCGCCCGTCCAGCATGCTTTTGACCAGAGCGTCCAATTCTTTTGCTTCAGCTTCCGCCAATGCCAGATTTGACTGCATCGCGATGGCATTGGTTCCGGAATAGTAGAAACCTGGTTGCGTGTGATCGATGCCAAGGCACAGCACGTCCAGATGCCCGGCGTTTCGTCGGGCCAGTTCTGCAGCTGCCTCTAGGGCCGCGCTGTCCTGGACGGCATTGGTCACAACGGTCGTAATGCTCATATACGTCATTCTTCGTCCTCCTGAAGAAAATCATAAGACCACTATTTTCCGTAACTTCGCGCTTGGCTTTGACTTCGATCAAGTCGGCGGGCCGATTTCTTTGACATGGATCAAGGCAGCTTAACTGCCCGACGTCCAGATACAGAGGCACGTCGAACCGGATTCGGAAACCTCGAAAGAAGGTTCCGATTAAGATTGAAGGGACGCTTGATGTCTAACTATGTGAAGATTGTGATCTATGGGTTGATCGCGCTGACGGCGGCAATTGCGGCCAATTATGCACGCGATCTGTCCTATATGGTCCACGCGATACTCATAATGCTTATCGCGGGCGGATTGTTTTTGTGGACGGTGCGCAACACCGATGAGCCCGTCGCTATCGGCCAAGATCAGCAGGGAACGGAATACATGGACGGTGTCGTCCGCGCGGGGGTGATTGCCACCGCGTTTTGGGGCATTGCGGGGTTCCTTGTGGGAACCTTTATTGCGTTCCAACTGGCCTTTCCGGCGCTGAATTTTGAGTTTCTGCAAGGGTTTGGGAATTTTGGACGCTTGCGTCCGCTGCACACTTCAGCGGTGATTTTCGCATTTGGCGGCAACGCTCTGATCGCCACATCCTTTTATGTGGTTCAACGCACAAGCGCGGTTCGGCTGTGGGGTGGTAATCTGGGCTGGTTCGTCTTTTGGGGCTACCAGTTGTTTATTGTTCTGGCCGCGACGGGGTATTTGTTGGGGGCCACGCAATCCAAAGAATACGCCGAACCTGAATGGTATGTGGATATTTGGCTGACCATCGTCTGGGTCGCCTATCTGCTTGTGTTCATGGGCACGATCCTGAAGCGCAAAGAAAAGCACATCTATGTGGCGAACTGGTTCTACCTTTCCTTCATTCTGACCATTGCGATGCTGCATATCGTGAACAACCTCAGCATTCCGGTTTCGATCTTTGGGTCAAAATCCGTACAGATGTTTGCAGGCGTTCAGGATGCGATGGTGCAGTGGTGGTACGGTCATAATGCGGTTGGGTTCTTTCTGACCGCCGGCTTTTTGGGGATGATGTACTACTTTATTCCGAAACAGGCAGAGCGGCCAATTTACAGTTACAAACTGTCTATTGTTCACTTTTGGTCACTCATTTTTCTCTATATATGGGCGGGTCCGCACCATCTTCATTATACGGCTCTGCCAGATTGGGCATCGACGCTTGGCATGGTGTTTTCCATCGTTTTGTGGATGCCAAGCTGGGGCGGTATGATCAACGGGCTGATGACCTTGTCAGGGGCCTGGGACAAGCTGCGCACCGATCCGATTATCCGCATGATGGTGATCTCTTTGGCCTTCTACGGCATGTCGACCTTTGAAGGTCCGAT
The DNA here is from genome assembly GCA_051251595.1 of Marinosulfonomonas sp. Lineage (GTDB taxonomy): Bacteria > Pseudomonadota > Alphaproteobacteria > Rhodobacterales > Rhodobacteraceae > NORP110. The sequence continues at coordinate 34,655 of JBPOFA010000004.1, forward strand.
GATGTCTATCCGCGCGGTGAATGCGCTCAGCCACTATACAGACTGGACCATTGGTCATGTGCATTCCGGCGCATTGGGCTGGAACGGTATGATCACCTTTGGGGCGCTCTACTTCCTGACGCCACGCCTGTGGAACCGCGAACGGCTGTACAGCCTTTCCCTGGTCAACTGGCACTTCTGGCTCGCGACGATTGGGATCATTCTCTATGCCTCGTCCATGTGGGTCACCGGCATCATGGAAGGCCTGATGTGGCGCGCTGTTGATGCGAATGGGTTCCTGGTCAATTCCTTTGCCGACACGGTGGCAGCCAAGTTCCCGATGTATGTGGTCCGGGCCTTGGGTGGGGTGATGTACCTCGGTGGCGCTTTGATCATGTGTTATAACCTCTGGATGACTGTGCGCAGATCGCCGGCAAGTGCCGCGACCCCTGCCATGGCTCCGGCTGAATAAGGAGGGCCTGAGTCATGGGAATTCTTGACAAGCACAAAGGACTGGAACGCAACGCAACGGCCTTGATGGTGGCAAGCCTTTTGGTGGTCACCGTTGGCGGCATCGTTGAGATTGCTCCGCTGTTCTATCTGGAAAACACAATCGAAGAGGTAGAGGGGGTTCGGCCCTATTCACCGCTGGAACTGACCGGGCGCGATATCTTTATCCGCGAGGGTTGTTACGTGTGTCACAGCCAGATGATCCGCCCGATGCGGGATGAGGTCGAACGCTATGGTCATTACTCGTTGGCTGCGGAATCGATGTATGACCATCCGTTCCAATGGGGATCAAAACGCACCGGGCCGGACCTGGCCCGGGTCGGCGGGCGCTATTCCGATGAATGGCATGTTGATCACCTGCGGGATCCGCAGTCGGTCGTTCCGGTGTCCGTAATGCCGAAATATGCATTTCTGGAAGATGCAAAGATCGATGGCAAATATATCGGCGAGTTGTTGGAGACCCACAAAATGGTGGGCGTTCCTTACTCCGAGGAAATGATCCAAGCCGCGCAGGAAGATTTTCGCAATCAGGCCGATCCGGACAGCGATTACGATGCTTTGCTGGAACGGTATCCGGGCGCACAGGTGCGGAACTTTGACGGGCAATCCGGCATATCCGAAATGGATGCGTTGATTGCTTACATGCAGATGCTTGGGACGTTGGTCGATTTTTCAACCTTCAACCCAGATGACAGCCGGTAGGGGGTCTGATGAACATGTATAGTTTACTACGTGAGATCGCTGACAGCTGGGTTTTGCTGTTGATGTTTCTGTTTTTTATAGGGGCCGTGATCTGGGCATTTCGCCCGACCAGCACGCGCGTCTATTCCGAAACAGCCGACATTCCTTTTCGATATGAAGACAAACCCGCCCCGGTTGGCGATGCCAAGGAGGCGCAGAAATGAGCAAGCAGCCTGAAAAGAAAGAGATTGAGACAACCGGTCACGAATGGGACGGCATTCAAGAGCTGAACAACCCGTTGCCGCGGTGGTGGCTATGGACCTTTTATGTGACCATCGTTTGGGCGCTCTTATATGTGATTGCCTACCCGGCAATTCCACTGATCAAAGAAGCAACCCCAGGGCTTTTGGGCTATTCCACACGAGGAGAAGTCGCAGACGACATACAGGCCGTCACGGATGCGAACGCCGCCATTGAAACGCAGTTGGCTTCGGCCGATCTGGCGACAGTTTCTGCCAATCAAGAGCTGCAGACCTATGCGGTGAACGCAGGTGCGGCCGTGTTCCGCACCAATTGTTCGCAATGCCATGGGTCTGGCGCTGCCGGGGCTAAGGGCTATCCAAACCTGCTGGATGATGACTGGCTGTGGGGCGGTGACTTGGACTCGATTGTTCTGACGGTCCGGCATGGTATTCGGAACGATACGGATGACGATGCCCGTTACTCGGAAATGCCCGCCTTTGGTGATTTCATGGAAAAAGAGGAAATCGCCAGCGTCGCAAACTATGTCTTGTCCCTGTCGGGATCGGACCATGATGCGGCTTTGGCCCAGCAGGGCACAGAGATCTTCGTGGATAACTGTACATCCTGCCATGGTGAAGACGGAACCGGTGACCGCGAACAAGGTGCGCCTAACCTGACGGATGCCATTTGGCTTTATGGCGGCGATATCGACACCGTGACAGAGACGATCACCAACAGCCGCTTCGGCGTGATGCCAGCCTGGGGACCGCGCCTGACCGATGCGCAAGTGAACGCGGTTTCAATTTATGTCCATGGCCTCGGCGGAGGCGAATAACACAAGGGTTCCAAACGCGAAAGCTTTTGGAAATAGGCACCGACCCCTGATCCTGTTCGCGCGTTTCTGTGGGGTCGGTGCCGAATTTACACTGCAATCCATGGCTGGCTTTGAGTGCTACAGAGTTTCAGAGATACGCTAAGGTCGATTTTCTTGATCCACGTCAAGGTTGGTCGATTGGATTTCTGGCATTTCAAGGACAGCGAACAGAATCTGGACAGGTAAAGAATGTCTTCCTCCGAAACTCCCCCCCCGCTTTATGCGCCGCGTGAACCGATTTTCCCGCGCCGCGTTTCCGGTAAATTCCGCAATTTGAAATGGTGGATCATGGCCGCCACTTTGGGGATTTACTATCTCACGCCGTGGCTGCGGTGGGATCGCGGACCGAACCTGCCGGATCAGGCGGTTCTGGTCGATATGGCGGGGCGCCGGTTCTATTTTCTGTGGATAGAGATTTGGCCCTACGAATTCTATTTCGTGGCCGGACTTTTGATCATGGCGGGGCTTGGGCTGTTCCTGTTCACCTCGGTCCTTGGACGGGTTTGGTGCGGCTACACATGTCCTCAGACGGTCTGGACCGACCTTTTCATTCTGGTGGAACGCTGGATTGAAGGGGATCGAAACGCGCGGATACGGTTGCTGAAAGCAAAGTGGGATTTGCGCAAGATCCGGTTGCGCGTGACCAAATGGATTGTCTGGTTGCTGATTGCTTTGGCAACAGGGGGGGCATGGGTGTTCTACTTTACCGATGCGCCGACACTGGCCCATCAGTTGATGACATTCTCTGCCCATCCCATTGCCTACGCCACGATCGGCGTTTTGACGGCCACGACCTTTTTGTTCGGCGGAATCGCGCGAGAGCAGGTGTGCATTTACATGTGCCCCTGGCCGCGCATTCAGGCGGCTATGATGGATGAAGACACATTGACGGTGTCCTATCGTGAATGGCGCGGGGAACCCCGAGGCAAGCATCGCAAAGCTGCCGACGCGGATCAGCTTGGGGACTGCATCGATTGCAATGCTTGTGTGAATGTCTGCCCTATGGGGATCGACATTCGTGACGGACAGCAGATGGAATGCATCACCTGTGCCCTTTGCATCGATGCCTGCGATGATGTGATGGATAAAATCGGCAAGCCACGGGGGCTGATCGACTATATGGCCCTGACGGATGAAGCGGCAGAGCGATCCGGGGCTGAACCCAGAAAGCTGGTGAAACATGTGCTGCGTCCGCGCACGTTGCTTTACGCCGGTTTGTGGAGCCTTGTCGGCGTCGGCTTGCTGTTCGCGCTTTTTGTGCGCTCGGATATCAACCTGACCGTCGCGCCTGTGCGCAACCCGACCTTTGTCAGAATGTCGGACGGCACAATCCGAAACACCTATGACGTTCGGCTTTTGAACAAACTGGGAGAGGAACGGCCCTTTCAGATCTCAATCGTCTCGGATGCGCCTTTGACGGTTGCGCTGGAAGGTGTGGCGGACGGCGCGGTCGTCGATGTGCCCGCTGACATGACCTTCCTGCAGCGCGTCTACATCACCGCACCACGCGACAGTGAAGCGGCGACGCAGGACCTAACGGACGTTCGGGTTTGGGTTGAAGATTTGGAAAGCGGCGAACGCGCCAGCTATGACACGGTGTTTAGTGGAGACGGAAAATGAGCCAGAAAGAACTCACAGGCGGCAAAGTATTCGCAATCTTCGCCGGGGCTTTTGGGGTGATCATCAGTGTGAACCTGGTGCTGGCCTATAACGCCGTGGCAACCTTCCCCGGCCTTGAGGTCAAGAACTCTTATGTGGCGTCCCAGACCTTTGATCAGGAACGCAAGGCACAGTTGGCACTGGGCTGGGACGTAAAGGGCGCGGTGCAGGGGGACCAGCTGCTTTTGTCGATCCGCGATGAAAACGACCAGCCAGTGCAGGCCGCTTCACTGACGGCGACCCTGGGGCGCGCAACCAATGTGAAAGAAGATCAGACGCCAGAGTTTGTATTTAATGGCACCTCCTATGTCGCGCCTGTGGATTTGGCGCCGGGCAACTGGAACCTGCGGATGAAGGCCATCGCAAAGGATGGCACCCCGTTTCATCAGCGCGTCGTGTTGCACGTTCGAGCCGCGGGATGAGCGTCGCGCATCGCATATCGGCTTGCCCCGCCTGTGACGCGGGTCAGGCCGCTGTTGAGCGGGCCAAGACCGATGTCGCGTCCGAAGGAAAGATTGTTTTGACCCTGCCCGGCATTCATTGCGCAGGATGTATATCGGGTGTGGAACGTGCGCTGCTGGCCGAACCCGCTGTCAATTCTGCGCGGGTCAATCTGACGTTGAAACGCGCCAGCATCGGCGCCGCGCCAGGCACGACCGCTGACCAGTTGGTGCGGCTCTTGGCGCATGCTGGTTATGAGGCGCATGAGCTGGACAATGGCACATTGTCTGCCATGGCAAGCGACGCGCAGGGGCGGGCCCTATTGACCCGGATCGCGGTTGCAGGCTTCGCGATGATGAACGTGATGCTTTTGTCGGTTGCGGTTTGGTCGGGCGCGACCGAGGCAACGCGCGACATGTTTCACTGGATCTCTGCCGCGATTGCACTGCCGACAATCGCGTTTTCGGCGCAACCCTTTTTCAAGAATGCAGGCGCTGCCCTGATGGCGCGGCGCTTGAACATGGATGTGCCGATTTCCTTGGCGATCCTTTTGGCCGCGGGTCTGTCGGTTTTTGAAACGATCGAAGGCGGGCAGCACGCCTATTTCGACGCGGCCTTGTCTTTGACGTTCTTCCTTTTGGCCGGGCGCTATCTGGACCACCGCACGCGAAGCGTTGCCCGCTCTGCCGCGCAAGAGCTCACCGCATTAGAGGTGCCACGTGCGCTGTTGCGTGACGGGACTTTGGTGCCGGTTGCGGACCTGGCCGAAGGGGATGAGATCCGGGTGTTGCCGGGCGCACGCGTTCCGGTGGATGGCGAGGTTTTGCACGGGGCCAGTGAATTGGACCGGGCGTTGTTGACCGGGGAAAGCCTGCCTGTGCCCGTTGATGCCGGGGCGGCCGTCAGCGCTGGCGCGTTAAATCTTACGGGTCCATTAACCGTGCGAGTTCTGGCCGCCAGTGCCGACAGTTCGTTGCGACGCATGGCTGATCTGGTGGCGATGGCTGAATCGTCGCGCAATCGCTATACTTCACTGGCCGACAAAGCAGCGCAGATCTATGCGCCTGCGGTGCATCTATTGGCTCTTTTGGCGTTTGTCGGCTGGCTTTGGGCCAGCGGGGATGTTCGCTTGTCTTTGAACATTGCTGTGGCCGTTTTGATCATCACTTGCCCCTGTGCATTGGGGCTGGCCGTGCCTGCCGTAACGACCGCCGCTTCGGGGCGTTTGTTTCGGGCCGGGATGTTGATCAAAAGTGCAACAGCCTTGGAACGGTTGGCAGAGGTGGACACCGTGGTGTTTGATAAAACCGGCACTCTGACAGAAGGCCGGCCACGGTTGGAAAACATCGGATCGTTTGACGAAGCGCAGTTGGCCATTGCCTACGCGCTGTCCCAAGGGTCCGCACATCCGTTGGCGCAGTCCATTTGCGAGGCGGTGCAGGCAAAAGGCATTCCGGCCATCGAGGTAAGCGACCTGCGCGAAGTGCCGGGCTATGGCGTCGAGGCTGTGTTGGGAACGCAAAATCTGCGTCTGGGCCGCGCGGATTGGGTTGGTGCACAGGCAAACGGGACAACCGCCACCTATCTTAAAATCGGGGAGCAGAAGGCCATAGCATTTGAATTTTCAGATGCGCTGCGTGCGGGCGCGCAAGCCTGTGTTTCCGGGTTCCGGGATCAGGGGATGGATGTTGTGCTGTTGTCTGGCGATGCCCCCACTGCCGTAGGCGATGTGGCCGAACGATTGGGAATACCGGCCTGGGAGGCCCAGCTGTTGCCTGCGGACAAGGCTGCCAGAATTGCCGTCTTGTCGAAATCGGGCCGCAAGGTCTTGATGATTGGGGACGGGTTGAACGACACAGCAGCGCTTGCCTCTGCACATGTCTCTATGTCCCCGGCCAGTGCGCTGGATGCGGCGCGGGTGGTGTCTGATATTGTGTTGTTGGGCAATTCCCTGGAACCGGTTTCCGATGCGCTGAAGGTTGCGCAATCGGCCACACGCCGCATCAAGGAAAATTTCGCGATTGCGGGTTTGTACAATCTGATCGCCGTGCCGATCGCGCTGGCCGGTTTGGCAACGCCGCTGGCGGCGGCGCTGGCCATGTCCGGGTCTTCGATTTCGGTATCGCTCAACGCGCTGAGGTTAACACGGAAATGAATGTTTTGGTTTATCTTATTCCGGTCTCGCTGGTTCTGGCAGGTCTTGGGTTGTTGGCGTTCTTTTGGACCCTGCGCCATCATCAATATGATGACCCAGAGGGCGACAGCCGCCGCATTTTGATGGATGACTACGACAAGACGCCCAAATCTTAGGGCTTTTGAACTTGGCCGATTAACTCAACAACGGTTGGGCCCATATCATTCACGATACGCTTCACGCCGACCGCATTTGGGTGAATGCCATCGGCCTGAAAGTATTTTTCCAACATCGCCCCCATGTCAGAATCCGTAAACAGCGCCCCGACAAAGTTCGGATAAAGCAGGGCGTCGTACTGCTTTGCCGAATCCGGATAAATTGATTCAAAGTCGCGTTTGTAATCGGTCCCAAAATTGTTGGGCGCCTGAATGCCGATCAGCATCACCGGCAGGTGCTTGCCCTGAACCACCGTCAGAATCTTGTCGAGGTTCTGTCTGGACAAGGCGGGATCCAAACCGCGCAACATGTCGTTTGCGCCAAGCGAGACGATAATCGCGTCCACATCCGGTGTCAGGGTCCAGTCGATGCGGGAAACGCCGCCAGCGGTCGTGTCGCCGGAAACGCCTGCATTGATCAGCGTAACGTCCTGTCCGTTTTCCGTAAGCCAATTTTCCAGCTGCGGCACAAAGCCATCGGGTTTGGGCAGGCCATAACCTTCGACCAGACTGTCGCCAAGCACGGCAACTGTGATCGGCTCTGCTTTGGCGGCTTGCATCGATAAAAACAGCGCAACGGCGGATATCAACACGATTGTAAGGTTGCACAGGATAGAAAATGCACCATATCGGATGAAAGGCAGGGCGCGAAGGATTACAGGCATGGCGGATACGATCATTTCTTTACAAGATACGGGGCTTACTTTGGCGGGAAATGCAGGACCCGTCGAGGTCCTTCGTGGAATTTCGTTAAACATTTCCAAAGGAGAGACTTTGGGCCTAGTTGGTCCCTCTGGCTCGGGCAAGTCTTCGCTGCTTATGTTGTTGGGCGGCCTTGAAAAAGCAACGCGCGGGGATGTGACTGTTCTGGGTCAGGATCTGACCGATATGAACGAAGATGAACTGGCCCGGTTCAGACGCGCCCATATGGGGATTGTGTTCCAGTCCTTTCACCTGATCCCGACGATGACGGCGGTCGAAAATGTTTCGATCCCGATGGAACTGGCGGGCCAGGATGATGCGGTTGAGCGGGCTTTGGCCGAACTGGATGCCGTTGGCCTGTCCGACAGATCGGGACATTACCCGTCGCAAATGTCTGGCGGTGAACAACAGCGTGTGGCGTTGGCCCGTGCCGCCGCGACACGCCCGGAAATCCTGTTGGCGGATGAGCCGACAGGCAATCTTGATGGCACCAACGGAACGGCCATTATGGATTTGCTGTTTGGGTTGCGCGATCGCCATCAATCCACCTTGGTCCTTGTGACACATGCCGCCGATTTGGCGGCGCGGTGTGACCGGTTAATCCAATTGCGCGATGGCAGGATCGATATGGCAGAGGCCGCGCAATGAGCTTGCCCCTGGCGGCTCGGATTGCCCGCAGAGAGTTGCGGGGCGGGCTAAAGGCGTTTCGCGTCTTTCTGGCCTGTCTTGCCCTTGGGGTTGCCGCGATTGCGATTGTCGGCACGGTGCGTGCCAGCATCGAAGACGGGCTGACCCGCGAAGGCGCGGCGATCCTTGGCGGGGATGCCGAGATAGAGCTGACCTACCGCGTCGCCTCTGACGCCGAACGAGCTTGGATGGACAGCACCGCGACGAAAGTGTCAGAGATCGTCGATTTCAGGTCGATGTTGGTTGTTGACACCGATGCAGGCACGGAACGGGGTCTGACGCAGGTCAAGGCCGTCGATGACATCTATCCCATTTACGGTTCGGTAGATCTTGACCCGCCGATGCCGCTTGATGCGGCGCTGGACGGGCAGGGCGGTACGCCGGGCATCGTGATTGATCGCGTTCTGGTGGATCGTTTGGGGCTGCAGCTGGGGCAAACCGTAAAACTTGGCGATCAGGGATTTGTCTTATCGGCAATTCTCGTTCGTGCGCCTGACAATTCGTCGGCCGGGTTCAGTCTTGGCCCCCGGTCCATTGTCCGAACAGAGGCGCTAAGCGGCTCTGGCCTGTTGCAGCCGGGAACGTTGTTTGAAAGCGCCTACAGACTGGCACTGCCGCCAGAGGCCAATCTGGATCAGGTGCAGGCCGCGGCGGAAACCGCCATTGAAGGCGGCGGAATGAGGTGGAGAGACCGTCGCAACGGGGCCCCGGGCGTGTCACGCTTTGTGGACCGTTTGGGGACGTTCCTGATCCTTGTGGGCCTTGCTGGTCTGGCCGTTGGCGGTGTCGGCGTTGCTTCGTCCGTGCGCACCTATCTGGATGAAAAGATACAGGTCATCGCCACATTAAAATCACTCGGGGCGGAAAGTCGGACCATTTTTGCAGTCTACGCGCTGCAGATCGGAATTCTGGGCGGGTTGGGCATCGTGATTGGTGTTGTCCTGGGGGCCATCGTGCCGCTGATTTTTGGACCATTGATAGAGGCGAGCCTGCCCTTTCCGGTCGCTCTGGGGGTAAAGCCCGGGGCCTTGGCCGAAGCAGCCCTTTACGGCGTCCTGGTCGCCGGGTTGTTTTCGATCTGGCCCTTGGGTCGAACCGAAGATGCACGCGCCAGCGCGTTGTTTCGGGATGCGGCCCTGGGCCATGCGGGCTGGCCGCGCTGGCCCTATGTCGTCGGTACGGCGGCACTTTTGTTGGCATTGGTGGGGTTGGTTGCCTGGTTCACCGGCCAGATGCGGTTGACCTTCTGGGCGGCAGGGGGGCTCTTTGGGGCCTTTATGCTTTTGGTGGTCATGGCGCGGCTGGTCCGTATTCTGGCGCGGTCGCTGGCCAAGTCGCGGCTGTTGCGGCGGAATTTGCCTTTACGCCACGCTTTGGGGTCTGTCGGTGGTCCTGGGGGCGATGCGACCTCTGTCGTGTTGTCGCTTGGGCTTGGCCTGTCGGTTCTTGCCGCGGTCGGTCAGATCGACGCGAACCTGCGCGGCGCGATATCGCAGGAATTGCCCAAAGTCGCGCCGTCGTATTTCGTTGTGGATATACAACCCGATCAAATCGACGGGTTTCGGGAACGGCTGGACAATGACCCTGGAGTCTCGAAGGTCGAATCTGCGCCAATGATGCGCGGCGTGATCACCCAGATCAACGGCAAGCCAGCGACCGAGGTTGCGGGCGACCACTGGGTGGTTTCTGGCGACAGGGGCATAACCTATTCCGCCCTTCCGCCCGAAGGGACGACAATCACCGCCGGCACATGGTGGCCAGAAGAATACAGCGGCGATCCGCAGATCAGCTTTGCCGAGGAAGAGGCCAATGAAATCGGGCTAAAACTTGGGGACACCCTGACCGTGAATATCCTTGGCCGACCGATTACAGGGACGATCACCAATTTTCGAAATGTCGATTTTTCGAACGCGGGTATGGGGTTTGTGATGTCTATGAACACTGCCGCATTGGCCGGGGCGCCGCATACAGAAATCGCCACGATCTATTCAGATGAAGCGTCTGAGGCCGCGATCCTGCGCGATCTCGCCACAGCCTACCCGAATATCACGGCGATCCGCGTTCGCGATGTTGTGCAACAATTCACGGATGTCATGGCCAGCATCGCCGCCGCGATCACATATGGCGCAATGGCAACCTTGGTTACAGGGATTGTCGTTCTGATCGGGGCGGCCGCCGCAGGGGAACGCGCCCGTACCTACGAGGCTGCGGTGTTGAAAACACTTGGGGCCACGCGGGCAACAATTTTGACGAATTTCTCACTGCGCGCCGCGATCCTGGGGGCGGTGGCCGGTGGCGTGGCCGTTCTGGCGGGCGGTATCGCGGGCTGGGCCGTGATGACCTTTGTGATGGAGGTCGACTATAGCTTTGAACCGGTATCGGCCTTCTTGGTCGTGGCGGGCGGAGTCGGGCTTACAATTCTAGCAGGGCTTGCGTTTTCCTTGCGCTCGCTTAAAGTGCGCCCGGCAGGAGTGTTGCGATCGCGAGATTGACGCGTATTTCCTTGAAAACCGGGGATTCCGGGGGTTTTCTGCACCGCAGGATTTGCCCCTGTAAAAATTCAGCAGAGTCTTGCGATTGTGCCTTGACCAATAGGCTGGCCTCGCATACCTAACGGATCGCTTTTGGCGGAGTAGCTCAGTTGGTTAGAGCAGCGGAATCATAATCCGCGTGTCGGGGGTTCAAGTCCCTCCTCCGCTACCATTTTTTCCCTTTTTAAGTCAGGCGCATAGGAAAGAACTGGGTTCGGCTTTGATTTTGGTGGAACGCCATTCTGGGTTCTTGGGGGACGCATGGGGGACAAAATCAATCACCCATTGCCGTTTGACGTGCTCTTTGACGCATTTGCGATCTAGGCCACATTTACAGGGGAAAGCACCAAATTCCCGGCAATCCCGGCCCCCTTTTTTTATAGTGCCCAAAAAAAACCGAATTGAGCGCGTTGCTATGCGGTCGAGTTCGATTTTCGCTACAATATGCGCGCGTTCTGGAATTCCTGAACGACATGAGGAAATGATACCCGTCCTCAAGTAGAGAAAACTGCCGTTCAACAAAGCTGCCGCGAAGGTCGCCAACGCGGACAAAGCCGACCCTCGACGATTTGCTACTAATGGCTGCTCTTCCCGTGCTGCAAGTGAAGCGAAAAACAGCAGGAGGGAAGCTGCCTATCGCCAGGGTTACGAGACGATTGGAGAGATGCTGTTAAAGCGGACCTTGGACATGCGCTTCTCGCGATTGTTTCATTCATAGATTCCCGTTTGGGAAGTGTTCATGTAGAGATCTGGGTCGCTCCAGATCTTCCGCGAGAGTCTGATAAGCGCGCTTACGTGACCTTGGTCAAATAGACATGGCACAATTCAATTCATAAGTTACACGCGTTAAATTGTTATGGCTTTGTTTGGTGTCAAAAGACACTCTGGATTGGCCTACGGGACAAAGGCTGCCTTGAATGCGGGTCGCTCCCTTAGTGCCTTTGCATACAAAAATAACTTCAGGTCTGTGCGGGGAAATTTTGCTCCGATTGCCCAGTTCAAACAATGGCATGCCAAGATATCGGGTAATGTGATTGTGTGGCCCATTAAGAAAGCTCCTTCAAGCCGAGAGGAAAGCGTTTGGGCGGCACGTGAAAACTCTCGTTTCAATGTATCTTGGAGTGCCGTCGATGGTTCGTTAGCAGTCAAGACTACATTGAATTTTGCTGCTGACCTTAGAACAGTGTCCATTTCGTCGATTAACCAGAGCGTCATAGCGTCCTGTCTTGCGCGGGCAATGGTACCAGCAGGGGCTGTTAGTTTGCCGTGTTTATCCGCGAGATAAGTCATTATTGCGACTGAATCGGTCAAGACCTCGTTATCATCGACTAGTGCTGGCAATGTGCCCGTCGGTGAATACCGTCTGGCTTCACCTGATCGAGGGACGACCTTAATCTGCTCATAGGGTTCTCCTATTTCGTTCAACATCCACATGACTCTAAGTGCCCGCGACTTAGTTGTGCCAATGACTTTGTACATGGCGCTCGATCCAAACTCTTTTGACCATCTCGGTTGAATTACTCCGAAAGCTCCCGGTCTCTGTCGAATGCCTCAGTGAGGCCTAGCAAGTCGCAACTGGAGCGCAGCTTGTCTGTTGCAAAAGCCAGGTATTTGCCATGTGCGGTAAGCAGTTCTTCGCGACGGACAGGGTCCTTGGTTGCGTGAATGGCACCCCAAATAGCAGCCATTGTCTCTGAACTTTCCCGCAAGGCTTCCAATGCTTCAGAGTTGGCAGCAGTTCTTGTAAGAGCGGTGTTTGTGTCTGATCCGGTGTCAGGCTTCGTGATTTCAGTATCAGATGCCTCAAACACCATGCCTTGCTTTGCCAATTCCTCCTCCAGGACGACTATCTTTGCACGATGATAAGCGTAGGAGATGTTTTCGAGCAGAGCCAAAATATCGTCTGGGTCCCGTATGCCGCCGATCCAAGCCCTGTAATCGCCGGCAGTTCCCGGGAAGGCGTTTACGTAGCGCGCAACGTCAAGGCCGGCCTCATAGGAACCATCGGGATGGGTGAGGCCTTCATACCCCAAAAGCTGTTTTGAACGGGCGATGATGCGGTTGTGAATGTCGGGGTCCACAATATCGACGTCGTTCACAGCAAGCAACGTTACAGCGGCTCCGCGCTTTTCTGGCTCAGAGACCCCGGCAATCAACAGCTTTTGTTGGGCTAACCAGTCTTCAATGCATTTGCGATTGGTGCGCGACCGCTCGTTCATGACATCGACTGAGCCGATAAGGGTTTCAACGCGCAAAAGGCAATATGTTGTCTCTGCAAAAGCGAGGGACGAGAATGTGTTGATAACCCCGCCTGTCATTTTGCCCGAAGTAGCATCATAGAAAGGGCCAAGAGCTGCGCTCTGGTCGCCCGTCAAAGGTTTCTTGGGATCGCTTGGAACAACCAGTTTTAACTGACGTGCGATCGCCCATGCCGGGTTTTGCTGGTTGATTTCAATCAGTGCCATAGCTTGTGGCGTGAACGAGGCGAGGAAATAGCCGGAAATGCCGCCGATGGCCTTCTGGAACGGCGTGAATATGCAGCATCTCTGCATGAAGTCCTGAACCACATCTTTGGCCCAAGGCATTGCACCCAACATCGATGTGGCATCAATCATCGCATGGTGGTTTTTGGGATCACGTCTCAGCCATTCAAGCAGCGACTTTACTTCGCTTTCGGTATAGGTTGTTGCACCGGTGGTTTCATGACCGACGCCAACAAACAGTGTGATGCCCATTTGCACAAGACGATCTACGCTGGGGATTGCGCCTTCCGCATCCGCGAAGATGACGTTACTGGCGACTCCATTTTTCGCGTGTTCCTGCAATTCTAGGATTTGTGTTCCCCAACTCTGACGGAAGAATCCAGAGGCTGTAGCCGCTGGTGTTTCTGGTGCCGGCGTATCAACATAGACCCTCTGATCAGGGTTGTTCGGGTTCATCAGATGGGTGATCGCAACAGTAAATCCACTATGGCCGCCGCCCAGACCCACTGCCATAGGGTTTGCTTTTGCGAACCCGAAGTAGCGATGGATATGGTGCATCATGTCTAGAAGAACAGCATCTGCTGGGTAACCGCGATGCATGGATCGCCCAAGCTCTGTTGTTGTGAAAGGGCCGAGATCATGACTTTTATCGTCGCGCTTTCGATAGGTCTTTTCGATCCAATGATCAAAATCATAACGGTTCTTACGCCCGGTGACTTCGTCCCGGATAACGTCTGTGATCGGGCCCACGCCAAAGAATGGATTGAGTGTTCGGGCAGGTGGGCCCAGACGAGTTGCCTCAATCGAGGAAAGTCGTTGTGCGACGAGATCCGTCATAGGGTTTTTCCTGTGTTCATGATTAGGGTTGGGTCCGAAAGAAATGGAATATCAAATGGTTTTCAGGTTAGCTGAGCACTTCGACATTGCCATCAACAGGGAACGATTGGCCAGAAAGATTGTGCCCGGCATCCGAGATTAGAAAAGCCACCATGTCTGCCACATCTTCGGGCGGCGTCATGCGTCGCAGCGAGATTCTGTTGATGTAGTCTGCTTTCATCGCTTCGTGGCTCACACCAGTCAAACTTGCTTTATCAGCGATCACCCTTTCCATGCGGGGTCCCTCAATGATGCCTGGCAGAACGGCATTAACCCTGATGTTGGCGGGCCCAAGTTCTTTTGCAAGGCTTTGAGTCAGACCGATGACGCCCCATTTCGCGGCAGAATAAGGTGTCCGGAAAGCGTACCCAAAACGGGCTGCAGCAGAGGCCATACTGACAATGCTGCCGCCTCCCGCAGCCTTGATGAGTGGAACAGCGTGATGCGCACACAGAAACTGGCCAGTTAAACATACGCCAATGCAACGTGACCAATCTTCGGGTGAGATGTCTTCCACACCAGCGGTAGGGCCAGCGATGCCAGCATTGTTAACCAGTGCATCAAGTCCTGACATCGTAGTCTTGATCGTTCCAAAGAAACCCGAGACCTGAACTGGGTCTGACACGTCGGCAATTTCGGCGACCTCGGGCGCGAGTTCTTCTGAAGCCCGGTCCAGTGCATTTTTGTCAACATCGCATATCGCAAGATGTACACCTTGCTGTTTGAGCCTTCGCGCTATTGCAAGGCCAATGCCCCCGCCAGCTGCTGTGATAACAATGCGTTTTCCGCGAAGGCCGGGAAGGTGCATTTGTTCAGAAGTTGCCGTCATTCCGCTTCCCTTTTCTTTGGGCAAAATACTTTCACAACAGGGAGCCGGAACAGAGGCGACTTCGCAAGCTTTTCTCGTTGGCGCAAATTCTGGCCAAGTCCGTTCAACTTTGGTCAGACAGGTCGATGGTTCCATTATCAATTTGTTAACAAACAATAAAACGCAAAAAATTTTTGGAATTTGTCGCAAGAATCAGGGTTCTGCTTCCGCCAGTAGTTTCATAATGTGAAATGTCTCATGACATTGTGAAATTGTATTGCTTATAATCCGAACATACCCAACCATAAAGGAGGGAGAAGAATGACAATGAAACGTGAGTCGCCTGAAAAATTCATCACCAGACCAGCCGATGTGACTGTTGAGCCTGTGAAGGGTGGATCGAGCCTGCCTGAAGGGCCTCGCCACATACAATCTGTTGTGCGGGCGTTGGATATTCTGGAAGCTTTGGCCGGAGAGCGCGACGGTATGGTTTTGTCCGAATTATCAGGTCGCGTTGGATTGAATTCTTCAACCTGTCACCATCTGATTTCAACTTTAGTGGCACGTGGATACGTGCTGCATCTTGGTCGCAGTCGCGGATACGCTCTGGGTTCAAGGGTCCATGAGCTTGTCGATCTCGCAGAAGGCGAAACTGACATCGGCGAGTTGCTCAAAGATGATCTGAAGGATTTCGGCTCTCAGATTGGTCATGGTGTTCAGCTAGCAGTATTGACTGAAACGTCCCTTGTGACAAAGTTGCGAGTTTCCGCTTCGGATGAAAAATCCGCTTCATTAGAGCCCGACGAACTGATCAAAATGCGCGCGCTGCATGCGACGGCGACTGGCAAAGCAATCTTGGCATGGCTTCCGGAGATTGAATTGGTTCGCGTGATATCAGCGAATGGGCTGACACAGTACACTGAAAAGACGCTGACAACTCTCTCTGGACTAATAGAAGATCTGCGTTTGGTTCGCCGTCGCGGATATTCAATTGACGATGAAGAATTGAAAGAAGGCGTGGTGTGCATTGGTGCGGCATTGCGGGACCCGGGCGGAGCCATTGTCGGGTCAATTTCAATGACCGCCCCCTCAGGAACAATGACGAAAGAGTACAGGACAGAGATCGCCAAGAAGATGGTCTCTGCAGCTCTGGAATTTTCTAAACGACTGCGCAGCGCAAAGCGGTAGCGCAATACCTAAAGCCACTTAACGGAGGAAAACCAATGGCTATGCCAGCGAATGTTACAACAAGTACTGACTACCCAGTCCCAGAAAAAATGAAGGCATGGGTCCTTGGAAATCCGGGCGAAATTTCGCTTGCGGAAAAGGATGTTCCAGCGCCTGCTAAAGCTGAAGTGCTGGTGCGCATTGATGCTGTTGCGATCTGCGCGACGGATCTGGAAATCATCCACAACGGTCCGCCTGCTCAAATTCACGGTGGTGACCCGTTCAACAAGAACTTCACGCCGGGCCATGAATACATGGGTACGGTTGTGGCCTTGGGGCCGGGTGTTGATGAATATGAAATCGGCGAACGAGTGACAGTCGAAATTCATGCTGGTTGCGGTCAGTGCAAGCGTTGCCGGGCAGGGATGTACACCTCCTGCCACAACTACGGTAAGAACTATGGCGATGTTGACAAGGGTCACCGGGCAAACGGTTTCACAACGGATGGTGGCTTTGCGGAATATGCCGTGAACAACATCAATACCTTGGTCCACGTGGCGGACACTATGTCCGACGAAGAGGCGACACTGGTCGTCACGGCGGGCACCGCGATGTACGGTTTGACGGAACTAGGCGGGCTTGTCGCTGGCGAAAGTGTTGTCGTTACAGGGCCGGGGCCAATCGGTCTTATGGGCGCCGCTGTTGCCAAGGCGCTTGGAGCCCAGCCAGTCATTCTAACTGGTACACGGGACAACCGGCTTGAGATCGGCAAGCAGCTTGGCGCCGATCACGTCATCAATGTGCGCAACGAAGATGTCGTGGCGAAAGTGCGCGAGTTGACGGGTGGCAAAGGTGCCGATTACGTCGTCGAATGTGCCGGTGCGCCGGACGGGACCAATCAAGCAGCCCAGATGCTCAACCGCGGCGGCAAGATCTGCCTGGCGGCCTTCCCACACAAGCCTGATGAAGTTGATGTCGCCTATTTGGTGCGCAACAACATTTACCTGTTTGGCATCCGTGGCGAAGGCAAGACGGCGACCCACCGCGCCGAAGCATACATGCGTCAGAAGGTCTTTGATGCGACCCTGATCCACACCCACACGTTTGACATGACCGATCTTCAAGAAGCGCTCCGCTATGCCAAGGACCGTGTCGAGGATGCGATCAAAGTTGTTGTAAAAAACAAGCATGCTGAGGCCCGCAAGGTCGCTGCTGAATAAGCTTGATAGAGAAGGAGACGAGCCATGCTGACATGCGATACGTATCATTTGCCTACTACGCTACGGGACGCTTTGGAGCTTTGGTCCAAGGCCCCCGAGGGCAGCAGGCTCGTTTCCGGTGCAACGGATATTTTGCCCTGGGCACGAGAGGGACGTGCGGGTGATGTTCACATTCCTTCCTTCGTTGATGTTACGAGGGTTGCAGAATTCGAGGGCCATTCCGTTTCTCATGGACGGATTAGACTGGGTGCAAACATCGTCTATCAGGACTTCCTGACAGACGGGGTGCTTAAGCACTTGCTTCCTTGTATGCCCTATTGCGCAATTTGGTTTGCGGATGATCAAATCCGCGAACAGGCAACACTTGCCGGAAATCTGGCAAACGCATCCCCGGTTGCCGATGGAACGCCTGCTGTTGCGGCTCTCAACGGTGGAGTTGAACTCGCGCGCCTGGAAAATGGTGAAATCAAAACGAGAAACTTTACTGTCTCAGATTTCATTTTAGGGCCTGGGCGTACGGTTCTTCAGCCCGGCGAGATCATTTCTTCTGTTTCTCTGGACGCGTTGGCTGGGTACGGTGGTTCCTTCCAGAAAGTGGGGCAGCGCAGGTCTTTGGTAATTTCCATCGCTTGCTGTGCCGCCCTTGTCAAAGCGGACAGTACTGGTCGCGTATTCGATGACGTCCGACTGGCACTTGGTGGTGTCGGACCCCGGCCAATACGATTGAACGCCGTTGAATCTCAATTGCGCGGCGAGAAGATTTCGCGCCGTACCATTAATAGTGCCGCACAATTGGCAGCAGATGAAGTCGCATCGCGCAGCCGTCAGGAATACCGCCGCAGTGTCGTAATCGGATTTGTCAAAGCGGGTATCGAGGAAGCATTGGAAAATCAATCAGAAGTCGATGTGAAATTTGAGGAGCTGGAAAATGCCTAAGCTGAAAATTGACTTGGAAGTCAACAATCGCAAGATCTCCAAAGAAACGGATGTTCACAAGCGCCTTTTGGACTTCCTGCGCGATGATTTGAACCTGACCGGCACCAAAGAAGGCTGCGGCGCCGGCGAGTGCGGGACATGCTCTGTTTTCGTCGATGGCAAACTGGTCAAGTCTTGCCTGATGCCGGTCGCCAAAGCGTCTGGGGCGAAAATCGAAACGATCGAAGGATTGGCAGATCCCGGTACTTTGACGCCAATGCAAAAGGCCTTTCACAAAACCGGTGCAAGCCAGTGCGGATACTGCATTCCCGGTATGGTGATGGCAGCCACCTCGGCATTGCGTGAAAACCCAAGCGCCGACATCGAAGAAATCAAAGAACGTCTTGGCGGGAACATCTGCCGTTGCACGGGATACACCAAGATTTTCGAAGCTGTCGAGCTTGCCAAAGCCGTGATCGCCGGAGATCTGCCGGAAGAGGCGCTGAACGAAGAGGCGGTGGGCGATTCCTACATCGGTCATAACGTACGGCGTCTGGATGCGCCCTCGAAAGTATCGGGCCGCCTGCGATATGCTGCGGACATGAAGATGCACGACATGCTTCAGATGCAGGTTCTGCGCTCTCCTTACCCACATGCGAAAATCACCTCCATTGACACGAGCGAAGCTGAAGCCATGGACGGAGTGGTCTGTGTGATCACGTCTGAAGATGTGCCAGCGCAAACAGATGGTTTTGGCGTGTTTGTGCATGACCAACCCATCATGGCACGCGGAAAAGTCCGCCACGTCGGCGAAGCCGTTGCTGCAGTTGCCGCAGAGGATTTGGTAACAGCCCGCAAAGCGCTTTCAAAAATCAAGGTGGTCTATGAAGAACTGCCCGGTGTCTATGATCCCGAAGACGCGATGAAAAAAGGCGCTGCAATCGTACATGAATATGCGCCGGATAACATCGTCAAACACATCCCTGTGCGCAAAGGCGACGTGGAAGCTGGTTTCGCCAATGCTGACCTGATCCTTGAAGACGACTTTTCAACGCAGCAGGTCGAACACGCTTATCTGGAGCCCGAAGCGGGCATCGCCTACGTCGATGCAGATGATGTTGTTGTTGTGATTTCGCCATCTCAGAACATAACCCATCACCGGCATATGCTGTCTGATATCCTTGGTCTGCCGATCAACAAGGTTCGTTTTATTATGAGCCCGGTTGGCGGCGGCTTTGGCGGCAAAGAAGACATGATCTATCAGGGCATGCTGGCAGTTGTGGCGATGAAGACGCATCGGCCCGTGCAGCTGAACTTCACTCGCGAAGAAAGCATTATCGCGTCCGCAAAACGGCATCCATCGCGCACCCACTATAAAATGGGTCTGAAATGGAACGGTGAAATCACCGCGATCCAATTCAGCATGATCTCGGACGGCGGTGCCTATGGTATGTCCAGCGAAGGTGTGATGCGTAAAGCAGCCATTTTGTCCTGTGGTCCATACGAGGTTCACAATCTGAGCGTCGATACGACAGCCGTCTATACCAACAATACACCTTCGGGTGCATTCCGAACCTTTGGCGGGATGCAGGCGCAGTTTGCGACTGAAAGCATGATGGATATGGCGGCTGAGGCCCTGGAAATGGACCCATTCGAAATCCGTCGCGTCAATATGATGAAGATCGGTTCAAAGACCCATACCCAACACAAGCTGACGGCGGCCTCACTGGATCGCTGCCTGGACGCAGCAGAAACAGAATCCCGTTGGGAAAAAGGGACACCAAATGTGCGGGGTGACAAGCGCTCTGACTTGGGCGGCGACGATACACGCGCGCCTTGCACCTTGGGCGCACGTTTTACTAATGGAAAAAGTACCAACAAAGAGAGGGTCGCGTGATGGAACGTAAACTTCGGGGTCGCGGCATGGCGGCAAGCTGGTACGGAATTGCGCGCACAGCAACGATTGACCGCGCCGGTGCCTGGGCCGAATTAGATGATGGCGGCACAGCAAAGATCGTGACCGGTGTGACTGAGATTGGCGAAGGTATCCTGACGCTGTTGGCACAAGTTGCGGCGGACGAGCTTGGGATCAAGCCATCGGAAGTGACCATTGGTGACAACGACACGGCGCGATCACCCGAGGCGGCCCATGCCGGAGCGACCCGCCAAACCTACATGATCGGCAACTCGGTTCACCTGGCAGCACGTGAAGCAAAGAAGCATTTGTTCGAAGAACTGGCGGACCACTGGGACGTGGAAATTGATACGTTGCAATCGTTCGATGGTGAAGTCTGGTCCAACGACACAAACCTCCGGATCACGATGGAAGAGGCTGTGGCAATCTGTAAATCGCGCGGCGTTGTGCCTGTTGGGTCTGCGTCATTTACCGCGCACGGAACTGGGCTTGATCCGGTCGATGGGTCTGGCAGCCCCTGGCAAACCTATGTGTTTGGAACGCAAGTCGCCGAGGTCGAAGTCGATACATACACAGGCGAAGTTCAGGTCCTGGGCATCTGGGCGGTGCATGATGTGGGTCGTGCCATCAACCCACGTGGTGTTGAAGGTCAGATAGAAGGCGGTGTCGTTCAAGGTCTGGGTCAAGCTTTGATGGAGGACTACGAAACTGTCAACGGTCACACGACGACGCATGGGTTTGCAAAGTATATTCTGCCGACATCCCTCGATATTCCGCAGATCAACTGCACACTCGTTGAAGATCACGATCCATTAAGCCCGTTGGGCGCAAAGGGGATCGGTGAGCCAGCTTTGGTCCCGACTGCGCCTGCGATCATGAACGCGATTTATGATGCGGTTGGTGTGCGGATGAAGTCGCTGCCGGCGACTCCAGAGAAAATTCTTGAAGCATTGAACAATAAGACCCCCGGGCGCGAACACTACGTATCGGCCGCCCGTGAACAAAGGGCGCAGGCACACCGACGATAAGAGAAGACAGAGAACCGTCAGGATAGGCCAGAGGAGGTGGCCTTCCCGGAAAATTAAAACCAGAAAGGGAGGAAATCATGAAAAATACAATGAAAATCAGAGGGCTATTGGCTGTTGCTGCGACTGCAGGGCTGATGGCGTTTTCGACCACCGCAAAAGCTGAATACCCCGAAAAACCTGTCGAAATGACAGTGCTGTTTGGCGGTACTGCAAACACCATTGCGCAGCTGCTGTCAGAACTGATGTCCGAAGAATTGGGTCAACCCGTCGTTCCGGTCGCGCGCAAAGGCGGCGGCGGTGCTGTTGGCTATACCCATATGCATAGTGCCCCCGCGGATGGCTACAGCATCGTCTGGAACTCCAACTCGATCAGCACAACGCATCACACTGGGCGTATTCCGTTCGATTATACGGCTTTCACCCCGATAGCGCGCGTGTCCACCGAGATTCCAGCGCTTGCAGTCAATTCATCGACAGGCTGGACTTCGCTGGCCGACATGGTTGCTGCGGCGAATGCAGACAGTGGCAAGTTGAAGGTTGGTATTTCGGGCAAGGGTTCATTCACCCATCTGACCTCTGCGGCATTGTTTGATGCGATGGGGATCAGTGACAAGGTTGCTTATATTTCCTACGGCGACGGCAAGGCTCCGATTGAATTATTGGCGGGTCGTATTGATGCGGCCATTCAATGGCCCGGTCAGTTTGCATCCTACGCCGAAGCTGGCGATCTTACTGTCCTAGCAGTTACGGGAGATGAGCGGGCAAGTGTTTTGCCAGATGTTCCCACCGCGATGGAACAAGATGTGGACATCAATATCAGCATGTGGCGCGGCCTGGCAGCACCAGCAGGCGCGTCAGCCGAAGTTGTAGCAGCACTTGAGGCAGCTGCGAAGAATGTTGTGGAAAGTGAGCGTTTCACAGAGGCCGCTGCAAATATAGGTTTCTCCAAAGCCTTCCTCGGTTCGGACGATTTTGGAGCACTTATCGCAAGTGATGACGCTTTCTACGGCGACCTTTTGAGCCAGTTGGGCATGGCAAAGTAAAGGTATCGTCAGAGGGGTTAGTTCAATGACCGATCATAAACGTAACTACGTGATAGGATGTCTACTCTTGATTCTATCGGTTGTATGGATCTGGTTGGTCATTGACACCATCCCGGCGGGTTTCGGGGAAGGGGACATAGGTCCCAGAGCTTTCCCACTGATGTTTGGCCTTTGTCTGGGCGGTCTATCGGTTCTCTTGCTTCTCAAAGCCCTCTTAAATGGGCCAAGGAGCGAGACGGAGCGCAGTCTGATAGCTGAATATCAACTGCCCATTCACTGGCTTCCTGCCGCTTTGCTTCTGATCGAAATTTCGGCTTACGGCTATCTGCTAAAGACCGTTGGATTTGTCATTGCGACGCCAATTGTCGTGCTGTTTGTCATGATCGTGAACCTACGAATTCGTTCGGCCAAGATGCTCTTGGGGATGTCAATTGGCATCACTCTTTTGTGCTGGCTGATCTTTGAAAAAGCTCTTGGCATCTACCTTGCCAACGGCAGCTGGATTAATCTCGGGTAAGCATCATGGAACACTTCTTGAATGCCTTTGCGCTCGCGCTGACACCCATGTCGATTGCCGCTATCGGTCTGGGGTCTTTGGTCGGGTTGATCTTCGGGTCCATCCCGGGGCTGACCTTTACTGTTGCTCTCGCCCTTGCCCTTCCGATCTCGTTCAACCTCGATGCAGTGCCCGCAATCGGATTGTTGCTGGGTACATATATCGGAGGCATGACGGGGGGCTCGGTTTCAGCCATACTGCTCGGCATCCCGGGTACACCATCGGCCGCGGCAACGGTTCTTGATGGATATCCGATGACTAAAAGAGGGGACGCTTCTATCGCGCTCGGAACGGCTGTGATCGTATCGGTATTTGGTGGTATTTTCAGCCTTGCCATCATGATCGTGTCTGTTGATCTGGTCTCGAAAGTCGCTATCGGGTTTGGTCCGGCGGAAATTTTTGCACTCGTGTTGTTTGGGTTCTCAACGATCTGCGGATTGTGTGGGAACTCTCTGATCAAAGGTCTGATCGCGGGTGTTTTGGGCCTCATGATTATGACCATTGGGCTGGATGCAATCGAAGGTGTGCCCCGCATGACATTTGGCAGTGTCAATATGATGCAAGGGGTCAACCTGCTTGTTGCGATGATTGGCCTGTTTGCCGTGCCGTTCATAATTGAAGCATTTAGCGAAGATCCGTCGAAGTCTGGCAATCCAAAGAAGATGGCAAATGTTCGCCCGGAATTGCCGTCATTTCGATTGTTGTTCCGCAATATCGGGTTGATGATCCGCAGCTCGCTCATAGGAACTGGGATTGGCGCAATTCCCGGAACAGGCGGGGCCATCGCGTCGTTCCTTGCATATGACAACGCGAAACGTTTTTCCAAAAAACCAGAGACCTTTGGTAAGGGGAACATCGAAGGTGTGATTGCGCCTGAAACAGCAAATAATGCTGTAACGGGCGGCACCCTCATTCCGCTTTTGTCCTTGGGCATTCCCGGCGACCCGGCGACAGCCATTGTCCTTGCCGGGCTGATGATACACGGCCTCGTGCCTGGTCCGGCGCTCTTCATGAACCATGCTGCAGAAGTCTATGGCATCTACATTGCCGTGATCATTGCCTATGTCTGGGTGCTTGGCTTACAGCTTTTGGGAATTCGCGTGTTTGTGCACGTTCTTCGTGTACCGCGTGAAATCCTTGCGGTTGTCGTTTTGGTGCTCTGCGCTATCGGCGCATACTCCATCCGGAATTCCGAATTCGATATCTATGCAATGGCGATTATTGGCGTCACTGCCTATGTCCTTGTTGCAGTTCGCATTCCCATTACGCCCATCATCCTGGGAATGGTGCTCGGTCCAACCTTAGAAAATGAATTCCGCACCGCCATGATGCTGTCCGAAGGCAAAATGGACATTTTCTATACATCCCCGACAGTGATCGTTTTCTTCTCTCTGGCTGCACTTGTGATCGTTTTCCAAAGCCTCAGCGAGTTGAAAATGAAACGAAAAGAAAAACAGAAGGTAGACTTGTCCGATGCTTGATAAAGCCCCCGAACCCGAACAACTGGAAGTCGAAATTCGTGCCCGTGCGGAGAAAATCGCCGCGAGCGGTGGTGTCGAAGCGCTTGCTTCATCCGACAACGGTGGCGTGCTTGATCTTACGCTTTCCGAGGCTCTGGTTGTTGCGATGCTTAAGCAAGAGGTCACCCAATTCTATGCGATTTTCGGACATGGCTCGACCGACCTTGGCGAGGTTCTGCGGATCTACCATGAAGCAGGAGCCGTATCGGTAATAAATTGTCGCAATGAAGTCGAGATGGCGCACGCTGCGACGGCCTATGCGTGGGTCTATGGCAAAACCCCAGCTGTTGTTACGTCCATTGGGCCCGGGGGATTGCAGGCGATGGCCGGGTCTTTGGCCGCGGCGTCAAATGGCGTTGGCGTCTACCATATCTACGGAGATGAGACGACGTGCGGCGAAGGCTATAACATGCAGCAGATCCCGAAACCTGAACAGGGCATCTTTGGTAAGATCGGCGCGCTTATGGGCCAATCGCATACTTTGCATACACCTGGAAGTTTGCGTGAGTGTATGCGTCGCGGAACCGCATGCGTGCATCATCCCTACAAAGCCGGTCCGTTTTTCGTGATGCTCCCCATCAACACCCAACCTCAACGCACCAGCATCAATCTGGCAACGCTTCCGCCACGCCAGACAGTCCCGGCGTTGGTGCCGGCACAAGACGCGGTTTTTGACAAAGCGGTCGCGTTTCTGCGCTCCAACACGAAGGTTGTGATCAAAGCTGGGGGAGGGACACGCGCCAATCACGAGGCTTTGCGCCGGTTTGCAGTCAAATGCGGTCTGCCTGTTGTCCTTTCGCCAGGGTCATCCGGTGTCATGATGGATTCCCATGTTCAGAATATGCATGTCGGGGGATCTAAGGGTTCCATCAGCGGCAACTACGCCATGCAGGAAGCCGAAGCCGTCATTGTCATTGGCAGCCGCGGGGTATGTCAGGCCGATTGCTCTGGCGTCGGCTATCCGAACGCGCATGCAGTTCTCAACATCAATGGCGATTTGGATGATCTGGCACATTATGCAAATACGATCGCATTGCCCGGTGATATCACTGCCGTTCTTGATCACCTTATGTCGGCTCTTGGGGATGATACGGGCGCTGACAACCGCAAGGACTGGCTTCGGTCCTGTGAGGCCAAGAAAGAGGAATGGTCCGAATTCAAGAAAGCCCGGATCAATGCTGAACCCTTGACGGACGAGGTTTGGCAACAACCGGTTCTGACCCAACCTGCAGCCCTTCATACGGTGTCTTCGTTTGCCAACAAAGTTGGTGCAATCAAGTTCTTTGATGCGGGTGATGTGCAAGCCAATGGGTTTCAGATCGTTGAAGACGATGCGCCCGGTCAGACATTCACCGAAACAGGTGCGTCATTCATGGGCTTTTCCGGCTCGGCGCTGCTTGGGGCGGCCTATGTCAACGATGCTAAATACGGCATCGCCTTTACCGGGGATGGATCGTTCATGATGAACCCCCAAATCCTGATTGATGGCGTCGAACACGGCGTGCGCGGCATGATTGCGCTGTTTGACAACCGTCGCATGGCAGCGATCACCGGGCTGCAATACGACCAATACGGCAAGGAATTCAAAACCAACGATTCCGTTGCCGTGGATTACGTTGCCATGGCCGGTTCAGTCACCGGGGTTAAAGCCCTGCACGCAGGGTTTACCAAAGCCAGCCTGAACGCCGCGTTGAGCGACGCATTTGCGCATGATGGCCTCTCTCTCATCCACATTCCTGTTTATTCCGGTCGCGATCCAATCGCTGGCATGGGTGCCTATGGATCTTGGAACGTCGGTAACTGGGTCGATGACGTTCAAGCCGCTTACCTTCAATCAAAAATCTAAGGAACATCCAATGTATGATGACCTAAACCTCTATATCGACGGTGAATGGCGCGCGGCCTCTGACAAAGGCACAAAGCCAGTCACAGACCCCGCAACCGAGGATACACTGGCAACCATAGCTGCTGCGACCGAGGCCGATATTGATGCCGCCCTTAAGGCGGCTGAGCGCGGCTTTGACGTCTGGCGCAAGACGGGAACTTGGGAGCGGGCGGCGATTATCCGTAAGGTAGCCGACTTGATCCGCGATCGTGTAGATCAGATTGCCGTGGCGATGTCGCTTGAAACAGGCAAGCCACTTGCCGAAGCCAAAGGCGAAACCGGAGCAGCAGCGGATCAGTTTGAGTGGTATTCCGAAGAAACCAAACGCATTTACGGTCAGATCATCGGTTCGCGCACCCCTGACAGCCGTATGGCCGTTATCATGCAGCCAGTCGGTGTCGTCGCTGCATTCTCGGCTTGGAACTTTCCTGCCCTTTTGCCAGCGCGCAAGATCGCGGCGGCTCTCGGTGCAGGCTGTTCGATCATCATCAAGCCGGCAGGCGAAACGCCAGCTTCCTGTGCAGCATTGATCCAAGCCTGCCATGATGCAGGTGTTCCAAAGGGCGTTGTCAATTTTGTCACCGGCAATTCTGGGGCCATTGCATCGCAGCTGATCCGATCACCCATCGTGCGTAAAGTAACGGTCACTGGGTCTGTGCCTGTTGGAAAGCAAATCCTGTCGCTGGCAGCCGAAGGCGTCAAGAAAGTATCGATGGAACTTGGCGGACATGGACCAGTTGTGATCTTCGAAGATTTCGACCCGATCGAAGCCGCAAACGTCTGCGCGCCAACGAAGTTCCGCAATTGCGGTCAGGTCTGCATTTCACCAACGCGATTCTACGTCCACGAAAACAACTATGACGCCTTCGCAGGCCGCTTTGCCGAGATCGCCAAATCGCTCAAAATCGGTCGCGGCATGGACGATGGTGTTCAGGTCGGGCCGATGGCCAACAGGCGTGGTCTGGAAACGATCCAGGCAATGACGGAAGACGCGCTTGGTCGAGGTGCTGAGTTGCTGGCGGGTGGCAAAGTGCCAGCAGGCTCAAACAAGGGCTTTTTTATGGAGCCAACTGTTCTGGGCAGGGTGCCTGACGATGCAATGGTTATGACAGAAGAACCCTTCGGACCAATCGCCCCGATTACGACATTCACCGACTATGACGATGTGATGACCCGGGCCAATTCCCTGCCGTTCGGATTGGCAGGCTACGTCTTCTCGAACAACCTGTCGTTGGCCACACGAGCCTACGAGGATCTTGAGGTCGGCATGATCGGCGTCAATGAAATGTTGCTGGCAACTGCCGAGGCACCGTTTGGCGGGGTGAAGGAAAGCGGCATGGGGCGCGAAGGCGGCTCCTTCGGCATCCAGGATTACCTTGATCCGAAATACGTGAAAATCAGACTTTCGGAGATGGCAAATGGGTGATGAACCAGTCAAAGGCCTTTCGCGTGGTCTGACCAATTACGGCGACAAAGATTTTTCCGTCTATTTGCGAAATTCTTTTGCATCGTCAATGGGATACTCCCGTGAGGTACTGAAAAAGCCAATCGTTGGAATCGCCAACAGCTTTTCCGGTTTCAACAACTGCCACCGCCATTTTCCGGAACTTGTAGAGGCGGTCAAACGCGGTGTCTTGTTGGGTGGAGGGTTGCCCATTGAGTTTCCAACGATTTCGTTGGGGGAGGTATTCTTGAGCCCGACAAGTCTGAAGTTCCGTAATCTGATGTCAATGGACACCGAGGAAATGGTCAGGGCGCAGCCAATGGATGCGGTCGTCCTGATGGGCGGGTGTGACAAGACGGTGCCTGCCCAATTGATGGGCGCGGCCTCGGCTGATCTTCCAGCTGTTCAGCTGGTTGCAGGCCCGATGATGACGTCCCGCTACGGCGAGGAACGGTTGGGCGCGTGTACGGATTGTCGGCGCTTCTGGGGTAAATATCGCGCCGGGGAGGTCAGCACAGAACAGATCAATGATATCGAAGGCCGCCTTGCCACGACCGCCGGGACATGCGCTGTGATGGGCACAGCTTCGACCATGGCTTGCATTGCGGAAACACTGGGCATGTCACTGCCCGGAACGGCCGCAATCCCGGCTGTGCATGCAGATCGCCTGCGCGCAGCCGAAGCCTCGGGCCGGGCCGCAGCGCGGATGATTGATCAACCTATTCGGCCAAGTCAGGTCATTACTGAGAAATCGGTAGAAAATGCACTGCGCATGTTACTGGCCTTGGGCGGATCGACAAACGCCATCGTACATTTGACAGCGGTGGCTGGGCGGCTTGGCATCAAAGTGTCGCTGGAGCGGATGAACGAACTGTCGGATACCACGCCGGTTCTGGTCAATCTCAAGCCAGTGGGCGAGCACTACATGGAAGATTTCTTCTTTGCGGGTGGCGTCGGCGCGGTGTTGCGGGAAATCAAACCGTTGCTGCATTTGGACACACTCACGGTTGCGGGTGAAACCCTGGGGGATCGGTTGGAGCGTGATCCGGGATATGTAGATCATCGCGTGATCGCCAAGGCCGAAACGCCGCTGGAACCTCAAGGTGGTTTGGTCGGCTTGTTTGGAAATTTGGCACCCCGCGGCGCTGTTTTGAAACGCTCTGCAGCAGACGAAACACTGTTTGAAAAAACCGGCCGTGCCGTGGTGTTCAACTCCTTGGAAGATCTGGCCAACCGGGTTGATGATCCCGATCTGGATATTACCAAAGATGACTTCATGGTCCTTCAAAACGCAGGTCCAAAGAGCGCATCTGGCATGCCCGAAGCCGGTTATCTACCCATCCCCAAAAAACTGAGCTCGCAAGGTGTGAAAGATATGGTGCGCATCTCGGACGCGCGCATGTCCGGCACCGCTTTCGGAACAATCATCCTGCATGTGGCTCCGGAGGCATCGATTGGCGGTCCATTGGCTTTGGTGCGCAACGGCGATCAAATAAAACTGTCCGTCGCAAATAAATCCATCGAACTGTTGGTGAGCGACGAAGAGCTCGCGCAGCGCAAATCCGAATGGAAAAGTGACAATGTTCCACCGGAACAAAGGCGCGGCTACGACAGGCTTTATGCGGCTGAAGTCTCGCAAGCGGACGAAGGATGCGATTTCGCATTCCTTCAGCCCATCCCAGCTGAAAACCAAACCAAAGATTAAGGCACAGACATGAAATTCGGAACTCCCAAGGAAGTGTTCGAGGGCGAGAACCGTGTGGCGATGACACCGGATAGTGCTCAGCAGCTTCAGAAACTCGGATATGATTGCTTGATAGAAAGTGGGGCAGGGGCCAAAGCGGGCTTCTCCGACGCGCTCTACGAAGGCGCAGGCGTCACTGTCGTTAAAACCGCGGCTGCGTTGTGGAAAGACGTAGACATTGTTGCCAAGGTCCGCCAGCCCGAGGCGGCCGAACTCAAGCGCTTAAACGAAGGCCAGACGCTGATTTCGTTCTTCAACCCTGCGGCCAACGATGCTGGCATGGAAGCGGCAAAAAAGAGCGGTGCAAATGTCATCGCCATGGAAATGGTGCCGCGCATCTCCCGTGCCCAGAAGATGGACGCGCTGTCATCCATGGCGAATATCGCGGGCTACCGCGCGGTGATCGAAGCGGGCAACAACTTCCCGCGTTTCTTCACAGGTCAGATCACGGCGGCGGGCAAAGTTCCCCCCGCGAAGGTTCTGGTTGTCGGCGCGGGTGTTGCTGGTTTGGCTGCGATTGGTACATCCACTTCGCTTGGCGCGATCACCTATGCATTCGACGTGCGTCCCGAAGTGGCCGAGCAGGTCGAAAGCATGGGCGCGGAGTTTGTCTTCCTCGACTTTGAAGAAGAACAAGCGGATGGCGCAGCGACGGGTGGCTATGCGGCTGTGTCCTCGCCTGAGTTCGCAGCAGCGCAGCTTGCCAAGTTCCGCGAGATCGCGCCTGACATGGACATCGTGATCACCACGGCCCTGATCCCGAACCGCGAAGCGCCAGAGCTTTGGACCAAAGACATGGTCGAGAGCATGAAGCCAGGGTCAGTTATCGTGGATCTTGCGGCCGAAAAGGGCGGTAACTGCAAGCTGACTGTCAAGGATGAGAAGATCGTCACAGACAACGGTGTGACGATCATCGGCTACACCGACTTTCCAAGCCGGATGGCAACGCAGGCTTCTACACTTTACGCAACCAACATTCGCCACATGATGACAGATCTGACCCCTGACAAAGACGGCCAGATCAATCACAATATGGAAGATGATGTGATCCGCGGCGCAACCGTGACCCATCAGGGCGAGATCACATTCCCGCCGCCGCCCCCGAAAGTTCAGGCAATTGCGGCGCAAAAGAAAGAGCCGATCAAAGAACTGACGCCAGAGGAAAAACGCGCAGCAGAAGTGGCAGCATTCAAAGCGCAGACAAAAACGCAAGTCTCGCTGCTTGTGACTGGTGCAGTCCTGCTGTTGGGGGTCGGGCTTGTGGCACCAGCAAGCTTTATGCAGCACTTTATCGTCTTTGTTTTGGCGGTGTTTGTGGGCTTCCAGGTCATTTGGGGCGTCGCACATTCGTTGCACACACCCTTGATGGCGGTGACCAATGCGATCTCGTCGATCATCATTTTGGGTGCGCTCATGCAGATCGGATCGGGGTCGAATATGGTGATTATCCTCGCAGGGCTGTCGGTTTTTATGACCGGGGTCAACATCTTTGGCGGCTTTCTTGTAACTCGGCGCATGCTTGCCATGTTCCAGAAATCTTAAGGAGGCTGATTCAATGGAATTTGGTTTCACAACAGCCGCTTATGTG
Source organism: Marinosulfonomonas sp. (assembly GCA_051251595.1). Classification (GTDB taxonomy): domain Bacteria; phylum Pseudomonadota; class Alphaproteobacteria; order Rhodobacterales; family Rhodobacteraceae; genus NORP110. The sequence continues at coordinate 65,503 of JBPOFA010000004.1, forward strand.
GTTTCGGCAGTTCTGTTCATTCTCAGCCTCGGCGGCTTGTCCGGGCAGGAAAGCGCTAAACGCGCGGTGTGGTATGGCATTGCCGGGATGGCTTTGGCCGTTGCGGCCACTTTGGTCGGACCCGGGGCCGGGCTTTGGGTCGTGTCGATCCTTCTGACCATTGGTGGTGGATTCATCGGCTACCAGCTGGCGACACGGGTTCAGATGACCCAGATGCCAGAACTGGTGGCAGCCATGCATTCGCTGGTGGGTCTTGCTGCGGTCTTTGTGGGTTTGATTGCTCATATCGAACTGGATCGCGTGATGGCCATGGATGACAGCGCCCAAAAGGCTTTGGAGGGCTTTGCCGCGCTTTTGGCCAAGAAAGACGGCGTTGAGATTGCGATCCTTCGGGTCGAGTTGTTCCTTGGGATATTTATTGGTGCTGTGACCTTTACCGGATCAGTCATCGCCTACGGCAAATTGGCAGGCAAAGTGGACAGTGCGGCAACCAAGCTGCCTGGTGGTCACATGTTGAACGCAAGTGCGGCTGGCATCTCGGTTTTGTGTCTGGTCTGGTACTTCAATACGGGCGAATTGCTGCCTTTGGCCTTAATGACGCTTGCGGCATTGTTTATCGGCTATCACCTGATCATGGGCATCGGCGGCGCGGATATGCCGGTGGTTGTCTCGATGCTCAACAGCTATTCCGGCTGGGCGGCAGCGGCGATCGGCTTCTCTCTTGGTAACGATCTGCTGATCGTAGTTGGTGCGCTGGTCGGCTCAAGCGGCGCGATCTTGTCCTATATTATGTGCAAAGCGATGAACCGGTCGTTTGTCTCGGTCATCTTGGGCGGCTTTGGCGGCCCGGCGGGGGAGCAGATGGCGGTTGAGGGCGAGCAGATCGCGATTGATGCCGACGGTGTGGCCACGGCCCTCGAAGAGGCGGATAGCGTGATCATCATCCCGGGCTACGGCATGGCGGTGGCACAGGCGCAGCAGAACGTGGCCGAGCTGACCAAGCGTCTGCGCGCCAAGGGCAAGGAGGTGCGCTTTGCCATTCACCCCGTGGCGGGACGTCTGCCTGGGCATATGAACGTGCTGCTGGCCGAGGCCAAGGTGCCTTATGACATTGTGATGGAGATGGACGAGATCAATGAGGACTTCCCCTCGACGGATGTGGTCATCGTGATCGGCTCGAACGACATTGTGAACCCGGCCGCGCAGGACGACCCCAACAGCCCCATCGCAGGCATGCCTGTTCTGGAATGCTGGAAGGCAAAGCAGGTCTTCGTATCAAAACGCGGGCAGGGGACTGGTTACTCTGGTATCGAAAATCCGCTGTTTTTCAAAGAAAACACCCGCATGTTCTATGGGGATGCCAAGGCGTCTTTGGACAAGTTGCTCTCGGGGATGTCGTAATGGATATTGATTTGGTGGCCGATCGGCCAGATGGCGGTCTCTCTGACTTTGAAACGGGTACATTCGATCGGGGGGCTCAGCTGCGACCCGTTGAAAGCGGTCCTGTCAATCCGAAACATAACCTTGCAACTCAAGACATCCATGTAAGGACAGCCCGTTACAACGCGTCTGAAGCAGCACTGTTGGAGACTGCTCTAGCAAAAAACGAAGGGTTGTTGAGCCAAACTGGTGCGCTTGTTGTGACGACCGGTAAATTCACTGGCCGTTCGCCTGAGGATAAACACATCGTTGTAGAAGAGACTACTCGCGATGACATTTGGTGGGATGGAAATCGCCAGATGTCTGCAGACGCCTTTGAAACTCTCAAGGCCGATATGTTGGAACATCTTCAGGAGCAAAGCGTCGAGGTTCAGGACCTCGTCTGCGGTTCCGTTGCTGAGCATGCTGTCAACATTCGCCTGATTGCGGAATTTAGCTGGCACGCACTGTTCCTTCGCAACTTGATGCGCCGGCCAGACGCAAGCGAAGTCGCGTCTTATGTGCCTGAATATACAATCATCAACACGCCAGGCTTTCTCGCGAATCCTGATCGGCACGGGTGCAGATCCGAAACGGTCATTGCTGTCAGTTTTGAACAAAAGCTCGTGTTGATCGCCGGCACTGAATATTCGGGGGAGAACAAGAAGTCAGCGTTCACGATCCTGAATTACCTTTACCCTGAAAAGGGCATCTTGCCGATGCATTGCTCGGCAAACCATGCCGTTGGTAATCCAAGTGACACGGCTGTCTTTTTTGGCTTGTCTGGCACTGGCAAAACAACCCTATCAGCCGATACAGATCGAGAACTCATCGGCGATGACGAACATGGTTGGTATGACCACGGCGTGTTCAACTTCGAAGGCGGTTGCTATGCCAAGACCATTCGGCTGTCGCAAGCGGCAGAGCCTGACATATGGAGTGCCGTGCACTCTTTCGGTACCGTTTTGGAGAATGTGAAGGTTGACGCGGATACGCGCCAACTTGATCTTGATGATGCGTCAATCACAGAAAACACCCGCGCGGCCTATTCTTTGGCGGCCCTTTCTGGCGCAAGCTTGAGCTCGACCGGTGGTGTTCCAAAAAACGTCTTTTTGCTGACCTGCGACGCCTTCGGTGTGACTCCGCCGATTTGCAGGCTTTCCGCAGAAGAGGCCCGCGCGCTTTTTCTGCTGGGGTTCACATCAAAAGTATCGGGCACAGAAAGAGGCGTCACGTCGCCAGAGCCGACATTCTCGACCTGTTTTGGCGCGCCGTTTCTGACAAGGAAACCTGAAGTCTACAGCGATCTCTTCGCTGCACGACTGTCCGAGAGCGGTGCCAACGTCTGGCTCATCAATACTGGCTGGACTGGTGGCGACCACCGCACCGGAAGCCGTATGCCGATTGCAGTAACCCGCACCTTGTTGCGCGCGGCAATGGCGGGGGATTTCGACAATGCGAACTATCAAAGGGATGAAATATGGGGGTTGCGGGTTCCGGAAAATGGACCGAAAGAAGCAATCCGATACCTTCATCCAATCCAGACTTGGCAAAATCGAGATGCGTTCTGGTCCTCTGCAAGAGAGCTGACACAACAGATCGCGCCAAAGCTTGGTCAATTGGGTATAGCTGATATTTTTGGAAATGCGTTCGCACGGGCTAAATGACGAGATGCTAGACAACGTCGCAGTAATGAGGAGAATGCCGTGAAATACATTGTGTATGTAAGCCAAGCAGCAAAGGCGTTTTCGACTGACGACTTGGCGGGGCTGCTAACGCATAGCCGCGAACGCAATTCCGCCGACGGCGTTACCGGATTGCTCGTCTATCGTTATAATACTGACTTCAAACGCGGCAACTTCCTTCAAGTTCTTGAGGGCACAGATGACGCGTTGGATGATGTATGGCGCAGGATTTCAGGCGATCCGAGGCACCATACGATTATTGTCTTGGATGAAGGCGAAAGCGAAACGCGCATGTTCGGAGACTGGTCAATGGGCTTTCGCAATGTGGACGAGAGCGATTTGGCGAAATTTGCAGGTTTTTCAGAACTCGGAAGCGACGCGTTTTGGCAAGATGCAAAAAAACAAGCCTTGCCGGACGCATTATCCACACTGCGCAGTTTCTATGATGGGGTATGATGCGAGACATGAAAATTCTACCGGCGCTACCGTGGTGCAAATCCCACGTCTAGTTGCACTTGCGCCAGCACCCTGCTTCCGTTGAAAATGAGATGCTAAAGAACGCAATTTCCTTAGACCTCGCCCCTCTGGATGCATGCCTGTCGACAGATGACGACAGCATTCTTGCAATCATTATTGGTGTGGAAGGCCCTTCCTATCGACCGCTTGGCGCAATGATGACAATATTCGAGACGCGCGCTTCGGTAGGGTCCTTGTCTTCAGGCTGCGTTGAAGCCGACATAAAATTACACGCACTTGAATGCCTCAAGTCAGGCAAATCTACTGTTGTTCACTACGGACTCGGTTCGCCCTATCTGGATATTGTTCTTCCATGTGGTGGAGGGTTGCAGGTCATGCTTGTCCCCAATCCATGTCGCGATATTATCCGCCGTGTTTTGCAGGCCATCACGTCGGACCGAAAGTCTTGTACCCTGGAAGTCAAAACGTGCACTGGTGCTATAAGTTTGACTTCTGAGCGCGCTCACGGGCTTGTTGGCTCGGTTTTCCGGGTAAACTTGGTGCCAGCAGCCAGGTTCCTGGTTTTTGGTAAAGGACCCGAGGCCGTGGCATTCACAGCGCTGGCGCAGTCCGTAGGCTACGAGACAACATTACTATCGCCAGATCCAGAAACACGGGAGCAGGCGGAGAACATATCTTTTGAGACCATTGAGATAACGCGTCCTGAAATACCGGAGTCCGTTTTTGTTGATGCCAGGACGGCTATCGTAGTGTTTTTCCATGATCACGATTGGGAGCCCCAAATACTCAAACAAGCGCTCGCGACTCCGGCGTTCTATATCGGCGCACAAGGGAGCAAACGAACCCGAGATAATCGGCACGCCACTCTTGTTGAACTAGGAGTAGCGCAAGAAGACCTTGCTAGGCTTCGCGGGCCGATTGGCCTGATAAATTCAGCAAGAGATGCCAGGACATTGGCAATCTCGGTACTTGCTGAAGTCGTGCAATCGAGTTCGATTGAGAGAACTTGATTACAAAGACAATCAGTCTTCAATGATCGAAAAAAGCCAGTGTTCAAGGATAACCGTATCAATGCCAATTAATCCGGAAGGGGAGTTGACGCTCCAAACAGTAACTTTCCCCGCAGACACCAATTCTAGTGGTGACATATTTGGAGGGTGACCGTCGATGCCGCAATTGGGCTGCAAGCGATTGCCCACACCAAAGCCTACCTTCAGGCCTTTGACGAAGAACTTGCCAAGGTGACCACATCTCAAGATCTGGTTGCGGCGATGGTGGCCCGTTATCCGGATCTGGGGCTTGATGTTGCGCTGAATATTGGCGCGAAGGTTGCCACTGGCGAAATGAAGTGGGGCTGAACATGGGCCGCAACCTTGAACTGATCCGCGCGACCTATGAAGGCACGTCAGAAGAGAACGGTCAGGCTCTTCTGGCCGTGCTCGCGCCTGATGCCACATGGACAGAGGCTGCAAGTTTTCCCTATGCGGGGACCTATACCGGCCCGAAAGACATCATGGCAGGTGTTTTCCAGCGGCTGGCAACCGAATGGGATGACTATTCCGCAAAGGTTCATACCTTCATGGAGGATGGCGATAAGGTCGCGGCCTTTGGTGAATACTCTGGCACCTACCGGGCCACCGGGAAATCCTTTCGGGCGAGTTTCGCGCATCTTTACGTGCTGCGTGACGGCAAAATCCGTTCGATGACGCAATTCGTTGACAGTGCTCTGGTGCAAGACGCGCTGCACTAGCAACTTTTGCCCCCTGACGATGCTGGCGGACTTTTGTTGGTGACTGTAGGGAACGCAGGAAAGATTGAATTGGGCCGAGCTAGAAGGCTCGGCCCGATGTTGACTATTGGTCTTGCGCCAACAACCGTGCGCCATGCGGATTATCGATAACCATTTTCCAGCGGCCATCGGGTTGCCGACGCAGGACAGCAACCGAGAGACCTGATTGCGCCAAGTCTTGGCCATCCGGCGTTTGCCCGGTCATTTTCCACGGCGCGATATGCACAGCGATATCACCGTTTACGATGACGTCGTGACCGGCATAGTCAAAAACCGGATTGACCGCGGCCATGCCGGTAAACATCTGCTCTAGTTGGGCCGCATCGGAAACCGGCGCTCCGGGTTCGAACAGAACCGTCGCGTTGTTTTCATAGCTGGCCATCACGCCAGCAATGTTGTGGTTCTGAAAACTGTCGGTCATGGTTTGGACGGCATTCAATACATCTTGTTGATCTTGGGTCATGGTCTGGCTTTCTGCTGTTGAGGTTAGATGTAAGGCCAAGGCAAGCGCCGTCAGCCACGCAAATGCATGTTTCATGGTTGTTTCCTTTTTGGTTGGGGGGGCGTGAATTAGCCGGGAGGCTCGACAAGTCTGAGAACTTCGGCGGCGAAGTCTTTGGGTGCGGTCAGCGGGCCAGTTGCACGCTGAAGTTTTGCAGCGATCAGGTTGGTTTGAGTTTGCGATGCAAGCGCCTTCACCTCGGCAAAGGCAGGGGCTTCTTTCAATTCGGCAGAGGGGGACGTGCCGACACGCCCGGTGGCCATTGCAGCGGGCAGACGCTTTTCGCAGGAACAGGGCGCGGATCGTGCGGCCAAACCGCAGGTTTTTGCAGTGAAATCCTGCACCTTTGCACGCGCCCGGGAAAGGCGTTTTCGGTAGGTGCCGGGGGTGATGTCCAGAACATCTGCGGCCTCGCCCTGTTCAAATTCCAGCACATCCCCAAGCACATAAGCCGCGCGATGGTTCCTATCGAGGCAAAGCAACATCGCCATCGTACATCTCAGCCGTAGCTCATTAAGCATCACATGGTCTTCGGGCGCGGCGTTCTGTTCATCGGCAAGCCCGTTCAACAGGTCCTCTGCGAAAATCCCAAATGAAAGCCCCGGATCATTGGCTATGATCTTGCGCGCGGTCAGAAGGTAATTCGTCGCGACGCGATAGGTCCATGTTTCAAACAAGCTTTCGCCCCTGTAGGTCGACAGTTTGGTGACAACGCGGATGAGAATTTCCTGGGTGGCATCTTGTGCGGCGATTGGGTCGGCCAGCATCCGAAGGGCCAGCTTGTGAATACGGTCCTGAATGCCACGCACCAGCTGCTCTAGTGCTTTGGCGTCGCCGTTCTGGGCGCGTTTGATGTCTGTTTTACTTACGTGGGCCATGTTTGTGCCGATGCCTTTTGAAGGTGTCATATCTTGTTAGACTGCAGTTGAGGGCGATGTGTGACCAAAAAAATGTGTTGGTCTGAAAAAACCGGCGAGACCGGTCAAGTGGACGTTCAGCCGGGCCGAGGCGACACCAGCCAAATTCGCATCACACTTGCAAGAATTCGCTGTCATTTTCGCGGGTGCGCGGTACCTTGCGTCCAAGATGAGGGTGCTATGCTGCTAGAGTTCGATTCAGTTCAAAAGTCTTTTCCCGATAGCGAAGGGGCCGTGACAGTTTTGCGTGACGTCTCTTTTGGGTTGGACGCGGGGCAAAAGCTTGCTCTGACCGGGGAATCGGGCAGTGGAAAAAGCACGATACTTCACATCGCGAGCGGATTGGATGCGCCCGATGCGGGGGCCGTGCATGTTTGTGGACAAGACGTCACCCAGCTTGATGATGCCGGTCGCGCCGCCCTGCGCCGCAACGAAGTTGCCTTGATTTTTCAACAGTTTAATCTGATGCCGTCTTTGACTGTGGCGGCGAATATCTCTTTTCAGGCGCGTCTTAAAGGGCAGGTGGATGCCGCGCGAATTGATCATCTGATCGACGGTTTGGGTCTTGGGGCTCAATTAAACAAATACCCAGAGGCGCTGTCTGGTGGGCAGCAACAACGGGTTGCGATTGCACGGGCCCTTGCCGCGTCGCCCAAACTGCTTTTGGCTGATGAGCCGACGGGCAATCTGGATGAAGAAACGGCGGCCGATGTGCTAGAGCAGATGGTAAGGCTGGTGTCAGAAACCGGCGCGGCCTTGTTGATCGTGACGCATTCCCCGAACATCGCGGCCCGGATGGACGGGCAGTTGCATTTGCGTGGTGGTTTGTTGGCATGACCCGTGCTGTTCTGACGGCGTTGCTGTCGCATTGGCGTCGCAATCCAATTCAGCTTTTCGCCTTTCTGGCCGGGTTGGCCTTGGCGACGGCGCTTTGGTGTGGGGTGCAGGCGATCAATGCCGAAGCGCGGGCCAGCTATGATGCTGCGGCCTCTACCCTTGGTGAAGGGCAATATGATCAGTTGCTGCCCAAAGACGGGCGCGGCATTCCGCTAGAGCTGTATGTCAAGCTGCGCCGGTCCGGCTGGTTGGTTTCCCCGGTTATTGATGAACGCCGGGACGGGGTGCGTCTGGTTGGGATCGATCCGCTCACGGCGCCCGCTGGGATCGGTGCGCTGCAAGATTTGAACAGCGGCCCGGCATTGGGATTGATGGATCAGGGCACATTGCTGGGAACAGCAGAAACAGCGCAGGCGCTTGCAGGTGTCGCATCTGTATCGGTTGACGCCAACATGGCGCCGGGGGTTGCGATTGGGGATATCAGCGCCGTGCAATCGTTGCTGGGGCGCAATAATTTCAATCGGTTGATCCTGTTGCCGGTGCAGCCGATCGACCAGCCTGATCTGGCCGTGGTCGCGCCAGAGCTGCATCTGCAGGCGGCCCAGCAAGGGGCCGATCTTGGGCAACTCACCGACAGTTTTCACTTGAACCTGGCGGCCTTTGGCATGCTGAGCTTTGCCGTCGGATTGTTTATCGTGCACAGCACAATCGGTCTGGCCTTTGAGCAACGGCGCGGGATGATCCGCACGTTGCGCTCGCTTGGGGTGCCCTTGCGATTGGTGGTGACATTGATCACCGTAGAGATGCTGACCCTTGCCCTTATCGGTGCGGGCCTTGGTGTCGTGTTCGGCTACATGGTCGCGGCGGTTTTGCTGCCCGATGTGGCGGCAACGTTGCGCGGTTTATATGGGGCGGATATTTCCGGCACGTTACAGCTGCGTACGCAGTGGTGGTTGTCTGGGCTTTTGATCGCAATGTTGGGGGCCGGGGCCGCGCTGGTGGGGCGGATCTGGCAGATCGCACATATGCCCTTGTTGGCCAGTGGTCGGCCCAGGGCGTGGGCCATTGCCTCTAAGGCGCGGTTTCGCTGGCAGGTGGTCAGCGCGATCCTTTTATTGGGCGTTGCGCTGCTTTTGGGGCTGTTCGCAACGGGAATAATCGCTGGATTTGCCCTGCTGGGCTGCATGTTGATCGGCGCAGCGCTGGCTTTGCCCGTGTTGGCAGAACGGATCATGTCCGCTTTGCAGGGCCTCAGATCCGCCCCGATCTGGGACTGGTTTTGGGCGGATACGCGCCAGCAATTGCCGGGGCTTAGCCTGGCCTTGATGGCGCTGTTACTGGCGGTGTCTGCCAATATTGGGGTCTCGACGATGGTGTCGAGCTTTCGGCAGACTTTCGTGTCTTTTCTGGACCAGCGTTTGGCCCCGGAATTGTTTGTGCAGTTGGATACGGCGGATCAAAGCACAAAGGTTGCCAGCTATCTGGACGCGAACGTGAAAGAGGTTCTGCCGTTGATGTCCACCAAGACCCAGATCGAAGGGTGGCCGGTGCAGTTGTTTGGCGTTCGGGTCGGGCCAACCTATCGGGATAACTGGGTTTTTCTGGAGGACACACCGGATGCCTGGGATCGGGTTGCAGGGTCAACTGCGGTGATTGTGAATGAACAACTGGCCCGTCGCGCAGGGCTTTGGGTGGGGGAAATGGTGCGGGTCGCGCCAGAGCTGAGCTTGCCCGTTGCGGCCGTTGTTGGGGATTACGGGAATCCCTTGGGGCAGGTTGTGCTGTCAGAGCAGCTGTTTGCACAGCTTTACCCCGATCTGCGCCCGCAACAATTCGGGCTGCGCAGCACAGAGCCTGCGCAATTGCGCCGTGCGTTGACGACGGATCTTGGCCTTCCGGAAACTGCGGTCGTTGATCAGGCGGCGATCAAGGCCCTGTCACTGCAGGTTTTTGAACGCACGTTTTCGGTGACGGCGGCGCTGAATGTTCTGACCCTGGGGGTGGCCGGGTTTGCGATGTTGATGAGCCTTTTGACCCTGGCCGATCAACGCTTGCCCCAACTCGCGCCGATCTGGGCGCTTGGGATGACACGCCGGGCGCTTGGGCGATTGGAATTGCTGCGCGCGGTCGCCTTGGCTTTGCTGGTGTTTGCCTGCGCGGTTCCGCTTGGGCTGGCGCTGGCCTGGGTCTTGCTGTCGGTGATCAACGTAGAGGCCTTTGGCTGGCAATTGCCAATCTATTTCTTCCCGGTCGAGTATCTAAAGCTGGGCGCCTATTCGATGCTTGCCGCGGCTGTGGCGGCGGCTTGGCCCGCTTTTCGGTTGATGCGGATGCCGCCGGCCCGTTTGCTAAAGGTTTTTGCCAATGAACGTTAGGGCTTTGATCCTGTGTTTGCTGTGGCCTTTTGGGGCTTTTGGGGCTTTTGCACAAGGCTTTTCGGGCCTTGGGACCAGCGCTGACGGGTTTGCAACGCCCCAGCCCAACCCGGAATTTTCCTTTCCGGCGGACCATGGTGCACATCCGGAATTTCGGATCGAGTGGTGGTATCTGACCGCAAATTTAACCGCTGCAGACGGGACAGATTATGGCCTGCAATGGACCTTGTTTCGCTCTGCCCTTGCCCCGACAGAGGGCGAAGGATGGCAGTCGCCGCAGGTGTGGTTTGCCCATGCCGCCGTGACCACGCCCAAGCGTCATTTCGCGACAGAGCGGTTTGCGCGGGGCGGGATTGGGCAGGCTGGGGTTCAGGTGGATCCGTTTGACGCCTGGATCGATGAATGGTCGCTGAAAGGCGAGAGTTTCGACGAGATGTCGCTGACGGCGAATGGGCCGGATTTTGGGTATTCCATGGCCCTGAACGCCACGGGGCCGCTGGTGTTTCACGGGGATAAGGGGCTGTCGATCAAGTCGGCGGATGGGCAGGGCAGCTATTATTATTCGCAGCCTTTCTATGAAATCGAAGGCGTGTTGAAACTGCCCGATGGCGATGTTCCTGTGACGGGTTCGGCCTGGCTGGATCGCGAATGGTCGTCGCAGCCTTTGTCCGATACGCAATCCGGATGGGATTGGTTTTCTCTATCGTTTTCAGAGGGTTCCAAGGTCATGGGCTTTCAGGTTCGGCAAGCTGATGGAACGGAATACAGCTCTTCCACGTGGATCAATGCGGATGGGACGACGGTGTCTTATCCCGACGGTGCCTTTGCGGCAGAGCCTGTCACCATGACCAAGGTCGAGGGGCGCGAGATCCCGACAGAGTGGCATGTGACCCTGCCGGAAAAGGGCGTGAACGTGACCGTCAAGGCGATCAATGAACAGGCCTGGATGGGGCTGTCTATTCCCTATTGGGAGGGCCCGGTGAGTGTGACGGGAAGCCATGACGGGCATGGCTATCTAGAGATGACGGGGTACGAATAACCCGGCCGGACGTGCCGGTCTGCAAAGCGTCGGCATCGCGTATGCCAAACGTATGGCACTTTGTATGGCACGACCGTGCGCAGGTCAGGGGCCTGTCTCTGGTTCGAAGGTGGCGCGCCATTTGTTCACAAAGATCGCGCGGCGGTGCTGGTCCATCGCGACCAGCAATTTGGGGTCAATGGCGATCGGGCGTTGTGCGCTTTCGGGCAGCGGATTTTCGTCAGAGTTCAGCCGCTGCACAAGGTTGCTTTCTGACAGGATGGATTGCCCGTCCGGGGAAAGCAGAAATTCCAGAAACCCTGTTGCGTCGTCGGTGTTGCGTGCCGATTTGGGGATCATCAGCGCGCGGGACAGGAACAGGGTGTAGTCTTCGGGATAGATGATGCCGATATTCTTATGCGGCACGGAATCCACGTAAGAGCCAAGTACGTTATAGGCGATCAGATAGGTGCCGTCTGCCACGCCTTGGATGATTTCGGCGGAACAGCAAGTGGCCACGGCCTCGGTGCGCGAAAACCCTTCCAGCAACCCGCCAAATGTCGTGGCTTCCTGGCTGTCGACAAAGGCGAAGAGGAAGCCAAGGCCAGAGGCTTCGATGTCGTAGGTGGCGATCTTGCCTTTATAGGCGGTCGAGGGGCGGCGCATCAGATCAAGCAGGGCGAACCGTGTCATCGGGGCGTCCTGGGGCGGAACAAGATCGGTGTTGTAGATGATGACGGCGGCCTCTTGGGTGATGCCCCAAATCTCATCGCGCCATTTGCGCGAGGGCGGGATCGCGTTGGTGGTGGCGCTAAGATAGGGCTGTGCACAGGCGCGATTGACCAGATCGACCATTTGCTGCACGCCGGATGAAATCACCACATCCGCGGGTGTGTCGGCGCCGTCGCACGCGGCGCGGCTGTCGGCGTAAAGGGCGTTCGAGCCCCATTGTTCATAGGTGAGCGTGAGCGTCGGGTTGGCCTGCACGAATGCCTCAAGCGCGGGTTGCAGGATTGCGATGTCTGTTGTGGAGCGGACCAAAAGGGTTTTGGTCGGCGTGGCATCTGGGGCCTCAAAGACGGCGACGGCCTCTTGCGTTTGGGCAGGGCTGGTGGAAAGCCAGAGCAGGATCCAGATGCTACAGATGGCACGGCGGATCATGATGCGGCCCCCTGAATGCGCGAAGGGAGCGAAAGCGTGACGCGAAAGCCGGTTGAGGTGGTGTCCATTGTCATGGTGCCGCCAAAGGCCGTGGCCACGGCCTGCACGATGGCAAGGCCCAGCCCGGCGCTGTTTCCCGTTGAGGCCGCAGAGCGTTCAAAGCGTTCCCCAATCGTGTCGAGCACCTCTGGCGCAGGTCCGGGGCCGGAATCTTCGACCCAGATTTCAGAGCTTGTTGCGCTTTGGCTGACCCCGACCCGCACCGGGGATGTGCCATGGCGCAACGCGTTTGCCAGCATGTTCTTGACCGCCTCGATCAGCGAAATCTCGTCACCCATCACGGGCACCGGGGTGTCCCCGATCACCAGTTCCACGTCGGTGTCCGGGGCCAGATAGACATGTTCGCGCTGGTCCAGAACCTGCAGCGCCACGTCGCGCAGGTCGACCTGAACCGGCGGCGCATTGTCAGAGCGGTGGATGACCAGCGCATGTGACAGCATCTGGTCCAGCAAACTGCCCAGGGATCGGGTGCGTCTGATCAATCGGTCCAGTCTTTGTGGTCTGTGGGCTTCGTCATCTTCCAGGGCCAGTTCGGCCTGGGCGCGGATGGCGGCCACGGGGGTTCGCAATTGGTGGGCGGTGTCCGAGATCAGGTTTTTCATCGCGCCCACCTGGCGATCAAGGCGCTGCATGAAGCGGTTCATGGCCTGCACCATGACGGCGACTTCTTCGGGGCCGTCGGTTTTCATTGGGGTCAGGTCATAGGGATCGCGGTTGGACAGTTCGCGGGCCATGGCATCAAGCGGGCGCATAGCAGAGCGGATCACCAGAAAGGCAGAGATGATCAGCGCGATGCCGCCAAGGCTGGTGACGATAAGCGCGCCCACTGTGATGTCAAAGGCCATGGCGTTGCGCGCGCGCAGGGTCTGGCCCACGGTGACCATCACGCTGCCGGAAAAGTCGCGTTCCGAAAAGCGGCGCACCACGGTGACGAACCGCGCCGGTTCGCCATTCATCGTGTCGTCGAAAAAAACCGGCGTGGCGCGGCCCCGGACGGCTGGCTTGGCGCTGGGGGTTTGGTCATAGCCGGTCAGCAGGCTGCCATTTGCGTCGCGGATCGCGTAGGTGATCCTGTCCTCTGCGGCGAGTGAGAGCAGCGAAAAGGCAGAGACAGGAATATCCGCAAGGGGCGCGCCGTTCACGATGTTGATGGATTCCGCGATGTCCTGTGCGGCCCCGACCAGCAGGCGGTCAAAGGCCTGACGTGCGGCGCTGTTGCCATAGGCGAATGCAGCGATCGCGACGACCACCCCGCCAACCGCAAGCAGGGACAAGACCCCGGTCATCACCCGCGACAAAAGCGAGCGCTGCGCCTTTAGGACCGCAGCGCTATCCATGCAGCGAAATCCGGTAGCCAAGGCCGCGTTGTGTTTCGATCGTGACCGGCGTTGCGGCCAGTTTCTTGCGCAGCCGTGCAATGTAAAGTTCGATGGCGTTCAGCCCCACATCGGTATCGTTGAAGGCGAACAGCCCGTCATAGAGCCTTTCTTTGCTGATCACCTGTCCCTGGTGGCGCAGCAGCAGCCCCAAAAGCGTCGCCTCGCGCCGGGTCAGATCAAGGGTTTCGCCATCCAGTGTGGCCGACAGGGCGGCGGGAAAGAATGACAGGGGCCCCAGTGTCAGCGCGTCGGATTTCTGGTCAGCCTCGCGACGCATGAGCGCGCGCAGCCGGGCCTCTAGCTCTCGCTGATCAAAGGGTTTGACCAGATAATCATCGGCCCCGATATCAAGCGCGGACACACGGTCATCGACGGAAAACAGGGCGGTGAGCATCAAGACCGGGGTTCGGTCGCCCCGCATGCGCAGGTCTTTGAGCATCTCTGTCCCGTTGCGGTCGGGAAGGTTGATGTCCAGCACAATGGCGTCATAGCGCTGGACGGCCAGAAAGTCTTCGGCCGCGGCAGTGCTTTCGGCCCGGTCACAGGCCATGCCCGATTTGCCCAGTCTGATTGAGATGGCTTCGGCAACATCTGTTGCGTCTTCCACAATCAAAATCCGCATGGCTGCGCGTCCCCCCCCTTGGCCAACATGTCCAGTGACAGGTTGGTGACAGCTTGTCTGTCTATCAGCATTCTTAGCCACTTGTGAGGAGACTGCAAATTTGCAGTGCAAGGGCGGGCGCCGGGCGGCCTGACGGCCCGGGGGAAATATCAATGTGGAGGAAAATCATATGATCTTTAAAGCAACCCGTATTACGTTGGCGGCCGCCTTTCTTGGCGTGTCGGCCTTTGGCGCTTCGGCGCAGGGCTTTACGCCGGAAAACCCCGAATGCATCGCGCCGGCCAATCCTGGGGGCGGTTGGGATTTCACCTGTCGTCAGGTTGGGAAGTCGCTGCAGGATCTGGGCATGCTCGACAAGACCATGCAGGTCGTGAACCTTGCCGGTGGCGGCGGTGGCGTGGCGTTTGCAGAAGTTGTGAACAAGCGCAGCGAAGACAATGATCTGATCGTGGCGGCTTCTGCGGCGACAGCGACCCGTCTGGCGCAGGGGGCTTATCCCGGCAACACGATGGATCAGGTGCGCTGGCTGGCTGCGATTGGTGCGGATTACGGTGTGATTGCCGTGGCCGCTGACAGCGAGATTGCAGATCTGCCCGCTTTGCTGGACCAGATCAAGAATGACCCAAGCTCTGTTTCTGTTGCTGGCGGGTCTGCTGTTGGGGGCTGGGACCATCTTAAGGTTCTGATCGCGGCAAATGCCTATGGCATCGATGACGTGCGTTCGGTCAAATACATCGCCTTTGATGGAGGTGGTGAAGCGGTCACACAGGTTCTCGCCGGGTCGGTTCAGGCGTTCAGTGGTGACATCTCTGAGGCCAAAGGCTTTGTCGATAGCGGGGATATCCGCGTGTTGGCGATCTTGTCACCAGAGCGTCTTCCTGGCGATTTTGCGTCTTTCCCGACAGCGATGGAACAGGGTGTTGATGCAATCGGTGCAAACTGGCGCGGGTTTTATGCCCCCGGCAGCATGAGCGATGAGGCTTATGACGCATGGGTCGGCAAAATTGCGGATCTTTATGCGACGCCAGAGTGGAAAGAAACGATGGCTGCAAACGGCCTGGCCCCGCTGGAACTGCAAGGCGCAGCCTTTCAGGATTTCGTGGAAAACAGCGTTGCGCAAATCCAGGCCATTTCGAAAGAAATCGGCATCATCAAGTGATCTGCCTGGATCTTTGATACATCAGGGCGCCCTGCGTGCGGGGCGCCCGTTTTTAGCACATCGACACATTTGGAGGTTCAGATGAGTGACCGTATCTTTGGTGCTGTAGGTCTGTTGCTTGCCATCGGGTTTGCCTTTGCGGCATTGGCCATCGAGGAAAGCTTTTTGTCCGATGCGGTGGGGCCCAAAGCATTTCCGTTGATCATTTCAGTGATCCTTGGGCTCAGTTCCATCGTGATCGCCCTGCGCCCGGATGAAGAGCCGAAATGGCCGACCCTTGGCCGTTTGACAGAGGTGCTGGCCGCCGCTGTGGTCATGATCCTTTACGCAGAGCTGTTGCCGGAACTTGGTTTCGTCATCGCGACCGTGTTCGCGGCCGCCTATCTGACATGGCGTCTGGGGTCCGGGTTAATCGGGTCGATCCTGACCGGGCTTGGCACTTCTATCGGCATTTACGTTATTTTTCACCTCGTGTTGGGCCTGTCGCTCGCACGTGGTCCGCTCGGCTTTTAGGGGGGCGATTATGGACACGTTAACTTCACTTGCGGACGGGTTTGCCATTGCTTTGACATGGCAGAACATCCTCTTGGCGTTGCTCGGCTGTTTTCTGGGCACGATCATGGGGGCGCTTCCGGGGCTTGGGCCGTCAAACGGGGTGGCCATTCTGATCCCACTTGCCTTCACCCTGGGGCTGGGGGCGACACCGTCGCTGATCTTGCTGACCTCTGTCTATTACGGGGCTATGTATGGGGGGCGAATATCATCGATTTTATTAAACATTCCCGGCGATGAACCGGCCATGATGACCTGTCTTGACGGGCATCCCATGGCGCAAAAGGGCATGGCGGGGCAGGCGCTTTCGCTGTCCGGGATTGCATCATTTTTCGGGGCGTTTTTTGCCACCTGGGGCCTGATTTTTCTGGCACCTCAATTGGTGAAAATCGCGCTGTTGTTTGGCCCGGCAGAATATTTCGCGTTGTTTGCGCTGGCCTTTATGACCCTTGGCGGGGTGTCTTCGACCAATCAGGCAAAATCAGCCTTTGCCGCAGCGCTGGGCATTGGTCTGGCGATGATCGGGGTGGATACCCAAACCGGTGTGCCGCGTTTCACCTTTGGCGAAGTGCATCTTTATGACGGGCTGGATTTTCTGGTGGCAATCGTCGGTCTGTTTGCCCTGTCAGAGGTTTTCATCTTTCTTGAAAACCGCCATGGCGAGGCAGATGCCGACAAAAGCAAAATGGTTGTGGGGCGTCTGACGCCGCCCTTGTCCATGATCAAGGAGACCATGCCAACCATGATCCGATCGACCTTTTTGGGCTTTCTTGCAGGGGTTCTGCCGGGGGCTGGTGCGTCGCTTGGGTCGTTTATTTCCTATTCGGTCGAAAAGCGTCTGGTCGACAAAGAGGGCACGTTTGGCACAGGGGATCCGCGCGGCGTTGCGGCACCTGAGGCCGGCAACAATGCTGCGGCCGGTGGCGCGCTGGTGCCGATGTTGGCGCTGGGGGTTCCCGGTTCAGGCACCACGGCGGTTCTGCTGGCGGTTCTTTTGTCGCTGAACATCACGCCGGGGCCGCTGTTGTTCAGCCAGAACCCGGATGTGGTCTGGGGGCTGATCGCGGCGCTGTTCATTGCCAACTTTATGCTGCTGGCGATGAACATCCCGATGGTGGGGTTGTTCACGCGGGTGTTGATGGTGCCGCCGCGCATCTTAATGCCGGTGGTTGCGATGGTGTCCTTTGTCGGGATCTACGGCATATCGGGGTCATCCTTTGACTTGCTTGTTATGGTCGGGTTCGGCCTGATGGGGTGGGTGCTGCGCAAACTGGACGTGCCGCTGGTGCCGATCATTCTGGGCACGCTTTTGGGCAATACGATGGAAAACAATCTGCGCCGTGCCATTACAATCGACAATGGCGATTGGTGGACACTGGTGGACAGCCCGCTTTCGATCACGCTTTGGGTGATTGCCATTGTCGGCTTTGTCCTACCGTTGATCATCGGGCGCAAAGTAAAAGCCCAGATGCATGAACGTCGCGACGAAGAGGGATCTATTTCCGACTGATCACCCGACCTTAGGTTACAAAAAAACGCCCGTCGCCATTTGGCTGCGGGCGTTTTCGTTTTTGCATCTGGTGAGCGGTCTTGGTGGAGGTTTGATCCGATGCCCGGCCGTTTTCCGATGACGGGGCTTTCTGCGCCCATGCGGATAGGCTTAACGCGGGTGGGGCACCTCAAAACGGTCCCGCGCGGCGGCGCAATCGGCCCGCGCGGCGCAGCCATCCATATGGTCGTTCACGATCCCTGCGGATTGCATAAAGGCGTAGATCGTGGTGGGGCCAACAAAGCTCCACCCTCTGCGTTTCAGCTCTTTGCTGAGCGCGACGGATTCAGGGGTTTGCGACGGCACGTTTGTCACGCCCGCGGGGTGGTCCTTGGGTTCATACTGCCAGACGAACGCCGCCAGCGAACCGAATTCTTCGCGCAGCTCTATCGCGCGTGCGGCGTTGTTGATGGCCGAATTGATCTTGCCCCGGTGGCGCACGATACCCGTATCGGCCATCAGGTCTTCGACCTTTTGCGCATCAAATGCGGCCACCGCATCCATATCGAAATTGGCAAACCCGGCGCGAAAATTTTCCCGTTTGTTCAGAATGGTCAGCCAGCTTAGCCCGGCCTGAAACCCCTCTAGGCAGATCTTTTCGAAAATCCAGCGGTCATCCCGCGTCGGCCGCCCCCATTCGCCGTCATGGTAGCGTGTGTAAATCTCTGTCGTGCCGGCCCATCTGCACCGGGCCGTTCCGTCAGAGCCTTGAATGATCGGGTTTTCCATGGCTATTCCTACCGCGCGAAAATTCGTGTCGCAACAGCGAAGGGGCGCCATAAAAACGGGGGACAATCTTGCAATTCTACCCGTGTCGGTGCACATCTCTGTCACGTTTAAAAATCTGGGAATTTACCGATGAAAAACACAACCCTCGTTGTTCTTATGCTTGGCATGTCGCTGGCCGTTTCTGGCTGTGGCCGGTCTTCTAAGGCTGTAACAACTACGAATGTTTCAACGGTTTCGGCCGGGCAGGAATTGACGGATCTCAAAGCCGCTTATGATTCCGGCGCGATCACCGAAAAAGAATACAACAAGAAGCGCGACCAGATCCTCAAGTCCAAGAACTGATCGACTAAGACAAAAATAAATTTTCAGCCATCGCTGCGGCGGTGGCCTTGCCTATGGACGCCGCAAAAGCCTCTTGCCTTCGGGTGGGACCATCAAGCGGCGCATTTGATTAAAACGGGAGGGATTCACATGACCTATGCATTGGTCGGAACCGGCGCACGCCACACGATGTTCACAACGGCGGTGACCGAAACTTTTGGCGCACCGACAGACCTTGTCGGGCTGTGTGACACCAACCCTGTGCGGTTGATGCGCTCTGCCGCTTTGATCCCCGAACACGGGAATGGCGTGGCAACCTATGGGGCCGAAGATTTCGACAAAATGCTGGTTGAACAGAAACCCAAAACCGTGATCGTCACGGTTCCCGACAATCATCACCATGACTATATCGTGCGCGCGTTGCATGCGGGCTGTGACGTGATCACGGAAAAGCCGATGACCACGGATCTTGGCCGGCTCAAACAGATCATGGATGCGCAGGCCGAAACCGGGCGGAAGGTCACTGTCAGCTTTAACTATCGCTACACCCCGGCGCGTACCCAGATCAAAGACCTGCTGAACCAGGGCGTCATTGGCGATATCACGGCGGTTGATTTCCGCTGGCATCTGGACCGGGTGCACGGGGCCGACTATTTCCGCCGCTGGCACCGCTACAAGGAAAATACCGGCGGGCTGTTGGTGCATAAATCCACGCACCATTTTGACCTTGTGAACTGGTGGCTGGATGCGGCCCCGACCCATGTTCAGGCCAATGGCAGCCGTCAGTTCTATCGCCCCGAAACAGCCGCGCGCCTGGGTCTGGCCGATCATGGCCCCCGGTGCCATGGCTGTGGTGTTGCCTCCAAATGCGACTATGAGTTGGATCTGGAAAATGATCCCGGCCTCAAGGCGCTGTACCTCGATGCGGAATCGCAAGACGGTTATCTGCGCGACAAATGCGTGTTCGACGATGACATCACAATCGAAGACATGATGCAGCTGTCGGTCGACTATGACAGCGGCGCGATGATGACCTATTCGCTTTGCGCCTATTCCCCTTGGGAAGGGCTGGAACTGCTGTTCTACGGCACGAATGGCACGCTGTCCCACAAGCATGTGGAAGTGCACGGAGTCTTTGGCGGCAAACGCGATGTTGCCTCTACCGACAATATGGAAACCACTTTGCATGTGGCCGGGAAAGCCCCCGAAAAGATCGATGTCTGGCATGGAGAAGGCGACCACGGCGGCGCAGATCCGGTGATGCTGGGCTATATGTTCGACGCGGAAAATGTGGGTGCTGATCCGTACAACCGCGGCTCTACCCATATCGACGGCGCATGGTCCATCCTGACGGGTATCGCGGCGAACGCCTCAATGGCGGAAAACCGGCTGGTCTCGGTGGATGAGCTGTTGAAGGAAAACGGGATCACCCTGCCGCGCGGCTAGGGGGCGCGTTCCGGAGGGGCAATCATTGCGCAGCTTAACACCTAAGGGCCGGTGCCTTTGCAAAGGGCGGTTTCAGCGATGGTGCTGGAACCTGCCTTAGACGGGCACGTATTTTAATGAAAAAGGTGCCCAAATGTTTCTCCATGGGCGCGCTTCTTCAAGTTCGTAGGCAAGCTCGTACAAAAGCCGGTCATTTCCTTCTGCGGCGATAAAGTGAGAGCCTATGGGAATGCCAAGTTTAGGGCTCCAGGAAAGGGGTACGGACATGGCCGGGCATCCAGCAAAATTGATCGGTGCTGTGAATTTCAGGCGTGCTGCAATGTAAAGCAATAACTCATCAGAAAATAACTCGTCTGGGGTACGCTCGTACAAAGGTGGCGCTACGACCGCTGCGACGGGTGCTAAAAGAACGTCAAATTTCTGGAAAACATTGGCGAATACCGGCACCAGCCCATCCAGAAATGCGCGGCCCTTGGCGACTTCATCCGCAGGAATTTTCGCCGAGGCCTCGATATTGGAGGCCAGGAACCGCGTAAGCAAACCAGAGTCCATAATTGGTTTGCCAGAGGCTGACTCTACTGCGGTCTTAAGAGCGCCGACCTTGCCGCCAAAAAATTTGTTATAGGCATCGGCCATTTCATTTGCGTCCACAGGCCATGGGGTTTCTTCTACCTCGTGCCCTAAGTTTTGCATCAACAACGCCACCTTGCTTTGCGCGTTGGAAATCTCTGGGTCGGTTGCGATCAGCTTGCCATCATCCGCAATCAGACCAACCTTCAAACGTTTGTTGGACGGTCCGGTAACGTGACCCACGGGTGGAAATGGGGCGCCCGCTACGTCTTCGGTCAATGAAAACGCAAGTGCGCTGTCACGGACGGTACGGCTTAGCATTTGGTTTGTCTTGGCGATGTCGTGGCCACCATCTGCCTCTCCAGATCTCATGCGACGTCGACTTGGTTTCATTCCAAAAATACCTGTCGCAGAAGGCGGCAGGCGATTGGACCCGGCGCCGTCCGTTCCGTGCGCCATAGGCACGATTCCGGCGGCAACGGCCACTGCTGATCCGCCGCTGGACGAAAAAACAGAATAGTCCAAATTCCACGGATTCTTGGTGGCCCCAAAGACGTCGTTGTTTGTGATGATGAAACTCGCCAATTCTGGCACGTTGGTTTGACCAAGAATGTTGAACCCCGCCGCTTCGACGGCCTCAACATACGCGACACTGCGCTCAGGAACATTATTCAACATGAAGCGCGACCCATCCGTACGGGGCATGCCGCCGATGTCGATCATGTCCTTCATCAGCATCGGAACACCGGCAAATGGGGTATCAAGCGCGAATGTACCCGCCTTTGAAAACGCGCGGTCGTAGGCCGTGTTTGTCATAAAGTTCAATGCCGGATTCATGACTTCAATCCGGCGGATTACGATCTCGACCAATTCGGTTTGGGTGAACTCTCGGGCACGTAATCGCGCGGCGAGCCCAATCGCATCTTCTTCGATCAATTCGTCCATGCTGCGCGTCTGTGCAAGGCCTGCGACTGGCTGCATCCCGAGAACAGAGGCCGTCGCTGCGGTCGCCTTCAGAAACGATCTACGTGTATGTCCGGACATTCGGTAATCCCCCCGCATTTTCTTTTTGTTGTACACCGAACGGTAAATTTTACGTAGATCAATGTTTGTTGAGGTCCAGTGCGTCGGTGTCTGCCACTGTGTAACATGGCGACGGTGCAGCCAGAATTTGGGCAGCAGGCGCGCACTGGCTCACAGTGTCAGATCACGGTCAAATTCCATTTGCAGAAGACCCGCGCCCTGTTAACACCGCGTTAACCACGCCCAAAAGCCGACCAAGTGCCATACGCTTTGCCGACAGGGTGCCGACGCATTGCAGACCGCGATTTTCCCTTGTTTCCAAGGCGTTTCCCGGCGTGCCGATCCGACGGCGGCGGGGCACCGTACGCACCCCACCGAACGGTGCTAGACTGACGCCGTTAACCCGCCGTCGACGCGCAGGTTTTGCCCGGTGATATAGCTCGACTCTTGGGACGCCAGGAACCGAATTGTGTTGGACAATTCCTCGACACGGGCATAGCGGCCCATGGGGATACGCGCGACGCGGTCAGGTTTTTCCGGCAGGCTGTCGATAAAGCCCGGCAGGACGTTGTTCATGCGGATGCCGTGGCTTGCGTATTTGGTGCTGTAGAGCTTGGTGAAATCCGCAAGACCCGCGCGGAACACGGCGGATGTGGGGAAGTCAGGGTCCGGTTCAAACACCGCAAAGGTTGAGATGTTTACAATAGAACCAACGCCTTGCGTCTTCATGATCGGCGTGACCAGCCGAGCGATGCGGATGACATTCATCAGGTAATAGTCCATCCCCAGATGCCAATTCTCATCGGTGATTTCCAGCAGCTCACCCTTTGGGCCGTGTCCGGCACAGTTCACAACCGCGTCGATACGGCCAAAGCGTTCCATCGTCAGGGCGACGAATTTTTCCAGATCTTCGGGCACCAGATTGGACCCGGTGAAGCCAAGGCCACCCAGAGATTTGCCCAGGTCTTCGCCCTTGCCAGAAGATGACATCACCGCCACGTCAAACCCGGTTTCGGCCATTTTGCGGGCCGCATCCGCGCCAATACCGCTGCCGCCGCCGACAATCATTGCAATTGGTTTTGTCATCGTATTCTCCTGAAAGTCGTTAAATTTCCGTGGGTTAGGGTGTTCTGGACTAGATAACGGCCTGCTCTACAAAGGGCAGATTGCCGAGGATCCGGTCAAAGTTAAAGGGCGAAAGATCCAATGTGCGGAACGCGCCATGGGTGATCAGCTCTGCTACGCCGCGCCCCATGGCGGGGGCTTGCTGCAGCCCGTGCCCCGAAAACCCGTTCACGAAAATCAGGTTATCGACGTTCGGATGCATCCCAAGAATGGCGTTTTGATCGAGGGTGTTGAACGCGTAATGGCCGACCCAGGAATTGACGACTTTGATCGCTTCGAACTGGGGGATCCGGGTCGCGATGATGGGCCAGACCTTGTCCATCCACAGGCTGTGATCCTCTTGGAAGTCATCGTACTCGACGGCGAGATCCACGTCCGGCGCTGCCCCGGCCATGTAATATGCCCCGTCGGTTCTGAAATGAATTCCCGACGGGTCGATGGTCAGGGGCAGGTCACGGTCAAGCGGGGTTTCTGCTGCAAAAACATAGGTATAGCGTTTGCGGGGTTCCACGGGGATGTCGATGCCCGCCATCCGCGCCGTGGCCGCAGCGCGGGGGCCAGTTGCGTTGACGACCGTGCCGCATGTGATGACCTGCCCGGATTTCAGCGTCACGCTTTCGACCTTGGTTCCATTGGTGGTTTTCGTCATGGCGACAACTTCATCGGCGATGAATTCGACGCCGCGTTCCTTGGCGGATCGCTTCCACCAGTCAAACATGGTTGCGCCGTCGAAATAGCCCTCATCCACGGTGTTGTGGGTGGCGCAAAGGATGTCGTCGAGGTTGTAGAACGGAAAGTCCGTGGCCAGTTGGTCTGGCGTCATCAGCCGTGTACCGGCGCCCGCGGCCACTTGGATCTTTTGCGCTGCCCGCAGGTCAGTGGCCAATTCTTCGGTATCTGCCAGATACATATAGCCAAATTTGTGAAAACTCAGGTCCGGGACGCGTTCGTCATTCCCAAAATTGGCCCGGAAATTTTGCACATACTCTGCCGCAAACTGTGACACGCGGATGTTGATGTCGCGGCTGAATTGCTGGCGCATGCAGCTGTTCGTATGCGAGGTCGAGGCAAATTCATATGTGGGGTCACGTTCTACCACCAAGACGCGCCCGTCAAAATCCGGGGTGTCTGTCAGGAACCATGCGACCGAGGCCCCCAGCATAGCGCCGCCGATGATGACGACGTCGTAGCTGTCGTGATTGGGTGTGTTTTGAGTGTTCATTTCGCCTATATCTGAAATCGTTTATGTTTCTGGTTTTGTTCAGAGTTCGGTAATCTGATAGCGGGATTTTTCAAGCCAGGCAGGGGATATGTCGACGCCCCAGCCGGGACGATCTGTCACCTCTGCCTGTCCATCCACAATGTCAAATGGGGATTGGACAAACAGGCCCTCTTGCCATGGGTAATAATCTGCGCCTTCGATTGAGAATTCCAGGTATTTCCCGGCGTTCGGGATCGCGCGTAAAAGGTGCATGGTGAACAGGGTGACCATGGACAGATTGGCGCAATGTGGGGTCACGGGAAGGCCTGCTTTGGCGGCCATGTCGACCACCCGCAAGGTGCGGCATATCCCGCCAAGATACATGATATCGGGCTGCACGATATCAACGGCGCGCATTTCGATCATGCGGCGCCAGGTGGGCAGGTCGCAATCCTGCTCGCCGCCGGTGACGTCGATCTCCAGCGCTTCGGTGACTTGCTTGGTTTGCTCAAGCTCCCAATAGGGGCAGGGCTCTTCGTAGTGGCAAAAGCCGTTGTCCTGCAGGATATGCCCAACCTCGATGGCGCGGTCGGGGCTGTAGCAGCTGTTGGCATCGATGAGCAGATCAACGTCGTCGCCCAGTTCTCGGCGCATGGTGGGAATGATCTCTTCGGTGCGGCCGGGCCATTCGTCCTGATTGCGCCCGACCTCTGCGCCGGCACGGACTTTGAACGCGTCAAACCCTTTGTCGTCGCGCAGGCGTTTCAGTCGCGCGGCCTCATCCGCCGGTGTGATGTCGCGTTTCATGGAAGAGGCGTAGCTGCGCAGTTTTCCCGGCGTACCGCCCAAAAGTTCGACCACGGGTTTGCCCAAGCGCTTGCCGCGCATGTCCCAGATGGCAGTGTCCAGCCCGCCCATGGCGCGGCGCAGGTAAGAGCCGGGGAATTTATGTTCGCGTTCGGCGACCAGATCCAAAAGATCATCCAGATCGGACATGTCCTGGCCAACAGTCCAGGGGGCAACCTGGCGGTGCAGGACCTGTGCTGTGATGTCGGAGTGATAGGTCGAAACCTGTCCCCAGCCTTGCGCGCCATCCTCGGCGGTAACGCGGACAAAGCCGACATCCTCTGTGCAGAAACTTTCAATGCTTTTGATTTTCATGAGGCATGGTCTCTTTCACGAAAGGGGGTTGGGTCAGCTGTCTGTTATGATGTCTTGCAGGCGACGTATCTGTTGGCCCGTGGCCGTGAAATTCGCCGGATCGAGCCAGGCCAGGTAGGCGGGTTTCAGATGGGTCCAATCCTTATCGGTTATGGCGAACCACGCGGTGTCTCGGTTCAGCCCTTTGACGATCATGTGCTGGCGAAACAGACCTTCATACTGAAACCCAAATCGCTTGGCGGCGGCTTTGGACGGCGCGTTGTCGTTGTTGCATTTCCATTCGAACCGGCGATAGCCCAGCTTGTCAAAGACATATTGGGCGAACAGAAAAAGTGCCTCTGTTGCGGCGGGTTTGCGGGCCATCAAGGGGCCCCAATAGATCGATCCGGTTTCAACGACGCCATTGGCTGGATCGATCCGCATCAGGGTTTGCCGCCCGGCGACCTGTCCTGTGGCCTTGTCGATCACCGCAAAGAACAACGGGTCCTGGCTGTGTTCCACCTGCTCCACCCAGTTGCGGAAAGAGACCGCATCCGTTGGCGGGGTCTCGCCCAGCCATTCGAATTTGGCGGCTGAATCCGCAACGTTGGACGCGGTGTAAAGCCCGTCGGAATGCTGCGCGGCTTTCAACGGTTCCAAGCGAACAAAGCGGCCTTCAAACACAATCCTTTCGGGGCGTTTGCGCGCGGTCCAATGGGCCATGTCCTCTGCCATTTGCGTGTCCTTTTGGGGTAGGGGTGGTGTGTCAGTCTTTCGAATATCGGTATCAAACCGGGTTTGGAATGGCAAAGCAACGCTGTTTCAAACCGGTCAAATGTTTTTCCGACCGATGCCTGATTGGGCCTGCCTTTTCATCGGCGGTTGGCCAAAGGTGACAAGCGGTTTTTTTCTGGTTCCTTTTGGTCCATGATGGCGTGAATTTTGTCGCAAAGGGCACCCAACATGACCGATTTTCTGATGCTTGCATTCGTGTTTCTTGTTGCGGGGGTGTTTGCCGTTCCGATTGCGTCAAGGTTGGGGCTTGGCTCTGTGCTGGGCTATCTGATTGCGGGGATCGTGATCAGCCCGGTCTTGGCATTGCTGCATGTTGATGTGGTGTCCATTCAGCATTTCGCGGAATTCGGCGTTGTGATGATGCTGTTTTTGGTCGGGCTAGAGCTGGAGCCTAAGATCCTGTGGTCCATGCGGGCCAAGTTGCTGGGGCTTGGCGGCGGCCAGGTTGGGTTGACCACAGGCGCGGTGATGCTGGGCGCGATGGCGCTTGGGCAGCCTTGGACGATCTCACTTGCGATCGGCTTGGTCTTTGCTTTGTCATCCACGGCGATCGTTTTGCAAACGTTGAATGAAAAGGGCCTGATGAAAAGCGATGGCGGGCAGTCGAGCTTTTCCGTGCTGTTGTTTCAGGACATCGCGGTCATCCCGATGCTGGCGCTTATACCGTTGTTGGCCATGCCTGATCTGATGGATCATGGGACGGCGTTGGTTGAAACCGCGGGCCACGCGGCAGAGGCAGACGCCCATGGCGCAGAGGATACGCATGCCAGCGGGATAAGCCTGGTGGACGGGCTGAACGGCTGGCAGACGGCGCTTGTCACGGTGCTTGCGGTGGCTTTTGTTGGGTTGGCGGGGAACTTTCTGACCGGTCCGATTTTCCGCTTTATCGCCAGCGCACAGCTGCGAGAGCTGTTCACGGCGACGGCCTTGATGATGGTGATCGGGATTGCCTTGCTGATGTCCCTTGTGGGGCTGTCGCCCGCATTGGGCACGTTTCTGGCGGGTGTTGTGCTGGCCAACAGCGAATATCGGCATGAACTTGAATCCGACATTGATCCGTTCAAAGGCCTGTTGCTGGGATTGTTTTTCATGTCTGTCGGGGCGGGCATCAACTTTGGGCTGCTGCGCGACAATTTCGGGTCTATCCTTGGTCTGACGATTGGTTTGATGCTGATAAAGGCGATTGTGCTGCTGGTTCTGGGGCGCATTTTCAAGCTTGAGGGGGCTGACAAATGGCTGTTCGCACTTGGCTTGGCGCAGGCCGGTGAATTTGGCTTTGTCTTGCTGACCTTCACCGTGGCCAATTCCGTCATTCCTCAAAGCGTGGCAGACCAGTTGCTGTTGGTCGTGGCGCTTTCGATGTTGCTGACGCCAGCGCTGTTCATCCTTTATGACCGTGTGATTGCCCCGCGATACAACGAGGACGAGAGCCGGGAAGCCGACGAGATTGAGGAACCCAGCCGGGTGATCATTGTCGGTGTTGGCCGGGTCGGCGGGATGATCACACGGGTGATGCGGGCGGCGGGATATGCCGTGACGGGTATCGACTATAGTTCTAAACAGCTTGATATGCTCAGGAACTTTGGGTTTCGGGCCTATTACGGCGACGGGACCCGGCCAGATATGCTGCATTCTGCTGGAATTGCAGAGGCGAACGTTCTGGTCGTGGCCATCGACGACAAGGAAAGGATCACAGAGGTCGTGCAGTATGTCCGTGCAAACTATCCCGATGTTCACGTGATTGCGCGCGCCGTTGACCGGGAACATGTGTATGATCTCTATGCGGTTGGCTGTCGTGACATCATTCGCGAAACCTATGACAGCTCACTGCGCATGGGCCGGTCTACCTTCGAAGCCTTGGGCTTTACGCGGGATCAGGCGCAAGAGGTGATGGACAATTTCGACAAGCAGGACCGGAAATCTATCGCAGAGCTGGCAGAGCATCGCGACCCGAACGTGCCGTTTTATGAAAACAAAGCCTATACAGAAAAGGTGATTGCGATGGCCGAAGTCTGGGAAAAGGAATTTTCCGCTGAAACCGCGCGAATCCTGAAACGAGGGTCCAAGAAAGACGATTCTGCGTGAGCCCTGGGGGGTCAACGGATGGCGTCCAGAAAGGGTAGGTTGCCAGCGGCCAGCCCGGCATCGACGTTCAGTGTTGTCCCGGTGATGCCCGAGGCGGCGGGTGATGCGAGAAACAGAACCGCATTTGCCACCTCTTGAGGCGTGACGATCCGGCCAAGCGGGTAAATCGCCTGCAGCCTGTCCAGAACCGTTGGATCAGCGGCCAGGCGATGCTCCCACGCCCCAGTCTTGATCGAGGCAGGGGCCACGGCGTTGGATCGAATGCCAAAGTGGGCCTCTTCCACCGCCAATGCGCGCATCCAGGCCAGCGTTGCGGCCTTGGCGGCTGAATAGGCGGGGTTGCCAAAATGGCTTGCGGCGTTGCAGGAGGAAATGAAAACAAAGGCGCGGTTGCCTGTCATTTCTCGCATTGCGGGCAAGAGCATGCGGGTCAGAATGGCGGCGCCGGTGAAGTTGCCGTGCAGTTCTTCTTCGATCCCGTCGGGCGTGGTCATTTCCATCGTGTCCTGCCGGGACCAGCCCGCGTTAGAGATGAAAATCTCTGGCACGCCATTTGCAATTATTTCTCCGGCGACGGTTTCCACCTCGGACCGGCTGCGCAGATCGAAATGATGATGATCGGCGAAATCAGGGCGGTCCAAATCGGTGCCGGCCACGTCGCAGGCAATGATCTGAGCGCCCGCCTTTGCGAAACCCGCCGCCAGCGCTTGCCCCACGCCGCCCCCGGCCCCGGTGATCAGAACGCGCGTGTCAGCAAAATCGAACATGTTTTCTTATCCTTCTCGTCTGCGGATATCTTTAGGGCCAGCGCGTGTGTGATCCAAGCCCTGCCTCCGTTCAAGGATTTGATGCGGCATTCGGTGCAATTGGCTTTGACATCGAAAGGGACAGGGCAGATGCTTTAATCGCGCCATTTCGCAAATGTCATGGTCAGCACGATGGAGCATCGAAATGACACAGCCAATTCGCATCTTGATCGTTGGTCTGGGCAATATGGGGGCGTCCCATGCATCGGCCTGCCACCGGAACCCCGGTTTTGAAATCGTCGGTCTGTGTACGCGGAGCATCAAATCCAAAACGCTGCCAGATGAATTGGCGGGCTACCCATTGTTCGAAGACTATGAGGCCGCGCTGGAAGAGCTGAAACCAGATGCTGTGTCGATCAACACATGGCCCAATACCCATGCGGATTACGCGATCAAAGCGATGGAGGCAGGGGCCCATGTCTTTATGGAAAAACCGATTGCTGCCAATAATGAAGATGCCGAACGCGTGGTTGAAACCGCCAAGCGCCTGAACCGAAAACTTGTTTTGGGTTACATATTGCGGGTGCATCCGTCCTGGATCAAATTCATTGAGATCGGCAAGACAATGGGCAAGCCGTTGGCGATGCGGTTGAACCTGAATCAGCAATCCTCTGGCCCGGCGTGGCAGTGGCATAAGAACCTGATCGACAGCCTGATCCCGATCGTGGATTGCGGCGTGCATTACGTTGATGTCATGTGCCAGTTGACTGGGGCCAAACCCGTGCGTGTGCATGGCATTGGCGCGGCGCTTTGGGGCGATGCAGACAAGCAGAACTACGGCCATTTGCATGTGACCTTTGATGATGGATCCGTTGGCTGGTACGAGGCGGGCTGGGGCCCGATGATGTCAGAGACGGCGTTTTTCGTGAAGGACATTGTGGGACCGAAAGGGTCTGTCAGTCTGGTGCCAAATGACGAGGCTCGGTCTGACGCGGATGACCTTTCCGACAGTGCTGATATCGACAAACATACCAAGACAGATGCCATTCGTGTGCATCACGCCGAGGTGGATGATGATAAGAATTTCACGCGCAAAGACGAGATTATTTCGATGGAAGATGAGCCGGGGCACCAAGAGCTGTGCGATCGCGAACAGGCGTTTTTCTTAAAGGCGATTATCGAGGATCTGGACCTGACGGATTCGATGGAAGCAGCGGTCAATTCGCTGCGCATCGTTTTAGCGGCAGAGCAAAGCATTGCTGAGGAACGGGTTGTCAGGTTGGATTAAGGGCTGTTTTAGGGCCATGGCCTCGGCCACAATCGTCGCAACAGGAGGTGTTGATGGAACATGATCTCGTATTGACCGGCGGGCGGGTGATTGACCCGTCCCAGGGGGTGGATCAGGTCACGGATGTTGCCTTTGCGGGCGGCAAGGTCGCCGCCTTTGGCGACGGGCTGACCGGGGCGAAGGTTCAGGATGTGACAGGGCAAATCGTGACGCCGGGTCTGATCGATATGCATACGCATGTGTACTGGGGCGGGACCTCGCTTGGGGTGGATGCAGGCGACTATGCCCGGCAAAGCGCGGTCACCACCCAGATTGATACCGGAAGCGCAGGGCCGGGGAATTTCCCAGGGTTCAAGGCCCATGTCATTGACCACGCCGCGCCACGTATTCTGGTCTTTTTGCACGTTTCCTTTGCCGGGATTTACGCGTTTTCCCCCCGTATCAATATTGGGGAAAGTCAGGACATGCGGTTGATGGCCGCGCGTGAGGCGGTCGCCGTGGCGCGCGAAAATCCCGATACGATTGTGGGGATCAAGGTCAGGGTTGGGCGCAACGCAAGCGGGGATGCCGCGGGCGCGCCGCTGGATGTGGCGCTGGATGTGGCCGATCGCGCTGGCTTGCCGTTGATGTGTCACATTGATGAGCCGCCGCCCACCTATGCGGATGTGGTCAATAAATTGCGTCCCGGCGATATTCTGACCCACTGTTTTCGCCCTTTTCCCAATGCGCCTGTGAACGGGGACGGGACCGTTCGTCAGGCCGTGTTGGACGCCCGTGAACGCGGTGTCTTATTTGATGTCGGCCATGGCATGGGGTCCTTTTCCTGGGATACAGCCCGCAAGATGGAAGCGGCGGGGTTCCGCCCCGACACGATTTCATCTGATGTGCATGCTTTGTGCATCCAGGGACCGGCCTGGGATTTGTTGCGCACGATGACCAAGTTTCTGGCGCTCGGGCTGCCATTGGCCGAGGTCGTGGCCGCCGTGACGAGCAACGCCGCCGCTGCCCTGAACCGACCGGATCTGGGCACATTCGCCGTTGGTGCGACGGGCGATGCCTCTGTTCTTTCGCTGGATCAACGGGCGATTGAACTGGAGGATGTCTTGGGCGAAACGATCACGCATCCAGAACTGTTGGTCCCAAAGGGGATGGTGATGGGCGGTGACTGGCACGACATTTCGGCGTGATCGGAAAGCCCGCGCCACCATTGAGCGCGGCTCAATCGCCGGTATGCATTGCCTTGGCCAGTGCGCTTTGCCACAGGCTGCGGCTTGCGTCGCGTTCTGCCTGATCAATCGCTGGTTCAAACAGCTTGGCCTCTCCTGCCGTGGTTTTGCTTTCTGTACCCAAGGTGGCAAAACTCATCGCGGCCACACCGAACGCACCGACGTCTTCCATATCTGCACGCAAGACTTTGCGCCCAAGAATATCAGCCTGGGTTTGCATCAGAAAATCATTGGTCGAGGCCCCGCCATCTGCGCGAAGCTCTGACATTGGGTGGCCGATATCGCTTTCCATCGCCTCAAACACATCCGCGATCTGATGGGTGATTGCATCAATCGTGGCGCGCGCCAAATGGGCTGGGGTGGTTGCATGGGTCATGCCGGTGAGTGTGCCTGTGGCGTCGTCGTTCCAATGCGGGGCACCAAGGCCAGCCAGGGCCGGCACAAAACTTACACCGCCCGCATCGGGCACGGTTTGCGCAAGATCGGACAGGGCTGCGGCATCCGTCGCGCCGATCAGCCCGGCCATAAAGGCTGCGGCCTGTCCGGATACGGTGATGTTGCCCTCTAACGCATGGGCGGTTCCATTGCGATCTGTCCAGGCGATGGTGCCGGACAGGCCGTGGGAGGATGCCGTGCGGTGTGGTGTCAGGGTCATCAGCGATGATCCGGTGCCATAGGTGGCTTTGACCGTTCCGCTGCTGCGCACGCCGTGGCCGTATAGGGCCGCATGGCTGTCGCCCATCATGGCGGTGATTGGTGTTCCGGCTGCGAGCTCGGTCGCCCCTTCTGCAACCTGTCCAAACACGCTATCCGATGGACGGGGTGTGGGCAGGCAGGTCAGGGGGACGTCAAACAAGGCGCACAAATCGCTGCTAAAACTTAGCGTTTCGGTGTCAAACAATTGTGTGCGCGAGGCGTTGGAATGATCGGTCGCAAATTCTGCGCCTCCGGTCAGTTTCCACAGTAACCAGCTGTCCACGGTGCCTGCGCGCAGGTTGCCGGATTTCGCCAAATCTGCGGCGGCGGGGATGTTCTGCATGACCCAGGCCAGCTTCGTCGATGGAAAGAGCGGGTTGATCTGAAGCCCGGTTGCCTTGGTCACGGTTTCGTCGTGGCCCGCTGCAATCAGATCGGCACAATGCTGTGTTGTGCGGCGGCATTGCCAGATAATGGCCGGGCAGATCGGCTGCGAGGTTTCAGCGTCCCAAACGACCAGGGTTTCACGCTGGTTCGCAATGGCGATGGCATCAACGGGCGCATTGCCCGCATTGGCGGTAATGTCGGCGATGACACCCTGGACAGAGGCCCAGATGTCTTCCGCGGATTGTTCTGCCCATCCCGATTTCGGATATGCCGTTGCCAAGGGGCGCGAGGCCCGCGCCAGGATGTCGCCGTTGTTGTTGATCAGCAGGGCTTTGGTGTTTGTTGTTCCCTGGTCAATCGCAAGAACGTTTTGAGCGCTCATTCGCCCGCCCTTTGGAGCGCTCGCCGCGCAGCAGCGGCAATTCCGTCAGCAGACAAACCGTATTCTTTGAACAACCAATCAACAGAGCCGGTTGGCACAAAACCGGGGAATCCGACGCGTTCCAGTGGAACGGGCAGGTTCGCTGATGTCAGCTCTGCCACGGCACCGCCCAGTCCGCCCCTGACAGAGGCCTCTTCGACGGTTACCAAGGCACCGGTTTCCTCGGCAGCGGCCAGAATTGCGGCCTCATCCAAGGGGTTGATCGTGGCCATGTTGAGGACGCGTGCGGACACGCCTTCGGCTGCAAGCGCATCCGATGCGGCTGCGGCCAGATGAACGGTCGTGCCATTGGCGATGATCGTGACATCGCGTCCGGCGCGGACCAGTTCGGCCTTGCCTGCACGGAACACGCGGTTGGGGACGTCCAGCTCGGGGACGGGCATGCGCGACAATCGGACGTAAACCGGGCCTTCATGCGCGGCGGCCCATTTGATCGCCTCTGCGGTTTCCCAAGGGTCTGCAGGCGCAATGACCGTTAGATTGTTCAACACCCGCAGCCAGGCGAAATCTTCGATTGAATGGTGGGTTGGTCCAAGCTCTCCATAGGCGATGCCAGACGACTGGCCGATCAGTTTCACATTGAAACCGGCATAAGCAACATCGGCTTTGACCTGTTCCAGGGAACGACCGGTGAGGAAACAGGACGCAGCTGATACAAATGGGATATGTCCGCCATTGGCCAGACCCGCGCCGACGCCGACCATGCATTGTTCAGCAATGCCAACATTGACCAGCCGGTTCGGGAATTTCTTTTGAAATCCACCCAGTTTTGATGATCCGATTGAATCGTTCACAACGGCGACGATCCGAGGATCATTTTCGGCCAGATCCTCTAGCGTTGCGACCCACGCATTGCGGCAGTCGAACAGGTCTTGGGTTTTTAGGGCAACATCAGCCATCAGACCAACTCCTCCATGGCGGCGGCATATTGTTCGGCGTTCGGAACGCCGTGATGCCAGCTGGCCTGGTTTTCCATAAACGAAACGCCCTTGCCTTTGACGGTGTTGGCGATGACAGCCCGAGGTTTGTCGCCCGGAGCGGCAGACAACAGCGCCAGCAATGCGGCGTGGTCGTGGCCATTGACGAATTCCACGTCAAAGCCAAAGGCGGCAAGCTTTTGATCCAGCGGGTCAAGCCCAACCGTTTCTTCGGTGCCCTGGCCCTGTTGCAGTCGATTGCGGTCGATGATCCATGTCAGGTTTGACAGTTTCCGGTGGCCGGCTGTCATGGCTGCTTCCCAGTTAGAGCCCTCTTGGATTTCGCCGTCCCCGGTCAGCACGAATGTGCGATAGTTGGCGTCACGGATTTGACCTGAAATCGCAATCCCCGTGGCGACCGGCATTCCGTGCCCCAATGGGCCGGTATTGGTTTCGACGCCGGGCAGGTAGTTTCGGTTTGGGTGCCCGTTCAGCATAGAGTTTGGCTGCATGTAGGTGTTCAGCATGTCCTCTGGGTAATAGCCCGCAGCGCAGAGCACGGTATAGAGTGCGCCGGTTGCGTGGCCCTTGGACATGATGAACCGGTCACGGTCTGCCCAATTCGGGTTTTCCGCATCGTAATTCAACACGCCAAAATACAGCGTTGCCATAATGTCGGTGGCTGAAAAGTCACCGCCCGGATGCCCGAGACGCGCCTCGTAAACCATTTGGAAGGAACGTCGCCGCATCCAGAGCGCTTTTTCCCGGATCAGATCCAGTGGGGTATTTGCTAACATGTTCGCGTCTTTCAAAATCTATTCGGCATAAACAGCTGAGGCTCTGGGGTTTGGTTGTGATGGTAGATAGGCCATCCGAGATAGCGGACAACTGCTTCGTTCACGACATCTGCATGTTCACCGCGGACCATGGCAACGTGGTGTTCAAAGCCGTTTTGGGTCACAAAGCGCATCAATTCGCGCAAGCGTTCAACCTTGGTTACAGCGATGCCGCCATCCATTGGAAAGGGATGGTCGGTAAATTCGCCCTGGCCGAGGTAGCATTTTACCGTTCCGGCCCGATCATCAGAGGACAGGCGGAAATAGGTCATCGCACCGGGTGCAACCTTGCCTTTTACGGCGCCAAAGCACTTGGACCGGCCGATGGATTCACCCAGGACGTCCAGCTCTGATATCTCTGGGGTTTCGCCGATGAAGCTTTTGGGGAAGTTCCCGCAATGGGTGCAAACGCACATATCCGCTTCGTCGGCATAGTTGTTGTTCCAGTCCAGAATTGCCGGTGGCGCGCTAGAGGCAAGGGCCAGAGCATACATTGAAATGGCCCCCATCACGTCGACTTCGCAGGCGGAGGGCATAAGCTCTTCGCCCATCATGCTCATCGTCAGGCAGGTGGCGCAGCCGAAATTGTCCTGCAAGGACCGCCAGCACTGAATTGCGCTGGCATCGCATTCGTTTTCTTCGATCCACCGGTTTACGGCGACTGTCCACTTGGCCTGTTTCAGGATCTGGCTGTCTTGAATGTAATCGGGGATCGTGCCGTAGGCCTTGATGCGTTCCAGTTTTTCCAAAAGGACGGGATCGTTTTCTTTCACAGCTTCTGCCGCGCCCATCATTTCGGATAAATCGACAGTGACGACCGTTATGCCTGCATCCTGCAACAGTTTTTCGGAATAGCGCATGGTTTGAAAGGCACCGGTTCTTGCACCGATCGCCCCAAGGCGGGCATTGCTTAGCCCGCGCACTGTGCGGCAAACCCGTGCAAACCGGTCCAGGTCAGCGCCAAATTCAGCGCTGTCTGTGTCGCAGGTGTGGGTCGTGGTTTCTGTGAAGGGGACGCCGTATTGCCAAAAGTTGTTGGTGACGGAAATTTTGCCGCAAAACGCATCGCGGCGGCTGTGGACGTCGACCTTATCCACCTCGTCATTTGAGGCTTGCAACAGAATTGGAACGTTCAGCTTGGCACGGTTGACCAGCTCGGCAATTGCGATTTCGTCGCCGAAATTCGGCAGGCAAATGACAAGCCCGTCAATCTCATCGCGATGCTCTTTGAAGTGTTTCGCGTAAAGCTCTGCATCGGCGATGTTTTGGACTGCGCCGTTTTCCGTTGCCTCGTAGGGCAAGGTGACCACGTTGATGCCCAGCTTTTCGAGCTGTGCGAGAACTTCGTTGCGCGCAGTAAGGCATGGGGCGGGGCTAAAGAAGGCGCGGCTTCCTATGACTACACCTAGTGTCACTTTACGGCGAATCGTCAGCGTCATGTATTCCTCCCGGCCGAACGGAAATCCTTAAACATTCGGTCAATTTTGTTTTCGTTTACTTTCGTTTTCTGCGTATTACCAGATAGGGGCCTTCTCTGCAAGTGGCCGTGAACCGGTTTCTATCTGGGAACCATAGCATTTTATGCTATTTTTGTGGCTGTAATTTGGTGGGATAAGCCGGATATTCCATGAGGTCGGGCTGGTGAATGGGCCAAATGGCCCCCCGAAATCTTGCAGGGATTGGGGTAAGTGAGATTAAACGAAACCAAATGCCAGAAATTATATCGACCTCGGGAAAGGGCTGTGTCACGGGAATTCCCAGAAAATGCAGAGAAAACTATGCCCCTTTTCTGTTATGGTGAATTCATCTAGTCAGGGCATAATGTGAATGCAGGTGATCAAAACCCTAATTTCGGTGGAGTTCTATGGTTAAAGAAAATTCGTCAATCGAACGCAGTGGAACGCTTGTCGGTCTTTTGTCCGAACCGCGCCGAAGACGGATTTTGGAATGGATCCAGGAAGAGGGCGCCGCCCGCGTACGGGATCTTGCTGTGGCGTTTCAAGTGTCCGAGGCGACCATCCGGCAAGATCTGGAACGTTTGGAAGTCGAAGGGTTGATCACGCGCGAACATGGCGGGGCTTTCCTGAATTCGAACCCGACCCAAACCGGTCCGATGACTTTGCATCATCAGGAAAACATGGACAAGAAGGCGAAGATCGGCGCGCTGGCTGCCAGCCTTGTGATGGATGGCGAGACGCTAATTCTGGATGCCGGCACGACAACAACAGAGGTCGCCAGCAGGTTGGTGGGTCGCAAGAACCTGACCGTGATCACCAATGGTTTGAACATCGCCGCGATCCTTGGGGCGGTTCCGGGGTTCGCGGTTCATATGCCCGGCGGGCAATTCAAAGCGCCGACACTGTCGTTGTCCGGTGACAAGTCAGTTGAATATTTCCGGAACATTTTCGCGGGGAAACTGTTTCTTGCAACAGCCGGTGTCGCGCTGGATTCCGGTCTGACCTATCCCAGTTTCGCGGACCTGCAATTAAAAGAGGCGATGATCCGCGCCACCAGCCACGTCTATCTGGTCGCGGATTCCACAAAGATCAACAAATCGTCCTTTACCCGCCTGGGGTCGTTGGATGTGATCCATTCGTTCATCACCGATGACGGTATCTCTGATGCGGATGCAAAAGAGTTTGAACGACGCGGTATTGAACTTTTGATCGCGAAATAGGGCTTACCAGACCTGTCCACGGGCCGTGACCGGGGCCTGACGTTCAACTGTTTCGCCGCGCGTCAGCGTAACACGATCCAGCATGTTGGACACCACGCAGGCGTGGTTCGGAATAATCCTGATGCGTTGGCCGACGGTAAGGTCTATCGGCTTTTCGCTGGTGATGCGGCCATGCTCTTCGCTGAGTTGGTCGATGAAATAGTCAGGATGGCCAAGCACATGGCCGTACCCCGTCAGCCCAAGCAGATCAGAGGTCAAAACCTTAGAGCCCGCATCGATGATTGCCCGATGGCGGGACGGCACAGAGACCACCGTTGCCAGCACGCTGAGCGCGCAATCATCCCAATCGCAGGTGCCGCGCAGAACCAAGGATCGGTCGTTATAGATATAGGTGCCGATGCGATATTCTGTGGCCAGCGGCATTTCATGGGCGTGCCACATGTCGGGGGAACCACCGGATGAAATGACCTCTACCGTCAGGCCATCTGCCTCGATCCGCGATTTCGCATCGCTTAACCAGGCCAGCACGTTTTGGGTGCCGCCAACCGGCGGGTAAGTCATCAAACCCTTGAATGTCAGACCAGGTGCTTTTTTGATCTTTTTCGCCAGTTCGGCTGCCTCTGCGGGGTTGTCCACGCCGCAGCGATCCGCGCCTGTATTGCATTCTACCAATACATCCATAGGCTGAGGGGCCTCTGCAAACCCCCGGCTAAGGGATGCGACAACCTCTGGGCTGTCGGCCACGACTGACAGTTTGACCTTTTGTGCAAGCTTGCGAAGCTGCGCGGTCTTTTCGGCGCCCAGGATATTGTAGGTCAGAAGAACGTCGAGATCTTGGCCGGTTTCAAGCATCGCCTCGGCCTCGGATATTTTTTGGCAGGTGATGCCAATCGCCCCGGCGGCAAGCTGTTCTTGTGCAAGAAAGGGCAGTTTATGCGTTTTGATATGGGGGCGCAGTTTCAGGCCATGGCTGTCGCAATAGTCCTGAAACGCGCGAATGTTCTTTTCGGCAATATCGAGGTCCACAAGAACTTCGGGGGTGTCCAAGGCCATTCTGTTCATTTCAAGATCTCCTGCGATCAAGTTTCTGGGGACGGAGTGTGAGTCCAGCTTTTGGCGACCCTGACAGACGACCCGAGAATTTTAAAGCAGGTCTTGCGGGGCACTCGGGTTTGAGAAGATGGATTGCAGACAGGCTGCGAAATTCATAAAGATTGCGCGACGGACATGGGGAGGGGCCGATTGGCCTTAATGAAGACGATTTCTGACATTGGTGTCGACGACCGTGAACTTTTGGGCGGAACAAACAATAAAGTCCGGCGCAGAGAAATCGCTTTGATCCAACAATGTGTTGAACCGAAGGAACCGACGCGGCTGTTGGTTTAAGAAAGGACGAAAATGGGAAGACTTGACGGAAAAACCTGCCTGGTCACGGCAGCAGGCCAGGGCATTGGGCGGGCTTCGGTCGCGGCCATGAAAGCAGAGGGCGCAAAGGTTTTTGCGACTGATGTCAATTCCGACTCTGTCGCTTCATTGGTTGGCGATGGTTTTGAGGCGTTTGAGCTGGATGTTCTGGACCCAAAATCTATCACGGCGGCCTATGAAAAGACCGGACCTGTGGATGTGCTGTTCAATTGTGCAGGCTATGTGGCTGGCGGCACGATCCTTGAATGTGACGAAGACCAGTGGGACTTTTCCATGGGCATCAATGTCACCGCGATGTATCGCATGGTGCGGACCTATTTACCTGCCATGGTTGATGCTGGCGGCGGTTCGATCATCAATATGTCTTCGGTGGCGTCCTCTGTCATCGCGGCGCCCAATCGGTTTGTCTATGGCGCGACTAAAGCTGCTGTGATCGGGATGACCAAATCCATCGCAGGCGACTTTGTTGCCAAAGGTGTTCGATGCAATGCGATCTGTCCTGGAACGGTTGAATCCCCGTCCTTGCATGAGCGGTTGCGCGCAACGGGCAACTACGAAGCCGCCCTTGCCGAATTCATTGCCCGTCAGCCCCTTGGGCGTATCGGGAAACCTGAAGAAATTGCAGCGCTCGTGGTTTATTTGGCCTCGGATGAATCTGCCTACACGACTGGTGTCGCCCATGTGATCGACGGCGGCTGGTCAAACGCTTAAAGGAAAATAAATATGAAACTTCTTCGTTTTGGCCCAAATGGCGCTGAAAAACCCGGTATTCTGGATGATGACGGCGTCATTCGCGATTTGTCTTCGATCGTCGGTGATCTGTCCGGAGAGACATTGTCTGATGCAGGCCTTGCTGCGATCCGCGATGCGGATCTGGCCGCTTTGCCGGTTGTTGACCCAAGCACCCGTTTGGGGCCGCCGATTGCGGGCACCGGCAAATTCATCTGCATCGGTTTGAACTATGCCGACCACGCCGCCGAAAGCGGTTTGGATGTCCCCTCAGAGCCGGTCATCTTTATGAAAGCCACCAGCGCGATTTGTGGCCCGAATGACCCGATCATCATTCCGCGCGGTTCAGAAAAAACCGACTGGGAGGTCGAGCTGGCCGTCGTCATCGGAACCCGCGCCAAATATGTGTCCCAAGAAGATGCGCTGAACTATGTGGCTGGTTACTGTGTCACCAATGACGTGTCAGAGCGTGCGTTTCAGATTGAACGCCAGGGCCAGTGGACCAAGGGTAAATCCTGTGACAATTACGGTCAGATTGGCCCGTGGCTGGTCACTCGCGATGATGTTGCGGACCCGCAGGACCTTTCGATGTGGTTGAAAGTGAACGGTGACACCATGCAAGACGGGTCAACCACCACAATGGTTTACGGTGTTGCGCATGTTGTGTCGTACCTTAGCCAATTCATGAGCCTGATGCCGGGTGACGTGATTTCCACAGGGACGCCTCCGGGCGTTGGTCTGGGACAGAAACCACCGAAATATCTGCGCGCGGGCGATGTGGTAGAGCTTGGCATCGAAGGTCTGGGCTCACAGAGTCAGGACGTTATCGCAGACCCGGAATAATCGACGTGAAATAAAAATGGCCCCGGTGTTACAGCCGGGGCCATGTTAGGTGGCGCATTCCGTGTTGGACACTGTTCCGTCTAAAGCCTAAGACGGCACGTTAAGCTTTGACCCCGGGCGTTTGTTGCCGGCTGCTTTTTCATCGGGGCTTGCCCGGCAGTTGGTCTAGCTTTCCCAAGCGGAACTTGCGTGCTAGGCATGCCAAGACCCCCCAGAATTTCGTGTATTAGACTGGACGAAAGGGCGGTGTCATAGGGCCGGTTGGCGGCCAGGGAGAAGGTAGATATGAAAACACGCAAAATCAAAAACACGGGCCTTGAAGCAACGGATATTTGTTTCGGCACCTCTGCCTTGGGCGATATGCCCGACACCTATGGATATGCGGTTGATCAGGACCGGGCGCATGCGACGATCAATTCGATTTTTGACGGTCCGGTCAATTTCATGGACACCTCTCGCAACTACGGCATGGGCCGCAGCGAGGCGCGGATCGGTGAAGTGATCCGCGAAAGAGGTGGCTTGCCAGACGGTTTCGTTCTGTCGACCAAGCTGGATCGCGACATGGAAACCGGCAAATTTGATGCCAGCCGCGCGCGGCGGTCTTTGGAAGAAAGCCTAGAGGCATTGTCGCTGGATCAAATCCCGATGCTGCATCTGCATGACCCGGAACACGCGCAGGATTTGGCAGAGATTACCGGCAAGGGCGGCGCGATTGATGAGCTTTTCAAGATGAAAGAGGAAGGGTTGTGTCAGGCTGTTGGGCTGGCCATGGGCAAGATTGAGATCATGTTCCCGATCTTGCGGGATTGGGATTTTGACACTTTGATCAGCCACAACCGTTGGACCATTCTAAACCGTCAAGCCGATGAGATGTTCGACTACGCCCATGAACAGGGCATGGCGATCTTGAATGCGGCCCCGTATGCAGGGGGCGTTTTGGCCAAAGGCAGCGCCGTTATGCCTCGATTGACGTATCAATTAGCCAGCGAAGCCAGCCTTGCCCCCGTCCGCGCGGTAGAGGCCTTGTGCGCGACACATGGCATTTCGCCGGGCGCGTTGGCGCTACAGTTTTCGATCCGAGATCCACGGATCACGTCCACCATTGTTGGTGTGTCAAAACCGGAACGGATCACACAGACGCTGAACTGGGCAGATGAAGAGATTTCGGATGCGGTCTGGGAAGAGGTCGCAGCGCTCAGCTATTCCAAAAACGACCCAGAGGCGGATCGCGATTACAAGCCTGCGTAGGCGACGAATATGCCCCGCCAGATCAAATCCGGCGGGGCTTTTTTGGTTTAGCGGCAGATTGCGTCGACAGATGCTTTGACAGAGGCTGGATCAAAGATTTTTTCCAACCAGTTTTCTTTGAAGATCACAGGACGTGCTTCGTCGATGGCCAACAGGCAACCATCCGAAAAGCGCCCGCCGGGCTGCAAGCCAAATGCGACGGCCAGCAGGATCGTCATGTGACCCAGCAAGAAATCCTCGGCGGCTTGGCGTGGAACACCGCGGCGCACGGCTTCGTCCGTGGCTTCGGCCAAAACCATGGCAAAGGTCGCGCCAACGGATTCTGACAGGGCAGGTTCCAGAATTGCCATTTGTTCAACCGTGCAGCGATGCGACCGCATTACGGGTTGGTAAATGGCCCGGCCAATGTCTTCGCAGATCTTGTAATGCTCTTCCGGGCCCTGAGCCAATGCGCAGATGATGTGTTGCTTTGCGGCGATCCCGCCAAAGTAATCCTTTTGCGCGTCCGGGTCAGTTTCGTCGTTGAACAAGGGTGGGTGGCACGGATGGGTCACAAAATAGGTGATGTCTTCGCGTTCTGGCAGGGTGCCAGAATGCGGGGCGGCGGCATCCAGCATGATCACAGCTGTACCGGGCTTCAGACGGTCCACGAAAGTCGACAAGACTTTGCCGATCAGACGATCTGGCACCGCCAGAATGACGACGTCGGCATGGTCCAGCGCTTCGGCCTCTGTCACGCAGGTCAGGCCGGTTTCATCTTTGAGGCGCTGTTGCCCTTCGGGGCTGACTTCAACATGGACGACGTCATAGGGGGATTTCACGAGGTTCATGGACAAGCGAACCCCCATTTTCCCGCCCGCGCCGAATAGTGCGATCTTGGTCATGGTATTTCTCCTTGGTATTGGTTTTTGAGTGTTTGAGTATCGAGTGTTTGGGGCGTGTCAGGTTGGCGTTCCTTTGACCTGAACGAAAAAGTCAGCCGTCCCCATCTGCCCGCCTTTGAGTGTGATCTCTAGCCCGTCGATGTCTTGATCTGCGGAATGCACGCGGCATAAAGGGGCGCCGGGGGCCAAGGGCGACAGCGCAGAGAGGGCCTTGGCCTTTAGGGCCGTGGTTGCATGGCCGGATGTATCGCCGCCAGCAACAGCAACACGTTTGATCCCGTGGTCCCGTCGGACGATTGCGACGAGTTCGCCCAAGGCCTGACCCAACATTTCATTCACGGTTTCCGCAGCCATGCCTGACGCGGCGATCGCGGCATTTGTTCGGGTGAGGGCAGGGTCATCCGGGCCCCGCGCCGTTGTGACGATCACGTCGCGGCCTTGGCTTAGCAGCGCTGTGGCCTCTGTTCGTGCCCGGGCTTGTTCCTTTGCCCAATTCTGGGCGTGGACGGCATGGGCTGCATCCAGTTCGACGACGACAAATCCATGTGCCTCGGCTGTTTCGATCTGCCGCGCGTTGATCGCAGAGCACGATCCGGAAACGCAAAAGACCTGATCGACGGGCGATAGCTCTGCTGGGTTGAATTCTCCGGGCAACAGGCCGGTTTCGCGCCAATGGGCGACCAGGGCGTATTCGACGCCTTGTGATCCAATCGCAAATGTCTGC
This sequence comes from Marinosulfonomonas sp., assembly GCA_051251595.1. Taxonomy (GTDB): domain Bacteria; phylum Pseudomonadota; class Alphaproteobacteria; order Rhodobacterales; family Rhodobacteraceae; genus NORP110. The sequence continues at coordinate 108,507 of JBPOFA010000004.1, forward strand.
GTGTCGCCATCTTTCCAGATGAGACGCCCGGCCTCTGCCATGGTTTCATCGTCAAACATGTCGATTGCGATGATGGGTGCTGTATCTTTTTGTGCCTGTTCAACTACAAAATCCGACTGGCCAGACTTCATCGCGACGAAATCCAGCAGTGCGACGGGTTTGGATGTTTGCCGCCCCAAGTGAACCCTTAAGTCGGATTCATCCATTGGGGTCACAGGGTGCCGTTTCATGATTGGGTGACGATCCAGCCTGAAATTTTCACCGTCTATGCCGGCAAAGAGATTGCCGAAAACCTGATACCGGTTGATGGCAGGCGCCCCGACAACCAGCGGATGCCATTGGCCCCCCAGCACAGGGGCGCCGATGTCGATAGCCGCGCCGATGGACCCGCGATCGGGGCTGGAATCAAATGTCGAGCACACTTTGTAATGCGCGACCGGTGCGCCAAACTCTGCAAGAGACGCAAACGCTGCAGGCAGGTTTTCAGCCATCCAATCCGGGTCTTGGGATCGCGCGATGCCCGCGATGCCAAGGGCCTGAATGTCGGGAAACATCGCCAGGTCCTGCGCCGTGGGCGGTTCCAGAAACATGACCGTTTGCACACCTGCAAAGGTCAAGACCTCCATCACCGCTGAAGAGCCGGTAAAGTCGTCGCCGTAAAAGGACAAAAGGGGCTTGGCCATCAAATGTCCTTTATGCCGGATATGTTTCAAGCGCGGCGCTGAGCGCAGGGCGGGTCTTGGCGTAATCTTCGATCGGTGCGCCTGCCATTGCGGCTTCCCAGGCTTGGACAAACGCCTCTACCCCTGAACCGACACCCATTGGATGGCCCATGATGCCGCCACCGGCGCAGTGGATCAGATCGGGCGATTGCATCTCTGCCCAGGTGGTTGCTGCTTGGCGTATGGTTTGGCCCGATGAAAACACCGGCATCGCCCGCATGGGCGCGTCGGCGAACATGGGGTCTGCAAGGGATTTGGCAGAGGCAATGACGCTATCGTCAGGTTCGGTGAACTTATTGTCCAGCCCGTTAACATGCATATGATCGCACCCCGCCAAACGCCAAAGCTTTGACCAAACGGCATAAGACCAGCCCAACAACGGCTCGCGGGTCATGGCCCCCCAACCATTGCGATGCGCGTGGATTGGCAGCTCTGTAAAGCGGGCAAGTTCGATCATGCCGGTCATGCCCACAGAGTTCAGGCTGGCCATGACACATGTGCCGCCGCGGGCCAAAAGGTAGTCATGGCGACGGCGCATTTCGTCGATCTCTCCGGTAAGGTTGAACGCCACCATAACCTTGCGCCCGGTCTTGTCGGCAACACGGTTCACCGCATCCATGACCGCGTCCACGCGCGCCTCAAACGGGCATGCGGGGCCGTCTGCTTGCAGCTCATCATCCTTTACAAAGTCAATGCCCGCCTCGGCCATTTGACCGACGACCTGCCCGGTTGCTTCAGCAGGCAAGCCGACGCTTGGCTTGATGATCGTGCCGATCAGGGGGCGGTCGTAGACGCCGGCCAGGCGACGGGTGCCGTCGATGCCGAATTTCGGGCCGGGATATTTTTGCGCAAAGGCTGACGGAAGGCGAATGTCCAACAATCGCAGACCGGAAAAGGCGTGCAGTTCAAACAGGTTTCCCGCGATTGTGGTGATCAGGTTTGGAAGGGAAGGGCCGATGTTTTCAACGGGCCAGGACAGGGTCACAAGCGCACGATGCCATTGCGTCGCGCCTTTTGGAGCACCTGCGCCGGGCAAAGTTGGTGCGTCGACCGTGTCGATGATCTCAACCCGTTCCACCCTTGCCGCAGAGCGCTCTTTCAGTTCTGCCGTTTCGCCCGGAATGCTCATAAACGTTCCAGAAGATTGTTCACCGGCCATCGTTTCTGCCGCGTCATTGGGATCGAATGCGGTTTCGATCAGATAGTCGGCTTCGATCCGGTTGGGATCAGAAAAGGTCTGGGTCACTTGGAATTCGCCTTTGGATTTTCGTTGATATCAAGAAAGAGAACGGATGCTCTTTCCAATTGGAAGGTGTCTGGTGGCGCTGTCTGCAGGGTGGTTTCTAACCATTCAGCGTCCTGCGTGGCTGCGTGAAAACTGGTCGTGTCCAAAACCGCAAAGAGGTCTGCCTGCGGTGTTTGGATGTCAACGCGATGTTCCGAAATATTGGCAATCAGAACCCGCCGGGTTGTGCCGTTGGTGGCGACGATGCCGGTTAGTCCTTTTGGCAATCCATTGATGCTGTGTCTTGGGCCATCAAAGTTGGACAGCGCCTTGAGCACGTGGAACATCGGTAGATATTTCGCCTCGGGCGTTTCATCGAACCAGGGTTGTTCAAAGGGGGCGGCGCTTTTGATGACGCCGAAAGGCCCGACCGGCGCGGCAAGCGCAATCGAGGCGACCTTGGCCCCTTCCGTCGTGGCCAGCGCCCCGACGGCCCAGGCCGCACCGAACAGGGCCCGTGCCCGTGGGTCCCAAGTTGCCATGGTTATTCTGGACTGGTTGGGGTTTGCAGATACGCTTGCGCCATATGGATTGCTGCGCATCCCGATTGCGGTCAGCCCAAGGCGATAGGGCCGTCCACGGCCAATCGCGCTTGCGCTGGCAAAGATATCGGGCAGCGTTTCCAGTGTTTGGTTGACGCTTGTGTCATCTGCGGCATGCACAATGGCAGAGTTGCCATGGGTGATGTAATCAGCATCCTCAACCTGCGGACGGCAACGGTTGAATTCGGTGAAATTGGTCAACATGCCCGCACCGATTTTGCTATCGGGAAAGGCTATTCTGGCCGCTTTGACCGCCTGATCGGGGCTGTGGCCTGTGGGCCAAGTGCCGCCGGGCTGATAGCTTTGCAGATAGGGCTCTGGCAGGGCAATCACGTGGCGCGGCGTTCGACCGACGGCGTCACAGGCCGCAACGATGCGCTGCAGCTGTTCTTCGATGCTGTCGGCGTCGTTCAAAAGAATTTCAAGGTCCAGATTGCCGCCTGTAGTCTGAAGGAAATTCGCTGCTTTTGACACTAAATCAGCCGCATTTTCCGCCGTCACCCGCAGCAAAAGAGAGTTGACGCCGCTTTGGGCAACGGCCCGCAAGTCTTGGTCATCGGGCAGCCAACCGGGTTCTGCGGCAAAGATCAACTCGGGCAGCGTTTCATTGAGGGTGGGACCAACGGAAGGGGCTGCGTTGTGTTTTAAGTCACTGGAAACATCCGCCCCGTTTATGGAAAGGTGGATTTCCTGGCGCAGCGTTTCGCCCTTCGAAATGACATAGGCAAAGGGTTCCACCAACGGGCGGCAATAGGTCTTGTAGGACGCATCGGACCAGTTGCGCTGATCCTCCATCTCAAAAACCTCGCCGGCAAATCTGATGTCCAAAGTGACGCCGTTAATCTCGAACCCCAGACCCGCGATGTTTTTGATGGGTTGAGCAGGCGAAATGAGCTCTGGCATAACCGTGTCGGTGGTTTCGCCGTCAGGTGCTGTGACAACGACGGGGTGCCCCGCCACACCGACAATAGGGTGCAACAGTGTAAAGCCGCTGCGGTTGGTTGTGAAATCGCGGGTTGCTTTGGCCTCTCCCATTGCGGTGACAGAGCCGTCAGCAGAGGCCGAATAGACAACCCTGCATTCCAAAGCCCCGCCGTCGATAATGAACCGCTGTTCAAACCGAAACCCGTCCTTGGTTTCGCTGAGATCCTCGAATGTCACCTCTGGCGTGAAGGTCGCCCAGCTTTCGTCGCGGATCGGAAAGTCAATCTGGCGAACCAGTTCCACCGTACCGCAACTGATCTGACGCAACGCGCCGCCTTCGATCAAAGCGGATGTCGCCCCAGCCGTCACTGCGCGGCAGGTGGGCGGGGTTTCGGCGGTCCCGTAGGTGAAAATTCTGTCTATGTCGGTCATAAGGTTTTCCATCATTCGGATGTAGAGGTGCCTGCACTAATTCCGTGGGACACAGCCAGTCGCGTTTCGGGGTCAAACAGAACGGTCCGGTCCATCGCCACAGCGACCGGGACGACGGCGCCCGGCTTGGTGACGACATGCGCCTCAAATTCAGCGACCATCGGCACCCCGGACAGCGCAAAGCTGGCGTAGCTGCGTGACCCTGTGGGCTGAACGATTTCAATCTTTACGTCCAATCCACCGGCTTCCCCGACCATCAGATGTTCTGGACGCACCCCAAGCACCAAATCCTGGCCGCCCTGTAGGCGCGATGCGTCATGACCCGCGCCCAGTTCAAAGGTCTGACCGTCTGACAAGACCAGGGCGCTTTTGTCCGGCGCAACGGTGACGGGCAGCATGTTCATCCGCGGCGAGCCCAGAAAGCTGGCGACGAACTGATCGTTCGGCCGTTCAAACAGATCCAAAGGAGAGCCCGATTGTGCGATCTTGCCGTCGCTTAACAGGACAATCCGGTCTGCCAGGGTCATCGCTTCGATCTGGTCGTGGGTCACGTAGATAAACGTCTTGCCGATTTCCTGATGAAGGCGCTTTAGATCTTCGCGCATGCCGTCCCGCAATTTGGCATCGAGGTTAGAGAGCGGTTCATCAAAAAGATAAAGATCGGCGTCGCGCACAATGGCCCGCCCAATGGCCACCCGCTGACGTTGCCCGCCGGAAAGCTCACGGGGATAGCGTTCCAGCAAGGCCGTGATCTGTAGCGTTTCGGCGGCTTGTTTGACCCGGCCGTCGATTTCGTCGGCCGGGAATTTGCGCGCTCGCAGACCAAAGGCAATGTTTTCGTACACAGTCAGATAAGGGTAAAGAGCATAGCTTTGGAACACCATTGCGATATTCCGGTCTTTCGGCTCGGCCGTCGTGATGCGATTGTTCTTGAGCATGATTTCGCCCTGGGACACTTCCTCTAGCCCGGCAATCATCCGCAACAGAGTTGATTTGCCACAGCCTGATGGCCCGACGAGGACAAGGAATTCGCCTTCTTTGACAGCCAGATCAATACCCTTGACGGCACGAACAGCACCGTAGCTTTTTTCAAGTTTTATAAGTTCGAGATCGGCCATCTTCTTAACCTTTGACTGCGCCCATGGAAATTCCACGGACAATAAAGCGTTGCATGGTGCCAACGACGATTGCGATTGGAATGAGCCCCAACATGCTCATCGCGCCGATCTTGGACCAAAAGGTTGCCTGGGACCCGAAATAGCCGGTGACCTGAACAGGGTAGGTGACCACGTCAGAGCGCGTCAGGATCAGGGCAAACAGGAATTCATTCCATGCGAATAGAAATGTGAACACAGCGGTCGCAAACAGGCCGCCCTTGATCATCGGAAAGACAACCTTGTGCAGCACCTGCCAGCGTGAAAGACCATCGACAAGCGCACTTTGTTCCAGCTCGATCGGGACTTCTTGTATGTAGCCCCGCATCATCCAGATCACGTAAGGCAGGTTGAAGGCGGTGTAGAGAATGATCAGGCCGATATGGGTGTCGACCAGACGCCATGTGGTGAACAGCAGAAACATTGGAAAAGCGATGGTGATCGGCGGAACCATCCGTTGCGATATGATCCAGGTCGTCAGGTTTTCGCCGCCGGTTTTGTAACGCACGATCGAATAGGCCGCCGCAGAGCCAAACACCATGGCAAGTATCGTGCTGCATGTCGCCGCCACAAGGCTGTTCCAGATGCTGATGACATCGCCATCGCGAAACAGGATCGCATAGCTTGAAAACTGAGGATCGGCCGGAACCCAGACAGGCGGATAGGCAAAGACCTCTTCCGGGGATTTGACGGAAATCGCGGCCAGCCAGTAGATCGGAAAGGCAAATGCCACAGCGATGAGAATGATCGCAGCGACGCGCAGACGATGCCGCCAGCCTTTTTCCCATTTATTCATCTTGCGACCTCCACCTTTTTCAGCATCCAGATCACAATGATCGTCAGGAAGACGATGACCAGCAGCGCGATTGCGGCGGAATAGCTCGTATCAAATTCGCGAAAAGCCAATTGGTAGGCGTAGATCGAAATGGTTTCGGTGCGCGTGCCGGGGCCGCCTTGGGTCATCGTCCAGATCACATCGAACACCCGCACCAGATCGAGCGCCCGGATCAGGATCGCGATGAACATCACAGGGGCAATAGCGGGCAGCACGATGCGGCGAAACACCATCGAGACAGGCGCGCCGTCCAGCGAGGCGGATTCGAGTTGTTCGCGGTCCAGATTGCTTAACGCCGCCAACAGCAACAGGAACATAAACGGCGTCCACTGCCAGACTTCGGCGACCATAATTGCAGGCCAGACAAAATAGGGATCAATCGTCCAGAGCAGCTTGAAATCAGCGCCTGCAAACCAGCCGATCATCTGGTTGATCGGGCCAAATCGCTGATCAAACATCAGGCGCCAAGTGGCCCCCGCCACGATCGGAGAAATGATCGTCGGCATCAATATGATCGCAACCCAAAACTGTCGAAATGGGACACGGCTGAGAAACATCAAAGCCAGAATAAACCCAAAGAAAAGCTCTAACGGAAGGGCGATTGCCGCGAACAGCAAGGTTCTGGCCAGCGACCACCACAGGCGCCCATCTTCGGCAAGGCGTTCGAATTGAATGAAACCGGCAAAGCTTGGGTCCTGCGAAAACATGTCGATGTTTTGTAGGCTGGTGATGAGCAGTTTAATAAATGGATATAGACCAATCAAAAGCAGGATAAACACTGCTGGTGCAACCAGGCTGTAGCGCATGGTCCTGTGGGGATCACGGCGGCGCTTGGTTGGATTGTTCAACGTGGCGTCGGCCAATCTTTTTTCCTTTGTGATGGGGCGTGAACGGCGGTTCTTGTGCCGTCGTGCCAAACTGTCTTATTGGCCTTGGCCGTAGATCTACGCCCCCGGCGACGTGATGCGCCGGGGACATTGATTTGTTTATGCTTTAGTCAGCAGGGTAGGCGTTTGGCTTGCCCGCCCAGTCCAGATAGGCGCGTTTTTGTTTGTCGCGTCCAACCCGGTCTGTAAGCTGGTCCCACTGGGCTGCTGTGTCGTCCAGAATGGCTTGTGGGTCTTCGCCAGTCCACAAACGGCTGATTGCTTGGCGCAATGCTTCTTCGTAGCGGTCCGTTTGGATCAAAGACAGGTCCAGTAATCCAACTTCACCAGCTTTTTCAAGCGTGTCCAGATAGGCCCCTGCATCGGCCCATCTGCTGCGGTATTCTTCGCTGGCATAATGGCTGGCACGGAAGGGATCACGCAGCGTATATGGCAATTGTACACGTTGCAGGCTGATCTCATCGCTGTTTAGCCACTGCATAAAGAGATACGCGGCTTCTTTGTTTTCGCTGTCCGCTGAGACAGCCAGTGAAAAGCCGACCGCCAATTCAGGGTGCCCGCCTGGTGGCAGGGCGTATCCGACCTTATCGACGACCGTGGTTTCAGGAATCCACGATAGCGCTTCGGTGCCTTTACCATAGCCAGCAGCCCAACGACCAACAGGGGGCCAGGAAATAGTCATCGCGATGTCGCCGGCCAAGAAACCATTGAACGCTTCGATAAAGCCCCATTGTTCCACACCAACAGGCATGAATTTGTTTTCTTCCAGAAGATCCTTGAAGATCTGCACGCCAACGTCAGAGTTGATCGTCGCGTCCATGGTGTCCGCATCAAAGAATTTTCCGCCCTCTGTCCGGAAACGTTCCTGGAACATGTACTGAGCATTGCCAGGCTGACGAAGCATCCCGGCGCCATACATCTCTGGTCCGAATTTATCCGTGATGAATTGACCAATTTCTGAAAACTGCTGCCAAGTCGTAGGCGGCGCAAGATCATAGCCATACTTGGCCTTGAACTCTGCCATATTGTCCGGGTCTTCGAACACGTCCTTGCGATAGTACAGGATCAACGCATCGCCATCATCTGGCAGTCCGTAGATTTGGCCCTCGACCGTCATCCAGTTGTCGCGGAACACAGGTGCGATGGATTGCAGTTCTTCGCGATACCCGTATTTGTCTACATAGGCGTCGAGCGGTTCCAATGCGCCAGAAAAGGCAAGGTCTGGCAATTGATTGGGGATGACGTTCAACACGTCATAAGACCCGGTTCCTGCCATATGGGCCTGCATGGTTTTGGTGAAAAGCTGTTCGACCGGTGATTCAACGATGTTGACCTTGATCCCAGTCAGCTCTTCCCAGAGTGGGCCTGAAAAGTTTTTTACGTCTAGGGGCTGCAGCCCTGCTTCATACAAAATGGTGAGCGTCGTGCCAGAATATTCCTGCGCTGCTGCCACGGCGGTTTCGGCCGCGTTTTGCGCGTTTACGCTCTGTCCCAGGGCAAGCACCGACAACGCTGTCGCGGTGACCCTAAAAAGTGTGTGTTTCATTCATAGTCCTCCCAATTGGTGAAGGGCCCAAAGCGATTTTCGCGGGCCTTTCCCGGCCAAAATGCCTCTAACGTGCATTTTTGACCGCGGTTCTAGGGTGAACCAAAACACAGTTTCCGGATATTGAAATATTTGTATGGGGGTATTCCATTGTGTTATCGCCTTTGCCATGGATCAGTTTACAACAGATATCTTGTTGCGGTTGCGAGCCAAGCAATTGCTGGTGCTTGAAGTGTTGGGCCGGGTTGAGAGCATGCGGGCCGCTGCGGATGAGCTTAATATGACGCAACCCGCCGTGACAAAAATCGTCCAAGAGGTTGAAAAGGTTCTTGATGTTCAATTGTTTGAGCGGCGGTCTACCGGGATTGTTCCGACGCCGATTGGCCGGTCGGTTGTGGACTTTGCCCGCAGCACGGTCAGTGACGTGGAACGGTTCGCGGGGTTGGTCACGAACCTAAAGCTTGGCGGATATGGCAACCTTGCGCTTGGCACGTTGATGGCGGGAATGCCGTCCTTGGTGCCGCGTGCGCTTAGCAAGTTAAAGACATTGCGGCCTTTGATGACGATTCACCTTGTTGCGGCGACCAGCGATCAATTGCTTGAGGCGCTAAGCCAACACACGGTTGATATTGCTGTCGCCCGGCTTACGGATCCGGCCCAAAGCGCGACTTTCAGCTTTGAGCCGCTTTTGAACGAAGAAACATGGGTGTTTGTGCGCAAAGAGCATCCCTTGGCAAAGCGTGAACATCTGTCGCTTGCAGAATTGTTCGACGAATCCTGGGTTTTGCAACCGCCGATGAGCCCGCTTCGAAACCTGTTGCAGGCTGCGTTTGCGGATGTCGGCTGTGGCGCGCTGCCCAACTGGATCGAAACCATGTCCATTTATGCAACGCTCAAGATTGTGGGTCACACCAACATGATTGCTGCCCTGCCGCGCACAATTGTCGAAGAGCCAGTGGACGATGGTGAATTTGTCCGGCTTCCCGTCACATTGTCGCGCCAATTGGTCGATTACGGGATCGTGACACGTCGCGGTGAAGACCTGGACGAAAACTCCAAACTTTTTGCGCAGGTGTTGCGGGACGTCGCGCAAACCGAATTTGGTGCGGGCCTGCGCACCCCGTCCGCATAGGCTTGCCGAAACAGGGACGGCATTTTGCGCAGGTCTTACGCGAAACTGCACAATCAGAATTTGGCGTTGGCTATCAAAGCGCGTTGACCTGAGCTGAACATTTTTTTGCCAGCCAAAGCGGGTTTAACGCTTTGCAAAAGCGCTGACGCTATGTTTTGTCGCCGTTGACGATGAGTTGGGACGCTGCTTTGACTTTGGCGGGATCAAGAGCATCTTCCCATCCATCTTTGACCACGACGCTTTTGGCAAATTGCATTAGTCGCAATGCCGCATCAGAGGGCACTTTGGGTGAATAGCCAAACCACATGGCGATCTCGACATTTAGGTGCCCCATCATGAAATCAAAGGCCGCTTCGCGTGGAATTCCGTATTTGGTCGCGCATAGATCCACGGCCTCAACCATTGTGTCGACAAAAGGCATCGCAACCATTTCGGACAGGCCCGGTTCGAGAATGGCCAATTGTTCCAATGTTACCCGATAGCAATTGACAATGGGGGACCACATGGTCTTGCAGATTTCCTCGCCAAGTTCGTAAGCGCTTTCGGGACCACGCATCAGAGCACATACGATGGATTGTTTGGCAATTCCGCCATGGTAGTCTTTGCGGGCATCCCATTCCGTTTCGTCATTGAACAAAGGTGGGTGGCACGGGTGCCCGATGACAACCGAAATATCCGCGCGATCCTCGGGGATCACGCCCGCATAGGGGGCGGCGGCATCCAAGATCAACAAGGTCGAACCGGATTTTAGATCCGGCATGATATCTTGCGATACCGTGCCTATAAGGTTGTCCGGCAGTGCCATTACGATCACATCAGCATCCGCAATTGCGGGGGTCATGTTCGTCGTTTCAAGCCCGGCTTCGGCCAAACGCGCCTGGCCTTCGGCGCCGGGTTCGACGGGTCGTACATCATAGCCAGCCTCAACCAGTTTTCGTGTTACGCGAAACCCCATTTTCCCGCCAGCGCCAAGGATTGCGATCTTCGTTGTCATTTGTGTTCCCCCTTTTGTTTCTCACGACATACCGGTGGATCAAGAGGCCGCGTTTCTTGCCACCCGGTTCCCCCATAATACCGCTTGGCGCAGCCCGACTTTGAACGTACGGCAATCGTCACATTGCCCAAAAGTGCGTCTGACAAGCATTTGGGGTTTTGGCTATGTCGGTTTCGCCCAGCCTAAAACAAACCCATGTGTCTCTGCAATGCGGCCGTGAAATGTGCGTTCAGGGCAATTTCTGCGGCGTCAGCATCCCGTGCCTTGCAGGCGTCGATGATCTGAACGTGCTCTTCCAGTGACCGAATGGCCAAGGGCGCCGTCAGGCGGCGATCCAGCCGGACCAGACGCAGGTAGTTATGCATCCGCTTGTAAGAGTTTTCGACCAGTGGATTGTCGAGAATTCCAATAATTGCTGTGTGCAACTCGTATTCCAGCCGTTCCAGATCGTCCAGCGCGGGGGCAGTCAGGCCGCTGTCCTTAATGCTCTCCAAGAGTTTTGCGTGCGACGTGGAAAGCGCATCAATGACGCGATCATCCCCGGTTTCCGCAAAGATCCGGACCGCCGCGCGTTCAAGGATCGTTCGGAATTGGTAGGTGGATTTGGTAAGCTCTAGCCCCGGTTTCACGAATTCAATTCCGGCGCGCGGGTGAATGCGCAAAATGCCTTCCGCCTCAAGTACACGCAAAGCGTCGCGCAATGGGGCAACGGGCACCTGCAACAAGTCCACCAGATGGCTTTGGGACACGAAAGACCCGGCGGGCAATCCGCGATCAAACAATTTTTCGAGGATGCGGGTATAGGCGACATCGCTCAGCAATTCCGAATTTTTGGGGCGGGGTGATTGTTTTTGCCCTGTCTCTTCACTGGCCATGTACTGCTCCCTTGCTTGATCTATAAGTTTGTGTTACTGATATATCAACAATCACAAATGGTCGATCATTACTTAATGCGTCTTCACTCATATCACATAACGCGTTTTCAATTTTCGCGCGACCGTACAATCGGTGACAGTCAGGTTCGGACTGACGCGGTTCATGTTGCGGCCCTAGAATTGACCACCGACACCGGGCTTACGGGACTTGGGTTTATCCAGTCTTTGTTCACGCCGCTTCCAGCGCAGGCTGAATTGGACCGCGTTTTTGAGGCAGAGGTTTGGCCGACCCTGCTGGGGCAAAGCCCAATGGCCCTTGTTCACCAAGTCACCCGACCTCGCGGCGGGAACCAGCGCAGCATGGGGCTCCCCGCGTATGAGGCTTTGCAAGTGGCGTTGTGGGATCTGGTGGCGAAATCGGTGGATATGCCGCTTTGGCAGGTTTTGGGGGCCAAACGGGACCGCGTGCGGGCCTATGCCAGCGGTTTGGATTTTCATTTGTCGGATGACGAATTTGTTCAGCTGTTTGAAGAGGCCGCCGCCCTTGGCTATCCGGCCTTCAAGATCAAGGTTGGGCATTCTGATTTCCAAAGGGATCTGCATAGGCTTGAGTTGCTGCGCAAAACGGTCGGCCCGGATGCAGGTATCATGATTGATGCGAACGAGGCCTGGGGCGCGAAAGAAGCTGCCATCAAGATATCCGAGATTCAGGCCGCCGGCTTTGATCTGGTTTGGGTCGAGGACCCGATATTGCGCAACGATTTCGAAGGTCTTCGGATGCTGCGGACGGCCTGCCCAAACACTATGATCAACTCAGGTGAGTATCTGGATGCCAGTGGAAAACGCCAACTGATGATGGCGGATGCCACTGATATTGTGAATGTGCATGGGCAAATCACCGATGTGATGCGGACCGGTTGGCTTGCGGCGGATATGGGTGTTCCTGTCAGCGTTGGAAACACGTTTCTAGAGGTTGGGATCCACCCGGCCACGGCGTTGCCCGAGGTCGAGTGGATTGAATATTCGTTTCAGAATTTCGACCATCTTGTCGAAGACCCCATTGAGATCAAAGACGGATGGGCGCTGGCGCCAGACCGTCCCGGGCATGGGCTGGTTCTAAGTGACGCCGCCCGCAAGACCTGGGCCCGGCCAGAGATTTTATCACCAGATCAGCTGGGGGGTGCCCCGCCCAGAAACGCAACGGCATTAAAGGCGCATCCATAGGTTCGCGTCTTGGCGTGGACAGCGTCGAAGTGAAGACAAAACAACGACATGGGAGGTTACAATGAAAATCAAAACGCAGATGTCCAAAGGGACACAAACACTTGGATTTGCGGCACTTGCGGCGGCAGCGATCCTAAGCGCCAGCCCGGCGCTTGCCGTTGATCCACTTGGTGAAAATTGGTGCGAGGGTTACCGCATCCGGTTTATGGCTGGCGGGTCCGAAGGCGATACGTTTGCGTCAGTCGTTCAGGCTGGCGGCGAGCAGGCCGCCTTGGATACCGGCGCAACCCTGGAAGTGATTTTTTCCGGTTGGGACAGCGAAAAGATGGTGCAACAGATGCGCGAAGCAACCGCGCAGGGTGTCGACGCGATTGTAACTTACGGCTTTCCTGGAACAGCCGCGCTCACCCCGATTGCAGAAACGGCAAGCCAGAACGGCATCCGCATGGCTTATATGAACTCTCCGGTTCCTGACGTAACGGCGGAATTTGGCGGTGCTTTTGTCGGGGTGCACAACCTTTATGAACAGGGCCAGGCCTTGGGTAAGGAATCCATTCGTCGGTTTGATCTGAAATCCGGCGACAATGTTGCGGTGCTTGTTCCTCTGGATCAAAAAGAGCGCTCTCAGCGTGAAGTCGGGGCGGTCGACGCCTTTCGGGAGGCCGGGCTGATCGTCGAGGAAATCCCAAACAAAAACGAATATGGTGGAGAGCCGAACCTGGCCATTCCGGTTATCACAGCAGTGATCGCCAAGATCCCAGACCTGAAGGCGATTGTTTATGCGGGCGGTCAGCAGCTTGGCAACGCAGAGGCCTATATGACGGCAGCAGGCAAGGGGCCGGGCGAGGTGATCAATATCGGGTTTGACGCCAGCCCGCAGATTATTGATGGTTTTGAAAAAGGATGGGTTCAGTTGACCGCCGATCAACAGCCCTTCATGCAGGGGTATCTGCCGGTTCTCAGTCTGTGCCAGCAAGAATTCATTGGCCTGACGCCAATTGATGTGGAAACTGGTGCCGGGTTTATTACGCCTGAGAATTACGAACAGGTCGGTGCTTTGGCCTTGCGCGGTCTTCGGTAGGCAACGCGCCATTTCATCAAAGATGGTCGCGCCTGGTCGCGGCCATTCCACCGTCGGAGCATCTATGCAAAACGTCATCGAACTCAAAGGCATCACCAAGACATTTGGCCAGGTCAAAGCGCTGGAAAATGTCGACCTTTATGTGCGGCAAGGCGAAGTCCTTGGGTTGCTGGGGGATAATGGCGCGGGCAAGTCGACCTTGATCAAGGTGCTGGCTGGCGTGCATGCGCCGACCTCTGGCCAAATTCTGGTACGCGGCAAACCCGTGGACAACTGGAGCACGGGCAAATCCCGTGCGGCCAAGATCGAGACCGTGTTTCAGGACCGCGCCCTGACCGTGCAACAGTCGATCATGGCGAATATCTTTATGGGGCGGGAACTGACAAAGTTTTTCGGTTTTGTCGATTTGGCGAAGCAACGCCGCGAGGCCAAAAAGCTGATGGATGAGATTGGCTTTACGTCCCAAATCATCAATCCGGATTCTGTTGTCGGCCATCTGTCAGGTGGCGAAAGGCAGGGTGTTGCCATTGCCCGCGCCATCTACAATGACGCGGATCTTGTGGTCTTGGATGAGCCCACAACGGCCCTGTCATTGACCGAAACGAACAAGGTTTTTGCCTTTGTTGATCGGCTCAAGGCTGCTGGAAAGTCCGTGGTTTTTATCGGGCACAATATTCAACACGTCTATGACATCGCCGAAAGGTTCACCGTCATGGATCGGGGCACGAATGTTCTGAATATTTCGAAGTCGAAAGTGTCTTCGGCGATGAAACTGACCCAATATATGAGCGATCTGGCGCATGGCATGCGCCCGGATGCAAGCGACGGGCTGTAGGGGATTTTGTTATGAGCGACCAAAATGTGTCAGCACAGGCCGTGCACCCTGCAGACGGCGAGGCCGTAACAGAGTTTTACGATGCACGCGCCCACAAACCCGATGGTCTTGTGAGGCGTTTTGCCAAGGCCAACCGCCTGTGGTTGGGAACGCTTGGATTCCTGATCGTATTGCTGGCTGTGTTTTCCTACATGGCGCCTTCGGTTTTTCTGGGAACGCGCATCTATTATTCCGTGGCCATCACGTTGCCGATCGCCCTGGTCCTGGTGGTTCCGGCCGTATTCACCGTAACCGCCGGCGAGATTGATCTGTCTTTTCCATCGGTTATGGGGCTGTCAGGTTTGTTTTTCGCAGCCTCCGTGTCGTCGGGGATCGACCCGTGGCTGTCTTTTGCGATCGCATTGGCCGGCGGCGTCTTTGTCGGTTTCCTGACAGGGGCCCTGGTGGTCTATGGTCGGCTGAGTTCTTTGGTGGCGACACTGGGTGTCAATTTCATGCTGCGGGGGCTGATGTTCGTTTTGACTGACGGGTCCTCGATTCCGTTGCTTGAGCTGCGGAACTCTTCATTTCGCAATGTGCTCATGGGGGATATCTTTGGCATCCCGGGACATTTGGTGTGGGCGATGCTTTTTGTGGTGGCCTGCTGGGCGATCTACAAACACCACCGTTTTGGCATTCACGTGCACCATGTCGGGGACAACCCTGAAAGCGCGCGCGCTATGGGGATCAATGTTGACTGGACCCGGTGCATGTTGTTCGCCTTTACCGGATTTGGGGCGGCGATTGCGGGCGTTTTTTCGATCCTGATCAATTACACATGGTGGCCCACAAGCGGTGACGCGATGTTGTTGATTGTCCTTGCCGCGATCTTTGTCGGCGGCACGCCAACATGGGGTGGCATTGGAACGATCGTGGGGGCCGTGCTGGGTGCGATTATTGTGACGCTTATGGATATAGGTGTTGTCGCTTCGGGGCTAAGCGGGTTTTACACGCAACTGATTTCCGGTGTGATCATTATCCTTGCCTTGCTGGGGCACCGGCTTCAGGCGCAAAGGGTTCGATAGCATTGCCTTAGCGAAACAGCCTGTGAAATAATCCAAGCGGCAAATACCGCCCGACAAGAAAGAGCCAGGAAAAAGGGGCCGGGAAGCTGGTGGAAAACCGGCCCGACCGCATGGCCTTGACGACACGTGCCGCAGCTTTTTCGGGCGACATGATAAAGGGCATCGGGAAATCGTTTTTCGAAGAGAGCCGCGTTGTGATGAAGCCGGGGTTTATGGTTTGCACACGAAGCGGCGTGTCTTTCAAATCCGCATAAAGGTTTTCGCCAAGATGCATCAGGGCCGCCTTGCTGGCGCCATAGCCGATGGCGTTAGGCAGCCCGCGAAATCCCGCAAGCGATCCGATCAAAACAATGTGCCCATGGCCTTGTTTCAGAAAGGCAGGCACGACCTGACCCAGAACCCGCAGACCTCCGGTGAAGTTCACATCTACCATCGAAAGTGCTGACGCATCGTCCCAATCTGTGGCCTTCATCGGCTCATAAAACCCGGCGCAATACACCATTCCGTCGGCGTGACTTGCAGTCGCGGCGGCCTGTGCAAGTGATTTGGGATCGGTCACGTCCAGCTGCAGCGCGCGCGCGTCGGTCAGGCCATTTGCCAGCTCTTCCAGGCGGTCTTGGTTCCGGGCGGACAGGATGAGAGAGGCACCAGCCTTATCCAGCTCTACCGCAATGGCCCGCCCCAGACCTTCGCTTGCGCCAACGATCCAATATGTTTTTCCTTGCAGCATTCAAGCAGTGGTCGGGCGCATCGTGGCGACCAGTTCAGCGACTTTAAAGCCGAATTTGCGCATCTCGGACCGGTTGATGATGTTGCCATTGTCCATCAGATACATCCAGTCCGTGACAGAAAGCACATGCCCGCCAGATCCTTCGGGCAGGCGAATGGTATATTCCATCCGCACCGATTTGCCGTTTTGCACGCCCTTCGCTGTGCCAAGAATGTCATCCGCTGTCGCCGTGAAGCGGCCGTCATTGCCAAGGCTAAGGTTCCATTTTCGATGTTGGACAGAGCCGCCGGAATAAGTGAAATCCTCGCTCAATGTCCCTGACGCCCCGCGCCAGTCCCCATTCATCTTGGCGACAAAGCTGGACGCGACGCGGCCCGTTGGACCATAGATGACGCCTTCGCAGTCGATTGGGCCGGACAGATGGGTGCGGATGTCAAATGCGGGCAGGGTTCCGTCAAAGTCTTGCGGCTTTTGGGACCGAAACCCAACACGATTGCGCATGAAAAACCACACCAGCGCGACACTGGCAGCGAACAGAAAAAACTCAAACATGGGTCAACTCTAATTGAAGCACATCCGTTTGCTTTACGGCAAACGAAGCGGTGCAAATGCCAAGATAAAAACGCCAGCTTCTCAGGAACTCTTCGTCATATCCAAGTTTCTTAAGCTGCGGGCTGCGGTCGTTCAGTCGTTGATGCCAAATGGAACAGGTGCGGGCGTAGTCGGCGCCGAAGGCATGGCTGTCCTTGATGGCCAGGCCAGCGGTTTTGGCCTGTCTTGCAATGATCGCCGGAGACATCAGCATGCCGCCGGGAAAGGCGTAGTTTCGAATATAATCGGCGCTGCGACGGTATATGTCGAAATAGGTGTTGGGAACGGTTATGCTTTGAACAACCGCCCGCCCATTTTCAGCCATACGCGCCTTGAGGGTCGCGAAATAGGTCGGCCAGAATTGCGGACCGACGGCTTCGACCATTTCGATGGAAACGATGTTTTCATAGGTGCCGGCGCTGTGCCGATAGTCTTGCAACAAGATATCGGCGCGACCATCCAGCCGTGCATCGGCAAAGCCTTTTTGTTTGGGGGAAATGGTAAGCCCGGTGACGTGCCGTCCGATATTGGCCGCGCGTTCCGCGAAGCCCCCCCAGCCACAGCCGATTTCAAGAATCCGCTCGCTTGTGCCCATGCGGCCCAGGATCCGGTCGTATTTTCGGTTTTGGGCCCGGTGCAAATCCGTGTCGTTATTGGCGAACATAGCGCTGGAATAGGTCATGCCATCGTCAAGCCACTGTTGGAAAAACTCGTTGCCAACGTTTTGATGCGCCCGAATTGAACGGGCTTTTCCACGTGGTGCGTTCAGCCGCAAAATCTGATGGGCCACCCTGAATTTCAGGCTGTTCCAAAAGCTGGCATAGGCATAGCCGCGAAACTGCTCGAGGTTAAGCAAGCCGATCGTCGCCAAGTCGGCGATCGATGGCGTGTCCCAAAGGCCCGCGACATATGTTTCGCCCAGTCCGATATCACCACGCGCAGCGGCGGCAGTGACGACAGACCAATCCCGGATCGTCATCTCTGCCGAGGGCTGCCCGTGGCCAAAGTCGAAAAATTCGCCTTCCGGTGTGCGCAAGCGCAGCCTGCCAAATTTGATATGCGCACATGTATCCAAGAAATCATGTTTCGCGCGCTGGCTCATGAATAGCATCAGGTGACCTCGTGTTTTGGGGGCTGTGGCCGGGCCCTATAGCGCGCGCCTTTTGCTTTTAGCTTTATGGCTTGCCAATAGATCAAAGAAATAGTTCTGAGCGTTCCAAGGGGCCGCCGCAGACTGCCCTTGATCAAGGCCATATTGGTCAGCGGGGCACGCTTTCCAGATAGCGTGGCAATCACGCCTTCGTCGCCATTACGATGCAAAATTCGGATCGATATCTGGTCAGGCTGAACGTCAAAGTTGAACTCGTAACGGCCCGACACATCCTGAAAAGGCGATACGTGCAACGCTTTAGGGGCGGTGATCTGGCACCCTTGGGTGATGGGGGCGTTGTTTGGCAAATGGCAGAAATAGGAATGCCGGTCGCCGAATGGTGTCGACACCTCGGCAATGACACCGCAAAGATCTTGCCCCCGCATTGCCAACCAAAAGCTGACCGGGTTGAACACATAGCCCAAATAGCTGGGTTGCGTCAGAAGCAAGAGCTGCGTGTCCGCTTGTGAGATCCCATGGCCCGAGAAAACTTCGCGCGCCCAGGCGGCTCCGCGTCCCGCAGCGAGCGGACCGCCATGATGCCGGTCATGCACGGAGGCCAGATTAAAGCGGTTGCGTGAAAACAATGCGGGACCGCGTGTGTTTGTCTCTGGGTCGATCAGGACGAAATCTACGCCATAGCGGAAACTGTTTTTGATTGCTCCGCGCCGCGCATGCGTTGTGACACCTGCGAAATGTTCTGGTGCGTGGGTCATGCGATTTGCCGATCCATCATGCGCACAATGCGGGCAGCACTTGCAAAACCGTCCTCGTGAAAACCATGGCGCGTATAAGCACCCGCGAACCAGGTGTTGTTGTGCCCCTGGATCTCCATCAGACGCGCCTGTGCTGAAAGGGCCGCGGCGTCAAAGACGGGATGGCGAAAGGACGTTTCGTCGTAAATCAATTCGTCCTTGATCGGGTGCGACGGGTTGAGCGTTACAAAATGAGGATCATCCTCTGGTATGTTCTGAAGCTTGTTCATCCAATAGGTAACCCCGATCGTTGGTTCGGGTTTGGTGGTGTCGGCCTGATAGACCCAGCTGGACCACACGGATTTGAGACGCGGCATTTGCGCGACATCGCGGTGCAGGTAGACTTTGTTGTCCTGAAACCGGATGGAAGAAAGTGCGCTTTGCTCGGTTGGGGTTGGGGTGTCCAACAGCCGCAAGGCTTGGTCAGAGTGGCAGGCAAAGATCACTTGGTCATATTCTGCGGGCGCGTTTTTGCGGGTCACAACCGTGCAGCCAAGCCCATTGCGGATGACGTTTTGAACAGGTGTCCCGGTGCGAATGGCCACGCCACGCCCGCGCAGATGATGCTCCATGCGCCGCACGTATTCGATGCTGCCACCGTCGACCGTCCACCATTGGTGCTGCCCGGTTGTGCTAAGCAGGGCGTGGTTGCGGAAGAACTGGACAAGCGTTCTGGCCGGAAACCCGCGAATTTCCGACGGTGGCGTGGACCAAATCGCACCACAAAGCGGCATGAGGTAGAATTTCTGAAACCAATCGCCCAGCTGCATGTCATGCATCAGTTCGCCGATCGTGGCGGTGTCGTCTTTGGCAAGCGCTTCGGCCTTGGCGTTAAAGCGCAAGATGTCCCGGACCATTTTGGCAAAGCCGGGACGAAACAGGTTTCGCTTTTGCGCAACCATGGCTTTCAGGCTGCCGAAACCATATTCGATCTTGCCGCCGTCGATGGTCGCACCAAAGCTCATGTCGCTTTTGGCAACGGGTACATCGAGGTCCTGAAACATGCGTGTCAGGTGCGGGTAATTGGTGTAGTTGAAAACGATGAACCCCGTGTCCACGGGCTGATCATTGCGGCGACCGGCGATGATTGTGCGCGCATGTCCACCCAGACGCGGATCAGCCTCGTACAAAGTAACCGCGTGATGCGGCGCCAGTAAGTAGGCTGCAGCCAGACCGGAAATACCCCCGCCAATGATTGCAATGCGTTGTGGCCGAATTGGCTGGGCGTCAAAGGACATCAGTGCTCCATGGATTGTTGTTATATGTTTTACGCAGGAAAGACAAAAATAGATCAATAAAAATGATCCGTATTTTGGTTTGTTGCGTAGAGTGTGTATGTTAGCTTTGAAAACACATAATGAGAGCGCCAAAAAACGAGCGTTTGATGGGCATCTGGGGGGTGAGATTAAGTTGACGGCACCGACCGCCGAACTGTCTCAGGAAACGATATGGATGGTTGCCGTGCGTGATGCGCGGGACAAAACTGCGTTTGCTGCCCTTTTTGATCATTTCGCCCCGCGTTTAAAGGGGTTTGTCATGCGGTCCGGATTGTCTGCGGCGCAGGCCGAAGAGATTGTTCAGGATGTAATGCTGACGATTTGGCGAAAATCAGAACAATTTGATCCACATCGCGCCCAGGTTTCCGCTTGGATCTATCAGATAACACGCAACAAACAGATTGATCTGATCCGCAAAGAACGTCGTCCGGTACCGGAAGAGCTGACGCAAGATGACCAGGTAGAACCCGATGCCAGTCAAATGCTGGCCGTGGAACAAGAAGCTGGACAACTCAAAAAAGCGCTTTCTCGCTTGAAACCCGATCAAAGGGCGATAATTGAAAAAGCGTATCTGGGCGAACTCACCCATCAGGAAATCAGCAAGCAAACCGGCTTGCCTCTTGGAACAATAAAGTCGCGCATCCGTTTAGGGCTGGAACGGTTGCGTCATGAATTAAGTGGAATGCGATAAGATGACCGCGATCAATCACCATATACCCGACGCGATTTTGGCCAGCTATGCTGCCGGAAACCTCAATGGCCCGTTCGGGCTTGTTGTGGCTGCGCATATCTCAATGTGTCTGGACTGCCGCGCCGCAGTTGAAGCCCATCATGCCGTGGGCGGCGCTGTGTTAGAAACCGTCTCAGAGGAAGAAATTTCCGCCGACATGAAATCAAGCATCCTGGCCCAGCTTGATGCGCCGGTTGTTCCGCAGCCGTCTTTCCAACGGTCCGGTATTTATCCCGGCCCTGTCGTCGAGGCGTTGAAGGGAAAATCGCCGAAATGGAAGTCGGTTGGGATGGGCGTGAAACAAAACATTTTGTCGGCCAATGACGAAGGGTCTGTGCGGTTGCTGTATATTCCGCCTGGGCAGGAAATGGTGGATCACAGCCATAACGGGTTAGAGCTGACTTTGGTGCTGCAGGGCAGCTTTAGTGACAGTATGGGGGAATTCAACGTGGGCGATGTAGAGGTTGGGGATCACCACCTTGAACATACGCCTGTTGCGGGGCCGGATATTGCCTGTATTTGTCTGGCTGCGACAGATGCCCCATTGCGGTTCAATGGCTTGTTGCCAAGATTGCTGCAACCGCTGTTTCGGATCTGACATTTATCCACAATTTAGCGTTTCAGAAATCCGCCGTTTCATCGGCGGATTTCTTTTTTTTCAATAGGTTGCGAAATAATTGTAACGTGTCCGTGATCATGTGAACCAAGCCCGGTTTTGCACCGTACCCTTCATACAAACCAAAACAAACACGCACAAAATTCCTGTGGAGGGACATAATGAAAAACACGATCAAAACTACAGTTGCCGCTTTTGCATTCGCCGCATCTGCCAGTGCCGCAATGGCCGAGAATATCGTTGAAATCGCAGCCGGGGACGAGCGTTTTTCAACGCTCGTCGCAGCCGTACAAGCCGCTGGTTTGGCTGAAACCCTGTCTGGCCCTGGTCCATTCACGGTCTATGCCCCGGTCAACGACGCCTTTGCAGCCTTGCCTGCTGGCACAGTCGACACATTGCTGTTGCCTGAAAACAAGGATCAGTTGACGAATGTTCTGTTGTACCACGTGGATGATCGCAAGCTTACGGCGTCCATGATCCCGGCTGGGTCCAACTATTTCAAACCTATCCTTGCAACGGAACGTCTTTGCATCACGGCTGGCGCAGATGGCGTTACAATCGCGGACGGAACCGGTGATGTGGCCAATGTCATCATTGCAGATATCATGGCGGATAACGGCGTGATCCATGTGGTAGACAAGGTCCTGCTGCCAGGTACGCGCCCGGCCTGCCACTGATTTTACAGAGGCGCCCCTGGCTTGTCCGGGGGCGCTTTGTTTCGGCCGTTCTGCCGCAGAAATATCCCCATTTGACATTGACAAGATGAGCCGTACCCGGTCGAGTCACGCGGGTTAAAACGCGCATCGAGGATGTTGGGATGGCTGAAGATATGTTCATTGGGGTGGATGTCGGAACCACCTCGCTTAAGGCGGGTCTATTTGCGGCCAGCGGTCGCCAGTTGGACAGCTTTAGCGCGGCCCATCCGACCCGCCGGACGCGCCCCGGCTGGGTCGAACAGGATCCGGACATTTGGGTCGATCTGATCCGCGCCGCCTTGTCTGGATTTGCATCCAAGCGTGACCTGTCTGGATTGAAATCCATCGGCATCACCTCGCAAGTAAACACCCATATTTTCGTCGATCAGGCTGGCCAAGCCCTGACCCCGGCCATTGTCTGGCAAGACGGGCGCTGCGCCGAGGCGGCGGCTGCGCTGGATGCACAAATCAGCGATGCCGACCGGATTGCTTGGTGGGGGGCGCCGATGCCCATTGACGCCAGCCATTGTCTTGCCCGGATGAAATGGATTGCGGATAACGAACCAAAGATTTGGGACAAAACGAAATGGGTGATGCTGCCCAAGGATTATTGCATCCTGAAACTGACGGGCGAGGCCGTCACGGACCCAATTTCCAATATCGGCATGGTTGATCTTGACCTGAACTATATCCCGAAACTTTTGGATAGGGTGCCGGGCTCTGCCATGAAATTACCACGGCTGGCGCGGGATACAGACATTGCAGGCGTCGTGAAGCAAGGCCAACCTGCGGAAAACGTGCCCGTTGCCGTTTCCACAATGGATGCCTGGTCGGGCATTTGCGGTGTTGGTGTTAACGAACCGGGAGAGGCCTTTTACCTGAGCGGCACAAGTGAGGTCTTGGGCGTCGTGTCAGAGGACATCACGCCGACCCCAGGCATTTTGGTATTTCCAAAAGTTGGGCATATGCGTGTTCACGTTGGCCCGACCCAATCGGGCGGGGCCTCTGTCTTATGGTATTGCGACGTGTTTGATGTGACGCCAAAGCAGATGGCAGAGCTGGTGGAGGGAATGGATCGATCCAGCCCCGCGCCGTTGTTTTTGCCCCATCTGCAAGGGGAACGTGCGCCGCTTTGGGATATCGATGCCCGCGGGACGTTGCTGGGTATGAACGCAAACACCGGCAAGGCAGAGATCGCCCGCGCCGTTTATGAAGGCGTTGCGTTTTCCGCCCGTTTGTTGGCCCAGTCATTGGAGCATTCAGCAGGTGGGGACATCACGTCGTTCAACTGCGGCGGTGGCGGGTTTCAGTCTGATGTGTGGAACCAGATCCGCGCCGATGTTCTGGGGGTTCCGTTGAAACGCACCAATGTTAACGATCCCGGCGTGCTGGGCGCGGCGATTATGTCTGCGGTGGCGGCTGAAATTTACCCTGACCTAAGCGCTGCATTGGCCGAGATTGTGGCCTTTGATCGAACCTACCTGCCAGATCCGGCGCAGAAAACGCGCTATGATACGATGTTCCAGTTGTATCAGGATGCCTATTTTGCCGCGCGCGATATCAACCACAAACTGGCAAGTTTCTGATTTTCCGCCGAATGTCGCTTTCGCTTTCCCTGGATTTGGCATTAAGGTTCTGACCGGACAGATGCGGCATTGAACGCAACGACAATTGCAATGGAGGAACGGCGATGAAAATATTGAACAAATGTGGGGGGCTGCTTTTTGCGGGCGCTGTGGCGATTGCGGGGTTTGCTCAATCCGCCAGTGCTGACGGGAAGGTCGCAGTGATCACCCCATATCTGGCGCAACCTGGCACTCAGTTCTACGTGGAAGGCTTCAAGGCTGCAGCGGATGAAAAAGGCTGGGATGTAAATGTTGTAGACACCGCAGGCGACGTGGCCGCTGTCATCAGCCGCCTTGAAGACGCCGTGAACCAGCAAGTCGATGCGATCGTGATCAATGTGGATCCGGCGCAGGTTGCCGCCGGGCTGGAAGTTGCCAAGGATGCAGGCATTCCGGTTGTTGGTATGGATTCCGGGACGGATCCGTTGCTGGTCACCAATGTTACAAGCAACGGATATGCGATGGCGGCAGAAACATCTGTCTATGTTGCGGACCGTATCGGTGGCGCTGGCAAGGTGGTCATGTTTGTTTTTGACGCGTTCCCGCCCGTGCAAATTCGTGGCGTTGTCGCGGATGCGATTTTCGGCAATTACCCAGATATCGAGGTCATTGATCGTGTGACACCTGACGTTTCAGACGGCGGTATTGCGGATTCTCGTGCCAAAATGGAAGCGATCCTGGCCGCGAACCCTGAAAAGGGCAGCATCGCTGCTGTTTGGGCCGCTTGGGATCAGCCGGGTCTTGGTGCGCTGCAAGCCATCGAAGATGCGGGCCGCAGTGATGAAGGCATCGTGATCGTCGGGATCGACGCAAACCCTCAGGCGCGCGATGCAATCGCGGCTGGCGGCAATTTCGAAGCTTCCGTTGCGCAGGACTTTATCGGCATCGGTGAAAAAACGGCCGATGTCGTGTCGCGCATCATCGCTGGTGATGAGATCAAAGAATCTGTGGTTTATGTCCCGACAAGGCTGATTACCTCGGCGAATGCCACGGAATAAGACACCACATATATTGACGTGTTTCGGCGGGCGTTTTTGCGCCCGCCATTTTTTAGATGATGGTCATGACCTTTCTTAGCCTGCAAAATGTAGACAAGACCTATGGCGGTGCAACGGCGTTGTCCGGTGCCAGCCTAGAGCTTGCCGCCGGTGAAGTGCACGCGCTGATGGGGGAAAACGGCGCGGGCAAAAGCACCATCATCAAGATACTGGCTGGCGTGACAAAACCCGACAACAGCCAGATGGTTTTGAACGGCGCGCCAATACAGATCAACAGCACGCAGGACGCATTTGACCACGGGTTCCGGTTCATCCACCAGGAACTTAACATCGTGCCTCAGCTGTCGGTTGCTGAAAACATTGTCCTCGGTCGGCCTTACCCATCCCTGTTGGGCGTCGCCGTGAATTGGACGGAACTGAACCGCCGGGCCTTGGCTGCTTTGCACCGACTGCAGGTGACCCATATCGACACGCGCCAAAAGATGGCGCGGCTGAATTCCGGCGACCAGATGCTTGTGAAAATCGCAAGCCTTTTGGTGTCGGGCGGGGACACGCCCCCTTGTCTTTACGTGATGGATGAACCCACGGCCGCGCTGAATGGTGCCGAGATCGAAAAGCTGTTTCATGTGGTCGGCGAACTGAAAAACTCCGGCGCTTCGGTGTTGTATGTCACGCATCGCATGAATGAGGTTTCCGAAATTTGCGACCGGGTCACCGTGTTTCGCGATGGCAAGCGCATGGCGACAAAGCTTGTCAAAGAAACCGGATCTGCCGAGATCATCCAAATGATGACCGGTCGCGAGATGAGCGACGCCTATCCGCCGCGCAGCTCTGCGATGCTTGATGCGCCTGTTGTGCTGTGTTCGGGGTTCGCAACCAAGCATATACGCGGCGTTGATTTCGAATTGGCCGGGGGCGAAATCTTGGGTGTCGCGGGGCTGGCCAATAGTGGGCAAAGCCAGGTCTTGCAGGCGTTGCTGGGCGTTGACCGGCGTGTCACAGGGCAGCTGACGATTAAGGGCGTGGTCAAAGACCTGCGCGGCGCGCCAGAAGCGTGGCAGTCCAAGATCGCCTATATCCCGCGGGAACGAAGACGTCAGGGGCTGATGTTGCGACAAAGCATCGTGGACAACATCGCGCTGCCGCATCTACAGAAATTCACCCGGTTTGGCGGGGTAATCAGCAGAGGCCAGGAAAAGGCGCATTCCGCCGCGCTTGGGCAGGCGGTGGCGCTGAAATCGGATGGATTGGACCAACCTGTCTATCAGCTGAGCGGTGGCAACCAGCAAAAGGTTGTGCTGGCACGGGCCATTGGGGACCAGCCCAATGTACTGCTGCTGGACGAACCCACACGCGGGGTGGATGTGGGGGCCAAGTTCGACATCTATTCGCTGATCCGCGATCTGAGCGCCGCAGGGACAGGCGTTGTCATTACGTCCTCTGACTTGCCAGAGCTTATCGGCTTATGCGACCGCATTCTGATCATGCGGGATTTCGCCCAACACGCTATCATTCCGACCAAAGACCTGACGCCAGCCGGGCTTTTGGCGAAGTTTTATGAATAAGGTACTATGCACATGATCACAGCTCTTAAACGCTATGGCACGCTTCTGGGCTTTGCCGCGATCATATTGTTCTTTTGGTTCAATTTGCCCGACACATTCATGACGGCCCGCAATTGGCTGAATATCTCGCAACAGGTCAGCATGTTGGCGGTGATCGCCTTTACCATGACGATTGTTATGGTCATGGGGGATTTTGACCTAAGCGTCGGGTCGATGGCCAGCCTTTCGGGCATCTGCGCCGCGCTGCTGTTTGCGCAGGGCTATTCCGTGCCAACGGGCATTGCAGCTGGCCTGTTGGTCGGGGTCGTTGGCGGGCTGTTTAACGGGTTCCTGGTCAGCTTCGTCGGTATTCTGCCCTTTGTGGCGACCCTTGGGACTTTGACCATGTTCAGCGGGTTGGCCTTTCTGGTCAGTGACGGAAAGACGATCTTTGGGCGCGATATTCCCAAAAGCTTTGGCGGGATCGCGCGCAGTGGAATTGATCTGGATGCCATAGGTCTGGCCGGTCTGTCCTTGCCGTTCCTGACCATTCTGGCGCTGGTGGTTTTGTTTTTGGTTTGGTTCACATTGGAACATACCGGCTTTGGCCGACGGCTTTATGCGATTGGTGGAAATGCCGAGGCTGCCCGGCTGGCCGGTGTGAAGGTTCGCAAGCTGCGGATGATCGCGTTTGGTCTGACGGGGCTTGGGGCCGCGACGGGTGGGTTGATGCTGGCAAGTCGCGTCGCCTCGGCCAATCCAACGCAGGGCAGTGGGTTGATGCTGGATGCGATTGCTGCGGTATTTCTGGGAATGACGATCAGCCAGGAAGGGGAACCACGCGCCCTGGCAACGCTTGTTGGCGTTTTGATCCTTGGGTTGCTGGACAATGGCCTGACACAGATGAGCGTGGACAGTTTCGTGCGCGAAATCCTGGTGGGGGCGATTATTTTGGCGGCGGTTGCATCGTCCAGCATTGGCAAGCAAACTGGGTAACGTGACCTGCATTTTGGAAAAGGTGAAACATGACCTTTGACGCGACCGGATCGCAAAACCGTATCGACCGGGTTCGCCCCGACGCGCCAGAGTTGGCGTTTTTGGGGGTCAGCCCAATCGGAGTGCGCACGCTTGACCTGATCCATGGGGATCAGCTTGATGTCGCGCATGTGTCCGAGGGGACGATGCCCCATTATGACCGACCGCTGCGGGTGGAAATCTGGTATCCGAGCACATCTCAATCTGGACAGGGATGCAGCTATTCGACCCTGCTGCGGGACGGAAAGACCCCCGTCACATTAAACGGGCGCGCTGCGCGAGATGCCACGATAGCGCCAGGCCGATACCCTTTGGTTCTGATCTCTCACGGGTTTCCGGGCAACCGGTTCCTGCTTAGTCATTTTGCAGAAAACCTGGCCTCAAAAGGCTATGTCGTTGCGTCTGTGGATCATGCCGACAGCACATATGCTGAAAAGATTTCGTTCGAGTCCACGCGGTACAACCGTCCTTTGGACCAGAGTTTCGTGCTGGATCAACTGACGGATAAAACTCAGCCAATCGCGCAGAGCATTGATGCGGAAAATATTGGCGTGATTGGCTATTCCATGGGGGCCTATGGCGCTTTGATCTTTGGGGGAGCTGGTTTTGCAGATGGCGGCACCAAACATGACGAACCCGAGTTTCGCGCGCTGTTTGAGCGGCTTCGCGCGGGCGCGGAACAGCATCAAGGTCTGATTGATCCGCGGGTCAAAGCGATTGTCCCGATTGGTCCATGGGGGCGGCAACACGGGGTTTGGGATGCTGTTGGGTTGGCTGGGGTGAAAAAGCCGACATTGGTGATTGGTGGCAGCCGTGATGACATTTCAGACTACAGGGATGGCATTCGGAAAATCTATGACGAACTGACATCGACGACGCGGTATCTACTTACCTTCGATCATGCGGGACACAACGCGGCGGCCCCGATCCCGCTTCCAAAGGAATTCTGGGGCGAGGGCGTCGATGAACGGGCGTTCTCACATTATGAGGATGGCGTTTGGGATACGCTGCGGATGAACAATATCGCGCAGCATTTTGTGACTGCTTTCCTTGGCCTGTACCTAAAATCGGACAAGAGCATGGAGCGGTATTTGAACGTTGCTTTGACCTCTGACAGCCAAAGCGATGAATGGCCGGGCTTTGAGAACAGCCCTGCCATTGGGTTGCGGTTGGAATGCAAAACGCCCGCGTGACTGGTGCGGGTGCTTAGCCAAAGAAATCTTTGTTCAAAGCGTCCAGAACCGGCTGGTCGCGTTCATAGATGTCTTCGCGGAACTCAACCAAACCTTCTGCATTCACCCAAGCTGTATAATAGGTCAACATGACCGGCATCGGCTTTGGCAATGTAACGCGGGTTGTCTTGCCGCTGGCCAAAATCTCTTCACGACGCGCATCTGACCAGTTTGGATCGCCTTCCATCAGAAGATCGGCAAGCTCGAACGGATTTTCGACGCGGATACACCCCGAGCTTAGGTTTCTGTCGGCCCGATCGAAAAGGGACCTATTGTCGGTGTCGTGCAGGTAGACAGAGTACTCGTTTGGAAACATGAACTTGACCTGGCCAAGCGCATTCTTGGGGCCAGGGCGCTGTACCAATGTCACCGCTGGATTGTCTGATGCCCAATTCACCGAGGCCGGGTCGATGATTTGACCATCCGCGTTGACGACATCATACCCGCCGCGTTCCAGATAGCCGGGGTCTTGTCTGATTTTTTCCAGTTTGTCGCGCTGGAAGATCGAAACGGGGACCGTCCATGTGGGGTTGAATTCCATATATTCAATCTCGTCGCGGAACACCGGTGTCTTGCGATAGACCTGACCGACGATAGAACGTGTCCGCCATGCGATCTTCCCGTCTTTGACGAGTATCGTTTCCGCACTGCCGATGTTCACAAATACAAAATCGCTTCCGGTGTCGCGCAGCAGCCATCTGGCTCTTTCCAAAGTGACACGCAGTTGATCAATGCGATAATCAACAGGGCGGTTAAGCGCTGTGAAAGTTCTGGGCCCGATTGCGCCATCGGCATCAAGGCCGTGGCGTTTCTGAAAGTGCTGGACCGCGACCTCCAGCTCAGGGTCGTACATGTCAGATGTCAAATCACCCTGGGCCAGATCGCCGGTGATCGACAGACGTTGTCGCAAAATAGGGATGCTTGGGTCTTGCATGCCGGGTTTTAGCACGACGGCATCTGGCACAGTTGGCCAGCCCCCCTGTTCTGCAATCGCGCGGTACTGGGCCAGTCCCTGTTGCAACGCAAGATAGCTTGGGTGGTATATGTCCAGGTCGTCGACCATCGCGCCAAGTGTCGCCACGGTCAGATATTGGTTCAACAGCTGCGCGGGGTTTCCTTGCTGAAAGGGGCGCAGAAAATTCCATTCACTGTTCAAGGTGCTGGGATCTACTTTGCCATAATATTTGTGGTGCAAGACCAGCGCAGCCGACGCAGTTGCAACGACGTCAAACCTTGCGACAGCCACCGGATCCCCAGAGGCGGCATCGATTTGAAGGTTCAACAAATCGGCGGAATGAAAATCCTGAGGACGAAAACCTTCACGTAAGGCGTTGTCGATTTGTGTCAGCAGATCATCCTGTGCGGCAGGGTCTGTCCATACTGGTTCAAAGGAACGCAGCGCATAGAATTCTTTGAGGAACTTGCCGCTGATAATGGGTACAGTGCCAATCTCTGACACACCTTCGGACGACAGCCCGTTGACGGTGCTTTCTATTTCGGTCTCAACAGGCCCGGCGAGGCTGGGCGTGTTGGTCAAAAAGAGTGCGGTAAACCCCAGAAGGATCACCGCGCAAAATTGTCGGAACTTCTGCACCGTTGCGCCTGATTTGGGTATGTTTTGGTTCTGCTGCATGCGGTTTGCCCCATCATGGTAGTTCTTGTGCCGTCTAGGCATCCATTGGCTCGCCCCATCTTTAAGTTATTTGGATTGGAGGCACCACCAAACAATCGGTGAGCTAGCAGGCTTTGATGGCATGATCCAAGGACATAAATCACCGCTGCTTTAATGCTCTGGGAATGCCCTGGGAATTCTGCTTAAGTGTGCTGAAAGTGATATATAACGGAAATATCAAGGAGTTTTGCAATGGATTTCACCGGACAGACCGCTGTCGTAACTGGCGGTGCGCAGGGGATTGGTTTGGCCTGCGCCACCCGAATGGCCCAAGATGGGGCGCGGATCGTGGTTTGGGACATGGACTTGGATCTTGCCCAAGACGCCGCGGCAAAACTGGGTGGGGATGCTGTTGCCGTCAAAGTTGATGTTAGCGATTGGGACAGCGTTCAAGCGGCGCGGGATGCGACCCTGGACGCGACCGGTCAAATTGATGTTGCCGTGAACTCTGCCGGGATTTCCGGGGGGATCAACACGTTAGAAGAATATCCGGTCGAAGAATTCGCCAGGATCATGAACATCAATGTCCTTGGTACGTTTCATGTGAACAAGGCCGTGGTCCCTACAATGCGCGCAAAAAGCTATGGGCGGATCGTAAATATCGCCTCTATCGCTGGTAAAGAAGGCAACCCTGGTGCCGCGGCCTATTCGGCGTCCAAGGCGGCGGTGATCGGGCTGACGAAGTCACTGGGAAAAGAGCTGGCAGGTGTTGATATCGGTGTGAACTGCATCACTCCGGCTGCGGCGCGGACGCGGATCTTTGATCAGATCAGTCAGGAACATATCGACTTCATGCTGTCTAAAATTCCACGTGGTCGTTTTCTGGAAGTCGCCGAAGCAGCTGAGATGATCGCTTGGGTCGCCAGCCGCGAAAACAGCTTCACAACGGGGGCCGTGTTTGATCTGTCTGGCGGACGGGCGACCTATTAGGGTCTGATCTGCGCGCGGTGTTGTTTACCAGCTTCGGATAATGACCGGGGCCAGGGCGATCAGCCCCAATGCCACCGCGCCTGTCAGACCGGCGGAAACGCCGAATTGATCCGCCAGAAACCCAAGCCCAATCGCGCCAAGCGCGGCGGCCCCGATTCCGACCATTCCCCAAAGGCTCATCACTCTACCGCGAATGTCATCGTCCAGTTCCAACTGGATCGCGGTTTGCATTGTGATGCCCGCCATAGTGCCGCAAAATCCAATCAGGACCATCATCACGAGCGTCAGTTCCCATATGGTTGAATAGCCTACAATTGGGATCAGACTGATCCCCAGAAATGTGCTTACCAATACGGGGCGGGGCAGTCTTCCGGATGCCTGGGCGGATGTCAGCGCTTTCGTCATGCCTGCGCAAAGGGCCCCAAACCCCGCGCTGGACGTCAGTAACCCCAGCCCTGCAGCCCCCTTGTCAAAGACGCCATCGGCAAAGACCGGCATCAGTTCCAGTGTCCCACGAATGAGAAATGCAAAGATCCCCGTGACCAACAACGCCCGACGAATGATGTCATTGGCCATGACATAGCGAAATCCGGCCAACATTTCCTGCAGAAAGGGGGGCTTTTCGCTGTTTTCCGATCGTCGAGGCCGTGGGCTTAGCCGTGGTATGACGAACAGGATTGGCAGATAGAAAAGCGCCTGAACGATCAGTGAAACCTCTACCCCGAAAACCGCGATTAATGCGCCCCCCAAGGCGGGTCCGGTGAGCCGCGCCAAATTAAAGTTAATTGCAACAAGCGTTACGACCGATCCAATTGCGGCTCGTTCCACCAGGCGCGGGGCGAGCGACATTCTGACCGGGTTGTGGGCCGAGGTCACGACGCCGACCAAAGTGGCGAGAGCGGCAAGGACAATTGTACCCAAAACGCCAAGTTCATACGTAATCAGAAAGAGCAGGGTGATCAGCAAGAGCAGCGACTGAGTCACCATCGCCGCCTTTTTGACGCGCACGCGATCAATCAGGACGCCAAAGAATGGTCCAGAAATCATTGCCGGCGCATATGTAAGGAAGGACACAAGCCCCACAAAGCTGGCAGAGTTTGTAAGTTCCCACGCGATCCAACCTAAGGTGACGCGTTGCATCCAGACAGAGTTGAGCGCAAATGCGTTGCCGCCCAAATACAGGCGGAAATCCCGAAACTTGACTGCGTCGATATTCATGTATCCCGGATACCTGACTTACGCGGGGTCCACCATGTTGCGCGACGAGATAACGGCATCAACCCAATCACCCAAGTTCAGCGAGCCGTTCCAACCGATCGGCGACCATTTCTTGTAATTGCCACAAATGTTGATCGTGTACACCGGCGTTTTCCAGTTCGGTAATTGTGTTCAACAAATAGTCTGGCATTGATCCAACATGTCCAACCGATGTCGCCAGAATGTCTGCGAGTTCTTCGATTGGAGGTTCGGGATGATATAATTCCCAGTCGGGGCTGACGGTGAATGCTATTGCCGGAATATGTCCGTTATTGGTCTCGGTCATGACCCATTCCGGCGGACAAGGGGGTTCTTTTTGTAGCAGGCCAACCAGATTTTCCAACAAGTTGTCCTGGTTCATGCGCATGGCAACGCCCCAGCACTGCCCGCCCCGATCCAGAGACAGCATTAACCCCGGGGCATCAGGATTGCCGCGAAATCTTCGGTCTGGTCCGATGCAAAATGAACGCCGCCATCCTCTCACCAAAGCTGACTTGCGCTCGACCACGTCGCAACGTGGATTCCAGATCAGAGACCCGATCGCAAATACCCACAATTCGTCTGGGTTTTGCGTATTGGACAAAATGTCCGCCGCTGTGTCGTAAAAATACTCGGGGGGCGGGTCCGAAACCCGGATCGGGCCGCGTTTATCGACTCGTTCAGGCAGCCGGTTCACAAGGTCACGTGTCAGGCGGGGTTGCATTTTCAAGTTTTTGATCCCTTTCTTTGGGGAATAGGAAAGGAGATTAGGTCAGGCTTCGATCCAAACAGCTTAGCCAGTTTTCGAGTGCCAGTTTGTCCAAGATCGCTTGATCATATCCCCGTTCTGACAAAGCGTGGAACATATTTTGCACGCCGGTGACGTCTCCGATGCCCTTGGGCACAACGCAGCCATCAAAATCTGAACCCAAACCGACGTGATCTTCGCCGAGATGTTTGATCAGGTGGTCCAGATGTCTGGCCATGACATCCCAATCGGTTTCTTCAGAGGCTGTTCCGTCGGCGTTCAGGAAAAAGGTTGCATAATTCAGGCCGACCATGCCGCCCGTATCCCGGATCATGTCCAGCTGTCGATCGGTCAGGTTGCGTGGAGAGGCGCACTGCGCATGGGCGTTGGAATGCGTCGCAACCAGAGGGGCGTTGGACAGTGCTGCAACGTCGTTGAAGCCAGCCTCGTTCATGTGGGACAGATCAATCATGATGCCAAGCTGATTGCAAAGCCGCACCAGGTCCTTGCCTTTTTCGGTCAACCCGTCGCCGATATCGGGCGACCCCGGAAAGCTGATTGGCACGCCGTGGCCGAAAATCGTCGGTCTGCTCCAGACAGGTCCAAGAGAACGCAGGCCCATGTCGTGAAACAGGTATAGGGCATCCAGATCGGGGCCAATGGCCTCTGCCCCTTCCATGTGAAGCACGCCTGCGATGATCTCTTTTGCGATCGTGGATCTGACTTCAGCGGCGGTCCGGCAAACCTTGAATTCTGTTGGCGCGGCGCGTTCCATCCAGTGAAACAGACCTGCCATTGCCATGGCGACCGGTTGTGCGGGCTCATGCGTCATCAAGGGTGGAAGCGGGATGTCGTAGGGTGGGTTGGCCATGATCGTCGAGAAATCAGGCGGCGGTCCATCCGAAACTGGTGGTACAAAGATTGCGAACAAGCCGCCCGCGAACCCGCCCTTTTGCATGCGCCTTAGATCCAGATGGCCGCGGCCAGTCTCGCCAAGCCATGTGTCTTCTCTTGATGCCGGGCTCATCATCAATCGCAACAGGAAATCATTATGTCCGTCGAAGAATGGTTTTCTGTGCGTCATGGTCTGATCTCTGATGTTAGGTGCTTTTGGGGGGGAGTGATTGCATATGTCGCTCAACATCGGCGAGCAACGCAGAGCAGTCCTTGTCGACGATACCCAACACAGCGAACTGGGCGACGATGTTTTCCAGATACTCTTTGCTGGTGCCCAAAAAGCCCGAACCATGCGCGATAAAGCGGATTTGTTCTTCGTGGGGCAAGTCGGCCTCTATTCCGTCTGCGGAATGGTCCGCAACAAAGGTCAATGCCTCTATTTCATGGCTATCGATCTGGACCGGAACAAAAGTTGGTATGTAGCCGGGTCCAATCATTTCCCGACGCCACAAGACCTCTGTTTCGGTTTCTATGTGATGTTTTTCGATACGAAACGCCAACCCTTCGCAGCTATGTCCCTGATCAAGCCCCGCCATAAGGCCTGGCTTTTCCTTGGTGCCGCGTCCGCCATAAATGTCCTTCAACAGAAAACGACGCGCGTAGCCCGGCAAGGTGGCGCGACGTACATCTGCGAACCGAAAAGCGGGATCCCACATCAATGACCCATAGGCAAAGACCCAAAGGTCATCATCAAATCGCCCGTTCAGGGCATTGACCCGCAGCTCTTCGCGTTTCTCGTCGGAGTGAAGCTCTTCAAGAACCCAACTCAGCTCTGGTCGTTCGGCGAATGCAGATTCTGCGCTGAATGTCCGGAAAAAGGACGTCAAAGGATCCTTGATTTTGTCACGCAATTCAGGATGCGCGGAAAACGGGTCGGACGGCACGGTCTTTATTTCTGGTGTGGGACGAACTGGTTTCAACTTGTGCTCCGCTTGATCGCGATCAAGGCATGTCCAATAATTTGGATGTTATCCATTCAATGTCTCAAAGAACGTTGCGTGTGCAGCGTTTACCACTTTTAATGCATGTCCAAAGAGATGAATGGGAAACCGCCCCAATGTCAATTGGGCGCAGCCGGGTGGCCGAAAAGGAATAGTCGATTGTCGTCAAACAAAAATAGGGGTCAGAGTTTTGACTGGCAGGATCCGTTCCGGCTGATCAACCAGTTGTCCGGCGAAGAGCGTATGATCGCTGAATCCGCCGCCAGCTTCGCAGCCGACAATCTGGCGCCTCGGGCAGAAGCCGCTTATCTGAACGAAGAAACAGACCCTGCGATTTTTCCTGAAATGGGGCAGGCGGGGTTGTTGGGCATAACCGTGCCAGAGCAGTATGGCGGTGCTGGGGCGTCTTATGTCAGCTATGGGCTGGTGGCGCGAGAAGTCGAACGCATCGACAGTGGCTATCGGTCTATGATGTCGGTGCAATCCTCTTTGGTTATCTACCCGATCCAGACCTACGGATCGCAAGCGCAACGCGACAAATATCTGCCCAAGCTTGTGGATGGATCCCTGATTGGGTGCTTTGGGCTAACCGAACCAGAAGCCGGGTCTGACCCGGGCGGCATGCGCAGCACGGCGACCAAGTCGGATGCGGGTTACGTCTTGAACGGGTCCAAGATGTGGATATCAAACAGCCCGATCGCGGACGTGTTTGTTGTGTGGGTGAAATCAGAACCCCACGGCGGCAAGGTGCGCGGTTTCATTCTTGAAAAAGGGATGAAGGGCCTTTCTGCGCCCAAGATCGAAGGCAAGTTAAGCCTGCGCGCCTCTGTCACCGGGGAAATCGTCATGGACAATGTCGAGGTCGGTGAAGAGGCGTTGTTGCCAGATGCGCAAGGCATGTCGGGGCCGTTCGGATGTTTGAACCGGGCCCGCTATGGAATTGCCTGGGGGGTCATGGGGGCCGCCGAGGATTGCTGGACGCGGAGCCGTCAATACGGTTTGGATCGCAAACAGTTTGGGCGGCCTTTGGCGGCGACCCAGTTGTACCAAAAAAAGTTGGCAGACATGCAGACCGAAATCGCGCTGGGGCTGCAGGCTGCTTTGCAGGTTGGCCGGATGATGGATGATGGCAGTTTCGCACCAGAGATGATTTCGCTGATCAAGCGCAACAATTGCGGCAAGGCCCTCGACATCGCGCGTGCCGCACGGGACATGCATGGCGGCAACGGGATTCAAAGCGCTTATCACGTGATGCGACATTCCCAAAACCTGGAAACGGTGAACACATATGAGGGCACGCATGATGTGCATGCCTTGATCCTTGGGCGCGCCCAAACCGACCTGCAAGCGTTCTTCTAAGCTGATGCGCAGCGCACCGCTCAAAGGGCTAAAAGTTGTAGAGCTTGCACGTATCCTGGCCGGGCCGTGGTTGGGGCAGACTTTGGCAGATCTTGGGGCCGAAGTGATCAAGGTCGAAGCGCCGCAAGGCGACGATACACGACGCTGGGGCCCGCCGTTTATTGATCGTGTGCGCAAAGACGGCACGACAGAAACCGTCGCTGCCTATTTCCACGCGACCAACCGTGGCAAGCAATCGGTGACATGTGACTTTCAGGATAAGGCGGATCTGGATCGCCTTAAGGCTTTGATTGCGTCTGCGGATGTTGTCATTGAAAACTTCAAAGTCGGCGGGCTGGCGAAGTTCGGGCTGGATTACCAGACCTTGTCCGCAACAAATCCCGGCCTTGTGTATCTGTCGATCACCGGGTTTGGGCAAGACGGCCCGCGTGCGTCGCAACCGGGTTATGACTTTTTGATCCAGGGCATGTCCGGCATCATGGATTTGACTGGAGAGCCTGAAGGCGCACCGCAAAAGGTTGGGGTGGCCTGGATCGATATTTTTACAGGTCTCTATGGGACGATCGCCGTTCAGGCGGCGCTGCGTGAACGGGACACATCCGGGTTGGGCCAGCATATTGATGTGTCTCTACTGGATTGCGGGGTGGCTGTCCTTGCCAATCAGGCGACAAATCTTTTGCTTGGCGGAACGGCTCCACATCGGCTGGGCAACGCACATCCCAATATCGTGCCATATTCGGTCTTTCCGGCCTCTGATGGGCATCTGATTATTGCCTGCGGAAATGACCGGCAGTTTCAGGCGTTGTGCCGCGCGTTTGGGGCAGAGGACTTGGCCCGGGACCCAAGGTTTGCGACAAACCCAGACAGGGTCGAAAATCGTGATGATCTCATTGAACGACTGTCTTTGATTTTGTCCGGTCAGGCCCGCGATGTTATCGTCGAAAAACTGGAAAAGGCCGGTGTTCCCTGCGGTCCGATCAATTCGGTTGCGGATGCGTTGGCGGAACCTCAGGTGCAAGCCAGGGGAATGCAAATCGCGCCGGAAGGCATTGCCGGCCTACGCAGCCCGATACGGTTTTCCAGAAGCGCGCTCACCTTTGATAAAGCTGCGCCGGCATTGGGTGAGGGGGCGTGGTCTTTTGATGACTAAAGAGCGTCGGTCTATGGCGCGTCGCTAAGGGCGGTCCGAAATGCGACGGCCAAGATAAAGATGTGTTCTTTCAACCGAAGCGCGGCATGCTCGGCGTCTTTGTCGATACAGGCCTGCAGAATTTCGGAATGCTCGTTCATCGACCGATCCAGCCTTTCGTTCATGATCGTGAACAAATGCGTTCGAAGCGCTTTCACCGGGCTGATTGTCCGATGATAGGCGTCGCGAACGGCCCGATTGCCCGAGGCTTCGATTATGGATGTGTGAAACTGCAGGTCTCCTTGCGTGTAGAGAGCAGGGTCTCTTGCATTCAGAGCTTGTTGCATTTGGGTTTGCGCGGTCGTCAGCTGTTGGACAAGCGTGTCTGGCTGGGTTTGGATGGCCTTGCGGATCGCAAAGGTTTCTAACACCGCTCTGTATTCGCACAGATCGTCGACCTCATCCGGGTCGGGTGTAAAAACAAACGTGCCACGACTGCGTTCGATCTTGACCAGCCCCTCTGCCTGAAGCGCCGCAAGCGCGTCCCTGACGGGCGAGCGGCTGACGCCAAGAGCGTCGGCGAGTCGCTGTTCTGACAGTTTGGACCCAAGTCCCAGTTCCCCGGCGACAATCGCTTCGCGGATGCGATCAGCGGTCAGTTCCATCAAAGATTTCTTTTGATCAATAGGTTGCACGTGTCGGTTCCAATCTTGGGTCCCCGCGAACCTACCATCCACCATGGTGCTTGACAAGTCTATCCACCATGGTGGATGGTGGTTGGAGATCGATGCCGAGGGTCTTTTCGGCCGAATTTTGAATAGAAAGGCTTTATCGTGAGCAATCCATTGGACGCGCAGAACGCAATCGCCGCATTTCGTGCGGTGGTCGGGGACGGCAATGTTTTGACGGCAGAGCCTGATACGGTTGGCTACACAACCGATTGGACCGGTGCCTATGCGACATCTGCTTTGGCTGTTGTTCGACCGGGGTCGACGCAAGAGGTGGCGCAAGTCATCCGGATTTGCAGCGAAAACGGGATCGCCGTTGTGCCGCAAGGGGGGCGCACTGGGATCTGTGGCGGTGGTGTTCCGGTTGATGATCAGGTGTCCGTTGTCTTGTCGCTGGTTCGCATGAACAAAATCCGGTCGCTGGATACGGCAGGGCGATCCGTGGTCGTAGAGGCGGGCGTCATCCTGGAAAACTTGCATCACGCGGCGCTTGACCATGACTTGGTGTTCCCCTTGGTTTTTGGAGCAAAAGGCAGCTGCACGATCGGGGGGAACCTTGCCACGAATGCTGGCGGCTCGAACGTCGTTCGCTACGGGAACACCCGAGAGCTATGCCTTGGGGTAGAGGCTGTCATGGCGGATGGGTCGATTGTTGATGCGTTGACCGGGCTGCGTAAGGACAACACGGGCTATGACCTAAAAGACCTTCTGATTGGCTCGGAAGGGACGCTTGGGGTCATTACGGCAGCTGTGTTCAAGCTGCATCCAAAGCCAATCGTGCGCACGACCGCATTCTTGTCGCTGGCTTCTTTGGATGGCGCGATTGAAGTGCTGAACGATTTGCAGGATCGGACCGGGGGCTGTGTCGAAGCGTTCGAATATATGCCCGCGGCCGCGGTTGATGTGATTTGCAAAGTCTTTCCCGACATCAAAAGCCCACTGGAAACGTCTGCGCCAATCGGTGTCTTGGTCGAGGTCGCATCCAGCCGAAAGGACGATGCAGAGCTTCAGGATGATTGGACGGTTCGGCTGGAAACCCATGTGCTAGAGCTGCTGGCCGAGTTGATGGAAAAAGAATTGGTACTGGATGCGGTTGTTGCGCAGTCAGAGCAACAGCGAGAGGCGCTTTGGAAGATGCGTGAATCGATCCTGGAATCCCTCACGGAAAACGGCCCTGTTTATCATCTCGATATTTCTTTGCCGCTTGGCAACATTTCCCAATTTGTCGACCTGATGGATGCCAAGGCTGCCGAGCTTGGGTTTAAGCCCATTACGGTTGGGCATTTGGGGGACGGGAATTTGCACTATGCCTTGACGGCCCAGGCGGGGCAGGATTGGGACGCCCTGCCTTTGGATGCAATGAAGAAGGCCGCTTATGATCTCCTCAAGGATTTGAACGGTTCTTTCAGCGCGGAACATGGCATCGGGCAAAGCAAGTTGTCTGTCATGTCGGATTACAAGCAGGCCTCTCAGTTGCAGATGATGCGGGCGATCAAGGCGGCTCTGGACCCGATGAATATTATGAACCCCGGAAAGCTGGTTCCGCCGGTTTCTGCTGCGAAATAGCGAACTGTCCCCACCAAAAGGAAAAGGAAATTCGAAAATGTCTTTGGCTGTAACGAGAACTGCAATGTCTTTTGCTTTGGCGCTTGGCCTGTCTGGCACAGCATCGGCGCAAGATTTGTTCGAGGGCTGTCCCTCTGGTCCAATCTTGGAAAAGTTCGGGGAATTTGGTCGAACAGGAAGAATGCCGCCCGAATTGGGAAAATGGCTCAACACACCTTCGGCCCAAAAGGTAGAGCCATGGTCCCCGTTTGATAACGTTGACTTCGTCGGCATCTGTTGGGTGTCTGCCTGGTTGGTGCACACGGATGACGGGGTTGTGTTGATTGACACCTTGTATGGCCCCTTCACCAACATGCTTGTTGAGAACATTGAAAAAGCAGGTGTGGATTTGGAAGACATCAAATATGTTTTGATGACCCATGGCCATTTCGATCATGTCGGCGGCGCGGTCGCGCTTAAGCCGTTGGTGCCGAATGCAACTTTTGTGATGACCCAAGGCGGCTGGGATGAGGCGGTTGACTCGGCTGAGAAATCCCAAGGCGGTCGCCGCGCCTGGGATATGATTGAACCCGAAAAGGTTGTTGCAGATGGTGATGCGATCGAGCTGGGCGGAAACAAGTTCGAGGTCATCGAAACGCCCGGACATACCTGGGGTACCGCGTCTTATCTTTACGACGTTCAGGACGGCGACGACACGTTCCGTGCGATCACAATTGGCGGCTTGGGGCTCAACGCGATTGAAGGTCCTCCGCAGGTCAGGGCTTATATCGAAAGCGTGGATCGTGTCCGTGCGTTGGTCGAGGATAGTGACGAGCATGTGCAGGTTCACTTGACCACGCACGGGTTTTCAAATGGGTTGGATGAAAACCGCCAGGCCCATGCAGAGCGCCAAGAAGGAGAGCCGAACATCTTTGTGGATCCTGATGCACTGTTGTCGCAAGTGGCCTCTTTGCGCGAGGGGGCCGTCAAACGGCTGGCCGTCGAAAACAGTAAATAGACGAAATCGGGCGCGGGGGCATCACCCCCCCGCTGCTGGTCGCCGGGCTTGACACAAAAAGACATGTGCAATAATAGTTATTAAATATAACTAAAGGGGTGACTATGCGAATTGAAGGCCAAACGGCGTTGGTTACTGGGGGTGGCAGTGGTCTGGGTGCGGCAACGGCCCGGCATCTTGCGGCCCTTGGCGCACATGTTGCCATTTTGGATTTTGATCTGGACCGCGCGCAATCCGTTGCTGACGCGTTTTCTGGCATTGCTGTTAAGGCGGATGTTTCTGATGAGGCATCAGTTGACCGGGCGTTTGGGCAGGCCGTGCAGGAACTGGGCGCGGCCCCAAGGATGGTTGTAAGCTGTGCCGGGGTCGGGACAGCCGCGCGGATTGTCGGCAGAGAGGGCAAGCTGTCCTTTGATGTCTTCGAAAAGACGCTGCGGGTGAACCTGTTCGGCACCTACAATGTGATGAGCCATGCTGCGCGGCGGATGTCAGAGCTGGACGCGCTGGACAGCGATGAGCGCGGCGTGATCATCAACACCTCTTCCGTGGCTTGGCAGGATGGCCAGTTGGGGCAGGCAGCCTATGCTGCGTCCAAGGGGGCAATTGCGTCGATGTGTTTGCCGGCTGCACGGGAATTCGCCCAGTTTGGGATACGCGTGATGTCGATCGCTCCGGGCTTGTTTGAAACGCCAATGATGCAAGGTTTGCCCGAAGAGGTTGCCGCCAAGATCACCGCCAATATTCCATTTCCCTCGCGGCTGGGAGAGCCGCAGGAATACGCCCTGTTGGCAGAACAGATCATCCGAAATCCGTTTCTGAATGGAACAACAATACGGCTGGACGGCGCGGTTCGTCTGCCGCCCCGCTAAGGATCCAAAATGACCGACGACATTCTAAAGATTGATATTGCCGATGACGGTATCGCCACGTTGACAATGAACCGGCCACACAAGCGAAATGCGATGTGTGACGACTTGCTGGTTGCGATTGACGGGTTCTTTTCCAACCCGCCCAAAGAGGTCAAAGCGGTGGTGCTGACGGGGACAGCCGGGCATTTCTGTTCCGGGCTTGATCTGAGCGAACATGTGGCGCGCGATGCCGAAGGCACGATGCGTCATTCGCGCGGGTGGCATCAGGTGATGGAGCGTATCCAGTTTGGAGGGTTGCCTGTCGTGTCGGCCATGTTTGGGGCCGTCATTGGCGGCGGCCTTGAACTGGCAACAGCGACCCATGTTCGGATCGCAGAGCCCTCTACGATCTTTCAGCTGCCCGAAGGGCGGCGGGGGATTTTTGTCGGGGGTGGGGCCTCTGTCCGGGTTGGGCGGATTCTGGGCGCGGACCGCATGATTGAAATGATGCTGACCGGGCGCCGCTACAGCGCGGATGAAGGTCTTGCCCTTGGACTTGCGCATTACAGCGTCGGAGAAGGCGAAGCCTTGGACATGGCCCAAGACCTTGCCCGGAAGATTTCCAAAAACGCGCCATTGTCGAACTACATCATGATCCAAGCGCTTAGCCGGATAGAGGATATGGCGAAGGCAGACGGGTTGTTCACCGAAAGCCTTTGCGCTGCCATGACCCAGACCAGCCCGGATGCTTTGGAAGGGCTGGCCGCCTTTCTTGAAAAGCGCAAGCCAGAGTTTCGGTGATCCCATGTCAGGTGCAGTCCCTTTGAAAAAAGAGCCTTTCGGACAGGATCGGGTCACGGATGAAACGTTGCAGCGTTTCGCGGGTTATCACCTGAAACGGGCCTCGAACCTTGTTCAGGCAGACCTAAAACGCGCGTTGGATCCTTTGGGCCTGCGCATGGTTACGTTTTCTGCCTTGGTTCTGATCGTTGACAACCCAGGCTTGCGTCAGTCGCAATTGGCGCAGGCTATGGATATCGAAAGACCCAACCTTGTCGTGATTATTGATGAGCTGGAGCAGAGCAATCTGATCACACGGGATAAGGTGCCAACGGATCGTCGGGCCTATGCGTTGCAGGTCACGCCAAGTGGTCGTGTCTTGTACGATCAAGCGGTGGCAGCTGTTGAGGCGCATGAAGCAAAGC
Source organism: Marinosulfonomonas sp. (assembly GCA_051251595.1). Taxonomy (GTDB): domain Bacteria; phylum Pseudomonadota; class Alphaproteobacteria; order Rhodobacterales; family Rhodobacteraceae; genus NORP110. The sequence continues at coordinate 151,333 of JBPOFA010000004.1, forward strand.
TTTTTGCGGCATGGGATTCTGAAACAGGCGACGCTGTTTCCAAGGCTTTAAAGACGCTTCAAAAATCAAGTGGAAGACCGCAGTCATGAAAAGCACGACAAATTTCTTGCCGCATTCTGTTTCCCGCGAAGACCGTGCAGACGGTTCGATCCTGTTGCGTTCAACCTACGACCAAGGCCCGGTTGTTGATCGCACCGGGGATTGGCTGCATCAATGGTCCCAAGCGACCCCGGACCGCATCTTTATCGCCGAACGCAGCGGTGCTGGATGGCGCGAGGAAAGCTATGCCGCCACGTTGCAAAAAGTACGTGCCCTTGGGCAGGCGCTGTTGGCGCGGGGCATGGGGGCAGATACGCCGATCTTGATCATGTCCGGCAATGGCGTGGATCACGGGCTTTTGTCCCTGGCCGCGCAATATGTGGGCGTGCCGACCGTTCCGGTGGCAGAGCAATATTCGCTCATCCATGGGGCGCATGGCCGATTGAAACAGGCCATTGAACTTGTTCGTCCCAAAATGGCCTATGTGGTCGATGCTGACCAATATGCAGAGGCGCTTACCCTCGACGCTTTGGACGGGATTGAGGTTATCGCCAGCCGTGTGGGAACCGCAAAGAATGTCACCGCGTTTGACGCGTTGCTGAAAGGCGATGCGGGCGTGGATGTCGACGCGGGTTTTGCCGCTGTGACACCAGATACCGTGGCCAAGATACTGATGACCTCTGGGTCAACCTCTAGCCCAAAGGGCGTGTTGACGACGCATAAAATGATGTGTGTGAACCAGACGCAATTGCGCGATGCTTTGCCCTTTCTGGCCGCGCGCCCGCCGCGCGTTGTCGACTGGTTGCCGTGGAACCATGTCTTTGGCGGGTCGCATAACTTTAACATGATGCTGGCCAATGGCGGCAGCTTTTACATTGATGATGGCAAACCGACGCCCGCGCTTTTTGAGCGGACCGTCGAAAACCTTGGAATGAAAACAGGCACGCTTTTGTTCAACGTCCCTGTTGGTTTTGCCATGCTCAAGACGGCTTTGGAAAAGGATGCAGGCCTGCGCCAGAGGTTTTTTGAAGACCTGGATTTGGTGTTTTACGCCGGTGCGTCGCTGCCCCAAGAGATCTGGCAGGCCTTTGAGACCATGGCGATGGAGATTAAGGGCGAAGTGCCACTGATCACCGCGTCTTGGGGGCTTACAGAAACGGCGCCGGCGACGACGCTTCAACAGGAACCGACGGAACGTTCGGGTGTGGTTGGGGTGCCGGTGACGGGTGTGACGCTGAAACTCATCCCCGATGAGGACATGCGCTGTGAAGTGCGGGTTAAGGGACCCAATGTCATGCCGGGTTATTTCGAAGATGCGGAAAAAACCCGCGAGGCGTTCGACGATGAAGGCTACTTTATCACCGGCGATGCGATGTGCTTTGTGGATCCGAAAGATGTGAACCGCGGTTTGCGGTTTGACGGTCGGATTTCGGAAGATTTCAAATTGCTGACAGGCACTTGGGTGCGGGCTGCGGGGCTGCGGATGGAGCTTTTGGCATGTCTTGCCCCTTACGCATCTGATTTGGTTGTCACCGGTCAGGATCGGGACCAGATTGGAATTATGATTTTCCCGGACAAAGCGGCGCTGTCAGCGGCGGGATTTGCCTTGGAAGAGGATCAAGGCGTTGTGCTGTGTGATCAGCTGTTGTCCGAAATCCAGCATCGTTTGAAGGAACGGTCTGGCCGAGTTTCCGGTTCTTCCACACGGGTCGCACGGGCGATTGTTCTGTCAGAGCCCGCATCCCTGCCAGAGGGTGAGATCACCGCCAAAGGCAATCTCAACTTTCGTAAAATCCTGACACGGCGGGCGGCCTTGTTGGATCGACTTTACGATGACGCCGCGACCGGCATTGCGAAACTTTAGGATAGGCAAACGATATGGTTGATATTTCGAAAGTCCGGGCAATTGATTTTCACACCCACGCAGAAGAACCCTGCGGGTGCCATGCGGATGATGGCTATGATGATTTGCAAAGCGCGATGGCCAGCTATTTCCGGGCCCCATGGAAACACCCGCCAACGGTTCCCGAAACAGCGGCGCATTACCGTGAACAAAACGTTGCAGCCGTAATCTTCCCGGTCGATGCAGAGCGTGAAACCGGGTATCGGCGTTACGCAAATGAAGAGGTGGCAGAACTTGCCGCTGAAAATGATGACGTGTTGATCCCGTTTGCGTCAATTGATCCTCATAAGGGGAAAATGGGCGTGCGTGAGGCGCGGCGCCTGATCCGTGATTTTGGTATCAAAGGGTTCAAGTTTCACCCTACGATGCAGGGGTTCTACCCCAATGATCGCATGGCCTATGGCCTGTATGAGGCGATCGCAGAAGAGGGCGGAATTGCCCTGTTCCACACAGGTCAGACCGGCGTGGGGTCTGGTATGCCCGGCGGCAACGGCATGCGGCTGAAATACTCGAACCCGATGTATATGGATGACGTGGCTGTGGATTTTCCAGAGATGAAGATCATCTTGGCCCATCCCAGTTTTCCGTGGCAGGAAGAGGCGCTTGCCGTCGCGCAGCACAAGCCGAATGTCTATATCGATCTCAGCGGATGGAGCCCGAAATACTTCCCGGAAATTCTGGTGCGCTACTGCAATTCAATCCTTAAGAAAAAGGTGTTGTTCGGGTCTGACTGGCCGATGATTACGCCAGAGCGCTGGCTTGCTGATTTTGAAAAGATCGGCATCAAGGATGAATTGCGCCCCGACATCATAAAGGGCAACGCGGCCCGGCTATTGGGTTTGGGCTGATATGAAACCCTTCCAAGCCCCGCTGGATGATATTTTCTTTTCCCTCAACCACGTCGCCGGGGCCTTGGATGTGGCCGATTGGGACAGTGCCTTTAGCGCTGAAATAGCGACGCATTTTGCCGGGTTCGCTGAAGGTGAAATCGCGCCGTTGGACGAGACAGGTGACAGGCAGGGCTGTCGCCTTGTGGATGGTCGCGTCCTGATGCCTGACGGGTTTTCAGAGCTTTACACCACGTTCGCCGAACAAGGCTGGCAGGGGCTTACAGCACCAGAGGCGTATGGCGGCCAAGGCATGGGGGCCATGATCCTTGCGGTCACGTCAGAGATTTTCTCAGGTGCGAACCATAGTTTGCAGATGGTGACCGGATTGGTGCCGGGGGCGATCCGAACGATTTCTCGCTTTGGGACAGAAGACCAGAAAACCCGCTTCATTCCCGCACTGGCGGCAGGAGAGACCCTCGCCACGATGTGCTTGACCGAATCCGGGGCAGGATCGGATTTGTCGGCCATTCGGTGTCGGGCCATTCAGCAGGACGGCGCGTGGGAAATTACGGGCGAAAAGATTTTCATCTCTGGCGGGGATCAGAACATCAGCGACGGTATTTTGCATTTGGTGCTGGCGCGCACATCGGAAGATGGCGTGCGGGGCCTGTCGCTGTTTCTGTGTCCGTCTGAAAAGCCAAATGGGGGGCGCAACTCCATTTCTGTGACCCGGATTGAAGAAAAAATGGGCCTGCATGCATCGCCCACATGTCAGTTGGCCTTTGCCGGGGCAGAGGCCGAATTGATCGGGGCAGAGGGGCAAGGCCTGCAAGCGATGTTCACGATGATGAACCACGCCCGCGCAGATGTTGCTCTGCAGGGCGTCGCCCATGCGGCGCGGGCCTATGACGTGGCCAGCAGCTATGCGGCGGAGCGCGTTCAGGGGCGTCTGGCCGATGGCGGGCCGGCGACGCTGGACCAGCATGCGGATGTGCGCCGGATGTTGGACGAAATGGATCAGCTGGCCATGGGCGGGCGTTTCATTGCGCATCTTGCCTTTGTGACAATGGAAAAAGCAGACAACCCGGATCTGGTTGAGTTTCTGACGCCGATTGCAAAGGTGTATTGCACAGAGGCCGGGATCAAGGCTGCCGAATTGGGAATGCAGGTGTTGGGCGGCTACGGGTATTTGCAGGAATACCGTTTAGAACAAACCTATCGGGACGCGCGGATCACGTCGATCTATGAGGGCGCGAATGGCATTCATACCAGAATGCTGGCCACACGTCTGTTGGACGGACCCGCCGCCGCGGCCTTTGCAGAATTCGTTGCTGCAGAAGGTGCGGGCGAGGTTTTTGAGCTTTGGCAGGCCGCATGGCAGCATCTGAAAGACTGTCAGGATAGCGCTGTCCATGCGCATGCGTTCATGGCCCTGACCTGTGAGACCTTGTTGCAATGCCTGTGGACCCGGGCAGAGCGGACAGCGCTAGACCACCCTGACCCGGACCGAATTTTGCGCCTGTCCCATTCTGCTCGTCTGACCGGGCGGGCCTTTGCGCCGGGCTATCTGGCAATGATCCAGAACCGCTAGGGCACTGGTCGCCTAGCGCGGTTGGGCCAGCCCGGCGATCACCTTTGTGCGTTTGACATATTTGCCCCGGATGCTTTCAGCCGCCACGCGGCTTGGGTCCTTAGAGGCAAGGCTGGAACTGTCGCCGACAAAACGCAGGCAGACCAACGCATGGGCCTCATAGGCCGCGCTGATCGCATCCCCGACCCGGTTCATTTCTTCGTCAAAGTCGTCGGGCACGCGTTTGAGAACCCGCAAACTGGTGACGAGTTCTTTGTGGTCTGCATAGAATAGGCCCGAAAAATGGGGATCATGTCTGTGCATGTCAGGGCGAATTTCGGTGTCATAGCCGTCGATGGAAAAATCCCCGGCCAGGCGAAATGCAACGGCAGAGCCTTCCATCAGCTCTGCGAAGTCATCCAGAATGGCGCGCACGACCGGGGCGTGCTCTTTGTCCAGGGCTTCTTCCAGAACATGCAGCAGGTACAACATCCCGTGGATGATCAGGAAAAACAGCTGGTGTTGTTGTTTCCAGCGATACAGCACATTTTCCTGTTGCGCCGGGGCTGTGGTCTTTGGCGTTTCGGTTGGCTCGGGTGCAAATTGTGCCCAATCGGCAAGGCGTTGCAGCCCAAGCGCCAGCGTCTGCAGTTCTTCATCGGTCAGGGAAACGCCTGTCTGGATGTCCCGCGCACAGGCGGGCAGGGCCTGTGACAGGGCGGAGCGGAAAAGCGACACCGGTGCGGTATCATCCCGTTCGACGTTGAAATAACTGTCAAAAAGTCGCTGCGCACTGTCCAGCGTGTTTTCAACATCATCCGATTTTTCCGGCGGAGTAACGCCTGAAACCCGTGCTGCGACTTGTTCAATCGCTTTCGCACCGGTTGCCAGGTTTGTTGCGCGAAACCGATGCTTTGGAAGGGCGGTATCGGCCTCAAACCAACCATGTGGAAGCGGCAAAGTGATCATTTCAACTTGTGGTGTCATCAGAACATTCCCTGTGTTTGGGGTTTAAAACCGGCCGCAATCGACCTTCATTTTGTCGCCCGTAATTGCCGAAGACAGGTCGGACGCATAATACAAGGCCGCGCGCCCGACTTCTTCGGGGGCAACCCATCTTTTGAGCGCGGCGACGTCGGTGTAGTTTTCACGCTCTATCTCTGCGGCAGGGCGACCTTCGGCTTCGGCGCGGCGGGCCAGGATGCGGTCCATATTTGCGCCCGAAACGGCGCCGGGCATCAAAGCATTGACGCGCACGCCAAGGGGGCCCAGCTCTCTTGCCATGGTTTCGGTGATCCCGATCAGGGCGAATTTCGACGCTACATAGGCCGACCGCATCGGGTAGCCCTGGATACCCATGAGCGACGACATGTTGATGATCGATCCTGATTTCTGTGCCCCCATAATTTTGGCGGCTTCCTGCAGGCAATACATCGCGCCGACCAGATTGATGTTCATGCAAGTGATCCATTCTGCCATGTCGACCTCTGCCACGGGGGCGATAGGGCCGGGGCCGCCCGCATTGTTCAGCAGAACATCGACGCGGCCGGTGATCTTGGCGGCCTGTGCGAACATCTCAACGACTTGGGCTTGGTCAGAGACGTCACAAGCGATGGCATGGCCGCCGATATCAGCCGCCACCTTTTGCAATGGTTCTAGCCGTCTGCCTGTCACAACGACTGTTGCGCCCGCTTGGGCAAATACATGCGCTGTTGCTTCGCCGATGCCGCTGCCACCACCGGTTACGATTGCAAGTTTGCCATCAAGGCGGGCTGGGTCAGTCATGTGTCATTCCTCATCAAAATTTCGGTCGGGGTTGAACAGGGGTAATTCAGGCTCTTGGCCCAGGATGTAATCCCCCATCAATTTTCCGATATAGGGTCCAATCGTGTATCCCCCGCGCACGCATCCCAGAACAAATGCGTCGGTGCGCCCGGGCAAGGCCCCGGCCAAGGGGTAAAAATCGGGGACGTTTGCTTCGAACCCGGTCCAGCTGCGCAGAATGCGAGCGTTGGCCAGGGCGGGAAGGGCGTATTGTGCCAGGGCGATGTTTGGGCAGACAGTGTCCGACGCAACCTCTCCGCGCCCGGTTTGAGGGGTGCCACGCCCTTGCCAGCCCCCTCCGATCAGAACGGTGCCATTTGGCTTTTGTTTCATCGTCAGTAGGCCAGTGGCATGGCCGATGACGGTGCTGGCCAATGCAGGCATGCGTTCGGTCACGCTTACCGTGTTGATCCGGGCCTGAACTGGCAGGTTAACCCCCATCAAGGCGGCCGTTTGTTTCAGCCATGCGCCTGTGGCCAGCAAAATGCGGTTTGCCCGGATCGGTCCGTTTGGGGTCTCCAGAACATACCCGTCCTCTATTGCGGTGACGGCGGTACGTTCACGATATTCAATTCCGGCATCGCGCAGCCGTCCCCGGTAATATTGCCCGGTCAGCGAAGAATTCGCATAGCCATCTTCCTCGCAATAGCTGGCAGCCACAACGTTGTGGGTCAGGTTTGGTTCGGCATTGCGCAGCGCGTTGTTGCTGACAAATGTGATCGGCGCGCCCGCATTGGCCTTGAGCGTTTGACGCTCATGCAGCAAATCGGCCTCTCTCTCATTAAAGGCCAGCGTGTAACCACCGGTCTTGTGAAAGCCGACAGCCGCGCCCATTTTTTCCCATTCATGATGGCCGCGCAGCGCATAAGGCATGAGCTTTACGCGTTTGATCTGAAGGCTCAACGTGCCCGCATTGACGCCAGAGGCCCCTTGGCCAAGGTCGCCCTGATCCAACACGACAGGGCGCATGCCGCCCGCTGCAATTTGCAGCGCTGCGGCACAGCCCATGATGCCGCCGCCGATAATTGCGATGTCGTAAGGCACTGTCATAGGGGGGCCGGCTTGGGGATGGGCAGGTCGTCATAGTCGAACGCGCCTGCAATTGCATTGACGGGGATCGGTCGTAGGGGCGGGCGGGCCGTTGTTGGGGGGATGTCCGAAATGGGGATGTTCCTGGTCGACGCGATCAGCTGTGACATGGCCGTCTGGCAGAACTTGCCGCCACACGGGCCCATGCCTGCCCGTAAACCTGATTTCACCGACATCGTGCTTTCTGCCCCGGCCATGATTTCCGCCTGAACCCGAGCCGCCGTAACGCTTTCGCAGCGGCAGATGATCGTGTCCGGCGTGGTGAGTTTCGCCAATCCGGGGCGTGGGATGCTAAGCGCGGTCATGGCCATGCCGAACTTTGCTGCGCGATCCTGACGACGCAAGAGCGATTGGTCTTGCGCCACGTCGGTGTTGAGGGCGAAACCGGCAGCGGTCTGTCCGGCCCGTTTTCCGTGCAGCACGGCAGCAGCAGCACCGCGTATGCCCGCCCCGTCGCCGCATAAGAACAGGCCCGGAATTTCGGTTGTGCCATCACTGGCCGCGCGCGGGATCCAGCCGCCAAGCGAGTCATCGTGATGCAAGGGCAGACCAGCCAATTGTGCTGCCTCGGTGGAGGGGCACAGCCCGTTGCCAAGGCAAATGCTGTCGGCCTCTATCTCTTTCGTCGGACCGAAAGGGGCCCATTGCGCATCCACGGATTGGATCGCCGCGCCGTTGACCTGCGTGTCGCCCATGATTTGCGTCGCAGCGTGACGCCAATAGATCGGGACACGGGCCAACATCAGGTCCGCAACCCAAACCGCGCCGCGCGCCAACAGGTCTGGGCGGGTCAGCATCGACGGAAATGCGCGGGCCCAATCCGACCGGGAGTTTGGGGTCACGACGGCTTTGACGGTGCCCCCAAGACGGCGGATTTCACTTGCGACAAAAAACACCAATGGCCCCGTGCCCGACACGATGGTTGCCTGTCCTGGAACCTGCAGGTTTTGTTTGAACAGTGCAGTTGCCCCGGCAAGTCCAAGCACACCGGGTGTTGTCCAGCCGGGGATGGGCTGGACGGTTTCTCTGGCGCCGGTGGCCAGGATCAGGGCCTTGGCTTGCACCTGCTGGGTGTTGCCGTTGCGCAAAACCTGCAGCGACCAGCCCTTGGTATCGCGTTCAATATGCCAAAGCCGGCTGTCTTCCAGCCTGTGAATGTCGCTGTCGGCGACTGACTGTCGCAAGGCGTCGCCTGCGATGCTTTCAGCGGTTTCGGGGGCCTTTTTGATGGCATCGCTCTTGGCCCGCCAGACCTGACCGCCGGGCTGGGGCTGTTCGTCGATCAAGACGACACGGGCACCCTGAATGGCCGCAGAAAGCGCGGCATTCGCCCCGGCAGGCCCGGCCCCCAGAACGGCGATATCAAAACGATCCGTCATTCTGCCTTGGCCCCGATGGATGAAACGTTCATCCCCGGCGTCACGATGGTGCGGCAGCTTTCAACGATCGCGCCCTCGACCACGACGCAACATTCCTGGCACAGGCCCATGCAGCAAAACATGCCCCGTGGCTTTTCATCTTCGGGGGCCGCGCGCAGGGACAACACGCCATTGCGCAACAAAGCCGCTGCAAGGCTTTCGCCGCGATGCGCCCGAAACTGTGTTCCGTTAAAGAGAAAGCTGACCTCTTCGGAACGCAGGATGTGACGAGATTGATCGCGGACCAGTCGGATCATTGATAGGCAATCCCCAACTGATCGAACGTTGCTTTGATCTTGTCGATATCCGCCTGTGTGGCCGGCAGAACAGGGTCGCGCGGCACGCCAGCGGGCAGACCGATCAGGTTCAACGCCGCTTTGAAAGACGCAGGCCAGGTGGCTGTCCCCATCAAGAGTTCGTAAAGCACCGTCAGCTGATAGTGTGTCTTGCGATAGGTTTCATCCGGCGCGGCTGTCCCGACTTTTGCCATATCGCCTGGCAATAGGTCGGTGAACTCAGGCCCCGTAGCGATGAAGCCCTTTGCCCCAAGACCAAAGGCTGGAAGGATGTAGTGGCACGGCCCGGTCATGACAGACATGCGGTGGCCAAGACGTTCCAGCAAATGTGTGTGGTAGAAAAAGTCGCGCTGAGATTCTTTGATGCCGATCACGTTGTGATTGTCCAAAAGACGTTCCGTCTGATCCACGGTCAAGGAAAACCCCATGCGACGCGGAGAGTTATACAACACGAGTGGTGTCTTGGTCGCGGCGGAAATGGCATCGAACCGGGCCATCAATTCGGCCTCGGAAGCTTTAAGAACATAGGTCTGCGGCATCGACAACAGCACGTCCGCGCCGTTTTCGTCGGCGGCCTGGATATAGCCACGTGCCGCATCGATGGTTGGGGCCGAAATTCCCATCATGACCTTGACGCGGCCCTTGGCTGTGTCCTTGGCCAGGCGCACCAGACGCCCGCGTTCGGCTGCACTCAGCGCCCAGCTTTCGCCGTTGTCCCCGGCAATGCAGATTGTGGTTGCGCCACGTCCGATCAGGAATTCGAACATCTCAACAAAGGCGTCTTCCATGATGTCGCCATTGGCGCTGAAAGGTGTCGCGATTGCTGGCACGTAGCCGTAAAGGTCATCTTTGTTCATTCTGGGATCCATTCTTCGGGAAGGTGGCAAACGTAGACCGCGCCGGTTTGGGCGTCGGTGATGTAGAGATGTGTTGGTGTGTCTGGGTGGAATGTGACGGATGTTGTCCACAATCCGTGGGGAAGGCGGATTTCGGCCAGTGGGTCGCCCAGATCGTTGAAGACATAAGCGCGACCGGCCTGCGCTTGCGCGACGGCCAGCCAGCCGTAGGAATTTGTGGCCAGCCCATCTGGCCCAAGCCCGCCGGACAAGTGCAGGAACGTGCCGACCATCGGTTGCCCGGTGTCGGGCAAACGCGACGACAGACGCCAGACTTGGTTGGCGCGGGTTGCCGCGACATAGACCCATGCGCCATCCGGCGACAGGCAGATGCCATTTGAATAGGGCACGCAGTCCAGAACCAACCGAAGGGATCCGTCCGGTGACAGGCAATACACCCGCCCCGTCGGATCGCTAAGACTGCTGCGTCCGCTATCGGTGAACCAAAGCGTGCCATCCGGGGCATATGCCATATCAGACAACCCCAGAAAGGGGTTTCCCGTTTCCCCCTGGCTGAGAACTTCAAAGGAATTGGGCCCCGTCAGTTCCACCAGCCCGTGGCTGTAGTCCACAGCGATATGGCGCCCATCTGGTGCGATCCGCATCGCGTGCGGTTCGCCGTCGATTTTGTGAACGATGTCCCATTCGCCATTCGGAGCGATCCGAAACACCCGGCCATAAGGCACGTCTGACAGCCACAGATTGCGTGCGTCATCGAAAAAAGCGGCCTCTAGGAAGGAATGCATTTGCTGACCCGGCCGGGTCATTTTTGCCCAAGCGGATGGTTCCCCCTTGTGACGCAATGCGTCGGGAAGCTCTGTGAACAGCTTTGCCGTCAGGATCGGGGTGTTGCGCCGGATCATATCACTCCCTCTCTTTCCAGTGCTGAGATATCATCTGCTGAAAGCCCAAGTTCGTGCAACAGTTCTGCGGAATGTTGGCCAGGGCGCGGGGCTGGGGATGTCAGCTTTGGTCCGCCTTGGGAAAACCGGAACGCTGTGAGCGGCAGGCTGACCTGTGGGTCCGTCGGTGAACGGGTGAAATAGCCCCGTGCCGCCAGTTGTTCGTTCTTCACGGCCTCCTCCAAGGTTTGCACGCGTTCGGCGGGAATGTCTGCTTCGTGCAGGATGTCGACCCACTCATCAGCAGTTTTTCCGGCAAAGACTTTTTCAAGGGACCGGCGCGTTGCGTCGTCAATGGACCAGACATCCTGCCACGACTGGATGTCGGCCAGGGGGGGGATTGCTTGCCCGAGCTGTGTCAGAAGCTCTGACAGACGCCGATATTGTTCAGGACGAAATGCGCCCAGCATCAGCACACCCTCGCGCGTTTCATAGCTGCTGATTCCGGGTTCTTTGTTGCGCTGCGCTTTGACGGGATGCTGTGCGGCCGCAACCTCTGGGGCCATCATCTGCATGGCCACTTCCAGCATGGAAACGCTGATCTGACAGCCCAGTCCGGTTTCATGGCGCTGCTGGATTGCCGCCATGATGGCGAAAGCCGCGGAATATCCCGTGGCATAGTCGATAAAGGAAACACCGGGTTTTTGCCCGCCGCATTGCGCAATCGTCCCGCTGGCGGCCTGAATTACGTTGTCATACGCTCCGGTCTGTGCTGCAGGGCCTGTGTCACCGAAACCTGTGATCGAACAGTAGATGATGCCGGGGTTAACCGATTTCACATCGTCATAGGACAGGCCCAGGCCGTTCAGCGCCCCGGTGGTGTAGTTTTCGACAAACACATCAGCGGTCTTGGCCAGTTTTAGAAAAACATCGCGGCCTGGTGTAGTCGCCAAATCAAGCGCCAAGGCGCGCTTGTTTCCGCCTTGCACCTGATAGTTCAACCCCAGCCCCAAGGCGTTGGCTTTTGGATCGGGTCCTCTACCTCTGGCACAGTCAGGAGAGGTGGGAGATTCGATTTTGATGACGTCGGCCCCCATAAGGGCCAGTTGGTACGTGCAAAACGGCCCCGCAAGGACATGCGTGGCGTCGAGAATGCGTAGGGACTTCAATGCGCCGTTCACGGGGGCTCCATCTGGAAGGAATCCTGGGTCTGTGTACTTGCAAACCCCAATAGTGTCTAATATACAAAACATAGTTCCATATGCAAGACGAGATACCCATGAGTTATGTTCTGCACCGATCCCTGACGTCTGAGCTGCCCTATGTTGTTGCAGGTGACGGAAATTATCTGATCGACGAGGATGGAAAACGATATCTGGATGCCTGCGGAGGTGCCGCAGTGTCTTGCCTGGGACATTCAAATTCTGAGGTCGCCAAGGCTGTGAGTGATCAGCTGTCCAAGGTGGCCTTTGCCCATACCAGTTTCTTTACCAACCAACCGTCCGAAGATTTGGCAGAGTATCTGGTGACCCATGCGCCAAAAGGCACCGGCGCGGGCCGTGTGATGTTTCTGGGCAGCGGATCTGAGGCGATGGAAGCTGCGCTAAAGCTTGCGCGGCAGTTCCATCTTGAGAATGGAGAGGCGTCACGCACCAAAATCATTGCACGCAAGCCAAGCTATCACGGCAACACCTTGGGGGCTTTGGCCACTGGCGGCCATGCCGGGCGTCGCGCACCGTTTCAGCCGCTTTTGATGGATGTTGAACATATCGACGCGGCCTATGCCTATCGGATGCAACAACCTGCAGAGCCCGAGGGAGATTTCGCGCAGAGAATGGCCAATCTGTTAGAGGAACGGATCAAGGAACTGGGCCCCGAAACAGTGGCCGCGTTTGTCGCGGAACCTGTGGTGGGCGCGTCTTTGGGCACGCAACCGGCCCCAACCGGATATTTCAAACGCATTCGCGAGATTTGCGATGCGTATGGTGTCTTGCTGATTGCGGATGAGGTGATGTGTGGGATGGGTCGCACGGGGACTCTTTTCGCGTTGGAACAAGAAGGCATCAATGCGGACATCACGACAATGGCCAAAGGGCTGGGTGCGGGGTTTCAACCGATCGCTGCTGTTCTAGCGGCAGAGCGCGTGATCAAAACAATCACTGACAATAGCGGTCGGCTGTGGAACGGGCACACCTATATGTCCCATGCGGTTGCAACGGCGGGTGCGCTGGCGGCGCAGGCTTACATTCGGGACAATGATTTATTGGCCAATGTGCGTGCACGTGGTGCGCAGCTGGAAACGGGGCTGCGAGAGCGGTTGGGGGCGCATCCGAATGTGGGCGACATTCGCGGCCGTGGCCTGTTCTGGACCGTCGAATTGGTTAAGGAGCGCGAAACAAAGGCGCCGTTCGACGCAAACCTTGGCCTTGCGCCCAAGGTTCAGCGGGCTGCTCTGGATGCTGGTTTGATGTGTTACCCGTCGCAGGGCTGTGCTGATGGCGAACAAGGTGACCACATCTTATTGGCCCCGGCCTATACGTCCTCGGCAGAAGAGATTGCGCTGATTGTCGATCTGATCGCAACAGCCATCGAATTCGAACTGTCGAAAATGGGGTAGGATATGGCGCAACGAAAAACCATTTTGACGGCGGCTGTCACGGGCAATCTGATGACACCAGAGCTTAGCCCGCATCTGCCGATTACACCGGAACAGATTGCGGATGCGGCCCTTGGGGCTGCGCAGGCCGGTGCGGCGATTGTCCATTTGCATGTGCGCGATCCCGAAACGGCCAAAGGATCTATGGATTTAGCGCTCTATCAGGAATTGGTAGAGCGTATTCGGGCCAAGAACACGGATGTCATCCTCAACCTGACAACGGGCGAGGGGGGGCGTTTCGTGCCGTCAGAGGGTGACCCGAAGGTTGCAGCCCCCGGATCGACCCTGTGCCGTCCGGAAAAACGTGTGGCCCATGTCGAAACGCTGCGCCCGGACATCTGCACATTGGATTTCAACACGATGTGGTCCGGTCAGGCCAGTGTCATCAACGCGCCGCAAAATCTGGAAAAGATGGCCGAACGGATTTACGCCGCAGGTGTGAAACCTGAAATCGAGATTTTCGATTCCGGCGATTTGCATATGGTCAAAGACTTCGTTGCCCGTGGCGTGCTGCAAGGACCGTTGATGGTGCAGATGGTGTTGGGGGTGCGTTTTGGGGCGGTCGCCAATCCCCAGACAATGGCGTATCTTGTAAGCCAGTTGCCCGAAGGAACGCAGTGGGCCGCTTTTGGGATTGGCCGTCAGGCTTTTCCAATGCTGGCGCAGGCCTATCTGCTGGGCGGGCATGTTCGCATTGGGATGGAAGACACCGCCTATATTTCCGCCGGACAGCATTGCCAGTCCAATGCGCAATTGGTGGAAAAGGCCAAAGGCATATTGACGGATTTGGGGGGCGCCTTGGCCAGCCCCGACGAGGCGCGGGAAATACTTGGGCTTGGGGTATAGGCCCAACCAGAACAGATGATGTAAGACGCGAACGACGCAAAAGGAGACACAGAATGAACAGTGACACTGGTCGAAATGTTCTGTTGCCGACAAATGAGGACACATGTGGTCCGTATTTTCCAATCTATTTTAAAGACCCGTCGTTGGAAGACCTGACACGCGTTCACCCGGGGCTGTCGGTTGGACCCGAAGGCACCCATATCATCCTGAAGGGCCGCGTTTTGGACCGGCACGGCGATTTGGCAAACGGGGTGGTCATGGAGTTTTGGCAAGCCAATGCCAAAGGCGTGTACAGAACACCTGAGACGCAGGATGATCCCAATCTTGATCCGTGGTTTGATGGCTATGGGCGGTTGCGATCTGCCTCTGGTGCTTATGCATTCCGGACGATCCTGCCCGGACGGGCTGGTGAACGTGCGCCGAACATCACGGTGACACTGTTTTCAGACGGTATTAACCGGGTCGTGACCCAAGTGTTTTTTGACGATCAGCCCGGCAATGAAAGCGACCCTTTGCTTGCAGCTTTGCCCCCGGAAGACCAGGCCCGTTTGATCGCTCGTCATGATGGTCGAACGGTGAATGGCGCAGAAGTATACGTGCTGGATATCGTCATGGCCGGCGAAGGCGAAACACCGTTTTTTGACGATTTAGAAAGCTAGGAGGGCGTTGATATGACCGGAACAGGAAGACTCTTGGGCATCGGCCCTACAGACAATACCAGCGATCAGCGCACGCCGCGCCAGCACCTTCGCCTGATCCCAGAGGCCGTGCGGGACAGTTTCGTTCCCGTCGTCCCAGCCCGCGCCGTGACGCGGCAAGGGGAAGATGACATGACCCGTATCGGCCCCGGACGGGCACGCGCCGAAGGTGTCGCGATTGAGGTGACAGGAACGGTGCGCACCGAAAGCGGCGCTCCGGTGCGTGGTGGTTTGTTGGAAATCTGGAATGCGAACCATTTTGGGCGCTACACCCATATAGAGGATCAGTCCGGCCTGCCGCTTGATCCGAATTTTCTGGGCCTTGGGCGTGTGCTGACCGATCAGGACGGCATGTACAAGTTTTGGACGATCAGCCCGGGGGCCTATCTGGCCCGTCCAGATATCGGACGGTACCGCCCCAAACACATCCACATCTCTCTGAGTGGTGGGTCCTCTCGGCTGATTACACAGATGTATTTCCCGGATGAACCCAACAATGCCGCTGACCCGATGGCGATCCTTATGGGGGACGCGTTTGAGCGTAACATCGGGCGGGTCTATCAAGCGGACACGGAAGAGGTCGACCACGGCTATCGCTTTGACATCGTTGTTGGTGGGCGCAACGCGACTTATTTTGAATAGGTTTCTTGCCGGTTCTTATTAAGTGTCATGACAGGCGGGCCGGGTGGTCCGCCTTTTTTGATGTTTCTGGGCTGAAACCTTTTTGAAAAAGTTGGTGTGCTGGCGCAAAAACCTTTGTCCTTGGCATTGTGTTTCGTACATTTTCCACGCAACTATCTGTCCAAATGACGGGCGGGGGGAACGGTCAGACCGCAACGGCGCGGGGCTGGGCGTGTTTTGCCGCCAAAAGGGAAGAACCATTCATGACAAGCAATTTTGCAAGCTACCCCAGCTTAAAGGGCAAGACCGTTCTGATTACGGGCGGGGCCTCCGGTATTGGGGCTCAAATCGTCGAGGCTTTCGCCGCGCAAGGTGCGAAAGTTGGTTTTTTGGACATGGACCAAGCAACCTCTGCCACGATCGCGGACAAGATCCCCGGGGTGGAATTTGAGATATGTGATCTTCGGGATATTGAGGCCATGCGCGAGGCCATCGATCGGCTGCGCTCGCGGCTTGGCGGCTTTGACGTCTTGGTGAATAACGCGGCGCGGGATGACCGCCATGCGTGGAGCGACGTGACGCCCGACTATTGGGATGATCGGCAAAACACCAACCTACGTCACCACTTTTTTGCGATTCAAGCCGTAGCCAATGATATGATCGCAGCGGGTGGTGGTGCGATTATCAACATGGGGTCAAACAGTTGGTGGGAAGCCGGGGGCGGTTTTCCGGCCTATGCAACGGCCAAGGCTGCTGTCCACGGTCTGACACGCACGATGGCACGCGACTTGGGCGAGCACCGTATTCGGGTCAACACTGTCGTTCCCGGCTGGATCATGACAGACCGTCAAAAAGACCTTTGGGTGACAGAAGAGGGGTTAAAGGCGCATCTTGCCCGGCAATGCCTGCCCGACACGATCGATCCGGTTTATGTTGCACGGATGGTGCTGTTTTTGGCATCCGATGATGCGAAAATGTGTACCGCAAATAATTACATGGTCGAAGCGGGCTCTATCTGAGTCCCTTTCGATTTTTAGATCAAAATATAGTTAGGAGAACGCTATGGAATATAGACGTCTTGGAAAGTCTGGCCTGCAGGTCAGCGAACTGTCCCTAGGGTCCTGGGTCACTTTTGGCAAACAGGTTGATACAGGGGCCGCCACGAATTTGCTGTCTGCGGCCTATGATGCGGGCATCAACTTTTTTGACAATGCCGAAGGCTATGAGGCCGGTGAATCCGAAGTTGTTATGGGCCAGGCCCTGAAGGATCTGAACTGGACGCGTGACAGCTATATTGTGTCCTCTAAGGTGTTTTGGGGAGGCTCAAAACCCACGCAGCGCGGTCTGTCGCGCAAACACGTAACAGATGCGTGCCATGCGGCCATGCGCCGTTTGCAGGTCGATTACCTTGATCTTTACTTCTGCCACCGGCCAGACCTTGATACCCCGATTGAAGAGACCGTGCGCGCGATGCATGATCTGATCCAGCAGGGCAAAGTGCTTTATTGGGGAACGTCGGAATGGTCTGCGCAGCAAATCACCGAAGCCCATGTCGCCGCGCGTGAATGGAACCTGACGCCACCAACGATGGAGCAGCCCCAGTACAACCTGTTTGAACGCCAAAAGGTTGAGGGGGATTATGCGCCGATTTACGACAAATTCGGGCTGGGAACCACGATCTGGTCGCCACTGGCCTCTGGTATTCTTACGGGCAAGTATAACGACGGAATTCCCGCAGACAGTCGGGTGACATTGCCGGGTTATGAATGGCTGCGCGAGATGTTGGACTCTCCGACAGGGCAGGATCGACTTGAAAAGGTTGGGAAACTGGCTGTTCTTGCGAAAGAGGCTGGGCTTCCGATCCACCACCTTGCTTTGCTGTGGTGTCTTGCTAACCCTCGGGTTTCGACGGTCATTTTGGGGGCATCTCGTTTGTCGCAATTGACGGATAATCTGGCTGCATTGGACAGCCGCGCCGTGATGACGCCTGATCTGATGGACGCGATTGAAGAGATCGTTCAAAACCGTCCGGCAGAGCCGCAACGGTTCTAGAAAGACTTCAGTGGGGCGCGTAATTATGCGCCCCATATGTTGCGGCCTTGCGCCCCGAAAGCCTTAAGAAAGGAAAGATTTTGGAACCAAAGATCACCGTGTTTGGAGCCGCCCCTGATGGAGAGGCCGTTCAACAAATTACGCTTCAGAATGGCGCGCTGACGGCGCAAGTCCTGACCTATGGTGCGACTGTTCGCGATCTTAGGATGGAGGGTGTCGATCATCCGTTGGTCTTGGGCCACGACACGCTGGACCCCTATTTTGACAAACTGCGGTACTTTGGTGCGATCGTCGGGCGCTTTGCCAACCGGCTGTCCAACGCGACGTTTTCCATCGCAGGCAAAGACTACGCGGTCGACAAGAATTTTCGCGGACGCCACATGTTGCATGGCGGGACATCCGGCGTTGGCTGCAAGGTGTGGGCGATCAAAACGGCAAGCGACACAAGCGTCACCCTGTCTTTGGAATTGCCAGACGGGGACATGGGGTTTCCCGGGAACATGACCGTCGAGGTCACCTATTCCTTGCCCGGTGATGGCGCGTTGCAAGTGGAAATTTCTGCCCAGACGGACGCGGCAAGCCCCTGTAATTTTGCCCATCACGGGTATTTTAATCTGGACGGCTCGGACACGATCACGGATCACATCCTTCAGATTGAGGCGGAGCATTACCTGCCCGTCGATGATGACCTTATCCCCACAGGAGAAGCCCGCGCAGTGGCCGGGACGCCTTTTGATTTCTCAGCTTCGCGCGAAATTGGCACGGATGGGTATGATCACAACTTTTGCCTGTCTCAGGAAAAAGGCCCTCTGCGTCGGGTGGTGACCCTTCGCAGCCCGAAAAGCGGGATCACGCTGAACGTCGAAACAAATGAGACCGGGATTCAGGTCTATGATGGCGGGCAAATGCCGATGGAGGGTTTGCCCGGGCTCGACGGACGGGTGTACCGAACGAATGCCGGTCTGGCGCTAGAGGCTCAGGTGTGGCCCGATGCGCCAAATCAGCCAGGGTTTCCCATGGCTATTTTGCAACCGGGTGAGACATATCACCAATCCACCCGCTACGTCTTTTCCAAGGGCTAAGGGGTGTTTTGAGACCAGAAAGGGCGCCGCTTTGATGCTGGCGCCCTTGTTCATGGGCTGCCCGGTTTTCAGCGAAAGCTATGCGGAGAGTGTGGAATCTGTATAATTGATCTCAGTCATGAATCGAGGGCAGATTTGATCCCTTGAGTGCTGCGTTGTGAATGGCCCAAGGGGTGGAAAAGAGCATCTGAGAATGAAATCCAGTACTGTCCCTTCAACCCGTTATTCAGTTCAAAGGGGTCATGATGTGCACGCAAGCTGGCCAAGGGCTTTGGTCAAATGACGGTTCTAATTTTTCTTCACGGGCTTTTGGTTATCGGGTTTACGGTTCGCATTCTGTTGCGCGACGACCTGTCCCCGCCTGCGCGGTTGGCGTGGTTCGTGGTCTTGAATGTGCTGCCCTATTTCGGGTCGGTTATCTATTTTCTCTTTGGTGAGGTTGATCTTGGGAACCATGCCAACAAGCGCAACAAAGAGATTTTTGACAAAATTCGCCGAGGCGCCACAAAATACCTGGGCAACCGTGATGACATCGACGACCAGATAGAGCCGGCCTATCGATCGCCCTTTCGGTATTCCGGGTCCATCAACGGGTTTTTCCCGGTGCCGGGCAACACAGCCGAGCTTATGGCTGATGGCGACATGACGCGGGCGCAGATGATTGCGGATATTGATGCCGCTACCGATCACGTGCATGTGCTTTATTACATTTGGCTGGATGACAACACCGGGCGCGGTTTGGCAGAGGCTTTGATCCGCGCCGCAAAACGCGGTGTGACATGTCGTGCTGTTGCAGATGGGCTTGGGTCACGCGGGTTGATCAAGTCGCCGCTTTGGGCGGAAATGAAACAGGCCGGTGTCCAGCTGGCCGTTGCCTTGTCCCTGCACAATCCCATTCGCACCATCCTGACCAGCCGGCTTGACCTGCGGAACCACCGAAAAATTACCGTGATCGATGCCGATGTTACCTATTGCGGAAGCCGAAATTCTGCGGATCCGGAATTTCTGGTGAAGGCGAAATACGCCCCTTGGGTTGACATTATGCTGCGGTTCAAAGGGCCGGTTGTCGCGCAAAATCAGCTGTTGTTTGCCAGCGATTGGATGCAGGCTACGGGGGAAGATCTGGATGAGCTGGACCTGAGGTTTGAGCCACATCCGGATGGGTTTCCGGCCCAGGTTATGGGGGATGGCCCAACCGACAGGCGTGGCGCGACGCCGCAACTTTTTGCGAATTTGATCGGGTCCGCGCAGACTGAGCTGACCCTGTCCACGCCCTATTTTGTCCCCGACGCCACGGTGCTAGAGGCGCTTTGCGCTGCGGCCTATGGCGGGGTGCGTGTCACTTTGATTTTCCCGAAAGTGAACGACAGTTGGATCGTGGCGGCGGCCAGCCGAAGCTATTATCGCAGGTTGTTGGCTGCGGGTTGCGTCATTCATGAATTTAATGAAGGTCTGCTGCACGCCAAGACGCTGACAATTGATGGCATGATCAGCTTGATCGGATCGTCAAACCTAGACCTGCGCAGTTTTGATTTGAACTACGAAAACAACATCCTGTTGCAGGACAAAAAGACCACCCAAGCGATTTGTGGCCGCCAGCAAGACTATATTGCGCGGTCCGAAGAAGTGACCCTGAACGCGGTGTTGGGCTGGTCTTACCGGCAACGGATCTGGAGCAATATTCTAGCGACAATTGGCCCCGTATTGTAGGTTCGACGATGGTCATTCAGGTGTGAAATTCTGCATAGAATTAGAACCACCGGCGCTTTCATAAGGCTG
Source organism: Marinosulfonomonas sp. (assembly GCA_051251595.1). Taxonomy (GTDB): domain Bacteria; phylum Pseudomonadota; class Alphaproteobacteria; order Rhodobacterales; family Rhodobacteraceae; genus NORP110. The sequence continues at coordinate 171,774 of JBPOFA010000004.1, forward strand.
TAAAAATATAACTAGATGTAAATTTGTTTTTGTCCCATTATCTATGCAAATAAGGGATTCTAACAATTGTCTGAACAAGATGACTTGTCAACTTTACTGGTCGTTATTGCCGACGATCTGACAGGGGCGTTGGATGCGGTTGGCCCGTTTTCGGGCGGTCAGTTCAATACCGTTGTTGCTACGGGTCCAGAGATGATCGGCGCTGCCCTGAGGACAGGCGCGGATGTGGTGGCGGTGTCTACGCGTTCGCGTGATTTGCCAGCAGAAGAGGCCAGGGCAACTGTGGCTTCTGTGTTGGATGCTATCCCTGCTGGGGCGCGGTTGTTCAAGAAAATCGATTCCCGATTGAAAGGGAATATTGCGGCAGAGCTTGATGCGTTTCCCCAAGGCCCGGTGCTGGTTGTGCCCGCCTTGCCCGAATTCAGGCGGTATCAAACGGATGGTGCCATTCACGGCTTTGGCTTGGATGATCCATTGGCCATTCGCGACGTTTTGGGTGCGCGCGCAGCGCGTGCTGTCATTCCGGATATTCGCCGAGATGCCGACATTCTTGGTCCGCTCAAGAATGCGCCGCGGAATACGATTTTTGTCGGTGCCCGGGCCCTGGCTGCTGCCTTGGCGCAGGACATGGGGCTTCGGTCGCATTCCACTGGGCTGCGGTTGACTGGGGATATCGCTGTCGCGGTTGGTTCATACGACCCAATCACCTTGGAACAGGTAGCTGAACTTGATCGCTTTGGCGTTGCGACGTGTCTTGCGCCGGGCGGGGTTTACGATCGGTCGGTTCCGGATGACCAAATCCTTGTGTTGCGCGCGGTCGAGGCGGATAGCCCCGTCCCATCCGACGTGGTGGCGACGCAATTGGCGCGATCGTTTGGACGTTTTGCTGCGGGGCGTAGCGGGCTGGTTCTGACCGGCGGCGCAACGGCAGAGGCCGTTATCGATACGCTCGGAATTGATTTATTGCATGTCGATGGCGAGGCGATGCCCGGTCTTCCTGTGTCGCATGCTGGCGATATGCAAATTGTCACCAAATCGGGTGGGTTTGGGGCGCGCGATACACTTGTTCGGCTTTTTGATTTGGGGCAAGATGAAGCATGATGAATAAGATTTCTAAGTCTGAGGCGCAGCGAAAAAACTTGGCAGATGTGGTTTTCGAAAAACTACATCGTGCGATCAAATCCGGGGCCTATGGTGCGGATGAAAAGCTGCCTGCTGAGCATGACCTTGCCGCTGAATTCGAAGTCTCTCGGCCGGTCGTTCGCGACGCGCTGCGTAAATTGCGGGAACAGCGGCTGATCTATTCCCGGCAAGGGTCAGGCAGTTTCGTGCGTCAGCTTGGAATGCGCGAACCTTTGGGGTTTGGGCATCTTGAAAATATAGCAGATTTGCGCAGGTGCTATGAATTCCGGTTGGTGTTGGAACCTGCCGCCGCGGCCATGGCGGCGGAAAGATGGACGTTGGAAGAACTGGGTGGAATCGAGCGCGCTCTGGTGGCGATGCGGGATGCCACGGAACGACACCGGCACCGCGAGGACGCGGACTTTGATTTTCACTATTCAATTTCGCAGGCGTCAGGAAATGATTATTTTTCCACGGCCATGGATGCCCTGAAAGATCACATTGCCGTCGGGATGCAGTTTCATGGACGTTCACTGAAACGCACTGAAACCGGGCTCGACAATGTTTTTGGCGAACATGATGAGATCTTTACCGCGATCAAGGCGCGAGACTCTGACACGGCTGCAGCCCTGATGAAAAGCCATCTGATTGGGTCGCGGGACCGGTTGTTCGAGGGTTAGTACGCCGCCTTGTAAATCGCCAAAACATCCGCAACCGACATGTCGCGCGGGTTGTTGTCCATCAACCGCCGGATCGCATGTGCTTCTTCGGCCCAGCTTTGCAAATCCTCTTGCTGCGCGCCATGTTTTGACAGGCGCATTTCGACACCAAGGTTTGCGCAATAGTCATGGGCGACGGCAAAAACATGATCAGGGCTGTCGCCAGCGGCCAATCCCAATGCGTCCAGGACTTCGGCCGTTTTGCCGGGGCGAACGGTTTGGTTAAAGGCAAGCACATGCGGAAAAATGATCGCGTTGGCCAGCCCGTGTGGCAGGTTCAGCCGTGTCCCAAGCGGGTAGGCCAGGGCGTGGCCCGCTGCGGTATTCACGGGGCCAAGGCAAATCCCGCCATAGTAGCTTGCCAACATCATTCCGGCCCGTGCTTCGGTGTCCTGACCGTCCGCGACAGCGCGGGTCAGGTACTGGCCGACCAGTTTGATGCCCATTCTGGCAAAGCCATCGACCATGTCGTGGGCACGAATGTTCGTAAACGCTTCGACGCAATGTGCCATCGCATCAACGCCCGTGGCAGCGGTTACAGCAGGGGGGACCGTGTAGCTAAGCTCTGGGTCAAGAACCGCCAGTTCGGCCCGCATATGTTTACTTTCCACAGCCATTTTCGCTTTGGTCTGGGCATTCGTCACAAGGGCGCGAATGCCGGCCTCTGATCCGGTGCCGGCGGTCGTGGGGATGAGCGCCAGTCGAGACAGGCTGCGGTTCACCTTGTCCGGACCGATGACGTCCGACAGGGATTGTTCGCCGTCCCACAAAACTGAAACCAGTTTGGCAATGTCCATAACGGATCCGCCGCCAAGCCCGATGATGACGTCTGGCTTGAGCTCTGCCGCTGCCGCCAATGTGCAGTCCAGGGCGATGTCGTCAGGTTCAGGGGGCACGTCTGTGATGACCTGAACCATTCCGGGCAGGGCAAGTTTTGCGACAAGGGGTTCCAGAACAGGTACGGTCAGAACCAGAATGCGCTTTGCCCCTGCGGCCCATTCACCAACCTGTTGCGCGGTGCCTGCGCCGATTTCCAGGCGGGCCGGTTGGTGAATTACAATTTGACGATCCATGCTCATGGCGGCCTCTTACTGTTCCAGGTCGGTCATGTTCGACCAGACTGCGTTTCGTTCTGTTTCGCTGAGGGCCACAAGCGGAGGGCGCAGGTTGCACCAATCTAGGTTTCCGCGGGCCTTTGACACCATCGCTTTGACGGTTGGCAATTGAACATAGGAATTCGTCAATTCGCGCCAGGCGTTGATCCGGTCTTGGGCGGCAGAAACGGTTTCGGCCTGGGCCGGGTCCTGCCAGTTGTCCCAAACCACGCGCAAAGCATCGGCGCGCAGGTTTGAGGTTGCAGTGATGCAGCCTGCGCCGCCGTTTTGCAGCAGCGGCAGCAAAAGTGGGTCGGCGCCCGCCAAGACGGAAAATCCAGGGAAGCGGTTGACCATGGCCTTCATGTTTTCAATGTCGCCCGCGCTGTCTTTGATCCCGACGATCGTGTCGGGGAAAGCGGTGATCAGACGTTCGATCAGATCGTGGCCCAATGGCACCGATGTGACCTGTGGAATATGGTACAGCACGACCTTTAGGCGGTCGTCGCCGACGCCTTCGATCACAGAGGCGTAAAAGCGGAACAGCCCTTCGTCGCTGATGCCTTTGTAGTAAAACGGTGGCAGCATCACGCAACCCAACACGCCCTGATCCACCGCATGACGGGTTAAGGCGATGGTTTCAGGTACGTTGCAACTGGATGTGCCGGGCAGCAATTGATCGCCCGTGACGCCAAAGTCCAAGGCGGCTTCTAGCAAGGACTGGCGTTCGGCCACGGAAAAGTTATTCGCCTCGCCCGTTGTGCCCAGTAGGGCGATGCCGTGGCATCCTTCATCCAGCAGCGCCTTGCAGTGTTCGGCGAACAAATCCAGTCGGACGGACCCGTCTGGGCCAACCGGTGTTGTGGCGGCAGAAAAGACGCCTTTGATTGGATTGGTCATGAGATCCTCCCAGAGACAAGCTTGCGCGCATAGGCAATCGCCTCGAGCATGTTTTCGTGATTGGCGATGCCTTTTCCTGCGATGTCAAAAGCCGTTCCGTGGTCGACAGAGGTGCGGTCAATGGGCAGGCCGATTGACACATTCACGGCTGTATCAAACGCGACGAGCTTGATCGGGATATGTCCCTGATCGTGATAATTGGCCACGACCAGATCAAAGCCGCCGGAATAGGCGCGGTGAAACACTGTGTCGGCCGAGATTGGCCCGACCACGTTGATGCCCTTGCTGCGGGCCATTTCAACGCCGGGGGCAATCAGGCGATCGTCTTCATCGCCGAACAACCCGCCTTCGCCGCAATGCGGGTTCAGGCCGGCGACCGCGATGCGGGGGTTTTCAATGCCGATGCGTTTGAGGTGAGAGTTCCCCGCCTCTATGGTTTCCAGAATGCGTTCCGGGCTGGTGCGTTCAATCGCGGTGCGCAGCGCAACATGGGTCGAGGCGTGAATGACCTTTAGCTTTTCCGACGCAAGCAACATGAACGCGCCTTTTTGCCCGGTCAGCGCGGCCAGCATTCCGGTGTGACCGTCATAGTGATGACCGGCCATGTTCAGGGATTCTTTGTTGATCGGTGCGGTAACGATGCACCTGACCGTGCCGTCCATCGCTGCTTTTGCTGCGGCTTCGATAAACCGAAAGGCAGCATCACCGGCCCGTTTGTCGATTGTGCCAAAAGGCAGCGGTGCACCATCAACCGGCAAATCGGTAAGCGCAAAATCCTGCCCGGGTCTCAGCCCGGTGCCCAAGACCTTATCCGCCGCCAGCAAGGTCTCATGATTGCCGAAAACGCGCGTTTGGGCACGGTCCTCTGGCGTCATCGTTGCGATGGCCTTTAGGGTAATTTCAGGACCGACGCCAACGGGGTCGCCAATCGTAATACCGATCATTTAGTGTCCTCGATCTCGCGGTTTGGTACGCGAATATGTGCAATTGCGCGGCGGTGGTAGGTAAAACAAATATCGATATCGCCGTCTTTGGATTGTGAAAGGGCCGGGTAGGACAGCTCTTTGTTTTTGCCGTCTTCGGAATTGTTGCTAAGGCATGCGCCGGACCCATCTGCAATGATTATGCGTTTGGGAAAGGTTTTGCCTGTGTCTGTCGACAGGGCCAATATCAGCGGTGCGCGCGACACGCCCCAGATCGGGGTGCATCCGCCTTCCGCCTCTGGTCGATCGTCATTGCCAAGCTCGTCATAAAGAGAGGGGCGTCGGGACGGATCCATCGCCGCGTTGATCGGGTTGCAAACCATCGCGATCCGTCCGTCTGCAAGCTGGATCGCTGAGATTGATGAGTTGTTGTTGGGCACGTCTGTAGGTTCGGGGCGGGCCCATGTTTCGCCACCATCAGTGCTTTGGGTGCGGAAAACAAAGTCGGCCTGCCTGCGTCTAAAGAAGGCGACGATTTTGTTGCCTTGCAGGGGCACCAAAGTCATGTGCACGCAGCCTGTAGAGTCGGGAACCTGAACCATCCGCCAAGTTTTCCCCTGATCGTGAGTGATCGCGACAGAGGCGTAGTCATTTCGACCGGTCCACCGCGCGCCTGGGCTGTGAACGCAGTGGAACAGCGGCAACAGCCACGCCCCATCCTCCCGAACGATTGGGCGCGCGCGCACGAAGGTTCCAAGCGGTAGCGTCAGGTCTGTCGGCTGTTCGCCGATCTCGCGCATGCGCACAACGCAACGATCTTGATCCCCACCAGGCTGTGCGGTGTGCAGCAGCACTGTCTTGTTGTCTGGGGTGACGAACAGAACGGGGTTTTGCTCGGACCGGTCGGGATCGTCTGTTACCTGTTGGGCCGCACCCCATGTGCCGGTGGCTTCGTCGAATTGGCTGGTGTGAATACAGATGTCCGATTTGCCTTCAAGCCCGCCGCCAAACCAGGCGCAGATCAGGCCCATCTTTGGGTGTCTGAGTAGAAAGGCGGCGTGATTTTGGACCCTTGGTGACGGCAAAAAAGCAATAGAACGCGCACCGTCCAGCGGGCGTGCGATGCCATCCATTCTGGCGGCGATCGAATCTGGCGAGTCAGGCAGAGAATCGGCGGTCATTACGTGCCTATAGATTAAAACAGTAACAGTCGTTTGTTGCTCTTATCGACAAGTTGTCAAGTATTAGTTTTGTTTTTCGAGAGAAATACTGAAGGCGAAAATACTTATTTAATAATTAAAACAGTAAGTTAATTGAAATTCCTGATTTTTGACAAATTTTTCAGTTTACAACTTGCATGCCAACTGGTGTTCTCGGTCAAAGGCTAGGATTTGTCCTGGATACTTTTCGCGAGGATGCGATGTTAGACAGACGTGCCCAGTTTGGGGTCATGCTAATGCTACTGGTTGCCGCGTTTGGCGCGTGTGACGCGGTGGTGGTGCGTTATATGTCCGGCGATGTGCATCCCTTTGTGATGGTCTTCACCCGCGCTTTGTTTGGCGCATTGGTGATGTTGCCGTGGATATTGAATCGCCCTGGCATCATGAAGACGAACCGGATTTGGCTGCATGTCTTGCGTGCATCGCTAAAGCTGGTCTCGCTTGTGGCGTTGTTTGCAGCCCTGGCACACGCACCACTGGCCACTGTCACCGCTATAGGTTTTGCGGCCCCGATTTTTGTGACGGTTGGGGCGTGGGTGTTCTTGGGGGAAAAGCCGCGGGGTCTTTTGATTGCTGCGGTGGTTGTTGGATTTGTCGGCGTGCTGGTCTTGCTTCGTCCGCAAGGAGGAGAGCTGAACATTGCCCTAATCTATGCGCTGATCTCTGCGCTGTTGATCGGAACGATCCAGTTGATGTTGAAATATATGGGGGCCACGGAAAAAGCGGATACTTTGGTTGCCTGGAACCTGCTTGTGACTGTGCCGATTGCTTTGGTTCCTGCGATTTGGGTCTGGACCACGCCCACATCATTGGAATGGCTGTTGCTGGGGGTGCAGGGCGCGATTGGGGCAGGGGCGCAGTTTTGCGTGACCAAGGCGTTCCAATTTGCGGATGCGTCTCTTGTCGCTCCGGTGGATTTTGTTCGGCTGCCATTTGTAGCAGCGGCGGCCTATTTGATTTTCGGGGAACTGGCGGATCGCGCGACCTGGATCGGCGGGGCCATCATCTTTGTCTCGGTGTTGATCATCGCAACGAGCACCCGAAATCGGGGGGTCCCCGAAACATGAGATCCGGGCAAAGGCGTAACTTTGAACGGAAGAATGCGAATCGTGATACTCTGACATCGACCGTCAGAGTTCAAAAAACGCTGGCTTGGGAGAACACTGGCTTTGGCCATTTGTTTGAGACCAGCACATGGATCAGGCTCCAGCTGACCTGACCATAATTAAGAAAGCTGAAAACGGAGGAAACTGAATGAAACTTAGAACTTATATGCAAGGCACGGCGCTGGCGATGGCATTCGCAGTTCCTGCTTTTGCGCAAGACACAAATGTTACGATTGTCTTGTCGGAAGAGCTGGACATTGTGGATGCCTGCGAAGCGTCGCGGTCAAATGTTGGACGTGTTGTTCTGCAGAACATTGCAGAGACAATGACAGAGTTGGTTCCAGGCGAAGGCCTGAAGCCTCGGTTGGCAGATAGCTGGGAAGACATGGGAGGCGGAACCTGGCGCTTTAATTTGCACCCTGGTGTGAAGTTTAGTGACGGAACGGCGTTGGATTCTGGCGATGTTGCGCACACTCTGGAGCGTATCAAGTCAGAAGCCATCGTGTGTGAGATCGGTGCCAAGTTCTTTGGCGGCATTGAGTTGAGCTCAAATGTTGTCGACGATGTAACGATCGACATCACGGCGAACCCTGCTCAGCCAATTTTGCCACTGTTGTTGTCGACTGTGACAATCACGCCTGCCGAAGCGCCTTTGGATGCACATGTCGACGTTCCGGTTGGGACCGGCCCGTATATTTTCGACGAATATGCGCGTGGTGAATATATCAAGCTAAGCGCGAACCCAGACTATTGGGGTGAAACCCCTGCTGTCACTGGTGCGACTTATGTGTTCCGGTCTGACAGTGCGGTTCGTGCGGCGATGGTTGAAACCGGTGAAGCAGATGTTGCGCCGAATATTGCGCTGCAGGATGCGACGGATCCGGCGATGGATTATTCTTATCCAAACTCTGAAACCGTCTACATGCGTCTGGACAATGAAATGGCGCCACTGAATGACAAACGCGTGCGTTTGGCCCTGAACTATGCGGTCGATCGTGAAGCATTTGTTGGGTCTATCCTTGCGGATGGCACATTGCTGGCAACCGGCATGACACCACCGTCAACCATCGGCTACAACACAGACCTAGAGCCTTATCCATACGATCTGGACAAAGCCAAAGAACTGTTGGCCGAAGCCAAGGCTGATGGCGTTCCTGTGGATGCTGAAATCACGGTAATTGGACGTACCAACAACTTTGCAAACGTTTTGGAAACCATGGAGGCCCTGACAGCGATGTGGGGTGACGCGGGCTTTAACGTAAAGCTGAAGATGGTTGAGGTCGCAGAATGGCTGGAGCACTATTCCAACCCATTCCCAGAAGGCCGTGGTCCTGAAATCGTAGAAGCACAGCATGACAACGCCAATGGCGATCCAGTGTTCTCTATGTATTTCAAATATGCATCAGAGGGCCTGCAGTCTGGTGTTCGTGACGCAACGCTTGATGCGATGATCGCTGACGCTTCTGCTGCAACCGGTGACGAACGTGCGGCAAAGTGGAAAGACGTGTTCAAGCGTATTCACACCGAAGAAGTGAATGACGTTCTGTTGTTCCACATGGTTGGCTTTAGCCGCGTGAACTCACGTCTTGATTTCACGCCGACGATCAAAACGAACAGTGAATTGCAGCTTTCGCAGATCGCTTTCAAATAAAAATAATTCTAGGGGCGGACAAATGTTCGCCCCTAGCTTAGAGAATGTAATCAATGAAAAGATTTCTAGGACAACGCGCAATTGCGAGTGCCGTTTCCCTTGTCGGGTTGGTGGTTCTTGTGTTTTTCCTGAGCCGCCTCACGGGTGATCCAACGGATCTCTATTTGCCTGTAGATGCGTCTTTGGAAAGCCGAGAGCAGTTTCGGGTTTTGCACGGATTGAATGATCCGCTGTTGGTTCAGTTCGCCCATTATGTCGGTGATTTGCTCCGGTTCGATTTTGGCATGTCGATCCGTCGTGGGGAACCTGCGCTTGATGCTGTCCTGCGGGGCTTTCAGTGGACGCTGTGGTTGGCCACAGTCACAATGACGCTGGTCACTGTCCTGGCAATTCTTGTCGGCTCGCTTGCGGCGTTTCGTGTTGGCGGCATGTTCGACAGGGTCGCGACGTTCTTTTCCCTGATCGGTGCGAGCGCCCCTGATTTCTGGGTCGCGATCGTTGGGATCGTTTTATTTTCGGTGAACCTTGGGTGGTTCCCGACATCGGGCACCGGAACGATATGGCACTGGGTGTTGCCGGTATCTGTACTTTTCATCCGTCCATTTGGTCTGATTGTTCAGGTTGTGCGCGGCTCTATGATTGCGACGCTGAATTCAGCCTATATCAAAACGGCGCGGGCCAAAGGTGTTGGGAACCGCGCGATCATTTTCATTCATGCCCTGCGCAATGCGATGCTGCCGGTCATCACCGTTATCGGCGATCAGGCCGCGGGCATGCTGAACGGCGCTGTGGTTGTAGAGACGATTTTCGGCATTCCGGGTGTCGGCAAGCTGATGATCGATTCAATCCTGCAACGGGATTTTGCCGTGATATTGGCTGCTATCATTGTGACGGCATTTGCCATCTTTGTTATGAACCTTCTGATCGACATTGCTTATGCGCTGCTTGATCCTCGCATCAGGTATTAACCAAAGTGGCAACAGATTCTCCAGATATTCCGCAGGATGAAGAAGCCCCGCAGAACCGGATTCGCCATGCGCTGACGATGCTGTGGGCGGATAAATTTGCGACGGCGGCGGCTATTTTCCTGTTGATCATATTGCTCTGCGCTGTGTTCGGGCCGTATTTTTTGGACCAGTACACATCCAGGCCAAATTTGCGTGGGCGGAACTCTCCTCCATTTGATTTGTCAAAAGGGTGGATGTTCTTTTTGGGAGGGGATCAGCTGGGGCGTCCCTTGTTGGCGCGGATCATTGTTGCGGCGCAAAACACCATGGCGGTTGCTGCGGGGGCTGTTTTTGCATCGCTTGCGATCGGAACAGCGCTTGGGTTGATTGCCGGGTTTTCGCGAGGGCGTGCGGCGCAGATCATCCCAAGACTGGCGGATGTGATCATGTCATTCCCGTCGCTGCTGCTGGCGGTCATCGTTCTGTATATGCTGGAACCTGCCGTGGGCAATCTGATCATCGTTTTGGCGATCACGCGTATTCCGATTTATTTGCGAACAACCCGCGCGGAAGTCTTGGAAATTCGCGAGCGCATGTTCGTACAAGCGGCCCAGGTGATGGGGGCGTCATCGCGACGGATTGTGTTTCGGCACATCCTGCCGGTGGTGCTGCCAACGCTGTTGACCATCGCGACGCTTGATTTTGCGTTTGTGATGCTGGCGGAAAGTTCACTGTCCTTTTTGGGTATCGGAATCCAGCCACCAGAAATCACATGGGGCCTGATGGTCAGCCAGGGCCGTCCCTATTTGACAACGGCGTGGTGGCTTTCCTTTTGGCCTGGACTGACGATCATTCTGACAACGCTAAGCCTGAATTTGTTGTCCAACTGGCTGCGGGTCGCGATGGACCCAGAGCAACGCTGGCGTCTGGAATTGAAGGGGCGCAAGAATGGCTGACCATTTGTTAGAAGTCCGGGACTTGTCGGTCACGTTCAATACGGTGCGCGGGCCCGTGCACGCGGTGAAATCCGTCAGTTGGCACTTGGATCGGGGCGAGGTTCTGGCGATCCTTGGGGAAAGCGGATCGGGGAAATCCGTGTCCGCCTCGGCCATTCTGGATTTGATCGATTGTCCCCCTGGTGAGATTTCGTCAGGTGAAATCCTTTTTGACGGCCAAGACTTGTTGACGATGGATCACGAACAGCGGCGTGCCATTAATGGCAAGCGCATTGCAATGATCTTTCAGGATCCGCTGAGCCATTTGAACCCGGTCTATTCCGTCGGTTGGCAAATCGAAGAAACGATGGTGATCCACGGAACGTCCCGCGATGAGGCGCGCAAAACCACCGTGGATCTGTTGCGCAAAGTTGGCATTCCTGATCCCGAAGAGGCAGGTCACAAATACCCACACCAGTTTTCTGGCGGGCAGCGGCAGCGTTTGATGATCGCCATGGCCTTGGCCTTGCGTCCGGATGTCCTGATCGCAGATGAGCCCACAACGGCGCTGGATGTGACGGTTCAGGCGCAAATCCTGTCGCTGCTTAAGGACCTTCAGGCAGAGACCGGGATGGGGCTGTTGATCATTACGCATGATCTGGGTGTGGTTGCGGATGTCGCGGATCGCGTCGTCGTTATGAATTCCGGCGAAATCGTCGAAACCGGCACGGCGCTGGACGTCTACAAAAACCCACAACATCCCTACACGAAAAAGCTGATCGCGGCGGCGCCTGGCAAGGGCGATATGTCGGCAGGTGTAACCCCGGTAGAGCCGTTGTTGTCCCTGCGAAATGTGACCAAGCTGTTCGGAGCGTTCAAGGCGATCGACGGCGTCTATCTGGACCTGATGCCGGGGGAAACGCTTGCCGTTGTGGGGGAGAGCGGGTCCGGGAAATCCACAACAGCCAAGGTTTTGTTGCGGCTTGAAGAGCCCGACAAAGGCGAAGCGATTTACGGCGGGCGCGATATTTTCAAGCTTTCGCCGCAAGAGCTGTTCCTGATGCGTCGTGACATTCAAATGGTGTTTCAGGACCCGACGCAGAGCCTGAACCCGCGCATGTCTGTGTATCAGATTATTTCCGAAGCATGGGTTATTCATCCAGAGATTTTGGAAAAATCGAAATGGCGCACGCGCGTTGCGGAATTGTTGACACAGGTTGGTCTGTCTGCAGAACACATGCACCGGTTTCCGCACCAGTTTTCCGGCGGGCAGCGACAGCGTATCGCGATTGCCCGTGCCCTTGCGCTTGAACCAAAGATCATCGTTTGTGACGAGGCGGTATCTGCCCTTGATGTTTCGATCCAGGCGCAGGTGATTGAGCTGCTGGACCGTTTGAAGGGAGAGCTGGGGCTTTCCTACATCTTTATTGCGCATGACTTGCCAGTGGTGCGTGACTTCGCGGATCGGGTGATGGTGATGCAGGGCGGCAAGGTTGTAGAGATTGGGAACGTGCAGGAGATCTTTGAGGATCCACAACAGGACTATACAAAGAACCTGTTGGCGGCGAGCCTTGATCCCGATCCAGAGGTTCAGGCGGCCAGACGGGTCGCACGTTTGGCGCTTCAAGAGCAATAGCGAGCGGTTCTACAAAGAGCTGCCCCCACATATGACGATCTGTTGTCCGGTTATGCTGGCAGCGCCGTCTGACAGTAGAAACGCGGCCGTCTCGGCGATTTCTTCTGGTCTCACAAGCCGTCCCATGGGGGGTGTGATTGGCTGAGTGTCGGCGCGGGCGGGATCATGCAACATGGGCGTGTCAGTGGCGCCGGGGGCGATGATGTTGACGGTGATTTGGCGTGAGATGAGTTCGGCGGCGATTGATCTGGCAAAGCCGATCAATGCTGATTTCGACGCAGCATAAAGCGACCGCCCGGCCACACCGTTGGCCACGCGGCTTCCAATTAAAACGATGCGCCCACCTTGCGGCATGTTCGGGGAAAGCGTTTTAACCAAGCGCGCGGCGCTATCCATGTGCAACCGCCACATCAGGGCTGCATCCTCAATCTTCATGTCAGAGATAGTCCCGGTTCTAAGAATGCCCGCGGAATGAATGATGGCGTCTATGGGCTCGATACGTTCCAGAGCCGTCTGAAATGCAGTTTCGTTTAGCAGGTCAACGGCGACAAACACTAACCGGTCATGTGTAAAGCGTGGTTTGGACCGAGACAGGGCCGTTACGTGCCATCCTTCCGTCACCAAATTTTTGGCAATTGCTTCACCAATGCCAGAGCTGGCCCCTGTGATCAAAGCTCTTTTAGGCGGTGTTGCATGCATCGGACGAACTCCCATTTTGGTAAATGGTATCTGCAGATGATCCTATTGCCTTTGCGTACCCCATGCCACAACTTTGATGAAAAGGTGATCACACTCTCTTTCGTTTTGAGTCGATGGATCAATAATACCTTCGAATTTTGTCGGTTTTATGTGTGCGCTTCTGGCGAAGTGGTTCGTGATTTTGCCAATTCGATGTGAGTATACGAACAAAAGGCGGCAATCTCTTGATGTCGATAAATTGGCCTATCCGAGCGTAATGTGACCTTTTTAACCGTTTTCTGGCAAAGTTTACTGCGAAAAATAGGGAATTTCGTAGTTTTCGACTGTGAGCAGGTTAAGTCAATTGACAGGATGCTAAAACGCCATTATTCCGAAGTAATCGCATGTAAGTGAAAGTGTTGTGCTGGTGTACGCACAGGCTTGATGCGAAATTGGGAGGAGAATTGGGAGGTGACGTGGAAACACAAGTGTTTCCCGTGCTTATTTTTGCAAGCATCTGATTGTTAAACGAAACCGCTAAGATGGTTGTGCTCAATTTCTTCGAAAAAAACGCGGCATCGCGCAATGCTTTGCCGATTACGACTTGGAGGATTTTGATAATGACTAGATTTGGTCGGTATCTCATTGCGCCTGTAGCGGGTGCGTTGATGACCACTGCCAGTTTTGCCCAAGGAACAATGACTGACGTTGGAACGCCACGTTCCGAAACGATGGTTGTTCAGACGTTTGACGGCAAAGTTGCAAACCCAGAAGCACAAAACCCGATGATCTCATACGCGATTTGGCGCGGGTTCCGTGAGTTGGGGTGGAGCTCTTTTTGGGAAATGGACACTGCAACGGGTGAATCTTATCCCGAGCTTGCAGATGGCATGCCTGAAGTTCTTAATGAGGAGCACACAAAGTTTCGCGTAAAGTTGCGCCCCGGGGTTTACTGGAGCGATGGTGTTGAGTTTACGACCGACGACGTCGTTTACACCCTTGAAACTGCGTTCAAATATCGTGACCAGCTGACCCGCGTTGCGGCCTATGTCAACTATATCAAAAGCTGGAATCAGGTCGACAAATACACGATCGAATTTGAAACCGTATTGCCGGCATATGATTTCGCAACGGCCATGGGTGTGTATTCATGGGGTGCGCGCTTTGTTCCGGTTCCAAAGCATGTCTTTGAACCTCAGGGCGACAATGTTGTTTCATTCCCGAACACCCCCGCTGTTACGCTTGGGCCATATAAGATCAAAGACTTTGATCCAAACGGGTTCTGGCAGCTCTGGGAACTTCGCGACGACTGGGAGCGTTCCGGCTGGGGCAATCTGGGTGAACCAAAAGCGAAATACGTTTTGTACAAAGACTTCGGTACAGAAGAAACGCGGTCTTTGGCTTTTGTTCAAAACCAGTACGACATCGATACATTCATGAGCCCGGATACAATCGAAGCTGCAAAGCGTCGGAATCCTGCGATTGAGACTTTTTCCAAGACGTTCCCATATCATGACATGAACGATGCATGTTCTTGGGGTGTCTATTTCAACCAGCAAAAAGCACCATACGACAACGCGGCTGTGCGTTGGGCCTTGGCCTTGTCAATCGATCTGGAACAGGTTGGCATGACAGCGCTAAGTGGCCAGTTCAAAGCGTCAGCATTGCCAATCGCTGCGACCCCGATTACCGAGCCGCTTTACTATGCGCCCATGGAATCCTGGCTGAATGAGCTGACTTTGGAAGATGGCTATAAGCCCTTCAATCCAGAGTTTGGGCAAAGCGTAGTCGCTGCACTGCTAGAGCAGGGCGCTGACGAAGCCACATTGCCGACCGGCGATGCGGTGGCCCAGGGCTTTGGTATGGGCTGGTGGAAACATGACCCCGCAGAGGCAGAAAAACTGCTCGCCTCGGTTGGTATCAAGAAAGGCGACGACGGAATGTACGTCTTGCCTGATGGATCCCCTTGGGAATTGGACTTTGCAATTCCGGCCGATTGGAACAAGGTTCTGCAGCGTGTTGGGTTCTCTGTTGCCGACAGCTGGCGCAAAGCAGGGTTCAACGTTTCAGCGCGTCAAGCTGATGGCGGTGAATTCCGGTCTACGCAAAACATCAACGCCAGAAACGAACTGCAGCTTAACTGGTCGAACTCTTGTGTGTTTAACTCCAACTGGCGCAACAACTGGGCACAGCTGCGGGAAGACAACGTAAAGCCGTTCGATTCCGATGAGCCGCTGAACGGGAACTTTCTTCGGGTTACGGATCAAAGCATCTTTGATCTGATTAAATCCAGTGCAAATCTGGAAACCACATCCGAAGAAAACCTGGAAGTTGGTCGGGAAATCACCCAGAAGCTGGTCGGGGACATGCAAGTCATCACTTTGATGAACATCCCAACCACGATCCCAACCAATAGCACCTATTGGACGAATTACACCAAGCAGGATAATTTCTATGCTGCGCCTTACACATGGTGGAGCTCGTTCAAGAAGACTTTGGTTAACATAGAGCCAACAGGTCAGCAATAATTGACATGTTGTCGCGGGGCGGGCTTTGCTGTCCGCCCCGCAGCTTTGTTCTCATGAACTCAAGGACTTAACATGGGCGTACTTCAATACGTGGCAAAAAGACTGGCGTTGTATTTCGCGGTATTGCTCGTTGCTCTAACCATCACTTTTTTCTTGCCGCGTCTTATGCCGTCAAGCCCGATTGACGCCTATATCGGCCAGTTGCAAGCTGCGTCTAACGGCAGTTTGTCGACCGAAGCCATTGAAGATCTACGTGCAAATCTGGAAGAACTTTATGGGCTTAAGGGCAGCCTGTTTTCACAGTATGTCGGGTACATGAAACGCGTCGTCCTGCATTTCGATTTTGGACCTTCGTTTTCGTATTTTCCGCAATCCGTGTCCTCTATCATCATGAACGCCTTGCCCTGGACGCTGACCCTGCTTTTGACGACCACTTTCCTGGGGTGGATCCTGGGCAATCTGGTTGGCTTGGTCGCGGGGTATTTCCACGAACGAAAATTGGCGACCGTTTTGGAAATACTTGGGATCATGATCTACCCAATTCCGTATTATATTCTGGCGGTCACGGTTATCATGCTGTTCGCCTATATCTATCCGATTTTCCCATTGGCGCCGACATTCCCGACCGGGGCCATGTCTTTCGATAAGATCGGAACAGTCATTTACAATGCGCTGCTGCCAGCCTTGACGTTGGTGCTGGCGCGGTTCGGTTGGGAAATTCTGACGATGAAGGCCTTGGCCATTGCCACCAAGGAAGAGCCATACGCCGTTTACGCCCGACTAAAGGGCGCGACGAACTGGACCCGGATGAGCCGATACGTGTTTCGCAATGCGATGCTTCCGCAGGTCACCGCGCTCGCCCTGTCTTTGGGGATGGTTTTCAACGGCGCTTTGCTGACCGAAATTCTGTTTTCCTATCCCGGCGTAGGTCTTTTGATGCGCACGGCCGCCAGCAGCGGAGACTACAACGTGCTTTATGGTGCGATTACCATTTCGATCATCGCGGTTGCGACGGCGGGACTTGTGATCGACCTTCTATACCCCATCCTTGATCCGCGGATACGACACAAATGACCCATGACTCTCAGACCGTAGCCGAGGGCGTGACGCCCAAACAAAACAGCAGCCTGCTGCGCAGATACGGATGGTTGCTGAACGCTCGACTGATCATAGGGCTGTCGATCGTCCTGATCCTGGCCGTCGGTAGTTTTATCCTGCCAATATTCTGCCCAATCGATCCATCCGAGCAGTCGTCTTATCCGCGTAACTTGCCTGTGTCATTCAAGCATTTTCTGGGCACCAATGCCCTGGGACAGGATATCTTTTGGTATCTGGTGTATTCGGTCCGCAACTCTTTGACGTTAGGCCTTCTTGTCGCGACGGGGGTGACGATCATCGCCACGATCGTTGGCCTGTCGGCGGGCTATATCGGCGGGAAATTTGAGCGCGTGGCAATGTTGGTGGTCGACACTTTTATCACCATGCCGCTGCTTCCCATTCTGATCATTCTGGGCGCGCTTATTCGAGGGAACTCTACCTTCCTGACGGTCGGTTTTATCATCATCGCCTTTGGTTGGGCTTGGACGGCACGGACTGTGCGATCGATGGCGCTGACCCTGCGGGAACGAGAATTTATCAACATGGCTCGATTTGCCGGGGCGAACACGTTTGACATCATCACCAAGGAAATCTTTCCTTACGTCTCTGCGTTTCTTCTGGTGGGGTTCATCAACACCGTCTTGTTCGCAATCAACACAGAGGCAACGTTGGCTGTGATCGGGCTGTCCAAGGTCGAAGTTCCGACATTGGGGTCAATCATCTTTTGGGCGCTGAACTATAATGCGTTGTTCACTGGGCATTACCTGTGGCTGGTGGCGCCGATTATCACCACGGTCCTTTTGTTTCTTGGGCTTTTCCTTTCGTCCACCGGCTTTAACGCAGCCTTTGCCAGCAAACGTGGTGTCGCATGATACGTCTGAACAAAATCGTCGCAACTTATCGAACTGGTCGGGGCACGATCAATGCCGTGGATGGGGTTGATATCGAAATCCCAGACGGTTGCATCTTGGGTGTCGCTGGAGAGTCTGGCTGTGGTAAATCGACTTTGATGAAGGTCATTTATGGCGACATCAATTCGCCCATGTCTTTGTCAGCGGGCACCGTGGAATACGGGTTTGATGACGAAAAAGGCGTTCCCATCACCAGCGCCAATGTGCGCGACCAGTGGTTTCGTCGGATATCCTATATTCCGCAAAGTTCCATGAACTCTCTCAACCCCGTTGTGCGCATCGGCAAGCAGTTCATTGATTTCCCAGGCAGTGAGCCGGACAAAAAACTGGTTCTGGAAAACGTCAAAAAATTCATCTCTAAGCTGGGTTTGCCAGAGGAAATTCTGGAATCCTATCCGCACCAATTGTCTGGCGGCATGCGTCAGCGGGTTATGATCGCGATGGCGACGTTCTTTCAGCCGGAACTGATCCTTGCAGATGAACCGACGACCGCGCTGGACGTTGTGGTGCAAAAAGAGATCCTGATGTTGTTGATGGAGCTGCAAGAGCAGATGGGCAATACCATCGTGCTGGTGTCCCATGACATGGGCGTCCATTATCAGCTGACACATCGTATGTTGATCATGTATGCGGCCAAGGCTGTGGAATACGGCGAATCTGATCGTATTTTTTCCGAACCGCTGCATCCCTATACGCGATTGTTGATCAACTCTTTGCCGACAATTGGTGATGAGGGCGCGCGTGAGGGGATCCCCGGAAGCCCGCCCAGTCTTTGGGGGAATCTCAGCGGGTGTCGCTTTGCCGATCGCTGTCCTTTGGCAACGGATCGGTGCCGCGCAGAAGAGCCGCCCTTGGTTGAACACAGGCCCGGCCAGTTTGCCGCCTGCCACTATGCCGGAACTGACGTTCCAAAATCAGGAGCTGCATAATGGCCGTTATTCTTAGAACTGAAAACCTGAACAAAGATTATCGTCTGGGCAGCCTGACGCGAAACAAGAAAATCCGGGCTTTGGACGATGTGAACCTGAACATCGAAAGCGACAAGCCAACGATCATCAGTGTTGTGGGCGAGTCTGGCAGCGGTAAAACGACCCTGGCCAAAACGCTTTTGCGGCTTGTTCAGCCAACCTCGGGCCGGGCGATCGTGTATGATCGGGTTGTTGCTGGTGCTGGAAATTTGCAGACCAAAAAGGAATTCCTATCCTCGGTTCAGCCAATCTTTCAGAACCCTTTTGAGGCGTTCAGCCGCTATCGTCCGGTGGATGCGTATTTGGCCGAAACGGCCACCCGCGTTGCGGGCCTTTCCGGGTCTGCCGTCGTGGATGCTGTGTCACAGGCGTTGTCTTCGGTTGGGCTGGAGTATGATGATGTGCACGGCAAATACAGCAATCAGTTTTCGGGCGGCGAATTGCAGCGGGTTTCCATTGCACGCGCCCTTATCCCGCAGCCCAGCCTGATTGTTGCGGATGAGCCCGTCAGCATGATCGACGCGTCCCGGCGCATGATCATCATCAACCTCTTCAAACGGTTGCGCGACGAAGATGGGCGAAGCTTTTTGTACATCACCCACGATCTTGCGACGGCGTATTACATCAGTGATTTCGTTGCGGTGATGAACAAGGGGCGGATCGTCGAATTCGGGTCCGCGACAGAGGTCATGTCAAACCCGCAGCACGATTACACAAAGTTGCTGTTATCTTCTATTCCAACCACCAAAAGCCGCTGGCGCCCGCGAAAGACGGCTGCTTCGGCTTAGAACGCGCTGATTTCTGTAGGCGGTTTCACAATTCTAAATATCGGGGATTCTCGTGACTGAAAATTTGACAAAGGGCGGTATCGTTCCGCTATGGGGCCGGTTTGAGGCTGCGTTCCAGGGGCCAGAAGATGGCAATCCTTTTGTGGACATCAATCTGAGCGCCGTTTTTCGCAACGGCGATCAAACGATCAATGTTCCGGGGTTTTATGATGGCGAGGGGCGGTATCTTGTCCGCTTTATGCCAGAACAGGAAGGTGAATGGACCTTTGAAACCAGCAGCAATCACGATGCATTGAACGGACGGGTTGGCGCGTTTTCGGTTGGCCCTGCCCAGGACGGCAACCGCGGACCTGTGCGCGTTGCTGACAAACATTTCTTTGGCTTTGCGGATGGCGCACGGTTTTTCCCCTTCGGCACAACCGCCTATGCCTGGAACCATCAGGGCGAAGCGATGGAGCAAGAAACTCTTGCCTCGCTCAAAGCGTCGCCGTTCAACAAGATCCGCATGTGTGTGTTCCCCAAGCATTATCGCTATAACGAGGTTGAACCAGAAACCTACCCTTTCAAGCTTTTGCAAAAGGGTGACAGCACATGGGGTGGCAAAAGCCCGGTCGACAGCTGGAAATTTGATTTTGACGCATTTAACCCTGCCTTTTTCGCGCATCTCGAAGACCGGATTCAGGATCTGGCAGAGATCGGCGTTCAGGCGGATTTGATCCTGTTGCATCCCTATGACAGATGGGGTTTTGCGAACATGTCCAAGGATCAGGATGACCGGTATTTGCGGTATGTTGTTGCACGTCTGGCGTCGTTCCCGAATGTCTGGTGGTCCATGGCGAATGAGTACGATTTCATGGCCACCAAGACCCTTGCGGATTGGGACAGAATGATTGACGTCGTCGCAACTGCCGATCCCTCGGGGCATCTTTTGTCGATCCACAATGGTTTTGAGTTTTACGACGCCCGGAACCCGCAGGTCACCCATGGCAGCATTCAACGCGGCGACACCACCCGCGCTGCGTATTTCCGCAAGGAATATGACAAGCCGATCATGGTCGACGAATGCGGCTATGAGGGGAATGTCCCTGAATGGTGGGGCAACATTTCGGCACTAGAGCTTGTGCATCGCATATGGTCGGGAACGGTCAATGGCGGCTATGTAACGCATGGCGAAAGCTTTTTGGATCCCGAGGACAAGCTGTGGTGGGGCAAAGGCGGGCATATGGTGGGTGAAAGCGTGGCGCGCATCGCTTTCTTGAAACGCCTGATGGAAGATGGCCCACAGAACGGGCTAGAGCCGATGTCGCATTCCGGCACCTATCGCATGGCCGTTGCTGGCGGCATTGATGATGTCAGGTTGGGGCAGCTCAAAGACCCTGAACCGGGCGAAGAAGATTGGCCAGCCGTATCATCCATGTATGCCGCCGCGGGGCAGAAGCACGAATATTACCTGACCTATTTCGGGCAAAACCAACCGGGTGAATATGCCGCCGTGGTGCCACCAGGCGAAGACTATTCGGCCACATTGATTGACATCTGGGACATGACGGAGACACCCCTGTCCTCAAAACTGCAACGTGGCGATGTACTGCGGTTTCCGCAACGCCCTTATCAGGCGATCGTTTTAAAACGCGTCCACGCCTAAACCGAAAAGAAAGAGAATTTTCATGTCGGATACTAAAATCAGCAAATGGGACTTTTTTCAGCTCGACCTGTCAGGCCCGTCCACGGGCAATCCTTATCTGGATGTCAGTCTGGAAGCGCGGTTTTCGCAAGGGGACACCACCATTCGTGTCCCTGGCTTTTACGACGGGGATGGGCGCTATGTCATCCGGTTCATGCCGCAAGCTGAGGGGGAGTGGAGCTATGAGACCTCTTCCCCTGTTGGAGAGCTGTCCGGGCATTCTGGAACAGTGCAAGTCGGTGCGCCACGTCCGGGTGCGCATGGTCCGGTGAGTGTTCAAAACCAGTTTCACTTTGCCTATGAGGATGGCAGCCGCTATCTGCCATTTGGCACCACTTGCTATGCCTGGACCCATCAGCCAATTGCGCTGCAGGACGAGACCCTAAAGACACTTGAAACCGCAGGGTTCAACAAGATCCGCATGGGTGTTTTCCCCAAGGATTATCCATTCAACGTCAACGAAGCCCTGCATGATATCTTTCTGGTGGATGGAAACGGTGATCGCGATTTTGATCAGCCGAACCCAGAAGCGTTCCGTCATTTCGAAACGCAAATCGGCAAGTTGCGCGACATGGGGATCGAAGCCGACATAATTATTTTCCACCCCTATGACCGTTGGGGCTATGCCGACATGACGGCCGAACAGGATTACCGCTATGTGGCCTATCTGGCGGCGCGTCTGGCCGCTTACAGCAACGTTTGGTGGTCGCTTGCGAATGAATATGATTTCCTGCTGGACACGAAACCCATGGAGCAGTGGGATCGCTATTTCCACATTCTTGAGGAAAACGATCCCTACGGGCATCTTCGTTCCATCCACAACGGGGATGTGACCAAGAACTACGACCACACAAAACCCTGGGTGACGCATGTCTGCATCCAGAACTGGGACGTCAAACAGACACCCCAGTGGCGCGATGATTACGGCAAACCCGTCATCAACGATGAGCCCGAATATGAGGGCAATATCTATCCGGCATGGGGCAACATTTCCGGGCAGGAATTGACGCATCGGTTTTGGACCACGACCATGCGTGGCGGCTATGCCGGGCATGGCGAAACTTTTGCGCATCCCGAAGACATCATATGGTGGGCAAAGGGTGGCTCGCTTTACGGCGACGCGTGGCCTCGCCTGAAATTCTTGCGCGAGGTTTTGGAAGAGGATGCCAAAGAGGGGCTGACGATGATCGGTTCTCTGAATGGCTTTCCATGGAGCAGGATTTCCGCAGGTTCAGATGGTGACACGATTTACATTTATCTGGGCGAACACCAACCGGTCCAGTGGACGACGGGCTTGCCAACCGTTGATGGCGACTATGAGGTTGACATAATTGACACGTGGAACATGACGATCGAACCCGCAACAATTATCCCGGCCCATGTGCCACATCCAACCCGCCACGGTGATATCGTGCGCGGCGGCAAGGCAGACGCGGCATTTGGCGTTTCATTGCCGGGTAAGCCACATCTTGCCATTCGGTGCCGCCCCGAGCGTAAAGGCTAGGCCCCGACAGCCTGTTGGCCTGGTGACGGGCGACTGATCTGAAATGACCCTATCGGCTGACCACTTGACCTTGGTCTGTCGGTAGGGTCTGTCTTTGTAGCCTGAAATCGAAAGGATCGAACAATGCCGTTTTACGATAAGAGACCGGAAGAGCTTGCCAAATATCATGGCAAGGTGTCCGATCCGGCTGATTTTGACGCGTTTTGGGGCGACACAATCAACGAAGCTCGTGCGCTGCCGATCAATGCGCGGTTTGAGCCGTATGACTATGGTTTGTCCCTGATGGATGTCTTTGACGTAAGTTTCAGTGGCTTTGACGGGCATGAGATACGTGGCTGGTACATCCAACCTGTCGGAGGGGCGTCCAGCTGTGTGGTGAAATACCACGGATACAATGGCGGTCGCGGAATGCCGCACGAACATCTGAAATGGCCAGCCACGGGGCGGGCCGTTTTGGTAATGGATACGCGCGGGCAGGGGGCCGGTTGGGCCTCTGGTGCGACAGGGGATCCTGTTGGATCGGGGCCGGCGCATGCTGGCTATATGACCCGCGGCATATCTGATCCGAAGAGCTATTTTTATCGGCGCGTCTTTACCGATGCCGTACGCGCCTTGGATGCGGTGCGCACCCGCGCCGACATTGACCCAGGGAAAATTGCTGTTGCGGGCGGCAGCCAAGGGGGCGCTATTTCTCTTGCCGCTGCTGCGCTGGATGGCAACGTGGCCTGTGCCATGCCGGATGTGCCGTTCCTGTGTGACATGCCCCGCGCAATCGGCCTTGCCCCGCGCGACCCTTATGGCGAGGTTGCGCGCTATCTGGCGATCCATCATGACCATGAGGAGATGGTGCTGAAAACGCTCAGCTATTTTGATGGGGTCAATTTCGCCAAACGCGCCAAGATGCCAAGCTTGTTTTCCGTGGCGATGATGGACACGATTTGTCCGCCGTCTACAGTTTACGCCGCCTATAATTCTTACGCCGGTGAAAAAAGCATCGAGGTTTACAAATACAATGACCACGAAGGCGGGGCGGCTGTGCAGCAGCATCGCAAGCTTAGATGGTTGGCGCAGCACCTTTGATCACTGGGGCGGCGCGTTCAGGGTGACGTCAATGAAAGACCGGATCATCGGGGTGTGTTCGCGGTCTTTCAGATAGGCCAGGAAATACCGGGTTTCGATATGTGCATCCACAATCGGGATCGTTTTCAGATTTGGATGTGGCACAAATTCAAAATCCGCCACAAACCCGATCCCCAGCCCTTGTTCCACGGCCTTCCAGATCCCCTCTCTGCTGCCCAGTTCCAGCACGGGGTCGATTGAAATTCCTTTTGCGGACAATTCATTTTCAACGGCGATCCGGGTGGTCGATCCAGCTTCGCGGCGGACGACTTTTTGCCCGGCCAGTTCTTTCAGTTTGATCCCGTCGCGGTGAAAAAACGGATGTTGAGAATTGGCGAAGACGACAACCTGGTGGGTGCTGTATTGTTGCGTGATCACTTTTGAATCCGACGGCACCTCTGCGATGATTCCAATGTCGGATTGAAAGGCCAGGATGCGATCAAAGCAATGCTGAGAGTTGCCAAAGCTGACCTCGACATCGACGTTCGGAAATTGAGCCTTGAAGGCGATGATCATGTCGGTGGCGTGAAACGGCCCGACGGCGGCGATGTTGATTGTGCCAGAGTGAAACCCCCGAAAAGATTCCAGCAATCCTTCGGCATCTGCTTCGGCCTGATGCAGTCGCGTCGTGATGTCGAAAAGGTCCTGCCCGGCAGGGGTAAGGGTCACACCCCGCCCTGATCGTTTGAACAGGGTCACGTTGTAGCGTTGTTCCAGCATCTTGACTTGGCTGGACAGGGTCGGTTGGCTGATGTTCAGGTCCTTGGCCGCTGCGGTAAACCCAGAGGATTTGGCGACAGCATGAAAGGATCGGAGTTCAGATTTCAACATAGGCTGAGACTATAGAAGTAATTTAAACAATCAATTAGACAAATAGTAAAAATCGACACATTGTGCCGGAAATGACGGCAAGGGGCCTGCCCCCAAAGAGGCAATGCATGTGGACCTATAGAAACCCGGTCAGCGTTCATTTCGGATTGGAACAGTTTAACCTGTTGCCAGACCTGATAGGCAACAGGTCCTATGCGTTGGTCACCTATCCCGATCCCCCTTTTGCAGAGCTGACAGACCGTTTGGCCGCGGTCGCCGGCGCTCCGGTCGTTGTGGTGGATGACGTTGCCCCGAATCCCGATTACGTCCTTTTGGCCCAGCAATGTCAGCGCCTCGCTGGCACGGCCCGACCCGTTGAGGTGATTGTTGCCCTTGGTGGCGGGTCTGTCATTGATTCCGCAAAGGTCTTTGCGGCTGCGAATGGTGATTTTTCGGTCGTTCAGAGGTTTTTGGAAACCAAACAGGGTGGCGAAGATTTGTCTGCGATTCCGATAATTGCGGTTCCCACGACCGCAGGAACAGGAAGCGAGGTGACCTGTTGGGCCACGGTCTGGAAGGAAGAGACCGGACAAAAATATTCGTTGGCTCGGGACGCCTTGTATCCCGAAGCTGCCGTGATCGATCCTGCGCTGATGCTGGCAAAGCCCTATGGCCTGACCCTTGCGACAGGGTTGGATGCGCTGTCGCATGCGTTGGAAAGTATCTGGAACGTGAACGCCAATCCGGTGTCCGCGCGGCATGCAGTGTTCGCGGCCAAAAAGATATTGGCCACGTTGCCCGATCTGTTGCAGAACCTTGATGATGTTGACTTGCGCAGCCAACAGGCAGAGGCCTCGCTTGCGGCGGGGCTGGCGTTTTCGAACACGAAGACCGCCATCGCGCATAACTTGTCCTACCCGATTACACTTGGCTGGGGCGTGCAGCATGGCATTGCCTGTTCCTTCACGTTGCCAACCATTTTGCGGTCTGTCCGCGACCTTGACGGGTTTCGCGGCGCTGCCCTGGCAGAGGTCTTTGGCCCGGATCTGATGCGCGGTGCGGATGTGTTGGCACAGACCTTGTCGGATATGGGGGTCGGTTTGAAGTTTTCCGATCATGGTGTCGGACCGGATGAGAGCCTAACCATCGTCGACGACGCCTTTGCTGGCGAACGTGGTCGGAACTTTATCGGACACAAACACGACTTTTTGAACGCGGCCCGGGATGGCGGGGTGCTCTCTGCTTGAACGCGGCTATTTAAGACAGGGCGAACACCAGCCCAGAGCGCGATTTGCGCGGGTTCCGAAATGAACCGCGCCTCTTAGAAACAAGGACCAAGATGATGACAATGCAAAGCCCAGTTGAAGCAAACGGACGCAGCTACCCGGTGCCAAAAGTGCCCGCAATTGCGATCTGTCTGGATGGGTGCGAACCTGAATATCTGGAAAAAGCGATTGCCGACGGGCTGATGCCAACCTTGAAAAGGATGCGCGAAACCGGGACTGATCGTTTGGCGCATTCTGTGATCCCGTCTTTTACGAACCCCAACAACCTGTCGATTGCAACCGGACGTCCGCCGATCGTGCATGGCATCTGTGGCAACTACCTGTATGAGCCGGAAACCGGTGAAGAAGTCATGATGAATGACGTTCGGTTCCTGCGTGCGCCAACGATCTTTAACAAATTTTACCAAGCCGGTGCGCGGGTGGCTATTGTGACGGCCAAGGACAAACTGCGCGCGCTTTTGGGGGCTGGGTTGTCATTTGATGAAGATCGCGCTTTGTGTTTTTCCGCTGAAAAATCAGATACATCGACCGTTGCCGAACATGGCATGGACGCGGCCAGCACATGGTTGGGCTTTCCACAGCCAGAGGTTTATTCCGCAGAGCTGTCAGAATTTGTTTTTGCCGCTGGCGTGAAGCTGCTGCAAGAATGGAAGCCCGATGTCATGTATTTGACAACCACGGATTACGTGCAGCACAAATACGCCCCCGATGACGCGCAGGCCAAATCGTTCTACGAAATGTTCGACAAATACCTGACCCAACTCGATGCGCTTGGGGCGGCGATTGTTGTGACGGCCGACCATGGCATGAAGCCAAAGCACAATGCGGATGGGTCGCCTTCGGTTGTTTACGTGCAGGATCTGCTCGACGAATGGCTGGGAGAGGCTGCGGCGCGTTTGATCCTGCCGATCACCGATCCTTATGTGGTGCATCACGGCGCACTTGGCTCGTTCGCCACGGCCTATTTGCCAGAGGGCGAGGATCAGGACGACATCGTCGCGCGGCTCAAGGCGACACCGGGTATCACCCATGTCCTGACCAAAGCCGAAGCCATCGAGGAATTTGAGCTTCCCGGGGATCGGATCGGGGATTTGGTTTTGGTGTCTGGCGAAAACATCTGCATCGGCACCTCGGAGCATCGGCATGATCTTGCGGCTTTAAACGAACCGCTGCGCAGCCATGGTGGGCTGACCGAACAGGTCGTTCCTTTCATCGTGAACCGCGTCATCGATCTGCCAAGCAAACCAGAGCTGCGGAATTTTGATGCGTTCTTTTACGCAACAACCGCTGCCGCTCTTTAGGCCATGAGGTGCAAACCATGAGCAACAAGACAGAAATCCGGCATGAGGGCATGCGCATCGGCGGCGAGGTTGTTTTCACAGATGACGTCGTAGAGGTGTTGTACCCTTACACTGAAGAAGTCATTGGCACCGTGCCCGCAGGGCAGGCCGAACATGCCCGGCGCGCGTTTGAGATTGCCGCGGCCTACAAGCCCAGCCTGACGCGGTATGAGCGGCAACAAATCCTGTTTCGTGCAGGCGAGCTGATCAAAGAGCGCCGCGAAGATCTGGCGCATTGGCTGACGCTGGAGCTGGGCATCTGCCAGCAGCACGCTTTGTATGAAACCGGGCGGGCCTATGACGTTTTCACCTTGGCCGGACAGATGGCCATTCTTGATGACGGTCAGGTCTTTTCCTGTGATCTGACCCCACAAGGGAAAGAGCGCAAGATTTACACGATGCGCGAACCGGTGCGTGCCATTTCAGCGATCACGCCGTTTAACCATCCGCTGAACATGGTTAGCCACAAGATTGCCCCCGCGATCGCAACCAACAATTGCGTGGTGTGCAAACCGACAGAATTGACCCCGCTCACCGCGATTGCTTTGGCCGACATCCTTTATGAGGCCGGTTTGCCGCCAGAGATGTTTCAGATCGTCACCGGTTGGCCGCAGGACATTGGGGATGAAATGATCACCAATGACAACATCGATATCATTACCTTTACCGGTGGTGTTCCGGTCGGCAAGATGATTGCGCAAAAGGCTGGCTATAAACGCACAGCATTGGAGCTGGGTGGCAATGACCCACTGATCATCTGCAATGACCTTAGCGATGAAGATCTGGAAAAAGCCGCGACAATTGCCGTGGCCGGTGCCACAGGAAATTCGGGTCAGCGGTGTACAGCGGTAAAGCGCATACTGGTGCAAAACTCTGTTGCTGACCGGTTTGTCCCAATGGTCTTGGCCAAGGCCAAAGCGATCAAATTCGGGGACCCGATGGACCCGGATACGCAGCTGGGTTGTGTCGTTCATGCCAAGGCGGCCGAGGTGTTTGAAAATCGTGTCTATGACGCCGAAAAACAGGGCGCAAAGATCCTGTACCATCCGGGTCGCCAAGGTGCGTTGTTGCCCCCAATTGTGGTGGACTACGTCCCTCATGAAAGCGAGCTGGTCATGGAAGAAACCTTTGGCCCGATCGTTCCCATTGTCCGGGTTCCGGACGATGACGCAGAGGTCATGGCGATCTCAAACAGCACGGATTTCGGACTGTCATCCGGGGTGTGTACGAATGATCTGAACCGGGCCATCGCCTATATCAACGGTTTGGATGTGGGCACGTGCAACATCTGGGAGCAACCCGGCTATCGCATCGAAATGTCGCCCTTTGGCGGCATCAAGGATAGCGGGAACGCTGTCAAAGAGGGCGTACTTGAGGCGATGAAGTTCTTTACGAATGTTAAAACCTATTCGTTGCCTTGGCCAAAATGACAATGGCCGACCAGCATGTCTGGTCGGTTTTTCGCCCCACATAAAAGGCCAAATTTGCGCGTTCTTTACTAAAATTTGACCTTCCTGAAATTAAAACGCAGCATGTGAGACAGCTAAGGCCCTGAACGAGCGGACAAAAATTAACCGATGGAAATCATCGCATTCATAACGCACCTGGCAGGCGCAACCATGTTGTTGCTGTTTTCGGTGCGGCTGGTCCGTACGGGGATTGAACGTGCGCATGGCGCGTCGTTTCAGCGCTTGATGGTTGGTCAGAAAAACCTCGCCGGTGCGGGGACATTGGGCATTGTCTTGGCGATTGTGCTGCAAAGCTCTGCTGCCGTTGCGCTTTTGTCGTCCGGTTTCCTTGCCTCTGGCATGTTGAGTTTTGCGGTTGCGATGGCGATCATGCTTGGCGGTGACTTCGGGTCTGCTCTGGTTGTGCAGATCCTGTCCTTCTCTGTCGAATGGATCATCGCCCCGCTTTTGGCTGTTGGTGGCTGGCTTGCGGTTAAGTCGGAAAACCGAAAGCTGCGCCAATATGGCCGCGTGATTATGGGCGTCGCCCTTATCCTTGTGGCGCTTGGATTTTTGCGCGAAACGGTGGCGCCCGTTCGCAACAGCAGCTTTCTGCCTTTTATCGCTGACTATCTGCAAAACGATATCCTGACGACATTCATCGTCGGTGCGGTTTTCACCTTTGTGATGCATTCAAGTGTGGCTGCAATTCTGGTCATTGCGGCCCTTGTGCAGGTTCAGGCGATCCCGTTTCAGGTTGGCGTATCTTTGGTGGTTGGTGCGAATTTCGGGGCAGGGTTTATCCCGGTGTGGCTGACCCGCGGCATGGCGATAGAGGCACGACGGCTGGTCTATTCCAACCTAATCGTACGCGGCTCATTGGCGTTGATGGCCCTGGCGGGCTTGGCCTATTTCGGCGGCTTGCCGGTGTCGACGGCAACCGGTGCACAAGGCTTGATTTTGGCGCATGTCGGTTTCAATTTTTGTATGTTGGTGCTGGTGCTGCCATTCTGTCGCCCGATTGGACGGGCTATGGAAATGTTGCTGCCCGATCCGCCGACCGCCACCACAAGTGACAGTTTGAACGTCCATGTGTCTGCCTTGGATCCGAATGTCATAGACAAACCCAAGCTTGCGATCACTTGTCTAAAGCAGGAATTGTTGTACATGCTCGGCCTGGTAGAGACGATGTTTCGCCCGATTTTTGATAATTTCGTTGATGGCAGCCCAGAGGATTTGGGGGCGATCCGCAGCATGGATGAAGACGTGAATGCCTGTCTTGCCGATATCCGGACATTTGTCGCCTCTATCCCAAAACCTGAATATTCAAAGGCCGAAGCGCGCGAAGCTCGGGATTTTCTGGAATACGCAATCCGCCTGGAATCCGCAGGCGATGTTGTGGCCCCGCGTTTGACCTCTTTGGCGGCGCGTTACCAGGAAAGCGCCAGTAAATTTACCCCGGAAGGCCTGTCAGAGCTGGTCCGCATGCACGAAAACATTCTGGCAAATTTCAAACTCGCGGCGAATGTGTTGATTTCAAATGATCCAGAAAGTGCACGCCTGCTGAGCCTCGAAAAAACAGAAGTGAAAAGGGTAGAGCGTCAGAGCAGAAAACGTCACTTAAAGCGGCTTCAGAATGGTGCTTCCGAAAGCTTTGGAACAAGCGATATTCACCTGGAAACTTTGCGGGCCATGCGCGAATTCAACGGGCATATTTCTGCGATTGCCTATCCGATCCTCTACAAAACGGGGCAGTTGTTAGAGACGCGGCTGATCAACGATCTGTCGGAACAAGTTGAAATCTAGGGTCAGGCATGGCTGATCGGCGTCATTCCCGGCGAAGATATGCGTTCAAAGCCCGCGCCGTCGAAGCGCAACTGTTCATTGGGTTGAACATTGATTTCAATATCGACCTGAGCTGTTGAAAACTGCCCAGATACGCCGCCTGCCTGCATCCCGATGATCTCTCGAATTTCGCCGGCCCTGTCCGTTACGACGCGCAGCCCTGCGGGGGCTTGGTACAGCATCTGACCGTCACGAAAAGCGGTTGTCTGGTTGGACGTGTTTTTGAGCGTAAACTCTGCGCCGTCCACAATGCGGGAATAGCGCGTCTCTATGTCCTTTACGCGATGCTCGATGGATTTCGGAACGAGGCCAGTGAACCACAGGTGGTTGTCAGGCCGAGGAAGGATTCCGCACAGACGTTCGACAAAATCCAGCAGGCACAGGATCGACGGGGAATAGCATTTGGTAAACCCTTGGGCGCCGGTTTTTGGATCAAGCGTTTGCGGGGAGTCGTCAAATCCAAACAAGGCATGCAGGATGGGGTGTTCCACCCAGGTTAGTTCCGTGTGGCGGTCATGATGCTCAAACGCATGGGCGGCGCGGATAATCGACAAGAAATTGGTCGGCCCGCCCCAACTGTTTTGCGAAAAATTCGGATCAAAGCGCGGGTCGTCCATCGCGATAGAGGTGAACGGAAAGCGCGCAAAGAACTTGCGAGTGTTCAACAGATAGTTTCGCAGCATGCGGTCAAAGAACGCGTTATCCCCAATCTCGCAGGCCAGCACGCGCAGCAGGATGTCAGATTGAACGCGCACAAAGTTGTCATTGCGATCCCGGTCGTAAAAGAAATCATCGTCATCGCAATAGCAGTGTCTGAACACCGCGTCTTGGGATGCCCTGGCCTGGGACTGCCAGTCATTTTCGATATCCAATTCTTTGGCGATCTTGCCCAGATAGCTGCGCTGGCACGCTACATTTGCGGTCAGATCCGGGGCGATGAACGGAAGGATCGGATTGGCTGGGTCGTATTTGGCGGGATCGTTTTCAAAGGGGGAATCCGGGACATGCCAAAACCGGGGCGACGCATCGTGGCCGGTGTCGTAACAACAAAATGCTTCTACCCCGCCCGTGCCGCGTGTGTTCCGATGTTGGGACAGCCAGTGGTCATTGGCCACCATCGCCGTATACATATCCTTCAAAAAATTGCGGTTCTGGCCGTTCAATTTGTAGTGGTTCCAAACGGATCGCGCCAAAGGGGTCACAGTTTGGATCTGCGCGAATGCGGGGCCGTCTTTTGTGATTTTGTAAGGGAACAGCCCGTCTGTCCGCTGGCCTTTTGCAAAGGCTGAAAAGGTATTTTCAGCCACACTTGGCAAAAACCGCGACAGGATTTCGGCGTTGATCGTTCCCGTGCTTTCCAACCAACAACCAAAATATGTGCCACCCTCTTGTAGGATCGGCGGGGTGTCATCCTGCGCCTTGATGCAAGACATCAGGTCTTTGATGGCCTTTTCATATTGCGTGACCATTTTCGGATCAGAGGCCCAAAACCGAACGCCGGAGGCTTGCCATTCAGCCAGCACAGCCTGTTTCTGTTGGTCTAGCATGTGTGCGCCTTTCTCTACCTCGGCTTGCATGTTGTCTCTCGAATATCAGTTTTCCAAGGCGTGTGGTGCCCGGTAATTCTGAATGGGCTTGGACGGTTGAAATGGCGTTTCAACACATGAGAGGCAACGTGGAAAGCGGGGCAGAGAGTCACATGGCAATTTCAGTGTGAAACCGATTGAAATCTGATAGACGACGAGGTGTTTTAGCGCTGCGGCACATGGTTGATTTAGGATTTATTTTCGAATGGGCGATTCACGATTTTTGAATTTTGTGCTGGCAATCTTGGCCATCATAGCGATCGGATGGCTTTTGATTGTTGGTCGCACCATCTTGCTGCCAATTGTTACAGCCGGGATTGCGACCTATGTCGTGAGCTCTGCTTCAGAGACGCTGCACAGCCGGCCGGGGCTTCGACTGGTGCCGATGCCCATTATTCGGTTTCTCTTGTTGGTGGCTTTCGCAGCTGCTGTTGTGGTGTTTGCGGCCGTCGTGGCCGGAACCATTCGCGAAATTACAGACGTGGTTCCCGTCTATCAGGCAAATATCAACGCCCTTGTCGAACGGGTCACGCAGCAATTTGATTTGGACAGCCAGGACCTGTGGGACGAAATCCGCGAAGCAACGGTGGATCGCATTGATTTGCGCCAGATGGTTCTGAGCGTCCTGGGGGGCTTTTCAAGCGTCGGGGGGGCTGTGTTTATCATCATTCTTTATGCCGTCTTCATGACCAGTGAACGGGCGAGCCTTGCGCCAAAAATCATGGCTGCCTTTCCCGATCCCGGCCAAGCAAAGCGGACCTTGGATATTGTTGGAGAGATTAACACAAAGATCAGCGAATATTTGGTTGCCAAGACGATGATCAACGTTGCCTTAGGGGTGATTTCCTATGGCATATTGTGGATGCATGCCGTGGATTTTGCCTTGTTTTGGGCCATCATGATCGGGCTGCTGAACTACATTCCATATGTCGGGTCCTATGTCGGTGTGTTCTTTCCCGTTGTTTTGTCCCTGGCGCAATTTGGGTCCTTGTCGTTAACCGTTTCTTTGACGGCATTCCTTGTTGCGGCCCAATTTCTGTTGGGCAACGTGATAGAGCCGCGCTACATCGGACGCCAGATCAATCTGAGCCCGCTTGTCGTTCTGATAGCATTGTCTATCTGGTCTGCGATGTGGGGGTTGCCCGGGGCCATTCTCGCGGTGCCGATGACCTCTGTTCTTGCTATTGTGTTAATGAGCTTTGAATCAACGCGGTTTCTGGCGGTGTTTCTGGCCAACACGGTAGAGCCGCCGGCCAAGCCCGACGAATGACGCTTTGGCTTGCGTGGCGTCACCAAGAGGCTGACTGGCCTTGAAGAAACCGAAAACCTCAACAAAATCCTGCGTAACCTGTTTTAAATGTTGTCGAAAACATAAAACCGCTTAGGGTTAACGTATGAATAAGACCAACACTGCCTGCCCGCTGAATCAAGAAACCGTAGATGCTTTGAATGCAGGACGCCACGCAGACCCATTTGCGGTGCTTGGTGCGCATAAGTTCGGTCGGGCGACTTGGGTCACGGCCCTAGATCAGGGCGCGTCCACGATGGAGGCCGTTATTGGTCGCAAGACCTATCCCTTGGACCGTGTTGATGGGATTGTGTTTTGCGGGAAAGTTCCCGGCAACAAACCCTATCGCCTGCGCGGCACCGGGCCAGATGGCGCGGTCTGGGATTATGACGATACCTATCGGTTTGGACCAGTGATCTCTGATTTGGACGAGTATCTTTTGGGCGAGGGAAGCCATCATCAAATCTGGAAAGCTTTGGGTGCGCATCTGATCGAAATGGATGGCGTCGATGGCACGCATTTCGCAGTTTGGGCCCCCAATGCGCAACGCGTTTCTGTTGTCGGGGAGTTCAACGCCTGGGACGGTCGCCGCCATGTGATGCGGCGGCGTGGCGGGACGGGCGTTTGGGAAATCTTCGTGCCGGGGATCGGTGACGGGGCGCCGTATAAATACGAGATTATCGGGCCACAGGGCGAATTGCTTGCCCAAAAGGCTGATCCGGTTGGGTTCGGGGCGCAGCACCCGCCAGAGACTGCAAGCATTGTGCGTGACATTTCTGGCTATGGTTGGCGGGATGATGCGTGGCTGCAGACACGCCACGCCGCGCAAAACGTCAATGCCCCGATTTCCGTCTACGAAGTGCATTTGGGGTCATGGAAACGCATTTGGGATGAGGGCGGTCGGCCCTTGTCCTACAAAGAGGCCGCATCCGATTTGGTGGGATATGCCAAGGATATGGGGTTCACCCATATCGAACTGATGCCTGTGTCGGAATATCCGTTTGACGGGTCTTGGGGGTATCAACCGGTTGGGCTGTACGCGCCAACAATTCGCTTTGGGCCCCCGCAAGAGTTTCGTGATCTTGTCGACGCGGCGCATGGCGCGGGGATTGGCATTTTGCTGGATTGGGTGCCCGGGCATTTCCCATCCGACGCCCACGGGCTGGGCCAGTTCGATGGGACACCGCTTTATGAACACGCCGATCCCAAAGAAGGGTTCCACCAAGATTGGAACACCCTGATCTACAATTATGGGCGCGTTGAAGTTGCCAATTACCTGACAGCAAATGCGCTTTATTGGTTGGAAGAATACCATGTGGATGGGCTGCGCGTGGATGCGGTGGCGTCGATGTTGTACCGCGACTATTCCCGCAATGAGGGCGAATGGGTGCCAAACCAGTTTGGCGGTCGCGAAAACCTTGAGGCGATTGATCTGTTCAAGCGGGTCAACACGCTGGCCTATGGCGAAAACCCCGGCATCATGACCGTGGCTGAGGAAAGCACCAGTTTCCCCAAAGTCTCTGCCCCTGTGGATGCAGGTGGGCTTGGATTTGGGTTCAAATGGAACATGGGGTGGATGAACGACACTTTGCGCTACATCGAAAAAGAGCCGGTGCATCGCAAATATCACCACAATGACCTGACCATGGGCCTGACCTACGCGTTTTCCGAAAACTTTGTCCTGCCGATCAGCCATGACGAGGTTGTGCATGGCAAAGGGTCAATGATTGACAAAATGCCCGGCAATGAATGGGAAAAATTCGCGAATTTACGCGCCTATTACGGCTTTATGTGGGGGCATCCGGGCAAGAAGCTGTTGTTCATGGGCTGTGAATTTGCGCAACCCGAGGAATGGAACCACGACACTCAGATTGATTGGGATGCGGCACAAAATGCCCCAAACAAGGGGGTGCAAAATCTGGTGCGGGATCTCAACAAGATTTATCGCAACACGCCTGCCTTGCACGTCAATGATTGTCGGCCGGAAGGGTTTGAGTGGATTGAACTGAATGACGCGGAAAACTCTACGCTGAGTTTTGTGCGATATGGCGCCGCCGGCGACCCGCCTGTTGTGGTCGTGTGCAACTTTACGCCCGTTGAGCGGACCGGTTTCAGACTGGGCGTTCCCGGCGACGGCACTTGGCGAGAAGTCTTGAACACCGATGCAGAGATTTATGGGGGGGGCAACCGCGGCAATATGGGTGCGGTTGAGGCCCAAAACGGGACGTGGCAAGGGCAACCTGCCAGCGTGAGTATCACTTTGCCACCATTGGCTGTTGTGATGTTCATGCAGATTTAAACTTGGGAGGAAGATAATGGATAGTCGCAGACTGACACAGCGTTCAATGGCATTTGTCTTGGCCGGAGGGCGCGGTAGTCGATTAAAAGAATTAACAGATCGACGCGTAAAGCCTGCGGTGTTCTTCGGAGGCAAAGCCAGAATTATTGATTTTGCCTTGTCCAATGCCATGAATTCCGGCATCCGGAAAATGGCCATTGCCACACAGTACAAGGCCCACAGCCTGATCCGCCACATGCAGCGCGGCTGGAACTTTTTTCGGGCTGAACGCAATGAGTTTCTGGATATTTTGCCCGCTTCACAACGCATGGGCGGTGAGGCTTGGTACGAAGGCACGGCGGATGCCGTGACCCAGAACATTGATATCGTTGACAGCTACAACATTGATTACATTGTCATTCTGGCCGGTGACCACATCTACAAGATGGATTATGAGGTGATGCTGCGCCAGCATGTTGAAACCAAAGCGGATGTCACTGTTGGCTGTTTGACGGTCCCGCGGCTAGAGGCGAAAGCCTTTGGTGTTATGGCCACGGATGAGACAGGGCGCATCACCAGCTTTTTGGAAAAACCCGAAGATCCGCCCGCGACACCTGAAAACGAAAATCTGGCCCTCGCCTCTATGGGGATTTACGTTTTCAACTGGAAATACCTGAGAGAGCTTTTGTTGGCGGATCGCGAAGACCCAAATTCGTCGCATGATTTTGGCAGCGATTTGATCCCGGCTATCGTCAAGGGCGGCAAGGCTGTGGCGCATCGCTTTGATGACAGCTGTGTCCGGGCTGAGGGTGCGCCCTCTTACTGGAAGGATGTGGGAACGGTTGATGCCTTTTGGGAGGCGAATATTGACCTGACGGATTTCACACCAGAATTGAACCTGTGGGATAGGACCTGGCCGATCTGGACCTATGCGGAAAGTGTGCCGCCCGCCAAATTCATCCACGATCAAAGCGATCGTCGCGGTGTGGCTGTTTCCTCTATGGTCTCTGGCGGCTGCGTGATTTCCGGTACAGAAGTTCGCAATTCGCTGCTTTTTACAGAGGTCCACACGAATTCATGGGCAGTTCTTGATCATGCTGTGGTTTTGCCCTACGTCACCGTCGGTCGAAACGCGCGGCTGCGTAAAGTTGTGATAGATGCAGGCGTGACGATTCCGGAAAATTTGGTTGTCGGGGAAGATCCAAAAGAAGATCGGGATTTTTTCCGGGTGAGTGATAAGGGAACGACGCTTATTACCCAGCCAATGGTTGATAAATGGATTGCCAGTAGATGATCAAAACCCTGTCCGTAACATCAGAATGCGCGCCATTTGTGAAGACCGGTGGTCTTGCAGATGTGGCCGGTGCACTTCCGGCGGCCCTTGGGGCGTTGGATGTGCAGATGCGCACGCTGTTGCCGGGCTATCCTGCAGTGATGCAGGCCTTGAAACAGCCGGAAACCGTTTTGACAGTTCCTGATATTTTCGGGGGCGAGGTTCGGGTTTTGGCCGAAACCGTGCATGGGGTTGACCTTTTGGTCGTGGACGCGCCGCATTTGTATGACCGTCCCGGCAATATCTATCTGGACGATGACGGAAAGGATTGGGCGGACAACCCGCAAAGGTTCTCGGCCTTGTGTCAGGTCGCGGCACTAATCGCCCGAGAAGGGGTTGCTGGTTGGCGGCCTGACATTTGCCACGGCCATGACTGGCAGGCCGGGCTGATGCCGGAATACCTGCAGGCAGAGGCCGACAGACCTGCCACGATGATGACAATTCATAATATTGCGTTTCAGGGACTGGCCCAGCCAAGTTTGATTGGAAAGCTGGGGTTGGATCCTTACCGGTTCACTCAGGCGGGATATGAGTATTGGGGCAAGGTTTCGGCCCTTAAGGCGGGTCTTATGTCGGCAGACAGGATTACGACCGTGTCACAGACCTATGCGGATGAACTGACCACATCAGAATTCGGAATGGGTTTGGAGGGCGTGATACGGTCACGTCGTGATGATTTGTCCGGGATCGTCAATGGCATTGATGATGTCGCGTGGAACCCTGAAACAGACACAGCGATAACGCCCTACAAGACTTTTAAAGGCAAAGCGGTGAACAAATCTGCTTTGCAGGCAGAGCTTGGGTTGCCAGCCGCTAAGGGTCCTTTGTGCGTTGTGGTCAGCCGTCTGACCCAGCAAAAAGGCCTGGATCTGCTTTTGCAGGCGCTGCCCACGTTGTTAGAACGAGGCGGCCAGCTGGCGGTTCTGGGCACCGGCGACCCGGCACTAGAAGCGGCATTCCGGGCAGAGGCCCGGCATGACAATGTGGCCGTTCACATCGGATATGACGAAGCGATGTCGCATCGGATGATCGCGGGTGGGGATGCGATTCTTGTGCCCAGTCGGTTTGAGCCGTGCGGGCTGACGCAGCTTTATGGTCTTCGATATGGAACCGTTCCGCTGGTGGCGCTTACGGGCGGGCTTGCTGATACTGTCATCAATGCGTCCCCTGCCGCTTTGGCCGTTGGCAGCGCGACAGGTGTTCAGTTTGCACCCGTCACTGCGGATGCGTTAACAGGGGCCTTGGGGCGCATGTGCGACCTTTTTGAAGACAAGAAGGTTTGGGAAAAGATGCAACGTAACGGCATGAAGCAACCTGTAAGTTGGGACATTTCAGCCAAAGCCTACGCTGCGATCTATCAGGATATGCTGGCCAAGAGATGACGGATTTCCCAGTTTCAGCAGGCCAGGCGTCCCCGCTTGGGGCCACCTTTGATGGTGAGGGCGTGAATTTCGCACTGTTTTCAGAACATGCGACACAGGTCACATTGTGCCTGTTCGACGATGCCGGACATGAAATCGTAAATATCGACCTGCCGGAACGGGAAGGTCATATCTGGCACGGATATTTGGACGGAATTCGCCCGGGGCAAGCCTATGGGTATCGGGTGCGTGGGCCATATCGCCCGGATGA
The DNA here is from genome assembly GCA_051251595.1 of Marinosulfonomonas sp. Lineage (GTDB taxonomy): Bacteria > Pseudomonadota > Alphaproteobacteria > Rhodobacterales > Rhodobacteraceae > NORP110. Next base: position 210,151 of record JBPOFA010000004.1, read on the forward strand.
AGGTCACCGGTTCAACCCCCACAAATTATTGATGGACCCATATGCCAAGCGCTTGTCCGGGCATCCCAAATGGGATGGGTCATTGTTCGGGTATGACGTGGACTCGCAGCACAAAGACCTGACCTTTGATACGCGGAATTCTGCAAATTTCGCGGCCCGGTCGGTCGTTGTGGACCCCAGCTATCATTGGGGAAACGATCAGCCGCCAAATATCCCGATGACGGATACCGTGTTTTATGAGGCGCACGTCAAAGGCATGACGGCAGGGCGCAAAGGGATCCGCAACCCGGGCAGCTTTTTGGCGATGGCCTCTGACGAGGTGTTGGAGCACATCACCAAGTTGGGCGTCACGGCGGTAGAGCTGTTGCCCGTTCAGGCAAGTCTGGCAGAGTCCCACTTGCTAGAGGCTGGATTGACGAATTACTGGGGCTACATGACCATGGGCTTTTTTGCCCCCGATCCACGGTTCATGGTGGGCGCGGACATTGCAGAGTTTCAGCAAATGGTGGCCCGGTTTCACGCCGCCGGGCTAGAGGTGATCCTGGACGTGGTCTACAACCACACGGGCGAAGGCAATCAGCTGGGGCCGACCTTGTCTTTCCGGGGGATCGACAATCTTAGCTATTACCGGCTTGCGGAATCCAGACGTTATTACATTGATGACACCGGGACCGGTAATACCATCAACATGGATCATCCGATGGTCTTGCGGATGGTCATGGACAGCCTGCGCTACTGGGTCGAGGTCATGCATGTCGACGGGTTCCGGTTCGATCTGGCCACCACCTTGGGCCGGCGCGCGACGGGGTTTGACAATACCGGACCATTCTTTACGGCCATTCGCCAAGACCCTGTGATGAACAAGGTCAAACTGGTGGCAGAGCCTTGGGATGTTGGGCCGGGGGGATACCAGTTGGGCAGTTTTCCCTCACCGTTTGGGGAATGGAACGACAAGTTTCGCGATCAGATCCGCCGTGTTTGGCGCGGAGACCCGGGACATTTGCGCAAATTGGCGCGCCGCATCACCGGCAGCGCTTTGCAATTTGATCATTCCGGACGCCCAGCCACGAGTTCTGTCAATTTCCTGACGGCGCATGATGGTTTTACGTTGATGGATCTGGTCAGCTACAACGAAAAACACAATGAGGCCAACGGCGAAGATAACCGTGACGGGCACTCGAACAACGACAGTGACAATTGCGGTGTTGAAGGTCCGACAGACGATCCAGACATCCTGGCGGTGCGTGCACGGCGGCGGCGTAATATGATGGCGACGCTGATGTTGTCGCAAGGGACACCACTGATTTTGGCGGGCGACGAAATTGGCAACAGCCAAAGTGGCAACAACAATGTCTATGCCCAAGACAATAAAATCGGATGGGTCGGTTGGGATGACCCGGATGAGAGCTTTTTTGAGTTCTGCAAGGCGATGATTGCGTTCCGGCGCGCGCATCCGATTTTGGGTCAAAAGCGGTTTTTGCATTCTAATTCCCGTCTCGTCGATGGCCGCCCTGATATCGTGTGGTGGCGTGCTGATGGCCGCTTGATGACGGATGCCGATTGGAACAACGAAGGGCGCACGAACGTGGCTGTCGAATTGCGCATGGCGGCCGGGACACCGGAATATGCCCCGCGAGAAGCCGCGATTTTTGCCGTCTTCAATACGGGAAGGCCCATATTTGTAATGCTGCCGGACGCGCCAGAGGGGCGGCGTTGGGTTCGTCATATTGACACGGCACGAAAGGGCAATCCGTCGCGCAAATTGTCAGGCAAAAAGAAAATTCACGCTAATTCTGTTGCGGTGTTTGTGCTAGAAGACCACTAAGCCGAATAAGAGGACTAGTATGACAATTTTGACAATCAAGACGGCCCCTATTTCAGGGCAAAAACCCGGCACGTCCGGTCTGCGCAAAAAGACCCGTGTTTTCATGGGGCCGCATTATCTGGAAAACTACGTGCAAAGCACGTTTGACGGTGTCGGTGGCGTTCAAGGTAAAACATTGGTTGTTGGCGGCGATGGTCGGTATTTCAACGATCGCGCGATCGAAGTGATTTTGCGGATGGCTGCGGCCAATGGCGCGGCAAAATGTGTCGTGGGGCAAAATGGCATCTTGTCGACCCCGGCAGCGTCGAACCTGATCCGAAGCTTGAAAACAGACGGAGGCCTTATCCTGTCGGCCAGCCACAATCCCGGCGGCATCGACGAAGATTTCGGCCTGAAATACAACATGCCCAATGGCGGTCCTGCGCCAGAGGGTGTGACCGACGCGATTTTTGCCCGTACGGAAAACATCACCGAATATCAAATCGTCGAAACCATCGATGTTGATTTGTCCGCCATTGGAACGACCACATTGGCCGGGATGCAGGTAGAGATTATTGATCCGATCAGCGCCTATGCTGATCTGATGGAAAGGTTGTTTGATTTTTCCGCCATCCGCGACATGTTTGCCAATGGCTTCACCATGCGGTTTGACGCGATGCATGCGGTGACCGGCCCTTATGCGCATGAGGTTCTGGAAAACAGGCTGGGCGCACCGGCCGGGACTGTGCTGAACGGAACGCCCAGCCCTGATTTTGGGGGCGGGCATCCCGACCCGAACCCGATTTGGGCCAAGCCTTTGATTGACCTGATGATGGGCCCCGACGCGCCTGATTTCGGCGCTGCGTCTGATGGGGATGGTGATCGGAACATGATCGTTGGCAAGGGGGCCTATGTGACGCCCTCAGATAGCCTTGCGGTGTTGGCGGCGAATGCGACGTTGGTGCGCGGCTATGAAAAAGGTCTTGCTGGCGTTGCGCGGTCTATGCCGACATCTGGTGCCGTGGATCGTGTGGCAGATGTCTTGGGCATCGACTGTTTCGAAACGCCCACGGGCTGGAAATTCTTTGGCAACCTTCTGGATGCGGGCAAGGCCACATTATGTGGTGAGGAAAGCGCTGGCACCGGGTCTGACCATGTGCGTGAAAAGGACGGGCTATGGGCCGTGCTGTTCTGGCTGAACATCCTAGCAAAAACCGGCAAGCCTGTTGCAAAGCTGATGCAAGATCACTGGTCCAAATATGGCCGCAACTATTATTCGCGTCATGACTATGAAGATGTCGACGCCGACAGCGCAAACGCAATGATGGCTGATCTGCGGTCCCGTTTTGACAGTCTTCCCGGGCAAAGTTTTGGCGCGCTTGTTGTCAAATCTGCCGATGAATTTGCCTATGACGATCCTGTAGATGGCAGTCGTTCTACAGGCCAAGGCGTTCGTATTGGATTTGAGGATGGCAGCCGTGTTGTGGTGCGATTGTCTGGAACTGGCACCGTAGGTGCGACGATCCGTGTTTATCTGGAACGGGTCGAAACCGACCCGTCCCGTCTGTTTGAAGACGCTCAATCCGCCTTGGCGCCCGTGATCGACGCGGCCCAAAATATTATCGGGCTGCGTGAAAAAACCGGCCGGGATGCCCCGAATGTGATCACCTGACTTTTGTCAGGTTCACACCTAGCCGAGTTTGGCGATCAAAAAGCCGTTTGGCCCTAGGGATGCGGTGCCTTTTTTAAGTGCGGTGTCCTGATGCAGTATTGCCGTTGCGTCCTTGGGCAGGGCAAAGCTGTTGGGCTTGTCTGACAGGTTGAACACACAAATCATGTCGTCGCCCCGGGTGAAGGCCAGTACCGGTTCAGAGGTCTCTAGGAATTGGGTGCGTCCAGTGCGCAAGGCATCAGATTTGCGCCGCAGGGCCAGCATGTCTTTGTAAAAGGCCAGAACGCTGTTTGTGTCGTCGATTTGCAGGTCAGCTGCCCGTGAGCGTTGAGGATTCTTGACAGGCAACCAGGTTGAATTGGCGGCAGAAAACCCAGCATTTGCGGCATTTTCGGACCAGGTCATGGGCGTGCGGCATCCGTCGCGGCCCTTGTCCTCTGGCCAAAAGGCGATCGCGGTTGGATCAGTGATTTCGTCATAGGTCAGTTCGGTTTCGGTCTGGCCCAGCTCTTCGCCCTGATAAAGACAGACGGAGCCTTCCAGCGACAGCAGCAGCGCGCAAGACAGTTTGGCAAGACTGTCCTGATCAACCCCATACTCCTGCCAACGCGTCATGTGGCGCACCACATCGTGGTTGGAAAACGCCCAGCACGGCCAGCCTTTTGGCGCGACGCGAAAGAAATCTTCGATCTGCGACTGGAAATGCTTGGCCGAAAAATCAGGCCCCAGCATGTTAAAGGAATAGGCCATGTGGATACGGCCGTCAGAGGTGTAATCCCCCATCAGCTCTATCCCCTTATGGCTGTCACCGACCTCTCCGACAGAGGTGCGTGCGCCAAATTCATCCAAGAGCGCCCGAATGCGTTTGAGGAACACCAGGTTCTCGGGTTGGTTCTTTGAAAACAGGTGGTACTGCATTTCATAGGGGCGCACTTGTGGTGTGTCGTTGACCCGATAATCCGCAGCGTCGTTGCGCAGCAGCTTGTCGTGAAAGTAAAAGTTCACCGTGTCCAGGCGGAACCCATCTACGCCGCGTTCCAGCCAGAACCGCATTGTGGACAGCAGGTAGTCTTGAACCTCTGGGTTGTGAAAATTAAAATCTGGCTGTTCTTTCAGGAAGTTATGGAAATAGTACTGCCGCCGCCGCGGTTCCCATTCCCATGCGATTCCGCCAAAAATGGCCTGCCAGTTGTTGGGCGCCGTGCCATCTGGGTTAGGATCGGCCCAGACATACCAATCCGCCTTGTCATTGTCGCGAGAGGTCTTGGACTCTTGAAAGAACGGATGTTGGTCAGAGCTGTGTGAAATCACCTGATCGATAATGACCTTCAGGCCCAGATCATGGGCCTTGGCGACCATCGCGTCAAAGTCTTTAAGCGTGCCAAAAGTCGGGTCAATGTCCATATAGTCAGAGACATCGTAGCCCATGTCTTTCATAGGCGAGGTGAAAACTGGTGAGATCCAGATCGCATCGACCCCAAGATCCGCGATATAGTCCAGCTTGGACGTGATGCCGTTGATGTCGCCAATGCCGTCATCGTTGGAATCCATAAAGGATCGAGGGTAGATCTGATACGTGACAGACCCGCGCCACCAGTCTTTGTTTTTCATGTAATGCTCCAACGATTAATTCGGAAATTCGCGCAACGTCGAATCCCGATGTTTCGCGGTGACTGCTGCCCGAAACATCTTTGTTTGGCAAGGGAACAGCCGAAATGATCCGGGCAGCACTGCCAAAATAATCGCGGATCAGGGCCGTGCACCAGAATGCGGCGCTGAAAACCGTCTGCTAAAGTTACGGATTGCCAGGGCGCACAGATAATGGGCTTGTTTCAACCCATGTTTTCAAAAATTGACCACGGGGTTAGGGGCGTGTTTAAGTGGATTCCATTCCGTGCCGCGCATTCCCCATCACCAAATCCGCTGCCTTTTCAGCCAAGCAATAGGTTGCCGCGACGGTGTTTCCAGACACAACCGCAGGCATGATCGACGCATCCACCACCCGCAATCCCGATACGCCGTGAACCCTTAAAGATGTCGGATCAACGACCGCTTTGGGTCCGGTCCCCATGGCGCAGGTCCCGACCGGGTGAAACAAGGTCCCAACTGTTTTGCGAATGAAATCATCAAGTTGCTCATCCGTTTGTGCATCCTCGCCGGGCGCAAGCTCTGTTTCTGTGTGGGGGGCGAAGGGTGGTTGATGCAGAATGTCTCTGGCCATTCTGATGCCATCGCGCAGAACCTTTGGGGTGCTGTTGCCCTGAAAGAAATTGTACCGGATGGTGGGTTTGACAAAAGGGTCGGCGCTTGCCAGTCGCAAGCTGCCCACACTGTTGGGACGCAGCTGGCAGACATGCATCAGAAATCCGTGCGTCGAAAAGCCCTTGGCGTTTTGTGTGTTTGCCAGAGCGGTGCAGAAAAACAATTGGATGTCCGGCCGTTCTGATCCGGTTGTGGACAGGAAGGCCCCGCCTTCAGCGGTTGTCGATGAAAACAGCCCGCGTTTGCGGAACAGCCAGTTGAACACATGCCCGACATTGCGGGGCAGCGCGCGCAGCGAGGCCGCATCCGGCGCGGTCGTTTTGGCGGTGTATTCCAGAGAGACATCAAGGTGATCCTGCAGGTTTTCGCCAACCCCCGGCAAGTCATGGACCAGCTGAATACCATGTTCCTGGAGTTGGTCCTTTGGGCCAATGCCAGACAACAGCAAAAGATGGGGCGAGACAAAGCTTCCGGCGGACAGAATGATTTCTGTACCGTTTGTCTGCCCGGTTTTGCCGTCGGCATCCTGCCATTCAACCCCGGTGGCGCGTTTGCCGTCCATTGTGATCCGGGTGACTTGGCGATCTGTCAGAATGGTCAGGTTTGGACGGTTTCGGATCGGGTCGATATAGGCGCTTTCCGCGGTAACCCGATGCCCGTTTTTCTGCGTGAACGCGTAGAACCCATACCCCTTTTGTCGTGCCCCATTGAAATCAGAATTAAAGCTGTGACCGGCCATCTTAGCGGCCTTTAGAAAAACCCGCGTAAGTGGGTTGACGTTGCGCAGATTAGCGACGTCGATTTCACCTGTGGTGCCGTGGTAATCCGGGTCAATCGGCTGTGCCACACGATCGTCCTTGGCGGGCAGATGATCATCCGAGCCGGGGGAGGTAACCGGTTCATAACTCTCGAATTTTCGGAAATAGGGCAGCAGGTCGTCATAGCCCCAGCCGGTGTTTCCCATGTCCCGCCACGCGTCAAAATCTTCGCGCTGTCCTCGGATCAGGATCTGGCCATTCACCAGCGTGCTGCCGCCCGTGCCTTGGCCGCGCGGAAGGTCCATTTCACGCCCATCCAGGCCGGGCTCTGGCTCTGTCTTGAACCATTGCATGAATTTTGCGCCACCCAAAAAGGCAAGGGCAGGGGCCATGAAACTGACCATGCCCAAAGGCGTGCGAATAATGGCTTTGCGGGAATTCTTGTCCCGCCCGGCCTCTATAAGGGCGACGCGGGTTTCGGGGTCTTGCGACAGCCGGTTGGCCAGAACGCATCCGGCCGCGCCGGCGCCGACAATGACGTAGTCAAACGATTCCATGCTTTAGATGTCTTGGTTTTGCGGCAGGATCACAAGGTCACGGATCGTGACATGGGGCGGACGGGTCAGCATGAACAAAATCGCCTCTGCGATGTCTTCGGAATGCATCCCTTCATGAGCCGCGACCTTGGCGTCGATAGAGGCCTGATCCGTAAAGCCCCACAAGGGGTTAATGACCATTCCAGGGGCAACGGCCCCGACCCGAACATTATGTTCTGAAACCTGGCGACGTACACCGTGGACAAAGGATTGCACCGCGTGTTTAGAGGCGGAATAAACGGGTTCCCACTGGATGGCCTGATGCCCAGAGACAGAGCTGGTGACAATGATGTCGCCGGACCGACGCTCGATCATCTGCGGAAGGATACGGTTTACAAGGCGAAACACGCTGTTCACGTTGACGTTCAGCAATTCGTCCCATTCGTCCGGGTTCCCGTCAACGGCGTCGCCTGGAATATACAGCCCTGCATTGGCCAGGAGAATGTCGATTCTGCCGAAATGCGCGGTCGCCTCTTTTGCCACGCGGTCCACTTCGGCCCCAATGGTAAGGTCAGCAGGCAGCGCAAATGCACCGTCGCCGATTTCCGCGGCGACCTCTTCCAGCCGCTTTTGCGAGCGTCCAACCAAAGCAACTTTCGCGCCTGCCTTTGCGGCCGCAATCGCGGTCGATTTTCCGATCCCTGAACTTGCGCCTGTGACCAGCACCACCTTGTTCGACAGATCCCAATTCATGTGTCTTCCTCCCAATTCATAGCGCCGAATGGGGCGGCCAAACGTTTTGGTTTGAAACCAGCCCTATTTGTACATCCGTGATTGTGTCACAAAATCCTGTCAGACAGGCAAGTGCAAGGGCGGTCGTGTTTTAGTGGTCACTTTCCCCTGGCACCAATGCCATGGGCCATAATGTACCTTGGGGCACGTCGGGATATTTGTCCTGAAATTTCGGCATACGGGAGAGTAGTGATTTCGCCAATTCCTGACCAAGGTCCTGTAGGTCCAGGCCAAAAGCCGTCAGCTTTGGTGTCAGGAAACGTGTGCTGGGACTGTCGCGCATCCCGATGACAGCGCAGTCTTTGCCCGGCACAAGGCCATCCACGGCAAGCCGTTTATAAAATCCATGTGCCATCAATTCAGAAATCAAAATGATCGCCGTGGGTTTTTTGTTCAGCTTCAAAAACTTATCCGCGATTGCATACCCACCCTGTTCGCTGCGCTTCGCAGGGATGACGAGATCGGGATCAAATGGCAGGCCATGGCGATCCAGCGCCGCACGAAAACCTTGGAGAAACACTTGCCCGAGATTCACGTTAGAGGTCGGGGCGGCAACGGCGATGCGCGTATGGCCAAACCCCACCAAACGATCCACCGACATATGCGCGATGCCGTCAAAATCCAGATCGACCCAACAGTAGTTCCGACCAGAATCGCTTCGCCCGAGGGCTACAAATGGCATCCGGGACTTTTCCAAAAAGGGAATGCGTTCGTCGATCTGCGAGGTGTCCGAAATAATGAGGCCGTCTACGATACGGCGGGCCGCGATGCGTTTGATATAGGCCAGGCTGTCTTCGCTGGCGGGGCAGGGAAGGACCACAAGATCAAGATTGTTGCGAGACAATTCGATCTGCAAGCCATCAATCAGGCCGAGGAAAAAGTCATCATGTTCGGCCGATGAACCCGTGCCCGAAACGATCACCAATCCAATTGAATTTGTCGTCCCTTGGCGCAGGCTTCTGCCGGATTGATTTGGGACATATCCCAGTTCGTCTGCTGCTTTTAAAACCAGCTCGCGTGTCGACTTGCTGACATCCGCACGATCATTCAAAGCCCGCGAAACGGTGCCAATCGAAATGTTGAGATGCGTAGCTAAGTCTTTGATGTTTGGCATTTAATACTCTTACCTGGGTCGACGGATCGTGCTGTTTTCAGGCGTCAAAGTCAAGACTCTTGACACGAATCCGAATCTGAACCTAACGTCGTAAACGTTTACGGAACCTGCGATCCCAGGAGTTTTGGGTGCTGATTTCGTGACATGGGAGGACATAGAATGAAGACAGCTGTGCTTGTCGGATGCGGCGCAATGGCCCGTGGTTGGTTGTCGGCGTTGCGCGACACACCAGCGCTGCGTGACAGCGTAAAGATCGTCGGTCTTGTCGATTTGTCGGCGTCTCTGGCGCAAGATCTGGCGCAAGAATTTGATCTTGGCGATGTCGTCATTGGTGTCGATCTTGAACAGGTCTTGTCGCAGACCTCCCCGGATATTTTATTCGACGTCGTTGTCCCGGACGCGCGCAAAGCGGTCGCTTTGGCTGGGCTGCGGCACGGCTGTCATGTGCTGTCGGAAAAGCCGATGGCCACAAGCTTGCAGGAGGCAAGGGAAATCCTGTCCGCTGCGCAAGCCAGCAACCTGACCCAAGCCGTGGTGCAAAACCGTCGGTTCTATGCAGGGGTGCGCCGTATTCGGGCGGCGATTGAAAACCGTCTGATCGGAGATTTGACCTCGCTGCATTGCGACTTTTTCCTTGGGCCACATTTCGGTGGATTCAGAGAGGATATGGACCATGTCCTGTTGCTGGATATGGCGATCCACACCTTTGATGCGGCGCGCTTCATGAGCGGGGCCGCCCCTCGGAAGGTCTATTGCCACGAAACCAATCCGGCGCATTCCTGGTACAAGGCAGGGGCCGCTGCGAATGCGATCTTTGAAATGGATGACAACGTCACCTTTACCTATCGCGGGTCCTGGTGTGCGGAAGGTGTCAACACCAGTTGGGAAAGTGCATGGCGTTTCATTGGGACAAAGGGATCCCTGATCTGGGACGGTGAGGACGAATTTGTCTGCCAGATCGTTGATGGAGAGGATGGCTTTTTCCACCCTTTGAAAGAGGTGGATGTGCCAGACGCTCCCGATATGGGGCAGACCCATGGGCATGCCAGCGTCATTTCGGATTTTCTAAATTCCCTAAAGACAGGAACCGCGCCCGAGACAGCGGGCACCGACAATATCAAAAGCTTGGCCATGGTCCTGGCTGCGATTGAAAGCGCCACCAAAGGTGCGCGCGTGAACATTATTGACTGACGAAATAGAAAGAAGATCCTTATGAGCAATCCGGCAAAATCCCTCAGAATTGGAACCATGGTCAGCGCAAGCGGGGGGGACGCGGCTGATCGCATTTCCGAAATCGCTGACATGGGGTTTGAGAGTTTTGAACCGTTCTTTTGGCAAACGACGAACGGCCAGGATTTGGCCGAGCTTGGGAAGCGCTGTCGTGATGCGATCGGAGATCGGGATATCACGATGTCGACCTTGGGCATGTTTGGCAATCCGCTTGAAGGCGAAAAGCTGGACCTGGAAACGCTGCAGGGCTGGAAGGATTGCATCGACAACGCGCACCATTTTGGCGCGACCTGTGTGGCTGGCTTTACCGGGCGTGTCCGTGGAAAGCCAATCGAAGACAGCCTTGGGCGCTACAAAGAGGTTTGGTCGGATCTGGCGAAACGTGCCGCCGACAAGGGCGTGAAGATCGCTTTTGAGAATTGTGCGATGGATGGCAATTGGCAGACGGGTGACTGGAACATCGCCCATAACCCGGACGCCTGGGAATTGATGTTCAACGAAACGCCCAACGAAAATCTTGGGCTTGAATGGGAGCCCTGCCACCAATTGGTCTATCTTATTGATCCGTTGCCGCAGATCCGAAAATGGGCCGACAAGATTTTCCACGTCCACGGCAAAGACGCCACTGTGCGTTGGGACGTTGTGCGCGAGCATGGGATTTTCGGGAAGCATCCGTTTGTCTTTATGCGTACGCCTGGATTTGGCGACAGCAACTGGGTGGATGTGATCAGTGAGCTGCGGCTGGCGGGGTACACTGGCGCGATCGACATAGAGGGCTGGCATGACCCTGTGTATCGGGATGCGCTAGAGATGACCGGACAGGTGCATGCGCTCAATTATCTCAAAAACTGTCGCGGCGGAGACTTTGTGAATGTGTCTGCTGAATATGGTGGTGGAGACCCTTCCTTGTCATGACCATTTTGCTTTCCGAAAGAAAAGTTCGACCGAGGCCCAGAAAACGATTGACAGAATCTGGGAAAACGGTTTCCCTACATGAGAAAACGATTTTTCAAAAGGGGATTTCAGTGTCGTTGCCTCCGGAACGGATCAGATTGTCAGACGTGGCGAAGCGCGCGGGCGTTAGCAATGCCACCGCCTCCAAGGCGTTGAACAATACCGGGCGAATGACCGAAGAAACACGATCGCGGGTTCAGCAGGTCGCCGCTGAATTGGGGTTTCGGCCAAACGCAATGGCCCGTGCCTTGATCAGCCAGCGCAGCTTTACCGTCGGTATGTTGACGAATGACAGCTATGGTCGGTTCACCATGCCAGTGATGGAAGGCGTGACCGAAGAGCTGGTTGATGACGGGGTTTCCGTCTTTTTGTGCAGCATGAATGATGATGCCGAACTGGGGCAGGTCCATGTGCGTGCGATGATCGACAAGCAGGTCGATGGCATCATCTGCACCGGGAAACGAATTGACAAACGCTTGCCCGTGGATCTTTCCGAAGTGTCCGTTCCGATTGTTTATGTGTTCACGGATGCCCCGTCCGATGCCGTTTCTCTGGTGTCAGATGATGCGCAGGGCGCGCGGGATGCGACGCGTCACCTGCTAGAGTCTGACTGCAAAAATCTGTTGCATATTTCGGGGCCAGAGACTTTTGCCTCTGCCCGCGAACGCGCCGGCGCTTTTGGCGAAGTCGCCGGTCCTGACGCGCCAATTCTTTTTGGTGAATGGAGCGAAGCCTGGGGCCACAAGGCCATTTCACAAATTTGGTCCGGGGATGGGCCAAAACCTGACGGCATTTTCTGTGGCAATGATCAAATTGCCCGCGGCGTAATCGATGCGTTGCGCGAAATTGGCGTCGACGTGCCCCGGCAAGTATCGGTTGTCGGGTTTGACAACTGGGAAATCGTGTCAACCGCAACACGTCCACCACTGACATCTGTCGAGTTGAACCTAAAGGATCTTGGGCGAAAAGCGGGGCGTTTGGTGATGCAGATGTCAAATGGCGATCCTGTCGCCCCCGGCTTGCGTCGCTTGCCTTGCGATTTGGTTTTCCGCAGCTCCTGCAGATCAGATGAAGGGGCGTAAGCAAATGCTGGCAAGTTTGCCCCAAACCAAAGTTTTCGAATACCGAATGGCGTCCTGGGGACATCACATCGGTCTAATGCCAATTGGGCGAAATCGTCCAAAGGCACAAACAGCGGCCAATGCCGCAATCGGGAGGAAGCTATGACTTTCAAAAAAGCTGGATAATTGTCCGGGTCTGCAATTGTCGCCGTAGGCATTGCAACAAGCGCGATGGCGGCAGATCCTGTGACGCTTAAGGTTTGGTCTGTGGACGGCGCAGACCGGGCGGGGATCGCTGATACTTTGTCCGCTGAATTTGACGAACAGAACGAAGACATCGTCATCGAATACCGGACCGTTCCGTTTGATGAACTGGTGAACGAAACCTTGCGTGCTTATGCAACAGGAAAGGCCCCGGATATCGTTTCCTTCGATAACCCGGACTTCGCGCTGTTCTCATCACGCGGTGCCATGCTCGATATTACCGAAATGGCTGCAAAATCAGATATTATTGACCCAAGTGTGTATTTCGAAGGCCCGCTGAACTCTGTGATGTGGGACGGAAGATTGTACGGTATTCCGGAATATACCGACACGATCGGTGTATTTTACAACAAAGACCTGTTTGCCAAAGCAGGGCTGACAGAGCCGCCCAAGACATGGGCTGAATTCGCAGACTACGCCAGCAAACTGACGGATCCGGATAACAATGTTTACGGTGCGACATTCTCTGCCCGCGCAGGGGAAGAAGGGACGTTTCAGTTCTTGCCTGTAATCCAGATGGCTGGTGGGTCGTACAGCAACGTGAACACTGAGGGCGCTGTTGCGGCTTTGGATCTATGGAAATCGATGATCGACAATGGCGATGCTTCCCCGGATGTTCTGTCTATGGGGCAATGGGATGCGACCGGCACATTTAACGCAGGCAACGCCGCTATGGCCATTTCGGGCCCATGGGAAATCGACCGCATGGTTGAGGATGCCAAGTTTGAGTGGGGTGTCGGCCTGTTGCCAACACTGACCGAAGGTGGCGCGCGTTCTTCTGCTTTGGGTGGGTTTGATTGGGGCATCATGTCTACAACCAAACACCCCGAAGAAGCCTTCCGTGCGCTTGAATATTTCGCCTCTCAAGATTACCGGATGTTCGCTGAATTCGGAAACATTCCGCCACGTACGGATATCGAGCTGCCCGTCACTGGCATCGCATCCAAAGATGCGGCCCTAGAGGTGTTCCTTGAGCAGTTGAAATATGCGCAACCACGGGGTCCACACCCGGATTGGCAGAAGATTTCCAAGGCGATTTATGATGCGATGCAGGCTGCTTTGACGGGCCAGACATCGTCCAAGGATGCTTTGGATCAGGCCCAAAAGACGATCGAAGGCATCGTGAACTAAGCCAAAAAACAACCGTTCCGGCAGTCTGAAGGATTGCCGGAACATTTCGGGGCGGAGGGCAAATCGTGAGAAAATTCCTAAACAGTTTCAGGGATGGAATAGGGTTCGACATCGTGCTGGTCGGCGCAGCGATGCTGTTTCTGTTCACGATGTCCGGTCTGCCCTTGGCCTATAATATCCTTATGAGCTTCCAACAGGTGGATATGTTCACTCTTGGTGAGTGGATCCGTCCATGGGCCGGGTTTGACAACTACGTCTCTGTTGTGAACGAACCAGAGTTCTGGTTGGTGGTCAAAAATACGATCTTTTTCGTCTTTGGATCGATGGCAGGGCAATTTGTGCTGGGCTTTGCTTTGGCATTGTTTTTCCTGCAAAAATTCCCATTTGCGGCGACGATCCGCGGGCTGTTTCTGGTGTCCTGGGTGATGCCTGGCCTTGTTGTTGGCGCCATTTGGGGCTGGATCCTTGCCGGTGACTTTGGGGTGCTGAATTCCATCCTGACGAATTTGGGTGTCATCGACAGCAATATGTTTTGGAAGTCCGACCCAAAACTGGCCATTTGGGGCGTGACCATCGCCAATATCTGGCTGGGCTTGGCGTTTAACATGCTGCTCTTGTCGGTCGGTCTGGCCGCCATTCCCCATGATTTATACGAAGCGGCGGAACTGGACGGTGCGAATGCCTTCTACCGGTTCTCGTCCATCACCTTGCCAATGATGCGGCCCACAATCGGGGCGGTTCTGGCGCTTGGTTTGATCGGGACGCTGCAACAGTTTGACCTGTTCCCCGCCATCACCGAAGGCGGCCCTGCGAACTCTTCCAACGTTGCGCAATACTGGGCCTGGCAGATGTCCTTCAAACTGTTCGACTTTGCACGCGGTGCAACGGTCTCGGTCATGATGTTCGTCTTCGTCTTCTTCGCGTCCATCGTTTACGTCCGATCCACACGGCATGAGGTGCGCGGATGACCAAGAACTACACACCTTGGGGGCTGCTTTTTCTGGCCCTTGCCCTGGCTGCGGTCTATTTGTTCCCGCTTTATTGGATGTATGTCACGTCCCTCAAAACCGGGTCAGAGATCTTTGCCAACCCGCCAACCTTTTGGCCAAACGACCCGGCACCAGAGATCTATCCGGATGTCTGGGTGCGTCGGACCATGGCGCATTTCATGTGGAACTCGACCGTGATTGCAGCAGGTGTGACCGGGATCACCGTGCTGTTGGGCACGGGATGCGCCTATGTTCTGGCGCGTTATCGCAGCGGTTGGATCGATGTGGGGCTGTTCCTGATCCTGATGCTTCAGGTGCTGCCGGCATCCGTTATGATCACGCCGCTTTATGTTGGGTTTAATCAGGTGGGCTTGCTTGATTATCCGCGCTTTGCGGTGATCCTGGCCACGGCGGCCAAGGCCATGCCGTTTTACATCGTGCTGGTGCGCGCAACCTTTATGAACGTGCCGCGTGAACTGGAAGAGGCCTCTCTTGTGGATGGCAATTCACGGGTGGGCGCATTCTTTTTCATCGTGCTGCCCTTGGCCCGAAACGGGGTGCTTGTGCTCGCGATCCTGACATTCATGACGTCTTTCGGGGAATACATCTATTCCAAGTCGATCATCCAGGATCAGGCCTTTCAGCCCGCCAGTGTGGGACTCAGCGGATTTCTTGGGCCCAATTCTTCGGACTGGAATTCGATCATGGCCTATGCGGCCATCTACGTCACACCGATCTTGGTGTTCTTTGTTATCCTTCAGCGACGCATCGTCGCTGGCCTAACCTCTGGGGCCCTGAAATGACCAATCAAATCGAAATCATCGATCTGGACAAACATTACGGCACATTCCATGCGCTCAAGGGCATCAACCTTTCGATCAAAAAGGGCAGCTTTGTCGCCTTGGTCGGCCCGTCTGGTTGCGGTAAATCTACCTTGCTGCGCTCGATTGCAGGGCTTGAAAAGATCTCTTCCGGGACATTGGATATCGCGGGCGACAACATGACAAATGTGCCGCCGCGCAAACGCGATGTTGCGATGGTTTTCCAATCTTACGCGTTGTACCCGCATATGACAGTGCGGGGGAACCTGACCTATTCACTGCGGTTCAAGAACACCAGCAAGGCCGATGCCAATGCCCGCGCTGATGAGGTGGCCAAGGTCATTGGTCTTCAAGACCTGATGGACCGCTATCCACGGGAACTTTCCGGTGGGCAACGTCAGCGGGTTGCCATGGGCCGTGCCATTGTGCGCAACCCCAAAGCGTTCTTGTTTGACGAGCCGTTGTCAAATCTTGATGCCGCGCTGCGTGTTCACATGCGCAAAGAAATTCGCGCGCTCCACGACCGTTTAAAAGCCACGTTTGTCTACGTCACGCATGACCAGATCGAGGCGATGACGATGGCCGATCATGTCGTTGTCATGCGCGATGGAATAATCGAACAACAGGGCGCACCATTGGAACTATATGACACGCCGGCCAATCAATTTGTGGCTGGATTTATCGGCTCACCCGCGATGAATTTTGTTTCGGGCACAATTGGGCCAGATGGCAATACGGTTCAGTTGTCCATAGATGGCGCGGCGGTCTTGCCGCTTGCGCGGTCGCTGCAACCCGGTCGCGACGTGACCGTGGGTTTGCGGCCAGAGCACCTGAAACTGAACCAACAAGACCCGGGGATCCGGGTGCCTGTGTCCTTTGTGGAATCCACCGGCTCCACAACATTTTACACCGCTGGAACAGAACCAGAGCTGAATTTTGTCGCACAGGGCCGCGAAGACGTGGCCGCTGGCGACACTGTCGGGCTGCAAATCGATCCCGCCCACATCCATCTTTTCGATGCTGATTCAGGCGTAACTCTTTAGACTTTTCACCCCCCAAAAAATGACAAGGGAACAAAATGCGTAAGTACAAATCCGTCCCATTTTCAGAGGTCAGCATCACTGGTGCGTTCTGGAATGAGCGTTTGGAAACAGTCCTGACAAGGACGATTCCCAGTCAGCACAAGATGCTGAAAAAATGGGATATTTTGGATAGTATCAAGCTGCCCAAACCTGTCCCGCCGTTGACACAACCTCGTGCAATGGACGGGTTTACCGTGCAGGTGTTCTGGGACAGCGATATCGGCAAATGGATAGAGGCTGCGTCATACGGGCTGAACCATCGTCGCGACGCAGAGATTGAGGCGCAGATCGAAAGCATCATCGACGATCTGGCTGCAGCTCAGGCCGAAGACGGTTACCTTAACTGTTGGTACCAACAGCGCGAACCTGAAAACCGCTGGACCAACTTGCGCGACAATCATGAGATGTACAACGCCGGGCATCTTTTGGAAGGTGCCGTTGCCTATTACCACGCTACGGGCCGGGATCGGCTGTTGGGTATTATGGAACGCAACATGGATCATATGGCGGCGATGTTCGGCACAGAACCGGGCAAACGGCGCGCCTATCCGGGACATCAGGAAATCGAATTGGCGCTGGTCCGGGCCTGGCATGCAACTGGCAAGCGAAAGTTCCTGGATCTTGCGAGCTACTTCATCGATGAGCGCGGGAACACGGACGGTGTCGAACATTACTATGACATAGAGGCCAAGGAACGGGGGGAAGACCCGGCGGAGTATCGTTTTGGCGGTTATGAATATTCCCAGTCCCACATCCCTGTGCGCCAACAGACCAAAGTTGTCGGTCACGCGGTACGCGCCATGTATATGTATGCGGCGATGGCGGATCTTGCGGCAGAACATGGCGACGACGCCCTGAAATCCGCATGTGAGGCGCTTTGGGGCGATGTCACAGAACGGCGCATGTATGTAACGGGTGGCTTTGGTCCTTCGGAAAAGAACGAAGGCTTTACCAAGGATTTCGATTTGCCGAATGACACGGCCTATGCGGAAACCTGTGCCTCTGTGGCTATGGTCTTTTGGGCGGCGCGGATGCTGAACCTTGATCTGGATGGCCAATATGCCGACATCCTGGAACTTGCGCTGTACAACAATTCACTTGCTGGCCTCAGCTGTGATGGAGAGCATTACTTTTACGACAACAAACTGGACAGCGACGGATCCCACCATCGTTGGGAATGGCATCCATGCCCCTGTTGCACCATGAATGTTGCGCGGCTGGTGGCCTCTGTTGCGGGATATTTCTTTGGCAGCTCTGACGATGAAATTGCCGTGCACCTTTACGGCGGGGCGGAAACCAAGCTGCCAGTGGCCGGTGGTCATGTCAGTTTGCGCGAAACCTCAAACTACCCTTGGGATGGCGCCATCAAGGTAGAGCTGGATCCAGAAGGGACGTCGGAATTCACGTTGAGTCTGCGCATCCCTGCTTGGTGTGAGGGCGCGACAGCTTCGGTCAACGGGGAAAGCATCGAGGTGACACCGGAACGTGGCTATCTCAAAATTCGCCGAAACTGGGCCAAGGGCGATGTGGTCGAATTGAACCTGCCGATGGTTCCTGAACGCAGCTATGCCCACCCAGATGTGCGTCATGACGCAGGGCGTGTCGCGCTACGGCGTGGACCATTGGTTTATTGCCTGGAACAACATGACAACGAAGCCCCAGTGAACCGCATCCGATTGCCCGCAAACGCAGAGCTGTCGGCCCGGTTTGATCCGGACTTGTTGGGCGGCATTGCCGTGATCGAAGGCCCCGCGCTTGCCGAAGATGGGGCTGCTTGGGGCAACGAGCTGTACCGCAAGGCACGGGCGAAAGACGTCTCTACGACGCTTACGGCTGTGCCGTATTACATTTGGTGCAATCGTGGTTCCAATCCGATGCAGGTTTGGGTCCAGGAATAAGCAATTCTCCCGTGAGTTTGGGTGGTGCAGATCGCAAATGCATCACCCATTCTTGCTTGGTCTGGCCGGTTTCACATAAGGTGATTTCAATGATGTGAATCTGCCGGTGTGGGGAAGAGAATGAACAGGCCAGTTTTGCAATTCGGGTGCCAGACCTATTCGTGGGAAATGCTTGGGCCTGCGTGGCGGGGCGACCCGGATGATCTTGTTGCGGCGATTCATGCGGCCGGGTACTCAGGAATTGAAATCACAGATATCATGATCGGGCGCTACGCGGATCAGCCTCGCGCTTTTTCTGAACGTTTACAATCAGCTGGCTTAGATTTGGTGGCCTTTTCGATTGGTTCGGAAACAGGGTTCAGCGAAGTGGATGGTGTTCAGAATGATCTGGAAAACTGCCGCCATTGGGTTGATTTTGCGGCCTATTTCCCCGGTGCTGTTTTGTCCTTGGGATCAGCAACCGCCATGGCAGAGGGGCAACGCGCCTCAAAGATTTCGGTTGCGGCCGACATCTACAACAAGGCCAGCGAAATTGCTGCTGCGTCGGGTGTTGCTGTGGCTGTTCATCCGTCGTCTCACATGGACACTTTGCTGTTTGATCGCGACGATTATGATCGTTTGTTTGAGCGGCTTGAGGCGGGCGTTGGCTGGGTCCCGGATACGGGGCATATTCTGCGTGGCGGACAGGATCTGGGCGATACGTTAGAAACCTATCTGGATCGTATCCGGTATGTGCATCTGAAAGACGTAGATGCAGAGGGCAGCTGGGCGATGCTTGGCGAGGGGGTCTGTGACATCAAAAAAACCATTGAAACCGTGGCGCGGGGCGCCCAATTCAACGGTTGGATTGTCGCAGAAGAGGAATCGCAGTCGGCGGTGAACAATCCAGAACGCGCGATTTCAATTAACCTAAAAACGTTAAAGTCTGTCGCGAATTCTGAAATGCATTGAGCACTCTGCGCACTTTAATTTTTGCGTTTTTAGCCAATTGTAAACCAATCCCCGACATTTAATCATAAATGCCGGTTTTTCTTTCTGTTTAAGTATTTCGCATGCCAAACACTGCCCTGGCGTCGCCTGCCAGCGAACAGCAGCCCAAAGCACGCCGAAATCACTAAACATGAGGAAAGTAATGAAAAAATTATTGTTAACCAGTGCCGTTTCCGTATTTGGGCTGGCACAAACAGCTATGGCAACTCCGGTCCAGTGGACAGCTGCGTCTGGTGGGAACGACCATTGGTATGAAGTCGTCTGGAACAAGGGCGGTGAAATTTCATGGGAACAAGCCAAAGCTGCAGCAGAAGCTTTGACCCATGGTGGGGTTGCTGGTCATCTGGTGTCGATCACCAGTGCGGCAGAGCAGGCCTTTGTCAACGGCGTTAATCACGCTTTTGCTGCATCATCTTGGTACCAGCACGGATATTACGTGTCGGCATGGATTGGCGCCAATGACGTGAAAAGCGAAGGCAATTTTGAATGGACGACGGGCGAAAGCTTTGCGTCATATTCAAACTTTGCCAGTGGTCAGCCCAACAATTTGGGCTGGCATGGCGGCCAAGACTACGCTCAAGGTTGGTGGTCTGGCGACAAATGGAACGACTGCGCCAATTGGTGTGGTGTCCACAAATATGTCGTTGAATACGATGTATCTGCTGTTCCGGTTCCAGCGTCCTTGCCATTGGCCGCTGCTGGTTTCGGTCTGATGGGTTGGGTTGGGCGTCGTCGTAAGCGCGCCTAATCTCTGATCTCGTAGATCAAAATAAAAAACTACGCCGCCCGGGTCCTTGGGATCCGGGCGGTTTCTTTTGTCGACAGGGCAGGGGTCATTCTACCGCCATCTTATTCAAAGTGGCGTAGTCCAGTTTCCCGGTTCCCAAAAGCGGCATTTCGTCAAGGACGCGGATGTCTCTTGGAATGGCAAGTTCAGCCACGCCGTGTTCTTTGCCCCAGGCCCTTAACGCTGCAAGCTTGGGATGTTTTTCCGTCGTGAACAGTACCAGCTGTTCACCCTTGCGCGGGTCAGGTCGTGATACAATGGCGTGTTCCGCATTTGGCCATACAGCGCTTACATAGCCTTCCACTGCGGGCAAGGAAATCATTTCGCCGCCGATTTTGGTGAACCGTTTCACCCGGCCCAAGATTGTAACAAAGCCAGAGTCGTCAATCTCGATGATATCGCCCGTGTCGTGCCAGCCGTCTTCTGGTGGCTGCAATATGCCGGGTTTGTCCGCTTTTAGGTACCCGGCCATAATATTGGGACCTTTGACAAACGCGCGTCCCCCTCGTTCGATGCCCTCTATATGTTCCAATCGGGCCTCTACCCCGGGAAGCAATCGCCCAACCGTGCCAGACCGGTAGTGCATTGGCGTATTGACCGCGATCACAGGCGAGGCCTCTGTCGCGCCGTAGCCTTCCAGAATGCGCAACCCAAATTTGTCTGCATAGGCTTGCCGGGTCTCATCCTTGACCCGTTCCGCCCCGGCAAAAATGTAACGCAGAGAGTAGAAATCATAGCTGTGCGCCATGCGGGCATAGCCTGCCAGGAACGTGTCCGTGCCGAACATGATCGTCGCATTCGAGGCATAGACCATCGCGGGAACAATCCGGTAATGCAGCGGGCTTGGATATAAGACCACGCGTACGCCGTGCAGGATGGGCAACAATGTGCCGCCCGTCAGACCAAAGCTGTGGAATATCGGCAGGGCGTTCAGAACGGTATCGGATTGGTTGAAGTCAACACGCGCGGCCAATTGCCGACAGTTCGACAACAGATTGCGATGTGTCAGAACCACACCTTTGGGCGACCCTTCGGACCCGCTGGTGAACAGAACAACCGCCGGATCATCCGAAGAAATCTGCAAAGCCTTGTGGCGACGTGCTGCAAATTTGCTGTTCCAAAGCGCACGCAGCTTGTCCAGTTTTCCGATGCCCGCGCCGACATCCTCTAGCCAGATGATGTTTATGCCTTCGCCTTCCAGGGCGGCGACGACATCGATCAGGTTACCCTGTTCTACAAAGGCGCGCGCGGTGATGATGGTTTGGATTTCCCCGGCCAAACACGCAGCCTTTAGATTGGCCAGGCCAGCCGTAAAGTTCAGCATGGCCGGGACACGCCCGATGGATTGCAACGCAAAGAATGTCGCCACAGCGCTGTTTACATTGGGCATCATCAAACCGACGAACTCTCTCTGTTTTGTGAGCTTCGACAGCGCGTGTCCCAGGGCCTCGCTTCCGGTGACCAGCCTTGAATAGCTCAACGGCTTGCGGTTCACGTCTTCGACAATCGGGGCCTTGTGGCCAAAAATATGCCGTGCCTCCAGCAACGCACTGTACAACGTCCGATCCGTGTCAGATGTGGCAAAAATCATCTGGCTCATTTCGTCATAGAGCTTGCGCCCCGCGGCCGCGCGACGTTCCCGCGCGCTCATTTCGCCCTCTATTTCAAAGCGGCGTGGTTCCAGGATGGTCAGCGTGATCTTGGGAAACAGACGCAGACGGACTTTGCCTTTCAGCCGTGAAAACGGGGTGTATTGTGCACCTTCAATCCGCACCGGAGTGATCGCCGCATCAGATTTGGCCGCGATGAGGCCCGGCCCGTCAAAGATTTTCATCAATGCACCCGTCACCGTGATCCGTCCTTCAGGGAAGATCACCAGGGTACGGCCTTCTTTGACGGCTTTCACCATCGTCTTGGTCGACATCGGGTTTGTGGGATCCACGGGGAAGGCCTCAAACATTGGAAGAAACGGTCGGATCCACCAAGAGTTGGCGATGTCGGTGCTTAGGGCGAAAGTGGGTTTCCCGGGCAAAAATGCACCCAGCAAAATGCCATCCAAAAAGGAAACATGGTTGACCACTACCACCGAAGGTACGCCGGGTTTCGGCATGTTCTGTGCGCCATGAACCTCGACCCGGTAGAGCAATTTCAACAACCAACGCACCATGGCCTTGAACACGACCTCTGGCAGCAGCCAGACAGACAGGAACGCAACGAACAGTGTTGCAAACCCAAGTGCGCCCAATATGCCCTGAACGGTCGTGCCCGTTTTGATCAACAGCACGGCCACGATCGTGATCAGAACCACAATAAAAGACGTCACAATATTGCTGGCGGCAATCGTGCGAGAGCGTTCTTCTGGTGGCCCAAAGGTCTGCAGGATCGCATAGAGCGGCACAACATACATTCCGCCAAACAGGCCGACGCCGAAAAGATCGAACATCAGTCTAAAACTGCCATCAGAGGCTAGAAAGCCCGCTATGTCTTTGTCGGCGCCAAGGCCCGGATGTCCGCGCGTGGCCAGCCAAAGATCAATCAAACAGATCGACAAGCCAAAGGCTGAGACAGGCACAAAACGGGCCGAAATCCTACCGCCCAAAAGTTTGTTCACTGCAAGAGAGCCGATCGCAACACTGACAGAGAAGATGACCAGAAACAGGGTGGTGACTTCTTTATCGGCTTGCAAAACGCCACTGACCAAAGGGGTGAGTTCCGACAGCAGGATCGCGCCTGCGGCAAAGAACCACCCGATCCCAAGGATCGACAACCAGACGGCGCGATGCTTGCGCGCGGCGCCAACGACGCGAAAGGTGCTGGCAAAGATATTGCGGTCAACCTTAAGGTCTGGATCGGTTGGTGGGGCGCTTGGGACGGCAAGACTGGCAATAAAGCCGATCGAGGCCAGTCCAACCGCGACAACCCCGGCAATCCAGGGGGCAATCAACCCGGCCAGCAATTGGCCGCCCAGAATGGCCAGAAACGTACCTGCTTCGACCAATCCGGTGCCACCCATGATTTCGTCTTTTTTCAGGTGTTGGGGCAGGATGGCGTATTTGACCGGACCAAACATCGTTGATTGCAGGCCCATCAAAAAGAGAGTGGTCAACAGAATGGGGATCGACTGCATCTGAAAGCCGACTAAGGCCAGCCCCATCAAGATGACTTCGGCACCTTTGATGTACCGCAGCAGTGTTGATTTATCGTAGGCGTCCGCCATTTGGCCGGCCATGGCCGAAAACAAAAAATATGGAAGGATAAAGATACCCGTCGCGATTGTTGCCAAAAACACGGCTTTGTCCGGGTCAGCTGCGTAGATGCCAAAACTGGCAAGAAACAGCATGGAGAATTTCAGCAGGTTGTCGTTAAAGGCCCCAAGGAATTGCACGACGAAAAGGGGGGCGAAACGGCGTTTTGTTAAAAGGGAAAACTCTGGCGCGGACATCGCAAATTCCTTTTAGCTAATGTTTAACTTAAGGTTTTCGGTTCTCCTAAAGAAAACGACTACCTTTCATTTGTCGGCATGACGGCAAATTCCGAATCGAAATGAACGCCGTTCAAAATGAATTAATCACGAGCAATGGGGTGCGTCAATGAAATAGTGAACAATGTTCAGAATAAATCTTTCCGTGGCCGTCTTGAACGCTGTTCGGGGGCTTGGTATTGTGAACGACGTTCAAATTTAGCTGGTAGGAGCATTCTTTTGGCCCGGAGGTCTGATCATTCACGAACCGAACTCAAAGGGCTGGTCCTTGAAACTGCGACGCGGATTATCGCCGAGCAGGGCCTAAGCGCACTCACGGCGCGTAAAATCGCTTCGGAAATCGGGTATTCGCCTGGCTCAATCTATAATGTCGTCGAGGATCTGGACGAGCTGATTGGTCTGGTCAACGAAGGGACGATGCGCAAGCTCAACACTGATCTTGCTGCAATTGACATGACGGGGAATGCGCTGGCAGATGCGGGGCAAGTCTTAGATGTTTACATCAAGTTTCGCAATGAACATTCCGGCCTGTGGGAAGCAAAT
Source organism: Marinosulfonomonas sp. (assembly GCA_051251595.1). Taxonomy (GTDB): domain Bacteria; phylum Pseudomonadota; class Alphaproteobacteria; order Rhodobacterales; family Rhodobacteraceae; genus NORP110. Next base: position 234,320 of record JBPOFA010000004.1, read on the forward strand.
CTGAACCACGCCGTTCGTCAGGATGTCCAGCAACCAGCGGGCTATGTTGAGCAAACCGAGGTTAGCTTCAAAATCGCGGCCCGCGCTATCGGTCCTGCCTTTAATGGTGATATTGCGAAAACTCAGCTGGCCGTGCGTGTTTTGTGGGCTTCACTGCAGGGGATTTTCTCGGTTTCGGACTCCGCGACTGTGTTTCAGGACGGTGTCGACAGCCAACGCCAAATGGCGGACAATTTGGTTGAAACCTATCTTAAGGGTGTGAGTGCAGGGTAGGACGCAGAGGCCAGAGCACGGGAACCCAGTACTCTGGCCCAAAAGTAGATCATTCAATGTCCTGTACACTAACCTCTGCCAAAAGCCGTTCGGTCTTGGCGTCTTCGATTTTGTTGTGCAGACGGTCACTTTCTTCGTTATCTCGAATGGCTTTTGTGATCGCCGCTGTCGTGCTTACCAACATGATCGCAGCCATCGCGTAAAAGCCTTTGGCGGAAAAACTCGCTTCAAGGGAATAGATCCCGCCAGCCATCATGCCGGCCGCAATGATGAATTGCAGATAGGTGAATAGGTTCCAGGAATTGGTGGGTTTGTTTACATAAGTGCTCATAAAATGTTCCTTTGTTGGATTGTCGGCGTCGCCTGATTGAACTGGGACGGTTAAGATGATTTCTTTTGTGCCTTCAGCCGCTCCAAAACGGCAGTGGCGTCTGATCGCAATGGTGCGCCACATCCGGCAGCCGCCAAACGGTCGCTCATGGTTTCGGCGTTTGTCCCAATCGACAGCTCTGACACGGCGGCAGCTGTGGCTTCGGCATGTTCCTGGCGTTCCTGCAGTCGCTTCAAGGTCTCAGACGCGTCTTTCAGGTCGTTTGTCTGGTTGCTTTGCATGACACCCCGAACGTGGATTGCCTTTTGGTTCGCCTCTGCCAAGTGTTGGCCGCGTTTCATTTCGCGCAGACAGGTTTCGCTTTCGGCCAAGCATTGCTTTAACCGTGCAATTTCAGTGCGATACGTCTCAATCGCTTTGCGCGTCATGTCTCTTTCGGCTTCAAGATGGGCAATGGTGCCCGCAGCCTCAGAGGCGAGCGCATCCTGATCTTTCGCCAACGCATCCAGGGCACGAGTTTCAAGATCGGCAATCTGGGCCTCTATCCGGGCGAGGGAAGTTTTCTCGCGCTGTGCATAGGCCATGACAACGGCGACAGCCTTGCGGGATTTTTCGACCCCTTGCGCGGCTTCGCGTATTTGTTGGCGCAAAAGGGACAATGCGTTTGCGTCCATGTAGGCTTGTGACGTGTCGACGACACGGCCACGGGCCAGGGTCATGATTTGTTTAAGCACTTTATCTCTCCATTAATTGAACGATGTTCACGATGTGATTCATACAGGTATTTGAACGCCGTTCAATAAATATTTTGAACGTCGATCAAAATTAGCGCGCAGGGACCTGCTGAAACACCCGGTTGAACCGCTGTTTGGCCAACATGACTGCAAATGCAGGGCGCGATAAAAATGTTTTAGGCTCAATAGGTTGCAACGTTTTGGTTGACACCTGGACGCCGGTCGCCTCAAAAGGTCATGTCTAACTGCATAGACAAAATGTCGGATGGATTTACTGGTGGGGGCCGGGTATGCGACTGAGTTTCAGCAAGTTCAAAGACCGAATCTGGTTCGCTTTTGATGCCGGTTCGCGCCGTTTGGTCGCTGCGCCAAAGCCGATTCGATCTGGCGTCTACCGTGTCATCCAGGGGCTTTTGCTGGCCCTTTACTATGTGCCCCAATCCCCATTGCGCCGCACGTCACAATCGTTCTCTGCTGTGATCGGCAAAGGCCCGCCGCGCAAGCTTCACGCCGACTTTAGCCGGAACTTTGTCATTGGGCTGGAGCGGATGGAGTTTTTGCGCAACGGACCATTGGATGAAATCGACGCTTTATTGTGCATCCCTGAACAGCAAAGACTTGACCGCTTGTTAGAACAGGGTGGGGTCCTGATGGCGATGCCGCATTGTCAGGCGACGGTGTTGTCCGTGCGCTGCCTGGCGTCGCGCTATCCGACGTTGATGATCGTGCGCACAACGTCTAAGAAATCCCGCGCAGATGCCCAATGGACCTATTACGAAAAACTTGGTTGCGATGTGGTCGATGTCCGCCGCAACAGCGAAGCCAAAGTGGCCAGAGAAGTGCTGCGGGCAATTCGCGCAGGCAAGATCGTTATCGGCGTTGTCGATCGGCTGAATGAAACGCCGCCTGCGTCAGACCCGGTCAACAAAGTCAAAGATACTGTCAGGGTCAAGGCGTTTGGCCAACCGGTTGGACTGCCCGGCTGGCCGGTCCGGTTTGCGGCGAAATGCCGGGTTCCCGTTTTGCCCGTGATGGTGGAACAGACGCGGGATGCGCTGACCTTTCACATCGGTGCAGAAATTACCGCAGGTGAAATGGTAGAGTCCACGCAGGCATGGTTCGATGTTTTGGAAGACTTCATTCGGACCTATCCATCCGATTGGCTGTTCTTGTATGACAAGCACTGGGGCAAGTGTCTGAAAAACGCAGAACTTGAGCTAAAAGAATAGATCGTGGACATGCGCGAAATGTCGCGATATCCGAACTGGCAAAATGATCCAGCTGCCATATTATGACCCTGTCCTTGCCGATTGAGACAAGGCGTCGCACCGCTTGATACGTCATTCACTTAAGTTATTTCACGCTTAGAATTGCAAGGAGCAGAATATTGGACACTCTCATACTTTCGCGTATCCAGTTTGGGGCAAATATCTCTTTTCATATTCTGTTTCCCACGATCACCATTGCTCTGGGCTGGGTGCTTTTCTATTTTCGTGTTCGCTTCAATTTCTCTGGTGACCAGAAATGGATGGACGCCTACGGCTTTTGGGTCAAAGTCTTTGCGCTTAGCTTTGCCATGGGGGTCGTATCCGGCATTACAATGTCGTTCCAGTTCGGGACCAACTGGCCGGGTTTCATGGAAAGGGTCGGGAATGTCGCCGGCCCGCTCTTGGCCTATGAGGTGCTGACCGCCTTCTTCCTAGAGGCGGTGTTTCTGGGCATCATGTTGTTTGGGGCCAGCCGCGTACCGGTTTGGCTGCACACATTGGCCACGTTTTTGGTGTCCTTTGGCACAACGATGAGCGCGTTCTGGATCATCGTTTTGAACAGCTGGATGCAAACGCCGGTCGGGTTCGAGCTTCGGGATGGAATCGTCCATGCGACCGATTGGATGGCCATCATCTTTAACCCGTCCATGCCCTATCGCTTGACGCATATGTTGTTGGCGTCGGGGCTGACTGTGTCGTTCCTGATTGCCGGGATAGCCGCGTTTCGCTGGCTGCTGGGCGACCGAGAGACCGGTACGCAGATGCGCTTTGGCCTGACACTTGCCGCTGTGTTGATCCCGGTTCAGATTTTTGTGGGCGACGCCCATGGTCTGAACACGTTGGAACACCAGCCGCAAAAGATCGCGGCGATGGAAGCGAACTGGGAAACGCAGGGCGATGTGCCCCTGATCCTGTTTGCGATCCCAGATGAGGAACAGCGCGAAAACCTGATGGAGGTCGCCATTCCGCATGGGGCCAGCCTGATCCTCACGCACAGCTGGGATGGGGTGGTGCCGGGCCTGAACGATTTCGTGGAAGCAGATGGAACCGTTCTGCACCCGCCGGTTCTGCCGCTGTTCTTTTCCTTCCGCATCATGGTCGGCGTGGGTATGGCCATGCTGGCGCTGTCCTGGGGCGGCGTCTTGCTGATGCGTCGACGTGGGGCAGAGGGCCTGCCGCGCATCTTCCTGTTCGCCATGGTGGCGATGACGTTCTCGGGCTGGCTGGCAACGTTGGCCGGGTGGTACACGACCGAAATCGGGCGACAGCCTTGGTTGGTGTCCGGTGTGCTGACAACGAAACAGGCCGTGGCGGACGTGCCCGCCCCCATGGTTCTGTCGACGCTGATCGCCTATCTGACCGTCTATGCGTTACTATTGGCGGCTTATATCGGCGTGATATTTTATTTGGCGACGCGCGCGGCCAAGGGCAAAAGCCCCCTGCGCGAAGAGCCACGCCAAGACCCATCCACCTTGCCTGCGGAGTAACCCATGGTCCTTGATGCAACCACATTGCCAGTGATTTTTGCGACCCTGATGGGGATCTCAATTCTGCTCTATGTGATCCTGGATGGGTTTGACCTTGGGGTCGGGCTGTTGTTTCCCTTCTCAGAGCCGGAAGAGAGGGATCGCATGATCGCCTCTATCGGCCCGTTTTGGGACGCCAATGAGACCTGGCTGGTGCTGGCCATCGGTTTGCTTCTGGTCGCGTTCCCGGCCGCCCATGGGGCCATTCTAACGGCGCTTTATCTGCCTGTGGCGATCATGCTGATCGGTCTTATCCTGCGCGGCGTCGCGTTTGAGTTTCGTGCCAAAGCCCCGCTGGCCCAAAAGAAGATCTGGGATGGCGCGTTTTTCATTGGCAGCCTGATGACGGCGCTGTCACAGGGGTTCATGCTGGGCATGTATGTCATGGGATTGGGGTGGAGCCTTGGGAACGTTGCCTTTGCCCTTCTGACAGCCGGGGCGCTGGCCGTGGCCTATAGCTTTATCGGCGCGGCCTGGCTTATCCTGAAAACCGACGGTGCTTTGCAGATCAAGGCGGTATCCTGGGCAAAGGGCGGCATCTGGGGGCTGGTCCTGGGCATGGGGTCTGTCTCTGTCGCGACACCTCTGGTCAGCGCGCGGATCTTTGAACGCTGGTTTGATTTTCCACAGCTGTTGGTTCTGGCCCCTCTGCCGCTAAGCGCTTTGGGATTGATCGTCATTTTGTGGATCACGCTGCGCCACCTTCCCACAGAAAACGACCGTTTTGCATGGGTCCCGTTTGTGTGTGCGGTTGCGTTGATGGCCCTTGGCTTTGCAGGGATGGCCTACAGCTTTTACCCCTATGTCGTGCCGGAAAAGCTGACGATCTATCAGGCGGCCTCTGCCCCTGAAAGCTTGCGTATTATCTTGTGGGGTACGCTTGTCGTGCTGCCCACGATCCTGGGCTACACGGCGCTGTCCTACACAATCTTCCGGGGCAAGGCGACCAAGCTCAGCTACGACTGAGCCTGGCCGTGTCTGGCGGCTAAAGCGCCAATTTATTGTCGGCGATGAAGCGTTCCAACCGGGTAGATTGGCTGTCCGTTAGGGGCCAGGCCGAAGGCGGGCGCGTTGCACCGCAATCATGTCCGATCATCTGCAAGGCCGCCTTGACGCCCGTGACATTCGTGCCGTTCAATTCTTCGGCCCGGATGTCTTCAAAGATCTTCATTTTCGCGATGAGCCCGTTCGCTTTGGGGTAATCCCCGGCCTCTAGCGCGGCGTGAATGGCCACGGATTGCTCCGGCCAGATGTTGATCAGCCCGGATGTAAATCCGCGCGCGCCAACAGCGTAAAACGCGGGCGCCCAGGTTTCGGCCAAGCCACCAACCCAGACAACATCGTCTCCGCAGGCGGCAATGCATTTGGCCAGGGTCATAGGGTTCGGCGTGGCCCATTTCACACCCTTGATCGACGGCATCGCGCAAAGCTGTTGTATCGTGTCCAGACCGATCGCGTCATTGCGCAGGTACAGCACCATCGGCATCCCATCCGCTGCATCCTCAACAGCGCGCACATAATCGACAAAGCCACGTGGGGCGGAAAAAGGGTCTGGCGGCTGGTGGATCATCAAGGCATCTGCGCCCGCCGCCTTAGAGGCCTTGGCCAAAGCGCAGGCATCCCCGACACTGCGCCCAACCCCGGCCACAAGCGGTACACGTCCGTCGATATGCTCGGCGGCGCTGTTCACCATCACCTCTGCCTCGGCCTGGGTCAGACCATAATATTCGCCTGTATTTCCGTTCGCGACCAGAATGTGAACGCCTGCTGTGATCGACCGCTCTACGATAAGGCCTTGCTGCTTGGGGTCGACAACATTGTCCGTGGTGAACGGAGTCACAAGGATGCCGGAAATTCCGGTCAGAGCGGTGGTTAGGTCATGGGCGCTTGTCATGCTGTGGGTCACTCTCAGCTTGTTGAATTCTGATCTATTAAAGGGTTGTGCCTAACAGATCACTGGGCGGGTGTCATCCCAATCCGCGCCGGGGTCGCGGGTGTCCGGTTCGCCCGATCCGCATGGCGCGCTTAGGGTTCAAGAATCCGTGATGGGGCTCTTGAATACGGGGCAAATGGTGCACAGTTAGCATCTAAGCCCGGAACACAGTGACCGGGTGACTTTTGGTGGATGACATCCGGAAGAAACCGGGCGCGGCGGCGAGGCTGTGGCTGAGCAAACCCAAATCACCAAAGTCTTTCGAAGCAAAAGGGACCGACATGCCGGACTTTCTAAACGTCGAGCAGATATTGCCAAAATTTGGCAGCAAAGATTTGCCGGATGATCCACAAAAGCACTGGCTGGATCTTGGATATTATGAGCTTGAGGCCGGCGGTTTGGCCGAAACCGTCGCAGAAGATCTGGAGCTTTATCTTTTCCTGGGCGACAAGCCAGTTGATTGCGTGTTGGAACTGGATGGAGTTCGACATGAACTGACAATGGTCCCGGATCAGTTCATGGTTATTACGCCAAAAAGCCGCGTCAAGGGCAGCTGGTCTGAATCCTTCCCAAGCCTACGGATCACGATCAAACAAGATGCCGGGCGCAGGTTCATTGAAGATCAGGTTGGGATTCCCCTGATTGGTGGAAGTCTGAGCGAGTCCGTCACGTTTACATGCCCTGAGCTGGCAAAAATCGCTAAATCAATGTGCGACAGCCTGGTTTCCATCGAACTGGCCTCTGACGTCATTTTTGACGGGCTGGCACGGGTATTCCTTGCGGTTCTCATTCGGAATTTCGCAAAAAGAACAGATGCTGTGGCCGTCTCTGGTAAACAGATCGGTCCGGCAGAATATCGCAAGCTCTTGGACTATGTGCGTGAAAACCTAAGCGACAAAATTCTGGTAGAGGATCTTGCCGGGCTTCTAGCGATGAGCCCGTCGCATTTCAGCCGCGCGTTCAAAGCTTCGACCCGCCGCAGCCCGATGGAATTCGTCACACGTGTCCGGGTCAACCGGGCCCATGACATGTTGCTGAACACCAAAACCCCCTTGTCCAGCATTGCCTATCAATGTGGGTTTTCCGACCAGGCGCATTTCACCAAGACGTTCAAGGCTCAGGCCAAGATGTTGCCATCGGATGTGCGCAAAACAAGGGTCCCGGCCGCGGCCTGACGCTTTGGGAGTGTCGGGCTGCTAACGCCGCACCAGATCGTTGCAAATCTGTTTTAAGACGGGGGAAACCGCATTGGATTGCATCCCCGATTTAAGACGACGGTCGTACAATGTGCGGACCAGCAGTTTATCCAGCGGGGTCAGCTTTAGATATTGTTCGTCGTCATTAAACACCGTGGCAGTGTTCGATTTGAAATCGTTTGGAAGCCCAAGGCCTTGCGATATCTCTTCTTGAATACAAGCCTCGCGTTTTTCGGCGGGCAACCCGGCTGGAATGATCGCAACGGCGCTTCTATATCCCATGGTCTTGTCTTCAAAGGGCACCCCAACAACCATGCAGCGAAAATGTCTTGGGCGGTTTGTGATCCGAGAGACTGACCTGCTGCTAATTCCGGGCACTGTCTGTTTCAGGTAGGGTCCCATGCGGGCAAGGCTGTGCGCATCTGCGACGACGACGAAAAAGTTTCCAGGTTGGTTGGTGACGGAAATCGGCATGCCAGACAGGCGCGAAAGCTCTCGGGTCAGTTTCTTGACCGAAGCGGTGGTCTCATGCCGGTCTTTATGATCAACACTCGCCCCAAAGATCACATTCATTTTGATCGGGCGTTCCCACCGCAGCAGGCGCACGTTGGAATTGCGGCCATATTCATGCTTTAGCGCAATTTCCATAAAGTTCTGTTCCAGCTCGCTGGCATTGGGCTGATAGCTAGGCTTGCGGGTAGATGCGAAGACCAACGATGCGCTTAGCGTGAAAACCAACATGGCCAGGGCCAGCAGGGCCAGCGCCTTTTGAGCACCATCGCCGTCTGATCTGGTCTTGGCCAGAGACAAGCTTTGTTTGGTTTTTTCCTCACGCAGTCGCATTAAACCGAATCCTACAAAACCATGGCAGGGATTTACAAGTCAGCACGCGGCAAATCCCCCAAGTTCCAATCATCAGAGGCGAAACACATAGCCTCAACGTTAAACGCACACACTCTGTAAGGAACTCTAACGATGAAAAATCTAATAGCAACTACCGTGATCGCCGCCACCTTGGCCGCCCCTGCATTTGCCGGTTCAGGCAAAGACCAACTTGCCGCTTTGGCAGGCGTAAGCGCGGAAAATTACTCAATTTCTGAACTTGTTCGCTTGGATGCGGCCCAAAAAGACGGTGACGCAACGACAAGCAGTTTCATCAAGGCCAAAGCAAACGGAAACGTCATTTCAACGCAAAATTCCGTGAGCGCGGGTCAAGCACAACTTGCAGCCTCTGTCGGGGTTGAGCCGGGCAGTTTGACCCAGGCAGAAATGATTCGTCTGGATCAAGCGCTCAGAGAAGGCGATGCAACGAAGGCCAACTACATTATTGATCAAGCCAATGGCGATTCAATCTCGTCGCAAAGCGGGATCAGTGCAGGCGACGCACAGCTCGCCGCGTTGGTTGGGGTTGAACCGGGCAGCCTGACACGTGCACAAATGATCCGTCTTGATCAGGCCCAAAAAGAGGGCGATGCAAGCACGGCGAATTTCATCCTGTCGCAGGCGCGCTGATCTGCCCATCACGCTGTCATCCGCGTAAATCGACTGGTCCCGGAACAACACCAGGGCCGGTCGATGTCGTTTCGGCAGGCCGTGAAACTCGCAAACCGACGCGCCAGGCGCGCGCCATGAAAACAGCCGTTTCAGGCGTCAAGAAAAGACACGTGAACGTGATGTTTCAGTCGGTAAAACTTTCGTAACCATCAGAAAAGACTAAATAAATCGAATTTTCCTGCTTTTGGCAGGATCGTACAAAACCGAAGCATAGATATACAAGTTATGCCGGGAAATAGGGCCTAAATCCTAATCATCAGAGACGGGAAACACTGTCTCAGGATCACAACGCAAACACACACACTCTTTTCTAAGGAACACGAAAATGAAAAAACTTATCGCAACAACCGCTCTTATCGCAACTGTCGCTGCACCTGCTTTTGCTGGCGCTGGCAAGGACCAACTGGCCGCTCTGGCTGGCGTGAATGGTGACAACTACACGATCGCTGAATTGGTTCGTCTTGACGCGGCTCAGGCCGGCAACGACTACGGCACTGTCAACCTGATCACTGCAAATGCAAATGGCGACACGCTGTCCACACAAAGCGGTGTCAGCAATGGCGAAGCACAATTGGCCGCTCTGGCCGGTGTTGAGCCTGGCGTCTACTCTGTCTCTCAGCTGGTTCGTTTGAGCCAGGCGCAAACAGACAACGACTACGGCACGATCCGTCTGATCGAGTCACAGGAAAATGGTGAAACATTCTCTACTCAAAGCGGCGTAAGCGCGGGCGATGCCCAACTTGCAGCTTTGGTTGGCGTGACACCCGGCTCTTTGACAACTGCTCAGATGATCCGTCTGGACAACGCGTTGAGCGATGGCGACGACACAACTGCGAACTACATCCTGTCCCAAGCCCGCTAATCCGGGAAACGTAACAGGCAAAGCCGCGCGCCCCCCTCATTGCGGCTTTGCCCAGCAACCACCTTTATGCAGCTTTCGATCCCCAAATCGATCCCGGGTGCGTTGCGATCGGCCGGTCCTAGCCTAAGTGCTGGGGCCGGCCAATTTTTTGCCGGGGGGCGGCCCAAGACGCACGTGCAAGTATGAAAAATGTTGGTCGCAAAAAACAGCCGTTTCAGGCGTCAAGAAAAGACACGTGAACGTGATGTTTCAGTCGGTAAAACTTTCGTAACCATCAGAAAAGACTAAATAAATCGAATTTTCCTGCTTTTGGCAGGATCGTACAAAACCGAAGCATAGATATACAAGTTATGCCGGGAAATAGGGCCTAAATCCTAATCATCAGAGACGGGAAACACTGTCTCAGGATCACAACGCAAACACACACACTCTTTTCTAAGGAACACGAAAATGAAAAAACTTATCGCAACAACCGCTCTTATCGCAACTGTCGCTGCACCTGCTTTTGCTGGCGCTGGCAAGGACCAACTGGCCGCTCTGGCTGGCGTGAATGGTGACAACTACACGATCGCTGAATTGGTTCGTCTTGACGCGGCTCAGGCCGGCAACGACTACGGCACTGTCAACCTGATCACTGCAAATGCAAATGGCGACACGCTGTCCACACAAAGCGGTGTCAGCAATGGCGAAGCACAATTGGCCGCTCTGGCCGGTGTTGAGCCTGGCGTCTACTCTGTCTCTCAGCTGGTTCGTTTGAGCCAGGCGCAAACAGACAACGACTACGGCACGATCCGTCTGATCGAGTCACAGGAAAATGGTGAAACATTCTCTACTCAAAGCGGCGTAAGCGCGGGCGATGCCCAACTTGCAGCTTTGGTTGGCGTGACACCCGGCTCTTTGACAACTGCTCAGATGATCCGTCTGGACAACGCGTTGAGCGATGGCGACGACACAACTGCGAACTACATCCTGTCCCAAGCCCGCTAATCCGGGAAACGTAACAGGCAAAGCCGCGCGCCCCCCTCATTGCGGCTTTGCCCAGCAACCACCTTTATGCAGCTTTCGATCCCCAAATCGATCCCGGGTGCGTTGCGATCGGCCGGTCCTAGCCTAAGTGCTGGGGCCGGCCAATTTTTTGCCGGGGGGTAAAGTTTCCTGTGCGGATCCAGGGATCGGCTTTGGACGACACATCTGCCGCAAACCTTAGGCGGGGTTGCGGATGTGACAGGCCAACTGGCGCGGGGTAACCGAGTTTTCAAACGATTTGTAAGGTGACGTCACAGGGTGGGGCTGCAAACCCGGCTTTTGTGATTGTGAACAGGGAAAGCTGACGCACAGCGGAACCGCGCGGGTCTTGCGCGCTTATTTCGCCGGTTGAGCAGGGCTGTCCAGGGTCACGGGATCTTCCTGCATCTGTGCCTCTTGCGGGTCAACAGAACAGGCGGCAAGAATGATGACCGCGGCCGCAAAGGAAAACATAAACTTCATATCGGGTCTCTTCGCTCTTTGTGTTGGCGGATGGGCCAGCCGCTTGGGGCGGCGGACAACCGGCGTTACAAGGCAATTAAAAGCGGGGGAAATCGACGGCGCTTTGACGTGATTGTGTCCATATTGAGAACAATGACGGAGATCTGGCAGGATTACCCCGTCAACTGCGGTGCAAAAAAGGTTAAACCACGTCGCGCGTTTCGGGGAATTTGGCAAACCGAGATTTGACGAAGGGGCAAAGCGGAACGATTTTCACGCCGTCCCGGCGTGCGTCCTCCACCATGCGAAAGAACAAAGCTTGGCCGACCCCTTGGCCGGCCAGCTCTTGGGGAACTTCTGTGTGGTCCGCGATGATCATATGCGGATTGACGATGGAAAAGGTCAGTTCGGCAACAGCACCACTGCTATGTTGCGTGAAATACCGGCCCTTCGTATCGTTTTTTTCAAGCTCAATGATCATCGCAAGACCTTTGTCGCATCAGCGTTTGACGCCAAGATTTCCGTATTCCCGCGTTATGAACATGTCTTTCTGCTTCATGTTCACCAAGGGCCTAAAGGTTGTGACCATAAAGGGCAGCTGGACAAACCCCTTGGAACGTCCGATCGGCACCATGGCCATCTCTGGGGCTTTTTTATACGGTTTGGCCGGTTTGCCGTTCACCGCGGCTGCAATGTTCTTGGCCAACAGCGCCCCTTGGACATCTGCGAGATAGCCAAGTTTCATCCCTGGGGCATCGGAACAATCCCCCAAAGCGTAAAGATTGTACGTGCCAACCACGCGCAGGGTTTCGTCAACCTTGACCAAGCCCTGATCCGTGACACTGCTGGCGAAATGGGCCTGCATCAACGCCGTGTTCGGGGTTTGGCCGACGCTGTTATAAACCACATCCGCCTTTTGATAGGCCTCGTCTGTTTCCGACATGCGTGTGTTTAGCAAAACGCTGACCCCAAGCGACTGCAGGTGATCCTCTGCCAATTTGCTGGCCTTGGGTTGCAGGCTTGCCAGTAATCTGTCGGGCCCCTGGGCGAGGGTGATGGATTTTTCCGGGTATTGGTCGGCGATTTCACCGGCGAGTTCGACGCCAACAGGGCCGCCGCCAATGATCAGAACCGACGCGGCGCTGTCCAGCTGCTCATGGGCCTTTGCGAATTGGTCTTTGCGCCCTGCTAGGGTCACCTGTTCTGTGGGTTTTGTAATCGGCAAGCTGCGATAGGACGATCCGGTTGCAACAACCGCATAGTCAAAGGGCAAGGTCTTTCCATCTTCCAGCACAGCCTCATTTGGCCGCAGCTCGCTGACTTGGCCCTGAACATAAGTACAGTTCAATAAATCAGAGTATTTCATCCGCGCCCGGTCGCCCATGGTGGGATCAACCAAAGTGCGTAGGGTGGAATAGGTCACCTCAAAATATTCTTTACGGTCGACCAAGGTCACATCCGCAAACCCGGATTTTGCCAGGTCTTGCGCAACCCGTGCGCCGCCGTATCCACCACCGATGATTAGAATTTTGTCGCTATGTTTCATGCCGTTGCCTTTCGGGCTGTTTGGTCGCGCAGCTGAATTGCGCATCAAAATCAGTGGGGCAGGCGTGGCTGTTTAGCCATTGGCCCCTTTGCCAAGCGCGGCCCGAACAGCAGGCGCAACCTCTGTCCCAAGCAGCGTGATGGATCGCTGCATTCGGTCGGTGTCCAGCATGGCTGTGCTCATCTGAAACGTGATCCGGGAAATGCCACCCATGACCTTGTCAGCGGCAATCATCTTGTCCCGCACAGTTTGGGGGCTGCCCACCAGGAAGGCACCGTCTGGTCCACATAGGGCATCAAACTGCGCACGGCTGGCGGGTGGAAAGCCACGTTCGCGGCCGATATTGTTCATCGCGCGGGCCCAGCCCGGGAAAAACGCGTCGCGGGCGATGTCGTCCGTGTCCCCGACAAAGCCCATGGCATGGATCGCGACCTTTAGAACGTCGGGCCCATGACCTGCACGTTTTCCGGCCTCGTAATACAAATCCAACAAAGGCCGGAACCGTTCAAAGCTACCACCAATGATCGCAACCATTAGGGGCAGCCCCAATGTGCCAGCGCGCAGGAAAGACTCTGGCGTGCCGCCCACACCCAACCAGATCGGCAGCTTTGCCTGAACCGGGCGGGGGTAAACGCCCTGACCGCTGAGGGCCGGGCGAAACCGGCCGCTCCACGTGATGTGGGTTTCGTTGCGCAGCTTGATCAACAGGTCCAGCTTTTCGGCAAACAGGGCGTCGTAATCCTGCATGGAAAAGCCGAACAAAGGATAGGCCTCCCCAAAAGAACCGCGCCCTGCGACGATTTCGACCCGACCGTTAGAGATCAGGTCAATCGTTGCGAAGTCCTGAAAGACGCGAACAGGATCGGCAGCGCTTAGCACGGTGACCGCGCTATTTAGGCGAATGGTCTTTGTGCGCGCGGCGGCGGCGGCCAGGATGACCGCAGGGGCAGAGTCCAGGAATTCGGCGCGGTGATGTTCACCAACGCCGAATGCATCCAGGCCAACACGGTCCGCAGTCTCAACCTCGGCCAGTAAATCGGCCATCCGTTGTTCAGCAGAGACTTTTGTCTGTCCGTCAACGTCCGGCAAGAACGCGGCAAAGCTGTCAACGCCGATTTCCATGGCCTGTCCGATCTTCAGTTAATGGGGGGGGCCGCTTATGCGGTCCGCCCAAGAGTTTCGTTGATCTGGTCGCGGTGAAGATAGATCACGGTCGTACAGATCAGGCCAAGAATGACCGCTGGAATGCCTGATGCGGCACCAAGGATAAAGATGTGGGCAAGAACAGCGCCAACCATCGTGCCCCCAAGAATAGCGGCGGCCAGTACCTGGCGACGTGGCAACCACAGCAAAATTGCGCCGCCAACTTCGATAAGGCCCGTCACGTAACGGAACCATTGCCCAACACCAATGGCGTCAAACGTGCCGACCATCATTTCGGCACCGGAAAGTTTAGCAATCCCGGCGGCGACAAAGGCCAGGGTCAAGAGGACGCGAAGTCCGATCGAAAGATATTTCATGTGTTCATTCCAATTCGTGTTTCGTCTTGCGCGTAAAGTAGAGTGCAGCATTTTCGTTCGCAATGCTGACAAATGCGCGTAATATGCGGGAAAAATAGGCATAAGTTACATGGACAAATGGACAGAACTCCGCACTGCTTACCAGGTTGCAAAACTTGGAACGGTCAGTGCTGCGGCCGAAGCGCTTGGGTTTCACCGCGCCACGGTCAACCGGCACATCGACATTCTAGAAGAAGAAATCGGTGCCAAAATTTTCATCCGCCACGCGCGGGGCTATGCGCTGACCGATATCGGCCAAGACGTGCTGCGTGTCGCTCAGAAAACCGAAGAGCTGATTGAAGATCTGGCCGGGCGGGTAGAGGGCGGCAAGGCGCAGATCGAAGGCGAAATAAAGCTGACGGTTCTTGCGCCCTTTGCAAGCCTATTGATGGACGCATTTTCAGAGTTTCGTTCAAAGAACCCGCAATGCCTTGTGACGATTGACGTTGGCGAAGATCTCGCCCGGCTTGAATATGGTGAAGCCCATATTGCGTTGCGGGCAGGGGCACGGCCGGATCATCCGGACTACGTGGTCAGTGATTTCGGCGGCATCGTGTTCAACCTTTATGCCCATGACATCTACATTGCCCGTCAGGGTTTTCCGGACAACCCGAATGACATGACCGGGCATAATTTCGTTCTGCCGGTTTTCCCCAATGAGCGCCTGCCATTTGGATCATGGATCACAAAACACATCCGGCCCGAAATGGTTGCCCTGTCCTCGCAGGATATCTGGGTTACCGGAGAGGCGATTTCCGCGGGCATCGGCATGGGCTTTCTAAGCGAGCGAGAGGCGCAGAGCCGGGGCAATCTGCACGAAATATTACCTCCAAACCCGGATTGGGCCGTGCAGGCGTGGATTGTGACGCATGTGGACCTGCACAGGACCGAAAAAGTGCAGGCAATGCTGGAATGTATCAAAGCCAACCGGTAGATTTTGGCAGGATCCCGCACGGGTTTTGAACGCGATATGGAATGAACAACAGTCGGACACGGGATGTGTTCGGGGGAAAGGCAAGAAACGACAATGACAAAGATTTGGGTGACTGGCGAAGCCTTGATTGATTTCGTCCCAAGCGAGACTGCGGCCGGCACAGGGTTTGTCCCCTGTTGTGGCGGCTCGACCTACAATGTGGCCCGCGCAGCGGCGCTTCAGGGGGCGGATGTGTCCTTTGTCGGGGCCTTGTCGCGCGATATGTTCGGGGATCAGCTGGCCGTAGCGCTGGTTGCCGATGGTGTCGATGTGGACGCCGCACCGCGGGTAGATCACCCCACCACGCTGGCCTTTGTCAAATTCGACGGCAACGACGCGCGCTATGCGTTTTTCAACACCGGGTCAGCCACGCAGATGACCGACCACAGCGCTACCGTGCTGGATGCAAGCCCGGGCGACATCCTGCATTCGGGGTCGATTTCCCTGATCGATGAACCCGGCGGGGCGAGTATCACAGAATTCGCCTGCACCCAGTCTGACCGGCTGCTGCTGTCGCTCGATCCCAATGCGCGCCCCGGGATGATCAATGATCTTGCCGCATGGCAGGCCCGCATTGACCAACTTCTGCGCCATGCGGGGATCGTCAAACTGTCTGACGAAGATCTAGAGGTTTTGGCCCCCGGAACCGACCCGCAAGACTATGTGCGCGGGCTTGTGGATCGTGGGGTCGCGCTGGCTGTGATCACATTGGGGGGCGACGGGGCCATTGCCGCCACGCGGTCCGGCACAGTGCGCGCCACCTCTCAAAGCGCGGGGCTGGTGGATACGGTCGGGGCCGGGGACACGGTTATTGGAACCTTGCTGACGCAGGTGATCGAAAACGACCTGACACAGGCCGAAACCCTGGCCAAGCTTGGACCGGACGCTTTGCAGATGATCCTTGAGCGCGCAATGACGGCGGCTTGGCTGAATTGCAAAACCACCGGCTGTAATCCCCCCACTCGTCAGGAGATTGACGCTGTGATAGCAGGGTAAAACCCCACAGAAATCCGAATGCCAAAAAACATGTCAAAACCGCAAACCGGAACGCCCAATCCCCCCGCCACAGAGGCAGATTCCAACCGCCGTCGGGCGGCGTGGTTTTACTACACGCATGGTTTGACGCAGCGCGAAGTGGCCGAACGTTTGGGGATCAGCCGGTCCACGGTGATCCGGATGCTGGAAGACGCCCGCGCCCGGGGTGAGGTGCAGATCACCGTGCCCCATATGCCGCAGGATTGCGCCGGGCTGGAAACCGAACTGGAAATGAAATTCGGCCTGAAACGTGCGCTTGTCGTCCCTGAAAGCCCCAATGCAGCGCCGCAGGATATTGCCAACGGGGTCGGAACCGCGCTTGGCCGCTACCTGTCTGACAGGATCACGGATGACATGGTCATCGGCATCGGCTGGGGGCGCACGCTGCGGGCGGCGACCGAAAACCTGCCCCCCGCGCAGCACAGCAATGTCACCGTGCTGTCGCTGCTGGGTGGCCCGACCTCTGGCCGCGATTTCAACGCAACCGATGTCAGCTGGCAAATGGCGCAGCGCATCGGGGCGGACTGCCTGATGATGCCGGCACCTTTGCTGGTGAACAGCCCTGAAACCAAACGGACCCTGATCGAGGATTGCGGGCTGAAACACCTGTTCGACATGGCACGTTCCATGGATCTGGCGGTGATCAGCTGCGGTGAAACCATCGCCAAGGGCACGTCCCTGACAGAGGGTTTCATTCCCGACGCTGACTATCAATCCGCACTGGATCAGGGCGCTGTGGCGGATGTGATGTGCCATTTCCTTGACGAGGAAGGCAACACCGTCACCACCCCTGTAAGCGAACGGGTCATGTCCATCGCGCCCGATGATATCGCCCAAGCGGCAGAGGTGGTCTTGGCCTGTGGCGGCAAAAACCGCGCGATCGCCATTCGCGCCAGCTTGCGCCGGTTCAGATGTCAGGTGCTTGTCACCGATGCGCCCGCCGCGCAGGCCCTGTTGGACCTCGGCTAGGGCTGGACTGCGCCAAGTCTTTCAGACACCAAAAGGCGCGCGGTTTTTGTGGCTGCTTCCAGATGGGGCATGTGCCCGCAACCGGGCATCACATGCTGCTTTGCAGTGTCGGGAAGGTCTTCAATTTCGGCAAAAGGATTGATCCGGTCCTGATCCCCCCAGATAAGATGCACCGGTATATCCTTGGGCAATTCCAAAGGTTTATGCGTCTTGATCGCGCCTGCAATTGTTTCCAGCGCCTGCCTGCGCCCGGGCCGGTCCAGCCCGGCCAGCACATAAGACACCATCGCAGGTTGGATCAGCTGGGGCCGCGCGACCAGTTGCAAAAGCAACGGGTGCAGGGCCTCGTCCGTGTCGGCCTTGGGGTAAGCGTCCAGAAAGGCGGGATCAACGCCTTGCCCAAAGCCAACCGGTGCCATTAACGACAACGACGCGACAAAGCCGGGCGCGATGTCCTGCAAGGCCAACGCAACTGCGCCACCCAAAGAATGGCCCAAAATATCGATCGGTTTTTGCACATCCCCAAGCTGTTCCAAAACGGCGCGGGCCAGTGTGTCTGCACGGCCATCCCCAACCTCGGCCGGGGCTTTGCCATGGCCCGGCAGATCGACCGCAAGAACCCGGCGATGCTTGACCAATGGCGCGACCATGCCAGACCAGGCCATGCTGTCGGACCCATATCCATGGATCAACAGCAGGTCCGGGCCTTCACCGCCCAGCTCTGTCAGACGGGCGGCAACCATCAGCCGATTTTGCCAAGAACCGCGCCGACCTCGACCAATTCACCTTCTTCCATGGTGATTTCGGTCAAAGCGCCGGCACAAGGGGCCTCAATCTCTACGGCCATTTTGGTGGTCGTGATTGTCACCACCAGATCGCCCTCTGCCACGGTATCGCCCACGGCGATTTCCCATGCGGTGACTTCGGCTTCGGTGATTTCATTGCCCAGCTGCGGGACTACAATATCGGTGCTCATTCCATTTTCTCCTGTTTCAAAGCCCGGACCGTGCAAGGTCCAGATCATCCCAGTTTCTGACGCCCCGGCGGTTGCCCTTGAGTTTTGGAAAGAACTCATGCGTGACGATATCGATAATGTCATGGGCCTGTGGGAAATAGGTAGACTCCATATCCGCGCCCGGCACAATCCAGTTCGGAGAGCCCAGAACACGCGGTGCCGCTTTCAGATCGGCAAAGCCGAACCGGGTCACATTGGCCGCAACCGTCATCGCAAAGCTTCCGCGCTCTGACGCCTCTGTCACGATCATCAGATGACCGGTTTTTTTGATGGAGTCCAAAACCTTGTCATATTCAAACGGCACCAAAGACCGCGCATCAATCACTTCGGTCTCAAGCCCGTGGGTTGTGGCCAGCTCATCCGCCGCCTCCAGCGCTTTGTAAAGCGACGGGCCAAAGGTCAGAACGGTCAAATCCTTGCCCGCGCGTTTGATGTCAGGCTCGCCAATTGGCAGACGGTAATAGTCAGTCGGCACGCCATCCTTCTGGAACAGCTCTACCGTGTCATAAAGCCGCTGACTTTCGAAAAAGACCACGGGATCATTTGACGACAGCGCCGAGGCCATCAGCCCTTTCGCGTCATAAGGTGTGGCCGGATAAACCACTTTCAACCCCGGAATATGCGCGATCAACGCCGACCAGTCCTGAGAGTGCTGCGCTCCGTATTTGCTGCCCACAGAGGTGCGCAAAACAACCGGCACTTTCAGCTCTCCGGCAGACATGGAATGCCACTTGGCCATCTGGTTGAAAATCTCATCCCCAGCCCGACCAATGAAATCGCCATACATCAGCTCGACCATCGCGCGCCCGCCTTCCAGCGCATAGCCCACAGCCGTCGCCACAATCGCCGCTTCGGAAATCGGAGAGTTGAACAAACGGTGATAGGGCATCACGTCAGACAAACCGCGATACACACCAAAAGCCCCGCCCCATTCACGGCATTCCTCGCCATAGGCGATCAGGCTTTCGTCATTGGTCATGTGATGCAGGATCGCCTCTGTCAGACCATCACGCAAAGTGACCGTGCGCATGCCGGACAATTGCTTGCCCTCTTCGTCCAGCCCGAACCGCGCCTTGCGCCCAAGGCTTTTGAACGCCGCCACATCGGCGGGCTGTTTCAGCACGGGCGCCGGGGTCGCAGGCACCGGAATTTCGGTTTCGGCAAACATCTTTTTCCCGATCAGCGTCGGGTCTGCGGTGATGTCCACAGGCGGCGCGATGGCCGGATCAACCGCAGCGGTGGTGATTGCCAAAATCTTGGTTTTGACCCCATCATGCATTTCCGTAACAGCGTCTTCGGTCAGCACCCCGGCCTCAATCAACTGGGCGGAATATTTGCCAATCGCATCGTGGCTTTCCCACAGCTTGATCTCTTCACGTGACCGATAAGCGTTGGCATCGGTCGTGGAGTGCCCGGAAATCCGATAGCATTCAACGTCCAGCAGGGCAGGGCCCTTGCCCGCCAACAGCAGATCCCGCTTGCGCGCCACCGCATCGGCCACGGCCAGCGGGTTGGTGCCGTCCACAGTTTCCGCATGCATCTGGTCTGCGTTCACGCCCGCGCCGATCCGGCTTAACCGATCCCAGCCCATGGTTTCGCCCTTGGTCTGGCCGCCCATGGCGTAAAAGTTGTTGTTGAAAAAGAACAGAACCGGCAAGCCACCGCGATGCGCCTCGTCCCACAGCTCTGTCAGCTGGGCCATAGAGGCAAAGTTCATCGCCTCCCATACAGGGCCACAGCCGGTCGACCCGTCGCCCGCATTGGCAACGCAAATCCCGGATGCACCGGACAGCTTGCGCCGCAGCGCCGCCCCGGCCGCAATCCCGGCAGAAGCACCAACAATCGCGTTGTTCGGATAGGCCCCGACCGGCGCAAAGAACGCGTGCATCGATCCGCCCATGCCGCCGTTAAACCCGTTGGCCCGCATAAAGATTTCCGCCAGCAGCCCGAACAGCAAAAAGTTCTCTGCCAGATCAGCCCCTTCACCGCCAATGGCCCGCTGAACCGTGGCCAGCAAACTGCCACCGTCATGGGCCTCCATGATGGCTTGGCGTGTCTCTGGCGACATGCGCGCCAGGCTGGCCAGACCTTTGGCGATAAACTCGCCATGGCTGCGGTGTGACCCGAAAATATGATCGTCTTCGGTCAGGGCCAGTGCTGCACCAACGGCGGCGGCCTCTTGCCCGATCGACAGATGCGCGGGGCCCTTATAGGCATATTCAATGTCACCATATCGGCCGGTTCCCTTGAAATTGGCCAGCATGGTTTCGAATTCCCGCACGATCATCATGTGCCGCAAAACAGCGGTCAACGCGTCCGCGCCGCGGGTTTCCAGCTCTTTCGCGAAAGAACGGTCATAAGAATGAATAGGTACTGGCTTGAAGGTGAGGTCACCTGACTTTAGAACCTCATTTGGGTCGACGATCATATTCTTTGGCATTGCTGACCTTTATATGTCCTATCTGCAGAGATGGGCGTTTCTTAAAATTTGTTGACACTTATGTCAATCTTGGAAATCATATGTGTCAAGCCGACATGAACCGGAACGATCTGAGAACATCAAAGGAATAAAGCCATGACCAGTAAGCTCGATCAAATACGACAGATGACGACAATCGTCGCCGACACCGGAGACTTGCAGGCCGTTCGCGCCTTGAAACCTCAGGATTGCACAACAAACCCCAGCATCGTGCTGAAAGCGTTGCAGTCGCCCGATTTCGAAGAGATTTTTGCGAAAGCCGTGGCAGAGGAAAAATCAGCCGCTGATCCGGTGCAGGCCATCGCAACCCGCCTGACCGTCGCCGTCGGGGCAGAGCTTTCGGCACTTGTGCCGGGCCGCGTGTCCACTGAGGTGGACGCAAGGCTGTCCTTTGACAAAGACGCCTCTGTTGCCCGCGCGCTGGAACTGGTCGGGGCCTATGACAAGCTGGGCATCGGCACAGACCGCATCCTGATCAAACTTGCCTCTACCTGGGAAGGGATCCAGGCCGGGGCCGAACTGGAAAAACGCGGCATCCAATGTAACCTGACATTGCTGTTCAGCTTTGCGCAGGCACAGGCCTGTGCGGATGCGGGCGTCTTCCTGATCTCGCCTTTCGTTGGCCGGATCACCGACTGGTACAAGGCAAAGACCGGCGAAGCCTATGAGCCAGAGCAGGATCCAGGTGTTCTGTCTGTGCGCAAAATCTACAACCACTACAAAACGCATGGCTATGACACTGTGGTCATGGGCGCGTCCTTCCGCTCGACCGCTCAGGTCGAAGCGCTTGCAGGCTGTGACCGCCTGACGATCTCACCGGCTCTGCTGACCGAACTGTCAGAGGCAACCGGCGCGGTAGAGCTTAAACTGGACGCATCCGGTGTCACCAAACAGCCAGCCCCCGCCGCGATGAGCGAGGCTGACTTCCGTTGGGATCACAACGAAGACCAGATGGCGACAGAAAAGCTGTCCGACGGCATCCGTCTGTTCAATGTCGACGCGATCAAGCTTCAGACGCTGATCGAGGAACGTCTCTAGCACCCAAACGCCGCTGTCAGCCGCCTGCGCGGCTGGCAGCATGCGCGCCCGTCCGGCGTTAACCAACCCGTAAGGCATCTTGCGCACGGGGCGTTAATCGGGGCAAAAGCCGACAAACTGCCATACGCTTTGCCGACGCGGTGCCGACGCTTTGCCGACCGGCCATTTTCGTTTTTTGACAGGCGTTTACCCGGTTTTTTCGCCCTTTTCGCGACCGCCTGCATTTTTGCGAAACGGGGGCTTAGGATTTGATCGTTCGCAGCCGCGAATTCGCGCAGTGGCGCACCTGAAACCCAGCACCTATAAGGCCGCCATGACAAAGTATAAGACGATCATTTTCGATCTGGACGGAACGCTGATCCACAGCGCACCGGACATCCACGCGGCGATCAATCTGGCGCTTGTCGCAAGTGATCGCGCGCCCTTGGATTTGCCGACGGTGATTTCCTTTATCGGCAACGGCGTCGAAAAACTGGTGGATCGCAGCCTGACGAAAACCGGCGGGCTGACCCCGGATTTACAGACCAAAACGCTGGCGTTATTTCTGGATCACTACACGCAAAACATGACGACGCTGACCCGTCCGTTTCCCGGAGTTTTCGCTGTTCTGGACGGGTTGAAATCCGCCGGGCTTTGCCTTGGGGTCTGCACCAACAAACCCACCCAGCCCGCGCGGGATATCTGCGATCAATTGGGGCTCAGCCCATATTTCGATGTGATTTCCGGCGCCGCGCCCGACATGCCCAAGAAACCCGATGCGCAGCCCTTATTGCGCTGTCTTGCGGATTTGGGCGGCTCACTTGACGATGCGCTTTACGTTGGGGACAGCGTTGTAGACTATGAAACAGCCCGCAATGCGGGCATGCAGTTTCGTTTGTTTTCGGGGGGTTACCTGAACGCCGCCCTGCCGGACCTTGCGCCTGGGGATCGGTTCGACGACTGGGCCGACAGCGGAATCGTTTAACTGCGCAAACTGCGTAACCCTTAGGCCGGAAACAGCTCAGACAGCGCATCCACCAGCTGCTGCGCCTCTTCGGCCGAGTTGTAGCCCTGAACCGAAATCCGCGCGATGCAGATGTCGTTCCAGCGGAACACCGGAATTTCGATATTGTACCTGTGCAGCAACTGTCGCTTCACCTCGGCGACATCACATTCCGGAATCGGAAGGGCGATCATCTGACCCGCCAGAAATTCCGGAGCGCCAAGCAAAGGCAACCCGGTGTTCCCGCTCACCGCGCGGGCCGTGCCCAAGGCCAATTTTTGCGCCTGTTGCGTCACCACGGCCCAGTCGTTTTCCTGTTTGAACGCGATGGCTTTGGGAACGGTCAGCCAGGCGGACGGGTCCCGCGTGCCCTGAAACTCAAACGCATCAATAAAACGGCTGTTGCCAAATGCCCCTTGCTGGTCGGGATCATCGTTCTGCGGCACCCAGCCATGACTGACCACAGTGGGATTCAGGCGGGCCTGCACATCTTTACGCGCCCAAAGAAAGGCCGCGCCTTTGGGGGCCATCATCCATTTGTGGCAGTTCCCCGCATAAAAATCCGCGTCCAGTTGGCCAAGGTTCAGGTCTATCAATCCGGGCGCATGTGCCCCGTCAATGACGCTGGTAATGCCCCGGACGCGGGCCTCTTTAATCACTGATTTGATAGGGAAAACCAGCGCCGTGGGCGATGTGACATGGCTGAGGAATACCACCTTGGTGCGCTCGGTCATCGCCGAAATCATCGCTTGGGTAAAGGCCTGTTCTGACACCAAAGGCACATCGATCTTAACCACGACGATCTTAGCGCCCGTCTGCTGTGCGACAAAGGCCCAGGTGTTGTTCAGCGCGTTATATTCATGATCCGTCGTCAGGATTTCATCGCCCGGCGCAAGGTCCAGCGACCGGGCTACGGCGTTTAGCCCGGCGGTGGCATTTTCCACGCCCACAAGGTCATCCGCATCCGCGCCAAGCTCTTTGGCCAAGGCGCGGCGCACCAGCGCCATGCGGTCCAATATCCCACGTTCCTGATCCAGAAAAGCGACCGGCTGAGACTCTAGCATGCGCTGCCAATCCTGATAGGCCTGAAACACCGGTTTGGGGCAGGCGCCAAAGGATCCATGGTTTAAAAACACCAATCCGTCTTTTAG
The DNA here is from genome assembly GCA_051251595.1 of Marinosulfonomonas sp. Classification (GTDB taxonomy): domain Bacteria; phylum Pseudomonadota; class Alphaproteobacteria; order Rhodobacterales; family Rhodobacteraceae; genus NORP110. Next base: position 258,211 of record JBPOFA010000004.1, read on the forward strand.
CATGAATTGGCTTTTGATATCTGTAGGCGTCATAGAGGCAACCGTTGAAAAATCGTTTTAGGGTAGGGCGTTCCTGTGCGGATTGCGGCGCAGGTCTATCCCATGGCCCGGCAAATCGCATCCGTCATTTCGTCGCATTTGGCGGTGCCGCCAAGGTCATGTGGCACGGTTTCCCCGTTGGCCAGAACCTGCGTCACGGCGCTGTCGATCCGCGCCGCAGACTCGGCCAGGGCAGGGGTGGAACCCTGGTCTGCCAACCACCGCAACATCATCGTCGCTGACAGGATTGTCGCCAAGGGGCTCGCCAGATTTTGCCCGGCAATATCCGGTGCCGATCCATGCGCCCCTTGGAACAAGGCATGTCCGTCCCCAATCTCGGCAGAGGGCGAAATCCCCATGCCGCCCACAGTGGTCGCGCCAAGGTCGGAAATGATGTCGCCAAACATGTTCTCGGCCACGATAACATCATAAAAATCAGGGCGTTTCAGCAAATGCACGGTGATCGCATCTGCATAGGCATAGTCGATCTCGACATCCTCATAGTCGCGCGCCACCTCGTCACAGACGCTGCGGAAAAACGCGTAGCTGCGCAGGATATTGGCCTTGTCGCAAACCGTCACCCGGCGCTTGCCGTCCAGCGGTGCGCCGGCGCGGGCGCGGGACAGGTCAAAGGCAAACCGCGCCACCCGTTCCGTGCCCTTGCGGGTCACCATCAACGTGTCCGTGGCAACCTCATTGCGCAGCACAACGCCAGCACCTCGGCTTGCATATAGGCCTTCGGTGTTTTCGCGGATGATGACATAGTCAATCCCGCCATCTTTAAAGGCGCGCAGCGGTGACACCGCACCGGGCAACAGCTTGACCGGCCTTACATTTGCGAACAAATCCAAACGGAACCGCAGTTGCAGATGCAGCTCATTTCCAACCTCGGTGCCATCGGGGTAAACCACACCGGGCAGCCCGGCCGCGCCGTGCAAAATGGCATCCATATCGCGGCAGGCGGCAAAGGTTTCTTCTGGCAAGACCTCTCCGGATTTTTGATAATGCCCGGCACCGCCTGGCATGTTTTCGAAATCGAACATGTCCTGGCCACAGGCTGTTTCCAGCACCTTGACGGCAGCTTTGGTGACCTCTGGGCCGATCCCATCCCCTTCGATGGTCGCGATTTTTAGTCCAGCCAATTTTGCATCCTCCTCGGTTCAAAACAGGGTAGCGCCGAGAGAAGGGGCTGAACAGTACCAAGATCAGACCCGCAGGCAGAAAGGCCTCGTGCAAATCCTGCCGGTCTGGCAGTATCGTGACGTCAGTGAAACCGTTATCCGCCACAGGAATATAGATTTGTCAGCCCCCACCCCCCAAGAAAAAATCGGTACGCTTTCTGCTTTGTCCATTGGCATCGGTGGTATGGTGGGCGGCGGCATTTTTGCGGTCACCGGCCTGACCATAGCTGTGACCAAAGGGGCGGCCCCGGTGGCCTTTGCCATCGCCGGTATCGTCGCGCTTTTGACCAGTTATTCTTACCTGAAACTGACCCTCGCTTATCCAGGAGAGGGCGGAACGGTCGATTTCCTGAACCGCGCCTTCGGAGGAGGCGTGTTCACAGGTGCGGCCAACATTCTTTTGCTGCTCAGCTATGTGGTGCTGGTTGCTGTTTATGCCTATGCCTTTGGCAGCTATGCAGCCGATCTTTTTCCAAGTCAGGATCAGGCGTTTTGGCAAACCGTGCTGACCAATGGGGTCATTGTTGGACTGCTGGCCATCAACGTTTTCGCGTCGCGATTGGTTTTGAAATCTGAAAACCTGTTCAACCTGCTCAAAATGGTACTGTTGGTTGGCTTTATCGTCGTGGGGTTGGCCAGTCCGATGGATTGGTCGAACCTCAATCCGGTTCACGCCGTTTCGCCAACGGGTCTGGTTGCGGGGGCAATGCTGATCTTTTTGAACTATGAAGGGTTCGAACTGATCGCAAACGCCTCAAAAGACATAGAAAACCCCCGGAAATCTTTGCCAATCGCCTATATCGGCGGCGTCGTGATTGCGATTGTTCTATATGTCCTGATCGTCGCTGTTGTGCTTGGTCATATGAGCCTGGAACAGATCAGTGCATCCCAAGACACGGCGCTGTCTGCGGCGGGGCGGGTCTTGTTGGGGCCTGTGGGGTATTATGCCATCGTTGTCGCGGCAATCATGGCCACCAGCTCTGCCATCAACGCGACGTTTTTCAGTACGGGGCGGTTGACCTATATCGTTGCCAAGACCGGGCAGCTTCCCAAAGAACTGGAACGCTCGATATGGGGAGAGCACGCAGAGGGCACGGTGATCTGCGCGATCATCGCGCTTGCGGTGGCCAATTTCGCGCCGCTAGAGGCCATCGCAACCATGGGCAGCGCGGGGTTCCTGATCTTGTTCTTCCTTGTGAACATGGCCAGCGTGCGTCTGGCGCGGGACACTGGCGCAAATCTCTGGGTGTCTTTGTTGGCGGCGGTCAGTACCGCAGCGGCTTTGGTGATCCTGTGCGTTACAGTTGCCGAAAACCCGGCAACGGAAAACCATCTATGGATCCTTGTTGGAATGATCGCTTTTGCCGCGATTGCAGAGGCTGTCTATCGCGGCGCGACGGGCCGCCACATTCATCTGCACCCCACATCGCCAGCCCCCAAAGCACAGCAATCGGTGCGTTAATATTGAGGTAAGGCAATGGAGGCACAATCGGTTGTTGAGTTTTGGACCTTGGCACAGTCGCATGGTTTGGATGTCTGCATTGATGGGGGATGGGCCGTAGACGCGCTTTTGGGGCGACAGACCCGACCGCATGCCGATCTGGATATCGCGCTGCCGGCGTCCCAAGGGGCAACACTTTGCCAACTCGTCGAAAGCCGTGGGTTTACGCTGGTTGCACGTCCTGATTCCTGGGAACACAACTATGTTTACGACAATGCGCAGGGTCAGGTGCTGGACGTTCACACATATGAATTAAACCCGGATGGCAGCAATGCAGGCGGGGTTGCCTATTGCGCGGAACATCTGACCGGGCATGGGCAGATCTTGGGAACCAAAATGTGTTGTGTTCCACCGGAATGGCTGGTCCAATTTCATACAGGCTATGCCGTAGATGCGAATGACTGGCACGATGTGAAACTGCTTTGTGAACGGTTTGATCTTGCGATTCCGCCGTCCTACGCGCGATTCATTTCTGGCAAATAGCCGGCGGAAACAGATCGGTTTTTTCCGGTCGAGTGAAATGACGGCCCATGTTCGGTTCTTGGCAAAATCTCTGAAACCGTCAAAAAACTTTTACATTGAAATGTGAGGGTTACGCCGTAATCACCGAGTCGGGGTCTCTACCTAAACAAAACACACTTCCCAGACTTGGGGATTTCTGCAATTATCTTGCACACGTGTGCAACACCACACAACAGAACGCCTTATGGAGGTACGAATGAAAATCTGGACACGCACAACTGCCTTGGCTGGCCTTATGACCAGTCTCGCGCTGCCGGCACTTGCGGAAGACGTCAACATCACCGTTTGGGCCGGTGGATCAAACGACAGCGACAGCTATCGTATTGAGGCCATCGAGATGGCTGCTGACATTTTGGAAAGAGAAGCGGCCATTCAGGGCGAAGAGCTGAATATCACGGTTGAAGGACGCCGGGATTTCGCTGGATGGGATGAATTCAAACAGGGCATCACGCTCGGCGCCGAAGCGGGCACTGCACCTAGCATCGTCGTAACCTCGCACCTGGACATCGCCCCATGGAGCCAGGCCGGATATATCGTTCCGGTTGAAGACTATGTTGATCTGGATTCATGGCCTTTGAACAACGTTTTCCCGAACCTGATGGAAATTGCGTCCGTCGGCGGAACCCAGTGGGGTATTCCACAGGATGCTGAATCTCGCCCGTTCTTCTTCTGGCGCGAAACACTCAGCAAATTGGGCTATAGCGAAGAAGACATCGACGCGCTTCCGGCCAAGGTTGCCAGCGGTGAATACACGCTGCAAAACATTCTTGAAGACGGTAAAAAAGCTGTCGATATGGGCCTTGTCGAAAAAGGCTATGGCTTTTACCCGCGCCCATCTAACGGCCCTGATTATGCTCAGTTTTATCAGTCCTTCGGTGGCGAGCTGATGGATCCGGAAACCGGTAAACTGGTCTTGGACAAAAAGGCGATGACAGAATATTACCAATTCTTCGTCGACGCTGTGGCTGCAGGCCTGACCCGTCAAAACCACATCGGCACCGACTGGAACCAATGGTATAACGAAGTTGCCAATGGCCGCGCCGCATTCTGGCACGGTGGTACCTGGCATTACGGTCGCTACGAACGTGAAGGCAACGAAGATTTCTGGAACACAATCCAGTTTTCTCTGATCCCGGCTGGCAATGCTGAAGGCCGCGCCAACACGATCACACACCCGCTGGTCTATCTTGTGATGAACCAGGAAGACGACCGCATCGAAGAGATCGCTGCACAACTGATCGCAATCGCGACAGAGCCGCGTCTGAACACGCTTCACGCCATTCAGTCCAACCACCTTGCTGTTGCTCAGGCACAGGAAGGCATCGATCTTTACAGCGGCAACCGTTGGGCCGCTGAAGCGACTGAAAGACTGTTGGGTTCTGCAAATGCGCAGCCAAACCACCTGCAATATGGCGCCTTCTCAGAAGCTATGTTCAGAGGTCTGGAGTCTGCTTGGACCGGTGTTCAAACACCAGAAGAAGCCGTTGCTGAAGTCGAAGCACAAATGCGTGCGACAATCGGCGATGATCTGATCGTTCGCTAAGCCAATCGATCGGGCAAGGCGTTGCAGGACAGCGCCTTGCCCAACCCTATTTTTAAGGACAGTTCGTGATGACTTCCCGCATGTTGGGCATTGGGTTTCTTGCGCCCGCATTGATTGCTGTATTCATCTTTTTCCTGTTGCCGGTTCTTTTGACGGTCGTGTTTGGTTTCACCAACATGTCGACCTCAACGGGCATCTCGGGCGGGGATTATCGGATCATCAGCGATCAGCTTCGCAATTTGCCAGAAACCGGCGTCAGCCCTGCCTCGGTTGAAAAGCTGGAAACGGCAGGCTTTGAGATCACGGAACAAGGCGTGACCGCGCTGTCCGACCAATTCAGCAAAGACACCGGGGAAGAGCTGCGCAAAGATCATCTGGGAGAGACATTTGGCTCTCGTCGCGATGTGGAACGCCTGCTGAAAGACCTGCGCAACCCGATCCGAAAAACACGGGACCGCAAGGCCGCTGCCGATCTTTTTGCAGTCACGATTATCGGAACGCGCTTTGACACGGAACAAGAGTTTCGCGCAGCGCTGGACGCGACCGGGATTGACCCGGCAGACCATGATAAGCTGACCGAATTTGCCTATACGGGCTGGGGCTGGACCACAGAGAATTTCAAGCTGTTGCTTGAACTGCCCTCGACGCTGCGTTTCGCCACAAATACGGCATTTTACGTCGTCTGCACCTTGGCATTTAACATCCTGTTTGGCCTTTTCCTTGCCCTTTCAACATTCTATCTGCCCGGAAAACTGGCCAATACATTCCGGGCCATTTGGTTCCTGCCGCGCATCCTGCCTCCGGTTTTGTATGTGCTGATGTGGAACTGGTTCACATGGGACAATGGATTTATCGCGACGGTCACGGGCTGGTTTGGTGTGCCGCCGCAAAACTGGATGATGCAAACCTCGACACGGGCCTGGACGGTTGTCATCCTGATCAACGGGTTTGTCGGCGCATCGCTTGGCATGATCCTGTTTTCCTCTGCGATAAAGGCGATCCCGACCTCAATGCTCTACGCCTCTGAGGTGGACGGCGCGAACCGCTGGCAACAGGTGCGCTATATCATCCTGCCGCAAATGCGCTGGCCGATCCTGTTCATGACGTCTTATCAAACGCTTAGCCTTATGACCTCCTTTGAATATATCCTGCTGGCAACCGATGGCGGGCCGGGCCGATCGACAGAGGTTTGGGCCCTTGCCGCCTATCACACGGCGCTGAACAACTATGGCGGCAACCTGCAATATGGGCTTGGGGCAGCCTATGCGTTGGCGTTGGTCTTTATCGGCATCGCCCTGTCTGTGATGTATTTGCGGTTCTTCAATTTCAAAGAGCTCTTGATCAAGCCGAGGATTGAACAATGACGTCCAATTCACGCATCTGGCACATCGTCCTGATCCTTTCGATCTTTTCTGCGCCGCTTGTCATTATGTATATCTTTCAGGTGGTGGACAGCATCGCCCAGCCCGATCCGGGGTCGCTTTGGCCGGGCGAGCTTGACCTGACCAATTGGCGGTTCCTGTGGGAACGGATCGACGCGGGCCGACCCTCTATCTGGCAAGTGACGTTCAACACATTTCTGTTTGCCTCGACAACGGCGCTAACAGTCACGATGTTGTCCACGACGGCGGGCTATGCCCTGTCCCGTCTTAACATGCCGGGGCGGCCCTATTATCTGGGCGGCCTGATAATATTGCACGCCTTTCCAACGATCACGCTCATCATCGCGATCTTTATCATCCTTCAGTTCCTGGGGCTTTTCGACAGCCTGCTTGGGATTATCCTTGTCAAAGCGGCGTTGGAATTGCCCTTTGGCGTGTGGATCATGAAAGGGTTCTACGACACGGTGCCGTGGGAAATTGAAATGGCGGGAGTGCAAGACGGGGCAAGCCGCTTTCGGGTGTGGTGGGAACTGGTCTTGCCACAGGTCAAACCGGGCCTTGCGGCACTGCTGATCATCTCGTTCCTGTCAGGGTGGTCCGAATTCGTCCTGCCCTTGGTCTTGGCACCCGGGTCCAGCACGCAGGTGCTTGCAACATATATGAACGCAGTCATTCAGGACGATGCCACAGCCGATTTCGGGCTGTTTAAGGCGATCGGCATGTTTTACTCAATCCCAGTCATCATAATTTACCTGCTGTTCCAAAAACAGCTGATGAACATCTACGGCGGAGGAACCAAAGGCTAATGGAACTTAGACTGGACAAGTTCACCAAGCGTTTCGGTGATACAACGGTAATCGAAGACATGGATCTTACCGTAAACAGCGGAGAGATGATGGCGCTGTTGGGCCCCTCAGGCTGCGGCAAATCCACAACGCTGTTCGCCATTTGCGGCATCCACAAGATGAGCGGCGGCACCCTGCATTTCGGGGACCGCGACGTCACAACCGTTCCCGCGCAGGAACGCTCTGTTGGCGTGGTGTTCCAGAACTACGCGCTCTACCCGCATATGACCGTGGAACAAAATATCGGCTTTCCGCTGAAAGTGCAGAAAGTCTCCAAGGCTGAAGCCCAGAAAGAGGTCGAGCGGTTGGCCGATCTGGTTCAAATCGGCGATCTGCTGAAACGTCGACCGGCGCAATTGTCCGGCGGCCAACAGCAACGAGTTGCGCTGGCGCGCGCGATGATCCGTAAACCGGATGTATTGCTGTTGGACGAACCACTGGCCAATCTCGATGCCAAGCTGCGCCTTGAAATGCGCTCTGAAATTCGGCGCATTCAGCGTGAAACCGGCATCACTGCGATCCTTGTGACCCATGATCAGGTCGAAGCCATGTCCATGTGTGACCGGATCGCGCTGATGAAGGAAGGCAAGATTGTTCAGCTCGACACGCCGGAACAGATGTATTCCAACCCGAAATCACAGTTTGTGGCCGGATTCCTTGGCAACCCGCCGATTTCCTTCCTTCCCGCTGAGGCTGGCGAACGGTTGGTCATCGGCCAGGATCAATCCATTGCCCGTCCCTCCGGGTTTGCGGCCTCTGGCGATATTGTCATCGGTGTGCGCCCCGAACATTTCGGCCCGCAACACGGAACCGGCCTGACCGGAGAGGTCGTTTTCGTCGAGCCACAAGGCCGCGAAGAACTTATCGACGTGCGCCTTGATAGTGGCGGCATGCTGCGGTCTATCCTTCCGGCGGGCGAGCCGCATGCGCCGGGCGAAAAGGTTGATTGGGGCATTGCTGACGACCAGATCCTGGCCTTTGATCTGACGGGGAACCGCCTGTGACTGATCCGCTTTTGCCTCCCAGACCGTTTTCCATCGCGCATCGGGGGGCCTCTGCCTATGCGCCCGCGAATACCTTGGCTGCGTTTCGAAAAGCGGCAGAGCTTGGCGCCGATATGTGGGAGGTCGATATTCGGATCACCTCTGACGGGGCCGCACTGGTCTATCATGATGCCACCTTGGCCGATGGCCGCAACATTCGGGATATGACGCGGGCAGAGCTTCGGTCAGAGTTCCCAGAATTCCCGGATCTCAGCGAGGTTGTCGATCTCGCGGCAAAGCTTGGGGCGGGGATCTACGCCGACATCAAGGACGCCGACGCTGCCCTCATCACGCTGAAATTGTTGCAGGATGCGGCGATTGACCCGGTGATCATCGGTGCCTTTGACACGGCCATTGTAGACACGCTCAAGGCTGCAGGCAGCACATACCCCGTGGCCGCGTTGGTGCCCCTTGGCGCTGATCCGCACGAACATGCCGCACAGGCCGACGTCATCCACCTGTGTTGGGAACGTCTGCCCGCCCCGCAAGACACCCTGACACGTCAACTGTTCAGCCGGGCCTTTGCCGCCGACAAACATGTTGTCATCTGGCACGAAGAAGACCCCGCGCGCATGGTGGCCATTCGCACCAAACCGGTCACCGGCATTTGCTCTGACATGCCTGAACTGGTGAACCCGTTTCGCGCGCCCGCGGATTATCCGTTTGAGATCGTGTGCCATCGCGGGGCCAATAAAATTGGCCCAGAAAACACATTGCCCGCGCTGGAATGTGCGCTGGCTGCTGGTTTCGACTTTATCGAGGTTGATCTGCACATCACGACCGACGGCGAAATCGTCGTCATTCACGATCCGATGCTGGATCGGACAACCAACGCGACGGGGCCGGTCTGTGATCAGGACCTGGCCAGCCTGCGTGCCTTGGATGCCGGGGCGTGGTTTGACCCGCATTTTGCGGGCACGCAAATTCCAACCCTGACCGAAGCTCTGGAGCTTCTCAAACGCTATGACGCCCGGGCCTATCTGGAATTCAAATCGGCCCCACCCGCGCCCGTGCTGGAGCTTGTGCAACAGGCGGGGCTCTTGGATCGGGTGTTCTTTTGGTCCTTTAACCGGGACTTTCTGCATGAATTACGCGCCCTAAGCGTGGACGCTCAGATCATGACCCGCCGGCAGGACTATCCGTCGCTGGAAGAGGCGATCGCGGATTACGATGCAAATCTGGTGGAGTTTTTGCCAAGCGCAGACCCCAAGGACATCGCCTGCCTTCGTGGCAGCGCGATCCCGTCGATGATTGCCTATATGGGGGCAGAGGAGTCGATCTTTGCCCAAATGATTGATTTGCGCCCGGACCGGTTCAATCTGAACGAACCCTTCTCTTTTTCACGGTTCGCTTTGAAAAGGCTAAGCCATGGCTAGGCCCGAAAACCGCAAACCCACATCTTTTGATGTCGCCAAACTTGCCGGTGTGTCACGCTCTGCGGTTTCTCGCGCCTATACGCCCGGCGCACATATTTCGGATGAGACCCGCAAAAAGGTCATGGAGGCCGCGTCAGAGCTTGGCTATCGCGTCAATTCCTTGGCGCGGGGCCTGCAGCAAGAACATTCCGGTATCGTCGGTCTTGTGGCGTCCCGGTTGGACACGCCCTTGCGGTCCCGACAGGTCCGGTTGCTCAGCGAGGCGTTGATCCGCGAAGGGTTCAAACCCATGCTGATCACCGCAGAACGCCCCGATGATGTCAGCAGTTTGATCGAGATTTTGTTGGGCTACAGCATCGCAGGCATCATTGTGACCTCTGACAGCCCGCCGCGCGCATTGATCGAAGAATGCGGACGTTTGGGGTTGCCGGTTGTGTTGGTCAATCGCGCCGGGGTGTCCAACTGGGGGGATCGCGTCGTGGCCGACAATCAAGGCGGGGGACAGCTGGCCTTTGATGTCTTGTTTGCAGCCGGGGCACGCAGAATGGCCTGCATGATGCCAGAAAAAGAAACCTATTCCGTTTCTGGCCGGTGCAAAGCATTTGTCGTAGCGGCGGCGGCCAAAGATGTGCCGTGCCAGATCTTGCATGTTGCCGACCAAAGCTATGAAGACGCTCGACACGCCATGCGCAATGTCGATCCGGATATTCTGAAAGGTGCCGATGCGGTGTTTTGTGCGACCGATCTGATTGCCCTAGGGGCGCTGGATGCGCTGCGGGTGGATCTGGGGCTTCGCGTGCCCCAAGACATCCAACTGTTGGGGTTTGATGATATCGAACAGGCCAGTTGGGGGTCCTATAATTTATCGACGATCCGCCAGGATGTGGCAGAGCAAACGGACACTGTTTTGCGCCTGTTGACAGAGCGTATCGCAGACAGTTCTTTGCCCAACCGCGTGGAAAAACAAAATCTGGTTTCCATCCTCAGGGACACAACCCGCAATCCAGGCTGACGGTTCTGACCCTAACCGTAGTCGAGCACGGACATTTTCGGGCGCGGGCGCAGCACTTCTTTGGGGGCTTTGCCTGTGGCGATCAGATAGGCCCCCTGCAACGGATCGTGCGCCCCGAATTGCCAGTCAAATTGCGGCGCTTGTTCTGCGCAATAGGGAAGCAAGACGCCGCCCAATCCGCCGCTCAGGTTCACCGCTCCGTGCTGTCCCTCATATAGCGCGGCGGCCACGGCTGTGATTTCAGCGGCGGCCAGGCTTAGCATCTGCCGGGCAAACGGGTCGCCGTTTTCGGCAAAAGCAACGATGATCGGGGCCAGGCTGGCATATTGACGGGCACGCGACCCTGTCAGCCAATCCATGATCTTGCTGGGCGTGTCGCCTGTGATCTGCAAGATTTGGTCTGCCATCGTGTCCGTCAGGGGCGGCTCGTTAGGGATCCCGTCCAGATAGCGCGTCAGCACATTCGTCAGACCCAGCCCCAGCCAAGCGCCACTGCCCAAGTCCCCGCCGGGAAAGCCCCAGCTGCTCAACGTGATGGTCCTGCCATCCGCGCCAAGGCGCAAGGCCGCGACGCCTGTTCCGACGGAAATCAACGCCCCCGGCGCGCCCTGCGTCGTTGCGATCAACGCGGCATAGCCGTCACCGACAAAATGAGTGTCCTGAAAATCCGCTAGCTTGTTGTGCAAAGCCTCAACCCGCCCGGCCAGCCCCATCCCCGCGATCCCTGCGCAAAGCTGCGTTTCGCCGGGTGCCGGGGTTTGCGGCAAGTCGGCAATCGCCTTGGCCCAAACCGCGCGAATGGCCGCCTCTGACGCGTCTACCCCAAGCGACAAAGCCCCGGCAGGGCCCGTCGCCCGCGCCCGTTCGTGACCTTCAGCGTCAAACAACGCCCCACGGGTTTCTGTGCCGCCGATATCAAGACAAAAAACGTACATTAGGCCCCCATGCCATCTGATCGGGCAGCCAACCTAAAAGGATTTGGCCACGTAAACCGCATCAATGTTGTCCCCTGACACCGGTATGTCGGCAAATCCCAGGACTTTGTAAAAGGCCAATGCCCTATGGTTCGCAGGGTTTACGCCCAGATGAATTCCCTTTGACCCGGCGGCTTTCAGGCTGTCTTCCAGCGTGTTGATCAGCTGTCGTCCAAGGCCTCGGCCCTGTGCGCGGGGCAAAATATCGATGTGACCGTGTGACCTGAACGGTGCCAGTTCCGGCAGCATCAGCGGTGGCGGGTGGTGGATGTGATGGCGGGCCCAATCGCTGCCTGTCCAAAGTTTTTGGTCTGGCCCCGGATCGCGCAGGGTTTTGCGCAAGGGGGCGAACCATTCCCGGTCAAGCCGGTCTTCGAATGACACGGAATCGAGCGCGCCCAAAACATAGCCACAGACGCCGTCCTTATCCTCTGCAACAAAGGCAAAATCGGGTTCAAGAATCTGATAAGGAACGGAAAAAATCTTGCCCAGCAGGGTGGGGTCATCTTCCAGCTCTGTTGCATCACCCCCAGAATCCCCGGTCTTGAGGCAAATCATTTCCAGCGCATCATGATCCTGTTCCGTCGCTTGCCGGATCTGTAGTTCAGTGTCCGTCATGATGGTACCCCCCCTTATCATCGCGCGGCAACAATTCCTGAATCGCCACGGAAAACCCCTGCCGGTAAAAGTTATAGATCCGGTCGCGTGAAGGGAACAGTTCTTGTGGTGCGGGGGCTTCGGCCAGCCAGTCGAGATAGGTCACAAGATGGGTGACTTCTTCGCGGGCTTCCCAAAGATAGGGGTGAAAGCTGTGGAACAGCTCTCTGTCTTTTAGCTCTGTCAGATGGTCGAAAAGGGACGTGATCCGGTCCCTGAACTGGCGAAGCTGGGCCACGCCGTGCTGCCAGCCCTCATCCAAGGTGTCAGGCCGGTGATCTGCCAACAGGGCCTTTGCCAGATCCAACATCGCAACCACCTCTGCGCCACATTCGAAAGGCTGATAAAACAACGCGACCAGCAAACGCAGCTCTTCTTCTGGCAGCCGCTCTCCCTCTGGGCCAAAGGCCAGTTCGAACCGGGGATGCCAATCGGTGAGGGCCGCCGCCAAGGCGTGATCCTCGTCATAACCCGCCCCTGACAAAAACGCGCCGGTCGTGTGGATGGGGACAAAATTCGCATCCAATTCGTTGTTTGGATTGGTGATAAACCCGGAAATATGGGGCAGGATGTCGCTGCCTCGCCCGCCAAGGGGGCCGGCATAAATGCGGCGAATGTCATAGTCATTGGCGTGAAAATTGTCCCAGATCACCGGTTTGCGGCGCAGGACGGTTCCGATTTCTTGCAGCGAGGCTGCGGTTATCGTTGCCGATACAATCTCTGGCCCAGTCCAGAACACCCCGATTTCAGGGTCAAGGCTGCGGCCAAGGGTGTTCAGATACTCCGACCCAGGGACATCCATATTCGCAAACCGCGCACAATATTCCGTCGGGCAAAACAACAACGTGCCGCGGCCCAAAGCGCGCAAATGCTGCAAAACGGCGTTGGCGATATGGCTTTGGGCCGCGGCGAAGGACGTGAAATGCGCCTTGTCCTGTTCGGGCAGGCTGTTGGGGATGTCGTCAAACAACAGCGCGAACTGGCGCACGCCAATCCCCCACAGTTGATCAATCCGTTGCAGCAACTGGTTCAGATCGTCGGTGCTGGAATAGGTGATGTCCAGACAGGGGGCGATGGCGGCCATGAACCCGATATTGCGTGCTTGGGCGCTGGCGATAAGGCGGGACAGGATATCCAGTTGCTCTGCGTCATAAACCTGCCGCCACCGGGCGCGCACATGAATGTCGTCCTTGGGCGCGTAGATATAGGTGTTCATCCCCGCAGCACCGATCCAGTCCAGCATGGTCACACGCTGATCCTCGTGCCAGGCCCGCCCGTAAAACCCTTCGATAACGCCGGTAATCATAGTGCTGTCCTAATCCATAGCGGTTGCGGAAAGACCCGCAATAACATGGCGCTGCAGTATAAAATACAACACCAAAATGGGGATCGTTGTAAGTGTCAGCGCTGCAAAGACCAGCGAATAATCCGTGCTGTGACGCCCGTAAAAACGGATCAGCCCGACGGGCAGGGTGCGCTTGTCTTCATCCACGATGAACAGCAGCGCAAACATCAGCTCATTCCAGATGTTGATCGTGTTGATGATGATCATGGTCAGCATCGCAGGCCAGACCATGGGCACCGAAATGCCGATAAAGATCTGCCATGTGTTCGCACCATCCAACAGCGCCGCTTCTTCCATGTCGGGTTTGACCGAATTGAAATAGCCATGCATCAGAAAAACCGTCAGCGACAGGGACCAGGCCGCGCCGGGCAATATCAGCGCCCAAAGCGTGTTCAGCAAATTGATGTCGCGCAATATGGTGAACAACGGGATCGCCACGACAGGCGGGGGCAAGACCAGCCCGATCAGCAAGATGCGGTAATAGATCCTGCGCCCCGGAAACTCGAGCCGGGTAAAGGCAAAGGCGGCGGCAGTCGCAAAGCTCACGCAAATGATGACGGCAACGGCCGTGACGATGAAAGAGTTTACGTAAAGCCCGCCCAAAGCCCCGGTTTGCCAGGCCTCGACAAAGTTCTGCCAGCGCCACTCTGCGGGTAAACCAAAGGGCGTGCGGAAAATCTCTTTGTTGGATTTAAAGGCAGAAATGACCATCCAAATCGTCGGATAAAACATGACTGCAACCACGAAAGCCCCGACGCAATATTGCAGCATCTCTGCGGGGCGCAGCTTTCCTTCAGAACCGAGCGACATTGGATCTTTCCGAATAGCGCAAATAAATCAGCGAAATTATCATCACGACAAAGGCCAGGATAACGGTCAAAGCCGTGCCATAGCCCAGCTGGTTCTGATCAAAGGCCTGTTTGATGATCCAGGTTGCGGGAACCTCTGTGCTGTTGAAGGGGCCGCCATTGGTCAGGGTGAAAAACAGATCAAACCCGGCAAACCCGCCCGTCACTGCCAGCAACACTGCGACCATGACGTTCTGCCTTAACAAGGGCGCCGTGATCTGGAAAAACTGCGCAAAAGGGCCGGCCCCGTCAATCGTTGCTGCCTCGTAAATGTTGCGCGGTATTCGACGCAGGGCGGCGAAAAAGATGATCATGTAGAACCCTGCAAATTTCCATCCCGACACAACCATAATCGCGATTAATGCGGTCGAGCTTTGGCTAAGCCAGGGTTGCGCCAGATCATCCAGCCCAATTGAACGCAAAACCGAATTTAACAGGCCACTTCGATAATCCAGAACAAAGGCCCACAAGACCCCCGCCGCTGACATGGACAGGATCATCGGCGAAAAAAACATCCCGCGCATGATTGAAAAGCCCCGGCGATCTGAATTCAGGATGACGGCCATGATCAGGCCAAACGTCACCTCAAACAACAGCGTGCCAAGGATATAAAGCGTCACATGCAGGTAAGACGCCAAATGCGTCATGTCCGCAAAGGCGCGGCGAAAATTGGCAAAGCCAACCCATTTGGGCGGGGTAAACCCGTTCCAGGACGTAAAGGCATAGTAAAGCGCCGACACCAGCGGCAGCAAAACAAAACCGGCAAACAGCAACAAAGCGGGCGCTATAAACAACATGTTTACAGCGCCCTTTGCGAGCGGCGCAGACCGATCTTCTTCAGCTTTTGGTTTCACGAAAAACGCCTATTGTTTTCCGATGATAGCGACGGTTTCATCCAACCATGTCAAGGCGTCCTGCGGTGTTTTTTCGCCAGAGGCTGCATAGGCCGCCGCCTGATAAAAGGCCTCTGCCACGGGAACGGGGTAGGTCGTGTCAGGTGGGGGGACAATCGAACCCGCATTTGAAAGAAGCGCGGCAACCGACTTGGTATGTTCGTCCAATTCGGCCGTTTCCATCACGCCTTTGACCGGGCTTAGATTGCCATGCTCGGCCCAAAGCTTTTGGTTTTCCGGTGAGGTGAAATACTGCAAAAAGGCGATGGCTTCGGGTTTATGCGGGCTTTTGTCATGCACGATAAAACCGGTGGCTGTCCCGATGACGCTGTCTTTGAGCGGATGCGTGTCGTCGATGATTGGCGTGTCGAACTGGCCATAGCTGAACCCTTCATCCGCCAAATCGCTTTCAGAGCCGATCAACCAAGATCCAATCGGATGCATCGCGGCGGCTTCTTGAAAAAATGTTGCCATGGCCGGATCCGCGCCCATACCGGGCATATCCCGGTTAAACGCGCCGATGTCGTGCAAGTCTGCCAGCAACTGCAGTGCTTTTAGGAAATCAGGCGTGTTGAATGGGCCTTCCTGCGAAAACGCGGCCTGGTATTCGTCCACAGGCACAACACGGGACGCGATATGAGAGGCCCAGTTTCCAAGGGGCCACAGCTCATTATTGCCTTCAATGATCGGGATTTCGCCCGCATCCGCCAGAACCTTGATCAAGGCGACAAATTCGTCCCATGTCTGAGGCTCCGTCAGACCGTTTTCTTCGAAGATGCTTTTGTTGTACCAAATCGTGTTGGTCACATCGAGCGATGTGGGAACCAGATAAGGTTTGCCGTCAACCTGCGCACCGCCCCCGTCGCTCCAGACAGAGTCAACAAAACTGTCGCGCCATGCGCCTGTTGCCAGCGCTTCGGACAGGTCGGCCGCATATCCGGCGGCTGCATCGCGTTTGACCGGAAAGCCGGCCCATTGAAAGTAAATGTCAGGCACTTCAGAGCTTTGAAGTTGCGTGATCAAACCGGTGTCAGAATATAGATCATCATCAAATACAATTTGTTTTACCGTTATCTCGGGGTTTTGTGCTTGGAACCCCGCGATGATTTCGTCCAATGCTTCGCGGCTGGCGCCTGAGGTGATGGAATGTGTGATGCGCAGCTCGGTTTCGGCGTGCAGAATGGTCGTCGTCATCAGGACCGCGCCAAGCGCAGTCAAACCGAATGTTCGTAATTTCATTAGATTGCCCTTTGACCCTGTTAGAGTTGCAGTTGGTATGCTATTGGTTTTAAAAATCCTGTCTAGTCTTAATCTGGTTGCAATACACATTCTAGATATTGTCAAAAAAGCTTGCAGACTTTCGACCAAAAACATACCAATAGTTCAGGGAAAGCCTATTTATTAGGGCGAAAGACAAGGAAAGCGGATGGATTTATTTTCGGCAATGGCGGAACGTGTCGCTGAACAGCACGGTCCCTTATCGGATCGTCTGCGCAACGCAATGTCTTCTGTCATAGATGATGGTTTGATCGCAACCGGGGAATCCTTGCCTTCGGAACGCGAACTTGCATCACAGCTTGAAGTGTCCCGCTCGACCGTGCGTCAGGTGCTCAAGGATCTTGCCGAACATGGTCTGGTGCACACGCGCCCCGGGGCAGGAACGGTCGTCACCGGTCGCATCCCCAAGGCGCTGTCGCGTCTGTCCGGATTTTCCGAAGACATGCGTTTGCGCGGCCTGTTGCCCAGTTCAAAAGTGATCGAATTGACGATTGGTCCTGTGACCACCGAAACCGCCTTTCGTACCGGGTTGCCCCTGGGCACTCAAATGTTGACGCTGGAACGTCTGCGTTTGGCGGGTGACGAAACCCTTTCATTTGAGCGGGCCGTGGTGCCGGTCTCGAGTGTGGGCGAAGACTATGACGGCAGGGGGTCGCTTTACGAACGCATGGATGCCCGCGGTGGCCGGCCTCGCAGAATTTTGCAAAGCCTGGAAGCCATAGAGGCGAATATCGAAATTGCCGAACTGTTGGGGGTGGCCGTCGGGTCGGCTGTGCTCAAAGTTGATCAGGTCGGATATGACGAAAATGGCAACGCCGTCGAAGACGGGGTCAGCTGGTATCGCGGTGACCGCTATAAATATGTTGGTGAAATCAAAGGGTAATCAATGGGCAAAGGCTTGCGCTATTCCTATCGTGATCGGATCGTTTCTGTCTTGGACGATATCCTTTCAACGCAGGCAGATGCTTTGGATGATGTGCGCGATGCTGTCGTCACAGCCCTTGCAGCCGACAAACTGATCCATGTTGCCGGCAGCGGCCATTCGCATTTGCTGGCCGAAGAGGTCTTTTACCGCGCTGGCGGCATTGCAGCGGCGCAGGCCATTCTTGATCCGGACCTGATGCTGCATATGGGCGCGCACCGCTCTACGATGCTTGAACGGGAAGAGGGCCGCGCCGCCAAGGTTCTGGCCAATTACACGATCAATTCTGGGGACGTGGTGTTTGTGGCCTCAAATTCCGGGCGCAATGCTTACCCGATAGAATTGGCAGAGCTGGCCGGGAAATTCGGGGCCGTGACTGTGGCGCTCACCTCTATGGATCACGCGCAAAATGTTTCGTCGCGCCATTCATCGGGTAAGAAACTGCATGAAGTTACAAATTTTGTGATCAGCAATTGCGGAGAATATGGCGACGCCGCGCTGGATGTCCCGCAACGCGACGTGCGGATGGGGCCCAGCTCTACCCTGGCTGGGGTGTTTGTGCTCAACACCATTCTGGCAGAGGCCGTGGCCAAACTTGCGCAAGAGGGCATTCAGCCGGATGTCTATCAAAGTGCCAATGCTCAGGGGTCGGGGGGCGACACCGAAGACATCGTGCGGCGCTGGCGTGCCCGCCTGCCGGGGCTCTAGCCCGCCAATATCGACGGGTTTTCCATTTGTATTTATCATGAAGATTTAACGCTACCCAACTTCGCAGGGCTGGTCTAAACTTTTCGGATGAAAGACAATTCGCGACCCTTAAGGCCCAAAACCACGGATGCGCCACGCGCACAGAAACGATCCCGTCCGGTTCAGGTTGCCGATCAGATCAAAAGATGGGTGGTCGAACGCGATTTGCGTCAGGGGCATAAGCTGCCCAATGAGGCAGAGATGATCGCCCAGTTCGGGGTATCCAAGGGCACCGTGCGCGAAGCCATGCGAATACTAGAGGCGCAGGGGCTGATCGTCACAAAGACCGGCCCCGGGGGCGGCAGCTCTGTTGGTGAGGTCAGCAAAGATCGGGCCATGTCTTTGCTTGGAAATTACTTTTATTTCAAAGACCTGTCGATTTCCGACATCTATCAAATCCGCAAAGTTCTGGAACCTGAACTGGTCGGCACCCTCGCCGGACAGCTGGACGCGGAAACCCTGGCCGAGCTGCGCGAAATGGCCCACCAGCACCCCAATCCCGCCAAGACACCCGAGGAAGAAAAGCAACAGCACATCACCTCACTGGCCTTTCACGCGCGCATCGCTGATGCCGCCGAGAATGAGCTTCTTGGGTTCGTGATTTCCTTTATGGCCCGCATCCTGACTGATCTCACCGTCTATCGCCGGCTTTACGCGGCCCCCAACAAAGAGCTGTGGGAACGCGGGCGACGCCACCAGATTGATCTTGTGGACGCGTTGGAACGCGGGGATGGGCCGCGCGCGCGTGACATTATGCGGTCTCATATGGAAGGCGCGGAAAGCATGATGAATGCGCAGGAAATCCGCATCACCCGGGAGTTTATGGGCGATTAGCGTGTGGGGCTAATCAGCCTTGGGCGCACGGCTGCGATCACGCAGAACCGGAACCTCTTCAAGCCAGGTCGCATAGGGCGGCCGATCTACCTTTTCGGCCAGCGCGGCGAGATCCTTTAGCGGTGTGTCGCTTTGATCTATGCGCAGATCAAACGGCGGCGCGTCCGGGCTGATCACCAGCAAACAGGCGGATTGCAAACCGCGCACGTCACTGCCTGCCGCATCTGCCGCCTGCAAAGCTTGCATCAAACGATCTTTCGGATGGCCTTTGCTGGTTTGAAAGGTCTGGCCAAGCGCCTCAAGAACGCGACGAGAATGCAGCATATTCCCCGCCACGATCATATTTGGCGTGGCGATCACCTCGGCAAAGGGGATGCTTTTCGCGCCGGTAAATCCCGCCGTGCCACCGGATTTGTCAAGAATGGAAAGCTGCCGGTGATCTCGACCGGCATCGGATTGGGTCAGGTCGGCGACCAGGGCGCTGGCCTCTGCGCCGCTGTGCAACCGGCGCATCGCCTCATCCCGCCAAAAGGTGCTGGGGGCCGTTCCTTGCGACGCGCACATCCCTGATTCGATGTCTCCACGCAGCACCCAACCCCCAACACAAAGACTACCGGTCGCCGCTGCGCCCGCGTAAATGCCTGTTTTTTTGTCAAAAGTTAGAATCGAAAACGTCATGAGGGTTCCTCTAGCACAATTGCCTTGAATTTATCATGAGAATTTGCCCAAATGCAATTAATCATGATAAATAAGATTTAGCAGAGAGGACACAGAATGACTTTTCTTAAACTCACGCGCCGCGCGCTTTTGGCCGCGTCGGCCGCGACTGCGTTGGCGCTTCCGTTCGCGCCCGCACAGGCGCAATCCCCCGAAGATGTCTTGATCGTTGGTCAGATTGCAGAACCCCAAGCCCTGGATCCGGCAGCGGTCACAGCGGTGAATGATTTCCGCATTCTGATGAACATGTATGACGGTCTGGTGCGCTACAAAGACGGCACGCTAGAGGTCGAACCCGCCCTGGCCACCGACTGGACCATTTCCGAAGACGGCACCGTTTACACCTTTACCCTGCGCGATGGCGTTAAGTTCCACGACGGCAGCGCCTTTGACGCCGAGGCGGTCAAGTTCAACTTTGACCGAATGCTGGACGAGGCGCATCCCTATCACGACACAGGGCCATTCCCGCTGGCGTTCTTCTTTTCAGCGATCGAAAGCGTCGACGTCGTCGATCCGCTGACGGTGTCCTTTAAACTGAACGGACCTTATGCGCCGTTTCTGTCAAACCTTGCCTATCCAACGGGCCTGATCGTGTCGCCTGCTGCCGTCATGGAATATGGCGCAGAGTTCGGGCGTAACCCGTCCGGCACTGGCGCGTTTTCCTTCGGGGAATGGCGCAGCAACGAGGCCGTCGTCGTTCAGGCCAATCCTGACTACTGGGACGGCGCACCGGACCTGAAAACGGTCGTCTTCCGCCCCATCACCGACGCCAACACCCGTACCGCAGAAATGCTGGCTGGTGGCATTGATTTGATGGTAGAGGTCCCGCCCGTCGCGCTCAGCGAATTCCAGGGCGATACCTATACGGTGCATGAACAGGCTGGCCCGCATGTCTGGTTCCTGATTCTCAACGCCAAAGAAGGCCCCTTTGCCGATAAGCGCGTCCGTCAGGCCGCGAACTATGCCGTCAACAAAGAAGCCATCGTGAACGATGTCCTTGAAGGCACCGCTGAAGTGGCCGCAGGCCCAACACCGCCAGCCTTTGCCTGGGCCTATAACCCCGACCTGGAACCATACCCCTACGACCCCGACAAAGCCCGCGCCTTGCTGGCAGAGGCTGGGGCCGAGGGTGCCAAGCTGACATTCTATGTCACAGAGGGCGGTTCCGGCATGCTTGATCCGGTTGCCATGGGCACCGCCATTCAGGCAGATCTAGAGGCGGTCGGCCTGGACGTCGAAATCGAAACCTATGAGTGGAACACATTTCTTGGCAACGTGAACCCCGGCCTAGAGGGCAAAGCGGATATGGCGGAAATGGCCTGGATGACCAATGACCCCGATACGCTGCCCTTCCTGGCGCTGCGCACCGAGGCTTGGCCGGACAAAGGTGGTTTCAACTCTGGCTACTATTCCAACCCAGAGGTCGACAAGCTGCTGGATGCCGCCCGCATCGAAACCGATCAGGCCGAACGGGCGCGTCTGTATAAAGAAATGCAAACCATTGTGCAGGAAGACGCCCCTTGGGTCTTTGTCGCCAACTGGAAACAGAACGCGGTGACCTCTGATCGTGTGTCAGGCTTTTCATTGCAGCCTTCGTTCTTTTTGTTGTTGGATGACGTCAGCAAGAAATAACGACATCAGGTGCGGCCCGGATAACGGGCCGCATCGCCCCTTTGGGACAGGTTCATGACCGGTTACATTCTCAAACGACTTGTTTCTGCCGTCCCGGTGCTTTTGGGGATCAGCGTGATCGTGTTCCTGATCCTGGCGATGATCCCCGGCGATCCGGCCACGGCGATCCTTGGATCCTATGCCACCCCTGAAAATGTCGAAAAACTGAACCGGGATCTGGGCTTGGATCAGGGGCTGGTCAGCCGCTATTTCATCTGGCTGGGGAACATGCTGCAGGGCGACTTTGGCCGCAGCTTTGCCCTGAACCGCCCGGTTCTGGACGAAGTGCTCGACCGTTTCGGGGCAACCCTGATCCTTGCGGGCAGCTCTTTCGTGCTGTGTTCGCTGCTGGGGATTGCAGCAGGCGTTATCTCTGCTGCGCGCCAATACGGGTTCGCGGATAAGGCCATCACCTTTGTGGTGCTCTTGGGCATTTCAATCCCGTCCTTCTTTCTGGGCATGATGATGATCCTGATCTTTGCGGTGCAGCTGCGCTGGTTCCCAGTGTCGGGCATGTGGCCCATCTACGGGGATCGCAACCTTTGGGTGCTGCTCGACCACCTGACTATGCCCGCACTGGCCCTTGCGGTCGTGGCCACCGGGGTGATCGCCCGGCTTGCCCGTTCTGCCATGCTAGAGGTATTGCGCCAGGATTTCATCCGCACCGCCCGCGCCAAAGGGGTGGGCGAACGCCGCGTGATCTGGCGCCATGCGCTGCGGGCCGCCATGGTCGCGATCATCCCCATTTTGGGCATTCAGGCGGGGTTCGTTCTGTCGGGCGCGGTTTATATCGAAATGGTGTTCCAGTGGCCCGGGGTGGGGCGCATGCTGGTCGATGCGATCCTAAAGCGGGACATCCTGCTGGTGCAGGGCGGCGTCGTTTTCATCGCGGCCTGCTATGTGATCTTTAACATTCTGGTCGATGTCGCGCAGGCGCTTTTGGACCCGCGGATCAAGACATGATGGCTTTTCTCAAACTGCTGGCTCGCAACAAACTGGCCTTGGTCGGGTTGATCGTGATCGGAGGCGTCGTGCTGCTGGCGCTGATTACGCCGCTTCTGCCGCTGGCAGATCCGGATGTCACGGACACGCCCAACCGCTTTTTGCCGCCGTTTTCCGAAGGGGCGTTGCTGGGCACGGACCATCTGGGGCGTGATCTGCTCAGCCGGTTGATGTGGGGCACACGGCTTAGCCTTGCCATGGGCGTGGCCGCAGCGGTGATCGCTGCGACGATCGGCTCTGCCATTGGGATTGTCGCGGGCTATTACGGCGGGCGGACAGATAATATCATCATGCGCGGCGTCGATATGCTGATGGCGTTCCCCTATATCCTTTTGGCGCTGGCCATCGTCGCGGCCCTGGGGCCGGGGCTGATGAACGCGCTGATCGCGGTGGCGGCGGTCAATATCCCGTTCTTTGCCCGCAACATTCGCGGCATCACCGTGGGCATCGCGCATAAAGAATTCGTCGACGCAGCCCGTCTGGCCGGGATGCGCAACCACGACATCATCCTCAGTGAAATCCTGCCAAATGTGCTGCCGGTGATCGTGATTGCCATGTCCACAACCGTCGGCTGGATGATCCTGGAAACCGCAGGGCTTTCGTTTCTGGGGCTTGGCTCACAACCGCCACAGGCTGATCTTGGTTCTATGCTGGGCGAGGCACGCTCTGCCCTGATCACCAATCCGCACACATCCATCGTGCCCGGCGCGATGATCCTGATCATCGTGATGGGGATCAACCTTTTGGGCGACGGCGTGCGCGACGCGTTGGACCCGCGCCTGAAATCCGGCGCGCTGAGCCGTCCCATGCCCGCAACAACCGTCGAACGGCAGAGCGCTGCACCCGCCTCAAGCACCGACAGCCTGCTCGACATCACAGAATTGCGCACCGAATTCCGCGTGCGCGACCGGGTCTACAAGGCCGTGGGCGGTGTCGATCTGCATGTGGAAAAAGGCGAATGTCTGGGCATTATCGGTGAAAGCGGATCGGGAAAATCCGTCACCGCGCTCAGCGTCATGGGGCTTGTGGCCTCTCCGCCCGGGGTGATCACAGACGGTGCGGTGCGTTTTGAAGGGCAAGACCTGATCGGCGCCCCATACGAAACCCTGCGCAGCCTGCGCGGCCGTCGGGTCGCCTATATTTTCCAGGATCCGCTGGCCACGCTGCACCCGCTTTACAAAGTGGGTGATCAACTGGCAGAGGCGATAGAGGTTCACGAAAACATCCCCAAAACGGCCGTCCGCGCCCGCGTGATTGACCTGCTCAAGGCCGTGCGGATCCCAAATGCCGAAAGCCGCATCGACAGCTATCCTTACGAAATGTCCGGCGGCATGCGCCAGCGGGTGGGGATCGCCATGGCGCTGGCCAACAACCCGGATGTGATTATCGCAGATGAACCCACAACCGCGCTGGATGTGACCGTGCAGGCGCAAATCCTGTCCATTCTGGATGACCTGCGCCGCGAACGCGGGCTGGCGATTGTGTTTATCACACATGACTTCGGCGTGGTCGGTCAGCTCTGTGATCGTGTGGCGGTTATGTATGCAGGCCGCATCGTGGAAGAGGGGCCGACACAGGCCGTCCTGCACGCACCGCAACACCCCTATACCCGCCGCCTGATCGACTGCGTTCCGGTGCTGGGCGGCGGACAACGCAAGCTGGCCGCGATCCCGGGCCTTCCGCCAGTCGTTGACCGTTTGCCTGCGGGTTGCGCCTTTGCCGATCGCTGCGACAAGGCGCAGGCGACCTGCCGAACCGGTGAGATCGAGCTTTCGGCGACCGGTGCTGCGCGCAAAACACGCTGCCTTTTTCCTGAACCCCCAGCCGAGCAGACAGCATGACAGACGCGCTAAAACTCACAAACCTGTCAAAGTCCTTTCCCGTCGGCAAAACGCTGTTCGGCCCGCCGCGCGCCATGGTGCATGCGGTGCAGCCGCTGACCTTGCAGGTCGCCTCTGGCGAGACATTGGGCATCGTCGGGGAATCTGGCTGTGGTAAATCCACATTGGCCAAATTGCTGGTCGGCTTGCTTCCCCCCAGCACCGGACAGATCGAAATAGAGGGCGAGACGCTCGACAATGCAGACCCGGCGCTGTTTGGCAAACGCATTCAATACGTCTTTCAGGACCCGATCAGCAGCTTGAACCCGCGCAAAACCATCCGCCAGATCATGCAGGTGCCCCTGCGCAAATTGCACGGGATGGATGCGGCGGCCTGTGCTGCGCGGATCAAAGAGATCTTTGCCTCTGTGAACCTGCGCGAAGAGTTCCTCGATCGCTATCCGCATGAGTTTTCCGGCGGGCAGGCACAGCGGATCGGCATCGCCCGCGCCCTGGCCGCGCAGGCGCGGATTTTGATCCTGGATGAACCGGTCTCGGCGCTTGATGTGTCCGTGCAGGCGCAGGTGCTGAACCTGCTGGCGGACCTGAAAGACCAGTACAATTTAACCTATCTCTTCATCAGCCACGATCTGGCGGTGGTAGAGGCGGTCAGCGACCGCGTTGCCGTTCTCTATTTCGGGGCCATTGTCGAAATCGGCTCTGCCCGCGAAATCTTCGCGCATCCGCGTCACCCGTACACGGCGCTCTTGGCGCAAAGCGCACCAGAGGTTGGCCGCCCCATTGCCGCGCCGGAAACCGCGCAGACCGAATTGCCCGATCCCTTGTCCCCCCCCAAAGGATGCGCCTTTCACGAACGCTGCGCTTTTGCCACGGATCGCTGCCGGGCCGAACAGCCCAGGCTGACCGCCGCGCAAGGCACGCGACAAGTCGCCTGTTTCAATCCTCTCTGAGCACCGCCTTTGGTGGAGTAAACCTTTGTAACGTCTGCACCGCGCGCGGGCTTAACCCTGCCAAAAGCCGACACACTGCCATACGTTTTGCCGACGCCCCGCCGACGCAGTGCAGACCGCGAAAAATCCTTGTTTTACGGGCGTTAACGGACGATTCGCCTCTTTCGCCCATGGGGCAGCGTACGCAGGGCAGGGTTGCGCTATTCCCACGCCCCGGAATGTGCCGTGCGCCACGCTGTTGAACAATGGGTTCAAAACACCCAAGGTAAGGGCAAAAGAACGGGCCGCAACGCGCCGCAGCACAGGCAGGGCAACCTACATATGAACAACGCCGCCGACACAGACCGGTTTTTGGTGCGTCACCTGAATGTTCAAACATTCGGGGCAACCACCGTGTTGGACGCCGTCGCGCAGCCCAATGGCACAGATCGCATCGCGCGGGTCTTTTTTCGGGCAGGGCCGCGCGTTGAAAGCATAACCGGCGGGGCGGGCGTTACCCTCACCAAAACCCGCAGCATCAGCGAGGCCCCGTTGATCGGGTGCAAGGTCAAGGGCCGCGAAGGCACGGTGCCTTTCTTGGTGGATGGCACACAGATCGAGGTCACCGCCCAGGCCCCGGAAACGGATTTTTTCGCCGGCCAAAACGTGATTTTCGCGGTCCGAAATGGTGAAACTGCGGCCATCACACTTGATTGGCTGACCCACCATGTAAAGCATCACGGCATGACGGCTGCGCTTATCCTGGATCGCAACTCGCCGGGGCTAGAAGATGCCTATGCCGCAGAACTAAAAGAACAAATCGACGCAATCGACGGTTTAAAACGGGTGGTTCTGCTGACCTCGGATGTGCCTTTGGGCAAGCCCGACTTTCCGGCAGAGGCGCATCCTTTCAATGTTCGGGGCGCTCCGGGCAAAGACCGGATGGGCACGCTGGAAGCTGATCCCTGGCACGCGCCCTTGGGCGACTTGCAGATCTACGAACTGGCCCGCACGCGGTTCCTGGATACAGCCCGCGCGGTTGCCACGATCGAGATTTGCGACCTGCTGGTGCAAGAGCCGGGGCAAGACAACATCTTTGATCGCGCCTGCGCTGCGCAAACCGGCTGCATCCAACTGGAAGGCCAGCAATGCTATCCCTGGCGCATCCGCAAACGCCAAACGGCCAGTTTTGGCGACCATATTTACGTGCAGTTTGATTCCAAACGTCCCCTGCGCCGATGGTGCCTTGCGCCACAGGTCGCGGGGCCAAAGACAGTGTGGCGGTTGATACGCGTTGTGGGAACTGACCCGAACCCGGATGAAACCGCCACGTTCAACCGCTATATGATCCTGCGCCACCCGACGCCCTCTGTGTCGAAAATCGTACCCAAATCCAGCCTCGTCGAAAGTGCCGAGCTGTTAGAGCAGGCGGAACAGGTCTTTGGCCACAAACCCGTGCGCATGAAGGCCTTGAACCTTGGAAACCAGGGCAACAATCCCACCCGCACCACCATCGTCACCGCGATGAAGAACGAAGGTCCCTTCATCCTTGAATGGATCGCCTATCACCTGGCGATCGGGGTTAAAGATTTTCTGGTCTACACGAATGATTGCACCGATGGCACGGATGAAATGCTGCAACTCTTGCAGGAAAAGGGCGTGGTGCAGCACCGCGAAAACCCGTTCCAGGACAACGGCCTGAAACCACAGCAAGCCGCCCTTATGGCGGCGGACAAAGAGCAGATCGTTAAGCGTGCAGATTGGCTGGTCTGCATGGATGTGGATGAGTTCATCAACATCAAAACGGGCGACGGGCGGTTGCCTGATCTGATCAAAGCCGTTGGCGATTCCAACATGATTGCAATGACTTGGCGTCTCTTCGGCAATAGCGACGTGCATGACTATCAGGACCGGCCCATCTGCGAAACATTCCACCGCTGTGCCGCGGAACTAACCCGAAAACCGCATCAGGCTTGGGGGTTCAAGACGCTTTATCGCAATCAGGGCATCTTCAAAAAGCTGGGCGTTCATCGGCCAAAAGGGCTGAAATCCCAGCTTTGGGAAGATATCAAATGGGTCAACGGATCAGGCGATCCCCTGCCGCGCGACATGTTCCGCAATGCCTGGCGGTCAACGGAATCGACCTACGGCTATGATCTGGTTTCACTGAACCATTACGCCGTGCGGTCGGCAGAAAGCTTTTTGGTCAAACGGGATCGGGGCCGCGTTAACCACGTGGATCGGGATCAGGGCCTCGCCTATTGGTTTCGCATGAACAACAACGCCGAGGAAGACCGTTCAATCCAGCGCATGTTGCCGGCGATGCAGGAAGAGCTCGACAAGCTCATGGCCGATCCAGAGCTGGCAGAGATCCATCATTTCGCGGTTCAAAAACACCGTGAAAAGATTGCGTCGCTCAAAGCGACGCCCAACTACGCCGCGTTTTACGCCGACATCACCAGCGCCCGGATGGAAAAGCTGTCGCGGATGCATTCGCATTTCGGCGCCAATGTCTTTTTGTCGGGGCCAGACTCCATTCCCGATGAAATCGTAGAGAAATCGCCAGATGAAGACTTTGTTTTCACTGTCGAAAAAGGGGAAACCGAACACTAACCCTGCCGCATTCGGCGATCAGGTTTAATCCGCCGCGACCGGTCCCGGATCGGGCAGAGACTGCGGCGCGATGAAGGTAACGCCCGGCATATTCATAATTCGTTGAATATCCTGCTCGTAGATTTGGGTCATGTCCGTGACGATATGGTCCGTCCAGCCGGGCAGGTCGATCACCTCTTCCACCTCGTCCTCGACAACGAATTTTTCCAAAAATATCGCAAAAACCTGTTCCCGTTGCAGCAGCGTCAACTGGGGATGACTTTCAAGGTATTTTTCCAACCGTACGGTGCCGTCGGGGGAAATTATCTTTTTCAGAATATTCAGCTCACCAGCAAAATTGGTGTCCGGGTCAAGACCTGTGACATGCTGCAAAACCTTGCGCCAGATGATTGGCGTGTCCTCATGGCACCAAACCGTCAGCGGGCAATCAGGATTGGCGGCCTGAATTTCTGCCACCACCCGGGACCACCGGATATCTTGAAACCGCGTGTCTCCTTTGAACTCTGCAAAGCTGCGAGAGTTCTGTGCTGCAAACGCCGCCGAAATCAAAGGCGCTGGATTGCGAAGCGCAAGAAACAGGCTGCTAGGGTGCTGCGAAAACAGCCCGCGCAATGCCGCGACATTGGCCCCGGCCTTTTGGTAAAACGCGCCACCGCTTAGCATCCAAGAAGGAGAGCCAAGAAATTTACTGTTCGAAAGGATCAGCCGCTTCACCTGCTGCTTTCGAATGATCGAGGTCAGCAACTGGTCCTGCGTCTCGATAGAGGCCTCTCTCCCCTGATGGTCGGCTAGGCATTTGCTGATCACTTGCCGGTACTGCTTGGGGCGGCGCAGCATGATCTGATGATCGACCAGTGTCTGCGTGTCGCCACGCAGGGACCACGTGATTTGATCCTCGTCCGTGAACGGGGCCCCAAGGTGGAGTGCGATTTCGACAGGGGCGTGCATGTTTATCTGTTTAAGACCAAAATCTGGATGCGAGGTTAAAGGGGCTGGGTCAGGTTTAAACTGAAGATTCAGAGAGTTAAAGTTCAATGCAAAAGGATTGGGCAAAATGGCAAGTTGATCTTGGACGCGCTTGAAAGGTGAAAAGTGGCTCTTCTCATCAGCCGTATGATCCCGTTTTTGTGTTCCCTCAAGGCCGCATCCAAGAACAGAATGCCGACGATTTCCGTCCTGACGGTGGCAAAAACTGTTCAAATCTGTTGAATTCCTCTGAAATTTCAACACCAAGCGAGAATGCCCATGGATCAGACCCCCAGACTTCAGGACCTTGCAAAGACCCTGAACCCGGACCGTCCGACCAGTGTCGTGGATATTGGCGCAAATCCATTGGATTCACCGCCCTATACCCCACTGCTCAAAGCCAATGTGTGCCATGTCTTTGGGTTTGAACCACAGAAATCCGCATTCGAAGCTTTGCAAGAGGCCAAATCAGACAGCGAAACTTATTTCCCGTTTCCGGTCGGCGATGGTAACCCCGTTGACTTCCACATCTATCGCCAAAGCGGGTTGAGCTCTACCTTCATGATCGATGAGAGTGCACGCGCATTTTTGGGACGTCCGCAGCGGGGTTCAAGGCTGGTCGAAACGATCACCATGGACACCAAAAGGGTCGATGACATCGACGATCTGAAGCAGATTGATTTGTTGAAAATCGATGTGCAGGGCAGCGAGGTTGAGATATTCAAAAACGCGACCAAAAAGCTAAGCACCGCCGTTGGCGTCGTGACAGAGCTTCGGTTTCATCGGCTTTACGAAGATGAACCGCTTTTGGATGCGCAATTTGCAGAGCTTGCCAAACTTGGGTTCATTTTTCACAAGGTGCTTTTCATCAAATCGGCCATGATCAGCAATTCCCAGGCTGAAAGGTTGCGCCGGCGGTCACTTCGCAACCAAGCCATTGACGGGGACGCAATTTTCATTCGCGATATAAGCAAGCCGGAACAAGTCACAAGCGAACAGCTCAAACATCTTGCCATTCTGGCGGACGGTGTTTTTGAAAGCTACGATCTGGTCATCAAGTGTCTGGATTTGCTGGTCGAACGGGGTGAATTGGATACTGATTTCCCCAAACGTTACGTCGATGGTTTGCCGGATGCCGTAAAGAAATTCTGAGTTTCAAACATCTGAAGGAATGATAAAACAGGTTGAACGACACTGCAAAACACTCTGAAACGGCCAGCAGTCTGGGTTCTGGTCGAAGAGCCATTGTTGCCGCGCTGAAAAATGAAGGCCCTTTCGTTATTGAATGGATCGCCCATCATCAAGGCATTGGTTTTACTGAGTTTTACCTGTATTCTAATGATTGTGTCGATGGCACAGACCTCATCCTAGATCGATTGGATGAAATGGGGCTGGTAACACATTTTCGCAATCACTCTGCCAAACAAGGTGACCCACAACGGGCGGCATTATCAAGTGCCAATCAAAACGAAAATGTCCGGTCTGCGGACTGGGTTCTTGTTCTCGATCTGGACGAATATCTGAACATCCATTGTGGCGACGGAACGTTGGACGCGTTGTTCGAAAAATGCGGCAATGCCGACGCAATTTCCGTAACTTGGCGGGTCATGGGGTCTGCCGGTCATGAAGCCATGACACCTGAATTGGCGACGAAGCGCTTTACGCGCGGGGTGGATCTGTACGCCCCACATAGCAGCCTGTTATGGGGGTTCAAGACACTCTTTCGTCCCGCCTGTTTTGATTTTTTTGGGATTCACAGGCCGCGTTTTTTCAAAGACAGAGAGCTAAGGCCTGGCATGGTGAAGTGGGTAAACGGATCCGGCAAAGACGTGGGTGACAAGTTCTATGAAAAGGGGTGGCGGTCAAACCGGCACAATATTGGCTATGAACTGGCGCAGATTAATCACTACGCTGTCCGGTCCCGCGATGAGTTTTTGTTGAAGCGCCTACGCGGAAGCGCAAACACCACTGATAAAGACCGTTTGGGGCAGGAATATTTCGCAAAGTTCGACCAAAATGAACAAGAGGACACGACCATCAATACCGATCGAATACAGACCCATGTTGACCGATTGATGCAGGATGATCAGTTGTCCGCGCTCGTCGAGCATTCGCGGCAAGTTTGCCTGAAGACGATCGAGAATTATCGCGGCGCCATGGTCTGATCTTGCCCCAAACCTGCCGCGCCCGAAAGTCGTTTTAGGTTGCCCCGCGTTCCACCAGTTCCTTACGCAAGTCAAAGTAGATGTCCTGTCCCAAGACCTCTTCAATTCGGTTGTGGTGCCATTTGACAGACTCCTTATGAAGTTTGTTGAGTTGAGGGTCTTCCATCAATTTTGCGACTTCGTTTTGCAACGCGGCTGAATGGCGCTGGATTGTCAGGTCTGCTTCACCCCCACGGCACATCTTTTCCCAGTATTCCAATCCCATAGCTTGATTGAAATGGTTCACGCGGCCCCTGTCCTTCTTGACCAGATAGCCGTCGATAGACCGTGTGGCATAGTGGTTGATCTGGGCAACCTCGTAGCCAAACTTACGTCTGGGCTGTGTCAGGTTGTCCTTTTCGGTTAGCAGCCGCCCGTCCGGGGTGATCCAGTTGATGCTGGTCTGATCGCCATTTGCCAGGATCGGTCCATGGGTGCCAAACCGTTGAATTGTGTCTTCATTTCGGAAAAGGGATTTTACGAACCGACCGCGTTGCCCGCCTTTGTCCAGGCCCAGCTCTGCATCTTTGAACTGGTCGATCACCAGTTCATCAACAAATTCCGTTTTGTCATCATGGCTAAACAGGCGCCAGGTCACCGGGATGACATCGGCATTTGGCAGGGCATCCAACAGATCATTCACATGG
The DNA here is from genome assembly GCA_051251595.1 of Marinosulfonomonas sp. GTDB lineage: Bacteria > Pseudomonadota > Alphaproteobacteria > Rhodobacterales > Rhodobacteraceae > NORP110. The sequence goes on from JBPOFA010000004.1 coordinate 289,743, forward strand.
CCATCGCCGATCTTGATGTTCAGGAATTCATCAATATCAGCCACATAAACCCAATCAGCCGTTTGGGTGATTGGATGGGCCTTCGCCGCTTTCAATGCGCTTTTTTGAGGCCCCCGACGCAGCACAATGTTGCGTTCGTGGATAAGCAGACTCATTTCATGCATCCGGTCCAGAATGTCGTCGGTGCCGTCGGAACAATCGTTGGTGTAGACCAAAAACTGGTTGAACCCGATCAACCTATGATAGGCGATCCATTCCAGAATATAGGGGCCTTCGTTTTTCATGGCCGTAACGACAAGCATGTTGTTGCGGGGACGGGGCGCGCGCGTCTTTGCAACGGGCGCGGCGACGGGCGACGGATCTGGGACAAACCCCACATCGGGGAACACGCGCTGCATTTCGGCAATCAGCGTTGGATCTTCCTTCAGTTTGGGCAGTACGGCGTCGTCCCGTTGGTATTTCCAACTGGTTGAGATTTGGCTGAAATGCCACATCCAGAAATCAGGATCGACCGGATCGCTGCGGCCCCCTAGGAAATGGGTCAGCCATTGCTTTCCCTTTTGCGGGCCATTGGGGGCAACGCACCATTTCCGGTTGGATTTTGGACGTCCGTTCTGGCTGACAAAGCGATGATTGAAGAACCGGGGTGGGCTTCCGTCAGGGTTTGGCTCTGCATAGACCCATTCGGCGTTGGCGCGGGTATAACCGTCCTTCGAATTGACCGTGGCATCAAAAATCGACGTGCCGGAATGGGAATACATCAATTCGTCTATATCCACATTCAGGACGGCCCGCGCATTTGACAACAACCGTCTGCGGCCAATCTCGGTCATGGTGCGCTGCAAAAACAAAGAGCTAAAGTCCGTCTTGGATTCCCCGCTTGGCCCAAAGGGGAAATAAGCGCGTCCGATGGCGGCGGTCTCAATCCCCGGTACGGACATCACCGTTTCCCGCAGATCGTCAAACCCATAATCCGTTGAATTATTGTCATAAAGCACAACCGCATTGGCCTGATGTGCACGGACATAATAGGTCAGCCAGTCCTTGATCCATTCCAGCCGGTTGTTCTTTGAGATCGCGTAAAGCGCGTTCTTGCCGGCGAACAGCTCTGTCTGTGGTCTGCGGATTTTGACCTGACCGGAAAAGTGAGCATGCTCAAACGAGAACTCTTTCGGATCCGGGTGCGGCGCGTCAAAGCTGATCACTGCCCCCCGTGAAATGTCGTTGATTGATTTGAGCGATACCGCCACGCCGTCTGCCTGAAACCGGGCTTCTTCGATCAGCCTGCGAAAATTCAAAAGTTGCGGTGCGACAAGGATAATTTCGTTTGAGGATTGATCGAAATAACAGTCATAAAATAACGTGCTGAAATCGTACCGATCATCATAGCTTTTGTCCCGGTCATCAGGGGCGCCCAAACGATCCCGAATGAGGGCAGGGTGGCTAAAGTCCATGACAAAAGGTGAAAACTCCAACTCTATGAAAGTGCTTGTCATTCTTGCCGTCCGTCAAGGATTAAGGATAACTCTGAAAGTGCTTGAAAAGAATTATGTCACGATGCTTCACCGCATGCCACATCTGCCCAAAATTATCTTCGACGGTGATCATGGGTCCACAGGTTTGGCACAAATCGAAACCACATCGCGGGTTGCGGGCCTTGCTGACACCTGCCTAAACTGAATTTACAGGGGGGAAGCATGAAGAATGCGATTGTCACAGGGGGAACCCGAGGCATTGGTGCGGGCGCCGTGCGCGCACTTGTAGAGGATGGGTGGTCGGTCATTGCGGCGTCTTCCTCGCAGGCAGAGCGGGACGCGTGGGAGCCACAGGAAAACGTCAGCTTGCGCCATGTGGACGTCACCGAGAATGCCTCGGTGAAGGCGCTGTTCTCGGGTTGTGATCGGCTTGATGCCTTGGTGAATTGCGCTGGCATTTTAAGGCGTGGCGACGAATATGACATAGAGGTGTTTCAGCAGGTTATCGATGTCAATCTGACCGGAACAATGCGGTGCTGTATTGCGGCGCAGCCTTTGTTGGCGGCGTCCGGTGGAAGCATCGTCAACACGGCCTCAATGCTGAGCACTTTTGGCGGGCCGTTGGTTCCGGCCTATTCGGCCTCTAAGGGGGCGGTGGTGCAGCTGACCAAGGCTCTGGCCGGGAAATGGGCCGATGATGGCATTCGCGTAAACGCCATTGCGCCGGGCTGGATTGAAACGGAAATGACCCAAGGCTTGCGCGAGGATCCTGCCCGCACGTCTGGCATTATGGAAAGAACCCCGATGAAAAGATGGGGTAAGACATCCGAAGTTGGCGCACTTGTGCGGTGGCTTGTAAGTGACGAGGCCAGTTTCGTCACAGGGGCCACCTATCCCGTGGATGGTGGCTATCTTGCAATTTAAGGACTGAAACATGACAGATGATACCGCCAGAATGCCCTACCAGCTTCCGTTTCCTAAGGACGCACAAGAGGAAATCGTCATTCCAAATGCGATCCCAGAGGATGACCGCCTTTGGGTGCCGCAGGCCGAAAATGTCTGGTTTCGTCCGCTTTGCCTGAACCGTTCCCAAGGATACTGGATGAATTTGCTCAAGGTCCGCAAGGCCGGCGTCTTGTCACGCCACAGGCATCCGCAACCGGTGCATGGGTTTGTGCTGAAAGGGCGTTGGCATTATCTGGAACATGACTGGGTCGCAGAAGAAGGCGGCTATGTGTTTGAACCCCCAGGTGAGACCCATACCCTTGTCGTGCCGGAAGACGTGGAAGAGATGATCACCTATTTTCAGGTCAATGGCGTGATGTGTTACGTTGATCCATGGGGCAAGGTGGAAGGCTATGAGGACGTGTTCACAAAGATTGACCTTTGTCGCAAGCACTTTGCCGAGGTTGGGCTTGGCGAAGATTTTGTGGATCAATTCATTCGCTAAGACTGCCTGAACTGGGGCAGGGCACGGACCGTTCGACGGTGTGCCCTGTTGGCAGGGGGGTGTGCTGCGGGGATGACCAACGCGAAGATCCTTATTTTTTGCAATCGGTTGCGAAAATATTGCAATATTTTCCAATTTGGGGAATGATCTTTTACCAATTTGGCACGACCAAAGGTAAACGGAGGCAATGCTTAATGGCGTCAACGCTCAAAGATGTGGCGATTAGGGCCGGGGTTTCTACCTCTGCGGTGTCGCGAACATTTACCGATGGCGCCTCCGTTTCCGAGAAAATGCGCCGCAAAGTCGAAAAAGCGGCCGCTGAACTGGGGTATCGGCCGAATTTTCTGGCGCGCAGCCTTACGACCCGCCGCACCAAATTAATCGGGCTGGTGTCCAACAACTTCCACAATCCCATTTTTCTACAGGTCTTTGATTTGTTCACACGGGGGCTGCAGGATCGCGGGTTGCGCCCGCTTTTGGTGAACCTCAGCGATGAAACCGACCCTGAAAATTCGCTTAGAATGTTGCAACAATATTCTGTGGATGGTGCTGTCGTAGCCTCTTCGACGCTGCCGCCGGTCTTTTCCAAAGCCTTCCGGGATCAGCAAGTGCCGGTCGTCCACACATTCGGGCGCTACACAAGCAGCCCCGATGTTCACGTGGTCGGGATCGATAATGTAGAGGCCGGTCGAATTGCTGCGAGAGAGCTTATAGAGCGCAACTACAAGGTAATCGCGTTTTTGGGGGGGCCGGAAGCGGCGACGTCAACGCAGGACCGGCTTAAGGGTTTCATGGAAGAAGCAGCGCTGCATCCGGCGATCAATGTCAGCTATTCTTTTGCGGATGCGTATTCTTTTCAAGCGGGACGAAAAGAGATGCTGCGATTGTCAGAAATTGGTGCCGCCGAGGCCTATTTTTGCGGCGATGACGTTTTGTCTATCGGTGTGCTGAGCGCGATCAAGGATCTGGGCCTGTCCGTGCCTGATGATATTGGCATCATCGGGCTAAACGACATGGAAATATCGGGTTGGGAAAACATCGCCCTGACCACAATCCACCAACCGATCGAGCAAATTATCAATTCGTCGGTCGAATTGATGGAGGCAATGCTAAGCGATCCCGACCGTTACCCAGAGGCCAGATTGTTCCCCTGCCACGTGGTAGAGCGCGGCACATTGCGGCCGCGCCCAACCTAAGCGTTTTACCGAAAGATCGACGGGCGGGCATCCATCCATGCGCCGCCTTGTTTGGCAGAGGCAACAGCCGTGTGCACTGCGGCCATAGATCGAACGCCGTCTTCTGCATTGGGCAGACCGTCGCGGGTTTCCCCGCGCAGCGCATCTGCAAGGTCGCAGTAAATATTCGCCACGGCCAGGGGGAAGCCCTCTGGGTGTGCGATGGATACGCGGCTTAGGCGTTCAGCATCTTCGTGCAGGCCTGCCTCGCCCTTTTCGATGATCTGTGTGCGCCCGCCAACCGGGGTGTAGAGCAACTGGTTGGGTTGTTCTGACATCCACCGCAATCCGCCCGTTTCACCAAAGACCTGAATGTCAAAGCCATGTTGCCGACCAATCGCTACAGAAGACGTCCACAAACGCCCGACGGTGCCGCCGCTCAAGCGGAAATTGACCATGGCGTCATCTTCCAGCTCGCGGCTGGGGATGGTGGATGCGAAATCGGCGGAAAGTGTTTCCACGGTGTCGTCGCTGATAAAGCCAGCCATGTGCAGGGCATGAATGCCGCAATCGGCGAACTGGCCCGAAACACCGGCCATTGCCGGATCATAGCGCCACCGCACGCGCGGATTATCCGCATCCGTGGCATCGCCGTGGTGGCCGTGGCTGAAATTCGTAACAACCAGACGCACCTTGCCAACTTCACCGGCGCGCACCATGGCGCGGGCCTGCCGCACCATCGGGTAGGCGGAATAGCAATAGTTTACGGCACAGATCTTGCCAGAGGCCTCTGCCACACGCACGATTTCTTCGCCTTCCTCGACGGTCATCGTCATCGGCTTTTCGCACAGGACGTTAATTCCGGCCTCTAGAAAGGCTTTGGTGATTTCGAAATGTGTGGCGTTTGGTGTTGCAACCGTGACCAGATCAATTCTGTCATCGCGGTTCTTTTCGCCATCCAGCATTTCTTTCCAGTCGCCATAGGCGCGATCTGCGGCGATCCCAAGTCGCTGGCCGTATTCACGGCCAACCTCTGGCCGATGATCCAAAGCGCCCGCCGCAAAGGTGAAATGCCCATCAGCAAGTGCCCCAAGGCGGTGTGCCGGACCGATCTGGCTGCCTTCGCCGCCGCCGATCATGCCCCAAGAGAGTTTTTTCATGGTCTTATCCTTTAGAAGCCGATGGATTGCAGGTATTCGCGATTTTCGCGTGCATCTTCAAGAGGGGTGCCGGGCATAGCCGGATCACAATCCTGTTCGACCGTACACCATCCTTCAAATCCCGCATCCAGCAATATCTGCCGCACAGCGGGAAAATCGACGTCACCTTTGCCAAGGTTGCAGAATATCCCTTGTCCGCAAGCCTTGTAGAAATCGGTACGGTTGGCAACGACGTCAGCCTTGACCGCCGGGTCTATGTCTTTGAAATGCATGTATGAAATCCGGTCAATGTGACGCTTCATGAATGCGACGGGGTCAAAGCCAGCGTAAGAATGGTGGCCCGTGTCAAAGCAGATTTTCAGAATGCTTTCATCCACCTCATTCAAAAGCCGTTCCAGTTCCGGTTCAAAATCCATGAACCCACCCGCATGGGCGTGGATGCCGACGGTCAGGCCGTATTCTCCGCTGCCGATTTCAGCGATCGTTTTGATCCGGTCGCGATAGGCCTGCCATTCTGCGCTGTCCATTTGTTCGGCTTCACTGGCCCGCCCGGCTGTCGGAGCGCGGCGGGGGGAAATGCTGTCGATCAGAACAAGGTGTTTTGCCCCATGCGCGGTCAGCGCTTTGCATGTGCGGACAGAGGCATCCATGACGTCCTCCCAAGCCTGAGGATCATGAAACGGGCGAAACACAACGCCTCCGATGATTTCCAGATCACGGTCCGCAAGTGCGGGCCCCAGAATGTCGGGGTCCTCGGGCATATAGCCGATTGGACCCAGCTCTATCCCTTTGTAGCCAGCCCCGGCGCATTGATCGAGCACGGTTTGCCATGCCGGGTAGGAAGGGTCAGAAGCAAATTCGATGCCCCAGGAACAGGGGGCATTTCCAATTCTGATCGTCATGTCTTGCCTTTCGAAAGATTAGAAATCCGCAACGTCGACCCAGGCGCGGCTGTGCGCAGACACCATCGCGGCGGCGATTACTTGGTTTACATCCATGCCATCCTGAAAAGTTGGCCAGACGGGTTGTCCGGTTTCGATCGCGCGCAAAAAGTCGCGTGCTTCGATGATGATTTGGTCCTGATAGCCCGTGCCATGCCCCGGCCCTTGGCAAAAGGGTTCATAGTCAGGGTGTGCCGGGCCTGTCAGGATTTTGCGAAAGCCACGGGTGGCCTCTGGTTCATCCATTGAATACAGCCAAATGGCATTCTGGTCTTCCTGGTCGAACCGGATCGCGCCCTTTGTTCCGGTGATTTCATAGGCATAGCCCATCTTGCGCCCGTGGCTGATCCGGCTGAAATACATCTGCCCCATGGCGCCGTTTTCAAACCGACACATCAGTTGCCCATGGTCGTCATTGTCCACTGTCCCGCCGGGGCGATTGCTGTGCACGGTTTCGACTTCGGCCACCAAACTTTTGATCGGCCCGATCAACGCAAGCGCCCCGTTCACCATGTGGGGGGCCAGATCGCCCATGGTTCCGTTGGCCGCGCCCGACGTGCGCCAAGAGGCGGGTTGATCCGGGTCGGCGTAAAAATCTTCGGTATGTTCGCCGCGAAACCAGGTGACGTCGCCAATGGCGCCATCTGCCACAAGCGCCCTGGCAAACTGGCTGGCTGGCGTCCGGATATAGTTAAAGCCCGTCATGCTGACATGGCCTTTCGCGGCCGCAACCATTGCGCGGCTGTCCTCTAGCGAGGCCCCAAGAGGCTTTTCGCAAAACACTGGCTTGCCCAAGGAAAAGGCAAGTTCTGCAATCGCGCGATGTGTCGTTTGCGGCGACGCAATCACGATCGCCTCGACCTTTTCATCGCGCACCAAGGTCTCCCAACTGTCGGTCCCCCGCGCAAAGCCAAAGGCCGCGCGGTATTTTTCCGCGCTGTCCGCGCTGCTGGCGCAGACCATTTCAAGCCGGGGCCGCAGGGAGGTGTCAAAGACCGCCCCGACGGATGACATGGCGACTGCATGGGCTTTGCCCATATAGCCGCCGCCGATGATTCCTATGCCGATTTCGGTCATTGTTTTGCTCATGTCTAAAATGGGTTTGCAACCGGTTGCAAAATTTGTATCTTTAGATTCGAAGCCACGCAAGTCGCAAATTCGCGACCGGCGAATATTGGAAAGAAAAAAGCCATGACGGACCGCACTATTCGGCTGACCACAGCACAAGCGATCATCAAGTTTCTTGCCAGCCAGTACATCGATATCGACGGGCAAGAGCATCGGGTCTGCGGTGGTGGCTTTGGTATTTTTGGGCATGGAAATGTGACATGTCTTGGCGAAGCGCTTTATGAAATGCGCGAAGAGCTGCCGCTTTACCGGGGCCAGAACGAACAAGGCATGGGGTTTGCGGCGGCTGCCTATTCAAAGCAGTGGCTGCGCCGGCGTTTCATGTTTTGTACGGCCAGTGCAGGACCGGGCACGACAAACCTTTTGACGTCTGCGGCCCTGGCCCATGCCAACCGTCTGCCGATGTTGATGCTGTGTGGTGATACGTTTCTGACGCGTTTGCCTGACCCGGTGTTGCAGCAACTTGAACATTTCGGCAATCCGGCCCTTGGGGTCAATGACGCCTTCAAAGCCGTCAGCCGTTTTTGGGATCGCATCACGCATCCTGCCCAGATCATTCAATCGCTGCCCGCCGCTTTAGCCACCCTGTTGGATCCGGCAGATTGCGGCCCGGCCTTTATTGGGTTGCCGCAGGATGTGCAGGGATGGACGTATGACTATCCCGCCAGCTTTTTTGACAAGCGTGTGCATCGCATTCGCCGGCAAGCCCCCGATGTGGCAGAGGTGGCCGCGGCTGCAGAATTATTGGCGGCGGCGAAACGTCCGATGATTATCGCAGGGGGCGGGGTACAGTATTCCGGTGCGGTCAAGGCGCTGACCCGGTTTGCGGAAACCCACAATATTCCCGTGGTCGAAACCATCGCGGGGCGGGCGAACCTGACACAAGATCACCCGTTGAACATAGGCCCGATCGGCGTGACCGGATCAGACAGCGCCAATGCAATTGCCGAACAGGCAGATGTAATTTTAGCTGTCGGAACGCGTTTGCAGGATTTCACGACAGGGTCATGGACCGCTTTTGCCAAAGAGGCCAAGATCATCGGGGTGAATGTTGGTCGTCACGATGCGGTCAAGCATCTGTCCTTGCCGGTTGTGGGGGATGCCAAGCTGGCGATCGCTGCGCTGGCCGGTGACCTGACGGGCTACAAAACGCCTGGCGAATGGACGACATTTGCCCAGTCGGAACGGGCGAATTGGGTGGCCTATACAGACAAAATCACAGCGCCTGGGAACGGCCCGAATAGCTATTGTCAGGTGATCCGCGTGGTGAATGATCTTTGTGACCCGCGCGACCGCGTCGTCGCTGCGGCAGGCGGTTTGCCAGCAGAGGTAACGGCCCATTGGCAAACCAAAGACATTGGCACCGTAGATGTCGAATTTGGCTTTTCCTGCATGGGGTACGAAATCGCCGGCGGTTGGGGCGCGCGCATTGCCCAATACGAACAAGAACCGGACAAAGACACCATCGTTTTTACGGGCGACGGGTCCTATCTTTTGATGAACTCAGACATCTATTCTTCGGTTCTGACGGGGCGAAAGATGATTATCTGTGTTCTGGATAATGGCGGTTTTGCGGTCATCAACAAATTGCAGAACAACACGGGCAACGAAAGTTTTAACAACCTCATCGCCGATTGCCCGACAGTGCCCGATCCCTTTGCCGTCGACTTTGAGGCCCATGCCGCTGCTATGGGCGCCAACGCAGAAACGGTCTCTAATCCCGGCGAATTCGCAGAAGCGTTCAAGCGGGCAAAAGCGGCGGACAAAACCAGCGTCATCGTTATGAAGGTCGACGCCTATGACGGGTGGACGACGCAAGGGCACACATGGTGGGAGGTCGGCACACCGCACATAACCAATAGCCCAAAAGTCGCTGAAAAACACACCGAGGTTGAAGCCTCGCGGAGCAAACAAAGAAAAGGCGTTTGATGCAGCCAGAGCAAAGTAACGCAGTCTCAATCGATAGGTGAAACCCTCTCATATCAATGCCTTAAAGTCGAAGCCATTCATTTTCGTGACCGACACTTACCAATCCGGTCTGACCCAAAACGTAAGGAACATCTATGCATATTCCACCTCATGACAACCAAAACGAACCCATTGTTGACATCGATGATCCAACGGTCCCGCTGAATTATTTCAACATCGTCATGCTCAAAGCGGGCGAGGCTTTTGAATATCAGGTGCCGGGCTATGAGACCTGCATCGTTCCCGCGACCGGCACGGTTGATGTGTCCGTTGAAGGGGTCGAATTCAAAGCCCTTGGGAACCGCGGTGAAGACGTTTGGGATGGAGAGCCAGAGGGCGTTTATGTTCCCGTCGGCGCCAAGGTCACGATCGTGGCCGTTAAAGACACAGAGACCTTTATCGCCGGTGCCAAATACGACAAAGTATTAGACCCATTTGATGTTCGTGTCGCGGAATTGGACAAAGTTCAGTACGGCTCTGACGACACAAAAACGCACCGGAAAATCAAACACATTCTTGGGCAGAAGCAGCACGGAAAGGTCGGACGTCTACTGGTAAGTGAACTGTTCACTGTCGGGCAGGGGGGCTGGTCTGGTTTTCCGTCCCACAAGCACGACACCGATCGGCTGCCGTTAGAGACGCGACATGACGAGACGTATAATTTCCGCTTCAAGCCAAACCACGGGTCTGGCGTCCAGATCATTCAACACGAAGAAGGCAAGCCGGGGGATGCCTATCAGCTTATGGATCGCTCAACGATCATGCTGAAGAGCGGCTATCACCCGTGCGTCGCGATGCCGGGCTATGAGATGTATTATTTCACGATTTTGGGCGGCCTCAGCCAGCGCAGCCTGGTTCAGTTTTTCCAACCCACCCATGCCTATCAGGTCGAAACCATCCCGGGCATTAAAGATATGATGGCCAAGTTCAAATGACGCTGGCAACATTGGCAGAGGTTCTTGAGCCTGCAAAATCAAAGGGTTACGCGGTGGCCGGTTTGGTCACGCTTGGCTGGGAAGATATGCGGGCCTATGTGGCGGCGGCTGAAACTGTTGGCTGTCCTGTCATTTTGCAGGCGGGGCCGTCATGCCGGGCGCACACCCCATTGCCGATCCTTGGGACGATGTTTCGGCATCTGGCAGAACAGGCATCCGTGCCTGTCGTGGCCCATCTTGATCATGGCTACAGCGCCGAAGAATGCCGCGAAGCGCTGGACAGTGGGTTTACCTCTTTGATGTTTGATGGGTCTCGAAAACCCTTGGCACAAAACATTGAAGAAACAGCGGCAATCGCTGAAATGGCACATGCCGCCGGGATTTCCTGCGAGGGAGAGATCGGTTTTGTCGGCTATGCGGATGGTGAAAACTCTGCCGGTACGGACCCGGAAGAGGCGGCGGTCTTTGCCCGGGAAACGGGCGTTGATGCAATGGCAATTTCGGTCGGAAATGTGCACCTGCAACAGGACAAAGATGGCGGGCTGGATGAGCCACGCATCCGCGCCATCGAAGCGGTGACGGATGTTCCGCTTGTCATTCATGGTGGGTCAGGCGTGCCGGTCGCGCAGCGTACAGCACTTGCGACGGGATCAAAGATTTGCAAATTCAACATCGGGACAGAGCTGCGCATGGCATTTGGCGACGCCCTGCGCACAGCCGTTAACCGCGACCCTGAGCGGTTCGATCGTGTCGCAATCCTAAAGGAAACGCATGATCCCGTCGTTGCCGCCGCCGCGCGCGTCTTGGCGGACTTTGGGCATCCGGGGCAAGGATAGCAAAAAGAGAGTGCTTAAGCCGCGCCGCTCTTTGGGTGACAATGCGCGTCCAAAAACTCAATCACACGCGGCATGACTTGCATTTCGTCGCCATGCCAAAAGCAATGATCGGCGCCTTCGATCGCATGTAATTCATGATGCGCCCCGACAGATGTCATTCTTTCGTGCAGGGCCTCGGCCTGGCCAAAGGGGACAATCATATCCAAGCGGCCGTGTTGGCTTAGAATAGGAACGGCATCCGCTGTCACATAGGTCATAGGGGATGCCCGTTTTGCAGCGTCCATATTTGTTTGAACGTCACCGCCAAGCAAGCGTGGCACAGGGGACGTTTCTGCCTCATGATCGCGTTCACTCTCTGGCATGTTCTGTTCACTCAAAGTCGCGAATTCCACGACGCCGTACCAGTTCACAACGCAACAGACTTCGCTTGATGGACCAATGATGCCAACGGCACCTTCCAGTTCATCATCGCCCTGGACCAGCCCCACCAGCAACGCAAGATGCCCGCCGGCACTTTCGCCCATAGCGGCAAAGCGGGTTTCATCCAGTCCGAAACGCACCGCGTGATGGCGCAGATATCGGACAGCGGCCTTAGAGTCATGCAGCTGCATTGGGAATTTGCCTTCATCGGTGAACCGATAGGACGACCGCGCAACGGCATAGCCTGCATCGAGCAAAGATTGGGTGATCATCATGCGATCCAGAACAGGGTTTTGCACATTGTGGTGCCCGGATTGCCAGCCTCCACCATGGATGAAAATAACAAGCGGATGCGGGCCGTCGCCTGTTGGAACTGCCAGGCTCATGGTCAGGGTTCGGTAGCCTGACGGCATTGCGACATAGAGTTCGGGCCAATATTTGTGCCCACCTTCCAGTGGAAGAATGTTGTCAAAGGACAAATGATAGGTGGGGGCAATACCTGGATCTTCGACGCTTTCAGATGCGTTGTTTGTCATTGGATTTTGTCCTTTTCAAAACTGAAGGTTCCGAGGGCGTACCGGCTTGAAACACGCTAATTCTGTTCCAGATTATTGTATCACTTTCGGGCGTCTGCCACAAACTTGAAGTACATGTTTTTTCGAGGAAATTGGTCGAAAAAAGCTTGATGTCGCTGTTAATTTGATTGGGGTATCTGTATGTTTTCTGAGGGTTCGATTGCCAACCCTTAAACCAGCCGTTGGCTGGGCATTGGCCTGCAGTATTTAGACATGCTGCCCTGTGTGAAGACCGCATATCATTGGTCAATGTCGTGTGAAGCCGGAATGATAATCCCTGGGAGCTTGGATAGTCCGTAATGAAAATTGATTTAGAAAATAAAGTCGCCATCGTGACCGGGGCCGGACGTGGCATCGGTCGGAAAATTGCCGAAACCTTTGCCGCTGAAGGGGTTACTGTTGTGGCCGTCGATATGCGGCAGGAATTGTTGGATACGCTGCGCGAAGATTGGGAAAAGAATGGCTGGACGGGGCTGCAACTGAATTGCGACGTCCGGCAGAAATCTCAATGTGCAGCGGTAGCGGATGCGGTTGTTAATGAATTTGGTCGCATAGATATCTTGGTCAACAACGCCGGCGTCGCTGGTGGCGGGCCGATCGACGAATTACCAGAAGAAATTTGGGACGCAAATCTAGAGATCAATCTGAAAGGCATGTTCCTGATGTCTCAGGCGATCGTGCCCCAGATGAAAAAGCAAAACTCTGGGCGCATTATCAATTCATCCTCTTTTGCGGCCATTGTTCCGTCTTTTGGCAGCGCGGCTTATGCCGCCAGCAAGGGCGGGGTGCATGGGCTAACACGCGTTTTGGCGGGTGAATTGGGCCCGTATAATGTGACCGCGAATTGTTTTGCCCCGGGGATGATCCCGACAGAGATGAACCATTTCGCTGATGCCGATCCCGACCGTAAAGAGGCGTTGTTGAACACGTTGTCATTGCGCAAATGGGGCGACGCCGGGGATGTGGCAAATCTTGTGTGTTTCCTGGCCTCTGATCTTGCAGGATATATTACCGGCGCAATGATCGACGTCTCGGGCGGAAAATTTGCGACACAGATGCCTTGGATGGCCCATGAGGCTGCAAAAAAGGCGTAGTGATACGAGAAAGGGCGGCACAAGAATTGTACTTGATTGCCGCCCTTTCTGATTTTTGACTTTTGGCGTTAACTTGGAAAGTTCACCAAGCCGCCATCAACGCACAGCACCTGACCGTTGATGAACTTTGCCTGATCCGAACAGAGGAACGACACGGCGTCAGCGATTTCGCCGGGTTCGGCATATCTGTTGAACGAAGGTCTGTTCGAATTCATCTTTTCTGGATCAACGGTGCGGGTGGCTTGAAAGCGGGCCGTTTTGGCGGGGCCGGGTGACACGCAATTTACGCGAACGCCGTGTTCTGAGAGTTCCTGTGCAAGGCAACGGGTGTAATGGGCAACTGCGGCTTTCAGGATCGCATAGATTGCGCCTTCTGTTACGCCGAATTGCCCCGCAACAGAGCCGATATTGACGACAATGCCCGCATTGCGGTCGCGCATTTCCGTCATGAAGGCTTTGCATACGGTGATTGTGCCGATCAGGTTGTTGTTGGTCAGGGCCTGAACATCTTCAAGCGGAATGTCGAGCGCGTTGTTCGGCACAGGTTTCCCGCCAGCCGCGCCAATATCGCCACCCGCGCAGTTCACAAGGATATCGACAGGGCCGAAATGGGCGTCAATTTTGGATTTGATGTCAGCTACGTCGCTGGCCTCGCCGATATTTCCCGTGACGGTCATTGTCGGCACATCGTATTTTGCGAACTCGGCCTCTACTGCGCCCAGATCACTTGCCTCTCCATATTTTGACGGACCATCAAAAGAACGATCGTGCAATATGATTGAGGCGCCACGTGCTGCAAGCCGTTCGGCCATCAATCGTCCCAGACCACGGCCTGATCCTGTTACCAGGGCAACTTTGCCCGCCAGATCCTTTGACATTGTATGTCTCCTACAAAATTCCGAGTTGTTTCATGTTTTCAGCACTTTTGCGCATCATATCGAGCTCATAGGCGACCAATTCGTCGTCGGCCCCGCGTTCCCATGGGGTTCGGTGATCGCCAGTTTCTGAAAGCTTGTTGCGTTGCAAAGCAAGCAAACAGGCCGCGAGGGACTGGGCAGATTTGGGGGCATAGCCGTCCCACCAGTCCGGGTTGAACAGTTTTACGTGCCGGGCCTCTAGGGCGGGCAATTCGATCACTGCGGTCAGCGCATCATGGTGCTGGCCCAAAATGGAAAAGATCTCTGGGAAGGGCACGGCGCCGTCACCCGATGCGCAGCGCACCAGACGAAAGCCTTCGTCGCTGAAATGGGCGCGGTAATCTTTTAGATGCATCAGGCAGACATGGGGCGCGACGGTTTTTGTAAAATCCAACGGGGCCTCTGCGACTGGAAAGGAGTTCCCGGTGTCGTAGGTAATGCCGACCCCCGGTCCCATTTCACAGAAATCGACCAATTCCTGCGACGTGAAATCCTGATGGTTTTCGATGCCGATTGTTTTCCCAAGATCGGCCGCGCGCGGCCCGAGTTCGCGAATGCCTTTGCCGACCGAGGCGGACAAGCCTTGCCAATCGTCTTGCTTGGCCCGATCGCCACACAGCACGGGCGTCAGCGCCATGCGCATAATGTCGGCCCCCAGCAAATCCGCTGACCGGAACGCCATGTCATGATCGCCGTTGAACAGGTTTGTCGACACAACCGGTTTGATGCCTGCGGAGTCCAGCTTGTCGCGAAGTTTTCGCACGTCATCATCAGACAGGGCGGCAACCCAGGGATCGAAGATCTCTAGCGCCTTGGCGTCGATCGACTTGGCCAGTTCGATGAAACCGTCCAGCCCGACACCGTTTGGGTTGTGACGCGGGGTGCCTTGGCCTTGAAGACCTAAATGATAGGTCAATCCATATGGGTTAAGGCCAGTTCTAAAGGTTGGCCATTTCTTTTCGCTGTTCATAAAAGCCCCGCATCAATTGTGAGTGTCTGTTTGGTAATCTTGCTTGCAGCATCAGAGGCCAGAAACAGGACCGAATTAGCGATGTCGCTCCCCAGAACATCGCGTCGGATCAGCTGACGGTTCACCAGCTGGTCAATCTTTTCCTGGTCCGGGTACCAAAGCCTGCGCTGTTTTTCCGTCATCACGGCGCCCGGCTCTATCGCGTTCACCCGGATGTTGTCCGGACCATAGGCCCGGGCGAGCGCCAGGGTTAAGCCAATAATGCCTGACTTTGCGGTGGCATAGGGAGCCATATCCGCAGCACCTGAGCGCCAAGAGATGGATGAAAGGTTAATGATTGAGCCACCCCCAGCATTGCGCATTCCCTTATGCACCGCCTTTGCGGCAAAAAATTGCGGGCGCAGATTTATCTCAAGCGAGGCGTCCCAGTCTTCTGGGGTAATCTCATCCAGACGCATCCGTTTGTCATTGGCGGCATTGTTCACAAGCACCTGAAAATCGCCAAGTACACCCGCCAAAGAGGCCACGGATTTTTCCAAGGCGGGAATGTCTGTGATGTCGCAATGTTCAAATTTCACCAGCGCGCCGCTCGGATCACATTCCTTGGCCAGTTCATGGCCCGCTTTGTCAAGGATATCAACAAAGCCGACACGGGTTCCTTGTTGGGCAAAGGCCCGCACGATATCCGCCCCGATCCCGGTCGCACCACCAGTGATAAAAACGGCTTTGTTTTTCAACGAAGCATATATGGCGGGGGACATTTCCTTGCCCTCAGATCAGTTTTTCGGTCGTCGGATCAAAGAGACACGCATGGGACATGTCGATCGCGATCGATAGGGTTTCGCCTTCTCGCGGGGCTTCGTCCGGTTCGAAACGGGCCACGATTTCCTGCCCGGCCAGCCGCATGACGGCGATGGTTTCAGACCCGGTCGGCTCGACAACCTCTGCGGTGGCTTCCGCTGTCGCAATCTGCGCTTTTCTGGCCCGAATGTCCGGGCTGTCGCGAAAAATATGCTCTGGCCGCAGACCGATTGTCACGGATCGTCCGTCCTGGTTCTGCACATCCGGCAATGCCAGGCTTGGCCCGTTTTCAATCTGGATTGCACCGTTTCCGATCTTTCCTTGCAGGAAATTCATCGAAGGCGATCCCATGAAACCCGCCACAAACAGGTTTGCCGGTTTGTTATAGACGGTTTCGGGCTTGTCGAATTGCTGCAACTCTCCGCCATACATAACAGCGATCCGAGAGGCCAAAGTCATCGCCTCTACCTGATCGTGGGTCACGTAGACGGTCGTTTTGCCGACCTTGGCATGCAGCTTTTTGATCTCGGTGCGCATATCGATGCGCAGTTTTGCATCCAGGTTTGACAGAGGTTCGTCGAACAGGAAGAGAGCGGGATCGCGCACCAAGGCCCGGCCCATGGCAACCCGTTGTCGTTGCCCTCCTGAAAGCTGTCCGGGTTTGCGCCGCAACAGCGGCTCAATTTGCAAAAGCGACGACACCCGATCAACGGCTGCGTTTTGTTCCGCCTTTGGTATTTTGCGGCTTTCCATGCCGAATGTGATATTCTCCCGCACGGACATCGTCGGGTAAAGCGCGTAGGATTGGAACACCATCGCGATATCGCGGTCCTTTGGCGGGACAGCGTTGACCAATCGGTCGCCGATGTGAATTTCACCGGCGGTGATTGTTTCGAGCCCGGCGATCATGTTCAGCAATGTGGATTTCCCACATCCCGAGGGGCCGACCAGCGCGATGAACTCGCCGTCCTCCGCTTCCAGAGTTACGCCTTTTAAGACCTCAAGCGCGCCGTATGACTTGCGTGCATTCTTTATCGATAGTGTTGCCACATTTCCCTCACTTCACCGCGCCTTGGGTCAATCCGCGCACAAAATATTTCCCGCCGAGAAAGTAAATCAGCAGCGGGGGCAGGGCGCCAATCAACACGCCAGCGCTCATCACGTCGTAGTTGCGTACGCTGGTTGTGTTGGCGGCCATTGCGACCAAAGCCGCTGTTACGGGCTGTTCTCTTCCGCTGGTCAAAACCACACCGAACAAGAATTCATTCCAGATCCCGGTGAACTGCCAAATCACGGTGACGATCAGGATTGGTGGCGAAATCGGCAGCACGATTTTGCGGAATATCCGCCAGAACCCGGCACCATCAATGCGCGCCGCCTTGATTAGATCGTCCGGAATAGAAACGTAGAAGTTTCGGCAGAACAAAGTTGTAAAGCTGATGCCTTGGATGATGTGAACAAGGGCCAGCCCGGTCACAGAGTTCTGAAGCCCCAGTTGCCCCAACAGAAACGCCCATGGCAGCAAAGCCAACTGTCCCGGTACGAAGACACCGAACAGCATGCAGGTGAACAGAACTTCTGACCCTTTGAAACGCCATTTGGACAGGATGTAGCCATTCAATGCGCCCAGGATGGTCGAAATCAAAGTGGCTGGAATGGTCATGTAAAGCGAGTTGTAGAAGTTTCGCTTCATGCCTTCGCAGGTGCCATTGATACAATAGCTCGACCAGGCCTCGGACCATGCGGTGAACTGTATTGACCGTGGAAAGTTGATCAGCCCGTCGCGCATGATTTCTTCCAGCGGACGGAATGAATTCATCACCACAACAGCCAAGGGGACCATGTAGACGAACGCGAAGACCGCCAGCAGGCTGTAGATGATTGCACGGTTTACATAGTAGGACCGAGCGGCCTGACGAGCGGCCAAAGTTTCCGTCATCGTAACATCAGCCATGTCCACTCTCCCGTCTGCGACGCCAGACCAACCAAATTGAATAGGGGACCAGTACGACGGTCAGCGCCAACAGCATCATGATCGCCGCGCTGGCGCCTTGTGCGATCTGGCCGCGTTGGAACATCAGGTCATAGACCATGATCGCGGGCAAGGTCGTCGAAATGCCGGGCCCGCCGCCGGTTAGGGCGATGACCAGGTCAAAGGTCTTGATGGCGAATTGGAGGATGATCACGCCCACGGCGACAAAGATCGGCGCTATGGTCGGAAGGATAACGCGCCGATAGGTGCGAAACGTTGATGCCCCATCAATCTGCGCTGCGCGGATCAAATCCTGATCTACAGAACGCAGGCCTGCCAGGAACAGCGCCATGGCAAATCCCGATGATTGCCAAATGCCAGTGATAATCACCGAATAGATCGCGTATTTCCGGCTGGAGGTCAGCGCAAATTCAAAGTTCTCGAAGCCAAGGTTCTTGACGAAAAATTCGATGCCAGCCGTGGGTGAATACAGCCAAGACCAAACGGATCCGGTCACCACAAAGGAAACCGCCAGCGGATAAAGAAATATGGTTCGCCAAACGCTTTCGGCGCGCACTTTCTGATCAATCAGAATGGCCAGCATCAGGCCGATCCCCATGGCACCGGTGACGTAAAATGCTGAGAAGAGGAATAGATTTTTATAGGCGATATTCCAACGCCTGCTCGACCATAGGTCGGCGTAATTCTCAAAACCTACCCAGCCATAGCTCGGCAAGAGGGAACTGTCGGAAAGAGAGATGTAAAACGTCCATCCCGTAAAGACAAAGACGTAAATGAAGCTCGCAATGAGTGACGGCAATAAAATGATAAGCGGTAAATGCTCGCTTAGGCGTGCGCGCAAGCCATTAAATGTGGTGCCCACTGACGGATTCGACTGCATTTTGCTGACTGCCCCTTAGAAAAGCCCCCGGCGCTGGTCGGCGCCAGGGGCCATTCGAATTACATCTGGCCTTCGACTTCGTCAGCCATCAGGTTCGCGGCGTCTTCTGAAGACATGTCAGAATTCACGAACTCGGTGATGATTTCCATCATCGCGGCGCGATATCTTTGAAGAACAGTCATGTTGTGGGCCATCGAACGAACCAATGTGCCTTCTTCGATTGAAGCCGCCAGATCAGCCTGTGCAATTTGCTGACACCCGTTAAAGCCTTCGGACAGATCAACATCCAGACGGGCAGGGATCGAACCCTTTGCCTGGTTAAAGATCGTCTGAAACTCTGGTGACAGGATCAGTGATGCAAGCATTTTCTGACCTTCAATGTAGTCAGGATCGCTTTGCTCAAAGAACACAACGGAATCTGAATTCAGGATAAAGCCTGGCTTGCCGTCATTGCGCGGCGCAGCAGCACAGGCGATTTGATCAAATGGCTCTACGCCGTAAGATTTCAGGTTCCCGATGAACCAGTCCCCCATGAATTCAAACAAGGCATCGCCGTTTGTCATAGATTGGGCGGTCGCATCGTAATCGTTGCTGCCAAGGATGTCCGGGTTGATATGCTCTGTCACCATCAGTCGGAACTGATCAAATGCTTCGATCATTTCTGGTGAGCGCATTGCGTCCAGATCGGCATCCATAAAGGCGGCCTTGAAGGTCTCTGGGTGCATGCCGTACAGCACAATCTCAAACGTCGTGGCGTCGGTCCAGTCAGCGCTGAAATGCGCAAGGCACCATTTGCCAGCCGCTTTGGCCTTTTCACAGGCGGCGTTATATTCGTCCCAGGTTGTTGGAAGCGCGTCGACGCCAGCTTCGGCCATGGCTGCTTTATTGCCCCAGATCCAGTTGATCCGGTGAATGTTCATTGGGGCTGCAACCCAGTTGCCCGTTGGTTTCATCACCGGCAGAAGTTCGGGCGCAACGACAGCGTCCCAGCCCTCTGAGGCGGCAAGTTCATCCAGATTCGCTGTTTTGCCGGTTTCGTTCCATTCGGCAATTTCCGGGCCCTTCAGCTGAACCGCTGCAGGTGCGTTCCCAGCAACCACATCCGCCCGCAATTTGGCAAGAGTGTTTGCAGTGTGACCGCCTACGGCTGTCTGCTCCCAGGTGCCGCCAGCGGCTTCAAACATTTCGCCGAGTTTTGCGATCGCTGCTGCGTCTGAACCCGTTGCCCACTGGTGGAGCATCAGTGTTTTCGGTTCGGCGGTGGCCGTCCCTGCGAAAATGGCAGCACAAGATGCCGCAATTGCCAGTTTTCCAAGTCTCATATTAATTCCTCCCAAAATTGCCTTGATTTCCAAGAAAAAACCGACCCAAACCTCCCAATTCGGACCAGTTCAAACAAACTATCTTCCGTTTGATTCTAATTTGTTCTATTTTGAAATAATTGGGGTGTCAAAGGTTTAAAATGTATACTGTTGTTCTGGGGGAGGCTCCCGAAAATCCACTGACGGCGATGCTGGGTCGCAAGAAATTGCCGCGTGGAACACGTCGCATCGTGCGCGCTATGAGCACTCGTGGGCCAATGTCGGCAAGTGAACTGGCGGATCATACCGGCTTGGCGAAATCAACGATTTCGACAGTTGTGGCAGGGCTTCGAGACGTTGGTATCGTCGTGGATGAACATGGCGGACCGACAGCACCCAAGGGTGTTGGGCGCCCGTCCACCCCGCTTGCGTTGAACCCGGAATTGGGAACTTGTGTTGGGGTGCATCTTGGCTACGAAACGGTCTCTATCATGGTTGCCGACGTGGCCCACAAGGTCATCAAAACATGTGTTGAGCCCGTCGCGCCGGGCTATAGCGCCAAGCGGGGCGCTGATATTGCCAAACGATTGATCGGCCGCACCTATGAAGAACAGGGGCTGCCACAGGCCCGATTGTTGGGGGTTGGCGTTTCTGTTGCGGGGCCGGTCGCGCGGGACGGCATGATTATGCATTCCAGTATCCTGCCGGAAATGGCGGGTTCAAATGTGTTGAAGGAATTCAGAGATGTTTTGAATGTTCCTATTCTAGCGGCAAATGAAAGCAACTGTGCAGCCATCGGTGAAATGACATGGGGTGCCGCAGTCGGAGAGCCTTCATTTGTGCTGTTCAAGATTGATCTTGGCGTCGGCGGTGCGATTGTCCAGAACGGTGAAATCGTAAAAGGCGTCGCGGGCGGCGGCGGCGAATTCGGGCATGTCAGTATCGATTCCAGCGGCGCATTGTGTCGATGCGGCAATCGTGGTTGCATGGAAACTTCGGCCAGTCTGAAGGCGCCAATGGAAAAGCTGACCCGCCTGAAGGGGCGCGAAATTTCGATCGAAGACGCCGTGGACCTTGCCAAAGCCGGGGACGTTGATGCCACTGAAATTTTTTTAGATGTTGCAAAGGCGGCGGGCCGAGGACTGGCGGTTGTCGCGACGATCCTGAACCCGCCAGTTGTTGTACTTAGCGGTCGTTTCGCCCTTGCGGGCAGCCTTGTGATGAAGCCGTTTCTTGAGGCCTATGAGGACTCCGTGCTCATCAAGCCTCGCGACATTCGGCCAGAGGATCAGACCCGTATTGTGGTGGGGCACTTCACGGGCGAGGATTCACTGCGCGGGGCCTTTGGCCTTGTGCTTCGCGAGATTGGCGCGGTGTCTGTCGCTGCACCTTAGGGGATCGTTTCGGAGGGCCGGAATTTGCCGTAGGGTGATGCGAATTTTCGTTGTGTCGGAGATCAAAAAATCATTGGATGGTATTGGGTTGGGGGCGCTAGGCTGGGCCAAACCAAGAATTGGACAAGATGAATGACCAAGCAATCTGTGCGGCTGGGCGTTGATATTGGGGGTACGTTTACCGATGTCGTGCTTGAGGTCGGGCTTTCCAGTTTTTCCAGCAAAGTCCTGACCACCTATTCCGCGCCAGAAAACGCCATTGTCGACGGGATGCAGCAGGTTTGCGCCAAGGCCGGGATTGCGATGTCTGACATTGATCAGATCATTCATGGCACAACTCTGGCAACCAACGCTTTGATTGAACGCCGGGGTGCGAAGACTGCGCTGATCACCACAGAAGGCTTTCGGGACGTCATTGAAATGCGCACAGAGTCGCGGTTTGAGCAGTATGACCTGAACCTCCAACTGCCAGAGCCGCTGTTGCCACGCCAAAGGCGCTATACCGTTCCGGGGCGTATGGATGCGAGTGGGCAGGTATTGCGGCCCTTGACCCGTGCAGAGGTTGAACCCGTCGTCGCAAAGATCGCAGCCGCAGGATATGAAAGCGTCGCTGTGGGGCTGCTTCATTCCTACCTTAACGACTGTCATGAAAAGCTGGTGGCCGAGGTTTTGGCCGATCTGATGCCAGACGCGATGGTGTCCCTGTCGTCAGAGGTATCGCCGCAAATGCGGGAATATGAGCGGTTCAATACGGTTGTTGCGAATGCCTATATCAAGCCATTGATGAAGTCGTATCTGGGCCGATTAGAGGGGCGTCTGCGCGCCGAAGGGGTGGGGTGCAACATCTTCCTCATGCATTCAGGTGGCGGTATTATTTCCCTTCAGAACGCTGCAGAGTTTCCTGTGCGACTGGTCGAATCTGGCCCTGCGGGCGGTGCCGTTTTCGCGGCGAATATCGCGGCGCGCTATGGTTTGGACAAAGTGCTTTCTTTTGACATGGGCGGCACCACGGCCAAGATTTGCCTTATCAAAAACCAGACGCCCAAGACGTCCCGTGTGTTTGAGGTCGCGCGGAGCTATCGCTTCAAAAAAGGCTCTGGTATGCCGATTTCGATCCCGGTGATTGATATGGTTGAAATCGGTGCCGGGGGCGGGTCGCTTGCCCATGTTGACGCGATGCGTCAAATCCGCGTCGGCCCGGAAAGTGCCGGGTCAGAACCAGGCCCTGCCTGTTATGGCCGCGGGGGCGACAAGCCCGCCGTGACGGATGCTGATTTGGTGCTGGGCAGGCTCGACCCGGATGGTTTCGCGGGCGGCACCATGAAGCTTGATGCCGCGTCTTCGGCGGATGCGTTGACAGAGGTGCTGGGCAAACGGCTGGACATGGACGCAACAACCGCTGCCTTTGGTCTGGCCGAGGTCGTTGATGAAAACATGGCCAATGCCGCGCGCGTTCATGCCGTTGAAAATGGCGAGGACCTTTCGGACTACACGATGATCGCCTTTGGCGGCGCCGCGCCGCTTCACGCTGGTCGTTTGTGCGATAAACTTGGTGTCGACCGGCTTTTGGTTCCGCAAGGTGCGGGCGTCGGGTCTGCTATCGGTTTTCTGCGCGCGCCATTCAGTTTTGAGGCGAACCGATCCGTCTATATGACGCTTGCGCAATTCGACCCTGAAAAAATCAAAACCCTGTTGGCCGAACTGCAAGAGGAAGCCACGGGGTTCGTGCGCAACTGCGATGCCGTTTCGCCAATCCTCTCTGAATTCAAGGTCTACATGCGGTATTCGGGACAGGGCTGGGAAATCCCAATTACGTTGACACAAGATCAGGCCATGACCCCGGATGCCGCCACCTTCAAGGCGCGGTTCGATGAGGATTACATCCGGCTTTTCGGGCGGGCCGTAGAGGGCATGGATATTGAGATCACCGTGTGGTCTGTCAATGCAACGACACCCCCCGCAAAGGTGCCTCGTGTTGCCGAAGAAACGGGCGATAGCGCCGTGATCGCCGAAGGGGATCGCAAACTGTTTGATCCGGCGCTTGGGGATTTCGTGGATGCGACGGTCGTTAAGCGAGAGAGCATGGCGGTTGGTGCGACGTCACAGGGCCCTTCTGTGATCACAGAGGACGAAACGACGATCATCGTGCCGTCCAGCCGCAGTGCCGTTCGACAACCCGATGGCTGTCTTGATCTTCGCGTGAAAGGGTAAAGCCATGGCCAAAGACCATTCAAACGTTGCCTATCAAGTCATGTGGAACCGGCTGATTTCGATCGTCGAGGAACAAGCGCAGGCGCTTGTCCGCACGGCGTTTTCAACCTCGGTGC
This sequence comes from Marinosulfonomonas sp., assembly GCA_051251595.1. Classification (GTDB taxonomy): domain Bacteria; phylum Pseudomonadota; class Alphaproteobacteria; order Rhodobacterales; family Rhodobacteraceae; genus NORP110. Next base: position 313,483 of record JBPOFA010000004.1, read on the forward strand.
GCGAAGCGGGCGACCTTTCGGCGGGCGTCTATGACCTTCAGGGACAGATGCTTGCGCAGGCTGTCACAGGCACGCCTGGGCATGTCAACGCAATGGCCGATGCTGTTGCGCATTTCATTCGTCGGATTGGGCGGGACAACATATTTGAAGGGGATGTTTATGTCACCAATGATCCGTGGGAGGGCACGGGACATTTGCATGATATTACGATGGTGACGCCCTCGTTTTTTGGGGGCGTCCATGTTGGTTTTTTTGCCTGCACGGCCCATATCGTTGACATCGGCGGGCGTGGCTTTGGGGCCGACGCGGCCAGTGTTTATGAAGAAGGGCTGTATCTGCCCATCATGAAATTTGCCGAGCGCGGCAAAGTCGATCAGACCTTGGTGCGGATTGTGCGTGGCAACGTGCGCGAACCGGATCAGTTGATTGGTGACATGTATGCCTTGGCCACTTGCAATGAAATCGGCCATCGTCGTCTGACCGAAATGATGCGGGAATTTGATCTTGCTGATCTGAACGGGATCGCTGCGTTCATTCTGGACAACTCTCATCGGGCGACTGTCGAGAGGATTGCAGCCTTGCCCCGCCGATCGGGCGAAGGTGAAATCGTGATGGATGGGTTCGATACCCCCATCACGCTTAAAGTTAAGGTTTCAGTTCATGAAGACCGGATTCTGTCGGATTTTACCGGGTCCTCTGCCGTTGACAAAAAGGGCATCAATTGCCCGTTGGTCTACGCAAAGGCCTATGCCTGTTACGCGTTAAAGGTCGCGATCGCGCCAGAGATCCCGAACAACGCGGCCTCTTTGGCCCCGTTCCAGATCAAGGCACCTGTTGGGTCTATCGTTAACGCCGTCCATCCCGCACCCGTTGCGCTGCGCCACATCGTCGGCCACTTTGTTCCGGACGCCGTGTTCAACGCGTTTGACCAAATCGTGCCCGGCCTTGTGCCTGCGGAAGGCGCGGCGTGCCTGTGCAATTTCCAGGTTTCCCTGCGCCCGCGCAGCGATGCACCGGCCCCAGCCGAGGCCAGACGGTCAGAGGTTTTGACCTTCAATTCCGGGGGCTCTGGGGCTAGGCCCGCGCTGGACGGGCTGAACGCAACAGCCTTTCCTTCTGGTGTGATGACTATGCCCGTCGAGGCGACCGAGAACGCCGGACCTGTGATCATCTGGCGCAAAGAACTTCGCCCCGATTCTGGCGGTGCTGGCAAGCAGCGGGGTGGTCTGGGTCAGTATATGGAAGTCGGCGCACGCGAGGGGCATGAGTTTGACATTCAGGCTATGTTTGACCGGGTTGATCATCCGGCCAAGGGGCGGCGTGGCGGCGGGGAAGGGGCCCCGACGACGATTGCGCTGGACACTGGCGCCACGATGAACGGTAAGGGCAAACAGTTCGTCGCCCACGGGCGCAAGGTTGTCATGGCCTTTCCCGGGGGCGGCGGGTATGGCGACGCGAAAGACCGGAATGTGAATGACGTGAAACGCGATCTGGCCCGTGGCTATATCACGGCAAAAACCGCGGCTGATGATTATGGTCTGAGTGACCTTGATATCGAAACGGTTCTGCGCGCCATTGCAAGCGGGGAAGACGTTTGACCGCGCGGCCAGCCTCTCAAAAGATCGGCAATGATGGTGCCATTTTCTGGCTTGGGGTATCCTCACAATGATTTCGAAAAAGCACAAAGGCGCACTCAAATGAAGAAACTCGTCCTTACCGGAGCAGCTGGTCGTTTGGGGTCATACCTACGGGAACCGCTTACGAAAATCTGTGATGCACTGGTGTCGACCGACATCGTCGATGACATCGGTATTTTATATGACGGTGAAACCTATGTGCAGGCCGATTTGGCCAGTCTTGATGACATGATGCGGGTTCTGAAGGGCGCGGATATGGTTGTGCATATGGGCGCTTATGCGGATGAGGCGCCGTTCGAAAAGCTGTTAGGGCCAAATATTGTTGGGGCCTACAATGTTTGGGAAGCGGCCCATCAGAACGGGCTAAAACGCGTGGTCTACGGCAGCTCGATCCATGCGGTCGGAATGCACCCGAAAAACGAATTCATTGATACCGAGGTGCGGCACCGTCCCGATACGTTTTATGGTTTGGCAAAGTGTTTCGCAGAAGATCTTGGGTCGATGTATTGGGATAAGCGCGGGTTAGAGAGCGTGCACATGCGCATTCTGTCATGCGCGCAGGTGACAAGTGCCCGTGCTCTGGGGTCTTGGTTGTCTTATGATGACCTGATCCAACTGACGCAGCGCTGTCTTGAAGCGCCTGTGACCGGGTTTTCGGTTGTCTATGGTGTCTCTAACAATGACCGCGCCCCGGTGGACAATGCCAAGGCCAGTTTTCTTGGGTATCGCCCCAAGGACAACGCGGAACAATTTGCTGAACAGATATTGGCCGAAACTGAACCGCAGGACAGTCAGGATCCGGGCAATATGTGCCATGGCGGGCCTTTTGCCTCTGTCAAGCTGGGCAATAGTGGCATGGCGACGATGAACATCATCGATGATACCAAAAAGACCTGAGCAATTCGCCGGGGTTCAGGGCAACCGGTGCTCTTGCTCTGGCATGGGCCTACTACTTTAGACCCAAACCCTTTTTGGGAAAGCACGTCGCCTGCTGACCGTTCGCTTCCTGCCAGCGGCCGATCGAACGTCGGGTCTTGAACCCGGGCAGACCGTCGACGCCGCCCACGTCATGGCCTTGCCGTTCCAGCGCGCGCTGCATCTTGGCAATGTCTGATCGGTTCACATTTCCAATGGCTTTCCATGGCGCGGTGAAATCATTCACGCCGTATTGAATCCGATCCCCCACATGGCCAACAAACAGCGCATAGAGATCGCTTTTGTTGTAGTCTTTAAGGACATAAAAGTTGGGGGTCACGATAAAGGCAGGCCCTTCGCGGCCCGCAGGCATAAGCAAAAAACCTTCTCCGCGACGTTCATCTTTGGGGAAGGGGCGGCCCGAAACACGTGTAATGCCCATGTCTTCCCATTTGGAAATGGGTCGTCCCTGATCGGGGCCCTCTAGCGTGCATGAAACCGATGCGGGGACGGTGACTTCAAACCCCCAATCCCGGCCTTCGATCCAGCCGTGCTGGTCCAGATAGTTGCCGATCGACGCAATTGTATCGGCTTCTGATCCCCAGATATCGGCTCGCCCGTCACCGTTGCCATCTGCCGCGTATTGCAAAAAGCTGGAAGGCATGAACTGAGGCTGACCAAGCGCCCCCGCCCAACTGCTTTTCATCGTTCCCGTCGGCGCGTGGCCAGCCTGCGCGATCTGAAGTGCTGCGATAAGTTCGGCTTGGAAATAGTCCTTGCGTGTGCTCATAAAAGCCTTGGTGCCTAGGACTTCGAAAACGTTGTTGGGGATGGCCGCGCGGCCATAGGCGCTTTCGCGGCCCCAGATTGCCAGAATGATCCGCCCTGGAACGCCTGTCTTGCTTTCCACTGATTGCAGGGCAGTGGCGTGTTTGCTTGCCATCTTACGACCGACCGATGTCGCAGAGTCGACAGAGCCTCTGTTGAAGTACTTTCCTGGTGCGCCAAACTCAGTCTGTTTTTGTGCTTTGGGCACGGTGGCTTTCGTTCCCGGCGGAACCAGATCGGGCAGTTTCCAGTTCAAGGAAACGCCTGCGAAAGCCGCGTTGAATGTCTGGGCTGAGACGCCTTTTAATTTCGCGCGGGGCCATAAGGTTTCAACCAGCCAGGTCTGAAACTGCCGTTCAACTTTCGCTTTGCTTTGCGCGTGCGCCGGTGTCGTCACACAAAAGAACGCAACAAGAAGGACAGATAGGAGTTTCATCAAAATCCTGACTTTGGCCTGTCGTGAAATGTAGCAACAGGGGCCAAACTTTTGCAAGGCTTGTGGAGGTCGGGAAAGCTCAATCCAGCCCAGACATGCCTCGCGTTTTCCGTTTTAAAATTCTATTGTAAGAGCGCAACGATGAGGCGTGGGCTGGGCGAGGACATATTTGGTGCGCCAAAGGCAAGGCCCTGAAGAGGCCTTACGCCAGTGACGCAGATAGCCCGTCGGGCCCTGCCAGGAAGTCCAAAAAACTGCGGACCTTGGCTGGCAGGTAGCTGCGGTCGGCGTAGATCGCCTGGACCTGCAGTTTTGGCCATTCGATTTGGGGCAGGACAGGTTCCAGCCGTCCCGCGGCCAAGTCATCCCGTGTGACCCAGTTTGGCAGCATGGCAAACCCCATGCCAGCTACAGCCGAAAGATGTAGAAGGGTTTCATTGCCGCTGACCATGACGGGCCGCATTTTGACATCCAGGCCATTTGCCCCGCCAAATTTAAGCCGGCCGTCGGGGGCGACTTGTGCATAGGACAACATGGGGCCGTCAATAAGATCGTCGGGGGTTTGGGGGCGACCGAACCGGTCCAGAAAACCGGGTGCGGCGATCATTTGAAAGGTCACCTCTGCCAGTTTGCGCGCAATCAGCCCCTGATCAAGCTCGAACGTGACGCGCAGCGCCAAGTCGACGCCTTCTTCGACCATGTTGATCTTGCGGCCGCTCAGATCAAGATCAAACGTCACGTGCGGGTTTTGCTGATGATAGGCCGCAAGGATCTTTGCAAAGGCCGGGTTCGACATCCACACAGGTATCGAAATCTTCAACCTGCCACGCGCGGTGCCGGTGTCCGTGGCCAGTTGAGCTTCTGCCTCTGCCAGCCCTTCAAGCAAGGGGCGGACGGTGGCAAGATACTGTGCGCCCGCCTCGGTCAGGCTGACATTTCGGCTGTTGCGGTTCAACAGACGCGCGCCAACCCGCGCTTCGACGTGCTGAACATGCTTGCTGGTCATGGCCGGAGACAGGGACATACGCTCTGCCACAGCGGCGAAACTTTTGTGTTCGGCGACCGCTGCAAAGACACGAAGGCTTGTTAAAGTATCCATAATCATCAACTCACAGTGAATGGTGGTTTAATAAATATCCTAATGATCTCCTATTTGGAAACATTTAATGATGGCGTCATGAATAATTCTCCGCCGATCCGGCGATAGCAGGAAAGTAGAAGACATGACATCGATTGACGCAGAAATGACCCCGACAGGAAAAGGCTGGACAATTGGCCTATGGGTGGCGCAAGCCGCCTTGGCCGCCATGTTCTTGATGGCGGGCTTTATGAAACTGACCTCGGCGCCGGCCGACATGGTCGCAATGGGGATGCTGTGGGCTGAAAACGCACCGGTCGCCCTGATCCGCTTTATTGGTCTGGCCGAAGTCGCTGGTGCGGTTGGTGTTATCCTTCCGGCCGCGACACGCATCTTGCCGGACCTGACAAAACTGGCCGCCGCAGGCCTGGCGGTGATCATGGTACTGGCCGCTTGTTTGCACACCTATCGCGGTGAGTTCGAAGTGCTGCCGATGAACGCAATTCTGTTCGCACTGGCCGCATTTGTGATCTGGGGGCGCACCAAGAAAGCGCCGATCGCACCGCGCAGCTAAACACCACCCTTGCGCGTCCCGCCGGTAACTGACGGGGCGCGCCCGCATCCATTCCCATTATCCGAGACAGGTTCAAATGACCGATTCATCCCTTGCCCCAGCCATGACACCTGCCCCACAGAAAGACCGTTTGTCTTGGGGCATTGTAGAGTTACAGGTGACTGATCTTGCGCGTTCCGTGGCGTTCTGGACATGTGCCCTCGGGCTGATCGAACGCGATGATGCTGCGTCTGGCGTCGCTTTGGGCACCCAGGAAAAGACGCTGTTCATTCTCCACCCCGGCGCGACCAAGCCGGTGGCGCCTGCCTTTACCGGTATGTACCACGTTGCCATCGGGGTGCGCAGCCAGGCAGAGTTTTCCCGCATACTCGCGCGTTTGATCCATATGAATGTGCAGGTCGGTCCGACAGATCACCTGATGGCGAAGTCGCTTTACATTACCGATCCTGACGGCTTGGAAATTGAGATTACGCTTGAGACGCCCGAACGGTTTGGGCGCTATGGTGACATGTCAAAGGCGCTGACATTGTATGATGTCGACGGCAATCCGCACAGCGGTCGCGGACCTTTGGATGTCAGGGCAGAGCTGGCTGTGGCTCAGGGCGCAGACCTGATGGCGCCTTTGGCGAATGACACTTATCTTGCGCATCTGCACTTCAAAGTGGCCGATATAGAGCCCGCTTTGGATTGGTTTCAAACGCTCGGTTTTGAGCGTCATCTGACGTTGGAAAACTGGGGTTTTGCCGATATGGGGGCGGGTGCCCAAAACACGCACCGATTGGCGATGAATGTTTGGGCGGGGCCACACCGGCCGCCAGCCCCCGATGATATGGCGCGCTTGGTGGGCTATGAGATCTTTGCGCATGACGCAACCGTGCTAGAGCATTCGCCCTTGTCGCGCGATCAGGACGTCTGGCGGGGCCGCGACCTGGCGGGCGTCGAAATGACGGTTCGCTGCATTTGAAAGAAGACCGCAATGTCCACCCAGCCTTAGGCCCATCAACCCGCCCAGAATATTGGGCACTGGGGTGTTGGGTTTGGGCCATCGTCCAATGGGTTGTGGACTCATCACGTGGGTTAAGTGACGGCGACACCTGCCGCGCTGAACCGGCACGCCTCATCCACCGTTCTATAGGAATATAAAATGCGACGCTTTTTCTCTGCCACGCACCCCTATCTGCTTTGGCTTGTGTTGGCCTCTCTTGGGATCATGATGACAGTTACTGCGCTGACATCCACGGACCCAAGAATTTTCCATCAGCTGGTCCATCCATCGGGCGAAACGTCGGCGCGCTTGTTGATTATCCTGATGATGGCAACTCCGTTGACGATGGTGTTCAAGGGATGGCGCGGGCCGCAATGGTTAAAGCGCAACCGCCGATATCTTGGCGTGGCCTCTTTTGGCTATGCGATGCTGCACACAGTTTTCTATCTGATTGACAAGGCTTCGGTCGCCACCGTGATTGATGAGTTGGCGCGCCTTTATATCTGGACCGGGTGGATTGCATTCCTGATCTTCGTGCCGCTGGCTTTGACGTCGATGGACTATTTTGTCCGCAAAATGGGACCCTGGTGGAAATGGCTGCAACGCTGGACCTATGCCGCCGCCGTGCTGACTTTGGTTCACTGGGCGGCGTTGCATGACTGGGGCGGTGCAGTGCCCGCGCTGGTGCAATTCGGGCCATTGATTGCGCTAGAGGCCTACCGTGTCTGGTACTGGTATCTGCGTCCAGGGCGCAGATCCGCGCGTGCATAATCCGACGCGGCCCTGCCTTTGAGGCTGCGGCGTCGGTTATAGCCGCCCGTATCGAGAAATATGTGCGATCGCACGGAGCAAAAAGCCTGACAGTCCTTGTCCTAGCGAATAGTTTTGGGCTTGTTTCAATTGGGCTTGGGATGCATGTTTAGACCGTGCAAGGATTTGGTGTGAAACGTAATTTTCTGCGTTTCATTTTGCACAGCACAGGGCCGTCGCCCATTTTATTTGTGTGAAAAAGAAATTGCGAACGTCAGATTTGGAGGGTTGGCAGTGCAAAAATTCTCGGATCTGCAAGATTGGATGAAGTCCGATAATCGCGAGCTTCGATCCGAAGCCTATTACATCCTGACGGATGCAAATCTGCGGCGCCGCGTCGATGGATTTGAACCATCTGTAGACCAGCCGCTTTTTTGCCTGGAATACTTGCTTGAGTGCATCTACGAAGAAGACGAAAACGCTTGGGACACCACACATTCAAGGGCCGAGGCTTTGTGGGAACTCGGTGTACCCTTTGCACAACCATATTGGGAAACGGTCGGGGCGCAGTTGCCGACAAAAGTCTATTGGGAAAGAATTTCGGAAACTGTTCGAAGCTTCTACCCCAACTATGTCGATGCAATCGTTACTCATTTTTTAGAAGGCGCATATAATCTTCCAGGGTTTTCGGAAACCATGTCCGATTGGAAAAAAGATGAGAAACTTGTGAAGTACGTGGTTGAGACCGAGATGATTATTGGGCCTTGCACCTAGAGCCGTACCTGATGCGACAGGGTGCATTTGCATCAACATGGCACAACAAGATCGTGGCCAGACACCTGTTGAATGGCCAATCCTGTCCCGAATAAATCGCTTAACATCGGGCCAGTCATGGTCAGGATGCGAGGACCAGAGACGACCAGCTTTCCGTCTTTTAACGCGACAATCCGGTCCGCGTATCGGGCGGCGACCCCAAGGTCATGCAGAACGATGACGACGCTGCGCTGTGCTTGGCCGGGTCTGGTAAGGGCGAAAAGCCGGTCCATGATGTCGCGCACATGGCGGGGGTCGAGCGCGGACAAGGGCTCATCCAGCAAAAGCCACGGCGTGTCTTGTGCCCATGACATCGCGACGAAGGCCCGCTGCCTTTGGCCCCCGGACAACGAATCCAGCCGCCGGTCTGCCAGGGCGACCAGGTCGAAGGCCTCGATTGCGGCGTCGATCTTGCGGGTGTCGTCCTCTTTGGGGCGGCCGTGGTGGTGGGTCCATCGGCCAAAGCTGACCAAGTCGCGCACGCTTAGTCGTGCGGTGACCTGTTCGTTCTGTGCCAGCAATGCGACGCGGATGGCGCGGTCCTGGGGGCGGGCGTTGAGCATGTCACAGCCTTCAACCAAGACCCGCCCCTGTGTCGTCTTGGCCAGTCCTGCAATCGCAGACAAAAGGGTTGATTTGCCCGCACCGTTCGGGCCGATCAGCGCGGTAATCCCGCCTTGCCCGAATTTGAGCGATATGTCTTTGAGGATGTCGGTCCCGGTTTTTGAGATCGTCAGATTGTCGACTTGGATCATCGCTGTGGGCTCCGCAAAATTAGGAAAAGAAACAAAACGCCGCCGGCGAATTCGACCACGACGCTTAGCGTGGACTGCAGGCCAAGCAGGCGTTCAAATACAAATTGCCCGCTCACCAGGATCGTCGCGCCGATCAGGGCGGCGGCGGGCAAAAGGCGCGAATGTCGCCATGTGGGCAGCGCTGCATGGGCCAGGCTTGAGGCCAGCAGGCCCAGAAACGTAATCGGCCCGACGAGAGCGGTTGACGTGGCCACCAAAAGCGCCACGAGGCCGAGCGCCAGGAACACGACCCTGTCGTAGTTCACCCCCAGTGGCAGGGCGACTGTCCGCCCGAGCGCGACCACATCCAGATAGCGGGCGATCCTCAAGGCTCCCAACAGGCTGGCGGCGAGGATGACCGACGCGATGGCCAACTGGGTTTTGTCGACCGCGCCAAAGGTCGCGAATGTCGCCTGTTGCACGATGGAAAATTCGGACGGGTCCAAAACGCGTTGCGCCAATCCCGCAAGGCCGCGCAGCAATACGCCAAGGATCACACCGGTCAGGACAAGGCGCAAGATGTCCTCTGCCCCCTTGCGCAAGAGGACGCCAAACAGCGCAAGGGCGGCTGCCACCAGGACCAGCGTTTCCATGCCGAACTGAGCCAGCGATGGCAGCGCGGAAAACCCGACGCCGCCCAATGTCAGGACCAACATCGTTTGAATGAAAACGAACAGCGCGTCAAAGCCGACGATGCCGGGGGTCAGCATGCGGTTGGCGGCGATCGTTTGAAACAGCACTGTGGCTGAACCTATCGCGGCGCCAACCACACAGAGTGCGGCCAGTTTGGTAAGTCGAAGCGACAGGATAAACCCCATTGGTGCGCGTAAATTCCACAGCAGGAACAACCCGCATGCCAGCACCAACAGCCCCGCGAGAAGGATAAGCCGGCGCTTAACAATGAGATTGCCTTGGCGCGGCATGGAGCAACCACAAGAAAATTCCGGCCCCGATCACCGCGAAAACCGTGCCAGCGGGGATTTCATAGGGAAAGCGGATCACACGCCCGATGATGTCACAGCCCAGCACCATCGTTCCGCCAAGCCAGGCCACCATGGGCAGGTTACGGCGCAGGTTGTCGCCGCGCCAGCGCGACACAATGTTGGGGACCACAAGTCCAACGAATGGGATCGAACCGACGCTGACCACAACGACCGCAACGATGATCGACACAAGTATGAGCCCCGCCAGTAATGTCTGGCGAAAGTCCAAACCAAGGCTGCGCGCGGCCTCTTCGCCAAGGCCAAGCATGGTAATGCGGTCCGCCGCCAGCCAGACCAGCGCGGCAATGGCTGCGACCACCCAAAGCAATTCGTAGCGTCCCTGCAAAACGCCCGAAAACTCGCCGCTTTGCCAGACGCCCATGTATTGAACCAGGTCCGTGGTCCATGCCAGCCACAAGACTGCCGCGCCGATTATCCCGCCGTAGATCAACCCGACCAACGGTAGCACCACAGGATCGCGGCGTGGCACATGTCGCGCCAGCGCCAAAAAGCCGAGCGTTCCGATCAGGGCTGCCGTCGCAGCGACCGACATCTTGACCATCAATGGTGCCCCCGGCGCAAACAATGTCACCGCAAGAAGCCCAAGCATCGCTGATTCCGGTGTGCCCACCAGGCCGGGCTCTACAAGTCGGTTCTGCACGGACATCTGAACGATCACACCGGCCAATGCCAGCCCGGCCCCTGCCAGCAAAGCGGCAAAGCTTCGGGGCAGGCGGCTGACCACCATCACCATCTGTCCATCAAGATCGCCGCTAAATATGTCAGCGACCCCAATGAAACAGCTCGCCCCCAACAAGAGGGCGAGCGTCAGCGCCGCATAGAGCCGATGTCGCACGGGTTTGCCTTAGCTTGGGTTGGCAGAGAACGCAGCGACCACTTCATCAATCGTGCCCATGACAGACTGGTATCCGCCGCCCACAAGATAAAGACGCGCTGAGTCAAGATAAACGATTTGGTCGTTCTGCCCCGCGGTTGTTCCGGCGACCAGCGGGTTGTCCAGTGTCACTGCGGCGGCTTCGCCATCTTGGCCAATGGCGGCCCCGCGATCGACGACAAAAATCCAATCGGGGTTAACCTCGGCAATGAATTCGAATGACACCGCTTCGCCGTGGGTTTCTGCGTTCAGGTCAGGATAGGCTTCGGGCAGCCCCAAAGAGCTGTGCAGCCAACCAAAACGCGAGTCCTCCCCATAGGCGGACACTTTGCCGCCATTCGTCAAGACGATCAGTGCATTGCCTTTCCCTTCCGTCGTGCTGCGGGCTGTTTCAAGGGCGGCGTCAAGGTCAGATAGCAGCGTGGCTGCGGTGTCTTCCTTTTGGAACATGGTGCCGTAGGCTTTTACACGTGCCTGTGCATCGGCCAACAAAGCCTCGCCCGAAATCGTCATGTCAATTGTCGGGGCAATCTGGGACAAGGGGGCCACCTGCGACTGCGACCGTCCCCCGGCGATGATGAAATCTGGTGCCATGACGGCCAAGGCTTCAAAGTCCGGTTCGAACAGGGTGCCGACCGTCGGTGTGCCTTCGATGGTTTCAGAAAGATAGTCTGGTGGGGCAATCGCCGGAACACCAGCCACTGGAACGCCCAATGCCGAAAGAGTGTCCAGCGCGGCAAGGTCGAAGGTGACGACGGATTGTGGGGCGACGGGAACAGCCACCTTGCCGGCGGCGGTTTCGATTTCTGTGGTTTGCGCCATGGCCAGCGCTGGCAGAGCGGCGAGGGCCGTTGCGATGAGCATCGTTTTCATAATGAACCTTTCAGGTTGGTGTGCGTCTCGCGGCGGCTGGACAAAGTTGACTGAATCAGTCAGATATAAATTTCCGATAGAAATACTCAGGATAAAATCATATGCAAGCCGAAACGACAGATCACGGCCAGTTCGCAACCGAACATGCCAGTCGCTACCTCCAACAATTGCTCAAACATTTTGCGCACAAGATCGAGGTTCAATACGATGAAACCTCTGGCAGCGCGTATTTTCCGTTCGGCATCGCGACGCTTACAGCGACGCCAAAAGAGCTGACGGTCGTTTTGACGGCAGAGTCCAGCGAAGCACTTGAGCGGGGTCGCGGCGCAATCGACAGACATCTGAAAACATTCGCGTTCCGCGAAGAGTTTACGACGATGAATTGGGCCTCGATGGTGAAGTAGACCAACGCGACCGAAACTTTGAATGCGTTCGTTTCGCGCCAGGTGAGGCGGTCTGCAGCCCACGCTTTTTTGCAAAGCTCAAAGGCCACCGGAAATACCATCCACTCGGATTCAGATATTCTCTTCAGTTGCTTCCCGATAGAGCATTGTGCGCTTGATGTCTTAAACGATCTTCTCGCCGAGGCTCTTAGTTGTCTTGGGGGGCATTGGGCCGCTTAAGAGCTGACGGCTGACACCTGATCGGGAAAGATTCCACTTGGTCGTATTTTCTGCGAGCCGTTGCGAGCTTGCATCTTACACTCGACTGGTAGCTGGCGCTGAAGAATTGACATTCCCGTTGGAAAACAGGGTAGGTATCACAGACCGTCATTCTGAATACTAAAGGTAAAGAAAATGTCCCAACCTTCAGAAGAGGATTTCGACCCGATGATCGACCGATCGCAAGGGCAAATTTTGGACATGGCCTTTGTGCTAAAGGCTCTGACAGATGCTTTGCGGCACGAGGAAAGAGGTCCATTTACGAAAAGCGAATATGATAAGATTAGAGTGGAATTCTTGCCCGGCATCGAATGGACCGCAGAATGTGCAAGGAACATTTTTCTTTCCGGGCATTTGATCGACGATGACATCCAAAATGCCGAATTCAGTCCTAATAAGGGATTGGATCAACTGAATCGGAAGAAATTCAAAAGGCGCAATGCTCGTTCGTCAGTACGTTTGGACGAACATATGGTTTCGGAGTCCCAATATTTTGATGGGCCGGTTAAAACCGATCAACAAATCATCCGAGAGGTATACTTCATCCTTAGTGATTTGGCAGAAACGTTGGAGAGCCAAGACCTAAGCGTTTCAGATTATGAAGAAATTTATGCCACATATTGGCCGAGAATTTTTTGGTCTTCTGAACGTGTTTATGATCTTGCAATGTCGGGACGCTTGTTCAGTCCATTGATCATAGCACATGGCACTTTGATGCCCGATCCAGATTGGATCAAGGTGGGGCCTGACCTTATATGGTCGCCCGAATCATCCAGAGGACGGTTGGCTCCGCGTGTTGTTCGAGATGATGAAGTGTCGCAGGAAACCAAAGAACACTCGCAAAAGGAAGCCAAATATTTATGCGTGGAGCAGAGTGAGCTTGAAGAAATGTATCTTATTCTTTCCGATTTGCGTTACTATTTAGGGCCGCGAATTGAACCGGGGGATATTAACTACGAAAGACTCAGTTTCTATTATGGTGGTCGCATTGCAGCGAGCGCTTACTATCTTACAAAGGTCATACCGGAAGACCGGCTAAGTGATTTCGAAGACATAGCTACCGAACTATGACCAACCTGAGTTAGCTTGTGACACGCTTGGCGGTCGTTTTGCGCGGATCATGTTTGTAACCACCGTAGGAATTAACATAGAACTGTGCACCGTATTTGTTCTACGGATTGCGCAGAATTTGTGCGACTGACTGGCCGGGGCTGTCTGTGTTGCAATTGCGTTAAACAGCCTTGTCGGGTTGACGCGACGCATGGTTCAAGATCGCCATGATCTGCCCGTCACTGTATATCGATTTCTTCATCAGAATCTCCTCTTTCATCATTTGAGAAAATTCTACTTCCTCACACCCCTAAATTTCCGGGGGGATTACCTATGGATCTAGACAAAATTAGAGGATCGACAGGAAAACCGAAGCCTTTGGAAAACACTCGTACGATAGGAGTTTGCGTGTCGTCATATTTCCGCCCGTCAAGGTGAACGCACATGGTCAAATCGATTGGTTGTTCAGGCGAATCTATCCGCCAAAGAGTTGACATGTGTGTAGGTTGAAATGAAAGTTGTACCAACTTTGAGGGGGTAGGGTATGTACATCGGTCTTGATCTTGGAACCTCTGGTATCAAGGCCATTGCTTGCCACGAAGACCAAGTTATCGCCTGCGCCTTCGAAGCGCGCCAGTCGGTTCAGATCCGAAACTCTGGTTGGGCAGAGCAAAACCCAAATGATTGGATCGACCTTGCCCGGAATGCGATCAAAAGCCTTCGCGAGAGCTGCCCAACACTCGAAAAGGACCTACGTGCAATCGGTTTGTCAGGGCAAATGCACTCCCTTGTGGTTCTTGGCAAAGATGATCAGCCGCTTTGCCCTTCGATTCTTTGGAATGACTCACGCGGCGCGGGTTTCGGTCCTGCGAGCGCTGAAATCCCCAATCTGGCAGCAATCACCGGCGTGGGTGCCCATTCGGGTTCTACCGCTGCGAAATTGCATTGGTTGCGTGCAGCACAGCCGGAGATCTACGCACAGATCCACCGCATTGTGCTTCCAAAAGACTACTTGCGTCTTTGGCTGACGGGCAATTGGCACACGGACGCATCAGACGCCGCAGGCACGCAGCTTTTCGATCAGAGCAAACGGGAATGGGCCCGCAGCATCTCTGATTTCCTTGAACTTGATGCTGGCTGCCTTCCCCCGATATTAGACGGTTCTGCCGTTGCCGGAACGCTTCGCCCCGCGCTCTCGCAAGAGCTTGGGTTGCCGGTTGTTCCGGTTGTGGCGGGGGGAGGAGATGCGGCAACCGGGGCGTTAGGCACGGGATGCGTATTCGAGGGGCGCTCGATGATCTCAATGGGGACTGGCGCTCTCTACCTCGCGACGAGCCTGGAATACGATGCGCCCCCCAGCCCAGAGATACATCACTTTGCCCATGCCATTCCGGATCGTTGGTATCGAATGGCAACCCTTTTGTCCTGCGGGTCCGCACTTGATTGGGCATGTCGCCTCACGGGGCAGGCAGACGTGGCCACGCCCCTAAACGCAATCGAAAGCCGCGATTGGGCGGGCCCCGGGGCGGTTACCGCAATCCCCCATCTGGATGGCATCCGGGCGGTTGACCCCGGGCAAGATCAACACGGCGTTTTGACGGGCCTGCAGCGCGCAACAAGCCCGCTTGACGTGGTCCAGGCGGTCATGGAGGGCGTATGTTTCGCTCTTGCAAATGCCGATGCCATTCTACGCTCTGCAGGGCCGTTGGCCGAGGTGCCGATGGTCATCGGAGGCGGCGGCCGTTCTTCGCTTTGGATGGAAATGCTTGCCACCACGCTCAACCGGCCCATAGACGTTGTGGACGACAGCAGCGCCGGATCAGCGCTTGGGGCCGTCCGTCTGGCGATGATCGGCAGCGGTGCAGATCTCGGCTCAGTTGCCACGCTGCCCAGCCTTACGCGCCATTTTCCACGTGCTGAGTTGCACAACGCCGTGCAAGATCGGTTTGAACATTGGCAAGTCTTGCATGGGGGGGAGTAATGCGCCGTATCCTGCGCAAGATTGCCGAAGACGATTACGGCGCATTGGGCGACACCTCTACCCTGGCGGATCCAGC